>CAVSVL010000043.1:0-269005 GCA_963731025.1 uncultured delta proteobacterium | reverse complement strand
TTTCTTTGTCGGTAAATTTGACGGTAAAAAAGATGAGGTCGCTTTTGAAAGCTCTGGCAAAGGATTCGGAGGGGACATCGGCCTAATGGTGGGCGTCAATCCGAATACGGACAAAATTGTCGGCGTGGGGGTCACGACAAGCAGTGAAACACCCGGTGTCGGATCTCGGGCAAAAACAGACCCCGCCTTTGTGGCTCAGTTCACGGGAAAACCTATGATTGAAACCTTTAAAGTCAAGGCTGACGGCGGTAATGTGGATGCATTGTCCGGAGCCACAGTGACGTCAAGGGGCGTCGCATCGGGCCTGACCGATGCCGCTTCGATCTATAAACGTCTGAAACCGCAACTGGTTGAAAAACTAAAAGAATTCTCCAAGAAAGCCGTAAAAACCAAACAGGGAGACCAGAATGGCTAAATCGATCACTCAGGAATTTGTAAAAGGTTTATGGGAAGAAATACCGCCGTTTCGGCTCGTTCTCGGTCTTTGTCCCACACTGGCTGTAACAAAAACCATACAAGACGGCATCGGAATGGGGGTAGCCACCACCTTTGTTCTGGTATGTTCGAACATTCTGGTTTCGGCATTGCGAAATGTCATACCGTCCAAGGTCAGGATCGCCGCCTTTATCATCATTATCGCCACATTTGTCACGGTGGTTGAACTGTTGATGCAGGCGTTTACCTATCCATTGTTTCTCAGCCTTGGCATATTTATCCCATTGATTGTCGTGAACTGTATTGTTTTGGGTCGTGCCGAAGCATTTGCATCCAAAAACGGTGTTGTGCTGTCACTGGCGGACGGTCTGGGTATGGGCGTTGGGTTTACCCTTGCCCTTGGCGCTCTGGGTGCTGTCAGGGAAGTATTCGGCAGTGGAACATTTTGGGGGGCGTCGGTATTCGGTCCTTCATTTCAGCCATTTTCATTCATGATCGAGGCGCCTGGCGCATTTGTCTGTCTCGGGCTGATGCTTTGCATCATGAACCTTATGGGAAAGAAATAGGAGACCATCGATGAGCGATTATATACTTCTGATCATTAGCTGTGTATTTGTAAATAACATTTTGCTGGCCCAGTACCTGGGGAACTGTCCCTTTCTGGGAACGTCCAAAAAAATGGAAACTGCCGTGGGGATGGCCATGGCGGTTGTTTTTGTTCTGGTGCTTGCCGGCGTCATTACGTGGCTTCTCGAAGCCTTTATATTAACACCGTTTAAGATGGAATTTCTCAGAACGGTCGCATTTATTTTGGTCATTGCCGCTCTGGTGCAATTTGTTGAAATGTTTCTGAAAAAGAGCATCCCGGCCCTGTATGCCGGACTCGGTATATTTCTGCCGTTGATTACCACCAACTGTGCCGTCATGGGTGTCTGCCTTATCAATATCAAAGAAGAATATACCTTTATGCAGGCCCTTGTTGCATCGTTTGCTTATGCAGTAGGCTTTGGTTTGGCCCTGATTCTTTTTGCCGGTGTACGCGAACGCATTCTTCTGGCCAGGGTACCTAAGCCGCTTCAGGACACGTCCATCGGATTGGTCACGGCGGGAATGCTCTCACTCGCCTTTTTTGCTTTTAAAGGAATGGTGTAGATGATAGGTGATGGTTGATTGATGATATATGATTGATGGTTGATGATTTCAGGATAGCTCCATTAAATAAAACAAAAAGTCCTTCTTTCTTCAATCTTCAATTGTAAATCAACAATCGACAATCAATAGGAGGAAATTGTGTTATCAGCACTTTTTTTTATGTTGGGGCTTGGATTGGTATGCGGCGTCGTACTAAGTGTTGCTTCAAAGGTTTTTTATGTCTATGAAGACCCTCGGATTGCGGAAGTGGAGGGATTTACCGCCGGCGCAAATTGCGGGGGTTGCGGATATGCCGGATGTTCGGCTGCCGCCGTTGCCGTGGTGGGCGGTGAAGCGCCTCCCAGCGTGTGTATCGTTGCCGGCGCTGAATCCGCAGCAAATATAGCCGCCGTCATGGGCATCGATCCCGGCACCGCTGAGGCCCTGATTTCTTACAACACCTGCACGGGCGGCGACCGTGCCGACGACAAATTTTATTACATGGGGGTTAACAGTTGTCAGGCATTGGCCTCTCTTTCCGGCGGCCAGAGGGTCTGTCCGGTGGGATGCCTGGGTCTGGGTGACTGTGTCAGGGCCTGTGCTTTTGACGCCCTTAAAATGGGGCCTCATGGCTATCCGGTCGTCAATGAGGTAAAATGTGTGGGATGCGGTGCCTGTGAGAAAGTCTGCCCCAAAGACATCATGGAAATTAAAACCATGTCTCAAAAACTACTGCATCTCAACCAGTATGATGACCGCATTGCGCCCTGCCAGCAGACCTGTCCGGCAGAAATTGATATCCCAAAATATATTTACCAAATCAAAACCGGAGATTATGAAGGCGCAGTGAGTACCATTCGAGAACGCAATCCGCTGTTACTGGCATGTGGGCGGGTTTGTCCCCATCCTTGTGAAAATTATTGCCGTCGAGGCTTGGAAGATGAAGCGGTCTCCATTAACCAGCTGAAACGTTTTGCCGCTGATTATGAAATGACTTCAGGCAAAAGATTGCCCATCTCCTGCGCGCCGGATACCGGCAAAAAGGTCGCCGTCATCGGTGGCGGTCCGGCGGGCTTGAGCAATGCTTTTTTTCTGCGCCGCCTAGGCCATGAAGTTACCATTTTCGACGCCATGCCGAAACTCGGCGGCATGATCCGCTACGGTATCCCTGAATACCGTCTCCCAAAAGAAGTGCTTGCTTGGGAAATCCAGGGAATTCTTGATTTGGGCGTTGAACATAAACCCAACATGGTGCTTGGTAGAGACTTTGATATCGGATCGTTGATGGCGGCCGGATTTGATGCTGTATTTTTAGGAATCGGTGCCTGGAAAGATTACACCCTGCGTGTTGAAGGTGAGAATTTGGAAGGCTGTTACACCGGAATCAATTTTCTCACCAATTTCGCCTTATGGCAGCAGGAAAAGCCCCATGACAAACGACCATTTGTCGGTAAAAAATGCGTAGTGATCGGCGGCGGAAATACAGCCATCGACTGTGTGCGCACCCTGATTCGACTAGGAGCTGACGAGGTATCCATTGTCTACCGCCGGACCCGCAAAGAAATGCCGGCCAACATGGTTGAAATCGAAGCTGCTGAGCATGAAGGTGTAAACTTTACATTTCTGGCAGCCCCCACCCGTGTTATCGGGGATGAGGAAGGCAAGGTTACCGGACTGGAATATCTGAAGATGGAGCTAGGGGAACCGGATGCCAGCGGCAGACGCAGCCCGGTACCCATTGAAGGTTCTGAAACCATCATGGACATTGACATGCTCATCACCGCCATCGGTCAGGGCCCGGATATCTTTTTTAAAGATGAAAGCAAGCGACTTGACCAAGATCTGGAAGTTACCCGGTGGAATACCATTGACTCTGCCGATCCCATCGCGCTTCAGTCGAGCATACCTTATATTTTCACCGGCGGAGATGCCGCCACCGGGGCTGATCTCGTTGTTTCCGCCATCGGCGCCGGTCGTAGAGCTGCCAGATCCATTCACATGTATTTGACCGGTCAGGATGTCACACCTCCGGCGAAGACATTGTTTACGAATCACATCCCTGTCTCCATTTTCGAATCGGTTCCCGGATTGACGAAACTGGCCAGAACAAAAATGCCGGAATTGCCGGTAGACGAACGTATCAAGTCTTTTGTCGAAGCGGACCTCGTTATCAGTGAAGAAGAGGCCCTGTTTGAATCGAACCGATGCTTGCAGTGCTGCCTGATCTGCTATAACAAGGATGTGGCTTAACCCTTAGCCCTTAGCTGAGCGTTTCAAATTTATTAATTGAAAACGCTCAGCTAAGGTTATATTAAAACGATCATAAACGAATATTGCTCCTTTGGATACCTCTACTTGACTTCAGACATTCTTGTCGACAACCAACACTGTATTTTCCATGACAAAAATCGTTAACATTCAAGCCTATCGAGCTCAAATATTACAACAGCGGGCATTTGGACACTGGGAAAAACGCTTCGAAGCGTCCTATAGCCTCAAAACCCGTTTGTCAGATCTTTCAGACAAAACGCTTTATTTCCTTGCCCAACCCGGAGAAAACAGCTCCATTGCCTATTATGAACTCATCATGGGAATCCTCGATTTCGGACCGGCCACAAAGTTCAACTATCTTCCAAACAGAGAACAAATGCGGGTTGTGGACATTCATCTTTTTTTAGCCGATCAGGTGCGGTTTGAAGTGATGCGCCGATTGAAATGGCTCGTTCATCTCCCTTGTGAAAAACACAATCTTGTAGAAATGGTTCAAAACTTCGACAAGATCAAACCCGCATGCAAAGCAAGCCCTCCCGAACTGTCTGCATCACATCCCGACAACATCTCCTACCAACAGCTTGCCAACGGCGACAAGGAAGTATTTATTCGTCGTATGCTGCGAGATGCCATCGAAGCGTTTAAAGACCGCTTATAGCAGTTAATTTTTCCAAAGGTTTTTAAAGCAGGCCCGGCAATACGCGGATCATCGTAATCGAAATATTGACCACTGAATTCTGTGGGTGAAGGTTCACTTCAATATTATACCGCCAGTCATCCGGTTCTGCACGGGCGATGGAAGATATGTGCTGGATAATGCCGGGATTGGGCAAAAGGGAGCGCTTTTCAAAAGTCTCTAAAAGATATTTAACGTAAGGCTGTTATCAGCGCCTGCATATCAGACGGTATGGGAGCTTCAAAAAAAACCTTCTCTTCTGTTACCGGATGAGTGAATCCAATACGCCACGCATGGAGCATCTGCCTTGGAACCGATCTGAATAAATCTTTACCGTATATATTTTTTATTGCTGTCTTGCGAGGGCCATACACCGAATCGCCCAAAACCGGATGGCTGATGGCAGCACAGTGAACCCGAATTTGATGCGTCCGGCCGGTTTTTAGGTCAACCTTGATGAGGCTTGCCAATTCAAAACGTTCTCTGACTTGCCATGTGGTTTCGGCAACGCGACTTTTTCTGCTATTTGTCGACATTTTTTTCCGGTCTGTCGGATGCCTGCCGATGGGAAGTGAAACCGATCCTGAATCCAATTCCATTTTACCATAAACAAGGGCCAGGTACTCCTTTTTGACCTGCCTTGCTTTAAACTGTTTTGACAGGTGAAGGTGTGCCTTATCATTTTTAGCCACCACCAGCACACCGGATGTATCCTTGTCGAGCCTGTGTACAATCCCCGGCCGCAGTGCGCCGCCAATACCGTCAAGCTTCGGACAGTGATAAAGGAGAGCATTCACCAGTGTGCCGCTGTGATGACCCGGCGCAGGGTGAACCACTAGGCCGGGCTGTTTATTAATAAGGATAATATCGTCGTCTTCATGCAGGATTTCGATGGGAATCGGCTCTGGTTCGAATAGAACAGGCGCAGGAGGCGGTATACAGCCACAGATCTCATCACCGGTCTTTACCCGATAACCGGGCTTTCTCACCAACCCTTGAACCCGAATTTTCCCGTTGCGTATCAGGTGGGTTGCAACAGAACGGGAACAATCAGAAATGTTAGAGGCGATGTAGAGATCAAGACGCTTTCCGGATTCGGATGGATCAACAAAAATTGTAAAGGCACTCTGGTCGTGCATATTCTAAAAAGGCGGGTTATTCTTCGGGAGTATCGGCATTGTCCGTGCCCTCGGAACTTTTAGGAGGAAAAAGTATCTCCATTTCAGACATAATCGTCTTTTCATCCGTTTTTCTGGCTGTTGAAAGTTCCATGACCAAAAGGGTTTGAGCGGTGTCATAAAGCTTGCGTTCACCAAAGGATAGATCTTTTGTTAATTTAAGCAGAGAAAGATCCCTGTAAACCTCAGCCACATCGTAAAGGGAACCGGTTTTAATCTTATCCATGTATTCTCGATATCGGCGGTTCCAGGTCTGGGTCTCGGTGGTTGAATCCTCCCTTTTTTTCATAACGTCGTAAACTTTAGCAATCTCTTCTTTAGCAATGACGTCTCTTAGGCCGACCTGTTCAACATTCCAGGTCGGAATCATGATTGTCATTTCATTTTCAATGATTTTCATCATATAAAAATCGTGTTCTTCGCCGTTGACGATTCTGGTTTCAATGGAGTTAATCCGTCCGACACCATGAGCAGGATAAACCGCAAGGTCCCCAACTTTAAATACCCGCACCTCTTGTTTGGGTGTATCTGTTTCTTCTTTATCTGTTTTTTTCGTCATTTTAACACCGGTCAATGTTAATAAAATCGTGTAACGATTTTATGAAACTCCCGCATGTCAACCCGCGGGGTCTTATAAGCGAAAAGCTACTAAACTTATACCCGCAAGCGGGATTTCCACCATACGGCACAGGCGAACAACTCAACGGTGTTCCGACAAGCAGCGGAAAGTTCAAATTTAAAATATGAGTGCAATCTTCCACGACAACTCGGAACATAGGTTATTCGCTCTGACAATTTTTCAAAAACTATACCATACAATCTACAAACAATCAACCAGCGAATACAATAAAAAAGGATCGGCGAATCATTACGCCGATCCTTTTAAATTTGTATCTGTTTTTATGAATGTTGCATTACAGCAAGAAAGGTACCATCAAAAGTGCCACAACATTCAAGATCTTGATCATGGGGTTGATGGCCGGACCGGCGGTATCCTTGTAAGGATCGCCAACCGTGTCGCCGGTAACCGCCGCATGATGGGCATCGCTTCCTTTTCCGCCCAAGTGGCCGTCTTCAATGTATTTTTTGGCATTGTCCCAGGCAGCCCCTCCGGTGGTCATGGAGATGGCAAGAAAAACACCGGTAACGATACTTCCGATCAAAAGTCCGCCAAGAGCCACCTTGCCCAGCAAGAGCCCGACGATAAGAGGCGCCACAACCGGCAGAAGTGCAGGGACGATCATTTCTTTCAGAGCAAATTTGGTGACAATATCCACACATGCACCGTAGTCCGGTTTTGCGGTTCCTTCCATGATCCCCGGAATTTCACGGAACTGGCGACGCACCTCTTCAACCACTGCGCCACCGGCATTTCCCACCGCTTTCATGGCAATAGAAGCAAACAGGTAAGGCAAAAGCCCGCCGATAAAAAGGCCGATGATCACGTTAACATCGGACAGGTCGAATCTCAAGACAGGAGCACCCTCTTTGGCCTGCAGGGCAAATTCTTGTACATAGCATGCAAACAGAACCAGGGCCGCCAGACCGGCAGAACCGATGGCATACCCTTTGGTCACTGCCTTGGTGGTATTTCCCACGGCATCCAGCGGATCGGTCACGGCCCGAACACTTTCATCCATTTCCGCCATTTCGGCAATTCCACCGGCATTGTCGGTAATCGGCCCGTAAGCATCAATGGCAATCACCATTCCGGTCATGGAAAGCATGGACATGGCCGCCATGGCAATTCCGTATAGTCCGGCAAAGTGAAACGACAGATAAATCGCCAGGCAGATGGCCAGAACCGGAGCCGCCGTAGCCTGCATGCTCACGCCAAGACCGGCAATGATATTTGTGCCGTGCCCGGTCGTCGATGCCTGTGCAATCTGTTTCACCGGAGAATAAATGCCGGTATAATATTCGGTGATGATAACAATGACAACGGTAAGAATAAGCCCGATAAGTGTGCAATAGTAAATATCCATGGCAGAAATGTCGCCCAACCCGGCCATGAACTTTGTGGAGGCATAAAAGAACGCAATAGCCGCCAGGATAGCAGCGCCGAACATCCCCTTATACAATGCACCCATGATATATCCGCCGCTTCCGAGTCTGACAAAGAAAACAGCGATCATGGAAGCGACGATTGAGATGGCACCGAGCACCAGCGGGAATTCTGTTGCCATGGGGACCTTCGGGAAAAGAAGATGACCGATCAGCATGGCGGCAACCGCCGTAACTGCATAGGTCTCAAAAAGGTCGGCGGCCATACCGGCGCAGTCACCCACATTGTCACCCACATTGTCGGCAATCGTCGCCGGGTTTCTGGGGTCGTCTTCAGGGATACCGGCCTCAACCTTACCGACCAGGTCTGCGCCAACATCGGCGCCCTTTGTGAAGATCCCGCCGCCCAGCCGTGCGAAAATCGAAATCAGGCTGCCGCCAAAACCAAGGGCGACCAGGGCCATAACGTCATGGGTTGCGGTATAGTACCCGGCTACGGATGTAAGTGCCAGGCCGGCCACGATCATACCGGTAACAGAACCGCCTTTAAAGGCCATAGAAAGTCCGGCCCCAAGCCCTTTTTTGGCTGCCTCCGCTGTTCTGACATTGGCGATTACCGACACCCGCATACCGATATACCCTGCAACAAATGATGCCGTTGCGCCGATCAGAAATCCAATGGCGGTTTTTGCCCCTAGAGTGACAAAGATGATAATAAAAATAACGATACCGGCAATACCCATACTTTTGAGCTGGCGGTTCAAATATGCAATCGCGCCTTCTTTAATAGCGCCGGCAATTTCCTGCATCCTTTCATTTCCGGCAGGCGCTTTTTTTACAACAGCGGCCAGCAAAATCGCAAAAACTACTCCCACAACGCCGACCAGCGTGCAAAACAACGGTAAATTGTTTAATACAGATTCCATTTTCCCTCCATCTGAAATATTTAGCTTAAAATTACAATTCTTCTATTATTGAATCTGTTCATCCCTTCCTTTGTACCTTTACAAAGGATCGTAACAACAGCATCCCGGGCCGCGGTAATGATCTGGCTTAAAACCTTTTTTTCTTCTAAAGTAAATTTGCCCAAAACATAATCAGCAGCATTTCCATCGACCTCAGGTCGCCCGACACCTATACGAAGGCGCGTAAAATCACCTCCGCCAAAGGCATCTATGATTGATCTTACACCTTTGTGTCCCCCATCCCCTCCTTTCTCTTTTATTTTTAATCTTCCAAAAGCAAGGTCAATGTCGTCGTGAACGACCAACATGTCCTCACATAATATCCTAAAATATCTTGCGATGTTCTGAACCTGGGGCCCGCTTCTGTTCATATAGGCCATGGGTTTAGCCAGGACAATCTTTACATCATTGACCGATCCCATGCCGAATCGTGCATCAAACTTTCTTTTTTCAAAGTCAATAGAGAAAGCATCTGAAATTTTATCTGCAACCATAAACCCGGCATTGTGACGTGTTTTGGAATAGGCTTCACCGGGGTTCCCCAGTCCAACCACCAAGCGTAATCGTCTTTGCGGCATAAACAATACCTGTAAAAACTATTCTTCGTCTCCGGCTTCGGGCGCTTCTCCTTCTTCTTTTTCAGCGTCTTCCTCTTCGATCTCCTCTTCCTCTTCCGGTTCTTCTTCTTCCATCTTCGGACTGACGACGGTTACCACCGTATAATCATCTTCTTCAAGAAATTCAATTCCACCTTCAAGGTGGATTTTTCCCACATGAATGGAATCTCCGATATCAAGATCGCTAATATCAATCTCTATGGACTCCGGCACTTCCAAGGGTAGACATTCCACTTCGAGTTCACGCCTTATGATCTGAACTATACCGCCGAGTTCTACGCCTTTTGCCGTTCCTGTCGTAACAACAGGAATTTTTGCTGTAATCTTTTGATCCATTTTGATTTCATAGAAGTCGATATGTATGAAATTTCGGGAAACCGGGTGGGTCTGAAGCTCCTTTATCATTGCAGGCCGGGTCGTTGTTTCGCCGTTCTTTTGAATGACAAGGTTCAAAACAACCTGGCCGATCCCGCCTTTCTTAAAAAGCAGTTCGAGATCACTTTTGTTCACAGAAAGCAAAACAGATTCTGTTTTCGGGCCGTAAAGTACGGCAGGAATCTGTCCTGACATTCTGAGTCTTCGTGCAGGACCATTACCGGTTGTGGTTCTTATTTTCGTTTTAATCTCTATTAATTCCAAAATATATCATCCTCCATAAAAAACTTTATACAAAGAGAGACGTCACCGAATCACCTCTAAAACTGCGAATAATCGCTTCGCCAAACAGCTCGGAAATGGTAAGTACCTTTATTTTATTACAGGTTTTGGCATTTTGTCTTAATGGGATAGTGTCTGTTACAGCCAATGTTTTCAGTGGTGACGCCTCAATCCTCTCAATAGATGGACCGGACAAAACCGGATGTGCACAAGAGGCATGGACCTCCTTGGCACCATTTCTCATAATCGCTTCTGCGGCCTCAATCAACGTACCGGCAGTATCAACCATATCGTCAAGAATAACCACGGTCTTTCCCGTAACATCGCCGATGACAGCCATTGCCTGGGCTTTATTTGGGGCTTCCCGACGTTTATCAATGATGGCAAGACCGGCGTCAAGGCGTTTTGCAAAGGCTCTGGCCCTTTCGACACCACCTGCATCCGGAGAAACGATCACAAGGTTATTATTAAAATTGTCCCTGATATAATCGATAAGAACCGCGGCAGCAAAGAGATTGTCCACCGGAATGTCAAAAAAGCCCTGAATCTGACCTGCATGTAGATCCATTGTAATAATTCTGGTAGCACCGGCAACCGTCAGCATATCCGCCACCAGTTTTGCGCTGATGGGGACACGGGGGGCGACTTTTTTGTCCTGGCGGGCATACCCATAATAGGGTATCACCGCTGTAATGCTGGCAGCCGAAGCCCGTTTGAAGGCATCGATCATTAGCAGCAATTCAACCAGGTTTTCGTTCACAGGAGAACAGGTGGACTGGATGACAAAAATATCTCTAGCCCTCACATTTTCATCGATTTCGATCTGAATTTCTCCATCACTGAATCTC
This sequence comes from uncultured delta proteobacterium, assembly GCA_963731025.1. Classification (GTDB taxonomy): domain Bacteria; phylum Desulfobacterota; class Desulfobacteria; order Desulfobacterales; family UBA11574; genus UBA11574. Next base: position 258,223 of record CAVSVL010000043.1, on the reverse strand, counting down.
TTTACTTTTTCGCCGCCTAAAGGGACATTAATATAGCCACATATTTTCTTGGCGAGATCTGGATTTGAGTTTCCAGCAAATATTATAAAATCAGACATTTGTTGACCATTCAGCAATCCTGAGGGCTTCATTTCTTTAAATGAAACCGTTTAATTAATTTTTTTCGGCAATTTCCAAACGAATAAAAAACTGGCTGGGGCGGGAGGATTCGAACCTCCGAATGCAGGAACCAAAGTCCTGTGTCTTACCGCTTGACGACGCCCCAGAAGGGAAGATGCAAGATACACAATGTATCCAAATCTTATCTCCCTGGCCCCTTACCCCTATAAATCCTGAATCCTAATGTTTTGTATCCTGTATCTGATATCCCGTATTCTGTGTGATCATATCGGCGATATGCGTTTCCCATTTATGGATTCGAAAAAGCGCCTGACTGGCTTTTAAGGCTGCATTTGAGTCAGAAAAAAGGCCGAATATGGTCGGCCCGCTTCCTGTCATTAAAGCTCCTAAAGCACCGTGGCTTAAAAGCGCTTCCTTAACCGTTTTTATAACAGGATATGTTGATGCCGTAACCGCTTCAAGATCATTGCATAAATGATATCTTGGATCAAAACGTTGCTTATTCAAAAGGAAACTTTTAAGTTTTTTTTCACACTTTGTCAATCCCAAATTCAGTTTTTTATAAACATCGGCTGTTGAAACACTAAAGTCAGGGAAAACCAATAATATCTTTAGGTTTTTAAGATTTTGGTAAGCCTCCAGTTTCTCACCGATACCAGTAGCGATTGCCGGTTTTTGAAAAATAAAAAAAGGAACGTCAGCGCCTATGGAAAGCCCCATGGACATGAGCTCTTCTGTGGAAAACGGATAACCGTAATAGCGATTTAATCCTAAAAAAACAGCAGCGGCATTACTGCTCCCTCCGCCAAGACCTGCTGCAACCGGTATCTGTTTCTGAATGATAATTTTTACGCCTTCATTTTTGTTGAGCGTCTTCAGAAAAAGATGTGCGGCACCAAAGGCAAGGTTTTTGTCATCTTCCGGTACACCAGGATGATGACATGAAACAGTGATATTCTTAACACCGAAGGTTAGTGAAACCGTATCGTAAAGTCCGATACAGCACATCAGGGACATCAGATCATGATAGCCGTCTGGCCGTTTTCCCAAAACCTGTAAAAAAAGGTTTATTTTAGCGGGAGAAAATATTTTCATCAGTTATGGGTGGGTTAACCGAATATTACACATGTCCGAGGCGTTCATTTAAAAAGACCTCTCGAAAATTTTCATGAAATATTCGGGTTATCCCTTTTCTTTAATATATATCATCCGAAGATCATAAAGAATGTTTTTAAGCATTTTCTCTTCATCTTCTATTAAATTTCCTTTGGTTTTTTCTTCAAGCATGCCCAGAATGTCTATGGTTTGTTTGGCAATCGGCAGATTTCTTACCTTTTTCCCGGTGGACGGATCTTCCATGACACCCAGGTGCACCAGAACGGAATGATTTAAAGAGAAAATAAAGGTTGCAAAGTTCATTTCAGGAAGTTGATAGTCCTCTGCTTCTTGCTCTTGGGATTCAGCACTTTCGAATTCTTCAGATGTTGCATCATCTAAAGGTTTTTCCGTCTCTTCTTTGATCGGTTGGTCCTCATCCCCTTTTCCAAACATCCTCTTGTCTTTGATAACAAAATCTTTTTTATCCGGCATTTCCCTTCTCCTGTAAATTTATAATTGTTAAGATAGCAGAAATTTTATAAAATGTTAATGTGTTGCATCTTTGACGATACATCTTCAAAAGATGCAATTTAACAGACAAGATAGATATTTTCAACAATATTCATAGCGATTTGAGATACATTTTTCAAAACATCCACTTGCGAATAAGCAAATAAATGAAGGGCCAAGGGATTTTTCTAAATAGTCGCTCCATGGATTTAGAAAAGCGGCAATGTCTTAAAAAAAGCTATAGCGTTGCATTTTATATGATTTGGGCATACATGTTCAGATATGTTTTCAGGGGATGTGCTTTCATGAAAAAAACCAAAAATTCAACTCCATCAAGAGGTCTGGTCTGGCCCAAGCTGATACCGGGTGTCCTTGTTAAACGATACAAACGCTTTATGGCGGACGTAAAATTAGTCGATGGTGAATTGGTTACCGCCCACTGCCCCAATTCGGGCAGCATGCAAGAATGTTGTGAACCCGGACGGCCGGTTTATCTGTCCTTTCATGATAATCCCAAACGAAAACTGAAATACACGTGGGAACTCATTGAAATGCCCGCATCGATAGTCGGTATCAACACGTTGATCCCTAACCGGCTGGTCGCAGAATCCATTGAAGCGGGTCTGGTATCAGATCTCAATGGATATGACAATATTGCCCGAGAGGTTAAAACCTCCGATAATACCCGGCTCGATATCCTTTTGAGCAGTGAAGATGGAAGTCGATGCTATGTAGAGATTAAAAACTGCACTCTCGTAAAAGAAGGGGTTGCATGTTTTCCGGATGCAGTTACATCAAGAGGGCTCAAACACCTAGTCGAACTTTCCTCCCTTGTTTCCAAGGGATTTCGCTGTGTGATATTTTATGTCATACAGCGAATGGACGCTAAAATTTTTCAACCCGCCGATCATATCGACCCTGACTACGGAAGGACGCTGAGACAGGTCTTAAAAAATGGTGTCGAAATTATGGTCTATGATACTTGGATCGACCTGAAAACCATTCGTCTAAATCGGAAAATACCATATTGCCTATGAAATACAAAAGCATCCAGACCCAGGGGGCCCGGCTTTTATGGCTATATAAAGACCACATCAGGTTGTCTGGTGGTTGACACGAGATACGATAAAGTCACCAATCTTTTCTGCCGATATTCCAAAAAGTGCCTTCATCTCCACAAGTTCAAGATGCTGATCATCCCACTTCACACTGCTTTCCTGAACAATATTTTTAATCCGTTCATATTTCCCTCCAAGGGCCTTTATTTTGACGGATAGCGGCACATTTTCTCTGAAAGATATGTTCAACAGCAAAATATTTTCAATAATATTCGGCATATCATGAGAAGTGGATATAATTGGAATAACGATAATGCTGCGGTCATCTTTTCGGCCGATACCGATATAGACATTCCCTTCCTGAACAATAATTCTCTTGGTTCCTTTGAGCAAATTGTCAGATTCGACACGGGACGGAATCGGTTTTAACACACCTTCTTTTCTAATGATTTCAATGGTTGTTCTTTCTGTCGGTTCACCGAGAACATTCAAACCGGCGATTCTATACAAAATGGCCCCTTGAATATCGTCAACGATCTCCTGCAGATGTTTAAGGACGAGAATATTCCTGTTAATAAGCTGGGGAGTGCTGATGTTGTATTCAACCAATGTTTCGAACAGTATACCTTCCAGCTTTTCGCTGATTCGGCTTGTCCCCACAGTAACGGTCTTGGCCTGGTGCCGGATGGCATCCACAGGGCGAGACATGCTGTTAATCGATTCTCCCAGACACTCAAACAGTTTGTTCAGCATGTTCAAGGCCGTACCCTTTTTTCCAAAATCGATTTCAAAATCAGAGATCGGCAGGCGACCCGATAAATATTTAAGCAAGAGCGTCAGATCTGCCGCCATCTCGAGTCCCATAGCCGTTGGAAAACCGCTGGCAGCTTTTCTTTTTCTGAATTCTTTATAGAACACAGCGATTTTTTCCCGAAAAGATTTTCCCAAGACAAGTTCATAAACGTCCATCTTCTTTCTTGAATAATCATCCACTATGTCTCGAATATCTTTATTGAAGGCGTAAAGGAACCGTGAAGCCTCATTAATAGCCACGGCTGCATAGTATCCCCAGATATGGCCCACCAGCGTGTTTAAAATGGGCGAAAAATGTTCACTGATCAATGGAACATGAAAGACATCCGCTGCATAAGGTTCAAATCTGTTTTCACCCTCATCGGCAATAACCACCGGTACTGCCTTATGGGCCTGAAATATTGCGGTATCCTTTATGATATCACCGATAACGGTTCCCCTTGCGCCTGCCGCACAAACGATAATCAGGGGTTCTGAAGAAAGATCGATATGCTTTTTATCTTCAATAAAATCCGAAGAAATCGTTTTATAACACAGTTCGCTCAGTTTGATCCGGATTTCATCCGCCGCCGCCTTATTGGGTCCGCTGCCCACTACAGCCCAATATGTCTTGATTGTCGCAAGCCTTTTGGCAGAGTCCCCAATCCGGTTTCGCATGGATAGAATCGTTCTCATGTAATCGGGCAGCTTGAGAAGTTGTTTTATTTCCTCTGAAATAAAGTCATTCTGTCTTTGCTTTTTAAGTCCGGCAATTTTAAGTCCTAAAATTGCGCCGGCAACGACCTGTGAATAGAACGCCTTTGTGGAAGCCACCGACATCTCGATATCACGGCCGCTGCTGGTATACATAACGCCGTCCACCTTGAAAGTAATGTCGGAATCTCTTCGGTTAACGATGGCCAGGGTATAGGCACCCCGTTCATTTACCATTTCAACGGCACGATTGGTATCTGTTGTTGTTCCGGACTGGCTTATGGCAATGACAAGGGCGTCTGCCATCATGTTTGTTTTCTTTTTTTCACTCAGTTTAAATCCGCTGAGTTCCGATGCTTTCAGTGCACCGATATAAAAGAACGGATCATCCATATAGTAATTCAGAATGTCTGAACATGCCAGTGCAGCCACACCGGCTGTCCCCTGGCCGACAAAAAAGATGCGTCGTATCTTTTTATCAAGAAACGCCTGTTGCAGGGTTTCCGGGAAAATGGTTTCATCCAGGGTTATCGCATATCGGTTCATATCATCATGCATGATTTTCCAGCGGTTCTGAAGGGTTTTTTCTACAGAAATCGGCGCTTCTGAAATCTCCTTTAAAAAATAATGGGGAAAATCCTGGCGGTCGATGTCTCTTGAAGTAATTTCGGTATGCTTTATGTCCTTTTCATTAAGGATAACCGGCGTTCGGTCATAAAACATGGCTGTAATACCGTCTATTCCTCCGGGGGATTCTTGGTTTAAGATAAAAATTTGGCCCTGAGTTAAATCGTTCTTCCCTTGTACCTCTTTTTCCCCATCCATTTTGACGAAATAGGGCGTTTCTTCAACCAGACCGTAAACCTCGGAAGAAGGAACATAGTGATCCTCTGAAATACCGACAAAGATGGCCTGCCCGCTGCCTTTCTGGGCCAGGAAAATCCTGCCGGGGTCAAGATCGGTATGCATGGATATGGCATGCGACCCATCGAAATCATTCACCGCCAGACGAAAAGCTTCTTCTACATCAAAACCCTGTTGAACATACCTTCCTACTTGAAGCGGAATAATCTTGGTATCGGTGGTAATATCCTGGTGTATAAAACTACCATTTCTTTCATATTCTTTTTTCAATTGAAGATAATTATCGATATCCCCGTTCAGGCACACATGGATAATGCCGTTTTGTTGAATATTATCTCCCGAGAGTTTGTTATCGACGGGGTGACAGTTCGGTTCACTGATGGCACCCACAGAAGCCCATCGGGTATGAGCGGAAATCGTGAAGTGTTTATGGGAAAACGAAACCAGTTTCTGCAGAATCTTATCGTTTTCAATTTGCTTGCGTATAAAAAGAATATTGTCTCCAAGACGCCCCACTTCTGCTGCGACTTTATACGTCAGGGCAAGAGCAACACGTCTCCGGTTATTTTCATCCGTTGTCTCATTGATGATTATACCCGAGTTAACAAGAACGTCCTGGGCCGTCCGCTTTGTTAATTGATCTACAAGATTCATTTTTCCCAAGGCTTTTTTAAAACGATCATATTCGCTGCCGTCGAGAATAAACATCATGGAGATCCCTGCCGAATCACGGCCTCGAACCTCAAGCCGGTCAATACTGTTCAATACGGAGTTGATCTGCTTGAAGATACTGACCATGGTGGTGTTGGGATCTTTGTTTTCGTGTCCCAATAAATTTTTAATCTTTTGAATATTACCGACAATCTCAGAAGCAAGACACCAGGCAATATCTTTTAAATTGTCAATGCGGTGGATCAAAATATCCACTTCTTCAGAATCGAGATGCCCCATATGATCAGCTAAATATTTCGATTCTGAATCAACGATATTTGAAAGACGTTGGGCGACACCTGAAAGTTCATTTTGGCTGTTTTCATCTGTAAAAAAATCGTAAAAAGCGCCATTACGTTTTAACGTACGAACAGCCTGAAAAAGAGAATCGACATGCCCCTTGCCACCCAGATAATGGTCTTTTAAATGCAAATTATTCTGCTTGCAGTTTTCGAACCGACGATTTTCAAGTCTCTCAAACATGCCGTTCAAAACAGCAAGATCCGCATGATCATCCGCCGCTTTTATATTCTTAAATGAAACAATCCCCGTTATTCCGCAACACAGGATGTTCTCCTGGCACGGGAAAAATACAACGGAATGATTCGGCACGCTGGTCATGTGTTTTCCGAAATAGACATCGGCAAGAAGACCATCCAGAATTGGGTGGCATAACCTTTTCAATTTAAGAAATATTTTTGTTGTCAATTGAATGAATGTTTCCAATGTTAGGTTTTGGATTTTAATATTTTGTCTATTTTTAAATGTAAATTATAATGCTATTGTCTTTTAATCGTCAAACACAAATCACTAAATTACATTTTCTGATACAATTCTTTAATTTTATCCCGTGTCATTATCTGTTTCCAGTCAGTACCCAGGGCGTTTTCCCAGAGAGGTTCTAAAACAAGGGCAACATCAACCATTTTTTCCAGTTTATCGCTTTCAACACCGGCCACCAGATTTCGTGGAAGATGAATATCGTGCCTTTCCATCATTTCACGAAACTCGCGAACCCCTTGGGAATAATAGTCTTCAAGGTAGTCAAAGACGATGCAGTTGCCAACCCCGTGATGAATTCCCAATACAAATCCAAGACCATATGAAAGGGCATGGCATATCCCCACCTGTGAGTAGGCAATGCTCATACCGCCGCAATAGGAAGCCATCATCAACTTGTCGTCGCTGTCCGGACCATCGCCTAAAAACACCTCTCTGCAGAGTTCAAGAGCTTTTTCACCGTACGCCTTGCTGAATGCATTGAGGTATGTGCCGTTTAGAGATTCGACACAGTGTATATAACAATCCATTCCTGTATAGAAGCGTTGATCTTTAGGTGCCTCTGCAATCAATTCGGGGTCAAGAAGAATTTGATCGAATACGGTGAAGTCGGAATTGATCCCGAGCTTCTTTTCAGGACCTGAAAGAACGGTTGTACGGGACACTTCCGCACCGGTTCCGGATAAGGTAGGGATACCCACATGGTATACCGCCTCATTCTTTATAAGATCCCAGCCCTGGTAATCTGCAGAAGAACCTGAATTTGTAAGCATCAAAGAAACCGCTTTGGCCATATCCATAACGCTGCCGCCGCCGATTCCGATAATACCGTCAGGTAATCGAGGAGAAAAATCTTTTATCTTTTGGGTCAACGCATCAACATATGTTGTCTTGGGTTCATCATCAACGTTGACCCATATGAGCTGATCCTTGTTTTTTACCGGCACTCTGTTTTTTAAACTGCTATTTTGAAAAACATCGTCCACCATGTAGACCATAAAAGAATCGCCTGATCTTCGTTTCTTGGCAAGGATACCGTCCAACTGGTTAAAACATCCCCGACCAAAAACGACATAAGAAATCATTTTGAAATTTCGATACATAGAAAGACTCCCAGGTGATGGGTTATAGGTTATGGGTTATGGGTCATGGGTTATGGGTTATGGGTTATAAAAATCTATAATCTCGATGTGTGAATAAATTGGGCTTTTATTATCTGGGGATTGGCGAATTGGAGCAATCGATTGATGAAAATATACCCTATCACCTATTACCCATCACCCATTACCTATTTTTAAATACACCTGTTATTTTTTCTATCCGCTGAGTTAGCTCCTCCTTTGTCCAGGATAGTTTTATCAACATGGATATATTTCTGCCCATAATACGGTCAGACCTGGGGAATTGCATCTTTTCATATTCAGGCAACGCTTCAATTAGAGTTATCGGCAGCCTGGCGGGAGACTTGAGTGCTTTGAAATGATCCCATTGCCTGATATAATGCCAGTTGTTATCATACCAGTAAAAGCAGGAGTCAACACCTGCGTTCCCCAAAGACGCTGCCGCCTCTCTGGCTTGAGATTCATCCGGCAGAAAGAAAGAGAGAAATGTCGCTGAGTCTCCTTTGGGATCGGGGATATTTCTAAAACTGATTTCAGGAAACCCGGCCAGAGCATCTTTGATGGCTTTTTTATGCAACCTTTGTTTTTCCAGGATGACATCGAGCTTTTTAAGCTGGGCCAGTCCAACGGCTGCATTCAGCTCACTGATACGAAAATTTGTTCCCAAAATTGGATGGTCTTCGAAACCTCGGTCATTGCCGATGTGGTCATGTCCGTGATCGGCATATGCATCTGCAAGAGTATAAAGCTTTTTATCATCGGTGACAACGGCACCGCCTTCACCGCATGTGATCGTTTTGACCGGATCGAATGAAAAACAACCCATTTGGCCAAATGTACCCAGCGATTTTCCGTTAAACGTAGCGCCCAGGGACTGGCAGGCGTCTTCAATCAATAAAAGCCCCTTTTGATTGCAAACACTTCGTATCTCTTCGATATGTGCCATGGCCCCGCACATATGGACCGGCATGACAGCCTTTGTCCGAAGGGTAATAACGGATTCGATGGCTTCGGGGTCCAGACAAAGTGTTTCATCAATCTCGGAAAAAACAGGAATTGCACCGGCGTCTAAAATCCCTTCAATGGTTGCGATAAACGTAAAGGGCGGGACGATAACTTCGTCTCCGGCACCGATCCCGCATGCTGCAAGTGCAATACGAAGCGCTGCGGTACCACTTGAGCTGAGATGGCAATACCCGGCACCGATCCGGTTTGCCAGTTCAGATTCAAATGTTTTTGCCTTCCAGTGTCCTTTTCGGACGCCGTCGAAACCATAACGGAACAACACACCCGTCTCAAGGACATCTTGAACTTCTTTGCGCTCTTCGTCCCCAAATATTTCAAAGCCCGGCATGATGAATCTCCTTGTTGAATTATTTATAAGTAAAAATTCTATCCCAGAAGAACAAGTTTTGGTTTCCCCAAAGGGCATTTGCTTTGTTGGAGTTCATTGAATTATTGAAATTACAAATATCAAATCACAAATATCAAACAATTCCCAATGACCAAAATTCGAAAATCCAAACAATGGCTCGTGCTGGAAGGTTTTGGTCATTGTATATTGGAATTTGAAATTTATTTGGCATTTGGTGCTTGGAATTTGTAATTTTAGACACAAAACTCCAAGGCAGAACCATCTGTCTCTGACTCCCGCATTACTGGAAAGGCATGACCCATCAAAGATCCCGAATCGCATGGAAGGACCAGGTTTTCAATATAAAAATAAATGCAACTCATTTTGCTTTATTTGCAAGGTCTCGGTTTTTTTTAAATGTATCCTTGAAATATTTCTTCATCGCAATACGTGCGTAATAACTCGCGCGAAGTCCGATGTATTTTTCGTGGGCCACAATAACGGACAAGGCAATTTTCTTCCCCGCTTTCTTTTCTTCCGCAAAGCCCACAAACCAGTCGTACCGTGCATCGTGGGTTTTATTGTCGATGGAGCCGGTTTTACCGCCGATATTAAGCCTTGAGAGGATTTTATCTCTTCGGTACCGTCGAAAAGCTTTTCTTCCCGTACCACTTTTTATGGTATTTTCCATCAGACGATTCAGTGTCTGGGAAGCATTCGGGGCCATCGCCTGACTCATCGGGACCAATTTGCCCTTGTAAATGATGCGTCCTTTATCGTCTACAATCCGATTGACGATACTAGGTTCCAAAATTTGCCCCTGATTGATGGCAGCCGAAGCCATCATTGCCCCGTGGAGGGGAGATATTTTTGTTTTATTATTAAATCCAGAGGCAATCTCAGCCCACTGGTAGGGCTTATTAGATAAAGCGACACAACTGGGATCAACTATAATTTCGAAATTAATGTCTCGGTTGAAACCAAATGCTTTCGCATATTTTTCTAGCGTGTCTTTGCCGAGGTAAAGGGAACCGATTTTCCCAAACACAGGATTCACCGACTGGGCAAAGGCGTCCTTAAATGTGATCCGATTGGTGTATCGGTTTTTTCGCTCTTTGAGCTGAGACTTATATAGCGTGTGTTTCATGCCGTTGTATGTAAATACATGGTTTGAACTAAAACCATATTTTTCAATCGCCGCAGATGCGGTAACAATCTTAAAGATACTCGCTGCCGGAAACCTGCTATCAAGGCACGGGTTATCGGACGGATCGACTTTATTAAAACTCACCATGGATAAAATCTTGCCGTTAGCCGGATCCATGGCCACAATTCCAATGTATCGTGCGGTAGAGGTGTTAAGCTTTGATAAAAGGTAATTTTGCAGTTCAATGTTAAGACTGGTCTCCACCCTGAATTTATGATCGTTTGAAGCAAAATCGAAACTTTTCTTTTTCAAATTAACAAAAGATGCATCATTCAGAAGGGCCTGAACGGTTTTTTTGTCGAAGGAATGACCATCATTGGATGATGAAAAATACTCTGTTGCTAAATGGGAAAATGATTTCCCGCCAAGACCGCTGGTTATCCCGTAACCCGCAACAAACAAAAGAAAAGCCAAAACAGAATACTTAAGGAAAGCATTTATGATTTTTTTTTTGCTGCGGACCATTTCAGGCCGTCTTGATATTCCCGCCAGCTCGGCTTTTCAGGAGTCGCCGTATCCGTCTTGATTCTTCGAAGCATCATATTTACTTATAATAACTTAAGTTTCACATCCTTGCTTGAATTATAGTTTTTTAACCTTTTCATTATTGAAACGCTCAATTTGGGCTTTAATTAGTGTCCATACATAAATTCAAAATGAACGCAAAGGGTGTTCAATTCAGAAATGAGCACTAACTAAGAGACGTACCTGGCGTCACTTTTTTATCCAAAATTGCAACCGCACAGCTATCTTTTTCAACAGCAGCCAACAACATTCCATTAGAAAGAATCCCCATCAATTTGGCTGGTTTCAGGTTCGCAACGACAACAACCTGCTTCCCTTCCAGATCTTCTGGAGAGTAGGTCTCCGATATACCGGCCACGATGGTCCGTCTTTCCCCCATGTCAACTTCAAGCTTTAACAATTTTTTTGCCCGAGGGAGCGCCTCGGCATGAATGACGGTGGCAACCCTGAGATCTATTTTACTAAATTCTTCAAGAGTTATCTCGGGTTTACCGTTAAGCGCCATATCTCTGTTATCCTTTTTTCCAGGTAATGTCACAGGTTCTTTTTCAAGATCGATCCTTGGAAAAAGCGTAATTGATTTCGGCACCCTCGTTCCGGGCATCAGCGTTTTCCACTTTTTAAGGATATCAATACTAAAAGACTGTTTCTTTGCATCAATACCGAGATGTTTTTGCATGGTTTCCGCAGTATCCGGCATTATTGGATAGATGAGGCCAGATATTATCCTAAGTGATTCAAGGAGGTTGTAAATGACGACTTCAAGCTGTTTGCGGCTGGTTTTTTTCTTCGCAAGCACCCAGGGGGCCGTAAGGTCAATATATTTGTTCATATGGTTGATAAATTCCCAAATTGCCGTGATCGCTTTGTTAAAGGCAAATCTGTTCATATGTTTTTCGAATCTGGCAATGGTGTCTAATGCCTCTGATTCCAAACCGAGGTCTAATTCACTTTCCATCTTAACATCAATTTCAGGAACGACTCCGGAAAAATATTTGTGGACCATTGCAATAACTCTACTGAATAGATTTCCAAGATCATTCGCAAGATCAGAATTAATTCGTTGTATCAACGCTTCTTCGCTGAAATTGGAATCGAGTCCGAAGGTCATATCTCGCATCAGAAAAAATCGAAACGCATCGAGACCGTAAACATTTTTAAGTTGAAGCGGTTCTACGACATTCCCGATGCTTTTGGACATTTTGCTTTGTTCGATATTCCAGTACCCATGGACATGCAAATGCTTGTATACTGGAATTCCTGCCGCCTTGAGCATGATCGGCCAGTAAATGCCATGGGGTTTCAAGATATCCTTGGCGATAATGTGCCGGGCATGGGGCCAGAAAGTTTTAAACCGATCGCCGTCCGGATATCCTAGGGCTGAAACGTAGTTTAAAAGCGCGTCAAACCATACATAAGTGACATATTCCCTATCAAAGGGCAGTGTTATCCCCCACTTCAGGCGCGTTTTAGGTCTGGATATGCAGAGGTCCTCCAAGGGCTCTTTGAGAAAGGATAGGACTTCATTTCGATAGCGTTCCGGGGTTATGAAATCAGAATTGGCGTGAATGTGATCAATCAGCCAGTCTTGATAGCGACTCATCTTGAAAAAGTAGTTGGATTCTTTTATGAGTTCAGGCGTTGTTTCGTGATCAGGGCACTTGCCGTCAACCAATTCTCGTTCCATATAAAAGCGCTCACACCCAAAGCAATACATCCCCTGGTATTCACTGAAATAGATATCCCCCGAATCATAGATCTGTTGCATGATCTGTTTGACCAACACCATATGGGAAGCATCCGTCGTACGGATGAAATAACTGTATTTGATATTAAGTTCGGGCCAAAGATCTCTGAAAAGCCCGCTTATTTTGTCAACGTAGGTCCTGGGGCTCAAATTCTCTTTCTTGGCAGCTCGAACGACCTTATCGCCATGTTCATCGGTACCTGTCAGAAGAAAACTCTGTGCCTGGAGCATTGAATGAAATCTACAGGCAACATCGGCCACAATCGTTGTATAAGCGTGCCCGAGATGGGGCCTGGCATTCACATAATATATCGGTGTCGTTATATAAAAAGGGGTAACCATTTCTTTCTCCCAAGCATACGTCCGTGTTTCGAGCTTTTTATTTCAAGAATCGGGGTGTTTTTATTTATTGAATCGCTCCATGGATAAGTTTTTACAAAAAAAACGCTCCAACCCTCATTCATTTATACCTAAACTGAGCGATTGTCGAGTTTGCCGGTCGTAAGATCCCGCCTTTCGGGAAGATGCAAGGCATGAGACATGCAGCCGTAGTTTGCTACTGCAAATGTCTCATAACGCAGCAGATTCGGTAAAATCGGCAATCGCTCAGTTTAGGTTATGATCTCATCGATCCGTGCCTCTATTTCCTGACCATCTTCTAAACGAATCGAAATGCGATTGTGAATCGCATTATGGCGTATCACTTTGCCTTTTCCATCTTTAGTTTTAACCGCTTTCCCGACTTTGGGAAATTTTTCTTTTATTTTTTTATACATTTCATGCTCAAACGTTAAACAACACATGAGTCTGCCACATTGTCCGGAAATTTTAGTGGGATTTAACGACAGCCCCTGTTCTTTTGCCATTCTTATTGAAACCGGCCCGAATTTCTCGATAAATGCAGAACAGCATATTTCACGCCCGCATCTTCCTATACCACCGCACATTTTCGCCTGGTTACGGATGCCGACCTGTCGCATCTCTACTCTGACACCAAATTTTTTAACCAGCATTTTTACGAGTTGACGAAAATCAACCCGACCTTCGGATGTGAAAAAAAATGTCAATTTACTTGCATCAAAGGAGCTCTCAACATTAAAAAGATTCATTTTAAGCTCAAGTTCCCGAATGCAGCTCAGACAGTAGGTATGGGCCTGTTTTTCTGTCCCGGTATTTTTCTCTTTTTGAAAAAAGTCTTCCTGGCTTGCCAGACGAAACACTTTTTTAAGAGGCTTTCCCAATTGGTTCGCCGCAGACTGATCGTATGGCACCGGAGGGACCACCACCATTCCCAATCCGAGCCCTTGTTCAGTTTCAACGATGACATGGTCTCCTCGATTAAGGACAAATGCACCACTATCAAAATCATAAACCTTTCCGGCAGGTTTGAATCTTATTCCGACGGCTTTTTTCATATATTTAATTTCTATTGTTTTATATTTAAATTTGTGACTCACACCTCAATTGAGGTCACACTTTTGCAAGATGCATAATCAAAACTTCCAACGTGAGTCGCAAATTGGTGTTGGCCTGAATATTTTTCTGTGCCAATTGAATGTCGTCTATCTTTGTAAGAAGTGACGTAACGGCCATCTTTTTGGAATTTTGTTGAATTTTTTCTCTCAAATCTTTGTTCATGATTTGTGCTGGATGAAATCTACAGATAACAAGATCTCTGAACCAGGATTTCATCACCTCCAAAGAGTCGGCAAGGGCTTCTTTATTTTTCGATAGATTTTCTGCAAATGCCAAGCGCGAAGGGATAGACATTAAAGATAATGATTCGACGCTGTTTAGCAGCCAGACCCTTCGCTTGATCCAGTTTATTTTATTTATGTGGCGCATCATGGAAAGGGCCTTGGAGATACTGCCGTTTGCCATAATCGCAATTATCTTGGCATCATCGTGACTGACACCTTGTTTATCGACGAGCAATGTCTCGATGTGACTTTGGGGAATCGGGCTAAATCTAATATGCTGGCAGCGTGAAACGATCGTGGGAAGAAGATCGGATGTATGCACGGCAGTAAGTATCAGAACAGTTCGGGCCGGAGGTTCCTCCAACATCTTTAAGAGGGCATTACCTGCTGCAGGATTCATCGCCTGAGCATCGCTTATAATGACCACACGCAATCTTGCCTCATATGGCTTCATGGTGAGGGTATTACAAAGATTACGTATTTGATTAATCCTGATAAAATTACCCGTCGGTTTGACCAGGATAATATCCGGATGATTACCGGACTTGATTTTACTGCATGATTTACAACATCCACAAATTCCGCTTTTTGTGGTTATTTCCTGAATCGTGCTACGGTTAGCTCGATTTTTTCTCTCTTTAGGAAAATTTTCATCCCCATGACCCATACAGTTACTCGCCATAGCTGTCGCCATAGCTGTCGTTTTTTTGCCCACACCTTCAATTCCGAGAAAAAGAAGGGCATGAGGTATGGTCTCATTTCGAAGAAGCGTCGTCAAAAGTCGAATCGGCTTTTCTTGACCCAATATCGACTCAAATCCAAACATCGATTGAAAACCAGTCACAAATTTAACTGTCTACACGTTCTTTTAATTCTTTTCCGGATTTGAAAAATGGGAGTTTTTTGGGTTTAATCTGGACCTTTCCCCCGGTTTTAGGATTTCTTCCGGTATAGCTTTTATAGTTTTTAACAAAAAAACTGCACAAGCCCCGAATTTCAACGCGTTCACCTTTTACCATGGCATCTGCCATGTTATCGAAAAACACCTGGACCACTTTTGCCGCTTCTGTTTTAGAAATGTTTGCTTCGTTTTTCAAAGCGGAAATCAGCTCCAATTTGTTCATATATCCTCCTCCTTACAATATCTGGCGACAATTTAACGTCTTGTATTTTCTAAAGTTAATTAAATACGTTATTTTTACAGCAAAACCTTTAAATGTCAAAACCTAAATTTGCTGGTTTCGAAAAAAGTCAAAACCGACGGCAAAGTAAAAAACTTCAAATTCCCCCGCATAACACCAGCGGGATAAAAAGGCATCGCAAATTCCGAGGAATGAGGCGTACTTATCGTACGCCGCAGTTACGAGGAATGCAGCGCAACGCAGAAGTTGGACTTTTTACCAAGCCGTCAACTTTATAAAATGCAAATATGCAGCAAGTCAAGTGGTTATGATAATATTCCCGGTAGTATCTCAATATCCTCTTCACTCACGTCCACACCTGCATACTGTCCAAGTGCTTCGATGCTTACGATCACACGTTCTTTCCCCCTGTATCGAACAAATGTACCGATGACACCGGCAAATGATCCATGAACGACGATAACCCTATCCCCTTTTCTAAAACGACTGCCTGTGGTAATGGTATTGTCCCCCTTAACCATAATCTTTAATGAGTCTATGGTATCTGAAGGAACAGAAACCGGGCCTTCTTTGTTGCCGATGAAGCGAACGACCCCGACTGTTTTTACAATTTCAAGGTGTTCGACCGGATCCAAATTGGTTTTCACAAACAGATATCCGGGAAAAAGTGGAACTCTGATCATCACTTTCCGGTCACGACGCCTGCTTCTGACCTGAACTTTGGGCAGAAAAACCTCCATGGATTTTTTGACCAGGCCTTCGTTGACCACGTTTTCGAACCTGCTTTTTGTGTGCAGGACATACCATGAATATTTAAGTTCTGATAGTGTCATTTTATCTTGAGGCTCAAGTTTTGCGTTTCTAATTTTCAGCAATGCTG
Organism: uncultured delta proteobacterium; assembly: GCA_963731025.1. Classification (GTDB taxonomy): domain Bacteria; phylum Desulfobacterota; class Desulfobacteria; order Desulfobacterales; family UBA11574; genus UBA11574. The sequence continues at coordinate 241,900 of CAVSVL010000043.1, read as the reverse complement.
GTACAGCGCCGCAGGTCGGAAAAATTGTTAAAAGAGATATTGTCCGGTGAAAATTAAACTGCTAATATATTCTCTTTAAATGAATAAGTCCAGTTTGATTTTATTTTAGCCCAATCTCTCCGATCCCATAAAGTGTGATCATAAAAATAATGCTCAAATCTTCGTCTTCTTTAGTGAGATTGAAATCAAATGACCAGCATTGGGTTTCGTATAAAAACCCGAAGCCGTATTTTAAGTCTTTGCTATCATATATGTTGCGTTCATGCTCTCCGCGCACTGAAAGTCTGTCTGATATCTTTAAACCGATATTGGTGTAAATGGTCTCACTGGTATCCCGTTGATACCGATGATCAACAGACAACTTGTCCCCACGCATATCCCAAATCGTTGCGGCTACATTTCGTGACCGAAAGTTGCTGTCATAATGTGACCAGTCAGCATCCGCTCTTACGGAAAAATATCTTACAGGGTAAAGTTCGAGCTCACCGTGTATCGGGGAAAACGGCTCCGGATCGTCCTCTTTTTCCTTGTTGATGTCGTAACTTTGTTGCAGCTTGAACCATAAGAACTCATTGTAATCATACCTTGGCGGTTTATAACCGCTATCGGAGACCGGTTTGTCCGCCGGGCGGCCCTTATTTTCCCTTGTATTTTTTTTCGACTTCGATGTTAATGTGTTTGTGAGTGAATACGTAATCAGGTTTACCCTCCCAATCCGATCGATGCCGTCTAAAGAAGGCAATTCAGACTGATCCTTTTCAGGGATGTAGTCGTAGATGATTTGAGGCCTTATGATATGTTTGATCCGCTCAACACGCTTCCCCCCTATATTGAATACTTGATAGACCTCAGAAGAAAGATCGACCTTTATATCATACAGTTCTCTGGTGAGTGTTTTTTTGTCCGACGAACTGTACTCCTGATTATCAAAATGCCAAACCGTCTCTCGGAGACCTACGGAGGGTTCAATGGTGAAAAAGTTGCTTAAATTGTAAGGCAGATAAAATCTGGGATGAATATCCATCCGATGATTTCTCGGGCCGTCTTTACTGTAAAAGTAAGTGTATTCGGAATCAAGGTCAAAGTAAAACGGCGATGTTGAAATCTTTTGTTTTGAGCCGTTAAAGGTGATCACCGGCAGCCGCTGCAAGGTTGTATCCGTCTCTTCCTGACGACGCTTTATGACGTCGTCGTACCATCGCAACTCGGCGTTAAGGCTGTAAAGAGGCCAGTTTCTGTTGATATTGAACCTGTTGAGTCGTACGGGATCGTCATATGCATCAAAACCCCTTCCGAATTCTTTGAGATAATACTTCTCGGTTTCATCAAATCCCGTATATCCATCTTTGAATTCATGAAGGTAATCCTGGTCGCTTACGTAGTCTATGTCGAGCCTTGCAAAGAACCCGTGAGGCAGCGGCTGATCATTTTTCATCCTGAACCAGTAGCGATCGGAATTGGGACGTAATGCGCCGTCACCTTCATATCCCCATTTTTCAGAACCTGGAGAGCCGTCATCCACCTGCCTGTCATCTAAAAAATCAGCCATCAGGGTCCCTTTTGATTGTTCATCCAAAACATAACGGTATTCCAGACCCAGCTTTTCTCCGCGGCGGCCCATATAGTGAGAGTAGAATGTTGCATCCGAGCTCTCATTGATGGCCCAGAAGAACGGCTGTTGATATTCACCCCCTTTACGGTCTGAATAACCGACCAAAGGCGTCAGTAAGCCTGTCTGGCGTTTCAGCTTTACGGGAAATACAAGATACGGTGTATAGAGTACGGGAACTTTCTTTGCCCAAAGCGCCGCATGTTTCACGGTACCGTATCCTTCCACGGTAACCTTTAGATTTCTGCCGGTAATTTTCCATGCCGGCGAATCACCGTCACATGTCGAAACACTGGCTTTTTCGGCAGTATATGAGTCTTTACCGACTTTTTGTATTTTATCTCCTTTGATATAAAAATGGTTTTCATAAACGAATATGGTTCCATCATAAATGGTTCCTGTTTCTGCATCCAGGTTCATCTCCATGCTGGTGCCGGTGATGATATTTTCTCCCACCGTCATCACCACATGACCTTTGGCAAAAACATCCATGGTGTTCTGATTAAAACGAACATAATCGGCGTTGAGGTTTTTATCTTTTTTGGTGATGTTTACGTTTCCTCTGCCAATATAGACTTTCAACTGATCATCGTAATTCATCTCATCGGCAACAATATGCCACGGCACGCTCGCATCGTCATGGAATGGGTTGAGTTGAGCTTTTGCTGAAACAGGGATTAGAACCAAAGTCAGGATGAACAGGATCAAACCGAGTCCAGGGACAGTCTTACAGATTCGAGAGGAACACAACACGTTAGATTTTTTTAAGGAACAAAGGACGGTGGCAATAGAAAACACTGCAAAACCAATGCAGGTGGGAGTCTTGCTGTAGTGTTCAACATACCTTTTCAGCAAAATTCGCGGGTTTTGCAACTGGCTCATATTAACGTCTCGGAAATTTTACAATTGTATCCGCCTTGGCAGAAAAATTTTAGTACAGTTTTTGATCCATATCAATAACATCTTGAATAAGAATAAAATATCAAGTATAAATGCCATTTTAATAATAAAAGTCAAGATGTAGTTTCAAAGTTTCAAAATGCCTTTATTTTTTTACAGAAAGATTTTGCGCTTTTTCTGTGAATAAATTCGACTTTCGAAACTTAAAAAAAAATTAGAATTCTCGTAACACTTTAGCCTTTTGAAAACATTACCGCTTCAGGTATAATTAAATTTTTTCTGAAAGAACTCGTGAATAAGGGCTCGTAATGAAAGAACCTGCCCGAACTATTAATAAAGGGCTCTGCTTTAACAAGGGTTTTCAACCATAAAGTTAAATCACCTATGGTTCTCTCAAAACGATCCCTAATTCACTCAGACAGCTTCCAGTCAAAAATTTAATTATACCTGAAGCTCCTTTGAAATCGATTTGTTTAACAGGTTTATATTATTAAGAATTCTCAAATGACAAAAATTCAAAACAAAAGATGAATATTTTATTAACCAATGATGACGGCATCTATGCGGATGGACTCTGGGCGCTGTATGAAAAGCTTGTTTCCCGCCATGTTGTAACCGTGGTTGCGCCTGATCGAGAACGGAGTGCCGTGGGACATGGCATCACCCTTCATCAACCGCTTCGTACCACAAAAATCACCGTCAATAACGGATGTCAGGGATATGCCGTAAACGGAACACCGGTTGACTGCATCAAAATAGGTCTCATGGAGATCCTCGGGATGAAACCGGATATGGTGATCTCGGGAATTAATCCAGGTGCAAACGTCGGGGTCAATATCAATTATTCCGGAACTGTTGCTGCTGCCAAAGAAGCGTCGCTATACAAAGTGCCGGCAATTTCTGTTTCCATACAGGGACATAAGACTTCCGCTTATAGTTATGCCGCGCTCTTTACAGCGATATTGGCGGAAAATGTTTATGAAAAAGGGCTCCCTTTTGGAACATTTTTAAATGTAAATATACCGGATATACCAAAAAATAATATCCAAGGGGTTCGGATCAGCCGGCAGGAAACATCGCTCTATAACGAGTTTGTCGAAAAAAGGGTCGATCCCCGTAATCGAACCTATTACTGGCATGGGACCGATGCTCAAACATCCTTTAATACCCCTGAAAGTGACGGCACTGCACTTAACGAAAATTTTATCTCCATCACTCCGATCCAATGCGATGCCACCGATTACGCCATGATCGAAGAGCTGAAGGGCTGGGATATTGAGGGTTTCAAATTGTGACTTGAGGTATGTTGAATGAAGAAAAAGTTTATTACGGATATCAGAGCCGGTGATTGGGTGGATGACATCTTTGTGTTGTCTGAAAAGATTTTGTCCCAGAAAAAGGATGGAAACAATTTTTTAAATATAACCCTTTCCGATAAAACCGGAACAATAAAAGGTGTGGTGTGGGATAATGTGGATCAGATAGCCGCCGGCATCACATCCGGGGATTTTGCGCATGTAAACGGTAGTGTCAGTGAATACAGGGGCACCTTGCAGGTTGTCATAAAAATTATGGAACCCTTTCCCTCTGACAGGATCGATCCTTCCGATTTTTTGCCGCAAACCTCCCGAGATATTGAGGGCATGTTTGAACGGCTTGTGAAACGCATGAATTCCATAACCACCGATTATCTCAAAGCGCTGATCGACGCTTTCTTTAAAGACAAGGAATTCGTGAATAAATTTAAAACCGCACCTGCGGCAAAAAAAATGCACCACGCCTATATCGGCGGCCTGTTGGAACATACCCTTTCAATGACGAGTCTGGCAGATAAAATTGCAGGGCATTACAGCGGCATCAATCGAGACCTTCTGCTATCCGGCGCAATTCTTCATGATATCGGAAAAGTTGATGAGTTTGAATATCAATTCAAGATAGACTATTCCGACAAAGGCCGGTTGCTGAACCATATTGTGATTGGACTCAAAATGGTGGATGAAAAGCTTTCAGAAATCAAATATTTTCCGGAAGACCAGGTGCTTTTGCTCAAGCACCTGATTGTCAGTCATCATGGAACCCGGGAGTTCGGCTCTCCGGAACCGCCCAAAACCATCGAGGCTGTTTTGCTCAATTATATTGACGAAATTGATTCCAAGGTTAACGCCATCCGTGATTTCATCGCCTCAGAGGACCCTGATGAAACCTGGACGTCTTACCATCGACTGCTGGAACGTCATTTTTATAAAGGAAAATCAAGGTAACCGTTTAACCACAAAGGCACAAAGAAGGGATATAAATTATATATAAATGTATTTCGAATTATAATCTTAGGGTCTTCGTGCCTTTGTGGCTGAATTATTACGAATAGTCTTTTGTTCGGAGAATTATGTTTATCTCTTTTGAAGGAATAGAAGGATCGGGCAAGACCACCCATGCAGAGCATACGGTGAAGTTTCTTCAGGACAAAGGTCATGATTGTGTCATCACAAGGGAGCCGGGAGGCACTCGGATCGGGGAAAAGATACGGGCCATTCTCCTGGACCCCTTGAGCAAAGACATGGATCCGTTAACGGAACTTTTGTTGTATACGGCAGACCGGGCCCAACATATCAAAGAATATATTCTTCCGTTATTGTCCGAAGGCAAGATGGTCTTGTGTGATCGCTATTATGACGCCACCATGGCTTATCAGGGATTTGCAAGAGGGCTGAATATCGGTTTGATCGAAAAAATGCACACACTGTTATTCGAAAATTTAAAACCCGACATGACCCTCCTTTTGGATCTGCCGCCCGAAATCGGTCTGGAGCGGGCCTGGCAACAAATCAATAATGGAAATCGGATCAGTGAGGAGACCCGATTTGAAGAAGAAAGACTCTCTTTTCACAAAAGGGTTCGGGCAGGCTATCTTGAACTTTCACGCCTTGAACCTGAACGATTTCGCGTTATCGATGCATCAAAAAAAGAGGATGAGGTTCGAGAGGAAATTATCAAAATATTGGATGCAGAGATTAACCGCAGGATCTAAAACGGGATACCAATAAATGACGTTTTCTATTCTTGACGCTATCGGCAATACGCCTCTAGTTGAAATCAGACATCTCAACCCAAATCCGCAGGTAAGGATCCTGGCAAAGCTGGAATATCTGAATCCGGGCGGCTCTATCAAGGACCGGGCGGCATTGTTTATGATCGAAAACGGGGAGAAATCCGGTGATCTGACCCCGGACAAAACCGTCATCGAGGCTACCAGTGGAAATACCGGCATTGGCTTGGCTCTGGTGTGTTCCGTGAAGGGGTATAAACTTTTATTGACCATGTCCGACGCAGCCAGTGTTGAGCGCCAGAAAATTCTAAAAGCGCGGGGGGCGGATATTTTGCTGACCCCCGGACATCTGGGAACCGACGGCGCCATTGAAGAGGTCTATCGACTGGCCCGCGAAAACCCCGACAGCTATTTTATGGCTGATCAGTACAACAACCCCGCAAACTGGCAGGCCCACTATTTTGGAACCGGCCCGGAAATCTGGGAACAAACCAATGGGAAGGTGACCATGGTGGTGGCTACTTTGGGGACCAGCGGAACCCTCATGGGTCTTACCAGACGGATGAAAGAATATAATCCGGAAATCCGCATCGTGGGTGTTGAGCCTTATCTGGGGCATAAACTCCAGGGTCTGAAAAATATGAAAGAGGCATATCAACCGGAGATATTCGAAAAGAAACTTTTAGATGAAATCGTAAATATCGACGACGAAGAAGCCTTTGAAATGACCCGGCGCCTGGCAAAAGAAGAAGGGATCTTTGTGGGAATGAGCAGCGGTGCCGCCATGGTGATCGCTCAAAAGAAAGCCGAAGAAATGACCGACGGCACCATTGTGGTAATTTTCCCGGACGGCGGAGAACGGTATCTCAGCACCACGCTTTTTGCGGTGCAAGAAAAAGTCAATCTGAATCTTTTCAATACCATGAGCCGGAGCAAAGAGCCGTTTGAACCGCTTTTGCCGGGCAAGGTCTCCATGTATTCCTGCGGGCCCACGGCTAACGCAAGACCGCACCTTGGACAATGCCGGCGTTTTATCTTTTCGGATCTTTTGTGCCGATACCTTGAATACCGGGGGTATGATGTCACACACATTATGAACATTACCGACCTGGACGACAAAACCATCGAAGGATCTGAAAAAGCAGGTTTGGATTTAACGGAATTCACCACACAACATATCGAGTCGTTCAAAGAAGATTTAAAAATTTTGAACATCAAGCCTGCCTCAAATTATCCCAAAGCCAGTGAGCATGTCGATGATATGGTATCTTTGTCTGAAAAACTGGTGAAAAAGGGGGTTGCCTATGAGAAATTACGATCCTTGTATTTTGATATCTCCCGCTTTGCCGATTACGGCCGGCTGTCGGGGATTGATCTTGACAAAATCAGACTGGGTGCCACCGTGGATCTGGATGAATATGAAAAGGACAATCCCAGAGATTTTACATTGTTAAAACGATCCAAGCTTTCAGAGCTGAAACGGGGGATTTTCACCAAGACCGACTGGGGAAACATTCGTCCATCCTGGCATATCCAGTGTACGGCCATGGCCATGAAATATCTTGGGGAAACCTATGATATTCATACCAGCAGCCGTGAATTGGTTTTCCCCCATCACGAAAACGAAATCGCCATTGCCGGTGCGGTGACCGGAAAGCCCCTTGCCAGGTTCTGGGTACACTGCGACCGGGTACTTGTTCACGGAAAAATAGTCGACGAACAGGGCGCCGGAGAAACCTTGTCCGATCTGACGGACATGGGTTACACCGGAAGAGAGATCAGATACTGGTTCATTTCCGGTCATTATCGAAAACCGATCACATTTTCCAAAGAGCATCTCGAAAATGCAAAAAGCTCTTTAAAACGGCTTGACTCCTGCATCAACTCGCTCATTCACCTAAAATCGGACGGATCGCCCTTTCCTGAACTGGATCAGTTGCTGTATGACATCAAGCAGGGGTTTGTCAGTGCCATGGATGATGACCTGAACATCTCGGCAGCCATGGCGTCCATATTTAAAAATGTCAAAATGGTGAACATTCTTATTCTGGAAAACAGGTTGGATACAAACGATGCGTCGAAAATTTTAGATGCATTTCGCAATCTGGATGCTGTACTCAAAATTTTTGATTTTGAAGATGCGCATGATGGTCCTGACGTGCAGCGGCTCATCAAGAAAAGAGAACAGGCCAGGCTTGACAAAAACTGGGATCTTGCCGATAAGCTTCGGGACCAGCTCAAAGCACGAGGAATAACCATTAAAGACCAAAAAATGGTTTCCAATCCATAAATGGCCCTTTTTTCGATGACATGCGTTCTCCGCGGGTTTCCGTCTGCGGCGTACACAACTGTACGCCTTCCTGTCCCGCTTTGCGGGGACCGAAAACCCTTGTGCGGCCTTTCTCATCAAAAAAATTCCTCATTTATGAATTGAAAACTTGCAAATATAAACCTTGTGATAATTATCCTTTGGATGATCGATAATCCGAATAAAAATTAATGAATTACGAACTACAAAGACCTTTGAAAAATGTTCAATTTTGTTCAAGGCCAAGGCAGGCGAAAATTTTAACCACAGACATACATTGAGTATTTCGAGGATTACAATTTGAGCCTAACGCCGGGATTGGACAAAAGGGGACATTTTTCAAAGGTCTCCATGAGAGGAACAATGAAACCTGTATATTTCCCGTTCACCTATATTCCCAAATCCGCGGGCAAAGCATTATCCGCCTGCTTTCGTCAGACAGCAGTATATCAGATTTCCGGCACAAAAATACCAAAAAACATGCAAGAACTGTCCCGAGACGGCATTCTTGACATACGCATTCCTGAAGAAGTTAACGGCGAATTCCTCGATAAAATTCTCAAAGACTATCGCAATTGGATCAATGCCCACCAGGGAATGGAAACTGCTGTTTTAAAAACCATGGCCGATGAAATTCCATTTTTTGATGAAAGTGCGTCTTCACAGATAAGAGCGGATCTTAAAAAAACCGGAAAGCAGATTCCGGCTGAAGAAAAACCCGATCCCCTGTTCAATGCCAAACTGTTTCTTCACATGGCACAGGAACTTGACCTCCAGGTGAAAATATTGGACCAGGATCTTATGAATATTGAAGCCATGGAAAAAGATTTCATGAGAACCCTCAAAGGAGAAGATGACGATGATCAGGCCCGGGCCACTATGCAAATGGTATTGGAAAAAGACGATCCAGGTCATTTCATGACAACAGAGCGGATAAATGCCTGGATATCTATTATGTTGCAAGACCCACAGGCACCCGGACTCTTTGTCACCACCAGCCGGGCCGTGCTCGAACACCTCATCGACATTGTGCCTGAAATGGTAGAGGTGATCTGTTTGGATGCCATACCCATGGGTGCCGATGAAGATGAAACGCTTTTAAATTGGCAAGACGACCTCATGGAATCCCTTGAAAAGCTGGCAACCGGAAATTGGCCTGTGCCAATAGATGACATGGCAAATCCCCCTAAAATCCCCGGAAAAGAAACCAATATTGAGTTAACGATCTACATTGTTCCAAACAAAACCCCGCATGAATGTTTTGCAGGCTGTGTTGAAACCGATGTGTTTAAAACTGAATCTGTAAAAATGGATACACGGTTTAAAAATACCCTCATCGGCCTTGTTGAAAATAGATAACCAAAGGGAAAAGAAAATCATGGTTTGGACGGGTTGCTCAAACCGGATTGTTTTTTTTGACCAGGGGCGGGCTGCGGCATGCGATCCTTTTTTGGCGCATTGGACCCCGCACCCTGTTCGGGCGGTTGCTTTGGGGCCGCTTGGTTCGGCACGGCAGTTACCTGAGGAGAGAGATCTTCCAGTCCTTTCAACTGCTCGGCAACGCGGCCTTGAAGGGCGCTGTAAGCTTTTTCAAGAGAGGTCTCCATCACAGCGACTTGGCCTTCACTCATGATAATTCGCTGCAATTCCGGTATCTTTACCCGCGACGTGGATTTGAGATAGACCGGTTGAATGAAAAGAATGCTCTTTTCTATCGGCAAGATGATCATTTTGCCTCTCGCGACCGACGATCCGGCCTGATCCCAGAGCGTAAATTGCTGGGCGATATCCGGATCCTGGTGAATCAAGGCATTGATTTGGTCTGGTCCGTAGACCAGTTCGCCTTTGGGGAAATTATACATGATGATTTTGCCGTAATCGGGATCGTCGCACCCCACGATGGCCAAGGACCTCAGATTGTCTCGGCCTTTGGGAAACATGGGCAGCAGCAGCAGAAAATCGAGCTGGCCGGGACGGATCAAATCCAGGGTCAGATAATAGGGTTTGATCGGTACTGCATTTTTGGCCCCCATGGTTTCCGCATAGGTCCAGATATCCTCCTGCTGGAAGAAAACCTGGGGATCGGTTTGATGGTATTTGGCATAAATGGCCATTTGAATGTCGAAAACATCTTTTGGGTAGCGCACGTGAGGCCTAAGTTCGGCCGGCATTTGCGCTTTATCTTTAAAAAGTCCCGGATAGATACGCTTGTAAGCCCGAATAATGGGATCTTTTGGGTCGAAAATGTAAAAATCGACGCTGCCGTTAAAAGCATCGACCACGATTTTTACGGAGTTACGAATATAGTTCAAATTAGAACCGTTGGAGGTATAAGGTGCAGAGTCCGGATACCACGCCGATGTCGTGAAGGCATCAACGATCCAGTAAATCCCTTTGGGCGTCACCGCAACATAAGGGGTATGATCCAGTTTGAGATACGGCACCATGTATTGGATGCGATCTATAATATTGCGCCGTATGAGAATTTTACTGTCCGATTTGTATTTGGTCATAAAAAATATATTTTTGTCCTTGAAGTAGTAGGCGAACAATAATTGTTTGAAAAGCGAGGCAATGGGCACGCCCCCTTCACCCTGGTAGTCAGCCATCACATTGCTGTTCCCTTTAGGATAATCCATCTCTCCGGCTTTGTTGGGGGCGATGGCATAGGGATATTTTTTTAGACCATAGTAGATCCTCTCCTGACCGATGCCCAATCCGTACTGGGATTCGGAAGGAATGTTGTTTAGAAACCATGTCATGGTATCGCCGCTGACTTGACTGGCCGGCGTCATAACGACGCCGAAACCGTGCGTGTAGGTCAAATGCTCGTTGATCCAGTTTTTCGCACCGGAAGGCAAATTATCGTAATTGACCTCGCGCGGCGAAAGAAACACCTGCTGATAGTTGCCCACCACCGTGTAGCGTCCCACGTTGACCAGCGGGAATGTGTAATATGTACGCAGTTCCTGAAGCTGCTTAAAAACCGAATCCAAGGTTTCCGCGTCCCAAACCGGAATATTGCGCAGCAAGTTTTTGACTTGGTTAATGTTATAGTTAAGCGGAAAGCGTTGATAGGAAAAATCGCGAATATCCACATGGGTTAATTTGTAAGCATCCAGCGTCGCTTGAATATTTTTGGATATGTAGGGCTTCTCTTTATCGACCTCATTGGGTTTGACAATGTAAGTTTGAATCAATTGCGGCAGATAGGTTGTATAGCGTGCAGCCAGAGTTATGGCCAAGAGGACGACAAATGCGACAAACAGCTTGTAACCTTTTCTGAACTGGATGGCCACGATCAAAGTGACCGCCACCGCGGCCAGCAGCGCGAGGGAGCCCCATATGAACGGCAGGATCACATTCATCTGAACATAGCCGGGCCCGTAAAAAAGCGGTTCATGGCTTGTATCGTAAAGCAATGCATAGCGTTGGAGCATAAAATCCCAGATTTCAATGCAAAAAACGATCAGGACCAAGATGCTTAAGTGCCATTTTGCGCCGCGACCGAAGTGAAGCGCATGCCGGGTCTGTAAACGGTTCTTCACCATGTAGAGAACGAACAATCCAATCAAAAGGATGAGGAATGCGATAAGCAGCCAGCGTTGTATGAGAGTATAGATGGGAAATGAAAACAAGTAGAACGAGACATCCTTGCCGTAAAAAGTATCCGAAACACCCATAGACGGGCCGAAGACATAAAAAAGAAATTTTTCCCAATTACGGTAAAGCGGCATGGCGATGGGAATGCTCAGGGCCAAAGATAGGGGCACATAGAACATCAGGGATCCGGTCTGAAAAGCCTTGTAAATTTTGGGTAAGGTTTCTCGCGGCGCATCTTCGACCGACTGGGAAGATCTTTTCAGGAATCGGGAGGCAATCCAAAAATTTAAAAGGAAAACCAGGAAAAACAAAAACGAAACAGCAAAAAAAACAATGTAACGGTAGAGTTTGCGCTGCCAAAAGTAGAGCTCATAACCCAGAGAATGGTACCAGAAGATGTCGACCAGGTCGTCTGACAAGATTACGCTCAGAACCAGCAACAACAGGAAGACAAGAAACAGAACGCCTCCCGCGATGAACCATCGTCTGGCAACTTTGCTGCGAACTTCTTGATTCTGCATATTTATTCGTGCTTTCCAGGTATATTGAATAACAGATTGCGAAATAACGATCGGCCGGGAACAAATTCAATCGGCTCCAAACTGCTGGTTTTTGCTTGCAGCTCGATTTGTTCTTCAGGGCTGAAAAATTGCCCTATGCCGTTTACCAGCGGTTTTAAGGATTCGATGTCCAACTGTTCGCATTGACCGAAAAAGTAGACGACGTCGGCTTTTGAATATCTTTTTTCCAGATATCGCAAATTGTGGGTATGCCGGTCGCCTACTCGACCAGTGAACCGTCTATTTTTGTGTTTAACGGTTCGGATATATATACTTGCTAAATTTTCATATATTATTTGGCATGTCAACGATAAATGAAGTCTTCGTGGTGCATTCGCAACTTGAATTCACCTTCCTTTAACGCTTTACATCGTACCCAATAAAACCCCATATGAATATTTTTCGGGTTGTGTCGAAACCGATGTTTTCCAATTCTCTTAACTTAGCGCTTGCCGTTAATAACGAGATGCGTTATTGTTTAACCTAAGTTGAGCGATTTTTGCGAAGATATGTGCCGAGGTCTTGATGCAGAAAGATTTGCACAAACCGCCCCGAAAAGACACCGGGATCTTCGACAGGCATACCCGTGGATATGTCGAGGATTTTTGCAAAGCCTTTATGCGCAAGAGATCGGTGCAGATCGAGTAAAAAATCGCTCAATTTAGGTTTAATTATGATAGAAAAAAAACTTCCTCACCATCCACCCCGGTGAGATCCTGGAAGAGGAATTTTTAAAACCGATTGAACGAAACCTACAACTCAAAATGAAGATATGATCATTCCCCTTGTTTCCGGTAGGAAAAGAACATGACACTCAAGCATGCCGGGTACATTCTATGCATTTCTTTTATGATGCTCGCGATGGGCTGCGCCGCGGGGATTTCCCAACAGTCGCGATCAAAGGTTACGTACACGGGAACGTTCTCAGCGCTGCAAAAGACGCCGGATGCATATAAGGGCGAAGTCATCATGCTCGGTGGCAGAATTATAGAAGCTAAAACCTCGCCCCCTCTGTCCGAACTCTTCGTCCTGCAACTTGCCCTTACCGCCAGTGGTCGTCCCGATAATTCCGATCAATCCGGGGGCCGCTTTATTGTCCAATCCAAGCAACTCTTTGATCCCGCGATTTATCAAAAGGATATGTTGCTCACGGTGGTGGGGACACTCAAAGGGAGTAAGGTCCTGCCTATTGGTGGTTTCAAATATGCCTATCCCCTTGTGGAACCCATTGAGATCAAGCTTTGGCCAAAGGGAATGCAAACTCGGCCGATGATCCATTTTGGCATCGGTGTGGGCACCTCATTCTAAAACCTAAACTGATGCCCCCTGCCCTTAGTCCGACCTCTGATTTCTGACTTCTGACCTCTGCTTTTGGATTGATGATTGTTGATTGATGATTGATGATTGAAGGCGTCGCTTCGCTTCGGTAATTTAAATTTTCACTTTTCAATTGATTTGCTTCGACCTCCGACCTCCGACCTCCGACCCCTCTGACATCTGGTCCTTTGCCCTCTGATCTCTGGCCCCTGATATATTTTTTATTGATTTTATTTGATTTTTTTGCTTATCTCAAAACGTCGAAAAAAAATTCGATAATCTCTACCTGATGTTGCAACTATTTTCAAATCTTGCTCTCACCTGAATCTGCCTATTGCATCAGCAGCTTGTTTTTGTTGCAGATCGGTTTGCTTTTTCTCTTTCAGTTTCTTTATAAAATGCGGCGGGCTTTTTGTGTCTGATTGCATAAAACCGTATTTTTGGCAAAAATCCAGATAATACCGCGGCCACTTTCGATAATAAGGATGATATTTATGAGTCTGTTGATTAATGAGGATTTTCGTTCAAGATCAAGGCATGCGAAAAAAATAACCAAAGGCATATATTTGATATTCCGAGGATTATTTTTTGAGCATAACGCAAAGATTGTGCGAAAAGACCATTAATCAACAGACTCATTTATCTGGAAACGCTTTTTAAAAAAGCAGAGCGCTATAGAGAGTGTTTATATTTTGGGGAATGGGTATCATTGTGACATAACAGTTTTCTATATAACATCTTTATTGTGGAGTTATGTAGTTAGAAAATACATACAATACCGTTTCTTTTGTTAATAAATATTTTTTTCGAATATTATGCAGAAAACAATAGAATAACTGGTTATACTTTATGGAAATTATACAGAGGATAATTATTGATATGTCAGTACAATGGGTTATAGCTATCGGAACAGGTATTCTGGCAGTCGTTGCTCTCTTCCAACATCATATCAAGTCTTGGTTGACCACTCCATCACTAAATATTTCTGCAACATCGGCCACACCATATTGTAAAAAACTGCTGTTCATTCATCCTACCCAACATCTATATGGCCTTCGGTTGTCAAGGGAAAAACCACCCCATAGATCGGAAAACATAAAATAATGAATAACTCTTCCGTCTTCGAATCAGATTTCTTGACAAACGACTCGTTGGTTCCAACTTTTGTCTTCGGTCATGAGAGTCAGACCTTAAAGCGTCCCGCAATAAGCGGGATCTATGATCTGCACCAAACATCTATCGGGATTGACTGAATAGCCAAAAGTGATCTTTGACAATCAGCGTGCCACCATCCGGTGGCTTCAGAATATATTTCGGTACCCTTATTCCGGCGCAATCAAAGTAATCGGCTTGGGTGCCTAAGACGACCCATCCAGTTAGGGTGTCACTCGGAAAAGGGGCAGAACACGATCATCACCTGTCAAAACATCCGTATATTGGGTTGGAGCTGGAAAGTGCCGCCAATCAAATCCAATGAGCTTCGGGTATTTGGTCCACTCTTTTTAGCAGTCGTGCTGCAGGCAGTAAATTAAGAGGTTCAGATCCACCCATGCGATCTCAGTTAGGCAACAAGTTGACAGCTTCCAGCTCCAAACTTATTTTGCAAAGAATCGTTTCATATCGAACGCCTCTTTGTTTTTCATCATAAAGTATATGGCTCGGCCCAGCTTATGAGTAAAAATGCCAAGCGCTTTTCCTTTGTTATATTTTCGTTCGAGTTTGCTCACATAGTATTTAGCCTCAGCAGAGTCTCTGAGCATGAGAATTGCGGCTTCTTTGATAGCCCATTTAAGATGGTGATTGCCGATTTTCTTATTGGAATGTCCGGCCCATTTGCCGTCTGATTCTTTTACCGGCCTGATCAGTCGTGCGTAGGATGAAAAATCCTGGACCCTTGGAAAGCGTTTGATATCGTGGATTTCATACAATATTACCAGCGCCAGAATTTGTCCGACACCGGGAATCGATCGGAGCAGATACAGTGTGTGGTAATCATGTTGCCTGGCTGTCTTTTCAATATGCCATTCGAGTTTTTTAAGAACCTGGTTGAGGGAGTTGATCATTTCCAGATCAACTTCAACGCTTTTTCGGACTTGCGGATCTTCAAAGCGTTCGGCCACGCCTTCATGATTGTATTTGCGTGACAGTTTTTTATTAAACCCGGGCAGATTGTATTGTGTGTTGGTATTCAGAATATGCGCAACCAGTTCCGAGCAGCGTCTTGAGAGATACATTCGTCGGCGTAACAGGTCCCGGGTGGCACGCCATTTTGCCGGATATGTGTATGCAGTGGGGAAATTGCCGCCTTTGAGCAAGAGCGCGATTTTATAGGAATCGATCTTATCATTTTTTGTTTTGCCGCCGTGGATGGCTTTCATGTATAATGCATGTCCAAGGATAAAAGGTATTTTGTGTTCGGAACACAGGTCTGCCACCCAATACCAACAAAAGACGCATTCGACACCGATAACGATGTCATCGATATACGGGAAAATCAGTTCAAAAAGCATCTCCGGATCGGTTTTTATATTTTGATGCACTTTATTTTTCCCTTTTTGATCGATGATGCAGACGTACATTTTTCGAGCGTGAAGATCGATACCGCAATAGTACTTGTGTTGCTGATTGTAGAATTTCATAATTTGGCCTCCTTTGGGTGATGGGTTGTTGGAACAGTGTATATTCCTTTTTAACCTTTCATCTTTAGGAAGGCCATAACTAGTATCATATCGCTCCACCTGACACCAAGGGCCTACGATCCTCGGTGTCAGGTGAGCTTTTCGTTAGTAGCCAACCACAAGGAGTCACACCATGAAAATCACCGTTGAAACCATCGTCAAAGCTTCCGTCGCCAAAGTCTGGAGCACCTACACAACGCCAGACGACATCAAGCAGTGAAGACAAGGGGGTCGCATCTTAAATATTAATTATTCATATCAGACAGTTAATAATTAAGATGCGACCCTCCTGTCTTCTCCTGTCTTTCCAGTGCAATATTGCGACGAAAAATTTTATACAATATGCGGGGTAAGGAATCACCGTATCACAAATAAAATGTATTATTTTTGGTGAATTCACCATATACAGACAAATTAGCGATGAAGATATTTGAGTTGACATACGAGAACCTGGTCGAAGAACTCGCCCGCAAATACGGAAAAGGTGAATATCATGCCACGGCCATTTTCCGCCAGCTTTACGGCCGGATGAATACTGATATAGCCGCTTCGCAGGATATGGCCGCTTCCGGGGAGTTTGCCTCTCTATTTTGCCGGGCGGTCGAGACGGAAACCGGCCGGGTGGTCAGAAAAAAAGAGCAGGAAGGGGTTGTCAAGTTCGTAACGCGGTTTTCTGACGGCCTAGCGGTGGAATCGGTTGTCATTTCCATGGTACGGCATAAAACCGTTTGCGTATCCACTCAGGCCGGGTGCCGGATGGGGTGCCGGTTCTGCGAAACCGCCAAAGAAGGGCTTTCGCGCAACCTTACCGTCCAGGAAATTGTGGGGCAGGTGTATGCCGCCCGCAAAAATTTCGGATCCGATGTGCGTAACATTGTTTTCATGGGAATGGGTGAACCGTTTGACAATTATGATAATGTCATACAATCGATCAAGGTTGTCAGCGACCAGCGGGGTCTGGATATTGCCCGGCGACGTATTACGGTATCGACCGCCGGGCTGGAAGCAGGCCTCAAAAAGTTTGCCGCTGACGGCATGCCGCATGTCAAACTGGCGATCTCTTTGAACGCCTCCAATGATCGTTTGCGCTCCGAGCTTATGCCGGTCAACAGGGCCTTTCCCATGGACAAACTCAGAGAATTACTGCTTGGGTATCCGTTGAAAAAAAAAGACACATTCATGATTGCCTATGTGCAGATTCCGGGGGTCAACGACCGGCCGGAACATGTTTTGGAACTGGCACAATACCTTGCTCTGCTACCCGCAAAAGTGAATCTTATTCCATTTAATCCGGGCACGGATTCGCTCTACCGCCCCCCCACCGCAAAAGAGACGGAAACCTTCCGGGACCTCTTGATAGAGAAACGGGTCAATATCCAGAAGCGGACAACAAAGGGAAAAGATCTCATGGCCGCCTGCGGACAGCTGGGCGGAAAAGCGGGTCAGGCCTGTTTTTGATCCATTCAGCGCCTGATAATTGAAAAATTTCATATCCGATGAACTTATGGATGCCGGTGCGTTCGATGTTGGAATAGCTTTGAGATCGGGGTTGCCACTCCCTTTGGTCGTTCTCGCCTACGGCTCGCCTTACGCTTCGCTCCAGCCCTTCAGACCTTTCCTCACGGAAACGCTCTTGCCTTCGGCTAATACTTTTGTTAATGTACTATAAACACTAACATTATAAGGATTCACGTATAGGGGACTTTCACCCCATAAGTTCACGCCCATGCCGGGCGTACACCATTTTTTGCACCTGACTGGTGCTCCGCTTCGCTTCACACCAGCTGGTGAAAAATACAGTGCAATAAGCAGGAACCAGAATGCCCTATAAAGAAAGAATAAAGAAAGTCGCAGCTAATTGATCTTCAAAAAAAGGGTTTTACGGTTTTATTTGCGGAATCCAAAAACGGAGGTATATGTGGAAAAATTGAAAGGTTATCAGAAGAAATATTTGAAGGGGCTTGTTCACGGCATGAAACCACTGGTTTTTGTCGGCCAGAAAGGACTTTCCCCTACGGTGACCAAAGCGGTTGATGAGTCATTGGAAAAACATGAGCTTATCAAGGTAAAATTTATTGATTTCAAGGAAAAAAATCAGAAGGAAGAAATATCCGGCGCCATTGAAAAAGAAACCGCATCCGAGTTGGTGGGAATGATCGGTCATATTGCAATTTTTTATCGCCAGCAGAAGGATCCCGAAAAAAGAAAGATCCATGTTCCAAGGCGGTAGATGGTCTATTGCTTCTGCCCATTGCCCCCGACCCTCTGACATCTGACCCCTAATGCCTTACACCTGTCTCCGAATACACAGAAATCTCACCGAAACCTGAAACATCCGAAAGACGTAAATCACTTGACATCTATCGGTCTTTACCTTAATAAATTTTCTCAACCTACTGTACTGTATGGCGTTGCCTAAAATCAATTGTGCTAAATTTGATTAACAACGATTTAAATAGGAAAACAAATGGAATCTAAAACATTTCCCCGTAAAAAGATAGCCGTTCGCCTGCTCTACACTGTATTCTTTTTCATTATATTTGAAATTTTGAAAATTATCATTCAGGTTTCGGTTTTGTTTCAATACGTTTATCTTCTCATTTCAAAAACATATAGCGAGCCGGTCAGAAATTTTACAAACAAGGTTTCGATTTATGCCTATAAGGTTCTACGATATGTTGCTTTGAATGAAAGTGAAAAACCGTATCCGTTCAACGATTTTCCCCAAGAAATAGAGGAGCCTGAGGGAGAAGTATTTTTCTAATAAAGCTTTAGAAATTCTCGTGTCGGACAATGTCGCCTTCTATCAGGTAAATAACTTCTTCGGCGATGTTGGTGGCATGGTCTGCAATGCGTTCAAGATGGCGCGAGATTAAAAGCAGGTTAACCAAATGCTCTCCCTGTTCAGGGGTTTTTTTGATGGCCGCTTTCACCAGGCGGTGAACCTCACCGTTAATCTTATCAACCTCATCATCAAGGATGCAGACCTTGAAGGCCTCATCCTTATCCAGGTTTACCAGGGCATCCAGACTTCTTTTGAGCATGAACTGTGTCTTGTCCACCATTTCAGAAAAGTCAAAATCAAAGTCCAAAGGGTGTTTTCTTTTTGAGAGATATTTTACCCCTCGTGCGATGTTTACGGTTTCATCAGCGATTCTTTCCAAATCACTGTTTATTTTAATGACAGTGGCAAGAAAGCGAAGATCAACGGCCACAGGCTGATGCAGCGCCAGAATTTTCAGACATTCTTCCTCGATCTCGACTTCCATCTCGTCGATTTCATAGTCCCCGTCTATGATCATTTTGGCTATGCCGGCATCTCGTGTTTCAATTGCTCTAATTGACATGCGAACACGATCTTCCACGATGGCGCCTAAAGAGAGAATTCTCTTTTTTATTTTTTCCAATTCTTTATGAAAATGTTTAGACATGATCTTTTTTGTGAAATGATAATTCCCGATTCTTTAAATAAATAATTTACAGAATTATAACACAACTTGATACGAATTGTCAGGAGAATATTTTAGGATGCGTTGTCATGCATTCCTAACAAAATAATATAACAGAATATTTACAACAGACAACAATGGAAAATCTTGAAAAATCATGCCTTTTTCTTTACAGAAAGGGGCATCCACAGTTATAATGAAAAATCGTATGATACTGTTTTTTGAAAATAGTTCCATCAGAAAGGTAGAATTGATTTGACAATGGATGCTAAAAAGAAAATCTATATGGACAGGGTTCCGCATTACATTTCAAAATTTGATATCAAAAATGATTAAAGCGATCACCGAAAATCTGTATTCAGATATTCCCAAGGAGACATTGTATCACTATACGACCTTTACCGGGCTCGTGGGTATCGTCGATAGTCGAGTACTTTGGGCCAGCGATATCAGGTACATGAATGACTCGGCAGAGCTTAAACATACGGCTGATCTAATTCGAGTGGAAATCACGCAAAGAATTACAGCCGGCCATGCAAAACCAAACTTGCTAAATCAGTTTTTGGAGTGGGTAACCCATCGAATAACAAACGGGAATATGTTGTTTGCTGCCTCATTCAGGTCTAACGGCAACCTTCTCAGTCAATGGCGGGGATACAGCAAGCTGGGAAAAGGGGTAAGTCTCGGTTTTAACCCGAACTACATATTGAAATGCGCCTATGAGCAATCATTTCAGATCGGCAAATGCATTTATAGTTCAGCGGATCAACGCCGACTCATTAAACAGGTCATCGATGCCGTCGAAGCCCTTGCACAAGAGTATAGTGAAAATACGGATGTGTCCAAAAAACATACCTCTCAATCCTATCACGACGTTTTCGAAAACATAGAAAGTGATCTTCTCCGCATTGCAGCTATTTTAAAGCATCCCTCGTTCCAAGAGGAAGAGGAGTGGCGCATTGTTTCGCCGGCTTTGACGGATTATGTGACATCCCCGGTATTATTCCGGGAAGGGACGTCTATGCTGGTGCCGTATGTTGAATTCGAGCTATTACAGGAAAAAGACAAACCCATTGCTTTAGAGCATATTTTCCTTGGTCCGACACCGAATATAAACATTTCCATGAATTCTTTGACTATGTTTTTGGCAAAAAATGGTGTTAATCCTGAAAAAGGAATCACATATTGTGAGATTCCATATCGTCAACATTAACATAGTGAATGGGATCAAATTTTTATCGTGAATTAAATTTATTTATATAATTTGGGCAAGTCTTAGATGGCTTGAAAATAGTGATCATCTATCATAGGAGAAAACACGTTTATGGAAAGACACTAAAAAATTTCTCTCCAGAACCTATAAAAGCAATTGATCGGCGGCTTCATCGGATCAATATTTTTAACTCCTGCCCCAAGGCTCGGACTGGCAGTGATCGGGTTTTCGCCTGACATTGAAATTAATAATTTTGTTTTGTTCCTGGTTATCAGCGTAACCGGCTTGGAAGGGATACCTCCTCCGATGGTTAAACTACGGTCCAAATCTGAATCATTATCAAAATCCAAAACCGCTGCACCCGTTAAATATGACAACGCATACAGTTTGGCATCGCCTCCGGGCACACTGGGATCGTTGTTGGGCGTAAATGTGGTAATATATAATGTTTTGTAAAAAACCGTTCCTTCTGCAAGAACCTTTTCACCCACAGCATTGCCGCTGTCATCCACCAGACGGAGATACCAGCCTTGACCGGAAGTTTTTAAATCAGGAGGCATGGTAGCCGGATCTGTAACATCGGTCAAATCGGAAGCGGCGACAATGGTGGTGGAAGAATGCGTATCTTTCACGGCAGCGATGATATCCGGTCCGGTAAAACTGCAAACATTGCTACGATTGTTACAGCAGGCATTTTCCCGATCTCCTGTTCCCATAAAAATCATATCATATCCTTTTTCGAGCGTAAGACTCGGTGGATAGAAAAATTTTCTGGAGTTGTTATTATCTGTTTTAAAGAACACCTGTCCTGTCCATGAATGTATGTTTTCATTACAATTGGGAAAAGATAGAGACTTACCGTTGCTGTCAGTAAAACTTGAAAACCGCCACATCTGGCCGCCAAGGTCGCCCACATACACTTTATCCACAAAGCCGTTGTCATTTTCATCGACAACAAGGACATCGCTTGGAAAGCTGTAATTCATACCGGTGGTAAATTTTTTCACGACGGTGCCGGTCAACACATCAACAGCGACAACCGCCTTTCCTGAAGAATTGTCTGAACTATACCCTCCGCCGATGAAAAATACGGGCCTCCCGCTTGTATCTTCATTAGAGGTTTTAACAACACCGAATTGGGGCTCTGACCAGGTCTCACCCAACTCCGCAATGACCGTTGTGGGAGCTGACCAACCAAGTTCAGAATCATTATTCTGGTTGATCCTCCAAAGATATCGCGGAGAAGAAGGATCGGACGCATCCAATGCAAAGTAACTGGTGCCTCCCTTCCTTTCACTGCAAACAAGAACAACTTTATCCCCATCTCCCGAGTCTAAAACACCATCCCCGTCCATGTCCTTAAAATAAATCTTCGGGGTGGCGTCTACGTAACTTTGATGACCAACACCTTCTATCATCTCCTTTAAGCGGGGCAATTGATCAGGGGGGATAAACGCCCATTCTTCCGTACCATGGGATGTCACGGTCGGAGGGACGCCTGAACTCTCCGTTTCATCTAAGACCGCGTGAAGCATCCCGTCGTTTGCTCCAAAATAGACCATTGTTCTGGACGTACCGTCAGCATATCTGTACTGAAAAATAGAAGGTTCGCTGTGAAGAACATCTCCGGTAATTGTGAATCTGTTTTCTGTAACATCACTGTTTCCGTCCTCATCGAAGACATCCGCACCCCGAACATAATTGATGATATTCGCCTTACTTCCGGTTGGATTCCCAAGGATGGTCACTGTCAAATCTTCATTGGTCGATTCAAATTGGGTCCAATTTGTCAGATAGGTGTAAATATTCCTGTTTGAGTTATGGATATAGTTGCTTTTGGTAACATCGGCCCAGTCGATTGTCGCCCAGTAGGGAACGGCATCACTTTTCATAACGCCGCTGGCTAACGTAGCCGGATCACCATTGGCATCGACAATCCGGCTGTCCGACGAAATACCGAATTTGGCAACGTTTCCTGCCCAAAAATTCCCTTCACCGGGCTTAAAAAAGACCATATAAATTTTGTCCTGGCTGATGGTTTTTGCATCAGGCACCACCGGCGCCATAAATGTACCGGTTGTTGAAAGGATATCGCCTCCTGAAACCTTCACCGCATCTTGCTCCGGTGGTACATCAAGAAGCAAGTCATCGACGGTCTTCGATAAAATACAGGTATCATCGGCTGAAACCGGATACACCGTAAAAATAAGGCAACATATTACAAATAATGTTATCAGGCCGTACCGTCTTATTTTTTTCATGGTATTCCCTTAGTCCTGTTTATATTTTTTCAAACCGGTATATCTAATAGCCGATACGATAGAACCCAACCACGATATTTTTACTGGTCTCGTTAGAACTATATCCGTTGCATACCATCTGATACTGATGGGCCTTGTATTTACCCACCGAATATCCTGATCCTCTGGGAGGTGATAAAGCATTGTCGTATTCAACTTCTCCATTAAAAGATTGAGTCGCATTCATCGTTAGTGCTCTGGGCAAGCCAGAAGTAATTCCCACATAAGGAACGATATTATTCGGGAAATAATGAGGCCAACCTGCCGTAATATTGTCAGTGCCGTATAAATCAGGACGCCGTGTCACATAGGCTGTTGCAGATTCGGCTGCGTAAAATGCCAGTTTATGTCGCAGCTCATTTCCGGCGATCCGGGTATCAATGCTTGATGAAGTGAGTACTGCAATACCCAGAATTGTCAGCAACATCAGCATAACCACGGCGAGAATCATCACAGAACCTTTCTCATTGTCTAAAAAGATGTATTCCATTTTTAAATTCCTTTATTCCACCATTTTAATTGGGGCGTAGCCCCTGATTTGGTTTAAGAATACCAATATCCGTTCTTTTACCCAGCCCGGCAACTGTTACCGTAATGTTCTTGGTATTTGACACCGGATTGTTATCAATTATAGTCCAGGAAATGGTATAATCTCCCAATACTTCCTGGTGAGGATTATTGGCTGGGTCCAGTAAGGGATGAGAGTATGGAAACGCTGACAGTTCTTCAATCTTGTCCACGCCCCATATACTGAGATTTGTTAGTTTGCCGGCCGTGGAATTCATTCTAATGGCCGAGGTCTGCATGCCCGCCACGGCAAGCAGACCTACTGCAAAAATGGTAATGGCGATGAGCACTTCTATAAGCGTATATCCGTCTTCTTTTTTCAATGTTCCCATCTGAGCCTCCATCTCGATCATATATGTCAACCAATCTCGGATATCAGCCTATAATCCTAAATTCCTGAATTTAATCCGGGCGGTTAAACATCTGCGGCTGAAATTATCATTCTGTGGTTTTAAAATCTGCCATTCCCGAAGGTTAAAATAAGCGTTATTATTTTTTGAGGCCAGCGTATTCCTTTCTGTCCGGGCCACCATGGTTACCTCCACCAACCTGATTTGATCCAGACTTTCGTTAGGAACACTGCTGCCTTTCGGGTTGAGCACATTGGGGGGTGAAGATCCGTCCAGATAAACAAAATCGAGGGCATCGATGTTCTGGACCACCAATTGATTTCCGCCCCCGGTATTTTTCACAAGATTGTTGGCTTTCAAACAATAGGTAATGTCTTCATTGGCATCGTCCGTAGCCCCGTCCGGATCAGTGCCTTCAAGATTTCCCCTGACATCCTCAGTAAAACGGATCTTAGTCGCACCTGCTGTGATGATTCTCGCGTTGGCATTCCCGGTGGGGTCACACCCGGCCATCCGAATGTCTCTTTGCATGTAAAACAGGGCAATTCTGAGATTCTGATTCATGACAACCGTCTCTTCCTGAACCACATACGATTTGTGCTGGTTTAAAAATGTCGAATAGATTGCTCCCAAAGCAAGAAAAGACACAATCATGGCAACCAGAAGCTCTACAATGGTAAACCCTTGATTCGGATACCTAATTCTTTGTTTCAGTTTCATTTCCATAATGCCACCGGGCTCTATTTTTGCAAATTATGTTCCAATGACTTTTCTTTTTTGAAAGTGTTTAAAGACACACCATTTTGCCAAAACATACAATCAATCGTATCAATCTGTTTTAATTGATAATGGTTGATGTATCCAAACGCTGAATGGTTATTAAAGATGTAAACCTGAGGGATACAACGTTGGTGTGCTGTGTGATTTCAGGTGGACAATGGTTTGGAATTTAACTGATAGTGCACCGAAAAATGTGCATGAATGCACATTTTTCGGTGCACTCAATCCTCCCACGGTCTTAAAAGCCTTAGTGGAAAAAAATCATCGTACCATATGATATTTGCAATACCGTCCGAATTAGTATAGTGGTATCTAATATCTACTCACGTTTTGAAATAGAGAAATTTCTTAAAATTCGTAATGATCTGAAGGTGTAAAATATGTCTGATCTTGAAAGCAAAAAACTGCCTACGGTTGAGCAAGTCGAAGAGATCATGAAAGACTGGGGGAAGTTTACAGCTGAGGAATTTGCAGTCCGTTTTCAACTGGACAAAGAAGTTATAGAGGCTACCGTAGCGTATCTCCACAAATTGAAAAGAACGTCCGACGAACGTTCAATTCCAGTCGTTGCATGTTATCGAAACGACAAGCTGGAATCCATTGTCAGGTGTGCCGGTGCACGACACGGTTATATGTAATTCAAAGAAAAGAAACCTGTAATACTCGATATGAGGGTCTCAATTAATGTCTATAAAATTTTAGGGGGCTATATGAATATTTTGAAGAGTGTATGGCTGGTATTTCTCATGCCGTTTTTTGTCATGTCTTGTTCGGTGATCTCTCAACAGATCCGGAAAGAATCAATGGCGCCTGTTAACTTTAAAATACTTGTACAGGATGCCGACAAATATCTGGGAAATACCGTGATTCTGGGAGGCTACATACTGGAGACTCAAAATTTGGCTGACACATCGTCCATTAAAGTCCTCCAAGTTCCCTTGGGATTGGGAGAAACTCCCAAATCCAGGGATGATTCAGAGGGGAGATTCATCATCTCGCACAAAGGCTTTTTAGACCCGGAGATTTACAGCAAAGACCGTAAAGTGACCGTAGCAGGCACCATTGTCGGCACGGTCGTCGAAAAAGTTGGCCATTTTGCCCAGCCCTATCTCAAGATTGAAAGTCGTGAAATTTACCTGTGGCCTAAAGAAGAAAATTATCCAGGACCATACTACGACCCATGGTATTATCCATATCCCTACTATTGGCACCCGTATCCATATTATTTTTAGCTGTTTTTAAACAGGAGACACTTTAAAGGAACCTGAAATGGTATGGGAAGCTCAACTTCGGATCAATCTCGCCAATCGAAGATACCGCTGGCGGTGAGGCGGATCAATCAGAACATATTTTTGACAATTGTCATCAGCAAAACTAGCCGATTCAGATCCCAATGGAATTACAATTTTATAACCAGTTGATTCCAAAACGTTTTCATGTGGGATCTTGCTTGTAAAAGAATGGATAAAACAGTTTTACAGGTCTTTTTCGATAATAAAATCCATGATTTCATAAAAGTTAAAAAAATACATAACAAGGCTTGACTCCCTGAATCAATTGGTATATGGATTTTGCCCGATAATGGATAATCGGTAATATTTTTGCCGTGACCTAACTTAATTGTGAAAGGAGGCTTTTAAAATGGCTTTTATTCCTACTGTTGACGAAGAAAAATGTGAAGGTTGTGAAGAGTGTGTGGATGTCTGTCCTGTTGAAGTGTTTGAGATGGAGGATAACATATCCGTCCCTGTAAATGCGGATGAATGTTTGGGCTGTGAAAGTTGTGTTGAAGTTTGTGAACCCGGCGCAATTACAGTGGAAGAGACATAATCAGGTTTAAATTTTCATGTTCCCTGGTCTTTTTGCCCTGACCAGGGAACAAAGCCCTTTCATCATTGCCCACGTATATTTTTATCCCAGACCTTGTTATCGATATCAAAACATTTCATGTGCTTCAAGGTACTCAATCCTTTCAAGCAATGGCGGATGAGAATAGTTGAAAAAAACATACAGCGGATGCGGTCTGAGGTTTGAAAGATTTTCTTTCGCCATTTTCTTCAGCGCTGTGGAAAGGGGTTTTGCGCGCTTTATAATCTCGATGGAATAATAATCCGCTTCTCTTTCAAATTTTCTGGAAATCGCCATCCCAAGGGGAGACAAGAAAAAGCTCAAAGGTTCCCACATAATTCCAACTAAAAAAAGACCCACATAATACGGGGTATTTGAAAAGCCGAAACTTTCATACAATACACGACATGTTATCAGTTTTGATGCCATAAAAAAAAGAAACAAAGACACAATGCTGCTTATAATCAGTTGTTTTTTTATGTGATTTTTTTTCAAATGTCCGATCTCATGCGCCAAAATCGACAGAACTTCCTCTTGACTGTGAGATTGAATCAAAGAATCAAACAGGACAATCCGCTTGGCTTTTCCGAGTCCTGAAAAATATGCATTGGTATGTCGGGTTCTCCGACTCGCGTCCATCTGGTATATTCCCTCAATCTCAATGCCTTCTTTTTTTGCGAGTTGCTCGATGTCGGCCTTTAGATTGCTCTTTTCAAGGGGTGTAAATTTGTTAAAAAGTGGTGCAATAACAGTTGGATAAAGGACCGTCACAAGCAACTGAAAACACAAAAAGACAGCCCACGCCCAAACCCACCAGTTTGTTCCTGTATATTTTAACAACAGCAGTAATGCAGACAGGAGCAAACCGCCCAAAACGATCATCACAAGCAAGGACTTCATCAAATCGGAAATCCATATTTTTATGGTTTTTGTATTAAACCCATATTTGTCCTCGATGACAAAACTGTGATAATAATCGAAAGGAAGGCCGACAAAGACCTCTATTAAGCCGATAAAGGCAAAAAAGACTAAGCCTGCCAGCAAAAAGTTTGTATTCGCCAAATTAACAGCGAGCCATGGGAGAATTCCCGAAATGACAATAAATAGAAAAAGACATTTAACAACGGTAGTTTGAACAAGTTTAAATCGAACGTTATCTGATGTGTATCGTATGATCTTATTGAGTTCCTCTTCATAAATGATTCCCTGAAAAGCGGCAGGAACCGTTTTTCCATATTTTTCAAGATGATTTATGTTTATCCTCTCAATGACTGTTTTAAGAGCAGCACTGATAAAATAGATACAGATATAAGCGATCAAATATATGTTAAATGAGATCATACAACACTCCGTAAATGTCTGTTAGATAACAGGAAGTTCAGAAGGTTAGAAGATCAGAAGATCGGAGACTCTGAGAAATGCCGACCTTCTTGCCTTCCCATCTTCTCACCTTCTTGCTCTTTACTCTTCCCTATTTCCTCTTTCCTCTTTGCTCTTTCCTGTTTTCTCTTCCTGATTTCTGGTATATCAATATTGTTTAGGTTGAGCGATTGTTGAGTTCACCGGAGCTGCAAGGCGCAGGGTGCGCCGCTGTAGTCTGTTACTGCAAGCACCCTGCAACACAGCAGATCCGGTAATCCTCCTGAAGCGGATAAAGATCGGCAATCCCGAAGGGTTTCAAATTTTAAAAATATAAATGAAGATAATTCATTAAAAATAAAAAAATTTTATCCCCTTTTAAAATTTGAAACGCTCAGCTTAGGTATTGTTATCGTAGCACTACCTGACCCGGCAATCAAGATACGATCATTTTCCTGATTAATAATACCAAGAACCGCTTGCAAAAAATATAGGAATCGATAAAAGACGCATAAGCGACACCCACAATGGTTTTAAAACCACCGCGAACATACATCTTGCGCGGCACAACAAACTGTGATAATTTTGTTTTTATGAAACAATACGTTATTGATGAGCTGAGGCCTATAGACTATAAATTGGTTAAAGCCTACTTGGAAAAAAACTTTAGTTCTTCTGATGTGGATGGTATTTACTGGATACAGCTTGATCAGAATATCCTCACTGAAATTCAAATGGAACATACGAACTGTCAACCCTTTCATTTTGCCGTTGAACTGGAACCAAATCTTATAACCTTTGAGTTATTGATACGCACCAAAAAAAGAATTCGATGTGACTGTATGGGCTATGCCACTGAAAAACAACGAAATTGGCTTATCCGACTTGCCGATTCGATATTTGATACGCTCGAAATTAAAATATAGCCTCCTGACCTTATCAAGTGTGAAATGACTAAAGTGAACTAAAGTTGTGGATTTTTGTCAATTTAATATAAGCAGCCTGTGCGTAGCGACTCCTTAACTTTAGATCACTTCAAACTCTTGTCCGCTGATGCACTGTGGCGGATTAGATCACTTGTAACTTTTCCGATTTGTCCGGGATGGGTAAATGTTAATGAAATCTCTATCTCCCTGATTTCGAATGATATTCTTATGGCACGAACCTCAATTGTTATGTTAGGGATTATCCTTGTGACCGCTTTTATGGCTGTAATGGCCATAATGGTCTCCTTTGTCAGTGCCGGCGGCGATGCCACGCACAAGGTCGGAAGAATCTGGGCAAAATGCATCCTTGCATTAAGCAATATCAGGGTTACCGTAAAAGGGCTTTCCAACCTGAAACCCGGCCAGTCTTATATTTATATGCCCAACCATATAAGCAATTTTGATATCCCGGTCCTCCAGGCGTATCTTCCTGTTCAATTCAGGTGGCTTGCCAAAGCAGAACTTTATAAAATACCGATTTTCGGTTATGCTATGAAAAGAGCCGGCTATATCAGCATTGACCGTTCCGACCGGAAATCTGCCATAGAAAGCCTTAATAAGGCTGCAAAAATTATCAGAAACGGGGTGTCGGTCATTATCTTTCCTGAAGGAACCCGTAGCCGCACCAACAATGTCCAGCCATTCAAAAAAGGAGGATTTTTCCTGGCCGTTGATTCCGGTGTCCCCATTATCCCGATCATTATTCACGGAACAGAGCAAATCATGGCCAAAAATCAGATTTCAATTAAACCCGGAAATGTTACCCTTGAAATCGCAAAGCCGATAAGCTCATCGGATTACACCAGGAAAACAAAAGACGATCTTATGGAAAAAGTCAGAGATATCATTCTGAAATCCCTTTTAAAAAGTAAATTGAACGGATCACTATGCTTAAAATAATACCCCTTGGCGGTTTGGGAGAAATTGGACTTAACATGATGGTGTTTGAATACGGCGATTCAGCCTTTGTCGTTGACGCCGGGCTCATGTTCCCGGAAGACTATATGTTGGGAATCGATTATGTTATTCCCGATATGAGCTATATAAAACAAAAAAAATCCAATATCTTAGGTGTCGTTCTAACCCATGCTCACGAAGATCATATCGGAGCCTTGCCCTATCTTCTCAAAGAGATGAATCTGCCGATTTATGGAACACCTTTTACACTGGGTGTTCTGCGAAAAAAACTTGAAGAACACGGCCTTTTTTTACCCGTTTCATTGCAAGAAATTTCTCCGAGATCAAAACTTGAACTCGGTGTTTTCGAACTCGAGTTTATCCGTGTCTGCCATAGTGCGGTTGACGGGGTCGGTATCGCCATTAAAACACCCCGAGGACTCATTATCCATACCGGTGATTTTAAAATCAGCCACACGTCTGTTGACGGTATGATCACCGACGTAAACAAATTTGCTCAGTATGGTGAAAAAGGCGTTCTTGCACTCTTATCAGATTCAACAAATGTTGAAAGGGAAGGATATACCATCTCCGATCAGGAAGTTGGCGACACCTTGGGAAGAATTTCAGCCGGCAGAAAAGGGCGCATCATTATCGGTCTTTTTGCTTCCAGCATTACCAGGATTCAGCAGGTTATCGATATTGCCAGGGCAATCGACAGAAATGTTGTTTTCACCGGCAGGAGTATAGAAACAAGTGTAAATATTGCTAAAGGACTTGGATATATCAATATTCCCGAAGAGATGGAGATCGGCATTGATCAGATCAGTGAATTTTCTGATGAAGAGATCCTCATTATAACAACCGGCAGTCAGGGAGAACCGATGGCAGCCCTTGCCCGCATGGCGTCAGGAACACACAAGCAGATAAAGATCAAAAAAGAGGATACGGTCATCCTTTCTTCAAAATTTATACCTGGAAATGAAAAAGCCATTACCAAAATTATCAATGATCTTTACAGACTAGGTGCCGACGTTATTTATGAAAAGATCTCGCAGATTCATGTATCGGGGCATGCGTTTCAGGAAGAGTTAAAGCTGATGATCAATCTGACCAGGCCCGAATATTTTATTCCCATCCACGGAGAATACCGGCACCTGGTTCTCCATTCACGATTGGCCGAGCAGGTTGGAATTAAAAAAGAAAACATTCTTCTTGCTGAGAACGGGCAGATCATAGAGTTTGATGGAAATGGCGGAAAAGTTCAAGGCAGAATTATCACCGGCCGGGTGTTGATCGACGGCAAGGGTATCGGAGATGTTGGAAGAAGTGTGCTAAAGGAAAGACGAGATCTCTCGGAAGATGGACTGGTTATCGTAAACATGGCCTTTGATGAAGAAACCGGAATTGTTATTTTCGGGCCTGAAATCGTTTCACGGGGCTTTGTGTTCGAAACCGAAACAGGCCATCTTCTGGAAGATGCAAAGTGTGTTATTCTCGAAATCGTAGAAGAAATAGGCCCTGAAATTCAAGATCGCGCCGGCAAGATCCGGTCAAAAATATCAAAAGCCTTAAGAAAATATTTTTTCTTTACCATAAAACGTCGACCGGTTATACTGCCGTTTATTTTGGAAGTATAGTACCTGAATCTTGCATGAAAATTAATGAGAATCTTTAAGTTACTCGATTGAAAATAGTATAGGTAACATGATATTATTGTTCATTTTACCGGAAAGCCCCCTTAGAGAAGTGGAAGATAATGCGTAGAGAAATCATTGGAATTTTACTTTTTTTTCTCGTTATTTTAACACTGATCAGTCTCTTGTCATTCAGTCCGGCTGATCCCTCGATCAATAATGCCCGGGCGGCCGGCCATATTCATAATTTCTTTGGTTTATTTGGCGCCCACCTTGCCGGTATTCTCATCGGACTGTTCGGGCTTGGAGCATTTTGGATTCCGATTCTACTCCTTTTGACAAGTCTTCACATTTTTGGCGGTCATTCCGGTAAAGCCATCATTTTGACGATTATCGGCGGAATTATTCTGATGATCACCACAGGAAGCTTATTGGCACTCAAGCACAACCATATCATTATCTTCGGAAGTAAATTTTCTTCCGGTGGCATTATTGGAATTCCCCTAAAATCATTTCTCGTGAAATATTCAAATACCATGGGCGGAGCGATTATTCTGGTCCTCTTATGGATCATCGGTCTAATACTCGCCACGGGTTTTTCCCTGGTAAAGTTTGCGAAACAGTCTTGGCAAACCACTCGTTTTTTTGCAAATCGATTGAAAACTCTATTTATCAAATGGAAAGAACAACGGAAAAAATCAAAAAAACATTCAAAAACAAAAAAAGAAACGTCCATCAAAGAAAAACAGGTAATAACCATCAAAGTTCCAAAACCCCGGCCGATAAAGGAAGTTCCCGTTCCGCGGCAGGAAGTGTTTGAATTTATGCGTAGCAATTCAGGATTTCAGCTTCCTTCCATAAATCTGTTGGACAATTTCAAAGAAGAACTCTCATCCGCTGATGATGAGAATTTAAACATGCAGTCGAAACTGCTTGAAAAAAAACTCGATGACTTCAATGTCAACGGGAAGGTGGTTGCAGTATCTCCCGGGCCTGTTATCACCACCTTTGAATACGAACCTGCCCCTGGGGTTAAAATAAACAAAATTGTCAATCTTACCGACGACCTTGCGCTGGCACTTAGAGCCACCAGCATCAGAATCGTTGCCCCGATACCCGGAAAAGCTGTCATTGGAATCGAACTCCCCAATACATCGAGAGAACTTGTTAGATTCAGAGGGATCGTTGCCTCGAGTGCCTTTGAAAAATCAAAATCAAAACTAACCATCTGCCTCGGCAGGGATATTATCGGAAACCCCGTAGTGGCGGAACTCGACAAGATGCCTCATCTTCTCATTGCCGGTGCAACGGGAACCGGTAAAAGTGTGGCTTTAAATGCCATGATTTGCAGCCTGTTGTACAAATCGATCCCTGATGAAGTAAAACTTATCATGATCGATCCCAAAAGAATTGAACTGTCGAGTTATGATGGAATACCGCACTTGATTACTCCGGTGGTCACCGACGTAAAAAAAGCGACCAATGCCCTTTTCTGGGCTGTACGGGAAATGGAAAGAAGGTATGAACTTTTGTCGGAAAAGAAATCCAGAAATATAAGGCAGTACAACCAGAAAATCGAAAAGGAGAAAAATCCCGACAAAGACCCGTCATTGGAAAAACTGCCCTATATTGTTATTGTCATCGATGAGCTTGCCGATCTGATGATGTCGGCCTCAAGAAACGTAGAGGTCGCCCTGACCCGCCTTGCTCAGATGGCAAGGGCCGGAGGCATTCATTTGATACTGGCCACCCAACGGCCTTCTGTGGACGTTCTCACCGGAATTATTAAAGCCAATTTTCCAACTCGTCTTACGTTCCAGGTATCTTCAAAAACCGATTCCAGGACCATCATCGACACGAATGGTGCTGAAAATCTGTTGGGGGACGGAGACATGCTTTTTCTCCCACCTGGCACTGCTAAGCTTCAGCGTATCCATGGCGCTTTTATTTCTGAAGAAGAACTTTCAAGAATCATCGGGTTTTTGAAAAACCAAAAAACGCCTGAATACGACCAGACCATCCTTAAAGCACCGCCAAAGGAATCAGAAGACTCTGATACAATAGAATATGACGAAAGATACGATGACGCCGTGGCGCTCATTACAAAAACAGGACAGGCTTCTATATCCATGATTCAGCGCCATTTAAGGATCGGTTACAACCGGGCTGCCCGTATTATTGAAGTGATGGAAAAAGAAGGCATCGTGGGCCCGTCGGACGGCGCAAAACCGAGGGAGGTTCTGGTTAAAGGGTATGAGGATATTCCATAGTGCTCTTATTCATAAATACAGTGATGTATTTTGATCAGGAGCGCTATTCCGGATAAGTTGAAGTCAAAAAGTTTGAAGTGTAAAGTGCCTAAAGTGAGCTAAAGTTGAGGAACGCGCTTTCAGCCCGATCAATTATAATTAAAATTGACAGAATACCTTAACTTTAGGCACTTTAGTTCACTTTAGGCACTTTACACTCTTGTATTCATAGAATGAATAAACCAAAATATAAATGCGTTACCGTATTTAAGAATACATATACTTAGCTTTGAGTTTTCGATCTGAACATGAAGCTGGATAAAAAACTGATAAATAACATTAAAGGCTTTCTGGACGTCCATGAAGGGAGGGCCTTATATGATATCGGGCAGCTTCCGGGACGCCCCTCAAATTATAAGTTTCGTTTTATCTTGTTGACTATATTTATCAAACTCAAAATGTAGCCTGTTCCATTAAAAAAAACAAACAATGAAAACACAAAACCCCTCTTCGCTTACTTGCGGGAAGAGGGGCTTTGTTGACTTCAATAGCCATGGGAATAGCTCACAATATATAAAAGTTTCTGGCGGCTGTCGCATCCGTTAAAATAACTGCTTGACTCTAAACGATAAAATTTAAAAAAGCAATGGTGAACATTGATTTGATAGAGGGGAAGTTGGTGCAGAAAGTTCCTGGCAATCTATTTCAATTTTGAAAATTATGGATTAGGACGAAATTAGGGAGATTTGATACCCCTGGGTAACACATAATTTAATTTTTTATGATTACAGACAAACTCATCATAAGAACTGATCGTTCCAGATATCTCTCCACACCCTAAGGATATCAGCTTGCCGGAAAACCTTCGATAAGTCTGACAGACTGCTTTTTCATTAAATTTCAAACTTTTCTCTCATTTCTTCGATTAGACTAAACTCAAAGTACATCTTCAAATGCTTCTCAGGTATTAACGTAATGTCGAGGCCAAGCTCTATTTATACAGGGTCAGCTTGAAAAATGTGTAGGATAAGCTGAAATAGTTATTAACAAGTTATCAACAAAAATCCTCAGCGATATTGATTCAATATCAATTACTTCTCTCAATTATCGACAAAATTAACAATTTACAAAATGTTCAAAACTATAAATACTGAAAAATCCAGGGTCTTGATTATTATGCAAATCTTTTTAATCCCATCATGTTCAAACTTCTATCGAAGGTTTGGAACAAAGATTAAAAATATAGATTCCGGTCATGGCACAAATAATTCAATACCAAAGCCTTTGACTTCACTCTCAATCCTAATATGACAATAATCTGATAAATATTTTTTTTAAAAATAGCAGATATTCAACGTAAATTGGAGTATATGGGTGATAAAATAATTGTTAATAACTTAACCACAAGTCTGGAGATGGCTGAAATGCCTGTAGAAACATAGCGTTCAGAAAAGCTCGAATTTCACAACGTTTGATTTTTTAATGAAATTAAATCGCGGTAATACAATAAGATATAATTCCTCGACGATCTGTTAATAGAAAAATGAAAAACCAGAATTATCGAGTTTGACATAAATAAAATAGTTCGCTAAATAAGCTTCAACTTGATTCGGTATTAAGCTGGTTTTCTGAAAATCTACGATAATACCCCTATATCGTTTGATTTAGTATGTTTTCCTCTATTCACTACCTATAAAAAAGCAGATAAATCTGTTTTTTATAATATTAAACATTAACGGATATGAAGAAAGTTTGGGACGAGGTAAAAGTTTCTATCAAATCAGGAATTCCTGCTCACACGTTCAGGATGTGGATTGAGCCGCTTCAACTGGCAAGGTGTGATGAAAACCGCATTGTTCTTTATTCCCCCAACTTTTTTTTCAGGAAGCGGGTTCTTGAGAATTTTGGTGCCCTCATAGAGTCCGAAATAAAGAGTGTTCTGGGAAGAGAATGCCGGCTTTCCATCGAGCTCTCCGCAAAAAATGCCCTCCCAAAACCGAAAGCATATGAAGACCCTCAACTTCTGCTTCCCAATATAAATGTGTGTCCGCGTAATGGTCGTTTTTTGAAAAAGGATTTCACTTTTGATCATTTTGTGGTCGGAGAGAATAACGACTTTGCCTATTCAGCTTCCCTGTCAATGGCTTCTCGAAAGAATGCTTCCCAAAATTGTTTGTTCTTACTGTCAAAGACAGGATTGGGAAAAAGCCACCTCACCCAGGCCGTCGGACACTGCATCCTGTCCGAACGTCCCTCAGACCGTGTCTATTACATGACCGCAGAGGATTTCAGCAATGAAATGGTCGATGCTTTTCAGCACGGCTCCATAAATTCGTTCAAGGAGAAATACAGAAATCAATGTGACGTACTGCTGCTTGAAGACGTCCATTATCTCGGAAATAAGGATCGCACCCAGGTCGAGCTTGCATTTGCCCTTGACACCCTGTTTGAGGCCGGCAAGAAAATAATCTTTTCAAGTTGCTATCTTCCGGGAGACATTCCGAAACTCGATGATAAATTAAGATCACGCCTCTCATGCGGCCTCATTTCAAACATTGATCCCCCTGATTTCAGGACAAGGGTAAGGATACTGCAGAAAAAAGCAAAGTTTAAAGGTTACGATGTCCCCGAGGAAGTGATCCAGTACCTGGCCAGCGAGCTCACAGAGGATGTGAGACAGCTTGAAAGCGGCCTCATAGGGGTTGCTTCAAAATCACTTCTTCTTGGAGAACCCATTGACCTTGGGCTTGCTCAAAGTGTCACAAAACATATCGTTCGCCAGCGGAAGCATGTCACCATAGATGCTATCAAGAAACTGGTTTGCAAACATTACAGTATTTCCATCAAGGACATTGTTTCAAGCTCACGAAAGCAATCCATTGTTCGACCACGCCAGATAGCGATTTATCTTTCGCGCAGATACACGGATGCTCCCCTCCAGGCAATAGGGAAGAGCTTTAACAGATATCATGCCACAGCCCTCCATTCCATCGGTATCGTCGAGCGGGGAATAAAGAAAAACAGTCCATTGCAGAAGCAGGTGGAATTTCTTTGCAAAAAATTAGAGGCAGGAAAGTTCTGATTTCTATTAGGGATAAAATATCAACAGGTGTTGCGCCAGATTTGACCTGAACACAAAGGCGGAATTTATCAAATCCTAATGCACCCATTCCAACTTTTATTATATCAAATTTGTTGTGATATTTTCATTTCTGGGCAGGAGAAATGTGATACCCGTCCAAAAGATGAAAATATCCTCCACCTCAAAAACCTGCGATAAGTCTGACAGACCCGAGCTTGGTTCTGTCTCTAAAATAATCTCCGCTTGATATTTACAGTTCGTATTCTCTTAACAAAGGATCGAACGTTGCTGTAATCTGAAGCAGTGATCAAAGGACCGGCTTGTTTCCATATACGTTGGAGTAAGCAAACTTTTAGAGAGTTACTTTTATTGTAGATATGTCGTTTTGAAGCCTTTTCTGAGCCGCGAAGGCCATAGAAAGTCCCATCACATAGATGTACAAACTTTCGATGGTTAGGGTTAAGAACTGTTACTATGATGCTTGGGCCAGAAAGGATTTCAGACCGGACGCTTAAAAACCGCAAAGAAATGTGGCACAGGCGGGTCCTGGTCGTCGTCGTAGGCCAAGAAACGTGTTTCGGATAAACCGGCCCGCTGAAAACCGTCGATCTCGTCCCGGTCGAGGGCCAGAGGAAATGTGTCCAGCTGCTCTCCCACGTTCCGGCTGCGGCACGAAACGAGAATTTCGCCTCCTGGAGCGACCAGGTCCGTGATAGCCTCCACGGATCGGACCCGGGAAGGGCCCTTCAGAATCTGGATCGTGTTGCACTCGTAGACCAATTCGAATCCCCGACGCCATTTACCGGGATAGTTGAACAGGTCGGCCACAAAGTAGTCCACGGCGCTATCGGGATAGCGCTGCTGGCACATGGCGATGGCCGACGGGGAGATGTCGAAGGCGGTGACCCTATAGCCATGCCGGGCCAGGGCCTCAGCGTCGTCTCCAAGTCCACAACCGATCGTGACGGCCCGCGTGTCGGCGGGAACCGTACGTTCCTCAATCCAAGCAAGCAGCAAAGGGTTAGGTTTCAGGTCGGCCCAGTATACCTTATGAATGTCCCCTTCGGCCTGTGCGTAAAACTCTTCGAACCATCCATTCGGGTCTCCATGATCGGCGTAAGTCTCTGCCAGACGTTGCGTTGCATTTTTAGGATTCTCCATAAATGAGTCCTTTCGTGGTTTGCATGATAGAGACATCGTGATTGAAAGCTAAAAAGAAATTTATTCTCGATTCAACCACTCAAGAACATGCCTCATTGAAAAAGCACGCATTGCAATCTGATTAAGCTCGTCAAAGATAGCTCAATTGAAAAACATATTCAGTTGATTAAAAAACGAACACCTTGTCCATTGTTGCATACATTTCAGCTGAGTCTTCAAAGGTTATAAATTTGGCATTCTTTCCTTCAAGATCATCTTCTGTGACCCCACTGGCCAAAGCGCACCCCCCTCAAACGTGAATGGGAATCTTATGTTCGTTTATTAAATCTGATAGCATTAGATATTCAGCCTGCGATAAAACGATTTGTCTTGTCGTGATCATCAGTGTCAAATTATTCTTGGAGTATCGTTTCTTTTGCCAATGGCACTTCTTCCTTGACTTCATCTACTACAGAACTCGCAGGAGTATTTTTAATGCGCATTATTGTGTCTGGAGTCGTTCGTATTGTTAGCTGAAACGCATCAGGCCGAGCATAGTGGCCGGCTACGTCTAAATTCCATCTTGTATTGCGTATAATTGCCGGATCTGCATCGGCAAAGAGAATGCCTTCTTCCTTGCTCAGAGGACCGGCAAGTATGTTGCCTTCTGGATCAGCGATCATGCTGTTGCCGGTGTTTATCCATTCACCAGCTTCTTTATAGTATGGTTCGAGCTGTGGCAAACGTTCGAGGATATCTTTCTTCCGAAGCACCATGCAGCATCCGACAATATAAACCCTGCCTTCTTTTCCAATATGGCGAATTGTGGATTGCCAGGCATCGCCTTCATCGTATGTCGGTGCGACATAAATTTCAATACCACGAGCATAAAGGCTATACCGGACCAAAGGCATGTAGTTTTCGTGACAAATAAGTCCTCCCATTTTACCAAGCTCTGTATCGTATACGTCAAGCGTATTTGGGTCACCATATGCCCAAACGGTGCGTTCCGATACCGTGGGTACGAGTTTTTGATGACGACCGAAAAGATTGCCATCCGGACCAATTAAGATATTCGTATTGAACAAACTACCCCCACTTGCATTGTCGTTACGTTCGTTAACGCCAATGGACACATATATTCCGGCGTCTTGTGCAGCCTGACACAACCTGTCTGTCGTCGGGCTCGGTATCGTGACGGCCTGATCCAGAAGCTCTCCATAAAGCTGTTGGTTCAGTGATATCTGGCCAGGTGGAACAAACCAAATCCAATCGGGATAGGCTGGGATGAAGGTCTCAGGGAAAACAGCCAGCTGGGCACCCTTGTCAGCAATCTCTTTGATCAGGGAGCAGGCCTTGACAACTGTGGCCTCACGATCCATGAATACAGGGACAGCTTGGACGGCGGCTATCCGAAATGATTTTCTTTTCATGGCATCATCCTTTATGGTTTGGCACATGGCATACTGTGCGGATGCTCTTCGTGGATATCGTATGTATTGATTCCGACTGCGATTAGGCGACCGGCAAATTAAAATGCCGGCTTGCCCAATGCATGGCAACCCGGCTTTCTATTAAAGAACCCTGGCTTTCCGTCCCTGTTTCACAGCAGGTTTGGCTTTTTCATGATATCGTTAACCATTCAATTTAGCCCAAACTATGACACAAAGTGGTATCTGTCAAGCCATCTGCTCAATTTCCTTTGACATTCCCATCAATGCATTTCGGTTGTAGTGATTGCCTTAATAACGTTCCGATTGGCGTTAATCAATCGCGATTTTCATTCGGAATATATTTTTTACAACGAGTATAAAACCAGACAGCATGACCAAGTTTATGCCTGATTATTTTCATCTGTAGGCAGTTACTCCTTTCTGGAGCTATGAAATGCGATTATTTTTAGATAGGAAATTTTAGAGAGGGATCAGATTCTGAGGATATCACAACATCTATTAAAGTGGTGATCTATTGAGACTAGCTTATAAAGATCAGGCTCGTCAAAACCTTCGATCGCTTATTGGATTCACAGAAAATATTTCATTGGGTGGGGCAAGTGTTGTTTTGGGTGCAAATTATGACACCGATTATTACGGAAGCTTGGTTGGAAAACAAGTTCAAATTCAAATATATTTAGCCATCGCCTTTGTTAATCTCTCTATTTTAGGTACTACCGTTTGGAGTAAGGAAATTTTCCTCGAAGGGGAAAAAAGCAAGATGTTGGGCATCCAATTTGAAGATATGACCGCTAAAGATCGCAGGCTGCTGCTGGGCTATCATTATGGATATGAGAATGAACATGACCTGATCTGGAGTTTGTCGAGCTCACTTATGGAAAAGTAGAGCTTAATACACCAGAAGATCATGATATCTGTATGTGAATTGTTGTTGTGAATGGCTTAGAGATTGGCAAGATATTTTTTAGCGCGTCAATCCTGTTCACCCATTCCGAAAATCAATATGTTGTGGTTTTGACTATTTTCTGATATTGAATTTTACCTAATGAATCCGACCTGCACTTAACCTATCTGACAGAACTCCCTGGGGCGCATAACTTTTATTTCGACAATTTTTCGTTACAATAGTATCACTATTCTTGAACTCGATGTAATTTAATATTATGCAAATATGTGTGCCCCTTACCAAAGTATTTTTAGACAATAAAGGTAATGGAAATGGCTAAAAACCTACCTATGAAGAACTGGAGCAAAGGATTAAGGAGTTGGGGAAAAGAGTCCTTGAGCACAAGCCGGCAGAAGAGGCATTGATAGATAGTGAAAAACTCTATCGCCTTATTGTTGAGAACGTCACGGACATTATTTGGATCGTGGATATGGAAATGAAGTTTACCTACTATAGCCCCTCTTTCATCCAAATGCGGGGTTATAGTGTTGAAGAGGCTATGGCTCAGTCTGTTGAGAAATCTATGACTCCTGCCTCTTTTGAATCTGCCATGAAAATAATAGTTGAGGAGCTGGAGCTGCATTACAAAGGGGAAAGAGACCCTGCCAAGTCCAGGAAAATGGAAGCTGAACTTACCTGTAAAGACGGCTCTACGGTCTGGACTGAAATTGAAGCGAATTTCATATATAACTCAGAAGGTCAGCCTACTGGTATTCTTGGTATTACACGAAATATAACAGAAAGAAAAGAATCTGAAAAAGAACGAAAGCGGGCGGAGAAGGCCCTGTGGGAGAGCAAAGACAAATTCAAGCATGTATTTGACCATTCTGTCATTGGGAAATCAATAACGTTTTTTTCTGGCGAAATGCAGGCAAACGAGGCTTTCTATGAAATGCTTGGCTATTCAAAGGAGAAATTCCTGGATTTGAAATGGCAGCAAATTACCCATCCCGATGACATTGAATTGTCTCAAAAGGTTGTTGATTCGCTTCTTTCCGGTGAAAAAGACTCCGATCGATTCATCAAAAGATATCTTCATAAAAATGGCTCCGTTGTATGGGCGGATGTAAGCACGGTGTTACGATGGGACAAGGAAGGGATACGCACTGATTGATCTGCAATCCTCACGTTCCGGTCCGACTCGGAAAAACAAGTTGAAGTTTATCTTCCTCCCTGTTAATCTTAAATTAATGGTTGAGGGATCGTTGAGAGTTTTGTCTAAACACTCGCTCCATGGATACTCTTTTTTCTAACCGAAATGAACTTGAAATTTCCTGATAAAGTAACGCTTATCGAGGTCGGGCCTCGGGATGGATTTCAGTTTGAGGCCAAAATTATCCCGACGGATCTTAAGATTGAAATCATCTCCTGTTTGCTGAATGCAGGTATAAAAAAGATTCAGGTGACATCCTTTGTCCACCCGCGCATAGTCCCGCAAATGGCGGATGCCGAAGCATTGGTGCAACGTCTGCCCAAGAAGAAAAACGTCACTTACAGCGGTCTTGCCCTTAACCCAATGGGCGTGGAACGTGCTCATTCTGCCGGTCTCAACCACATCGAAATTTCCATCTCGGCCAGCGACACCCACAGCCGTAAAAATTCCAATATGACGTTTGAGCAGGCTTTTGAAAACGGCAAAATCATGGTCCGACTTGCCCAAAAATACAACATGCATATCCGTGCCGGCATTCAATGTGCATTTGGATGCGTCTTTGAAGGCAGGATTTCTCAAGAAAAAATTTTGGAAATAACTCGAAATTTTTTAGATTGGGGCGTCGATATGATCGCCATCTCAGATACCACGGGAATGGCAACTCCGGTCGGTATAACCGATCTTATGGAAAAACTGATACCCACAGCCGCTGACACGCCGATTGTATTGCACCTTCACGATACCCGCGGTCTGGGGCTGGTCAATGTAACGGCCGCAATGGCATGCGGGATTACACATTTTGATACATCCCTGGCAGGAATGGGGGGGTGCCCGTTTACCCCAGGCGCTGCAGGCAATATTGCAACAGAAGATACCGCCTATCTCATGGAATCACTGAAAATCGAAACCGGAATAGACATCAAGGCTGTTTCACTATGTTCATCAAAGCTGGAAGATTTTATGGGCAAGCCGTTTCCCGGTAAAATACACCGAATTATGCCTTAGGACCATAGAATAAAACCTAAACTGAGCGTTTCAAATTTTTGAAATGGCTTGTAAATGGATCACCGATATCCGATGGTCACGCCCTTGAATATCAACAAGTGTATGGATAGAAGTGATGATAACAGAAACCCGCTGGATCACTGTATTGCAATTCCGTATCGATCATACACTGCCCAATGGTATTTTTGGAAATTTTCTCGTAGTCCGGCCGTTGTTCTTCTTCTTTCTTACAAGCCATGCATATGGCTTCATGATCATAGACAGAAAGAATCCGGGGATCTTTTTGATCCATCTTCTCCTCACATCTATGACACGAAATGGCACATGACAGTTTTTCGGTCCAGTCATCCTGCATGATCAGTTCCTCCCTGTATCTAACTAGTAATATAATAATATTTATTTTTTTGTCGTCTTGTCAAGCATACAAAATTTCCCCTCGATTTATTTGAACCGGCTGTTAAGATGTTTGATACATTGCAGATATAGGTATTAATAAGTAATAGAGACCGTGAAGGATCCAAAGACATACCTGTCACGCTGTTCTTCGAATTCTTTGGTCCGAAACGTATAAGCAAAGCTGAA
Organism: uncultured delta proteobacterium; assembly: GCA_963731025.1. Classification (GTDB taxonomy): domain Bacteria; phylum Desulfobacterota; class Desulfobacteria; order Desulfobacterales; family UBA11574; genus UBA11574. Next base: position 198,882 of record CAVSVL010000043.1, on the reverse strand, counting down.
TTTATACCTGTGATAGTTAACTGCTATGCCTGTCATTAGGTCTGCAACAAAATATTTTTTATCCACACTGTGGTTTTCTTTGAATGTATTGCCATCGAGAAATATATCTCTTAATACCAGACGATTATCCAATGTTACAAACAGATTGATGCTGGTACGAGTTTTTCTGAAATCTCCAGTCTCATTATGATAGAAAGCTGGGTTTGCGTCACATCCCGGCCGAATAGGGCAACTTCCGAAATCTTCAGGGATGAACCAACCTATGCGAAATTCGGCACCACAGTTCGCGTAAATGTATACATTACCAAGGCGTCCGCCTATATGAGGTATCAAATCATAGCCAAAACCATGATGGGTTTTTGAATATAACACGCGCCACTTGGCTTCATAAACTGCTTCTATTGCCGGTTCGTTTTGGAGTTGATTGTCCCAACCCTGAGCACGTGCGGTTCCAATCAAGTCATGAACGAAATCCTGTGTTTCCTGGGCAAGTGAAGCGGGACCTACAACACCGACATTGAATTGCCAGGTATCCTTTCGGTTGCTGATTATGCTGTTAAATCCGGCTCCGAAATAAAGGTAGCCCGCATACGGACGATCATCTTCGATAAGTTCTCTGGTTCGAGTATCATCAGGGGTGAACATCAACTGTCCGAGCGATAATGATATGGCACGTTGGGCGGTTGGATTTTTTACAAAAGGCAGCCGGTTGATAACCGGATAACTCCAATTGGGCAGGTGTCCATCTTTTTGGTTGTTTGCCAAGTAAGGGGTGCTCCAGCTTAATTTGACACCATTAGTGTAATTGCTGTCAGTACCTCCAAATGTATCATTTTCCCAGTACAGTGTAAAAGTATCGAAAACATTTTCATTTTTTTCTTTCTCTGCAAACGCTGATGAAGTTAGTAAAAATAAAAATGTCAATATTGCCAGTAAAGTAATTTCTAGGTCCAGATATTGAATACAGTTTGTCAGTTGTCTGCGTAGTGGTCGTTGCAATTAGTACCTGCGTATTCGATTGATGAGTTGTGGTCGTGTTTAGATGCTGATCATAACTTACTGAGCTTCAACTTGGAATCAATTTATGGAGATTGCATATATTTTATAGACTTTTTTATAGATGTCCCGGAAGTCCCTCTCATTTCCACTAAGAAAGGGATTACTACCAATTAAGTCAAACGTACCTGATATAACCCCTATTTAATTTCCCCCTCGATATTTTGGATCGAGTCTGTTGACAATATCAAGTTTTCGCCATTCACTGGCGTTTTCAAAAGGAACAGTTCCATCGTCATAATCTCTAAGAAAATAGTTACCTCTCCCGTCGGTATAAGCGTTGTTATATGAAGGCAGGTATTTCATATTGCCTGATTCAGGATCCCGAGTTTCGATCCGACCGGTTAACACCTTATAATTCTCGTGCATGATATTTCATAATGGAATAAAGATAACGGGGTAACTTTTGAATATCATCTTGGCGCTTAAATACAACCCTTTGGTATCCATATATATTAAACCACATTTTCTGTATCGTATTTTTCCAATCTGAATTGTTGTTTTTAATATGTCCTCTTCATTGGGAAATGCTTTACTTTCAAAGTAAGTTATTAGTTTTGAAATCCCGTTTATTTTGTACAAAATTGAAAGCATAATTGAAAAATAAGAATATGAATATCTTGTCAGAAAGACAACCCAAGGTTAACCAATTCAGGTTACATATATCGTAAAATCAACAAAAAGGCAAAAAGGCAAACCCTCGAAAAAAGATTTGCCCTTATTGGAAAACGATATCACAGAAATTTGGAAGCTCTGATATTTACACTTTATATTCCAGGTATCAACGGTTTTAAGTCGATGATTTTATATCAAGGTCGCTGATTTTGTAAAGGAGTGTTTTATAACTGATTTTTAATATTTTACTTGCCTTTGTACGGTTCCAGCCTGTTTGATTAAGTACGTGTGAGATGACCTTTTTATCGATGATGTCCATCGTCTCTTTTCTAATTTTTTTAAGAGAAAATGATGCATACCCCGGTAAATTTTTATTTATAAGATCAAGAATGGTATCAACATTTAGGGCTCCATCCGGTCCTTCTTGGACTGACGTTGAATAAACACCATGTATATCTTTGATGGAAAGATCGTCAACAACTTCTTTCCAATTACCGATAACCATGCAACTTTGTAGAATACTCTGAAGTTCTCTGACATTTCCGGGCCAGTTGTATGCTATCAGCTTTTCCATAGCATCAGCGTCGGGTTTTGAAATCTTATTTCTGTCGAACTGAGAAGCATATTTTTCAATAAAATAGTCAATTAACGTCGGTACGTCTTCAGGTCTGTTACGAAGAGGGGGTATATATATTTTTATAATATTGAGCCGATAATACAAATCTTCTCTAAAAAGTCCTTTTTTGACGTTTTCCCCAAGATTTTGATTTGTAGAAGCGATAACCCAGGCATCTGCTGTGACTTCTTTTTCAGAACCCAACGGGACAAACTCACCACTTTGCAGAACACGAAGAAGTTTTGCCTGAAGTGAACGGGGCATATCTCCGATTTCGTCTAGGAACAAAACACCCTCATGGGCAAGTTCAAATTTCCCTCGCTTTTTTCGTTCGGCTCCGGTAAAAGCTCCTCTTTCATATCCAAAAAGCTCACTTTCAAGCAGTCCTTCCGGCAATGCCGCGCAGTTAATTTTTATGAAAGGTTTGTTCTTTCTTTGAGATTTGTAATAAAGGTTCTGGGCCACAACCTCTTTGCCCACACCGCTTTCCCCGGTGATTAAGACATTTAATCCCGTGTCTGCAGTGCGTTTGATAAGCTCTCTAATCCTCTCGATGCTCTTGCTTGTTCCAATTAATGGAATCTCCATGATTTCTTAATCCTGAAGTTTGTGCTTTTTGGAAGAAATTAGTTCATTGATTACTTTGTCAAGTTCAGAAAGCTCAAATGGCTTTGACAATACCTTGTCTGCTTGGGATTCTGCAGCAAACGCTTCGGGATATTCCCCCCATCCAGTTATTGCTATAACAGGTGTGTCAGGGGATTTCTTCTTAATTATTGAAATAAGGCCCATTCCGCTTATTTTTGGCATAACGATATCTGTTATGACCAGGTCAAATCCTTGTTGATCATTTTCAAATAATTTCAGCCCTTCCAATCCATCAGAAGCTGAGGTGACATCATACTTTTTATCACGAAGAAAAATGCAAAGGTTGGCCAGAATAGGCTCGTCATCATCAATTAAAAGCAACTTAAATGGCTTGTTCATTTTATTTAAACTACTATCAAAATTAGTTTTTTCTAATTTTTATCAGCAAGTTCCGGCAGGGATATTACAGCGACAATTGGGGCAACTGATATTCTTACAAAAATAACATTACTCGATGTTCAATAAAAAAGCAAGACGGATTTTATAGTATAAAATGTATGATAGCGTACCTGCATCAAAATATTTCATCGGGCTATGAAGTCTTTAGGGCGCTTCTCCAAAAGATAATCATAAATTTGGATCTGCACCGATTACAACTATAATATTTTGTGCCTGGTATAAGACGCATCCACCACCTTCGGTGGATACGTTCATGCCTGAAATCTTGGCATTTAGGACATTTTCTTTGAAAGTCTTCACCGGCAATGTAAAAAACAAACCTTACACACAGAAAACCTAACCATTCACACAGCGCCAAAGTGGCTACTATTATTGTAATGACCAATTTTAAAAATGTGTTAACTACTACTTTCATGATTGGTAATCCTATAATATGATAGCTTGATGAAGCGAGAACCGAAAAACTTGGTTAAGGCTCTAAACAACAAAATAGCCCCTGGGGCTACATTGACCCAGGAGCTTCATTGAGGGTATAATAAAAAGTTCAAAAGGACGTATTTATTCACCCCGCTATCGGTGTGTTCTTTAATTCAACTAATACCCCTTGTTTATCATAAGTCCTTTATATCGGGGTAATAGTCTGCACTGGCACTGTAAATCATTAACCATACACACAGCACCAAAGCGGCTACTATAACTGCAATGACAAATAATATGCTAAATACTACTTTCATGATCAGTAATCCTTTAATATATTAGCATGCCACAATTCCAAACTTGTATTTATATATGCAAAAAACATGCAAAAAACATGTAAATTCAAGTATATGTCGATATACAAAGAAATTTCAAGAAGTTATGGCAAGTGTCGCTTGTAGATAAAAGTATCAAATCACATAAAAGTATCTGAATTTATGAGGTAAACTACATAAAATCTATGAATAATATTACATAATTCTATCCCCACAGGATAGGCACGTATGGCTGAAAGGGACGTCCATGCCCGGGGACCAAAACAGGGAGAAATCTGATATTTATGTTTTTTTTTGCAGGTATCTCAGGCGCCAGGTTCTATGGAATAAGCCTTCCATTTCAGTAATCATCCAGCACCTTTCGGATAGTGTTTGAGATTTCATTCAAAACAACCGGCTTCATAATAAAAGCGCGAATCCCATTTCCTTTCGCTTTCTCTTCATTTATATATTCACTATACCCGGTACAAAGAATTATAAGTATATCAGACCGCAATTTTAAGAATTCTTTAGCCAGTTCCATACCAGTCATATTGGGCATGGTAAAATCGGTAATGACCAAATCAAATCTATCAGGATTTACACGAAAGGCCTCCAGGGCTTCAATGCTGCTCGTCCTTGCAGTCACTTTATAGCCAAGACGTTCTATCATCGGTTGAATTGTATCGACCATAGCTTTCTCATCGTCAACAAAAAGTATTCTTTCCTTACCTCTGGGAATCTCAACGTTAATCTCAATTTTAGGTCCAGGCTTACTTTCAATGTAGGGAAAAAATACTTGAAAGGTTGTTCCTTTTCCTGGTTGACTACTGACTGAGATATCACCACTATGACTTTTTACTATGCCGTGCACCACAGAAAGCCCCATTCCTGAACCCTCACCGACTCCTTTAGTGGTAAAATATGGGTCAAAGATCCGCTCCAAGATCTTGGGTTCAATACCATGACCTGTGTCACTTACTATCAGTCTTACATATTTTCCAGGGGATAAGTCATGATGATGAATAGCAGAACCCTCATCTATTTCAATATTTTTAAGGCTAACCTCTAAAACACCCCCTTTTTCTCTCATAGCATGGGCTGCATTGGTGCAAAGATTTATTAGGACCTGATGTATTTGTGTCTGATCTCCACGAACGGTATCTAGCTCGCTTGAAATATTCTGGTGAATTTCGATGGTCGTTGGAATTGAAGATCGCAATAACTTGAGAGAGTCTGTGATAATCGGGCTAATCCTTACCGGTTTCATTTCTTGTAGACTAAGGCGACTGAAGGCCAGAATTTGCTTCACAACATCTCTGGCTCGCAGACTGGCAGTGCGAATCTCATTCAAATTGTTTCTTGCCGGATTCCACTCGGGAACATCGTCCATAGCCAGTTCAGTATTACCAACTATTATCCCCAGCATGTTGTTGAAGTCATGCGCAATGCCGCCTGCGAGTGTGCCAATAGACTCCATTTTATGGGCTTGCAAAAGTTGTTCTTTCAGTCTTTTCTCTTCTGTAATATCCGCGATAACGCCCTCAATATAACCCTTTTCCGGAGAGATTAAACCAGAATACCTGAACCAGGCAACCGATCTGTTCTTGCGGTACAGGCGGGCCTCAAAGTTTCTAAACGCACCATGTTCGCGAATAATCGCCAGCAGAGTTTCCCGCGTACCAGGGTCCACATAGTTGTCTGCAGCTATGTATTCGGCATCAAGGATATCTGCCCTGTCTTCATAACCAAACATCCTGGCAAGAGCATCGTTCGCCTCAACAAATTTGCCGTCATCGATTCCGGACCGGAACATCCCCACTTGAGCATTATTGAACAGGTTCCGGTATTTTTCCTCACCTTCCCTCAGCGCCTCCTTTGTCTTTTTACGCTCGGTGATGTCCTGGATGACACCATTGATGATACCTTTTGATTTGAATCGGATTTGCACTGCGATATTTTTGTAGCCGCCGTCGTTATCTGTCTTAAGACGGTATTCAAAATTGTTGTGATAATTGCTGTTTTCAATATTTTGAACCGCAAACGCCAATTGGTCCTGAATAATAGCGATATCCTCTTCAACGATATAATCGGCAGTATATTCGTCTAAGGGAAGCGCGGTTTCTTTGCATTTCCTTCCGGCCACAAATTGATGTTCCACGCTCAAGGTGATGATCCGGGTATTGAGATCGAGGTCCCAACTTCCCAGCTTGGCCATACGTTGTGATTCTGATAATGCCTCATGGCTCTTCCGCAGTGCTATCTCTACTTGTTCTTTTTCAGTAATTCTCAAACGCAGTTCTTTGGTACGATCAATAACCCGATGCTCCAGTTCTTCATTGGCCTGCTTCAATTGTTCACGGCTCATTGAGTATTCTATGGCAATACTCGCAATATATGCCGCACTCCTGATGAGTTCAATGTCTTCTTTTTTCGGACTCTGGGGATGACGATAATAGATTGCAAATGTTCCAAGCACTTTGGAATCCGAACCAATGACAGGTTCTGACCAGCATGCCCTTAAACCCGCTTTATCAACGGCAATAGAAGTAAAGTTTTTCCAGTTGGGATGAATGAGAATGTCCTCTGCAATGACACGTTTTGCTGTAAATGCAGCTTCCCCGCAAGAACCCATACCCATGCCTACCGGTGTGCCGTTTACCGCCTTAAGATAGAAATCGGGAAGGCTGGGAGCAGCGCCATGGCTCAACCGGCCGGTATTTTTGTCAATCAAAAGTATAGAGCAGATTATCTCATCACGCATCTTTTCAATGGTCAGGCAAAGTGCATCGAGCACTTCAGATAGCGTTCGATTTTGCGCCAGCTTTTCAAACACCGCACTTACTCCGCTGATCTGAAGTCCCGGATGCTTTTCTGGATAGACCATTTCTTGTTGTCGGAAATCATCCATTTATTCAATCCTTTTTTCTATTAATCAGATTCAGCAAGCCTAAAAATCATACTAATACAGATAGGTGCAAAATACATACCAGAAGCTTATATATGCCAAATTAATCTAATAACAAATAGTTATGTAAAAAATGCGTATAGTAAAGAAGGGTCGGATTTTTTATGAACTCCTGCCCAGTCGATCATGAAAGCAGTTTGGTATCAAGAGGTTGTAGAATTCCTATCATTAAAATCAAGTGTTGGACAAAGTGTGTGCAGAAGTTGGCAAGTTTATAACTTAAGTTGAGAGAGTTACTGTGGCATTCATTTACATTAAGTCTTAGAATCTATTTGATAGGTGGAATGACCCCATAAAGCCCCACAAATCAGAACAAGCTGATCAGAGTGTCCTGAGAGGGGTTAGGGGTTGATTCCAACATAAATTCACATTCAGCGAACTTTCAACAATGATGCATGGTATGACACAAAGACCGATGTTTCAGATCGTTAAATTGATTTAGGGCCAGCAATGAACAGGGGGAAAAAATCAAATACATTCAAAGTCAACTTGGTCATTCGAGTCCGACTGCGACATTGAACATTTATGCGCATTTGATGAAACCCGTAAATCAGGAAGCAGCTTGCAGGCTGGAAAATACCATTTTTGAAACATCTGGTAGCGAAATGGTAGCAAAAAAGAAAAAGAGGTCTTGGCATGAACCGTAACCTCTTGAATTTACTGGTAGGCACGATTGGATTTGAACCAACGACCTCTACCGTGTCAAGGTAGCGCTCTCCCCCTGAGCTACGTGCCTCTATTGTCAGAAATCTGTTAACACCTCTTATTTAGACTGTCAAGAAAAATGCCCGGTCGAACGAATGACAGCTCTGATTATAAACGTTTCGTGATGTTTGCAGCGGACCGCCGCACAAGGACTAACTGGCTCAGGAGAAACCTTTCGGTGAACTGTTGCTGCAGTGGCTGCTACCGGAGCTGTCGATAAAACACGTTGAACTCAAAAGCCGCTTTACCTGACCATGACCGCATTTAGGGCAGCTTGTTTTTTCATCGTCACTTCCCATCACAAGTCTCTCAAAACAATGGCAGCACTTTTCGCATTGATATTCATATATGGGCATTTAATACCTCCCGAAGTTAATTGGACCTAAACTGAGTGTTTCAAATACCGAGTCAACCCTTCTCTCATTTTTGCCGGGACCTCTATGGATCTGTTTTTTTCGTAATCATAGCAGACCTGAATCGATTCACCCGTGGCATATACCATCGCTTCATCTGAAAAATCGACCAGGCGATATTCAAAAGAAAAACTTTTGGTTCCGATATTTTTAACCCACATCTGAAGAATGGCATGGTCATTAAACTGTATCGGCCTTATGAAATCGCATTGGATATGGGCCATGATGAATTTGAAATCCGAAAGGTCCGAAACCTCGAACACTTTTTTGGAAAAATATTTTCGGCCCTCTTCAAAATAGGTAAAAAAAACCGCATTGTTCACATGTCCCATTGCGTCAAGATCACGGAACCGGACTTCAATGTTTGTGGAGAATAGCTTGTCAGACTGCATTAGTAAATCCTTAATCGAATTTTTTTGTTTAAAAATAATGATCAACTTCCCCATCTGTCAAGGAATATCGAAGTTTTTTCTTAAAAGTATTGGACATCTTTATCCGCCTGTGTGAAATTAAGTTAGTGTCCATCCAGAAATGAGGATTTTTGTTTTAGATCTCCCACTGAAAGAACGATAAGGCATGCGAAAAAAATAACCACAGGCATATAAGTGATATTCCGAGGATTATTTTTGAGTATAACAAAAATAGCAGAGATAGGGCAAAAAGACCATTTATGGATAGACACTATCGAGAAAGGAGGTATTCACATGAAGGTGAGAAAATCTCTCTTTTCAGGAAGCTGGTATCCGGGAAACGCTTCTGCGTGTGAAAAAGAAATTAAAGGTTTTCTAAAAGAATATCCAACAGAAACCATTTCGGACAGATTCTTAACCGGAGGCATCGTGCCACACGCCGGGTGGTATTTTTCAGGCAGCATCGCATGCAACGTCATTCACTGTCTTACAAGAGAAAAATCACCGGATGTCTTTGTGATTTTCGGCATGCATCTTCACAGCGGTTCGCCGGCCTATATCATGACCGAGGGGGCATGGGAAACCCCTTTTGGTGCAATTGAAATTGAAAATAAGCTTGCGAGTGAACTTTGTGAAAAATTTTCATTTCAAATTGAAACTGCTGATCGCTTTACCCAGGACAACACCATCGAACTTCAACTCCCTTTTATAAAATACTTTTTCAAAGACGCTAAAATAGTTCCCATCGGTGCACCACCGACAAAAAATTCTCTTGAAATTGGAAAGACCGTTGTCGCCATATCAAAGCAACTTGGTCTTCAGCTTAAAGTTATCGGCTCGACGGATCTAACCCATTACGGTCCGAATTACGGTTTTATGTCCCATGGCAGGGGCGCCTCAGCAGTTGACTGGGTCCGGAATGAAAACGATCGACGGGTGATTGATGCCATGCTAACCATGGAGCCCGAAAAGGTCATTAAAGAAGCGACGGCTAACCAGAACGCCTGCTGCGGCGGTGCCGCTGCAACCGCAATTGCCGCTGCCAAAGCGCTCGGCGCCAAACAAGCCGAAACCATTGCCTACGCCACCAGCCATGATAAAAGTCCCGGAGACAGTTTTGTGGGGTATGTGGGAATTGTGTTTTAAACCAGGGGGCAGGTATTTTTCAGAACGGCCGCTGCATGGTTAATCTTTTTTACGGTGTCCATCCATAAATGAGAATTTTTGTTCGAGATCAAGGCATGCAAAAAAATAACCACAGGCATATGTATAATATTCCGAGGATTATTTTTTGAACATAACGCAGAGATTGGACAAAAAGACCATTTATGGATGGACACTAAATAAGGGGTTATGAATCATGTTCACAACCCCTTGCTGTTTTGTGGCTGAGGGACCAGGATTCGAACCTGGATTAACGGGGCCAGAACCCGTCGTCCTGCCGTTAGACGATCCCTCAATAGATAAATTAATTGGACGTCTCAGTATTTCTACAATTTACTGAAAATACAAGTTTATTAATGGCAACCTGTTTTTGCCATCAGAATGGAAGAATAGAATTCTGGAATGCTGGAATATTGGGGATAAAGGCGGAAATAAACCATTTTTAATGTAAAAAACTCCTTCAAACCCATCATTCCATTACTCCATTATTCCATCATTCCACATTTTAAGCGAATCGAACTAATTTATTTACAAAAAAGTATGATATGAGTCAAGATAAAACTGATCGTTTTCGCTTTCACAGAAAAAAGCATCTGAAAAACACTTGACAATCATTTTTGTTTAAATTACTAGTAAGCGCAACTGTAAGCGTAGTCATTTGGGATACACAACATATTAAACAATTCCAATTTGTTATGATTATATATTACTTGCTGTTGTTTCAAAACTTAAAAAATATAAGTCAAATCCTCATAAAACGGGCTCACTGGAAAACGGCAATTTTGTGTCGAGTCAACCGTCCCCATTACGGTAATTTTACGCTTACCGGATCATGAATACATCGCTTGCAGTACATGCAATAGCCGTATTATGCCTGTAAACGAGCAATACAAAAGGATGATTATATGACTGAATCTACAAGCGAAAAAAAACCTGTACTCAAAGGGCTGGATACTGAATCGAGACAGATGATCATCGATACCATCAGACAGATGAGAAACCGCATTTTTACCCGTGAAAAAATCCTTGAATACGATAAAAACGAAATTTTCCCCGAAGAGGCCATCCGCGAAATACTGGGCCCCGATATCGGGTTACAGCTCCTTTTTATCCCTGAAGACTATGGCGGGATGGGCGGTGGTGCCTTAGACTGCTGCGAAGTCATTCTTGAAATGTGTAAAATATGCCTTGGAATCGGAACAGGTTTTTTTGCCATCCAGCTGGGTTCCGAACCCATCATTGTCGGAGGCACCGAAGAGCAAAAATCAAAATGGCTTGGCCGAGTTGCAGAAGGAAATTCCCTGGTGGCCTATGCAGTCACGGAAGCGGGTGCCGGCAGCAATCTTGCAGCCTTGAAAACCCACGCCGAACCGGTAAAAAACGATGCCGGCAAAGTCACGGGATATGTCATTAACGGCACAAAGCAATTCATATCCACTGGAGGATATGCAGACTTTATTACCCTTTTAGCCAAAACCCCGGAAGGACCTTCATTTTTTGTCGTTGAAAAGGGAACACCGGGGTTTGTTCAGAGCAAGGGGGAAGAAAAACACGGCATCCGGGCTTCGAACACCTCCCCGCTATCTTTCACGGATGTTTTTGTTCCGGTAGAGAATCTTATCGGGGGCGTGCCGGGCATGGGGATGAAACATGCAGGTAAGGTTTTCGGTTATACCCGGCTGATGGTGGCCGCTATGGGATTAGGCGCCGGCGAAGCGGCGATTGAAATCGTCATCCCGTATGCCAAAGAACGCATACAATTCGGGACTCCACTTTCAGAGAAACAGGGTTACACCCACAAACTGGTCGTTCCTCATGCGGTAAGATTTGCAGCGGCTAGGGCATATATGAACGAAATTGCTAACAGAATCGATTCGGGTGAATCTGATCTTCATGTGGAAGGCTCCATTGCCAAGCTGTTTGCCACTGAATCTGCCGACAAGGCTGCCAATGATGCGATCCAGGCCCTTGGCGGTTATGGATATATCACCGAGTTTGAGGTGGAGAAGATCAAGCGCGATGTCAAGATCACCTGTATCTATGAAGGTACGAGCGAAATCCAACAGAGCATCATCAGCACGTTTCGATGGAAAGAAACACGCAAGTCAAAAGGCAATTATTATCACGCCATTTTGAAGGAAATGGAAACGCTGGATAGCACAATAAACGATGCCGGATGTCGGCTCTACGGTCTTTCAGCCGAAGTTTTAAACGATACCATTATGTTGGTTCATGACAACCGGTTGACTCGAAAACAACATATCATGTTTTTGCTGGCAGATATGATGACGCATGTAGAAGTTGGGGCAAGCTTGGCCCGCAAAGCCGTCGCTCTTTCAAAAGACGGAAGTCCGGAAACCGAAAAGTTCAAAGCCATATCGAGAATCTTTGCCGACGAAGTCGCGCAACTTGTTTCCCAAAACGCGCTTAAAGTACTGATGGGCTGTGGTGTATTTGATCAAAAGGCAGCTTATGATTTTATGGAAACCCATTCCTACAACCAACTGGTTTGCAGCAGTCTGAATGTCATAAATGATATGGATCTGGTTGCAGACATACTGTTTGCGAGGTAATCATGACAGAACAAAAAGAGCGTATTGTTGTTGTTACGGGGGGGTCGAGGGGTATTGGCAGGGCAATCTGTATTGCGTTGGCAGCACCAAACACCAGCATCTATTTTAATTATTTTTCTCCAAGTGATCCGGATGCTGAAGCTGCCGCTGCTGCCAAAACCGAAAAACTTGTTGCCGATGCACAAGGTTCTGCCTCAAGCAAAAGTGTAAACATTGCGAAAGAAAATGAGGTGATAGACTTTTTTAAAGAAATCATCGACGAAACCGGACGAATTGATGTTCTGGTAAACAATGCCGGTATTACCAAAGATGGGCTTCTGGTCCGCATGAAAGAACAGGACTGGGATGCGGTCTTAAATATAAACTTAAAAGGTGCATTCACTTGCACAAAAATTGCTGCCAAAATCATGATGCAGCAGCGGTATGGCCGTATTATTAATATGGCCTCGGTTGTGGGAGTCACCGGCAATGCGGGCCAGGCGAATTATTCGGCGTCAAAGGCGGGCTTGATCGGGCTCACAAAAACAGCCGCAAAAGAGCTTGCATCCCGAGGTATTACGGTTAACGCAATTGCCCCGGGTTTTATAGAAACAGACATGACGGCAGCGCTTTCGGAAAAAGCGAGAAATGCAATGCTGGACCAGGTCCCGCTGGGACGTGCGGGGTATCCCGAAGATATTGCTGCAGCGGTTGCTTTTCTGGCTTCTGAAAGTGCATCTTACATCACTGGCCAGGTCATTCATGTTAGCGGTGGAATGTATATCTAATAAAGGAGGTAAACTAAATGTCTATTGAGGATAAAGTAAAAAAGATAATTGCAGAAAAGCTAAGTGTTGATCTTGAAGAAATTGTACCTGAAGCGTCTTTTGTGGATGATCTGGGTGCAGATTCACTCGATCTTGTCGAGTTGATCATGTCCATGGAAGAAGAGTTCGATATTGATATTCCTGATGAAGAAGCTGAAAAACTGATAACGGTTAAAGACGCCTTCGATTACATAGCCAAACAATAGTATGGTTATTTGAGATGAGACCTTTATAGAACCGGTATTAAATTACCGGTTGTTGAGGAGGCCTATTGAGTAGACGGGTAGTTATTACAGGTCTTGGGTTAGTAACGCCCTTGGGTATCGGAGTGGATGAAACCTGGACGGCACTGTGTAAAGGTCAATCAGGGATATCAGAGATCACTCGGTTCGATGCTTCCGGCTTTGATACAAAAATCGCCGGAGAGGTAAAAAATTTTCATCCAAAGGATTTTCTTTCTAAAAAAGAAGCCAAGCGTACCCAGCTATTCATTGCTTACGCGGTTGCAGCATCCCGTATGGCCCTGGAAAATTCCGGGTTAACCATCGACAAAACCAATGAAAACAGAATCGGTGTTCTTACAGGTTGCGGTCTTGGAGGGCTGGAGTTGCTGGAAAAAACCACTGTCGCTATGCAAAAGAAAGGTCCCCAACGGGTAACACCCTTTTATATTCCGATGATCATCGGCAATATGGCGCCCGGGATGATTTCAATTTATCTGGGAGCCAAGGGACCCAATTCTTCCATTGCCACAGCATGCGCTTCGGGAACCCACGCCGTTGGCGATGCGTTCAAAATCATCAAAAGAGGTGCAGCGGATGCCATGATTGCCGGCGGAGTGGAATCTGTGATCACACCCACGTGCATTGCGGGTTTCAATGCCATGAAAGCCTTGTCTGTCCGGAATGACCTCCCTGAAAAGGCATCACGTCCCTTTGACCGTGACCGTGATGGTTTCGTAGTCGGTGAGGGATGCGGAATTCTGATTATGGAAACACTTGAAGCTGCGTTAGAAAGAGGTGCCCGAATTTATGCTGAAATATGCGGATATGGTATGAGCGGAGACGGATTTCACATGGCTGCGCCGGCGCCTGAAGGAGAGGGCGCAGCCCGCTGTATGGCTGCAGCACTTGCCGATTCTAAGATGCCTTTCGATAAGATCGATTACATCAATGCTCATGGCACGTCAACTCAACTGAATGATGTTTACGAGACCAAAGCCATCAAGTCCGTATTTAAGAAAAAAGCATCGTCCATAGCGGTAAGCTCCACCAAATCCATGACAGGCCACCTATTGGGCGGTGCCGGGGGAATCGAAACGGTGTTTACAGCACTGACCATTTCAGAAGGAATCATTCCACCGACAATCAATCTGGAACATCCGGATGAAGAATGCGATCTTGATTATGTACCGAACAAAGCTCGAAAGATGGATGTGAAAACCGCAATGACCAATTCCTTTGGATTTGGCGGTACAAACGCAGCACTGATTCTTAAAAAGTATCTGAATTGATATCAGCCAAAGAAATAATATCATTAATTGGATGGATATTGATGTTAAGACTTGATATATCATTAAAAATTTTTGTATAGAACCTATTATATTTGGAATGCTTAAAATAATGTAATGGGTTGGCCTTTTGAAGGCATTACCGCTTCAAGTACGATTAAATTTTTTGCTGAAAGGATTACAACTAAAGAGTAGCCGTTTATGAATTTTGCAGCAAGGATTACGGGAACCGGATCAGCCTTTCCCAAACAGAGAGTCACTAACAACAGTATCGTTCAAACACTTTCAAGATCAGGAATTACAACCAGCGACGAATGGATACGCGAGAGAACCGGAATTTGTGAGCGCCGGATTTCAGATGTTGAAAATCCTGAGGAACGAAACTCTTCCCTCGGTTTTTCAGCAGCACAGAAAGCCCTGGAAATGGCGGAAAAATCACCACAAAGCATCGATCAGATTATATATGCCACCTGCTCACCCGACACCTTGCTCCCATCCACGGCCTGCTGGCTTCAGCATAAAATAGGCGCCGATCAGGCTTGGGCCATGGATATTAATGCAGCCTGCTCGGGATTTATTTATGGACTGTCGACGGCTGAAAAGTTCATTCAGACCGGACAGATCAAAACAGCATTGGTTTTGGGCGGCGAGGTTCTGAGCCCTATTATCAACTGGGAGGACCGTAATTCCTGTATTTTATTTGGAGACGGTGCCGGTGCCGCCGTTGTCGAACAGGTCCCTTCAGATTCCAAACGTCGAATTCTTTGCAGCCATTTACGCTCAGATGGGAATCTGTGGGATTTTCTTTATGTTCCTGCCGGTGGCTCGAACATGGAGGTAACCCCTGAAAGATATGCGAAGAAGCTTCATAAATTAACGATGAAAGGTAAAGAAATTTTCAAGGTTGCCGTAAAAACAATGGCCGATTTTGCCCTTATTACCTTGAAAAAAAACCAGATGACCACTGACGACCTCGATTGGCTTATTCCACACCAGGCCAACCTTCGAATTATAGAAGCCGTGGCCAAACGTCTTGAATTTCCCATGGAAAAAGTTCTTGTGAACGTTGATCGTTATGGCAATACATCAGCTGCAACGATTCCTACGGTGCTGGACGAAGCCAATAGAGACGGACGAATTAAACGCGGGCAGACGGTTCTGTTGGATGCCTTTGGCGCAGGACTGACTTACGGCTCTATCCTTGTTCGCTGGTAAAGAAAAGTATATTCATTTATAATTATTAATCTTTTAGCCCTGTCACTATTTTCACGCTCAATTTGTGACTTAATAAAAACATTATTTATATGATATATTCGATTCATAGTTTTCACATTCCTGTTATGGGTACCGGACATTCCGTTGACACCCCTATCCGCGTTGCGCCTTTTGGAATTTCATCCGTTATATCGCTGGTTGACGACTTGCTCCTCGAAAAAATCCGAAAATATTACGCTGAAAAGTATGACCTCCCTTACCAAAAGATAGCAAGAGATGATGAAGACGGACGGGCAAAACGCATTTCAGCTTACCTTGATGTCGTCCATGAAATTGTACAAAAAAAGATGGAAGAAATAAAACAGCAGCCTTTTTTTGAAAACAACAACAAGCAAAAATATTTTGAGCTGTTGCCTGAAGACTCGATGCTGAAACAAAAATATAACACATTGCTCAAAATGAAAGCCGGCGACGAAAGAAATGATCTTGAAAATGACCTGACACTCAACATGAAACCCGGCTCTATCGATGTCAATATCATGGTCAACGTGGATCGAATTCATTTTAATAAAAACGGCGACCGCCTTGGTGAAGAATTCACCGATGCCAAAGCAGGGCTTCGAGGCTTTGCTAACAGTTGTCTTCAGTCTTCGATTGTATTTTCAGCAGGCATTAATCGGGGCTTGTATAGTTATATAAGTAAATTTCGTGACTTTTACAGAGATAAAATGGGGCGGATCAAGAAACGGATTATTCTAAAAGTGAGTGATTTCAGGTCTGCTCTAATTCAGGGTAAATTTTTGGCCAAAAAGGGACTTGAGGTCTATGAGTTTCGCATCGAATCCGGTTTGAACTGCGGTGGCCATTCCTTTGCCTCCAATGGTATTTTACTTCCGAAACTTCTTAAAGAATTTAAGGAAAAACGGAAAAATCTGGTTGCGGAATTTAAACCGCTGATACAAAAGTACTATAAAAAAATGGGGTGGGAATATCCTGAATCGGCGATGAACATTCATCCGCTTATCACGGTACAAGGCGGTATCGGCAACCATGGCGAAGTATGCAGACTCAGAAAAGATTTTGATATGGATTCAACAGGATGGGCCAGCCCTTTTCTGCTGGTTCCCGAAGTTACATGTGTGGATGATTCCACACGTGAGCTGTTGCGACAAGCCCGGGCGGAAAACCTTTACCTGAGTGACGTCTCTCCTTTAAACATCCCTTTTAACAATGTATACGGAACAGGATCAGAATTATGGACCAAAAAGAGAGTGATGGAAGGCCGACCCGGCTCACCATGCCCCAAAAAAATTCTGGTGTCCAACACTGAATTTACCGAAAAACCGATCTGTTTGGCATCACGAAAATATCAAGCAGCCAAACTAAAAGAAATTGAACATATGAAAATGTCAACGGATAAAAAGGAACGACTTCGAAAAAAAGTGGTGGTAAAAAACTGTATCTGCGACCATTTAGGGAACGGAGCACTCATTGCCTTAGGAATCGCCGATGAGAAAAATGCACCCCAGTCAATATGCCCCGGACCCAATATTGAATGGTTCGACAAATGTTACACGCTTAAAGAGATGGTAGACCATATTTATGGAAGAGGACCATCTTTGGTTCCATTAAAACGTCCCCATATGTTTGTCAAAGAAATTGAAATGTTCATGGATGATTTTGAAAAGAAGGTATTGAGTTCCTCTTACACAAAAAAAGAAATCACAACAATGCTTGAATATAAACAGAATCTTGAAGAAGGGCTGGACTTTTGTCTTGAAATCGCGAAGAAGCCCCCTTATCCCGGAGAAAATTTAAAATCCATCCCAATCTGTGTAAAAGAACAAAGAAGTCGTTTAAACCGCCTTAATTCTCGATTTGAAAAAAGTATTCGTTTGGATGCTTAATTCAGTCAGTTTCGAACCATCTGATGATTAACAGATTGACAGAGCGCTTTTGAATTTAATTTCATGCTCTGCCAAATTGAAAAGGAAAAATGACGACAGATCGCTTCTGGCATCTTCTCAAAACCGAATTCTCTTATCAAAGCTCCCGAAAACGTCGTTTTCTTGTAAAGAGATTTTACATTTGGGCGACGTTGATCTATTATACTCAGCTTTTTAAAATCATTCTGACGGAAAGTTTGACAGCAAGTAAGATGCCTTATGAAGGCAAAACATGGGCCAAAGGATCGCTTGGTGTTCTTAAAATTGTAGAATCGGCGGGTGGAAAGTTCCATATATCCGGATTAAAAGCCCTTAGCGTCCATAAGGGGCCGGTTGTTTATGTCGCCAACCACATGAGCCTTCTCGACACGCTGGTTCTCCCTTGTATACTGCTTGCATTCAGCAAAGTCACGTTTGTGGTTAAGGAAGGACTCCTTAAGTATCCGGTTCTCGGCACCATTATAAGAGCCATCCATCCCATTGCCGTCACACGGGAAAATCCCAGGCAAGACTTAAGGACAGTGTTAAATCAAGGTTTGAGTCTCATTTCCAGTGGTTGTTCCATTATCATATTCCCTCAGGCCACCAGAAGCGCCATATTCGATGAAACGACATTTAATTCATTGGGCGTAAAGTTAGCACAACGGGCCAATGTTCCGGTGGTACCGATTGCATTAAAGACCGACTTCCAAGGAAATGGGAAAATCATCAAAGATATGGGTCCTGTGGATCCTAGTAAGAAACTTTATATTAAATTCGGGGAACCGATGTTTGTGGAAGGAAGGGGACAGGTCATACATCAGAACATCGTTGCATTCATTTCAAAAAACCTTAACGCATGGGGTGCACGAATTTATCGGAATATGCCATAATTTAAATATCTCGGAAATTCTACAATCTTTTGAAATTAAAGATCTTTTAATAACTTCTATCCTAATGCCACTTCCATGGAATGTTGGAATAATGGAACGCTGGGTTGAAGGAACAATATCAATCTAATTCCTTCAGCTACCCATTACTCCATCATTCCATTGTTCCATTATTCCAATTGTGAGCGAAGCGAACTATCTTGAAACGTGTCAGGCGTCGGTGTCCGGTATTTCCGGCATGGGGACTTTAATAAAATGGACCCCCTCTTCTTTTAATGTCTTTTCTTCTTCTTTGGTACTGACGCCCTTGATATTTCTTGCCTTCGTAACACCATAATGCATTTTCAAGGCTTCTTTGGCAAAATCAGCTCCGACATCGTCAAAATTATTTTCAACAAAGTCTACAATTTTTTTACCAATATTTTCAAGGTCTGCCTGTTGATCAGAAAATTCTTTTAATGGATTAGATGATTTTATGGCAAAGGTCGAAGGAACCCTGGCAATTGAAGTGCTGTTACAAACCGGACAAGCGATGAGCGCCTTTTTTTTCTGCGCTTCATAAGCCTTTCTGTCTTCAAACCAACCCTCGAAAGAATGGCCGTCGACGCATTGCAAATCGTAAGCAATCATAAAATTCTATCTATTCCTCCTATCTTTGTTAAATCCTTAATCTTGGTTGCTTATAAAATGGTATGATGGTATCATATTCTTTCTAATTTTAAAAGTCATTCCTGATTCACATTACCATGAACAGACATTTTGAATAACTGATAAAAGTAATGTTATGGCACTCAATAAAACAGACTTTCTAATTATCGGGAGCGGCATCGCCGGCCTTACCTTTGCTCTCAAGGTGGCAGAGTTCGGTGATGTGGCTTTGGTCACCAAAAAAGGGATCATGGACAGCAACACCTCCTATGCCCAGGGTGGCATCGCTTCGGTTTTTGGCAAGCTGGATTCATTCGATTTTCATATTCAAGATACGCTGGATTCAGGAGACGGGCTTTGCAACCGGGATGTTGTTGAGATGGTGGTCAAAAACGGTCCTGACAGGATCCGTGAATTGATCGATTTAGGGGTACATTTCAATCTCAGAACCGATCAGCCATCATCTCCTGAATCGCCCGACAGCGAACCTGATTTGGACTTGGGACGTGAGGGCGGCCATTCTCAAAAGCGGATTGTTCATGCTCACGACATGACCGGAAAGGAAGTCGAGAGCGTCCTGGTCGAACATGTAAAAAATAATCCTCGAATTCACCTGTTTGAAAACCACATCGCCATTGATCTCATTACCATTTCAACCCGCATGAAAAGAGGCTTGATCACCACGACCCATGAAGACTACTGTTGCGGGGCATATGTTCTGGATCAGCAGACCAACCAGGTCATAACATTCTGTGCCAAGGTCACGTTGCTCGCCACCGGCGGCGCCGGAAAGGTTTATCTTTATACCAGTAACCCGGACATTGCAACGGGTGACGGGATTGCCATGGCTTACCGTGCCGGGGCTACCGTGGCCAACCTCGAATTCGTCCAGTTTCATCCAACATGTCTGTATCACCCTGAAGCCAAAAATTTTTTGATTTCAGAGGCCTTAAGGGGAGAAGGCGCCATACTGCTTGATGCTTCCGGCGACCCTTTTATGGAAAAATATGACGCTAAAAAGGATCTCGCATGTCGTGATGTGGTTGCCCGGGCCATAGACGCAGAACTTAAAAAAAGCGGAACAGATTGCGTGTTTCTTGACATTTCTCATCAAAAATCCGATTTCATCAAAGAACGTTTCCCCAATTTATATGAAAAGTGCCTCGCTTTTGGTTTTGATATGACAAAAGAAATGATTCCGGTTGTTCCGGCGGCCCATTATATGTGCGGAGGCATTGCAACCGATATGCATGGTAAAACGAATTTGCATCGACTCTACGCCATCGGCGAAACAGCCTGTACCGGATTGCACGGGGCCAACAGACTTGCAAGCAACTCTTTGATCGAAGCGCTGGTTTATTCCCATATGGCTGCCCGGCAGGCTATCAAGGATATCGATACGCTGGATTTTAGCCTTACCCCGGACCCTCCGACATGGGATGAAGTCGGAACCACAGACAGTGATGAAGTCATTATGGTTTCTCAAAACTGGGATGAGATCCGACGATTTATGTGGAACTATGTCGGCATCGTTCGATCGGACAAGCGACTGGAAAGAGCAAAACGACGCATTGAAATCATCCAGCAAGAAATCCGGGAATATTATTGGGACTTCAAAGTTTCGGCAGATCTTATCGAGCTTCGGAATATCGCTATGGTAGCGGAACTGATAATCAAGTGCGCAAGCCATCGAAAAGAAAGTCGGGGACTTCACTACAACATTGAATTCCCATACCGGGACGATAAACGATGGCAAAAAGATACGATTCTCCGGCGATCATTTCTGGGATAGCTTGCATGGCATTTATACTTACCCGCCCTTCCCTTTCTTTATTATGACTCAAGTTTCGAATCCTTTAAATTCTGCTATCCCCTCTCTCCGAGGTTTAGACTCTTCCCAAGGGCCTGGAAGCGGAGCCGGAGGCTGAAACCTTATCTGATTTTACCCTTAAATTTTCATTGACAACCGGCGTTTCTGTATTAGATTAGTGACAATTCTATGCTTATTTATTGATACTGTTCAAGAAATGTCCGTTCAATTACCAGGTAAATAAATGACAACCAAAAGAGACTACTACGAAGTTTTAGGCGTTGAACGTAATGCCAGTGAAAGTGACCTAAAAGCCAGTTATCGGAAACTGGCCTTAAAATACCACCCTGATCGAAATCCCGACAATAAAGAAGCTGAAGAAAATTTCAAAGCGGCTGCCGAGGCTTATGAAGTCCTTCGGGATCCCCAAAAGCGAAATATCTATGACCAGTTTGGTCACCAAGGGCTTGAAGGGTCCGGTTTTTCAGGATTCAGCGGTTTTGACGATATTTTTTCGAGTTTTGGCGGAATTTTTGAAGAATTTTTTGGATTCAGCAGTGGAAGGCGTTCAAGAAGCAGAACCCAAAGGGGTTCTGACCTTCGCTACGATCTGACGCTCAGTTTTATGGAAGCCGCTTTTGGGACGGAAACAGAGATTAATTTAGAAAAAATGGAAATCTGCTCGTCCTGCGAGGGAACGAAATGCGAACCGGGTTCCCATCCCGATACCTGCTGGCAGTGCAACGGCACAGGTCAGATTTCCAAAAGTCAGGGATTTTTTACTGTAAGAACAACATGCTATCAATGTAACGGTAACGGTCAAACCATATCTCATCCATGTAAGGACTGCAAGGGAACCGGGCAGATCAGGGTCAGTAAAAAGGTGGCTGTAAAAATTCCGGCCGGCGTTGATACCGGTTCCAGGCTTAGGCTGAACGGAGAAGGTGAGACCGGTACATACGGGGGGCCTCCCGGGGATCTTTATGTATTTATCCATGTTGAACCCCACAATTTTTTTGAGCGGGATAATACAGACATCATCTGTCAGGTGAACATTTCCTTTGTTCAGGCAGCCCTTGGAGATACCATAGCGATACCCACCTTAAACGGCAACAAGCAGCTTAAAATTCCAAAAGGCACCCAACCCGGTGATCTCTTCCGTTTTCGCGGTGAGGGAATCCCTTCTCTTAGAAGCGGCAAACGGGGAGACGAAATCATACAGGTTCTGATGAAAACACCCACCCATTTGAATAAAAAGCAGGAAGCACTGCTCAAAGATTTCGCCAAAATTGAACGAAACAAAATCCCGAATAAATTAAAAAATATCCTTAAAAGCGGCTTTGACAAAGTATCCAATTAAAGGAGATTGGGCGTAATGTATGAATTAAAGGTGGTAACCCATTTCGCAGCCGCCCATCAGCTTAAAATGGTTGCCGAAAAATGTGAAAACCTTCACGGACACAACTGGAAAATCGAAATCTGTGTGGCCGGAGAACACCTCAATAAGGCAGGGGTATTGATTGACTTTGGAGAATTAAAGCAGCATGTCTCGGTGATTATGGCAAAGCTGGATCACAAATTTTTAAATGAGCTCGATGACTTCAACGATAATTATCCGCCGTCTTCGGAGAATATCGCCCACCATATTGCAAAAACCCTTCAAGCCATGATCGACAGTCCCGATATTAAAGTGGCGCGAGTTACCTCCTGGGAATCTGAAAACGCCTGCGCAACCTATATCGTGCCGTAAATATTTCCTTCAGGCCAAGTCGTTTTTTAATTCATTACCATTTCTTCAAGCTTAAAACTTTTTATTATCAATTTGATTTTTTAAACTGTTCCATGAGTTCATCACGGGTAATGATCGCGGAAACGTCTTTGACATGTTGGCGAATATTCTCCAGTCCACCCTCCTGGCGGTCAACCAGGATGACGGCCTTGATCACATCCAGCCCCTCGGAACCGGCCCGTTCGATGGCCTTGATGGTGGACCCGCCGGTGGTTGCAACATCGTCAATGATGACCACCCGCTGTCCGGGCTTCATATCTCCTTCGACCCATCGAATAATGCCATGGTCTTTTTGGGTTTTGCGGATGGAAAATGCATTGACAGGCCTTTCTTTTAATTCTGAAACAAACGCAGTGGCCATGGCCATGGGATCCGCACCAAACGTCAGTCCGCCGATTCCGTCGGGCTTTAAATCTTTTATGTCCTCAAATACCAGATGGCCCACCAGAAACATGCCTCTCGGACTCAATGTGGTGGGTTTGCAGTTCACATAAAATTGGCTCATTCTGCCTGAAACAAGTTTAAAACTCGGTTCTTTTGTGTATTTGAACGATTTTTTACATATGATTTCAATAAGCTCCTGTTTCATGTCCATTCTTCTCCATTTTTTTTGTAAAAATTCCGGCCCGGATGATCACGCTTCGATTATCTCCAAAGATGATTCGCTTCGTTAAATGTTCATACTCTCGCTCTGGCGAGGCAGGCGGGGTGGTTTCCCTTATCCTCTTAGCTCTTTCCTCTTTTCTCTTTTCTCTTTTCTCTTTTCTCTTTTCCTATTTGCTCTTTCCTATTTCCTCTTTCCTCTTTCCGGCTTAAAAGGTTTTGGTTATTGAATATTGGAATTTGCTGCTTGGAATTTTTATGGTCTTTTATCTGCACTTTTCAACGGGTCAACCGGTGCTCCCCGCAGAAAATATATAACCCGGCAGAATCGGCCAGACAAGCCAGGGTCATGTTTAATTCCGATGCCAGTTCTACAGCCAGTGAAGTGGGACGTGAAAATGCCAGTATCACTTGAATTCGTGCCCGTGCAGCCTTTTGAACCAGTTCGTAACTGATGCGCGAAGAAAGCGTCAATAAAACAGCTTCATCGAGCCTGTGATCCAAAAAGAGCCTTCCAATGGCTTTGTCCAGGGCATTGTGTCGGCCCACATCCTCTGCCACGGATAACAGCTTAAAACCAGACGAATATAGAGCAGCGGCATGGGACGCACGGGTCTTTTCTCTCAGGGGTTGGTGTTGGGAAAGGGTTTCAAGGCATTCTAGCGCCAAAGCGGCATCTATCTGGGTATCGTCACTGACAGGTTTGATTATCTGATAAAGATCCTTGACAAGCTCTTTACCGCAAATACCGCAGCTCGTCTGGCTGATAAACCCGCGTCTGTCCAAAAGATCGGCGATCTTATTCCGTCTTGATTTGCCAATGGTAACGGTAACAACATTGGAGTCGATGTCGTCACAAAAAGATATCGTGCCAAGATCATTCGGCGTATCCACAATTCCTTCGGCCAGACAAAAACCGGCGGCATGCGCCAATTCATCGCCCGGAGTCCGCATCACAACAGAATATGGTTTTCCTTCGACACGAATCGACAGGGGTTCTTCACCGATGAGCCGGTGTTTGGAAGATGTGCTGTTTTTTTGGCCCCAGCACAACACCTTATGTTCAAGAAATGTCTCCAAAAAAGATCTCCTTTAAATACCCCCGGCAGGTGCGCTCATTATGACCCCTTATCAGCGAATTTTCCCGGATAAAGAAAAAGAACGAGCACGGGGCATCCCCTGACAAAGTGCGAAGATGATCAGAACCGCCAGTATCACGGCGCTGCTGATCTGAATATAATGTGGAATGATATCAGCAGCCTGTCCGGCAGTTGCCGTTGCGGAAATACCCATGCCATAATAGAGCATATCTGTAAATAGTCCTAAAACAATAGAACATATAGCGATTGAACTCAGATATATCAAGAGAGACTTTTTTCCAAAAAGACCGGAAATCATACTCATAGAGGCAATGTTGGTGGCCGGACCGGCCAATAAAAAGACAAGTGCCGCACCGGGATTCAATCCTTTCAGGACAAGCGCGGCGGCGATGGGGGTGGAAGCAGTGGCACAGACATACATGGGAATACCTGCCACAAGCATGACAAGCATGGCCGTAAAGTTATTACTCAAGTAGGATTCAAAAAGCGAATCGGGAATTATGTAGGTGATGATACCGGCCAGAACAATACCAAAGAGAAACCATTTGCCGATATCCCCAAGAAGATCTACAAATGCAAATTTCAATCCGGAAACTATTTTCGCAATTAACGGTTTCTCCGACAGTTCCGTTTGATTTTCAAGAGTGCCGGTGCTGCAGCAACCGCCTGAACCAGAACAGACAACCTCGGGAATATTATCTGATGAACTTTTCGGCGGTAACAAAACGTTTTCGAATAGACCGGTTACAATGGCGGTAATAAAAGCCGCCACCGGACGAATCAGCGCTATAATAGGGTCCATCAATGCAAAGGTCAGCGGTATGGAATCAATACCCGATTCAGGCGTTGAGATCATAAATGACATGGTTGCGCCATTGTTTGCACCCTGCCGTTTCAAACCGGCGGCAGCCGGTAAAACACCGCAGGAACACAATGGAATCGGAATACCGGCAAGGGCTGCCAGCAATACCGGACGCACCCTACCCTTTCCAAGGTACCGGCCAACGGTTTCGGGCTTGATAAAAACATAAAGAATACCGGCGATAAAAAAACCGAACAGCATGTAAACGGCAGATTCATAAAAAACCTGCCATGACGCACTTAGGATTGATATAATAATGCTCATTATTTAGTCTAACCTTTTTTATTCTTGGACATGCTCTATGCTCTGGCTGATGAGCGATTTTACATGATCATCGTCCAGGCGATAAAACACGATTTTGCCTTCTCTTCGATAGCGTACAATTTTTAAGTTTCTGAGTATCCTAAGCTGGTGCGATACAGCGGATTCAGAAGATCCGGAAACGGCAGCCAGATCGCAGACACATAGCTCACATGCCGCCAGTGCCGAAACGATTTTCAGCCGGCCCGGGTCGGACAGCGCCTTGAAAATATCGGCAAGACTTAAAAGTGTCTCTGAGTCGGGAATATTTTTTATAGCGCGAGCGACTTGTGCGTGATGTAATACTTTTTCCTGACATTGGTCCATGTTTCATCCTCCAATATATGATCATGTGTTCATATGTCAACTTAATGGGCGTGTCAATAAAATAGTTGACAACACGCTATTCTTCCTGGAAGCGTACACAATTAAAATTTATCTTGACAAATTATTAAGATCAGCTAAGATAAAAAATTTCTTAAATAACAGTCGAATTCAGGCGTTTCAGGAGGAATTAAAGAGATGTACGCTATCGTTAAAACAGGCGGAAAACAATATAAAATTCATGAAGGCGATATCATTAGGGTCGAAAAAATAGACGGAAACATCGGCAATCCAATTTCTTTTGATCAGGTCCTAATGTTTTCAGATGGTGAAAATACCAGCATCGGCCAACCTGTACTTGATAATGTGGCGGTAAAGGGACATATCGTAGAACAGGGCAAAGGAAAAAAAATTATTGTTTTCAAATATAAACGACGTAAAAGATATCGAAGAAAACAAGGACATCGACAACAGTTTACTGCAATTAAAATAGATCAAATCGAAGCATAAAAAAATAAGTCCTTTGTTAAGGAGTTTAGATAATGGCACATAAAAAAGCGGGCGGTAGTTCCAGAAATGGTCGTGACAGTCAAGGGCAACGTCGCGGAGTAAAACGATACGGCGGTCAAACCGTAAAAGCAGGGAATATTCTTGTTCGCCAGTTGGGAACAAGAATCCATCCCGGCGTCAATGTGGGTATGGGCAAAGATTACACGCTGTTCTCCAAAATTAACGGTATCGTTGCCTATGAGAGGCTGGGTCGTTCTCGTAAAAAAGTAAGTGTTTATGCAGAGTGAAATTCATTGATGAAGCGATGATCACCGTGCAGTCCGGTAACGGTGGCAAGGGCTGTGTAAGCTTTAGGCGTGAAAAATTTATTCCACGCGGAGGACCGGACGGCGGCGACGGTGGCAAGGGTGGAGACATCATATTAAGTACATCGTCAAGAAAACGCACCCTTTATCAGTTTAGATATCAAAAACATTTTAAAGCCGAAAACGGCGCACATGGTCAAGGTAAGCAAAAGACCGGGAAAAACGGCCGAAACCTCACCATAGAACTTCCTCCCGGAACTCTCGTGATCGATGCGGATACCGGACATCTTATCAAAGACCTCGTCAACACTGGTGAAACATTCGTCATTTTAAAAGGCGGTAGAGGCGGCCAGGGTAACGCTAAATTCAAAACTTCCACACACCGGACCCCCCGGTTTGCCCAACCCGGTGAACCCGGTGAAACCCGAACATTAACGCTTGAGCTTAAACTGTTGGCCGATGTCGGTATTATCGGTCTTCCCAATGCCGGAAAATCCACACTGATTAGTGCTATTTCCTCAGCCCGTCCCAAGATTGCCAATTATCCTTTTACCACACTGGCCCCCAGTCTGGGTGTCGTTCAAACTGACTGGGCAGAGCCTTTTGTCGTCGCAGATATTCCCGGCTTAATTAAGGGCGCGCACCAGGGAACCGGACTCGGCATCAAATTTCTCAGGCACATCGAGCGTACCCGCATTTTGGTTCATCTTATCGATATCTCATCTATTGATCCTGATGATCCCCTCCACCAATACCATACTATCAACCAAGAGCTTGCCATGTATGACGAAAAGCTTGTGCAAAAGCCTCAAATTGTTGTACTTAACAAACTTGATCTGCCTGGGACGCGGAAAACGGCTGAAATTTTTCAATCTGCGGTAAAGGAAAAAACGGTCACATTCATTTCCGCATTAACCGGACAGGGGCTTGAACAACTAACGTCCCAAATTGTTCAACTATTGGACAGCAATGATGAATGAGAAAATAGCATCGATTTTTTACAGTGCCAGACGAGTGGTGGTAAAAATTGGCAGCAATGTCCTGACAGAAGATCACGGACTGAATTTAAAAGCCATACGATCCATCAGTCGGCAAATCTGCCGCTTAATTGACGACGGAATCGAAATTATTCTGGTCTCTTCCGGGGCCATGGCTTCCGGGATCAGAAAAGTCGGCCTTGACAAACGGCCGGACGAAATTCCCAAGCGCCAGGCCATTGCCGCCGTGGGCCAGGCCGGACTGATCATGGAGTATGAGAAAGCTTTCGCCCGATATCATAAAAAAGTCGCCCAAATTTTACTGACCGGTGATGACCTCAACAACCGCAAAAGATACCTGAATGCTCGAAACACGCTCTGTATGCTGTTGTCATGGAAGGTTGTTCCAATCATCAATGAAAACGACACGGTGATGATAGAAGAAATTCAATTCGGGGACAATGATAATCTGGCCGCCATGATCACGCTATTGATGGATGCGGATATTCTGGTCAACTTGACCGATATCGACGGCCTTTACACCAAGGACCCCCGAACCAACTCTGATGCTGATTTTATTTCACTGGTATCCAACATCGGAGAAAATATAAAAAAGATTGCCGGCGATATTCCGGGTGCTTTAGGCACAGGGGGTATGCTCAGCAAAACAAATGCTGCAAAAAAGGTCACTGCTGCGGGAATTCCAATGGTCATCGCAAATGGCGGCAAACCGGATATATTGAAAAAGCTTTTCTCCGGTAAAGATGTCGGGACGTTTTTTACGCCTAAAACGAAAAAACTGAAAAGCCGTAAATGCTGGATTGCATTTACTTTAAAACCCAAAGGCGTTATAAGGATTGATGATGGTGCCGCCGAGGCAATTCTTAACAGGGGCAAAAGCCTTTTACCCAGTGGCATTGTGGGCGTTGAAGGTGAATTCAGTGTCGGCGCTCCGGTTGAGTTTAGAAAAACAGACGGTGAAGCCCTGGGAACCGGACTGGTTAATTACAATTCAACAGATATCCGAAAAATCATGGGACTTAAATCGAGCCAGATTAAAAACCGCTTAGGACAAAAACCCTATGACGACGTGATTCATCGGGATAACCTTGCGGTGACTGCGGGAATGTAATTTGTGACAACGTGCTAAGTACATGAATTCGTAAATACGATGACGTATTTTTAACTTGGTTTATTCATTTTATGTATGCAAAAGTGTAACGTGACTATTTATCCCGTGTTAAACGGGGAAGTTAAGGTATTCTATCAATTTTAATTATAATTGATCGCGCTGAAAGCGCGTTCCTCAACTTTAGCTCACTTTAGGCACTTCAAACTTCAAACTTCTGGACCTCGGTTTATACGGACTATTTGTACTGAAAGTAATACGTCGTCGAATTTATGAATAGAGCATCAAGGAAGGTGAAATGTCAATGGAAACAACAATTGTAAACATGGCCAAAGCCGCCCGGGCTGCTGCTACACAGATGGCCAAGTGCGGTTCAAACCAAAAGAATACCGTGCTTCTCGACATGGCCGATAAAATAGAAGAAGATGCCTCAACAATCAAAAAAGCCAACCAAAAGGATCTTGACCGTGCAAAAGAAATGGGGCTTTCCGCCGCTATGATCGACAGACTCACGGTGTCGAACGCAACCATTAAATCAATGGCCAAAGGTTTGCGGGAGGTTTCTGGGCTCAATGACCCGGTGGGCGCGACAACCAAGGCCTGGTTGAGGCCCAACGGACTGGAAGTCACACGAATGCGCATACCGCTGGGTGTCATCGGCATTATTTATGAATCACGACCCAATGTGACCATCGATGCCGCCGGCCTTTGCCTGAAAGCCGGCAATGCCGTCATCCTTCGGGGTGGATCTGAAGCGCATTATTCGAATCAAGCCCTGGCCGACATCATCGCACAGGTTCTCGGTGATTGCGGCCTTCCTGAAACAGCCGTGCAGATCGTCCCTGTCAGAGATCGAAAAGCAGTCAACATCCTTTTAAATCAGGAAGAATTTATCGATTTGATCATCCCTCGTGGCGGAGAAGGGTTGATCCGTTTTGTCGTAGAGCATTCAACCATACCGGTACTGAAACATTACAAAGGGGTTTGCCATGTGTATGTGGACGAAGGTGCGGACCTTAATATGGCCGGCGACATCTGCTTTAATGCCAAGGTTCAGCGCCCGGGAGTGTGCAATGCCATGGAAACCATGCTGGTGCATCGATCCATGGCAAAAGGATTTTTGCCGCAAATGGCAAAACGTCTGACAAGCGCAGGGGTTGAAATCAGGGGTTGTCCTGAAACATGTCAAATCCTGCCGGATGCATTAAAAGCCGAAAAATCGGACTGGCCGGAAGAATATCTCGATCTTGTTCTGGCTGTCAGGGTGGTCGAAGACATGGATCACGCCATCACTCACATTTCAGAATATGGTTCAAAACATACGGAATCCATTGTAACGCGCGATTATAAGCGGGCCAGACGCTTTGCCCGTGAAACCGATTCTTCAGTGGTGCTGGTCAATGCGTCCACACGGTTTAATGACGGTAGTGAGCTTGGCCTGGGTGCGGAAATCGGCATCAGCACCTCAAAGCTTCATGCGTTTGGCCCCATGGGCGTGGAGGAACTGACCACCACCAAGTTTGTCGTATTCGGGGATGGACAGATAAGAACATAGCTGAAAAAGAGGGAAATTTTTGAAGCGTATAGGACTTTTTGGAGGGACGTTCAATCCGATTCATTTGGGACATATCCAGGTTATTCGGGAGGTTAAAGAAGGTTTTGGCCTGAATAAAATCCTGGTCATTCCGTCTGCGCTGCCGCCTCACAAGGAACCGGACGGCGTGGTGGATGTCGAAGACCGTCTCGAGATGATTCGACTCGCATTTCCAAACGATCTGAATTTTGTAATATCAGATGTTGAGCTAAAACGTTCAGGCCCTTCCTACACCATCGATACGGTTCGCCATTTCAAATCGATTTCACCGGAAAATACGGAACTCTATCTCATCGTGGGACTGGATGCTTTTTTAGAAATAGATACCTGGAAATCCTATAATGATCTTTTTTTGCTGATCCCCTTTATTGTCATGTCCCGAATCATTAACAAAGAAAACAGCACCAGGTCGGAATGGGAATCTTTAAAAAATTATCTTCAATCCAAGATCTCAATAAAATATACCTTCTCCTCTTCTCAATCGTCTTTTATACATGATAAAAAGCAACCGGTCTGCGTGTTTAATGTCACGCCTGTGGACATTTCATCAACAACCATTCGAAAATATATCAAAGAAGGACGTTCGATTAACCGATTGGTTCCGGAGGCCATCGAAGATTTTATAAAAACCAAAGGACTTTATTTATGACAAATAAGCCCGGCAATTCCTTGGACCGAACGCTTGATCTTTACATCAACGCCGTTATGGGAAAAAAAGCACTAGACCTGGTGGTTCTTGATCTTCGAGAACTCACTTCTTTTTCCGACATTTTTATCATCTGCAGCGGTCGTTCCAACCGCCAGGTTTCAGCCATCGCGGAGTATGTACAGGTAAACCTAAAAAAACACGACATAAAACCGTTGAGCGTCGAGGGTAAAAAAGAAGGGCACTGGGTTCTGCTCGATTACGGTCATGTCATCATTCACGTTTTTTATGAACCGGTTCGTGTCTTCTATGATCTGGAAGGACTCTGGATCGATGCAAAAAGAATAGAAATTGAAAGTCTTCCGGCCGGCCGAATAAACCCCTAAGTAAAAAAGCCTATCCCATCTTAGATCCCGCCACGCGGGGAAGGGCCAGGCTTGGTTTTCCCCTTAAAGGCCCTTTTTTACTTAAATTCGTACACGTTAAAAGTACGAAAGTAACCTAAAGTTACGGTGTCGCTTCGCTCTCTCCGATCAGGACAAAAAGAGCCATTTATGGATGGACAATAGAAGCCATCTCAAAATAAAGATTTTGGTTCAAGATCAAGGCGGAGCCGAGTTTTAACCCGCAGGCATACTATAGTATGTCGAGGACTTAAAACGAGGCTCCAACGCCGAGGTTGGGCCAAAAGATTATTTTGAGATAGCTTCTAATTATTTCCCCGCAACATCCTGCCCGCAGTGCTTACAGATTTTCGCTCTTTTTTTAATGATTTCCGCGCAAAAAGGACATTCGCGGGTGAAATATCGTTCATGAATCTTTTGCACAGATTCATCAACCGTTTTCTGGATAATTTCATTGCCGAATCTGGCACTTTTAATCGGTTCTATGGCTTCAGGCACTCCAATATCACCGATCATTTCCGCTGCTTTTAACCGGACCCGCTGCGGTTGGGCTGCATCGAGAAGCAGTCTGACCACCGTAACGTGGTCTTTGTCCACGTAGGCCCCCGCAAGAATGGAAAATCCTTTCTTGGTGTTTTCTTTTAGTATTTCCTGCTCCGCCAAAATCTCTTCGTCAATGATTTGCCCGGTACCTCCTATGGGGCTGAAAACAGGGATGCATTCAAACTGTTTTGTCCCCGGATAGTTCATGCACCGGTAAGATGATATGTGGCCATAATTCTCCTCCATATTGTCCCATCCCTGAACATACAAGGAGCATTCATCGTTGAAACATATAAACAGATAAGGCGTTCCCCAGCCGAGACCGTCGCTGAAGCTAAACGGGGGAACCTCCCAGATCATCATTTCTGCACCGCAGTGAGGGCATTTGGGCTTGTCTTGGCTAAGTACTTTTTCTAACACTTGCTCTTTGGTTTCAATTAACATTCATTATCCTCCACTATTTGTTGATTGTGACAAAATCCTAGCTGGTTTCGAATTTTCAATGTGATTAATATTACCACTAAATGTGGTTTTGCAACATTTAAGCAATAAAAGTAATTTTGCGATGCGACTCTGATTTATAAATTTTATTTAGAATATATTCAAAACTTTTGATTGTATAGACTTAAGATTTAGAACCTGAATGTCACTTTGGGGAAGTTCGAGCTAAAAGGCGGGCATCAATCTGCAAGAAGATATTTTATAGATAGATTCTCTTTGTTTTCGCCTAAAAAATCAAGCGATTATAGAAATCCTTCAACACGCTAAGCGATCGGCTCGCCGTTGATGGCTCTGCCTTTTTAAAATATTTTTATTATTTTGGTGTTCTCGGTTTTAATCTTCTATTGGCCTCACTTCCCCGTTCATTTCCAGATCTGTGTTCAGGAATGTGATAATCATAAGAGAATTGACGCCTTTCAATATCCGACGTCTTCATCGGGCAATATGTGGCTTATACCTACTATTTTTTAAACCTTTTTCGTCCATACCCTGCAAGACCAACCAGACCAGTACCAAGCAGTATAAGTGTAGCAGGTTCGGGTACCGGTACCGGGTTAGCACCGGGTTCTGAAACATCTGAAGTGGCAACTGGTGCTGAAGTAGTTGATTTAAAGCTTGATGTGGTTGCCGGATCATCAGATGAAGGACAGCCTACAATTCCAAAAAACATAATCACAACACATAAAACCATAAAAACTTTCTGCATCTGTTTCCCCCTTTATTATAAAAAATGTAAATATAATAATTCCCAGTTTGGCTTTATCCTGGAAACATAATTATACTTAACAATGATTATAAAAATTTAATTATTTTTTTCGGTCACATTTATAATGTTGTTGTTGGTCCCGAAGCAATTGGGATTTAGTTGATCATTTTGGGGATCTTCTTTCCATTGACCGTCAACAATAAACTTGTATTCGTATTCTCCGGGAGGAATTATCACGTTCCTGACCCACGCCCCGTTTTCATTGCTTTTCATAGGGTGGCTTTTCGGATTCCATTTGTTAAAATCCCCTATCAAAAAGACTTCATTGGCATCGGC
Organism: uncultured delta proteobacterium; assembly: GCA_963731025.1. Lineage (GTDB taxonomy): Bacteria > Desulfobacterota > Desulfobacteria > Desulfobacterales > UBA11574 > UBA11574. The sequence continues at coordinate 165,151 of CAVSVL010000043.1, read as the reverse complement.
GTTTTCAAGTGAAAATGTCACCTTCCGCCGTTTAATTTCCTGTCTTGTTTTGATTCTTACCATCTAATACCTCCTTAAATAACACTGATTGATTCAAAAACATAAAATGTCCTGTGTCGCTTATCTATTAGATCAGCAAATCACCTTATGCTCTTTCACAAATTGTAAATAATCTTTGATTAATGAAATACTTTATTTTTATCAGAAATTTTCAACGTAACAAACTGGAGGGTGCCACTTTGGCAAATGGATTGTTCCTTCAGAGAGAAATCGTCCCGCAGATTAAGCAGGACTTAATTGATTAAATATATAATAACCTTCATTTGGAAGGAAAGCAATCTAAATATTTGTTTTTTTTAAAAATATTATTAAATATGCGTTAAACGTGCAAACACGAAACGTTAAGCGAACAATGCCAGAGACGGATCTGTGTGCAAGGGTTGTGGTTTTATGATAATTGCTTGATCACATTGAGTACATACGGATAGATATGATCGACAATACGGAGGTACCCTTTTGCGGTGGGATGCAAACGATCCGGCTGATTGAATCGCGGGTCACCGCCAACCCCTTCCAGAAAAAAAGGAACCAGAGGGATCTTATATTTTTGGGCGATTTCCGGATAAACACGTGCGAAATCCTTTGAATATTCGGGGCCCATATTGGGAAGCATTTTCATGCCGCAAAGGAGCACTTCGATGTTGTTCGCTTTGATAACAGAGACGATCCGATCTAAATTCTTTCTCAGAATATCTGGATCGATCCCCCGCAAGCCGTCATTGGCGCCGGTCTCAAGGATGATGATATCCGGTTTCAGGGTCGAAATGACCCATTCGATGCGTGACAATGCTCCGCTGCTGGTCTCGCCGCTGACGCCCGCATTGACGACGTTGAAATAATACCCGTCGTCAGCCAGTTTTTTTTGCAGCTGAGCGGGATAGGCCTCGCTTTCATCCACACCGAGACCGGCCGTTAGGCTGTCACCCACGGCAACGATGGTTTTTCGGGTGGGTTGCTTTGCCGCCGCCGTTTTCGACGCAGCGTCATTTGACGCGGATTCTCCACTGCATCCGGAAAGAAACAAAAAGAAAACCAGAATAAAGGTTGTGGTGCGCATGGCCGTTTTTATATGAAAGTCTCCGACTCGTGTAAAATTCATTTTACTTGTCCATTGTTCCTGATGGTTTTAATCCAGCTTACTCATCCGGCTGCTCCCTTAGATAGATAACCGGTTTTTTCTCTAATATCGACCTTGTAGAGACCATGCCGACCCCGATGATCAGCAAGAGAGTGGCACCGACAATTAAACCGCAGGTCAATAAAAACGGATGATAGGTGATGTCAAGGAAAAACCGGCAGATCAAAAAAACGCCGGTTTGGGAAATCCCTACCGCCAGTATTCCGCTGAGCAGGCCCACGATAAAAATTTCAAGGGAAAATACTTTTCTGACAAATGTCTTTCCAGCTCCCAGTATTTTATAATAGACCGATTCGGTAATTCTTTCGGCACGGGTCGCAAACACCCCGCTGATCAGGATAAGAATCCCGGCCGCCATACTCAGGATACAAAACCCTTTGATGATGGTTGACAATTTTTTCATCATGCGCGCAAAGACCTGTATGGTTGCCGACAGATCGATAACACTGACATTGGGAAACGTCTTCACGATACGGCTTTGCAGCAGGCCGACCCTTTGCTTTTCCACCCTCAGAGAGGTAAATATCGTCTGCGGCGCTGTTTTTAAAGTTTTCTCTTCGAACACGAAATAGAAATACGGGCCCAGCGTATCCGAAGTCCGGGTCCGGATGCTCGAAATTCGGGCCTTTAGCGGAACCCCCTGGATGTTGAATTGGATGATGTCGCCGATGCCCATTTTGTGCATGTCGACCACGGTATCCAGCACCGACACCTGGGGACCGGTCCAGTCGTCGCGAAAGAGCCGGTTGCCTTTGATGATTTTTTCATCCTTCAACAGGCTGTCCCGGTATGTCAGGTTAAAGGTCCGGCCGAGATTATCGCGATGCTTTGTCCGCTCTTTTCTACGATCAATAGTTTTGCCGTTGATTGCTGTGACCCGTGCCCTAACAATCGGATAGAAGGTCAACGGTTTGGCGATAAAATCTGCAAATGCCTTCTTCTGGTCCGGCTGGATGTCGATCACGAAAAGATTGGGTGCGTCTGGCGGAAATGATTTGACGTAGGTGGTATCGAGATTCTGTTCGAGCAGGTATATGGAAAAAATCACACTTAAAGACGCGGTCAGGGTGACAATGACTGACCAAGTAGCACCGCCCTGCCGGAACAGGCCCTTGATCGCCTGGCGGACGACCATTCGCCGAATGCGCAACCGTTTTAAGATCCACAACAACAGTCGTGTGACAATCGAAGTGACGAGAATCAGAGCGCCCAGCGTCACCATAAAATAAATTCCGAATCGAAGGTCCTGCATGTGTCTGAAGATCAGGCCGAAGAAAAAGAGCACAAACCCGATGGCTGACACATACATTGGCCAGTGTTTATGCAACACAGCCGTCTCTTTGCGGAAAATCACCACCGGCCGCATCTCTTTTAACCGGAAAAAAGGTGCAAACGTAAACAGGGCCACCACCACAATACCAAGAGCCATGCTCTCTATGATACCGATCCAGGCCACGGTAAACGGCATGTCCGGAGGGAAAAAAGTGCTGAGCAGCCGTGCCAGACCCAGTTGAAGGATAATGCCGATCGATATGCCCAGGACCATTCCCAGTAGAGTCAGCACAACGACCACCGGCATAAAGTGACGGATGACCTGGCGGTGGGTTGCGCCCATTGTTTTCATGATGGCGATGGTTCGTTGTTTTTCATTGAAAAACGCCGTCAGGGTGTTCTGGATCCCCATGCCGGCGACAACCAGAATAAAAATACCCACCAGTCTTAAAAAAAAGATAAAATTATCCAGAAACCGTTTGACCCGGGTTCGTGCGGTCAGATAGGTGTCGACCCGCTCCCGATCAGGGCTTGCAAACTGTTTAAGACGACCGGCGATGGCATCGATTTGCCGGCCGTCAGCCACCTTTAACAGGGATACATAGGTGATGCGGCTGCCGGTTTGGATAAGACCTAAGGCATCCAAATCCTTGCTGGAAACAAAAACGCGAGGACCAAAGGAGAAGACATTTGCCGGCCGGTCCGGCTCCGAAACGACGACATCGCTGATGATCAGCGTTGTATACCCGACCTTCAGCGAATCCCCGATGCCGACGCCCAATCGATCCAGCAGGGATTGTTCCACCACGGTATGCCCCGGGGTCAGCACGTCGTGGAACGAACGGCCGGATTTCAATACGATTTCCCCGTAAAATGGATACCCTTTTTCGACAACTTTTAAAAGAGACAGGACGGATGCCTGATCATCCAACCTTCGAACCATGCTGTAAAATTCCCAGTAGCGGCTGCGTTCGATTTTCCCCTGCCGGATCTGGTCGGATATGGCGCTCTCAAGTTCATTCGAGAGTTTATCGTGGGAGTGAACGATGATATCGGCAGCATGGAGTTTTTTTGCGTCAGTCAAAAGGATCCGAGATACACTTTCTGAAAAACCGGAGAACACCGTCAGGCTGGTCAGCGACAGTGCGACACACAAACAAAAAACAATGGCCTGTTTGGATGAACGTGTGATTTCGCGTATGATGAAGTGTCCGTGTATCATAATTTTAAGCTGCTGCTTTATTATTTATCCCCGGAAGGAACTTAGTTTGTCGAAACTCCAAGCAATGGCTCGTATTTGAGTAAAGAGGAAATAGGAATTAGAAAATAGATAACCTCTTCCCTCTTCCCTCTTTCCTCTTTCTTCTCTCTTTTCTCTTTCCCCTTTCGGTTTTGTTTACGCTCAATTAGGAGAAAGTCTGCCATCCCTAAGTCTCAGCACTCGATCTGCGGCAGCTGCAAATTCCGGATTATGAGTCACCATGATCAGTGTAGCTCCCTGTTCATTTTTCATTTCAACAAGCTGCTCAATTACGATACGGCCGTTTTTTGAATCGAGATTACCGGTGGGTTCATCGGCAAAAAGCAGTTTCGGGGCGTTGATCATGGCCCGGCACAAAGATACGCGCTGTTTTTCGCCGCCCGACAACTGGCTCGGCAAATTGTCCGCTCGGTCTGCAAGCCCCACCCGTTCCAACAACTGCCGGGCCTTTTTTTCTGCATCCGGAAGACCCTGCAATTCCGCCGGAAACATGATGTTCTCTATGGCCGACATGGAGGGTATGAGATAAAACGATTGAAAAACAAATCCAATCATCCGGTTGCGAAGCGGTGCCAGATCATCTTCCGATGCATCGGTAATGTCCTGCTGATCGATAAAGACCCGACCCGAAGTGGGTTTGTCCAGTCCGGAGAGCAGCGTCAGCAACGTGGTTTTCCCACTGCCGCTGCTGCCGGTGATGACCAAAAATTCACCCGGCTCCACCGTGAGCGAGATGTCATTCAACACCATAATATTTTGATGATCCACCGTGTAGGTTTTGTTCAGCGCTTTTGCTTCAAGGATGGCCATAGTTTTTCTTTCTTTGTGAAAATGATAACATCGGACATGGTATAATAGCTTTGTCAACCCTGCCTGAAAATTTATAAAAAAAGTCCGGTTAAATTCCTGACCTATGAAATGTTTATCCCGTTGAATGCGAAGCCTATTCAACTGGGGCAATGTCTATTTCATTGAGGTGTTCTTTATTTAACCGGAGCTTAATCGAATGAAGAGCAAAGCCGACTTAACTATTGTTATTGAGAAAGATCCAGCCTATCCGGCTCGCAAAGCAGTTCTGGATTTACAGCCGTCAGTCCGCATTTCCGGCACTGCCACCTGTCGTTATTCACTCTGTTATGACAATATGCCGGCGGCTTCGATCCCTTGATGCCACACCAGTCTGCCTTTGTGCCCTTGCTTTCAGGTTTGCAAATATTGTTAGCATCCAGCGAAACAGCGCCACAGGTTGAACAAAAATACGCTCGGGTGTCTTTTGGAACAGTCACATGTTTTTTTTCAGTCATAGCTGCAACCTCCTTATTTGAAGATGGGTGTTAATGAAATCAAGCTTCATTTAAATATTTGTTTTTACTAATTTATAAGCACTTTAGACTTATTGTCAAGAGTGGCAGCGTGTTTCAGATTTTCTCAGACAAATCAAACCGCAGGAAAGTTGCGCCCTGCCCTGGTGATGCGAAAGGTACCGGGTCGGCACAGTAACGGGTTGATATTAATTAAGCTTTTTTGTTGAAATATTCTCATTTTTATTCTTTAACCTTAATTGAGCGAAAGTCGAGGATGCCCCAGATCCGAGGCGTCCAAGGACGAAGCTGTAGTCGTCTACCGCGAGCCATTGGCAACAAAGGAAAACATCGGCCTATTGATTCCGATGAATATCAAAAACACCATGTGTTTTCTGAACTCGACAAGTATATTGATTTTTACGAAAGTCTTTCATGGTCAGTATCGAGCTTTGGTACAACAGGAACAAATGCGGTCATCAATATTGATACGTATATTTTTAGCTCAATTAAGGGAACTTTAGAATCAATTCAGCAAATATTGAAAAACGGCAGAATAAATGATGCCTATGCATTGCTTCGAAAATACCATGACTCAGCAATCATAAACATTTACTCAAATCTTTATCTCGATGATCATGTAAGTATTGAGCATTTTATCGTTGATAAGGTAAATAATTGGCTTAAGGGTGAAGATAAGCTTCCAGAATATAGAGTGATGTCCAGCTATATTAGGAATTCTGAAAAAGTGTCTGTAATTAATGACTTACTTTACTCAGATAAGAGATATAAAAACATAAGAGATCGGTGTAACGATAATACTCACTATAATTTCTTTTTTAACATGTTGCTAAATGATCATGAAATGTATAACGAGCACCGTATTAAAGTGCTCAATTCATTTTCCATTGATATTAAAGATATTTTTATTCTTCATTTAGCATACTTGTTCTTTTTTAAAGATCATTTTATGCCATCTACTGATTATTTGGATGCTCTTGAATGTGACTTGGAACCAGAACAAGATTCCCAATATTGGGTCGCACCTTTTATTCAAGAGATATTCGATCAAGTAATTTCGAAACGTAGACCTGATATCACAAAAACCATAAAACAAGAAACATGTATGAAATTAAAATAATGTAAAGAGCCCAACATCGCACTTGAGCTGACGGGGAAAACATCGCGGTATTTCGTAAAACCTATTGGTGAATTGTGACTTATATGGCCCGCAGCTCAGTTCAGCGTTATGAATGAAAGCAAAATGATAGAAAAATACATGTGATTAAGGAGTAAAATATGAACATATGCTTTTTTGGAGTCGGAGGAGTAGGCGGTTACTATGGAACTCTGTTGACCAAATATTTTAACGAAACTGGCAAGGGCAATACATACTTTATAGCAAGGGGTAGGCATAAAGATGCTATTTTAGAAAATGGCTTACTCCTAAAAAAAGAAGGCGGAAAAGAAGAAATCCTGATCAAACCTTATTTTTGTGCCGATACTGTTAATGATTTGCCTGTTTTTGATATAGTCGTTGTATCGGTTAAGAGTTACGATTTGGAAAGTGTTACTAAAGAAGTTAGCAAAATTACAGATGAAAATTCCATAATCTTGCCACTTTTAAACGGTGCGGATATTTATGAACGAATGAGACAGCATTTAAGGAAAGGGTATATTTTACCATCCTGTGTATATTTAGGCACTCATATCGAATCTCCCGGGGTCATTTTTCAAAAAGGAGGAAGCTGCCAAATATCAATTGGTAAAGACCCATCGAATCCTGAGTTTTATCCTGACATACTAATAAATCTTTTTAAAAGTGCTGATATTCTGATTGAATTTTTTGAAGATGTGAATATTGAAATATGGACAAAATATATTTTCATTGCATCGTTTGCGTTAGTAACAGCGACCTATAATAAAACGATTGGTGAAGTAGCAAATGACGCGAATCTTGGCATTCTTGTCAAGAATATTATGCAAGAAATCGCAGTGATTGCAAAGGCTCTCCAAATAGAACTTCCATCCGATATTGTAGAAGCTTCCTTTTCGAAAGCCACTCAGTTTCCCTTTGAAACAAAAACGTCCTTTCAAAGAGATGTTGAAACAAAAGGCAGAAAAAGCGAATGGGATTTGTTTGGGGGAACAGTAATACGATATGCCGAACGATTTAATATTTCTGCTAAGAATACCAAAGAAACTCTTGATAAGTTATTGCAAGATTTGTAATTTTTTATAAAAAACCGAACATAATACAAAACAATATTTGTCGTAGATTCTACAAAATTCTAAAAAATAAAAATTCATAACGAGGCTAATGCGGCCGATGCCTATTTCTTGGATTGTGCTATTAGACATAAAGCACCGCTGTTGACGTTGGATCAAAAGCTAAAGACAGCTGCTCAAAATCTAAACGTCGAAACCACGGAGGTCTAAAATGCAAGTTTATACATATTTAGAAGCCCGGCAGAAGCTCGCTTTGGTTCTTGAACAGGCTGAGAGTACTGGAAAAGTGTCTAATTCGAAGGAGAGACGGTCGAACTTTTGCATTGATTCCAGAGAAAATTGCTTCTTCACCCTTAGATGTCCCATCAATTAAAGCTAATATTACGACACAAGAAATAGTGGATATTGTTCGAGAAGGAAGAGAACGGTAGAACCAGTCAGAAAAGGAAATGGTGTCAAAACCTGAATAGTGAATAATAACAATTTGAATAATATTTTCAAAAAGTTAAACTCGATTATCGTGCAGAAGGGCGAAAGGTTATCAAATCGGATAAAGATTACCAACTTCGTGAAAAACAGGCATCTCATATCGCCAATTCGGACCATAAAAATGTATTGGATCTATGAAACAACCGAGAATCCCTATTTATGATCGTCCTAAACATGCCAAGCAAAGGTTTCTTAAGTCTATGAACTGCTCTCAGGCGGTATTGGAGACCTACGCCGAAGAAATGGGTTTGTCGGTTGAAAACGCCCGAAAAGTGGCCTCGGCTTTTGCTGGTGGTATGGGAATGGGGGCAGAATGTGGAGCCGTCACTGGCGCTCTAATGGTTATAGGAATGAAACATGGAAAAATAACAGATAAAGATGCTGCGGCTGAAGAAGGATTGGGCAAATTCGCTGCGATCATTTGCCAACTTTTTAGCCGCAGCTTTATGCGAATTGAAAACGAGGATGCCGATTATGGAAAACCTTTTTCCCTTTTGATCAAAAATGCCAGATTGATTGTTGGATTCATGGGCTGGGGTCGGACCGAAGGAACATTTTGATATAATGAGCAATACGTTAATAAAATACACGTCAAGAATTAGTAAACAGTAAATAGTAAACAGTGATTGGAATCAGGGGATTAAGGATTAGGAGGATTTTACTATCTTCGCGAAGCACAGATTTCTAACAATAGTGATTTTACCCCTGAAAATAGCGATTTACCTTAAAAATGCCTTTTCTGGAGGGATAATCATCCATAATTATTAATAAGATGGTAACCATCACACAGAGCTGGAGAATCGACTGATGAAAGTTATGGCATTCAATGGAAGCCCCAGAAAAAAATGGAAGAAATGATTCAATGGAAAGGTTTTAATGCTGAATCAAAAAAATCCTCAAAATCAAGCTCAAATTGTCTATTTCTCCCACGGAGGAGGTCCCCTGCCAATTCTCGGAGATGCAAGCCACAAATCGATGGTGGAATTCATGCGACAGCTTCCATCTCGTCTGAGGAAACCGGATGCTATTCTTGTCATCAGTGCCCATTGGGAAGAAAGCACGGCAACACTGTTAAGCGCACCTGATCCTCCCATGTTTTACGATTATTATGGTTTCCCTGACAAAGCCTATGAAATCACTTATCCGGCCCCTGGAAGCCCCGAGCTTGCAAATAGGATAGCCGGTTTACTGCTTAAAAATAATATATCGGCCCGCCTCGATCCTCAGCGGGGATTTGACCATGGCTTATTCATCCCACTGAAACTGATGTACCCTCAAGCCGATATTCCTTCACTGCAACTTTCGCTATTGCGCGGTCTTGATCCGACGGCACATATCGCCCTTGGCAAAGCGTTGCGGGAATTGATGGTTGAGAATATCCTGGTGATTGGGTCCGGGTTTTCATTCCACAACATGAGCGCATTTTCCTGGCAAGGAATTAATACGCAAGATCCAGCCAATGACGCCTTCCAAAATTGGCTGATTGAGATATGTACCGGCCCAATATCTCAGTCTGAGCGTGAACAACTTCTGATCGAGTGGCAGAAAGCCCCTTCGGCGCGGTACTGTCACCCCCGCGAAGAGCATTTGTTGCCGCTCCATGTTTGTCTTGGTATGGCGGACAAACCGGCTTTAACGATATTTGATGACTACATCCTGGGCAAGCGTGGAATTGCGTTTTTGTGGTGAGAAAAAAGCACACAAACAAGGCAATCTCCGCCCAACAAGATCATTTCATCGGAGCGATGATGCGTCCGGCGAATTCGTTGCTCGATGGTTGTCTGTATGGGATCGCCACAATAATATTCTGATATAATGTAATGACAAGGATTGAATCAAAAAATATGTATTCTGAATCTGTTATATAGAGAGGTGCTTCTATGCGCTATATCGATAAGTCAGAAAGCGGCGGTCCCGAGGTTTTGATGTTGGCTGAAGGTCCGCGGCCCGAGCCGGGTCCGGGCGAGGTGTTGATAAGGGTCGCTGCCGCTGGCATAAACCGACCGGACGTCATGCAGACGGAAAGGGGTATATCCGCCGCCGCCGGATGCCTCGCCCATTCTCGGGCTCGAGGTTGCCGGCCGAATTGCGGCTCTGGGAAGGGGCGTTTCGGCATGGAAAATCGGCGACGATGTCTGTGCGCTGACCAATGGCGGGGGTTACGCCGAGTATGTTGCCGTGCCCCAAGGACAATGCCTGCCGGTGCCGTCGGGTCTTGACATGGAAGCGGCCGCGGCTTTGCCGGAAACTTTTTTTACCGTATGGAGCAACGTGTTCGACCGCGCCGGTCTCAAAAAAGGCGAGCGATTTTTGGTGCATGGCGGGAGCAGCGGCATCGGGACGACCGCCATCCAGATGGCCAAGTCCATAGGGGCATGGGTTGCAACCACCGCAGGTACGCCGGAAAAATGCCGGGCGTGTGAGGATCTGGGAGCCGATCTGTCTATTTTGTACACGCAAAATGATTATGTCCAAAAAATTCGGACGGCCACTAAAGGGTATGGCGTGGATGTGATTCTCGATATGGTAGGTGGTGACTATACCGGCCGGAACCTGGATCTGGCTGCCAGAGACGGGCGAGTGGTCAGCATCGCTTTTTTAAAAGGGGCAAAGGTTGAAATCGACCTGGCGCAGGTGCTTTTCAAACGCCTGGTGTTGACCGGCTCCGCTTTGCGGCCGATGTCTTCTGAAGAAAAATCCGCCATTGCTGAAAATCTCAAGACAGTGATCTGGCCGCTGATCGAGAACGGCAAAATCCGGCCCAAAATCTTTGCGGTGTTCCCACTGACAGATGCTTCCGGGGCCCACCGGCTCATGGAGAGCGGGCGTCACATCGGGAAAATTGTGTTGCGCGTTTCAAGTCTCATGTGATTTTTTTACCATAATTAAATGATTACATAAGGATTCCAAACCAGCTGACATTAATCGACACAACTGCTCCTAATTTGGTGCAATTTTATATTTATTTACCCCGACAAAGAAAAGGTTGCTCAATTGCTTTTTGAAATTACGGAGATTCATTTGAAGCGTATCTCTACCAAATGGATGAATTGTCTCCAGATCATTAGTGTCTATAAATATATCCCAATACCCGGCACCATGCATTAGCAAAGTGTTGGTCAATTATTGTATAAGAACAACCGCACTGTTTCATATAAAAAATTATATAATTGTAAAGCAAATCACATGGAATTAGGAGTTATTTTACATAGACAGACGCATTGTAGAATTGTTAAAGGAGGGGGGAGTTTGATTAACGTATTATGAAATAGCCGGTTTTACTTTGGGGACTCCGTTTTCATTCCAACCGCGAAGGGTGTAATAATCTTTCAGCATTGCCTCCAAATCTGCTTCATTAACAACGTGTCCTGTTTGAAGAATTTCTTTGTAAAATCGCTTGGGAAGATGATCGTCTTCAAGCTTGAGTCCTTCCCGAATGTTAAAACAGCGCGTCAGGGTGGATATCTCAGAAGCAATCTTTTGCAACGCCGCTTTATCTGCTTTTAAACCAATGGTCATTTCAACAATCCGGCTCAAGCGATCCCATGGATAGATGTCTCTGAAAAATCGGCATAAAATAAAAGCGTCCATCAGCATCAGTCGATCTTCAAAATCGATCAAAAGCCCGGCTTTTCCTTGTGTAACTTCCGGACTGATCATTCCTTTCAATTCGGGATTGTGAAATGTCGCCCTTAAATGACATGCGCCTCGGTCTGAGACGGCAAATGCCAGCCCGCTACCTTTAAGAACTCTGGGATCATAGCCCGGCGGTTCAAGGCCCTTGACATGCACCGCCGTATCTTCCATACCCCAGACGTTTGCCGCATGTTTAATTCCCCGGGCCAGGATGTCTCCGATTCCCTGCCTGTTTGCAATTTTTCCAAGCAAAGCTGCAATGGCATCCACGTCGCCGTAATCGATCTTAACGTTGACTTTTTTCTTTCTGGCAGCTTCGATGGTGAGTCCGCACAGGTTCCCGGCAGATATGGTATCCAAACCGAGACGGTCACAGATGTCGTTTAAATACGTGATCTCCTCGATACTGTCGATCATGCAAAGCCCGCCAAAAGCAAATATGGTCTCGTATTCCGGCCCTTCGATCCTCAAACCGGCATGGCGGCCGTTTAACACCGTGGTCATCCTACCGCATGCAATAAAGCACTTTGCACAAGCCTGTGGCTGAACACGACATTGTCTGTGCAGGGCCTCGGCACTGATCTTTTCCCATTGATCGTAAAACCCTTTAGACCAGTATTTCGTTGGAAACGCTTTTGCTTGATTGATTTTTTTTACCATCAAGGACGTCCCCATGTTTTTGTATGCCTGAACTGCTGGATTATTCTTTGATTCTTCAGCGACGTCCTTTGAAAAACGCCTCACCCCCTCGGCATCGAAAAGATCGCGCCTTTTATCGCCCTTAAATACGATGGCTTTGAGGTGTTTAGACCCCATGACCGCCCCAACGCCGGTTCTTCCTGCCGATCGCCAGTAATCGTTTTCGATCACTGAAAATCGAACCCGGTTTTCTCCGGCCGGGCCGATGACGACGGCACCCGATTTTTCTGATCCCAATCCAATATTCCCGTACTTTCGATTCACGGCATCTTCGGTTTTATAGGTGTCCGCTCCCCAAATGTCTGAAGCATCAAGGAACTCGGCACCATCAGGCTGTACGAGAACTGACCGTCGGATGTTTGCTTTTCCCTGTAACAACAATGGCGTCAAACCCTGAGGAATCGATGGCTTCCGGAACTTTTCCGCCGGCATATGATTCCGAATAAAAACCGGTTTGGGGTGACTTTGTAAATACACCATACCGGCTTGAGCCCCATATCCTGCTGTTGGTAATGGGCCCGGTGGCAAAAATCAGGCAATTGTCCGGTGACATCGGATCGACGCCCGGAGGATTTATCGAATAAAGAAGGTAAGAAGCCAAACCTTTCCCGCCAAGATATGTCAAAAGGATCTCGTCATTTAAATTCACAAGATCAAATTTTTTATAGGTTAGATCGATTTTTAGATATCTTCCGTAAAAACCATTCATGTGGAGGTTTCTCCAATGATGAAAAAATATGTACAGTTGAATATCGAACGTCGAATAAAATATTACACCGAAAAATATATCACTGTTTCTCACGAAATCGAATGGTTTGGGATTATTACACAACATTTTATAGTTGTAAAGTTTTGCATGATTACTAAAAAGGACGGGATTCTGAATTGACACGCAACCATCTTTGCTTTAAATTTATAACACTCGGTTTAGGAAAGAATAACATACGGAGGTAAGAAATGAATTGTGATCGCTGCTCGGAGGCCATAAACACCGGAGAAGAAAGAGAGCATCTTGGACAGGTTCTATGCGAAGACTGTTATATGGATGCGCTGTCACCAGCCAAAACGTGCGATCCTTGGGCGGTTCACAGTGCCCAGTCCTTTGCAAAATCCAAAAGCGGCGCCCTGGAACTCAGTGAGATCCAGCAAAAAATATTGCTCATATTAAAAGAAACGGGCGGTGCCGAGCCGGCGGTCATCGCCCATAGACTTCAAATAAAACCGGCGGATTTGGAGAGAGAGATTGCGTCACTGAGGCACATGGAGAAGTTAAGAGGTGAATTGAGAGGTGACAAGAAGTTTCTAATTCTCTGGTAACCTATCACTTACGTGTTCACGGGGTTTGCCTCCCCGTGAACACCGACCCTATCACACCCAGCGTCCGGGAATCACTGTCTTGCAATATTTGCATTTATTGCCGTTTAAGTTATAGGTGGGCACAAAATAACCGGTTCGTTCGATCAAGAGTTTTTTACAATTGTGGCAATAGGTGTTACTTCCCTCCGGATAGGCGGCATTGCCCACATAGACATAATGGATTCCTTCGGCCATGGCCAGTTTGCGGAATCGAACCAGGGTTGAAAGCGGAGTGGCCGGCAGGCGGTCGAGTTTATATTTAGGGAAAAACCGTAAAAAGTGAAGGGGATAATCCGGCCCCAGATTTTTCAAAATCCATTGGCACATCTGTTTGACCATCTTGTCATCATCCACATACCCGGGAACCACCAGGTTTGTCATTTCAAAATGAACCCCCTGTTCATGCAGGATTTTAAAGGTATCCAGTACCGGCTGAAGACGTCCGCCGTTCAGTTTCCGATAGATGGCGTCACTGTAAGATTTGAGATTCACATTGGCTGCATCCAGAACTTTACATAGCTCCAGCAGCGGTTTTCGGTTGATGTAACCGTTGGAAATCCACAAATTGGATATCCCGTTATCTTTGGCCAGGCGAGCAGTGTCGATCATGTATTCAAAAAATGTCACCGCCTCGGAATACGTATATGCAATGGACAGACATTTGCTGCGCTGTGCGGTTTTGACAACATCTGCCGGGAAAAGCTCGTAATGGCGGACTTCGTGGGGTTTGGCCTGAGAAATTTCCCAGTTTTGGCAATTCAAACAGCGAAAGTTGCATCCCGTGGTGGCAATGGAAAGGGCTTTCGAGCGAGGTTTGAAATGAAAGAGCGGTTTTTTTTCAATGGGATCCACATTCACACTGCATGGATTACCGTATGTCAAACTGTAAAGGATGCCGTCCATATTGATCTTGGAACGACACACACTGCGGTCACCCGGTGATAGAAGGCATCTGTGAGGGCAAATACCGCACATGACCAGTTTATTGTCCAGCTTGATATATAGAAACCCCTCGTGGGACCATTTCCACAATGTTTCAGGTGCATCACCCTTGAAAACATGGCCACGGATATCTGCCGGACCCGCTGCCATGGCTGTTTTTTCTGAAAAAGGCCAGAAAGTACCGGCTGACATGGCACTGCAGAGGAATCCGGCACCACAATATATAAACTGTCGCCTGCTAACTTTTTTCATGTTTCACAAAAATTACCGTTAAGCTTATTAGCTTAAGCCCGATCAGGCCGGTTGCCGCCCAAATGATTCCAAAATAGGGAATCAAGACAACACTGGTCATCAATGTACCAAAAGCCGCTCCGATTAAATCAGCGGAAAAGGTCTGGGTCACCGCCGGAGCATCTCCGCCTCGCAAATAAAGCGCCACCGGAAACTGGAAGCCGCAAATCAGTGACACCACAAAACCGTAAAAAAGGAAAAAACTCACCGGCAAACCATAGCTTTCCTGCTTCAAAGCCACAACCAGCAAGCCCATTAGAAGAATCAGCAATCCATCGGCAAGCGACAGAGTCTGCTTGCTCCTGTAACGAAACTGATGGCCGAACCAGGCACCGGGTAACAGGCCGGCCAGAAAAACGGTGACGATGAGACCGATTTGAAAATAAATATAACCGAAAAAAATTTGAAAGGCAAATATTACCAACAGCTCGCTCCCCATGACGGTAAAGCCGGTGGAAAAAAGAACAAACTCTTCAGCACTCATACGAACAAGATAAACCATGCACACCACGGCCAAAATAGCAATGAAAACGATTGGAGAAGTGGAAAATTTGGCGAACCATTGCTGAAACATCAGATGCATCAACTGGGGATAATCATCTCGATTTTTTGGCGTCAACGGATCTATGAGGGCATTTAAGCGCTCGATACGTTCATGGGTCAGGTTGCCGTAATAATAACCTTTGATATACCGCGTTGGGATATTTTTTCGAGCCAAAAGAGCCGGTATATCGGTATTGATCGGCAAGGAACTGCAAAGAAAAAATATTTTTTGTCCCGGCAGCAACAGCACATGCTTAAAATAGTCGCTCACCGTATTATAAAGTGAAGAAAGCTTTTGACGCTGGGGCTCGGCCAAATAATTTTCAAAGCCTTTCATGGCAAAACTCAACACCCCGTGTCGGGCCAGATGGCGTCTGGCAAGGTCGAAAAATTTGTCGGTAAAGAATCTATTGATTTGGTATGTATCCGGTTCACTTAGGTTGACGATGATCGCATCATAGATCTTGTCCGAATCCATCAGATAAGCTCTCCCGTCTTGATAGATAACCTTCAGGCCGGGGATTTTTTTGATCATTTTGAACCTGAATTCAACTTCAGCCACCTTTGGATCCAGTTCGACATAATCGATGGAAGTCGGACGATATTTTTCGAGCTCGGCCATCATGCCGCCTTCAGCGGAAATCAAAAGAATATTCTGCACCCGGGGCAGTTGTGACAGAGGATAATGGATGGTTTCTTCAGCCATGCTTAAATTCTGGGTGCCGAACTGCGGGACGCCCCCGACAAACAGGGTAAACTGCTCCTGATCCTTCTGGACTTCAATCCGTCCATACCGTGATTCCTTGTAGTACACCAGTTTGCCTGAAGACGGAAACAGCGATACGGGTTCCAAAAATATACCGGTCACCAGAATGAGAAACGTTATTCCCGTCCCCAGATAAACAGCAATCCGAGGTCCGGGAAAATGACGAGACAACAACAGGCATGCTGTCAGAAGTAACGGTAAATTCGCTATAAATACGGCCTGTAACGGCGTTACCAGAAAGACAAGGGCAAAAGAAAATAAAGCGCCTCCGGATACATCTCCCAGATTATCGATAATGTAGATACGTGCGCCGGGATAGTCCGGCTTTTCTGTCCGAATAACGAAAAGACTGTAGGGAAGAACAAAACCGATCAGTAAGCAATAAGGGGCAATGATCAAAAAAGAATAACTTAACGTCGGATAGAATCCAACGGAGCTTCCGTGAATGAAAAAGACATCTCGAAGACATCGAATGGCCGGAATTTGCACGGCAGGCATTGCTGCAAGAATCAGCGAAAGCCATCCCAGACGGTTTGCGGTGGCTTTCCGCGAGTTCCGGGTGGCCCAGCGCGCCAGAATCGTGCCGATGCCCCCCAGAACCAGCCAGTTGAAGAGAATCAGAGCGATGATAAACTCATTCCCCTGGAATTGGGCTAAAAATTCACGAATGATCAACAGTTGGGTCACCACGGATGAAATGCCCGTAGCGATAACCACCCGTGTTATGGCACGTTCATTTTTCCTCTTCAAAGCATTGAACCTGATAGGTCAAAATATCAAGATTTCCTTCTTTCCATGCATCGGAAGAAAGACCGGCCTTGGAGCAAAGATGAGAAAGAAAGGTTTCAGGCTGTGGAAGCTGCGCCCATACTTGTGGCAAAAACGTGGCGCTGGCCGATCCTTTTCGAAGAATAACCCCATCTACATTGACCCGTAATTTGGAAAGTAAATCTTCACTGTCTTTGTATTTTAGGGGTTGGGGTTCGGTAAGGATGCTCACCTCGATATCCACCCGATCAAGTTCACCGGCTTTTAAAGGGGGAAAACGAGGGTCACGAAAGGCGGCATTAACAGCATTTCGTTCGATACCGTCCACAATGGAATCCTTGGAATCCAGGTTCCCAATACACCCCCGCAACTGTTTGTCAATGGTCAGTGTCACAAAGGTGCCCCTTTTTTGCTTAAAAACCGAGTCCGTCATAGAATTCGGATCGACCTTGATCGAACGTTTGTCGAGCCTTTCCTCAATGGTCTGTCGGGCCAATTTCACGAGTATTTGCCCCTGTTTCCCATTCAATGATTGAGAAGAATCCATATGGTTTTTCATAGATAAACCTCCATAAAATGCGATGGCTGCATAGCCGACGACTTTCGATCGATCACCGGCAGTATCCCCGCTGTTCGAATAATGGAGAAGAACCGGATGCCAGTTATGCCGGCGGGCCATGTTGATGACAACCAGAATCGGAGACTTGCCGCATGCTGCATTCTCACGTTCTGACAGTTCATCGACGTTAAGATTTAATATCATATTTATGGTTTCTCGATCTCTGGCAACAGCCGCTTGATAAGGTAAATAATGGGACAGGTCGGAACTGGCCACCAAAAGGGTGGTTTGATCCAACAAAGGATCAAAAGCAGCCGTCACCTTTTCAACCAAATCCTGGCCCTGACCGAAAACAACCGGGACAATTTCAAATTTTTTAAGAAAATACTGGAGATAAGGAAGAATCACTTCTACAGAGTGCTCGAGCCGGTCGGAAACCGGAATAGCCCGAAACAGATCTTTATTTTGGCGCAGCCGGACCGCGTCTTTGTGCATTGGGATCCGTCCAAGAGGGGTTTCATAGGCAGATGCATCGCTGATGGCGACACCCTGAAAGCCGATGCGATGATCCGGCCCCATCACGATGACCTTTTTAAATTGATTTTCCTTTAATACCAGTGAGATGTGTGCCGCCGTCCATCCGGAATAGATATAACCGGCATGGGGTATGATAAGCGCCCTGAGGGACGAATGTGGCGGTCGATTCACATGAATCGGTTTTACCCGGTTGACGAGTTGTTTGATGATGGCTGTTAATTCTTCAGGTGTATCAGGATAAAAACTGCCGGCATATACCGGTTTACGAATGTCCTTGGCATTTGCTCCACCAACGGCAGCAAAACAGACCAGAGAAAGAGAAATAACAATCATTAGAAAAAGATCGAAGCTTTTCTTCATGGGCATTCCGTTATTTTTTTCTGGTTGGTTGTAAAGTGATATACGCCGTCGTGTAGCGTTCCCCTTTAATATGGGTTCAAGCAGCCAAACTCAAATAAGCGATCAAAAAGCATTCCAGCGCCAGGTGTGCCAGGATCGCCAAACAGGCATTTTTACGGTTAATCGTCCAGGAAGTTAATACCCCGCTCCAGGCAAACATGCCCAACATTTCAAGCAAGGGCTTATTGAAGTGATACAAGCCTTCAAATAAAGGTATGAGCAGCCAGGAGTGCTTTGGCAATGAACGGGGTATATGATAGGCCAATAAGCAGCGATGCATCAATTCCCAGCCTGGAAACCAGGCCAATAGCCAAAAAAACCGGTGGCTGAAATTTATCCGGCCGGGTTTATAGTAATCAGCTAAAGAGGGAATTATCGGAATAAGAGCGATCACCAAAACCAAACACAATATCAAGGCTGATGCCACATACCATTCTTTACGGTGAATGGCCCTCACATCCAACCAGTGCAAGATCTCACTTCGATTTTCTGCTAAAAAAACAGTCAGTAGAAAAAGAACCGCAGGTATGGCAAACCAAAAAATCCATCGAAAGTGATTTGCGGGTAATGAAAACTTGCCAATGTGGTCGACAATGAGTGCCAGCGGCACATAACTCACGCAAAAATAGGCAAGAATTTTATTGCTTAACCGCACCGGTGTTTCCATAGTATTACCCTAACTGATCGTAAACAGAAAATAATGTCACGATGCTTTCTTTTTACCCGCAGGCGATGTCTGGCTAAAAACTAATGTTGAATATGCACGATATCGGATGCACCAACCAGGATCGTTTTTTCTTTTAACTCGGGAAGCATTTCACGAAGAATTTTATAGGTTTCAATATGCGGGTGCGCAATGCCGACGGCTTCACCATGACTGCCGGCAATCTTTATAAGCCGATGTATTTGTTTGCGAATAAAATCAGGCTTCGTTATGTGATCAATAAACACATCTTTTTGTGCAAAGGGAAGTTGTAGTAATTGTGCGGACGGCCCGCAAAGTGTGTCCACAGTGGTGCGACTGTCAATAAAATAGAGATTTCTTTTCTTCAAAATCGAAAAAATTTGATAGAGTTGAGGGGCAATTGTCGTCATTTTTGACCCCATATGATTATTGACACCTTTGACAAAAGGAACAGCGTCCAGGTCCTCATTGAGCTGGTTGATGAGTTGATTTGGTGACATGGACGTGAGAAGAACTCCGGGACCGGGGTTTATCGATGGATATTCATTGGGCTCCATGGGCAGATGCAACATCACATCAAATCCTTTAGAATGAACCATCTTGGCAATTCTTCTATCATGAGTACTGTGAGGGAGTATGGAAAATGTCAGGACAGCGTCAAGATCAATGAATTTTTGGGCCATATTCTCGTCGTAGCCGATATCATCAATAATAATGGCAACATGGGGTAATTTTGTGAGCACTTCGGGTTTGGTTTTCAGTATAGGTTTATGGGGTGGTATGTCATTTTTTGGATAGATTTCAAACCTGGGCGCTTTTATGACCCGAGATTTTGTCATCGGCAACACTTTGTATCTTTTCGACACCAAATGGTGCGTCAAAACACCGGCAATGACGACTAAGAGCAACAGAACACCAAGTCCGGTTAAAGCTTTTAGCAGATATGTTTTTTGAATACTGCCTTTAGCCGCTCTTTTTAACGGTTTCTTCGGCCGTCGGCTCTTTTTTTTAGCCATACCTTATTTTTGGATATTCTTGAAAATTTCATAGCTCAAAAGAACATCAAGGGCACGTATCACTTGATTATCCGTCAGTAATTGTTCGCGGTTAAGCTGGCCATATATAAATTTAGCCTTTTCGATGTCCTGTTTATTATGCCCCTTGCCTTTCTCGCCCCCTTTGCTTTTCTTCTCTTGACCTTTTTCAGGCACCGCTTCGAGATGATTTTTAAGATCTTTTTCCTTTAGCATCCCCTCATCACTGATATCTTCCTTATCTTCCTTATCGATAACCCTTCTTTTTACAACGATATCCGGTTGAATACCTTTTGCCTGGATTGAACGACCACTGGGTGTATAATATCTCGCAATGGTCAATTTAAGGCCGTAACCGTCCCTCAATTTCTCCACAGATTGCACCGAACCTTTCCCAAATGAAGTGGTTCCCATTATGAGAGCACGTTTATGATCCTGGAGGGCGCCGGCTACAATTTCCGACGCACTGGCGCTCCCGCCGTTAATTAATAGCACAATGGGATAATTCCGTTTGACTTCGTTCGGGGTCGCTTTATAAATTTGGGTGTTTTTTTCCTTGCGTCCCTTAATGGAAAGAATGATCCCCTTTTCGAGAAAAAGATCTGAGACCTCGATTGCCTGGTTAAGAAGCCCGCCCGGATTGTCACGAAGATCAAGGATAAGCCCTTTTAACGGTATTTTATTGGATTCGAATTTTTCCAACGCTGAAAGAAGGTCATCGGTTGTATTATCCCTGAAATTGGTGATCCAGATATATCCGTATCCGGGTTTTATAACCATCGCTTTGACGCTTTCAACAGGGATAATATCCCGAATAATTTTGAAATCAATTGGTTTTTTGACGTCTTCCCGGGCAATCGTAACAACGACCTCGGTTCCTTTTGGCCCCCGAATCATTTTAACAGCCTGTCGCAAATCTCCTGTCGTTTTACCGTTAACCTTGATGATCTTATCACCGGCTTTTATGCCGGCCTTGTAAGCCGGTGTTCCTTCAATGGGCGAAATCACGGTAACAAAGCCATCCTTCATGGTGATACTTACGCCGATTCCCGTAAACTCGCCCTGGGTGTCAATCTGCAACTCTTTAAAATCATCAGGAGCCAACAATGAAGAATGGGGATCAAGGCTGTGGACCATTCCCTGGATGGCCTTTTCGATCAAATCTTTTGAATCGACAGGATCGACATAGTTGTTTTCAACCAATTCGAGCACATCGGAAAATAATTTCAAACCCTTATATGTTTCTGCTCCATTGGCCGAAAGATTTCGGTAAAAACCGGATCCAATGATGCAGAAAACCACAGCGATCAGCAGCGCCAACCACAGCTTAACATGTTGTTTTTTCTTCAAATCCATGGAGTTTCTCCTTTTAATCCGGACTTCTTATAATGCCCTCCATTCGGCCCATTGATAAGTCCGGACTAACCTTTATTAATCCATTTCAACGGGTCTACAGGCTTTCCATGATGACGTACTTCAAAATGCAAGCTTGGACCAATCATTGACCCCGAGTCTCCGACGGTTGCCACAACTTCGCCCATTTCAACAGTATCTCCTTGGGAAGCAAAAATTTCCTGAGCATGGGCATAAATGGTGTAATAATTATTCCCATGATCAATAATGATCATATTTCCGTATCCCTTAAACCATCTGGCATAAAGAATTCGTCCATTATAGACGGCACGTATGGGTTCACCTCTATCGGCTTTTATCTCTATACCACTTTGGAAATTGATCACATTGAACTTTTTGTTTCGGTGTGGTCCGAAAAAGGATACTATTTTACCTTTAACCGGCATATTAAGCAATCCTTTTAAGGAGGAAAAGCTTTTTATTAATATATTTTCTTTAGGTTCCGTCAGATCCGCTTCGGATTTCAAAGATATTACGGTATGATCTAAATTTTCCGCTGCCTGCTTCAAGGATTCAAGAGCCGCTAATTTTAAAGACCTTTTTTTGCGTATATCATCAAGTAGTTGTGACCGCTTTTGTCTCTCACGAGACATCATTTCAATTTCTTTTTCTAAATCTGTCTCAACGGCAAGCCGCCCCTTTTTGTTTGCCTTCAACTCAGCCAATAGCTGCTCAAGCTTTTCTTTATTGTCTATGAGATTCTCCCAAATATTTTCATCATATGCCAGCACCTGTTCCAAAATTTTTTTTCGAAAAAAAAGTTCATACATGGATTGCGCCGAGGCCAAAACATATATTTTCCCCAGCCAGTTCAGCTTATAAATAGCGACCAGACGCTTTGATGCATATTCTTCGCTGGTTTTAATCCTTTTTTTAAGTTCTTCGGACGTATTTGTCGCTTTCTTTATTTCTTTCTCAAAGTCAGCAAGCTCTTTTTTGAGAGACAAGGTTTTTTTTCTGGCATTGTCAAGCGACAGATCAATATCGTTCAGGCTGTTGACGATTGAAGTTTCCTTTCTGGTAAACCTCAAAAGTTCGGCCGTTCCCTTTTCTATCTCACGACTGATATTTCTCGCCTCTTTCCCGGAGTCTTTAATGTCGCTATTGGTATTTTCGATTTTTTCGGTTTTCTTTGTATTATCCTCAGATATAATATTTACATATCGATTTAAATTTCGAATATAACCGACCTGGCCTTCATGTAAAATTTTAAGCCATTTATTATGGCGATCGAGGATTCTGACTTTTGTTCCTTTTGAAATCAATCCCAAAGAACGACTTTCAATGCCCGGCTGGGACCGAACATTCAGGTTGTTGGCGGTCACGATTCCGATCTCATCGGATTGAGCCACACAAATATCGAGAAATTGCAGTATGATAATGACACCGACTGCAGCATATATTATTGTTTTAAGAACTGTTTTAGAGAAAGAAAGCACCCTATCCACCCTACAAACATGCTGCAAATTAATATTCCCAAAAACGCCTTCCAAGAAAGAAATCTGATTGCAAACAGACCTGAAGTTAAACCTTTATCGACATTCGATGAAATAAACATAAAAAGAACAAACAATGCTCCGAGTCCGATGATCCCGCCCAAAGCTCCCTGGATAAGACCTTCCATATAAAAAGGCGCTCTGATGAATCCGTCGGTTGCACCGACCAGCCGCATGATTTCAACCTCTTCGCGCCTTGAATAAAGCACCAGGCGAATGGTGTTGGCGACAATTAAAACAGTTGCCATAAAAAAAAGCGCCCCCATTGCATATCCTGTTAACCTGAACAAATTGAGAATGTTCGTAAATCGTCCCAGCCAAACTTGTCCATACTCGACGTCATCCACTTGTGAAAGCGATTCCAGGCGGGCAGCAAGCGCTTCGACTTTATCCTGGTTTTGGAAATTGTCTGTAAGGCGGACTTCAAAGGCATCCGGCAAAGGATTTTCCTGCAAGTCGTCCAGCAACGAGGACTGCCGTTTCATCTGATCTTTTAACCGTTCCAACGCCTCTTTTTTTGCAATAAACCGAACATCCTTTACACCCTTCATGCCCTCAATCTTGCTTTTGATATCGGCAACGTTTATTTCAGAGGAATGGGGCTTAAGATAGACCATTATCCGGATTCCCTGTTTCCAGGAATTCACAATAGCATTCGCATTTATAAAAAAAAGAGCAAAAGCACTGGCAATAAGTATGGCGATCGCAATGGTAGCAATGGTCACAGCGCTTAAAAATCGGTGGTCGAGAATATCCTTTATGGCCCGCTTATAATAAATGATCATCAGAACACGTTCTTTAATGGATGGATGTTGTTTGCATTCGACCCTGCTTCAGATGAATGACCCGGCCCCCGGTTTTACGGATCAGTTCTTTATCGTGGGTTGCAATAATAATCGTAGCGCCTCGAATATGATATCTTTTAAGCAGGTTAAGGATAATATCGGCAGAATCTTCGTCCAGGTTGCCGGTGGGTTCATCTGCAAGTATAATCTTCGGGTCTCCGACGATAGCTCTGGCAACGGCGATTCTTTGCTGTTCCCCACCGGACAGTGTCGGGGGCAAGGAATGGATGCTGTTTTCCATTCCGACAGTTCTGAGTACACTCCTGACTTTTTTTTCAACAAATCGTCGTTTTTTTCCCATTGCTTCAAGCACAATGGCAATATTATCAAATACGGTCTTTGTGGAAATCAGCTTGTAGTCCTGAAATATGACGCCGAACTTTCGTCGAAGAATCGGTACCCGATGATGGGATATTCTTGAAAGGTTCATTCCATCGATCAACACCTGTCCCTCTGATGCAGCTTCTCCAAAATACAAAAGCTTCAGCAATGAGGTTTTGCCTGCTCCGCTGGGTCCGCTGATAAAGAGGAGTTCATTTTTGGGGACATCAAGTGTGATATCGATGAGCGCTTTAGCGGCCCCGTAATTCTTGTGGACGTGAAACAGCCGAATTATAAAGCTTTTACCCTGTGCCTCAATCATTCAATAACTTCCTGACCGATCGCTCGATACAGCGTTGCCTTAGAAATTTTAAATGCGTACAATGCATTGTAATAATTTGTCATGGTTTTAGAAAGAAGTGTTTGGGCAATGAGCACATCGGTTTGCGTGGAGATTTGTTCTTT
Organism: uncultured delta proteobacterium; assembly: GCA_963731025.1. GTDB lineage: Bacteria > Desulfobacterota > Desulfobacteria > Desulfobacterales > UBA11574 > UBA11574. The sequence goes on along the minus strand of CAVSVL010000043.1, from coordinate 140,646 downwards.
ATAACGTTCCTGGTTGATCCTGAAATTTTCTTTTGCCTGCTCGATGGCCGTTTCCACCGTTTTGATCGCTCTTTCCGCTTCCTGAGTCCTCAGATAAGCCGTCTTTACATCCAATTGGATATTATCAAGAATCTCCTTTTTCTTAAGCTGTGCCTGAGAAAGTCGAGAATGTTTTTCTTTAACCCCATAGGCAGTTCGACCCCATTCCCAGAAATTCCATTTTGCCACGGCTTTTATATTCCACCCACTGGGATCATATATGCCTTCGCCCCCGTCTACATCCCATTGTGTTCCGTATTTAAAATAATTCCCTTGAAGATCAATTGATGGATAATAGTCTTTTTTGGTAAGTTCCAATTCCTTTTGTGCAATTTCAACTTCCGTGTCGGCAATTTTTATTTCAAACCGATTTTTCTCAGCTTCGGCAAGACAATACTCAAGGTTTTCTTCAAAAGGAAAATAAGTAAGGATGTCTTTCAGAACCACCGGCGTATTTATGGGTCTGCGAAGCAGTGTATTAAAATTCGACTCGGCATTGTCCATGTTGTTTCTTGCAATGATGAGCTCCTGTTTGGCATTTGCCAGTTCAACCTGTGCCTGGAGCAGATCATTCAACGGCGTCATACCGACCTGGTAAAAATTGTCGGCCACTTCTTTTTGAGCCCTGATCTGTACGACAGTTTTTTGCGCGATGTCATACAGCTTTTGTGTCTGCAACAGCTGAAAGTAAGCATTTTTTGCGTCCAGAATAATATTCTGTCGGGTCAGCTGTTCATTAACTTTGGCTTTATCAAGACCGAGTTTGGCGATATCGTACTGTCTCAGCAAAGAAAAACCCGTAAATATCGGTTGACTGAATGAAGTTACAAAACTGTATTCTTCTTTTGGAACCGCTGTAAAACCGCTTGTGACTGTTTCGGCATCATACCGATTGTATCCATAGGATGTGCTGAGTGTAGGAAAAAATTGCGTCCGCCTGGCTTTTTTCACCGCCAGGGCTGCTGCCGTTTCTTCTTTGGATGATTTTAGGCCGAGATTTGCTTTTATGGCACTTTCAATGGTTTGTTTGAGGGTAAAAAATTCAACCGGCTCCTGGGCTTTTGAAGAAACGGGAAAGAGTATCGGTTGAATGAAGAAAAAACACAAAAATAGTCCGATCGATTTTATTTTAAACATCATATTTTCTATCCTTCTTCAAATAACAAAAAGTCATCAATCCTTCAATTGAGCGTTTTCGATTGACCAACATGGGGTTTATTGATATTTATTTTTTAGAGTTGAAGGAGTGCTGTCGCCAGTTTTCCTTACTCAAAGCCTCCACTGAATCCCATTAAACAGGCTTCTTCCATTTCGGTGGAGGCTTTTTTATATCGAATCAATACTTTAAAATCAATAGTTTCTCATTAATTTAATGAGACTACCCGAGTACCTTTAAATAAAGGTTCGGCCTCCGACTCGCAGAGCCTACAGCTCAGAGAGAAGGAAGAGCAGAATTAATAGATTCGAAATTTGAGTTATTTTCCATCGAGTCCTTTGATCTCGTCAAGAGTTTTTTGATATACGGAACGCATGGGACCACCCAAAGAAACCGCCTTTTTCGCAGCCGCCAACGCTTCTGGTTTTCGCCCCTGTTCAAAGAAAATCTGTGCAAGATTGTTAAACGCCGGACCCGATGTCGGATGGTAACGGGTGGCTTTTCTGAAAGCCATTTCGGCATTCTCAAGTTCTTTAAGGGCATAATAGCAATTACCAATGCCGATGAGCGCAGTCAAATTTTTCGGCCATTGCGTCAACGCTGTATGGTATCCGTCGATGGCAGCCTGAAACTGACGGGCTTCTTCAAGCCCCAACAACGCTTTAAGGAATAGATCTTCTTTTACCGTGGCAGGCAGTTGATTTGACTGTAGAATTAAAAGCCCCCAATATTTGCCTCGAGCCCAGGTTTTTTCAAAAACCCGAAAAGACATGCGTTTTCGGCGAATATTTCCCGAGCGAAGAATAACAACTTTTTCAGGCAAATCGTAGCCGACCGCCACCGCATAATGCCAGACAGGATACCAGGACAGACCGAGATTTTGTAAAATGATCACCGGATGCCCGGCAGCCAATTCGACGAACAGATTACTCAATCCCGTTAACACATAGGCGATTCTCCCATTCCGGCGGACTGCGCTGACCATTGCCGATTGAAGACTCCCTTTGCGTTCAGGCGTAAAGACCTCGGTGGTCAGATCTTCGGGAGAAATCGGCAAGCCGCTCCAGTTGAGCACCATTGCAAGGGCCGCAGGACCGCACTGATACGCTTTTTGGGAATAAAACGGAATCGTTTCAATCTCAACTCGAGGAGGCACATTGCCTGCTTTTTCCAACATGACAGATTTATTAAGGCCGGTACAGCTCGAAAGCAAAATACCGGCACAAGAAAGCAGTACAATGCAGTAAAATTGCAAATATTTTTGGCAATCCGCCATACTATCTGCTGGAGGGATGTTTCACAAACGTAAAAATGTCAGTATAGCCCAAAATGTCCGTGATCAAAAGGACAATGAAGATAATCACCGCAGCCCCGATAATAGCCCCAAATGTGCTGCCGCCGGCAGGAAGCTGATCCATTTTATCGGCAATCTGCATGATTTCTGCATCGGAGAGACTGTCGACGCGGGCTGTTGCCTCTACAGGGCTGATCCCCTGAGCCATCATTATGGCCTTGACATCTTCTCTTTTTAAAAACTGGTTGAGGTTTTCACGTACATTTTTTGCCGTCGACAGGGTCAGCACCGTTTCCGTTTTGACCATGGCCGCCTGAAGCGTCTGCACCGGCAGACTCATCAGCAACATGGTCATCGTAACAAAATAACAAACATACCTGGCAAAGCGACGGTCTCCAAACATATTACACCTCCTGATAAAAAGTTTTTTTGACGTCTTTTTGAATATCTATCTCAAATTTATTTGAGCCCTCGGGGTGTTTTTCTTCTAAATCCATGAATATAGCGGAATGGATGATCTTTTTTTAAATTGGATGCTGTTTGAGTGGCTTAGGGATCGTTAGAAAGAACAGGCGCATAACTGAAATCATATCTTAAAAAGAAATTTTAAGATGGTGCTGCGAATCTATCGATTTTTCAAAGATAGCTCCCTGTTCTTTTTTACGATCCCTTGCCGCGAGTTCATGCGGTTTAAAAAAAGATTATCCATGCAGCGGTTATTTATAAAAACACCCCGACCCCTTTTTAGGCTAAAGTTTATAACGAACCGTATTCAAAAGCAAGCAGTTATCATTTAAGCATGCCCCATTTATGACATTTACAGACGTTGTTTTCGGATAGTTTAGATAATAAAATCATGCGTCAAATTTTTTCCACAACACGTTCAATAACATTCAGTGCCTGTTTGATAAGTTCCATATCCGCCTGGGTACCCATATGCCCCAGCCTAAAGACCTTTCCGGCCATAGGCCCATAACTCCCACCCACCACGAGTCCGCGCTGTCGCAGTTGCAAGTTAAATTCCGGCCAATCGACTTCGTCAGGGACGTTGACGGCCGTAACCGTCGGAGACGGTACAGCATCCAAAGCCGGAAAAAGCGACAATCCCATCTTCATTATTTTATTACGGCAAAATTCTGCAACCTTTTCATGCCTGGCAAAGCTGTTGGTCAGTCCTTCATTTAGAATCAGCTCGGCTCCGGCGTTAAGACCCGCAACGCCTTGCCAGTTGGGCGTATAAGGAAAATAATGTGCTGCCGGTGCCTTATAAAACGGTTTCAAGGCATCATATCCCGCATAATTGACGGTGTGAATGATGTTCCATGCGGATTCACTCACCGATAAAAAGGCCATATCCGGCAAAGAAGACAAACACTTCTGGGATCCCCCCAGGCATAGATCGATGTTCCAATCATCACTTAAAACCGTCGCACCCCCGACACTGGCCACGGCATCCACATACAGGAGGGGAATTTTATACTGTTGTTTCAGTTTTCCCAATTCGACAATGGGATTTAAGGTACCCGATGGTGTTTCGCAGTGAACCACGGTGATCATTTTCGGCTTGAATTGAACAATGGCTGCCTCAATTTCGGACATATCCGAAATGGTTTCATTATATGGCAAGCGTATTTTATTGACGTCGGCACCAATGGAGAGTGCCATGTCTCCGATTCCATCGCCAAAAACACCGGTAGCGATGGCCAATACGCGGTCTTTAGGAAGAAGACAGCTTTTCAAGGCACTCCACAATGCCAGCATACCTTCCCCGGATTGAATGACGACCCGGTTTCTGGTACCAAGAATCATTTTTAGATTGGATTCAGTCGTGTTATATAATTCCATAAATTCGGCTTCCAAATCCGCCGACCCAAAATTGTTTTGATAAACATCCAACACCGTTTGCGGCAATTTAACAGGTCCGGGAACCATTGGAATGGGATATGTTATCATCATCTAATCCTCTCTGTTTAAAATCTAAACCCTATTGTGAAATGAAAACGGCCCTCGCTTTCACCGGGCTTTCTGTCCAGCTTATGGCCGTAATAGATACCGATGGGGCCGATGGGCGTAAAATAGTACAGCCCTGTTCCGATTGAAGAACGAAATCCATCCGTACCTTCGTCTATAATGGCATTTTTTACGCTGCCGATGTCGTAAAAAAAAGAAAGCCCGAAATCAGATCCTAAGTCAATCCGGGCCTCTATATTACCCAAAATCGAAGTTAACCCTCCTATAGCCTTGCCGGCCGAATCAAATCGAAGCAGGTTTTCGTCAAAACCCCGAACAGTGGATGTACCGCCCAGGAAAAAAAGCTGGTCTTCCGGTATGGCGCTGGCGTCCTCAAAGGGGGTGATATCCCCAATCCGTCCCCTCAGGGCAAAACTTAAGTTTTCTATGGGAGTATAATATTTTCGAACCTCAAAACGATATCTAAAAAAATCATCCAGAGAATTATGAATCCCTTTGGAAATATCAAGGAGTAAAGAAGAAAAAAGCCCTTTTCTTGGCCGTATATAGGAATCTATGTTGTCATAGACAAGGGAGGGACTTACCGTTAGAATCTCTCTGGTTTCATAGCTATTTTCTTCACTAACAGAAATGGAGCCCAAATCACGCGGGTAGTTTTTCTTATACGAATAAACAAAAGAGAGTCCTGCGTTAAATTTCTGAAATAACTTCCGGCTAAATGATAATGAAACGCCTCTCTCCCTGGTGCCGAATTGTGTATTAAACTCTTCCCTGGTTTCAGTAAACATGTTTACTTCCGATTTGATTCGAGTTCCCAGAAATCTGGGCTCAGAGATGCCCAAATCTCCTCGGTGCCCTATCTGGCTGATTTCACCACCCGCATAAATATTCTTGTTTAATCCAAAAAGGTTTTGGTCGCCGGCCAGAATGTTTGCGTAAAATCTTCGTTCGGTATCATATCCTACGCCGGACTGAATATAGTAAGGTTTTTTTTCTTCCAATTCCAAAAGCATGTTTACTTTATCCGCCTTTTCTTTTAACCCGAAAGTGTTAAAGCGGACCGAATCAAATGCGTTAATATCGCGGATATTGCGTTGGGATCTCAAAAATTTACTCAGAGAAAACGGCTCTCCGGGATCGAGTTCAAGTTCATTATTTATAACACGTTTTTTGGTAAGAAAATTTCCTGTCAAAGCCACTTGCCCCATTTTCACAAAAGGCCCTTGGTCAACTTCATACGTTACTGAAGCTTCGGTGTTGTCCTTGCTGATATCCGCGGATCCCTTTACCTTGACATGGGGATAACCCTTTTCGGAAATTAAAGAGGATAGCATGTTTTCATCGCTACGAATCATATAGTCTCGATACACGGATCCTCTTTTCAAAGTGACGGCCTCACGGGCCTGATCGTCTGATAACACACTCAGCCCATGGATGGTTAAGGATTTTACGTGTGTCTGAACTCCCTCTTTAATTTCAATTGCGATGTCTATCGGGTGCTTTTTCCCCTTAATGTCTTTATCCGATTTTACCTGGTCTTTCACCTCTGTGTTCATATAACCTTGTTCGAGATAAAGAGACCTTATGGCGCGATCATCCTCTTCCAAGGTTTCCTGAACGAACGCACCGTTTGCCATAATTCCCGGGGTTCGGGTCAAAATCTGTTTTTTGATCTTTTTTGAATCAAACGCACGATTCCCTTTTAAATTGACAGAATTCACGATGTATTGTGGCCCTTCATCAATTATAAAGCGAATTTTTCTAACCGGCTGACCTGCTTCATGTTTTTGTTCAGATGTCATCTCAACCCGGCATTTCTGATATCCCGCGTTAAGGTAGCGTTTCTTTATTTTGCGTATACTTTTTTTTAGACCAAAATCTCTTTCATTCCCCTCCTTAAACAGGACGAGATCTTTATTTAACGTAAAATTCCAAAACGCTTTGTTGCCTTCAAATTCAATGTCGTACCTGGGTCCTTCATCAATGTCTAAAGAAATTGAAACATTTTGAGATTTGGCATCTTTGTTGACAACGCTGCTCACGACAACGTCCGGATAGCCCTTCCCCCGGTAGAATTGGATTAGATTTTTGATATCTTTATCAAATTCTTTTTTCTTAAATCGCCTCATAAAATCCGGAATCCACCACGATTTATACGTTTTGATCCGCAATTTAAGTCGTGTCTTTGAAAAAGCCCGGTTTCCTTTTATTTCAAATCGCCGGATATGAAAAAAATCACCTTTGTCGATATTGACAAAAACCACCACGTCTCCGTCAGCAGGATCTTCTTTGCCGTCCAAATTAGCCATCGGAGCAATATACCCTTCATCCTTGAAAAGCTGGATAATGGCAGTCTCTTTAGCGGGAAACGATACCGGATGGTACGCATCTCCTGAACGAAGCTCCATGGCATTAAGGATTTCTCGTTCCAAAAGGGGAAATGCCCCGCTGATTTTAATATCTTTGACCCGAGGATAGGGCGTTACTTGAAAATGAAGTACCAATTGATCATCGTTTAGGGATTGTTCGAAAACGTGGATAACTTTAAATATTTTCGACGATTTTAAAGCTTCAAGTGAATCCTGGAACCGTTTTGTCGAAAAAGGTCCTCCTTCCCGGATAAAAATGAGATTCTTTACCAAATCAACCCATCGTCCCACATCCCCTTTTATCCCCTGAACATCGACAATAACCCGTGATACTGCGGGCACGGGTTGTTCTTCTTTCTCCTTTTGTGCATATGCGGCGTCTTTGGCAATACACATCACAAGAATCCACAACAATACGGTTATCTTTATGAGGTCTTTTTGTTTTGGCTTTGTCATCTGAATCAATCTTTTCTATCGAAATTCAAGTCTGAATTGAATCCCGCCGCCATAATTCCCCTCGTTATCCTGGAAAGCGTTCACTAACAGTTTTTCAAGAAGTTTATATTCCGTGATTACTTTCCGGATGACCTTGGCATTTTTTGTTTGCACGTCGTATTTGACCGTCACCCTTCTGGAAAGTTCTTTACCCACGGTAACTTTTATCTCATCCGACGCCTCAGCATCTTTTGCTTCATTATATTCCAGAGCCAAGATATCCAGACCGGTGGCATCCTTGATATCTTTTTGAACCGTTTCAGCTAGAACATCGGCGAGCATTTGTTTTGGAGATAACGATGAACCACCTTCTCTTGCAATCAGCTCCTGGGTTGTTTTTCCTGAAATCAGCAAGGAGATAATATCCTCCTCTTTCTCTGGAGGATCGGAAGTCATTTCAAACCGTAAGGTATCCGGTGTGCCGAAAATTTTTAAAAATACGGTCCATTCCCTAATTTTTACTTCACTTTGGATATCGATGGTCGGCTCAATTTTATATGGATTTATAAAATCAAAGACCCCTTTTTTGACATTAAATTCATTTCTTTGGAAATATACGGTTCCGGATTCGACTTCTGCCCTCCCGCTGATAAGCGGTTGGTTCACTGTCCCATATATATTAAGATCAGGCTTGATCGTCAATAAAGCGATATTATTATCAATCACAAAAGGATCTCTGTACCTGATGTTGCAATCAATAGCCATGTTGTCAAAAAAGGGCCAGGGGGTCTTCGAGGTCACCAAAGGTTCCTCCCGTGATGCTTGACCAATGCTTTCCATGAGATTCAAACGGACATCTTTCTCATATGTCCCCTCAAGAAGAACAACGTCTCCTTTTATGAGAGACTTTTCCGGCGACCCTCGAACATCCAGTTCAGAACTCAACCGGATGTCCAATACATCAGGAATCGTGATGGGAAGGTTATCAACTTTCAACTTGAGTCCGATGTTTGACGGTTGATATCGGTCAAGATCAATGGCGCCGTTAAGTTCAAACGTTCCGGTATCCAGCATCCCTTTGATGTTGTCTAAAACGATAGCGTTGGATGTTATCCGAACACCTCCGTTTAGTCCATGCAGTTTTTGAAATAAGCCCGGAATGGTCATTCCGCCGTTACTAATATCAGCATGAACAATCAAGTTCGGTGTTGGCAGGCTTCCATTTACTTTCATCGAAAAACGTGTTTCACCGAAGGCGTCGATAATCGATTCCGTAAACATCGGAAGTATTTTAAAAGGAATGTTTCCATCGGCTTCTAAATTAAGATCTTTGTTTAATTTCCCGGAACCCTTGAGAGTAACATAGCCTTGATCGAACAGAGATAACCGCATTCCGGGAATCGATATGTCATCATTGTGGACCAAAAGCATCAAATCGTTACCCTTGATCAATGGTGTATCCTTCCAAAAAATTGCCAGTTGAGAAATACGGGTGGCTCCTTCGATCCGGACCGGAGTGCCGAAATTACCCTTTGATTCAATACTTCCGGTAATGGCGCCGTTTAATTCTTTTCTACCAACAAGTTGTAAATAAGGCGTTAGATCCGTGTTATCAAAACGAACGGAAGTTGAAAACGAACGGGATTGAAGACCGTATGTTGCATCCAGGGTAAAGTTTTGTCCCCCGGATATATACGCGGTCTGATCCTCGACTTTAATTTCAAACGGAACATCTTCCAGGCGCTGATGGTTGAAGCTTAAATCGCTGAGCAACACGTTTCCTTTGAGCCGGGGATTTTTAAACCCGCCCTTTCCGGAAATATCAAAAGAAATTTTTCCGCTGTCGATATTCAATGACGCCATCTTTTTTATGTTTTTTAAGGAAATACCATTTGAGATCATGCTGAAATCATAATTCTTGTCCATGGAAACCCAGCCCTTCAATACGATCTTCTCACCCGGTGCGATGACAAGAGACAAAGGATCGAGATGGATTTGACGGCCGTCAATGGTTGATGCAAGCTTAATTTCATTAAGTTTCTGTATGTTAAGATTCACATTTTTGCCACTAAGATCAAGTTTCCCTTTGGGATGGTCTGCATTTCCTTTAACATGGCCATTTAATACAAACATGCCCGTCATGCCTTGGACAAAATCTTCCAGAAACAGGGTGTCTCCTTTTAATCCAACATCAAAATCAGGGTTTTCAATAAGTTTATAATCTTTCGGATCAAATATTCGAGCAAAGCCGGAAATATCGAGTCCGGACTTGTTGTTAAGAATTTTTCCATGTTCCAGAAAAAGACGACCGTTTGAAAATCGGATATTTGCATCAGCCTTGCCTAACCTGATGTTCCCGAAACCCAGGTTTTCCCCTTTCAATCGAGCATCCAGAGACGGCTCTCTCAACGTTCCGGAGACTTCTCCATTTATATTCATCTTTCCCAACACACCGTTTATTCCCAGGCTCGTCATGATTTGGGCCAAATCGGGATTTTCCAGTTTAAAATGAGCAGCTATCTGGTGGGAAGAAACATCATAATTGCCGTTCATCTCAAACCGGGACCCACCTGCACCAGCGGTCAGATTCTGAATAGTAACCCCTCCCTTTTTCATATCTGCCTGTGCATTCACATGAACATCAATGGGCGAACCTCCTTGTCCGGCGGACAGGTTGTTTATATAAAGTTCAAGTGCGGTTTTAGCCCAAAGGGTGTTTGGATAAACACCTTTACCTTCAAGCTCGATTTCAGCACTCGCAACACCGTTTAAACCGGATATTCCTGGTTGTAAAGCAGCAAGCTTCGAGTCTTTCTGATGAATGGAAAATTTGTAGGAAATGGCATCTAAATCTGGATTTGAAGTGAACAACCCCTGCTCAAAGGACTTGTTAAGGTCCACATCACCTTTAATATTGAATTTACCCAAAGGAGTTTGTAAATATATATCGTCAATTTTCAGAATTTTTTCTTTTAGACGGCCATTCAAATCAATCCGGCCGATCCGGTTTCCGGCAAGCTTTCCTCCTTCGTAGTTAAGTATTAAATCGATATCGGGATTGACGAACGCCCCCTTCAGAGTCGAGTTCACCTGAACAGTTCCTGAAAAATCGGATCCAAGCGTCATTAAATACTTGATTTTGGAAAGAGAGGCCCGAGTTTTTAAACGAAGATCCAAAATGGGTTTGTCTGTAAACAGATTGTCGACAGTTCCGGTGATGTTGGCATAAATACCATCCGTATTTACCTCAAGGAGCAGTGTATCGATTCGGTCTTTTTGAACATCTGCCTTTAAGGATAATTGATCGATGAAGGTTCGAACACCTTTGCTTGTAACCTCCCCTCCATCAATTTGACAATTAAGCCGGCCGCTCTGTTCTAAAAGATTTCCGTCCGTAATCGTGAGAGTCACGTTTTGAAGTACTACCTGATCTTTTTTGTTCTCGGCAGTCTTTTCGTCTGTACTGTACTGAACGAAACCATTCATCACTTTTAGTTGACGGAAAACGATATTAAACGGAAAACCGCCATTTTTACCGGATTCTGATGGTTTATCTCCCGGCGTGTAAAGTGCCTGAATCAGATTTAGGTTTCCGGAACGATCTTTTACCAAAAATACTTTTGGATTTTCCAGAAACAGGTCATGAACGATCAATTCCCCTTTTAAAAGCCCAATCCAGGATATGTGAATTGAAAATCGCTCCAACTCGATCAATTTATCATTTTCAGGTCCTGTTAACAGCACATGGTTCAATTCCACTTTGCCGCCTAAAACCCAAAATCTGTTTTTGCTCCATGTCAGCCTGCCGGGAATCGCCTGGTTCACCTTTGCCAGAATCTGCTGCCGAACCGGTTCTGTATTCAGATAAAACTGAATCCCCAGAACCGCGATCAACACAACGGCAATTAACGAACCAAAAACGATTGAAACCCATTTAACGTATTTCATAATGATCGTTCACCGACACCTTATTTTTGGAAAACAGCGGTTAATGTATACATCTTTTTGCAGATAGATCCAAGTTTCAAATTGTCTTTAATTATTTCGGAAAGCCTTTTTTATTGACTTTGTATTATAATATTGATGAATTTCATAAACACATTTCGTATTGGTAAAATATCTTTTTCATGCTATGGTCGTAAAAAAGAAAACACCATTGAAAGGTTGATCGCATGAATGGTTTTGCAAAAATAGTTCTTATTTTAATATGTATCGTTACGCTAACAATAGCAGCAGGATGTGCACCGACATTGGTCTCCATCAGCACCCCTCAAATTCAAACTGTTGGGAATTCTTATTATACCGCCCAATTTGAACCTTTGGCAGAAGGTAAAAATTATTTCGATGGGTTTCGTCTTAAGGTGATAAATAAAACCGGTAAAGATTTAGAAATCGATTGGAATAAAACCCGTTATATTTATAACGGACGCGATATTGGGGTTTTTGTGTTTAAAGGAATTCAACCTGAAAACATTAAAAACTCAACCATACCCCCGGATACCATTTCTGCGGGGCAATCCTTTACAAAAGACATCTCGCCATTAAAACTTTTGGCTCGAGAGCCCCTCACCGGCAAAGGAGCTAAGGCAGGTAAAATTACCTTCGGCCCAATTCCAACCGGTGAAAGTGGCATTTTCTTGTTTATCAGACAAAATGGTAACACGATCAAAGAAAAAATAGCCGTTAAAATAACGGAACAAAAAGTCCAACAGTAAAGATCCTCGCCCATCGAAGATCCTGCCATTCATAAGCGACATTTATCAATGACTCGATTCAAAAAAATATCTCTCCGGATTACCGCCTGTTTTGTTTTGTGTGCTTTGCTTATTTTCATCTTGATTTTATCTTCAGATAAACTCATCAATCAAAAACAGATTGCAAATAAAATAAAGGCCCGTGTTTCTGAAGCAATCAACGGCCAAATCACCTTTGAACGCATTCATGTTTCTTTTTTCCCACGACCGCAGCTTGTTGTTCAACAGTGTCATTTTTCAATTCCCGAAACCATCAATGGAACGGTCGTATCCCTGTCCATCTATCCGAAACTATTACCCTTGATTGTGGGAAAGTTTCGAAATTCCAAAATTACGTTAAATACACCAGACATTGAAATTTATCTCAACCAAAAGCCTCAATCAGGAGACAGCCATCTTAATTCATTCTCTTTGGGAACCGTTGAAGAAAAAGTGGGAGCCGTTTTAGGCGTTATATTATCAAAAACACCCGGACTACGTGTCCGGGTGGAGAATGCCCGGTTGAATATTCTTAAAGAAAAAAAGCCTGCTTTTTGGTTACAGGATATTAACGCCGGCATTGATGTTTTAAAAGACCATATCAACCTGGACATGCAATGTGACACCAGTATCTGTAAAAATATCTCCCTAAAGGGATCAGTTCATTTACATAAGGACAACTTGTTGTTATCCCTAACAAATATCAAATTAGAATACCCTCGGCTTAATTTATCCGGCAAATTGGATATCCATCGCACTTTGCCATCGACGCCTCCAAAGGTCAATCTGGAACTGACGGGAACAGATGTGGATATCGGTTCAACCCGGAAAGCGGTTATGGATCTGGCAGGAAAAATTCCCGTTGTTAATGAACTATTTAAAATTGTTAAAGGCGGAAAAGTTCCTCTTATTCAGTTGACTTCCCATGGAAGCTCGATGGAGGAACTGGGAAAACTGGAAAACATTTTCATCAACAGCAACATAACAGGTGGTGAAATTTTTATTCCCAAAGTCGATTTGAATTTAACGGATGTTGCAGGAGATGTAACGATTTCAAAAGGGGTTCTGAAAGGCAAAAACCTTAAAGCGCGCATGGAGACCTCGACGTGTCATAACGGAAGCTTGGAACTGGGACTTGAAGGCAAAGATGCGCTGTTTCATCTCGATTTAACCCTCGATGCTGATCTGGCACAACTCCCCCCTATCCTGAAACGCGTGGTTCATAACAAAGCCTTTATTAAAGAGAATTCCCTGGTTGACAATGTAAAAGGAAAGGCGACAGGAAGGCTTGTTTTGGGAGAAAGCTTTGCATCGATCAATGTGTTTGTGGACGTTTCCCAATTCAACCTGTCTGCAAATTACCGGCGATTACCACATCCGTTGAAAATTAACAGCGGTCAATATTTTTTGAAAGGGAACACAACCTCCATAACAAATGCGAGCGGAAGTATAGGAAACTCGTCGTTTACCAACGTCTCTTCACAAACGAACTGGGATGGCATACCTTACCTGAAAATCACGTCGGGCAGGGCAAAAATTGATTCGAAAGAGATATATCCGTGGATGTTGTCCTCTAAAATGATTTCCGGAAAGCTCCGGGATCTGAAAAATGTCAAAGGGTTTCTGGCATTATCTTCTATACGTTTAAACGGCCCGTTTCTCGAACCGGAAAACTATCAGTTTCAAATATCGGGTGAGGTTCAGAATCTGAATGTGAACTCACCGCTGTTGCCGGGATCTTTATCAGCTCTTAAAGGAAATTTTAGCATAACTTCTAAAAATATTTCAATGACTGATGTTCAAACCCGCATCCATGATACATCGTTGAAAGTATCCGGAATCATGGAAGATTATCTAAAGGGCTTCAGCCGTATCGATATGACATTCCAAGGGGAAATAGGGCCGGATATGACCCGATGGGCTGAAGACGCCATTAACATATCGCCACTTTTGAGATTAAAGTCACCGATATCGTTTTCAACAGCACATCTGACCTGGAACAATCAACAACACAGCACTTTTTCAGGAGACCTGTCTATAAAGAAAGGGCCTAAAATTACTACAGATTTTTCAGCAAATCCCGAAAAGTGGGCCATCGAAAAACTGATCATCAAAGATCAAGTATCCAACGCATCCATTAAACTGGGTCAAAAAAACCAAATCATGGATGTTTTATTTGCCGGAAATCTACAAAAAGAAACCCTGGATAATATTTTAGAAACAAATGAAATTCTTCAAGGACAAATGAACGGAGATTTGTATGCGCACGTGCTTTTGGATCAACCCTTAAACTCAACGCTCAAGGGTGAACTTACAGTAAACGATGTTATCTTGCCAAGAAAGACAAAACCGCCGCTCGTCATAAACGACCTTTTTTTGACTGCAAAAAAGGACATTCTTCAAGTTAAATCAGCGCAGTTGGCATTGGGGGATAACGCGTTTGACCTTAAAGGAGACGTGAACTTATCAGCTGCAGCGCCCAATTACAATATGGACCTTTATGCGGATAGTTTAAATCTGGATCAATTGAAGCAGGATCTGGATAATAACACTATAAATAGTCACAATCAAACCGTTGAAAAATCATGGGTGTACCCGGCTCGGGGTCTGGTAAAAGCAAAGATTAAAAACTTAACTTATAATGGTCTGACATGGAAACCCTTTGAGGCTGACATTCGTTTTAAAGACAAGGCAGCTGCAGTTTCCATTACTGATGCCAATGTCTGCGGTATAACAACTTTAGGAACTTTGGAAATAACGCCCCAAGAAATAACCATCGATTTAATACCGTCTGCCCAAAATCAGGAGCTGAATCCCAGCGTCCAATGCCTTAGAGATAAATCCGCAAAAATTGTCGGAGCCTTTAACCTTGAAGGAAACATTAAAGCAAAAGGGACCGCCGAGACATTGATGCAAAATTTAAATGGTGATTTAAAGTTTTATGCCTCCAAAGGCCGTTTCCAATCCGGCCAGAGTTTCAGAATATTGATAAAAATCTTTAGCATTCTTAATGTCACCGAAATATTTAAAGGAAAACTTTCAAATCCCGAAACTGAAGGATTTGCCTTTAACTCCATCCACGCTAAAGCTGATATTCAAAATGGGAAATTAGTATTGAATGAATTGATCATCGACGGTACCTCCATGAACATCGTGTGTCAGGGATATATTGACGTGGTCAATAATCAAATGGATATGACTGCCCTGGTCGCTCCTTTAAAAACCATCGATTTTTTTATTAAAAGAACACCGCTGATAAAAGACATCCTGGGAGAGTCTCTTATCTCTATTCCTGTTGGCATAAAAGGCCGTCTGGAAAATCCGAACGTTACAACGCTTCCACCTTCCAAAGTAGGCGCGGGATTATTGGGTATTATTAAAAGAACGCTCCAGCTTCCGGTTAAAATCATTCAACCCATTCCCCCTGGTGAAGAGATCTATTAGCTTTTTTTGAGTTTGGCATAAAAAGTAACCGTAACATCTTAGTCCCTTGAAAACATTAACACTTCAGGTCTGATTAATTTTTTTGAAACCCCAAAACCTTAGAAAAGTAAATGCACTTGCCGATGCTGGCTATAGACCGAATTTAAATTTAGATTGAAAAACTTGATAAACTTATTTATTGTACATTAATAATTTAAAATGAAACCTGTTATAGACGAAAGGAGACTTTAACAATGAAAAGGCGGCTCATCGTTATTTTGACCATCATCACCATTATCGCAGCCATTGTCACGCCTGTAAATGCGGAAGAGCCTGTCAAACAACAGCTACTTGTGGACCAGGCGAGGATTACGTTTAAAAGTTTCATGATTGATAAGAATATGGCCTGGTTCCGCGAACACATGAACAAGGCCAAAGGGTTTTTGATCATCCCTGATTTGCTCCAAGGTGCTTGGTTTATCGGCGGCTCCGGAGGACGAGGCGTACTGGTTGTTAAAAATAAAACCACAGGAGACTGGAGCCAGCCAGCCTTTTACACCATTGGATCGTTGAGTTTTGGCATTCAGTTCGGCGGTGAAAAGTCGGAAATTATTATGATGGTTTTTACCCAAAAAGGACTGGACAGGCTGTATTCATCCTCTTTTAAGTTCGGCGGTGACGCCTCCATCGCTGCAGGGCCTGTGGGCGGAGGTGCCAAGGCTGATGTCATGACAGACTTCGTTTCATTCGTACGGTCCAAAGGTGCTTTTGCCGGTATCTCAATGGAAGGCGCCATCGTGAAAGTGAATCAGGATTGGAATCAGGCATATTATGGGAAGAGCGTCAGTCCTCTTGGCATTGTTGAAAAAAATTTGGTCAGTAACCCCGGATCGGCTGAATTGCGGAATACGATTCAAAGCTCCTTTAAATAATATTATATACAGGAATATATTATGGTCAGAACCGAAATATCACTGTTTTTGAAAAACATACCCGGTGAACTCGGTAGGCTGGCGGCGTTGTTTTCCAATGAAAGCATCAATATCGACGCTCTCACCATTCAGGATGCCTCCAGCTATGTTCAGAATCTCTTTGAGGCCAGGGGAAAATCACTCAAACGGATCGCTTCGGTGGCCAGCTACAATTCCATGCGAAAGGACTCGGCACGATTCGCCCTCATCCGGATGATCGTTGACCAGACCGACAACGCCATCGATCTGTTGTCAAAAAACGATTATCTCTTCGATATTATGCCGGTAATGACACTTGAGCTTGAAAACAGGCCGGGTTCCCTTGCCGCCATTGCCAACAAGTTCGGAGAAGAAGGCATTAATATCAACTATGTTTATGGGACGGTTTCGTCTCCCGATGAAAAATGTCTTTTTGTCTTCTGCCCGGAAGATATCGATTTGGCAGCTAAGATTTTTAAAGAATAATTGGCGGAATGGATCATCTTTTTTAAAAGCTTTGCTATCCTGAACTATGTGAGGGACGACGTTTGTCCTTTAATATATGGTTGGAAATCACCACCCGCTGTATCTCGGAAGTTCCTTCATATATGGTAAACACCCGGGCATCTCTGTAAAAACGTTCAACCGGATAGTCTTTAATAAATCCGTATCCGCCGTGCATCTGAAGCGCTTTTGCCGTCACCCGGTTGACCATCTCGGAAGCAAACAGCTTGGCCATGGACGCCTGTGCTGTAAACCTTTCTCCCCTGTCCTTCATGGCTGCGGCGGAAAGCATCAACTGGCGAGCTGCTTCAATTTCTGTGGCCATATCTGCGATGATCCATCGCAACCCCTGGAATTTTGAAATCGACTGCCCGAACTGCTCTCGATTTTTAGCATACTTGACAGCCGCATCAAATGCCGCCTGTGCAACCCCTACCGACTGGGCTGCAATACCAATACGTCCGCCGTCCAGAGCTCTCATGGCAATTTTGAATCCGTCTCCTTCTTCTCCCAGTATGTTTTCAGCGGGAACTCGGCAATTGTTAAATATAAGATCCGTTGTATCGGAAGCACGAAGTCCCATTTTATCTTCTTCGTTGCCCACGGCAAATCCAGGAGTGCCCTTTTCAACCAAAAACGCACTGATACCATGGTGACGTTTTGCTTCATCTGTGATAGCGGTTACAATAACCAGACCGGCATTTCGACCCGATGTCGTAAAACGTTTTGTGCCATTTATAATATATTCATTCCCTTTTCGAACCGCCGTGGTCGATTGTCTTACCGGATCGGATCCCGCGTGGGGTTCGGTCATGGCAAAGGCGCCGATAATATCTCCTGCTGCAAGGGGTTTTAAATATCTTTTCTTTTGATCCTCGGTTCCTAACCGGTAAATGCTTTCACACACGATGGAGTTGTGAACCGACATAACCACTGCGGTTGAAGCACAGGAGTAGGCAATCTCTGAAAGGGCCAGGACATAACTCACCGTGTCGGCTCCTGAACCTTCATACTCAAACGGAACCATCATCCCCATGAGTCCCAACTCTCCCATTTTCTTTAGATTTTCAGCTGGAAATTCTTTGGTTTGATCGCGTTCCGCAGCGGTGAGAGCCACAACTTTCCTGGAAAACTCCCGGGCCATGGTCTGAATCATGATCTGCTCATCAGTCAGCGCAAAAGACATGGATTGCTCCCTCTTAACTTTTGTTTTAAAACACCAATTTTTAAATGCCCAAGATGCATCAACCTATCCGGACAAAATCCTCAATCCTGAAATCATCGATCTCTGACAACCTTGAGCCAAATTATTTTGACCTCTAAGGTCCATAGATGACAACGATAAGTTCGGCTTCTTCGTTTCCAACATTCCTCAACTGGTGCCGTATCCCCGAATTAAAGTGCAGCGAATCCCCAACATCGAGTCTGTTGATATGATCTCCCACAACCACTTCAATCTTTCCGGCCAGCACGTAAACAAATTCTTCACCTTCATGATGGTATCCCACCCCTTTATGATCCGTCATAGCATCGATGGAAACCTTGAACGCCTTTAAATGTTTATTCTCAGCGCCGGGTGTCAGCGTTGTATACGCATAATTTTCGGTACGCTTTGTATAGGCTTTAATACGACTTCTTAAGCTCGTCTCCTGTTCTTTTAAGAAAAAACCTGAATCTATCTCCAACGCTCTTGCAATCTGCAAAAGGGCACCCACCGGCGGAATTTTTTTACCACTCTCCACTTCTTTCAGATAATCGACTGAAAAACCGGTTTCATTGGCCACACGATCTAAGGACATCTTCTTTTTTAACCTTTCCTTTTTTATCTTCTTCCCCACCGGGGCAACGGCCTCGGCTTTCTTTTTGGCCATATCGCCTCCTTATTCAGTGTCCATCCAAAGATTAGGATTAACACTATTTATATTCATAAAATCCCTGCCCTGCCTTTCTACCCAGCCAGCCGGCCTCAACATATCGTTTGAGCAGCGGACAGGGCCGGTACTTTGAATCTTTGAACCCATCGAAAAGCGTATCCATAATTGCCAGACAGGTATCCAATCCGATAAGATCCGCCAGTGCCAGAGGACCCATGGGATGGTTTGCGCCCAGCTTCATGACGGCATCGATATCTTCACGGGAACCCACACCATGATACAGACAATACACCGCTTCATTGATCATGGGCATGAGTATTCGATTGATGATAAAACCGGGGTAATCATTTGCTTCAGCCGGCGTTTTACCCAGCTTTACAGCCAGGTTCCATGTGGTCTTAAACGTGTCATCCGTTGTTCGAAGCCCCCGGATAATCTCAATCAGTTTCATTATCGGAACCGGATTCATAAAATGCATCCCGATAATCTTATCCGGGCGTTTTGTATGGGATGCAATCCGTCCGATGGGAATGGAAGATGTATTGGTTGCAAGAACCACATGAGGTTCACAGATTTGATCCAGATCTTTAAATATCTGAAACTTGATCGTTTCATTTTCTGTGGCGGCCTCGACAGCAAAATCGACAGATCCCATATCTTTGATGTCTATGCTGGTTCTGATCCGCTGAAGAACAGCATTCATCTCTTCATCGGTCATTCTGCCTTTGTCGACAGTTCGCTTTAAATTCTTCTTTATGTCGGCAAATCCTTTTTCGACAAATTCGGTCTTGATGTCGTTCATGATGACTTTAAATCCGCTCACGGCAGCAACCTGAGCAATACCGTTTCCCATCTGACCCGCACCGATAACGCCGAATGTTTTGATGTCCATGTTTTTCTCCCTATCCTTTTACCACCATGGCAACACCTTCCCCACCCCCGAGACACAGCGAAGCAACCCCGATCTTTTTGTCCTGTCGAATCATTTCATGCAAAAGGGACACCAGCACTCGACATCCGCTGGCACCGATGGGATGCCCCAGAGCAACACTCCCGCCGTTTACATTCACCTTTGCATGATCCAAGTTAAGCTCTTTCAGCACCGCCGCCGTCGAACCGCTGAACGCTTCGTTGATTTCAAAAAGATCGACATCTGAAAGGGTAATCCCTTCCTTCTTCAAACATTTGGGAATGGCCCAAATGGGTGCTACAAGAAGGTATTTCATATCCAAACCAAAAGATGCCTGAGCACCGATGGTCGCCATGACCCGGCATCCCAAGGTTCTGGCTTTGTCTTTAGACATGACCACCACGGCTGCCGCACCGTCACTGATGATGGAGGCATTACCGGCCGTTCCCCTTCCGTCCTTTTTAAACGCCGGTTTCATTTTTGAAAGAGCTTCAAAGGTCGTCTCACGGGGGCATTCATCCTGATCAAAAATAACAGGATCCCCTTTTCGCCGGGGGATTTCAACAGAAACGATTTCATCTTTAAATCGACCGTTGCGGATGGCTTCAAGCGTTCGACGATACGACTCTTCAGCATAACGATCCTGGTCTTCGCGGCTGATGTCGTACTTTTCTGAACACAGCTCATTGGAAATACCCATGTGAAAATCATTGACAATATCCCAAAGACCGTCATGAACCATATGATCTTCAAGCTTGCCGGGTCCCATGCGATATCCAAAACGACCTTTTTCAAGATAATACGGAGCCATGCTCATGTTTTCCATTCCGCCTGCAACGACAACATCCGCATCACCCACCTGAATCGCCTGGGCAGCCAGCATAACCGCTTTTAGCGCTGAACCGCAAACCTTATTCACGGTGATACATTCGACCTCAAAAGGCATGTCAGCCATAACAGTCGCCTGCCTGGCAGGATTCTGTCCGTAGCCACATGGAAGCACCATCCCCATAATCACCTCATTGACATCATCCTTCTGGATACCTGCCCGTTTAACGGCTTCTTCGATCACCACAGCACCCAAACGGGTTGCGCCGATATTACCCAATGAACCATTGAAACTTCCTAATGGTGTTCTCACCGCACTCACGATTACTGCTTCTCTCATGTCTATCTCCTTATTATTCTTTTTTTTAACCTATATCAAAACCTTCTAAGGGGTGATTTTGGAATGAATTTTAGAATTATCTAAAATTAATAGCATTAAACACGTTTACAGCTCATAAATAAGGCATTTATTCGATGAGAAAGTTGATCCCTCGGGGAGTTTTTCTTTTAAATCCTTGAATCCCAGCCCCCGGCTCCGCTTCCAGCCCGTAGGGCTTACAGGCCGGAGGGTAGACCCTACGCCTCGGAGAGCGGAATGGATGATCTTTTTATAAAGCGGGTGCTGTTTGAGTGGCTTAGGGATCGTTTGAAAGAACAGGCGCACACCGCAATCTCATCTTTAAAAGAAATAGGAGGTTGAGCAGCGAACCTATTTATTTTTCAAAGATTGATTCCTGTTCTTTCTTTACGAGCCCTTGCCACGAGTTCACGCGGTTTAAAAAAAGATTATCCATGGAGCGACGATTTAGAAAAATTCCCCGACTCCTTAACTATTTATGAACTGGAAACTTTACATGTTTCGTCGATATTTTCCCCCCACATCATACAACGCCTGGGTAATCTGGCCCAGGGTACACACCTTCACGGTCTCCATCAGCTCTTCAAAGATGTTTTCCCCTGACAGGGCAACGCTCTGAAGACGTTGCAATGCATTATCTGCTTCTTTTTTGTTTCGTTTCTTAAATGCCGCCAGTCGGTTAAGTTGTGACTTCTTTTCACTTTCGGTGGCCCTGGACAACTCAATGTACTCGCTCAATTGTTCCAAATCGGCATCAGGATCTCGAAAGGTATTGACACCGATGATGGGCAGCTCGCCGGTATGCTTTAAATTTTCATAATGCATCGATTCCTCTTGAATCTTGCTCCGCTGATAGCCGGTTTCCATGGCGCCCAGGACACCGCCGCGTTCGGTGATCTTGTCGAATTCTGCAAGAACCGCTTCTTCCACCAACCGCGTCAACTCCTCGACAACAAAACTGCCTTGATTCAAATTCTCATTTTTTGCAAGTCCCCATTCCCGGTTGATAATGAGTTGAATCGCCAACGCACGCCGGACCGATTCATGGCTCGGCGTCGTAACGGCTTCATCAAAAGCATTGGTGTGCAAACTGTTGCAGTTGTCATAGATCGCACAAAGTGCCTGAAGCGTTGTCCGGATGTCGTTAAGCTGAATGTCCTGACTGTGCAAGGAACGGCCGGATGTCTGAACATGATATTTGAGCATCTGAGACCGGGCGGACCCGCCGTATTTATTCTTTATGGCCATAGACCAAATACGTCTGGCCACTCTCCCGATAACCGTATATTCCGGGTCCATGCCATTGGAAAAGAAAAAAGATAAATTGGGTGCAAATCTATCGATGGACATCCCCCGGGACAGATAATATTCGACATAGGTAAATCCGTTGGCCAGCGTAAGGGCCAGTTGCGTAAGGGGATTGGCGCCGGCCTCAGCAATGTGATATCCTGAAATGGACACCGAATAGAAATTCCGGACGTTGTTGTCGATAAAGTATTTCTGGATATCTCCCATCATTTTCAGCGCAAATTCAATGGAAAAAATACAGGTGTTTTGGCCTTGATCTTCTTTTAAAATATCCGCTTGAACCGTTCCACGAACATTGGACAGGGCCTTGGATCGAATGTCATCGTATTCTCTCTTTGAAGGCTCTCTTTTTTCCCGGGCGCGAAACGAATCCACCTGTTGATCCACGGCGGTATTTAAAAACATGGCAAGTATGATGGGAGCAGGTCCGTTGATGGTCATGGAAACAGATGTGTTGGGTGCACACAGATTAAAACCGTCATAAAGCACCTTCACATCGTCAAGGGTACATATACTGACGCCGGAAGTGCCGACTTTACCGTAGATATCCGGCCTTATGTCCGGATCGCAGCCGTATAATGTGACAGAATCAAAGGCCGTGGAAAGACGCTTGGCCTTGGCATCAGCAGATAAAAGCTTGAATCGTCTATTGGTCCTTGCAGGGTCCCCTTCTCCTGCAAACATACGTGTGGGATCTTCGTCAACTCGTTTTAACGGAAACACACCGGAGGTAAACGGAAACCGACCGGGAATATTTTCTTCTCTCAACCAGGTGTAAATTTCTCCCGGATCCTTATACTTGGGAAGTACAATCTTCGGAATTCTTGTATGCGCCATTGACGTTATGTAAAGCGGAACACTGACGTCCCGGTTCCGAACACGGTATGTAAGCTCGTCTTTCGTGTAAGTCTTTTGGATATCTTCCCAGTCTCCAAGCAGACGGGTCGTCTCGGAATGCAGTGTGTTTTCAACCTTTTCAATTTCCATTTTGAGCCGATTTAAAACCGTTGGTGTATCGGCGATAAGACGATCCGCGGATAGGGTCGTTGCGGTCTCCTTGAGGTGCCAGACTTTTCGGACCGCTTCTGCCTGCTCTTTGGTTTCTTGATGATATTTTCTAATTGTGGCGGCAATTTCAGCAAGGTAACGGGTTCGTTCCGGAGGAATTATAATGGTTTTGGATGTAGAGGTCTTTTCTTTTGGTCTGGAAAGACCCGAATCCAATACGATACCTGTTCTTTCCGACAATGCATCGATAATCCCATGATACAAGGCTGTAACGCCATCGTCGTTAAATTTGGAAGCAATGGTTCCATAAACAGGCATTTCCTCAGG
Organism: uncultured delta proteobacterium; assembly: GCA_963731025.1. GTDB lineage: Bacteria > Desulfobacterota > Desulfobacteria > Desulfobacterales > UBA11574 > UBA11574. Next base: position 117,159 of record CAVSVL010000043.1, on the reverse strand, counting down.
AGATTTGTCCCATGCCTTCCGATTGCGCTGTACCTGTTTGCACACATCACGCACCGCATCCACGCCGCCTTGTTTCTCAAATTTGTTCACAACAATAAGATGGGCAAAATCGAGCATGTCTATTTTTTCGAGCTGGGTGGCAGCCCCGAATTCACTGGTCATCACATAGATCGATACATCAACAAGATCGATGATGCTCGAGTCTCCCTGCCCGATGCCTGCTGTTTCCGCAATGACAAGGTCAAAGCCCGCGGCTTTGACAACGTCTATGGCTTCTGCCAGGGCATGGGGAATTTCCGTCTGTGATCTTCGGGTGGCCAGGCTCCGCATATAAACTCTATCATTTTCAATGGCATTCATACGTATTCTGTCACCTAACAGCGCACCGCCGGTTTTGCGACGGGACGGATCACTGCTGATGACCGCCAGATGAATATCTTTGAGATCATTTAGAATTCTCAAGATAATTTCATCTGTCAAAGATGATTTCCCGGCCCCGCCGGTCCCGGTAATGCCGATCACCGGTATTTTTCGTTTCCCGATCTTTTCTTGGATTTTAGATCTGAGTAAAGCAAGATGGCCGTTTTCGTTTGCCTTGGCCTGCTCAACGGCGGTAATCAGGTTTGCCACCATGAAGGTGTTGTTCGGTGACAGCGCTGAAAAGTCAAAATCGATTTTTTTAACCGTAGAAAAATCCATCTGTTTTATCATGTGATGGATCATACCCAGCAGCCCCATTTTAGCACCGTCTTCAGGAGAATATATTTTAGTGACACCGTATGATTCCAGTTCTTTTATCTCTTCAGGTACGATGACCCCGCCGCCGCCGCCAAAAACCCTGATATGCGAAACATTTTTCTCTTTCAAAAGATCGACGATGTATTTAAAAAATTCCATATGACCGCCCTGATAACTTGACACCGCCACCCCTTGGACATCTTCCTGAATGGCAGCATCGACGATTTCATGGACAGAGCGGTTATGTCCCAAGTGAATGACCTCAACACCGACATCCTGGAGTATGCGACGCATGATGTTTATGGAAGCATCATGACCGTCAAAAAGGGATGTTGCGGTGACGATTCTAATGGGGTGTTTGGGGTTGTAAACTGCAACTTCCATCGTCATCCATCCTCCTTGAAAAACTGATAATTTTGTAACATTTTAGTCTGTTGAAAACATTCCTGTTTCAGGTATCATTAATTTTTTATCCTCTTTTAAAATTTGAAACGCCCTGCTTAGGTCCAAGAATAAATTCGGTCTGTAACTCGATATAATCTTCGATACTGTAATGTCGGGCAAGAAACCAGCGTCGGAACGTCCACATATGGCCCAGAACGGAAATATTGTGTGCAATAAGTTCCATGGAGCGTTCACTTAAATGTGGTAAATCACCGGATGAAATCAAACGTTCCAGCACTTCCATAAAAATGCCGGTAATGCGCACTTCATTCTCGAGCACCTTTTTACGCCATTGGGGCGGAAGAGATTGAGTCTCCTGGTAAATCAGAAGGATATGGTCGTTCATTCGATTGCAGACTAAAAAATATTCACGAATCACCTCAGCCAGTGAACTGCGGCCGCCTGAAGCTCTTGTCATGGCTTCTGAAACCCCCCGTTCGACCTCGGCATGGATAAAATCGCAAACCAGATACAAAATATCTTCTTTAGAAGCAATATATTCGTACAATGAACCAATGGAAATACCTGCGGAACGGGCGATCTGCCGTGTTGTGGTCTTGTGAAACCCATGATTGATGAACAACGGGACCGCAGCATCGACGATCTGGCGATGACGCTGTTCCACAAGTTCAGGATTTTTTATTTGAGTAGGTATTTCTTTTGTTGCATGCCGTTGTTCCATAACAACTCCAAAATGTTATTCGACAAAGATATCTGACCGAGCGCTCGTTCATAATTGATACCATGTGCCCATCCTCACTGTCAAGAGGTTTCCTCTGAACAAAGAAACTCTTCAACACAAAATATACCTTATAAATCAATCAGTAACATAGCTATTGACAAATTTGTTTATCAAGGGTACACATAAACTCAGGCTTGTGACCGAGCGCTCGTTCATAATTATAACCATTAATTTGTTTCAAAGAACTAAACCATTACACACATAAAACTTTTATGATAAGATGGTAAGGCCTTCTTTGATCGGTAAAATGAATGATCCTTGATTAATGAAATGTTTTGCCTTAAATTAATTAGTGCCCATCCATAAATGGCCATTTTTGTCCTGATCGGCGTTCTCCGCGGGCTTCCGGCTGCGGCGTACAGACGTACGCCTCACCGCAAACCCTTGTGCGGCCTTGATCAGAACAAAAATTGCTCATTTCTGAATTGGGCACCCATTGTGTTCGTTTTAGATTCATGGATGGACACTAATCAGTGCCCATCCATAAATTAGGTATAAAAACTGATATAAGGCTTTAAAAAAGGAGGGTATATTATGGAAAAAGACCTCGTACTAACCGAAAAGCAGGATATGATCGGCGTCATTACGCTGAACCGAGCGGAAGCGATGAATACCTTTAACGTACCCTTTGCCAGAGCATTGAATGATGCTCTTTTGGAGATGGATCAGGATGACGACGTCCGTGTCGTAGTGATCCGTGCTGCAGGCAAGCATTTTTCAACCGGCATCTCTCTCCCGGAATTCCAGGGAAAAAGTCCCAAAGAACTTCGGGAATTTCTGGCTATAGTGGATGAGTTTTATCACACCCTGCCCCGGATGAAAAAACCGGTGATCGCCTCGGTCAAAGGCGCCGCAGTGGCCAATGGCGCCGGTCTTGTATTTGCCTGCGATCTGGCGGTGGCCGCCGAAAATGCCAGGTTCGGAACCACTGCCATTAATGTGGGATTAATCTGTTTGGGCCCGGCCGTACCCCTGGTGCGCCATGTCGGTCGAAAGAAAGCCCTTGAAATGATCCTCACCGGAGATATTATTTCAGCCGCTGAAGCCCAACAATTCGGCTTGATCAACAAAGTGGTGCCGCCGGACGATCTTGAAGCCGAAACCATGAAGCTTGCTGCAAAAATTGCCAAGAAAAGCCCTCAGGCGGTACAGACTGGAAAAATCGGCGTCTACGCAATGTCGGAAATCCCGTATCACCAGGCCGTTGACTATATGGATGAACTCTTCTCTTCCCTTAGCGCTACTGAAGACGCCATAGAAGGAGTTAACGCTTTTATGGAAAAACGCGACCCCGTATGGAAGGGTCGCTAATGCCTCCTTCAGACAACCTTTAACGGGCTTGTCATTAGACACTGTTTCGAATACAGGACATAAAACGAGGAGATTGGCCTTGGATTTCGATCTTACCAAAGAACAGGAAATGATCCGCAGAGAAGTTCGAAAATTTGCACAGAGTGAAATTGCACCGGTGGCTTCGGAACTCGATGAAAAAGAAGAGTTTTCCGCTGAAGTCACACGAAAAATGGGTGAAATCGGCCTTTTCGGTATGTTCGTCTCAGAGGAATATGATGGTCAGGACATGGACTATCTGTCCTACATCATTGCCGTCGAAGAGATTGCAAGGGTGGATGGATCTCAGGCAGCCACCGTTGCCGCAGGGAACTCCCTGGGAATCGGCCCCATATACTATTTTGGCACAGAAGAACAAAAGAAAAAGTATCTCCCTAAACTCTGCTCCGGTGAGGGGCTATGGGGCTTTGGCCTCACGGAACCGACTGCCGGTTCCGATGCCGGCGGCAGCAAAACCACTGCCGTAAAAGATGGCAACGAATGGGTTCTCAACGGATCTAAAATTTTCATTACCAATGCCGCTTGCGACATGAGTATGGGGGTAACGGTTCAGGCGGTCACCGGTGCCCGACCCAGTGGAAAACCGGAATATACGTGCTTTTTGGTTGAACACGGAACACCGGGTTTTAAAGCCGTAACCATGCATAAAAAGATGATGTGGCGGGCGTCAGACACCGCTGAACTTTATTTTGATGATGTCAGAATTTCTAAAAATAATATTTTAGGTTTGCCGGGAGACGGTTTTCACCAAATGCTCGCAACCCTCGATGGCGGCAGACTCTCCATTGCCGCTATGGGCCTCGGCGGTTCACAAGGGGCCTACGAAGCCGCACTCAAATATGCCAAAAACAGGGTTCAGTTCGGACAACCCATTTGTAAGTTCCAGGCCGTGGCCTTTAAACTGGCAGACTGCGCCCTTGAAATTGAATGCGCTCGCAATCTCTTATATAAGGCCTGCTGGCTGAAAGATCACCAACGGCCTTTTGAAAAGGAAGCCGCCATGGCCAAGCTTTACTGTTCTGAACTTATGGGTCGGGTAGCGAACCATGCGGTCCAGATCCATGGCGGATATGGCTTGATGAAGGAATACAACGTGGAAAGATTTTACCGGGATCAAAAACTTCTCGACATCGGAGAAGGAACATCCGAGGTCCAGAGAATCGTCATTTCCCGGTATATCGGATGTTAACCTGAATATTTCATGAAAACTGGTAAAGGATAAAACAGATGGAAGACAAGGTTCTCTTGGTGGAAGAACGCGATGGCATTGCGATTCTGACACTAAACCGGGCTGAAGTAATGAATTCTTTTAATTTTGCATTGCTTCATGCCCTTGAAGAACAAATTGAAGCCCTTAAATTCAATACGAATATTCGTGTGATCATCATCACCGGGTCCGGACCAAAAGCCTTTTGTGCCGGAGCGGATTTAAAAGAAAGAACCACCTATAGTGAATCTCAGGTAAAAACGTTCATTTTTACCATCAGAAATCTTTTTACTTCCATTGAACTTTTGAACAAGCCGGTGATTGCCGCTATAAACGGCGTCGCCTTGGGTGGTGGAACCGAGCTTGCTCTTGCCTGTGATATCCGAGTCGCATCCATGAATTCGCTAATGGGCCTTACAGAAACCCGTCTGGCCATCATTCCCGGAGCAGGTGGCACCCAGAGACTTCCGAGGTTGATCGGGCGGGGAAAAGCAAAAGAACTCATCTTTACCGGACGTCGTGTCGATGCACAAGAAGCCTTGCAGATCGGACTTGTCAATCAAATATGCGAGCAGGCATCGCTTCTTGATGAATGTCTCAAAATGGCCGCCATGATTTGCGAAGCCGGTCCCATTGCCATTGAACAAGCCAAGTATGCCATCAATTACGGCCTTGAAACGGATCTTCACACCGGCCTGGACATTGAATCCAATGCTTACTGGCTCACCATCCCGACGGAGGATCGTCTCGAAGGTTTGGCCGCTTTTCAGGAAAAACGAAAACCGGTATATAAAGGCAGATAAAGGAAATCCGATGACCAGCGAAAATCGATCATTCTGGGAAAATGAAGAAAAAAAACTGGATGAACGGGTTTACCAAGCCATGTGGCCTGGTGGAGAAAAGGCTGTAGAAAGGCTCATAAAGCAGGGAAAACGGCCGGTCCGGGAACTTATCAAAAAACTCATCGATCCGGAGACCGAATTTTATGAACTGGGTGGTATCGCAGGGTTTGGAATGGATTATCCCGGGGTTATGGATGTTCCCTGCGGCGGGCTCGTAACGGGATTGGGAAAAATACACGGCAACTGGACCATGATTTTTGCCAATGACAGTCGTGTGAAAGCCGGCACCTATTTTCCGATTACATTAAAAAAACATATGAGAGCCCAGGCCATTGCCGAGCACTGCGGACTGAACTGTGTTTATATTGCAGATTCAGGCGGCGCTTTCCTCCCCATGCAGGCCGACGTTTTCCCTGACGATCAGCACTTTGGATCCATGTTTTATAATATGGCACGAATGTCGGCCATGGGGCTTAAGCAGATTACCATGAGCACCGGCGGCAATACGGCAGGCGGCGCCTACATCGTTTTTATGGCCTGTCAGTCGGTAATGATTGACAAACTGGCCTACTCTTTTTTGGGCGGTCCTCCGCTGGTAAAAATGGCAACCGGCGAAGTTATCTCCGCTGAAGATCTGGGCGGAGCAAAAGTGCATACTCAGGTTTCCGGCGGGGCAGATTATTTTTGCACTGATCAGGATGACGCCATTTCCCGCGTTCGCGAGATTCTCATGCTGGAACCTCCCCAGAAACTTCATCTCCACCGCTATGCCGAAACACCGCCACAAGTGTCCGAAGATGCCGTTTATGAGATCCTGCCGGCTTCTGTTTATCAGGGAATCAATGTTCATTCATTTCTTGAAGCCATTGCTGATGACAGCCTCTTTTCCGAGTATAAAAAGGACTATGCCCCGGGCCGGGGAAATAATATCGTGGCCGGCAAGATGCGCCTTAAAGGCATCACTGTGGGGGTCGTTGCAGCCAATGCTGTGGGCATCATATTTTTTGAAGCCGCATGCAAAGCCACGGAATGGATTGTCCGCTGCTGTCAGGAGAAAATCCCTTTGCTGTTTGTCCAGAATTCGCCGGGATACATGGTGGGATCGGAATCAGAACATATGGGGATCGGGAAATACGGCGCAGATATGGTAAGGGCGGTTTCATGTGCCCAGGTGCCCCGCATTCAGCTTGTCATCGGACCGGACAACGGGGCAGCCAATTACGGAATGTGCGGCAGGGCATACAGACCCCATTTTCTATTTTCCACCATGCGGGCAAGAACGTCTGTCATGAGCGGAAGAAGTGCTGCCGGTGTCCTGCTCTCCATTGAAAAGCGAAAACGGGCCAAACAGAATAATCCGATGACCGATTCGGAAAAAGAAGATTTCAGTCAACAGTTGATCAAAAAATACGATTCAGAAGCACATCCGTTCTACTGCGGCGCTCGCCTGCTAAATGACAGGGTTCTAAAATTTTCTGAAATTCGCAACTGGCTTGCCATGGCATTTGAGGTCAGTCTGTTGAAACCCATTGGTGAGCCTTCTTTTGGAAACTTTCGGTTTTAACAAGGAGAAAAGATGGCCCTACTACACTATCCAAAAAAAGTCGTTTTAGGAGATATAACCGTCAGAGACGGTTTCCAGCATGAAGAAAAATTTATCCCAACCGATGCAAAACTATGGTTGGCTGAAGAGCTTATTCTTGCAGGATTCAAACGCCTGGAAGTCACCAATTTTGGCAACCCCAAGGTGATGCCTCAGTTTAAAGATGCCGATGAACTTTCAAAGCGCCTTTGTACCAGCAAGAAAGTGAGTCACCTAATAAATGATGTGGAAATTACCGCCATAACCATCCGGGAAAGGGCTGTGGAAAGGACCATCCAGGCCCGCGAAGAAGGCTATGGACCGGACCGAATTTTGTTTATGGTCTCCACCAGCGAATCCCACCATAGGACCAACTCCGGGCTCTCTTTGGATGAATACTGGAAGATGTGCGAAACATATATCCCAAAAGCCCATGAAGCAGGGATGAATGTCTGCGGTACGGTAAGCACCATATGGGGATGTCCCATTGAAGGCCCGACGGAGTTGACAAAAGCCGTTGAATTTACACAGCGCTGGCTGGACATAGGGGCGGACGACATCGAACATGCCGATCATGACGGATCTGCACCGCCCAACAAGGTGTATGAGTATTACTCCATGATTCTTGATGCCATCCCGGATCCGTCAAAACACATTGCCCACTTTCATGTCACCCGGGGATGGGGCCTTGCCAATGTGCTGGCTGCGCTTCAGGCTGGAATCACACATTTCGAATCGACTTTAGGTGGAACCGGCGGCCAGCCCGCCAACTTTATGGACGGCGTTCCGGTTCCCGGCACCGGAAAATACTATTATGAGGATCCGGGTATTGTGGGGCTTGTTTCCACCGAAGACATGGTGGTGATGATGGATGAGATGGGTATTGATACCGGCATCGATGTGGACCGGGTGCTCAACATCGGGCGTATGATGGAAAAGATTGTAGGCCGGCGGCTCCGCTCGGAATGTGTGCATACCGGAAGAATACCTAAAGGGTTGACTGGACGAATATAAGGAGTTCAAAATGGAACGCAAAAAAAAGCCCCCCCACATCAATGTCGATTTTTTTGAAGATCTGACCGGTGATATTTCTGAGGCGACCTGCGAGGGCGTCGAAGAAATCGGCAAACGGATCAGAATGCTCCGAGAACAAAAAGGGCTTTCTATAGAAGAGCTTTCAAACTTGACAGGATTTGACATAGAATTTTTATCAAACATCGAAACCAATAAAGTTCAGCCTCAACTCGGAACGGTGATCAAGCTTTCCAAGGCCCTTGACAGTGCGTTTAGCCGTCTGATTTCGGGAACAGGAGACAAACTCTATTCAATTACTCGAAAGAACGAACAAAAAATCGTCTCCCGGTCCACTTCTCAAAAAGGCCAAAAACAGGTTTATATTTATAAAAGCCTGGCCCCGGAAGTACAGGGGCGGCACATGGAAGCACTGATTGTTCAACTTGAAGAAAACCCTGATAAAGAAGTTTCCGTGCATGACGGCGAAGAATTCATCTATGTGTTGGATGGCACCATTGTGCTGAATATCGGAGAGGATACATACGACCTCGAACCCGGAGACAGTGCCTATTATCTGTCCACAACGCCGCATCTGGTCGCTTCGAAAAAAGGGAAGGCTACTATATTAGCAATGCTCTACGAAGGATAGATACCATTTATGGACGTTAATAAGGAGAAATTTTGGATTTAACCAACGTCAATTCCATAGAAGACCTGGATCACGAACACACCGCAAAATTTATACTTGACATGTTCCATCGTATCATCATCCATTATGCCCTATGGTTCAATGAAGTCAAACATCAGATGGGAATGGAAAAAGCCCTCGATATTCTTCAAACTGCATCTAAAAGAGGCTATGACATTCAAATGAAACGGCTGTCAAAAGTGCTCGGGTTTGAAATGAAAGACAACATTCCATTGCCGCTATTGAACATGCCGAAAGAATCTTTGATGGCACTTATGGATAGTGTGGCGGCGAACTGGATAGTAAATGACGGGGTGTGGTTTCAAGCCGTGGAATTTACCAGGGGCATGAACGATGCCAAGCGATGTAATGATTCATGCTGGGCTCAGTTTTCCCCTTTTGAAGCCCGGGCCATAAAGAATTTTTTGAACCTTCCTGAAAAACCGGGACTCGAGGGTTTAAAAAAAGCCCTGAACTTTCGTGTCTATGCTCGCGTCAACACCCATTTAATTGTCGATGAAGAGGATGGCGGTTTTATCTTTCAAATGAATGAGTGCCGGGTTCAGTCAGCAAGAAAACGCAAAGGGCTTGAAGATTATCCGTGTAAGTCCGGAGGACTTGTGGAGTATACCTATTTCGCAGAATCCATAGATTCGAGAATTGGCACCGAGTGTATCGGCTGTCCGCCGGATGATCATCCCGATGAATGGTATTGCGCATGGCGCTTTAGGATAAAAAACTCGAATAAAACTCTATTTTGATATCAATGATTTTGAAGTGACAGTTCTAAATGAAATCCGAGTCCTTCATAGACAATAACTCAATTGCTAATTGGCTATACGTATGTACCCGGTTAAATAATTAAGGGGCGCTTTAACATCTTCTCATAAAGCTCGATATATTGCCGAGCAGTTGCGACATAAGTAAATTGGGCGGCACTTTCGGTCATGACCCTTTTGATTTGCTTTGCCTTTGTACGATCGGGCAAATTATAAAAGTTCATGGCCTGGTTGATGGCATAGAAGAGGCCGTTGGCGTCAAAGGTTTTAAACAAAAAGCCGTTGCCGAAATTGTTTTCAACATTCAGATCTTTGATGGTATCATGGATTCCGCCGGTATCATGGGCTACCGGGAGGGCGCCGTAAAGCGGGGCTATCATTTGCGGAAGGCCGCAGGGCTCGAAACGCGAGGGCATCAGGATAAAATCCGCAGCCGCGTACGTCAAATGCTCCAGTTGGTAATCAAAATCGCAGATTGCCACGCGTTTTTGAAATCCGTGATTATTAACAATGTCTCTGAATATCATCTGGTAATTGCCGTCGGCGACAAAGATGACCTGCAGATTCTGGTCCCAGTATTTCGAAATAAACGGGTAAAAAATTTCCGATAGCAGTTGGCATCCCTTTTGAACCGGATCGAGCCGGGATGGCCAGAAGAAGACGGGTGCTTTTTTGTCTTTAATTAGGCCCAGCTTGTCCTGCAAAAACAGCTTGTTTTCCCGTTTGCCCGTAACAAAGTTCCCCACGCTGTAATTTTTGTTGAGGTGTTTGTCGGTGGCAGGATTAAAAGCCGGGTCCGGTGCATTCAGAATTCCATAAGCACAGTCGGCATAATATTTATTGGCCAATTCCCGCTGGATGGGAGGCTCGATAAAATGATGCTGCCCGTGAACGATTTCCTCCAGGAAGGTCGGACTGACGACATTTACAAAATGAGCGGCAAAAATTCCGCTGGTGAGCATATCTACGGGAATGGTATCCCTTGCGTCCTCATAGCTTTCGGCCATTTTTTCGCAATACAAATTCTGCCAGAAATAGGCGGCATCGATTCCCCGGTCCTCGATATAGGCCAGGGTTATTTTTACGGTGTGTATGTTGTGAATCGTAAAAAGACAGGGGATTCCCATCTGCCGGGCCATCGCCGGAATTAGACCGGTCATCCAGTCGTTACAATGAATCAGATCCGGTTGAACTTGGGGGACGATATGACTGATCACCTCACGCTGAAACGCCAGGGCGAGTTTGATGTTTTCTTCTCCATACGAAGAGTAGACACGGTTGATGTAATAAAAGGCCCGGTCTCTTGCCAGATGGATGTGTTCATCGGGCATGATGCGATGGATTCTACGGAGCTCTTTTTTTAAAACAGGGGTCAGCCCGTCACTGAAGATGGCGCGGTAGTCCGGAAGGGCAACATGCACGTCGGCCCCCTGTTCAAACAGGGCCGTGATCAGTGCGGCTGAAACGTCGGCAAGGCCCCCTGCCTTGGCTGTAAAAAAGGAGGCCATATCTCCCATGCGGTCCGGCAAATAGGTGACCTCCGGCGTTACTATCAGAATGCGTGGATTTTTGGATTGGTCTGCCATTTCTCTTCTGAATTATCTAAATATTACGCCAACGTGATAAGCCCGGGGACAAAATTTATGTCCTGACATTTTTTACCGTTAGACTTGGGTTATCGATGTTCTGACATTTGACAATTACCGTATAACCGTCATTATCAAAGGCTCGCATGCATCCTTGCTGAAATGCATTATTCATATGCAGGCACACTTTAAGCTTATTCTATGTTTGCGCCGACAACAGCGGCCATCTGCATCATGTGGATCGTCTGGCCTTCTTTCAGATTTGTAAGGTCAGTGACCTTGCCTGATTTGCTTTTGGATTTTGTGTTTTTGAAGATCGGGAGCAAACTCGTATCAGCCACAATGAACTTGCCTGCGTTCTCAGGCTTTCCATTTTCAGTCTTTGTCTGAAGTTTATTCGCTTTAATATAGTCCCATAGTTTTTTGGTAATCTCTGTCCTGGGGAGTTCTGTTGCTCCCAGAAACTCTGCCAGCTCATTTTTCAGCTTAACCGGTTTCATCAATCCTTTTATTTCTGCCATTTTTAACTCCTTTATATTTAAATTTATGATTCAGATCCTTTATTTTTTTGCGGTCACATTTATAATGTTGTTGTTAGTCCCGAAGCAATTGGGATTTAGTTGATCATTTTGGGGATCTTCTTTCCATTGACCGTCAACAATAAACTTGTATTCGTATTCTCCGGGAGGAATTATCACGTTCCTGATCCACGCCCCGTTTTCATTGCTTTTCATAGGGTGGCTTTTCGGATTCCATTTGTTAAAATCCCCTATCAAAAAGACTTCATTGGCATCGGCGTTTTCAAGTGAAAATGTCACCTTCCGCCGTTTAATTTCCTGTCTTGTTTTGATTCTTACCATCTAAACCTCCTTAAATAACACTGATTGATTCAAAAACATAAAATATCCCGTGTCGCTTATCTATTAGATCAGCAAATCACCTTATGCTCTTTCACAAATTGCAAATAATCTTTGATTAATGAAATACTTTATTTTTATCAGAAATTTTCAACGTAACAAACTGGAGGGGCCACTTTGGCAAATGGATTGTTCCTTCAGAGAGAAACCGTCCCGCAGATTAAGCAGGACTTAATTGATTAAATATATAATAACCTTCATTTGGAAAGAAAGCAAGCTAAATATTTGTTTTTTTTAAAAATATTGTTAAATATGCGTTTAAACGTGCAAACACGAAACGTTAAGCGAACAATGCCAGAGACGGATCTGTATGCAAGATGGTCGAGGACGGCCGCGACGTGAACCGAGGGACGTTCTCAACGGCATCCTATGGATACTGCGTACAGGCGCTCCGTGGAAGGATCTTCCACCACGGTATCCTCCTTGTTGATAGCAAGTGTCATAAGACAGCGGTTGTGGTTAAGAGTTTCACCCCCATGCTCTCCAAGAGTCAGCCTGTCTTGCTTCCTGATAATCTCACCCATGTTGAAAAAAAACTTTTTCAAATCTGATAAGTAAGGTATGCTGTAGGCAGCCAATCTTCAGAATACTGAACTCCAATGTATATGGCTATCATACTTCATGCTGGCTGTTCTTTCAACCCTGATTCGTCGCTTAGCTGCAAGACACTAAAAATTTAGTATAGGAACTCCCTCATCACAGCAATACCCTAAAGGCGCTTATGACATCTTTTAATACTCTCAGCGAAGAGGAAATTCAGAGGATCAACCAGCTCCAGCGAATTTCATTTGATAAACTCTACCAACTCTTTGAGCCGCCTTTACCTGAGGGCGTACCTGAACGTCTGGAGGAAATCGTGGCAAATGGCAACATCGCCAAAGGTGATACAGTTCTTGATGTGGGATCCGGCACGGGAATTTTGATCCCCATAATCAAGAAATACAAGCCCGGTAGCATTTATGCCTGCGATCTTTCAAGGCGTATGTTGGAACAACTGATAAAAAATTACCCCTACGTGAAAACAATTATGGCGGATGTCCGGGATCTCAAGTTGCCGAAAGGCAGTATAGATGCTACATTCATAAATGCCTGTTATCCCAACATCGTTGATAAGGCAGTCGCTTTCTCTAATATCAGCAGGATGATGAAAGTTAAAGGACGCATTGTTATCAGCCATCCACTGGGGAAAGCATTTATTCTTTCATTAAAAAAGGGTGCGCCTTTCCCTCTTGATGAATTTCCGGAAGAGCCGGAAGCCGGTGCTTTGCTCAAGCCCTTTGGGTTTGAAATAGAAACGTTCATTGACGAACCTATGCTTTACATCCTGGTTGCCATAAAATGCAGGTTCAAGTCGGCAGTTGACAAGGTTGAATAACTGAGTGCGGCTGAAAGTCAAAGACCTTTAGACGGCAAGATGCGTCAGGCATCCAAAATATCGAAAATGTAAACTGAAAGGAGACGATCAAGATGAACGATAAAAGAGACGCCTTCGTGCAAAAGCTGAAAGCTCAATTGGACGAATGGAACGCCGATATCAACGAGCTGGAAACTAAGGCTGATCAGGCAGAGGTCAGGGCGAAAATCGAGTATCATAAACGGATTGCTGATTTACGTGCAAGGCTTAAAGAAGTTGAGGATAAGATCGGTGAACTGCAACAGGCTGGCGAAGGGGCCTTGGAAAATCTTAAGCAGGGGCTTGAAAATTCATGGGAAATTCTCAAGGCAAGTTTCACAAAAGCCAAATCCGAGTTCGAGCGGGGATACAAAGAAGGCAGGGATGATTCCAAGTAAAACGTTGGTTCCAATACAACTTATGAAAATTTAATCGACACTTGAGATTTGATAGTGATTGATCTGTGATATCCCTCGTTCAGATCAAAATTATCAACAATGAATCTCCCTGCAGATTGCGGCAGGGAGATTCATCCAATTTTCATGCAAGATTCAAATGTTAATTCCCACCGGCCTGAGCTTGGGGCTTAATAATGACATCGATCCGCCGGTTGACGGCACGGCCTTCTTCTGTTGCATTAGAGGCCAACGGTTTTGAAGAGCCATAACCCACCGCAACGATTCGGTCATAGGACAATGTCTTGTTTGCCAATAGATATTGGCGGACACTCTCGGCTCTTTGCTGGGATAAAAGCTCGTTAAGTTCATTTGAGCCTGTACTATCTGTATGACCTTCAATGGTCACATCCGGTTCACCGAATATCCGGATCGACTGCTGTATTTTACTGATTAAGGGATAATTATCCGGCATGATAACGCTTTTTCCCACAGGAAATTGAATCGCTCTTAATCGAATGACCAGTGAATTACCTTTTTTGTATACTTCCGCTTCATCCGGACTAAAAAGATTTTGGACTTCCATAAACAATTCATTGAATCGCTTTTCAGCTTCCAGACGTCCCTGAACAATTTGCTGTTCACGGGTCTTACCCTCAAGATCGGCGATTTGTGAATTTTTAGTTTCTATTTCCGAATTGAGCGTTTTGACTTTGTCAAACATGAATTGACGGTCCTTCTGAAGTGCATCAATGGAACCGACGATATTCTTCACCTGTATATCATACGTCTGGTTACGCATGTCTGTTGCTGCAAGTTTTGCTGTTATTTCGTACAAGATTTTTTCCATCCAAAGTGTCAAGTCTTCCGGTTCCATGTCTTTAAATTTTTTACTCTGATCGGCGATCTGAAACATCCGCTGCGACATGAACAACGCCTCATTGGCTTTTTGCTGCATCATTTCTTTCTCGTAAGGATGTTGAGTAATAAACGCATCGGCTTCAGACAGTTTATTCTGGGCAAGTTTAAAAGACCGGGGCGCTATTTTATCAACTCTATCGTTTTTGGCCCGTTCGATAAGCGTTCGTACCTCTCCAAGAGTTTCGTCTTTAATGGCACGCATTTCAAGTTTGCGAAAGGTATCGGCAAGCCCTGTCTTGCGTTTTTCTGCATATGCCAGGTCACCTTTTTCAATAGCCTTTGTAAGACTCAAAAATGTTTGCTCAGCACTGGTATAATCATATCCTAATTTTGCAGCACCTGCCTGTCGTGCAAGATCGCGACTTTTAATCACGTCGGCCAGCGAGGTTCGCGTGACCTGGGATATTTCTTCAGCTTTTTTAAGCTGTGCGTGTCCCTCGGCAATATTGTTTAGGATTTGGGTTAGTTCTTCTCCTTTCTCAAGCCCTTTCTTGGCCTGGCTAAGTGATGACTCGGCTTTTGCAAACCAGGTGGGCGCCAGAACATTGAGTTGGTTCTTATATGCTGCGGCCAGATCATTTTCCAGACGGTTAATTTGATCGGTAGGATTCTCCGACTTGGCAATGGGTTTGACATTGAGATTGGTGCTTGTACAGGCACCGATAAATGATAAAAACATTATAATCACGATATGATAAAAAAGATATTTGCCCTTCGTCATAACAGTCTCCTTTCATGTTTTGGTACGTTTTCTAACCTTAGTAACCCATAAATAAAAGCTATTGGATCTCCACATCCACATATTTAAGAAAGCCGAATGATAGATTTGAAATTCATTTATCCGACACGACTTAACACAATGTAATTTGTAAAAGATGTAACTCTTTAATTTCAGCCTGTTAGCATGGTCTTTTAGCAAAGTCTGACCCCCATGGGTTTATAGAACGCAGACGAAGCCGCGCAGAATACAGAGGAGCTTATTTTGCTGTAGCGCAATGATGATAGGTGATGTCAATAGCCACGACTCCCACCCGGCCCCATACCGCCGCCACCGTGACCCATACCACCACCGCCCGGTCCCATGCCGCCACCACCGTGACCCATACCACCACCGCCCGGTCCCATGCCGCCCCCTCTAACAGGTGGTTCGTCGGGCAGTGTTACACCGCGCTCCTTGGCTCGCTCTTTCAGCTGCTCGTGATGCTCATTTCGGATTTGCTCTCGTTCCTGGGCGGTTTTCGCGGCACGCATTTTGACGCGATACTCAGTTCGCTCTTGTTGGGTCATGAGTTGGCTGCCGTAGATTTGTTCGTCCTGGTCAGCCGCAAACGCGAATCCACTATACAAAATCAAGACAGCAGCTAATGCAGACACCATCAGTGTTCGTTTCATCATCTTAAACTCCTTGTGATTTTGGGTTGGTTTAATTAGTTTAAAAAGCACTTTCAAGACAGTTATTAACAGCCATATAAAATGGTCATATTTGCCAAAAACGTCATATATGACCTTTATTGGTCTGATATTATTGAATTTATCTGTCAAATCCAAATTCAAGCAAAGGATAATCCTTGAACGGAGTCTTATTGCTCGCCATCTAATATGTTCTTCAGTTTTTCTGATAAATCTACTATCGTAAATGGTTTCTGCATAAAATCTTCAGCTCCTGCATTCAAAATTTTCTGTGCCGGTCCGTCTATGGAATAACCACTGAAAACGATCACCTTCAAATTGGGACGAACTTTCATGAGCAACGGGTAGATGATGTCGCCACTTATATCAGGTAAAAGAATATCAAGCATGGCAAGATCAATATCACCATCAAAAGTTTTAACAACGTCAATGGCTTCTTGACCTGTTTTGGCCTCTAAGACGCGGTAGCCCAGTTTTGCTAATATTTCCCGGGTTACTTTCATAACCAGCTCTTCATCTTCAATAACCAGTATGGTGCCTTGACCTTTAGTTAGTTCGGCCTTTGGCTTTGATTTAGCAGCTTCTTTGACAGAAGCTTCTGCTGCAGGCAGATAGATTTCAACAACAGTTCCCTTGCCCAATTCAGAATCAACCGATATCCAACCATTATGGTTTTTGACAATGCCATAAGCTGCCGCCAACCCAAGACCACGCCCCTCAGCCTTGGTTGTGAAAAAAGGTTCAAATACCCGTTTATTGGTTTCTTCATTCATGCCCTTTCCATTATCAGCGATTTTCAGACAGACATAGCTTCCAGGCGCTAATTTGGGGGAACTTCCGTCAATCTTTTCCGTAATTATTTCATTCCTACAGGCAACCCGGATACACCCTTCGCCCTCTATTGCCTCAGATGCATTGACCAGAACGGCAGACAGCACCATCTGCAACTGAATCAGGTCGACTTTTACATTGGGCATATCCCGAGGCAAATCTAAATCCACATTGATGGAAGAATCAACGACATGTTTTTCCAAAGGTAATGTTTCTCTGACGAAAACACCCAATGATACTGTTTTAGCATGATATTTTCCGCCTCTGGCATAGGCCAGCAGTTGAGCGGTCAGTTGAGCCATACGGAAAGCGGAATTTTTCATTTCTTTGGCAAAATTGAATACCTTCTCATCACCGGGAAAATCCATCTCCAGCAGGTCAATCCTGCCTGTAATTATATGCAGGGCATTGTTGAATTGGTGGGCAATTCCGCCTGCGATCGTACCAATGGCTTCCATTTTTCTTACTTGTCGAAGCTTGTTTTCGAGTGCCTTCTGTTCTGTGATATCACTGGCCACAATTCTGGTCTGATTGACACCGCCATCCTCATCCTCAACAATCATCCATTCCAGATTCGCGTAAAATTCGCTGCTGCCCTTTTTGACCAACCTCAATCTGCAGGACTGTAGTTTCTTTGTTTCTAAAAGACGCTTTCGATGAAAATAAAGAATATCCTGATCCTCACGCAGGACAAAACGACTGAACGGACTGCCGATAAGTGCGGATCTTTCCATTCCCAACAGAGTGGCGGCTGTAAGATTGGCTTCCACAACGATCCCCTTTTTACTGACCGTAAAATAGCCCACCGGTGCAAAGTCATACAGATGAGAATATCGATCCCGCTCCTTTTCAAGCTCTCCCTGAATGCGTCGGAGCTCTTCGTTTTGCATCTTGAGCTCGATCTGATGTACGCGTAGCTCATGGATCAAGTCCGTCATTTCTTCAGGAGAAATCTCGGAAAGATCACCACGGTCATCGGCCGCTTCCTTCAACGCCTCTTCGGCAATCCGTCTGAGTTTTGTGCCGTCGATTATATTTTCCCCTTTCTCCATTTTCAGCCCTCCTGCGCCAAATCAACCAGGCCATATCTCCCAAACGGCCCGGCAAATAGGTAACCTCCGGAGTTATTATCAGAATGCGTGGATTTTTGGATTGGTCTGCCATTTCTGTGCGGGTCTTTTTATGGAAGTCTATGTTTACTTCCCAATGAACTTCTTGACCTTGCCGATCTTTTCTTGAGTTTTCCCGGCAGAAATTTCGCCTTTGCCTTCGGCTTCCATGTCGGAATTCATGATAACTTTCCCGGTGACCTCCTTGATCTTACCCTTCACTTGATGCATCTTGCCTTCTGCATCGTCCCTTGTGCTTGATTTCATGATATTTCTCCTTTTAGATTTCGGCTGCGGCAGTCTGCGCGATAAACATAGGACAAACCATTAAACAAACAGATATGACCGACTTAATTAATTTCATATTTTTCCTCATTTTCTTTCACGGTTAAATTCAACATCCTACGAACTGGTGATCCTTGATTCTCATTCTTTTACATTCGCAGTTGCTCTGTTTAAACTCGACCGAAAGAATTATCAGACACTTCACCTCCCAACATGAAAATTTGAGAGGGGGCCTATGACCCCGAAAACACTCAACAACCATATAATCACTCCAATAACCACTACCGCATTCAAGATTTTCTTTATAGTTGACTGCATAGGTATATAAGAATTAATTGCCCATAGAATCACGCCAACGACAACCAGAATAATAATTAAATTAATTATTGGCATACTTCTTCTCCCTTCATATTAATATTTTGTTTGTTCAACTTCAAAGATGGCTCAACTTCCGCCTGATAGGAAAACGTGCTTTTCTTAGCATAATATCTCTTTTATCACTCCGATTTGACACCCTTAACCGTTCATCTACTTATGCATCGCTGCAGTCATCTCGTTCCATTTATTCCTAACTCAGATAGACACACACTTTCAGAATCTAAGCTACCCCTCCGGCTGCGACACGGAGCCTGAGTAAAATACCGTGCACTCTTTACCCTGAATGAATTTCCATGCATTCTCCAGCGGATTTGATACGGATCCGGCAATTGACGTAAAGATACTTTCCTTCTCGATCTCTGGTTTATGGAATGACCCGTGCACTTTCTCGCTGTAAACGGCGCACCCTCGTTTATCGAGGGCCGCTACGATTACGTCAACAAACCGCTCGTTGATGAAGTTCAATTTCCCTTTCATGGCAATCCTCTGCTTTTTTGAGGCAAGGGCTACATCGAGCGCCTCGGCAATGCCCTTTTTTACCTTCCAAACCGAGACAAGTTTTCTGATGATCCCTTTTCCGCCCTGGGACTCTTCGTACAGGCTTGCAAAATTGTAGCTCTTGGTGAGTACCGGCCCAAAGGGACCCGCGAGAAAGAACGCCCCCACATCCACGAGGTTAAAGCTCTGGCTTCGTTGGTACTTCATGATAAGCGCATCAATATCGATGCTGTTGAGCATCAGGTTCTCCCCGTTCAAAGAAAGGTTGCCGTTAAGCGATCGCTTAGCCTCATCGACGGTCTTACCCGTTGCCGTCAGGTCCGCGGAAAAATTGACCGGCCCTTCTATGGTTTTCCGGGGGATTTTCTTGAGCGAGTATTGCTGAAGAAGTTCTTCGATCCTGACCCGATTAAGGGTATAGATTACCCTGTAATGAGGCGACGACCCCGTCATGTCCACATGAATGCTTCCGTTCCCGGTTCCACCGAAGATGTTCATACTGACCGGGTTGATATCGAGTATTCCCTTTTCACCCGCTGCTCCCATCACAAGGTGCGTCAGAGTGACGTTATAGATCTTGAGTATCTTGCATCTGATATCCCCGGTGAATGAGATGTTCTTGAATGGTTCCGAACTGTCCGTCCCGCCGGAAAAAAGGTTTCTTACGCTCAAATCCAAGTCATTAACTTCGATTTTCTCGCCGGATGTTTCATCAGTATAGCTAAGGCTCCCCTGAGAGATGGATATCTTTTTTACAGCAAGGAGTTTTTCCCATGACGTGGGTCCCGGTTTTTCAAAATTGAACATCCCGTTTTCGGACCGAACTATGGAGAAGACCGGCCTGACAAGTCCGATCCGGATTATCTTGATTTGGAACATAGCGAGGGGGATGAGCTTCAGCCCTATCCTCATCTTCTCAATCGTAACGACATCCAATCCCCTGTTCCGTACGTTGACGTCCTTCACCGATAGACCGATACCCGGAAAAAGAGCGACGCCCACTTTGCCTTTGATCCGGACATCCATCCCCAGAACATTAGATGCGGCCGCCTCGATCTGCGGTGTAAAGCCTTTGATATTGAGCATGAAAGCTATGATACCCACGAAGACAACAAGCGTGATGACACCTGTTGTTATGTACAGAATCTTTTTCTTATGGATAGCCATATTTCAGCCCCCATGCTCCATCCGGGAGAGAATAACGCTCGCCTATTTCACGACCAAATTATTCTTTACGGATATGACCCCCTTGACGCTACGTGCGATTTCACCCGCTTTATCGACAGCCTTTTGAGAAGCAACGAAGCCGCTCAATTGAACGCTGCCCTTAAAGGTTTCGACACCGATCTGGAATGACTTGAGAAAATCATCAGCTGCAAGCAAAGATTTGACCTTGGTCGTGATAACCGAATCGTCAACGTATTCGCCGGTACTTTCCTGTTTGGGTGTCGATGCACAGGCCACGAAGGTGGCGATCAGCATCAGAAGCACTAGACAATGAATAACGAAATATCTTTTTTTCATAGCGGTTATTCCTTTTTGTTAGTTTGTGTTGAACTGGTTGATTACAAGACCTTTTTTGCTAAAGAGTTCGTAAATTCGATAGAATCTTTCAGGATTTGCTGAACTCGGCCGCAGCCTTTTTGTAGGCGTTACCCAAATCCTCCATGGCCGCATCGATACCTGATTTGAGTTGCTCCCACGCATTTCCACTGGAAGAACTCAGATCCTTTAACTTTTCAGACACCTCATCCCGTTTTTGACGCAATGCCGTCAGCTGTTGTTCAGCTTTCGCCTTCGCATCCCCTTCCAGCTTTTCCGCCTTTGCCTGCAATTGATCAATTTCCTTCTTGTATTCAGCAAGTCTGGCTTCCGTCTGTTCCCCAAAGGCCTTCATCTGCTCCTGGGTATAGGCCTTGGTTGTGTCATAAGCTTCCCCGACCTTGTTCTTGACATCTTCCTTGGACACGGTTGCTGACTTACTCTCGGTTTGTTCCTTCTCACCGCAGCCCGGCAAGACCCCCAGAACCAGCAGCAGCATTATTGCCAATAAACCTCTTACGAAAATAGCATTTTTCATTTGATAACCTCCTTTAAATTCTGATTGTTTGGAATAATTCGGGCCATGTGTTCCTTTGGTTCTACGCTATTGCATATAGAGCCCTAAAATACTATGCCTTTCCCTGACGGGCTACTGTCTCGGTGGCCCGTTTGATCTCATCAGGATCGCCCAGATAATAATTCTTAATAGGTTTCAAACTCTCGTCCAGTTCGTAGATCAAGGGAGCTCCCGTGGGAATATTTATACCCACAATATCGACATCAGATACATCATCGAGGTATTTGACAAGAGCCCGAATGCTGTTTCCATGAGCTGATATGATGACCCGTTTATCTGCGCGAATCAGGGGTACGACGACCTCGTGCCAGTAAGGGAGAAACCTCTCCACAGTATCTTTTAGGCACTCCGTTAATGGAAGATCTTTATGGTTCAGGTCCTTATATTTAGGATCATTACCGGGGAATCTTTCATCTGTCTTTTTCAGCGCCGGCGGCCGGATATCATAACTTCTCCTCCATTTCAGTACCTGCTCCTCACCATATTTTGCGGCTATTTCGGCCTTGTTCAGACCTTGCAGGGCGCCATAGTGCCGTTCATTCAATCTCCATGAGATGTTTACCGGTAACCACATGAGATTCATCTCATCCTGGACGATCCACAGGGTCCGGATCGCCCGTTTGAGCACTGAGGTAAAGGCCACATCAAAGGAGTACCCCTCCTTTTTCAAAATTTTTCCGGCCTGCTTTGCTTCCTGGATCCCTTTCTCTGACAGGTCTACATCCGTCCAGCCTGTGAAACGGTTTTCTTTATTCCAAATGCTCTCACCGTGTCTAAGGAGTATCAAATTTGTCATTACTGTATCCTTTCGAACAGCTCACTGCCTGCAAAACCGCCTCACTTTTTAAAATTAATCGAACGGCCGACTTTTATTCAAAAACGTTTGACTGAAATCAGAAAAGATAGTTTTTCAACTCCGTCATGGACTTCACAATATCCTGGATTGCTTCGTGCATGCCATCGGCGCTGGAGCTTATTTCCGATGTTCCTTTCTTCTCGATTTTGCCCTGAACCTCGGATTTGATCTTTTTCAAGTTTTGAGTGTGTTTTTCAACCTGGATGCGATGCTCTTCTTTCATGTCTTTAACGGCATCGGAATTAATCTGTCGGATGAGTTCATCGGCCTCGGCCAGTAATTGGTCAATACTCTTGGATTCTAAGTTCTTTGGCATGATGTTTCCTTTCCAATGGGTTCTTGCCCATCATTACATGAAGTACTCGAGCCGGAGACGATAGTCTCTGCGATTTGTCTGAAATCGCTTGCAGCCCGACTTAAAGAATATATTGTTCGCATATTTTACGGTAATGATAACCGTATATTGATAGCGTTATGGCCAATGATAGCAGTCTGGGCTTGCAGATCAGGGTCCAAAACATCAATCGCCAGTAGTGAAACCGCTCCTTTCCCAAAACCCCGAGCCGGAAAGCGGATCGAAAGATTGAAAGGAACCGCTGAATATTTACTGGCTGGTTGATTTCAGGCGCCTTTAGTTCCTTGAGTAAAGTTCTGACCCGACGGTAGTAGTTTTTAGGAGAATAAATCTGTTTCATAATCGATTGATACCCATCTAAAAGCCTGTCTATGCCCATTCGGGGAATGATATTGGTTGTTCCATCAACGTTATCTCCGGAAAAGGTATTGACCACCCGGCTTTCCCGTTGAAGCCGGTCAAAGAGACGGGTTCCCGGGGGGGCCTGGAGCATGCCGACCATTGCGGTTACGATTCCGCTCTCCTGAATGAAATCAATCTGTCGCTGGAAAATAGAAGGCCGGTCGCTGTCAAAGCCCACAATAAAACCGCCCATCACCTGCAACCCTGAACGGTGGATAATCGCGACACTTTCAAGGAGATCCCGGTTTTTATTCTGGGTTTTATGACATTCCGTAAGACTGACCTCATCGGGCGACTCGATGCCGATAAAAACGGAATCGAATCCGGCCGTTACCATCATTTCCAGGAGTTCAGGGTCATCGGCGAGATTGATGGAGGCTTCCGTTAAAAAAACACATCCCTTTTTATCTTTGCGCCATTCGATCAGGGCGGGAAGTAAATGTGTTTTAAGATAGACCTTATTTCCAATAAAATTATCGTCAACAAAAAATATACTGTTGCGCCAGCCAAAAGCATAAATACGGTCCAGTTCCGAGATGATTTGCTGAGGTGTTTTTAAACGCGACCGGTGGCCGAATAACGCCGTCACATTGCAGAATTCACAGTTGTACGGGCATCCTCTGGAAAACTGAAGGTTCATGGACGCATATCGCTTCATTTTCACAAGATCCCACGAGGGTGTCGGGGTGTCGCAAAGATCGCTGAAACCGGAAGCCCTGTAGACCTTCTTTGGTTGTCCGTTGTTTAAGTCCGACAAAAAGGCTGGCAGTGTGAGTTCCGCTTCATCGAGTACGAGATGATCCACCATCTCGAATTCATCGGGTTCAGCGGTAAAAAGAGGCCCTCCGGCAACGATTTTTAAATTCAAAGCGTTACAACGGTTGATGATTTGTTTGGCTGATTTACGCTGAACCGCCATGCCTCCGATAAAGGCCATGTCCGCCCATAAAAGGTCTTTATTCGTAAGGCTATCCACATTTACGTCCACAAGGCGCTTGGGCCATTCTTCCGGTAACAGCGCCGCGACGGTGAGCAGGCCAAGCGGCGGGAAAGCGGCTTTTTTTCCGATAAAACTTAATGCGTACGTGAAAGACCAAAACGTATCTGGAAATTTTGGGTAAATGAAAAGAATGTTCATATTTTGAAACTCCTTGCTGCAAGCTATCACATACCAAAATAGCTACGTAACCGAATCGATCCAAAAGTCCTGCAATGACATGGCCAGCCGGATACCATCACCCGCTTTGCCGCCAACAAGAATCGATATCTCTTTCATGATCCGAGCTATTTTTAAGGCAACCGGTTCGTTTGCTTTTATTTTATATAATTTCCGTTAAGCGGACCAATTCATCCTCCGAAAAAGTTAAAGCGCCCCTTTATTTTGCCACAATATTTAAAACGGAGAAGGCAATGCTTGTAAATATACACGTGATTGAAAACACTAGAAGAAACCATTTTGAGATTATTCTTTTCATGATGATATCCTCATCCGTTAACGTATTGACAATATGGAACTCAACATGTCTTTTTTATCAAATAGTGGCAAAACATTGTGATTTACTTTAAATGGTTCAACCATCTTGGAATTAACTTTGTAACATTCAGGACATTTAGCGACATACTTTTCCATTAGATATTCAATAAAAGCACCGCCCAACAATCCAAATCCTTCTAATGTGGGAACGATATCAATGCTTACTGCGTCTCCGCAGTCGGAACACTCCCCTTTAAAAATGATTGTCGATTTTTCAGGAAATGCGTCAAATATTGTTCTAAGTAATTCTTCCATTAGCGATGAACTCCAATAATGCTGTTATTTTTTTCAATATTTTGATTTTTTCTTAATAGCGAAATTATGGAATTTTTATGTCTCGGATTTTCTGCCGGCGGCGAAGATTACAGGAGTGTCAATAAGAGCTTGAAACGAGCGATGACGGGATATCGTAACCATACTCTTCAGTGTAGTCTATTCCACATCCGTCATTTAATGTTCCAGAAGATGAATTCATTTCTTGTATTGCCTGCAACATTTGACAATCTCTGACGCACTTATCCTTCGGCAGATTTTTCCTCGGACAATCTTTACATGGAGAACAGATCATTTTCCTTTTCTTGTTCCTTCTTTTGTTTCAGAAATTTAAAGACCTTTAAAAGGTTCCTTTTCTTTTGCCCCTGACTGCATTGACGATCCCGTTTCCCTCTGTATGCAAAACCGTGTGGATTTGAATGTTTTGTTGTTCTTTTAATAGGATATTTGCTCCAAGCAATACGCTGAACCGGTCAGATCTCATATGATGCTCCAGATCCTCACGGGTTTCCCACTTCTGAACCACACTGAAAACATTCTCGTCCTCAATGTCTTGAAAAACCTGACAGCTTCGACATCCCTTTTCCTGCCGAAGGACCTCGATCATTGATAAAAGGGTTTGAAAAACCTCTTTTCGCTTTTCCGGAAGCGCATTCATTATTGTTTTGGCAATGATCATGACAATGAACGTTCACTTCTCCTATAGGATGATGTCCAAAAAATTCATTTGTTCATTCATTGTATAATCAAGTTTCGTGCCAGGAAGGACAAGTTTAAATGCATTTGACATATCCTATTGATTTGTATTCAAATAATGACGTCAATACGGCTATCAAAAAAGAGATGAATCGGCAAATAAAGATGTCATATATGACGAGATGTCATATATGACGGATTTTGAGCATCTAAACGGCGGCGGTTTTGGGTGGGGTCATAAGAATTGACAAACTACGGCTTGTGAATACCGAGTTTTCGCATGCGGGCGCGTAAAGTGCTGGAGTTGAGCCCGAGGATTTCTGAGGCTCCGTTTTTTCCGGCAACTTTCCAGCGGGTTTCCTCCAGTATCCGGACAATGTGGTTGCGTTCAACCGTTTCCAGTGTTTTCGGGGTGGTCGTTAAATTTTTTTGAGGGTTATCCAGAGTATCCATAAGACGCAGTTTGTTTCCCGAAGCGTTAATTACCGCCCGTTCGATAACATTTTCAAGTTCTCTGACATTGCCGGGCCAATGATAATTCTGCAAGGCGCCCATAACGCTCTTTGGGATGGTGTCAATTGACTTGCCCAGTTTTCTTGAAACTCTGTCCACAAAAAATTTCACAAGCATAGGAAGGTCTTCCATATGTTTTTTAAGCGGCGGCACGGTAATCGGAAAAATATTTAACCGGTACCAGAGATCTTTCCGGAACCGGCCATTGAGGACCTCCTCTTCCAGGTTGCGGTTGGTGGCGGCGATAATCCGAACATCGACTTTGAGGGTTCGGGAACTGCCCAACCGTTCGAACTCGCCATCCTGGATCACCCTGAGCAGCTTGGCCTGAAGTTCAAGCGGCAGTTCGCCAATCTCATCTAAAAAAAGGGTCGCGCCGTCTGCCACTTCAAAACGACCCAACCGTTTGTCAAATGCACCGGTGAAAGCACCCCTTTCATATCCGAACAATTCGCTTTCGATGAGGTTTGAGGGCAGTGTGGCGCAATTTACTTTCACTAAAGCCCGATTTTTGCGATGGCTGGAACCGTGAATGGCCCGGGCGATCAGCTCTTTGCCGGTTCCGGTCTCGCCAAGAATGATAACCGCGGTATCTGTCTGAGCAATTTGCTCAACCTTATAGAGCGTGTATCTGAGTTCGTCACTGTTGCCGATAATGTTTTCAAAGTTGTATTCCAATTTGATTTCTTCTTGAAGATACGCCTTTTCAGCTTCAAGACGGTTTTTTAATTCTTTTATCTCAACAAGGGCATCCCGAAGGTTTTGCACTGCCTCTCTGCGCTCGGTGATGTCTTGAAGCGCCCCGGACATCCGTATGGCGTTTCCCTTGTCATCCCATTTCGCCTGGCCGCGTGCATGAAACCACCGGTATTTACCTGATTTTGTTTTCAATCGGTATTCGATGTTATACGGAACGTGTTCTTGAAAATGGCGTTCCACAGCCGCCCAAACGGCCTCGGCGTCCTCAGGGTGCAGGCAACTGCGAAAGGCATCCAGGGTGCCGGGGAACTCTTCGGAAGCGTATCCCAGAATTTCTTTGAAACGATCCGAGTAAAAAACGGTGTTCGACAAAATATCCCAGTCCCAAATACCGTCGGTGGAGCCTGAGACAGCCAGCATGTACCTTTCTTTATTTTTACGAACCGCTTTCTCCGCATTCTTGCGCTCTTCAATTTCCTGTTTCAGTTCCTTGTTGGTTTCCCTCAATTCACCAGTTCGCTCTTTAACCTGTCGGTCCAGTTCGTCGTGAGCTTTTCGCAGTGCCTCTTCCGTCAGCTTGCGATCATTGATATCGGTGATTGTTGTTCGAGTTTGAAGGGTGCTCCCCTTCGCGTCTTTTACGGCAATGCTTTCCAATTGGGCATAAAATTGGGTGCGGTCTTTTCTGATGAGGTTTAATTCGCAGACCTGTTTGGTTTTTGTTTCCAAAAGTTTCTTTTGGTGAAGGTAGAACACATCCTGATCATCCTTGGTTATGAATCGGGAAAAAGGTTTTCGGATTAATGAACTTCTTTCAATTCCCAACATGGCGGCACAGGAAAAATTCGCTTGCAAAATAAGTCCCTTTTCCGAGACCGTCACATATCCCACCGGCGCAAAATCGTATAAATCGGAATACTTGTCCCGTGAAGCTTCCAGTTCCAACTGAGCCCGTCGCAATTCTTCGTTCTGGATTTCCAACTCAATTTGGTGAACATGCAGATCCGCAACCAGTTTTTTCACATCGACCGACGCTATTTCTTTAATGGCCTCGGGATGCTTATTTAAGAATTCTTCCGCCCGCTTTCGCAGTGATGATGTTTTGTGTTTCATTCTCCCCTTTAATCTCGAATTTTCTTTAGTTGTTGTGCACTACCGAATTTCATTTTTACTTGCGCCCGGTGATATCGCGTTCCGTAGTGGCGATGGCCATTGGTTTTCCATCGTCATCAAACAGTTTGGTCACCTTCAGCCACACATTCAATTGTTTGCCGTCTTTGGTGACTCGCTGGGTTTCAAACGATTCCACGTCTTCTTTTTGCAATTTTTTAATAAAAGCCGATGCTTCTTTTCGTTTATCTTCGGGAACGATATCAAAGATGTTCATTTTCAGGGCCTCGTCCTCGCTGTAGCCGTACATGTTTACGGCACCTTTGTTCCAGGCCATGATATTGCCTTCAAAATCCTGTACAGTGATGGCGTCGTTGGAGTCTCTGACCACGGCGGCCAGGTGTCGATTTACCTCGCTATCTCGCAAAGCTTCTTCCGCTCGCTTTATTTTCGTAATATTCACAAAGGTAATGACAACACCGTCAATTATATTTTCTATTGTGCGATAGGGCGAAATCCGAATGGTAAACCAATTATTGTTTTTGTCCTGAACTTCCGACTCTTTAACCATCAATGTGTCAAGCACTTCCTGTGAATCTTCTTTTAGCTGCTCATATTTGATTTTTGAGGTAATATCGCTGATGGGACGATCCAAATCCGCTTGGATCAGATTGAATATATCGGTCGCGGCCGGGGTAAAGCGCTTAATTTTAAGGTCTGTATCTAAAAAGATAGTCCCGATTTGAGTGCTGGCGAGCAGGTTATTGATGTCATTGTTTGCCTGAGACAACTCATCCACCTTGTTATGAAGTTCTGTGTTGACAGTTATCAGCTCTTCGTTGGTCGATTGCAGTTCCTCTTTTGATGTTTCCAGCTCTTCATTGGTGCTTTGCAGTTCCTCGTTCGTTGACTGCAGTTCTTCATTGGTCGATTTGAGCTCTTCGTTGGCTGTCTGCATTTCTTCAATAGTCGTCTGAAGGTCCTCCTTGGCGGATTCCAGTTCACGTTCAAGACTTGCAACGACAGGGTCAGAACTATCTGTTGCCGCCTTTTTCCCTCTTTTCTTTGCAGGCCTATCGGGAAAAGCGTTATCATCAAACATAACTAAAAAATAGCCCGGCGTACCGGCGAATTCAGTGAGCGGCATGACTGTCAAATCAACGGTTCGAAACTCACCGTTATATTCTATTCGCAGGGAATCATATGTGGTTTTTCGTTTTTGACGGACAGCATTATGAAGCGCTGTGTTCAATTTGAATCGCAAACCTTCCCGCGCCATTGATAAAATATTAAAACTGGCTTTTCCAACCGGTGTCTCCAGGTACTTGTCAGTTTTACCCATAAAATGAATAATTTCATATTGTTCATTGATCAAAACCCCTGGAAGGGCAAAATTTTCAAGGATGACTTTTTTAGCGACATGTTGGATGTCCATCTCCACTGCCACCTTCTTTTCATCGTTTTCAACCAATCTAGGCCCATGGTAAAAAGGCAAGCCGGGATGATCCATAGCCCTTTCGACAAAAGCATATTTACGCTGAAAGATTTTCCATTTTCTGTCAATGGGATGGAAAAGGTCGGTGAACTCGCCGATGCTCTCGGAAGTTCCTAAAAAGAGAATCCCATCTCGATTCAACGTGTAATGGCATAACGGCAATACCTTTTTTTGAAGCTTACTATCCATATAAATGAGTAAATTACGACAGCTCACAAAATCTATTTTAGAAAAAGGAGGGTCTTTAATAACATTCTGGAGGGCAAAGACAACCCTATCCCGGATCTTTTTCTTCACCTTATAACAATTGCCTTCTTTTATAAAATATTGATGTAATCTCTTCTGTGACACATCTGCGGCAATACTGTCCGGATAAGACCCCAAACGGGCAAAATCGATGGCCTGAACGTCTATGTCACTGGCAAAAATCTGAATATTAAAATGCTTCTTCACCATATCCAGGACCTCGGAAAATAAAATAGCCAGGGAATAAGCCTCCTCACCGGTGGAACACCCCACGGACCAGATACGAATCAAGGAATCGGGATCCTTATTTTTTAACAACCCGGGGAGAACCTGTTCTTTCAAAATCTTAAAAGCTTCGGGATCTCTGAAAAAGTTGGTCACTCCGATGAGCATGTCCTTAAACAGGATATCCACTTCAAGCGGAGTTTGCTGAAGATATTTGACAAAATCCGATATTTTATTGATCTGGCTGATGGCCATGCGCCGCTCGATCCTGCGGCGAATGGTCGTCTGTTTGTAATGGGACAGATCATGCCCGGTGGCTGATCGAATCAGGGAAAATATTTTCTGGATATTATTTACGAACTGGTCTTCCGTGATAAAGACTTTCTTGGACTCGCCCATATAGGGTGCCTTAACATACCTTCCCAGTTCTTCGGGGATCTTTTCAACAGGCAGAATAAAATCTACCATCCCGGTGGCGATCGCGCTTCTGGGCATACCGTCATATTTGGCCGAATTCGGGTCCTGAACCATGACAAGGCCGCCGAATTCCTTGACTGCCTTTAAACCCAGGGTACCGTCGGTGGCAGTTCCCGACAGGATAACGCAGATCGCTTTTTCACCCATTTCTTCAGCCATGGATCTAAAAAAGCTGTCAATGGGCAGATTGATGCCACCGGTTTTTACAGGATCCATTAGCTGGAGGACGCCGTTTATGATGATCACATTCTTGTTCGGTGGGTTTAGATACACATGGTCTGGTTTGACCTTCATGCCGTCTATTATTTCCAAAACCTTCATTTTTGTATCTTTTGCCAAAAGACTGGCCATAATACTTTTGTGTTTGGGGCTTAGATGTTGGATGATGACAAATCCCATACCACTGTCAAACGGCATATGTGAAAAGAATGCTTCAAGCGCCTCCAGTCCACCGGCGGATGCACCCAGGCCCACGATAGGAAAATCGTTGGTCTCTTTTTGCTTGATCAAAGTTTTCTTTGCATTGGCAGCGGATTTGGTCTGCTTTGCAGGCTTCTTTTTCGCTGCAGATTTCTTCTTTGTCGCAGGTTTGTTCTTCTCTGCCATCTTAATTTCTCCTATCTTCAAATATTGAAAAGGCTCATATATCGGTTAAATTGAATACCATATATGAGCCATTATCCGTTACCATGAAGGCCGACTCTCTGAATTTGGTTATACATCGATTTGAATGATACCTTAAACTTCTTCACAAAGAGATAAGAAATAGAGCTGCTATTATAAAGTCGCCGTCGAAATATGTATATTATATTTTAGTAACACAAAATAACAATAATTGCAATTCGTTGAGCAAAGAACAGGATCCAAATTTAATCAAGGAATATAAGGAACCCAACAAATTACCAAGAGAATTCGATAGTCCGGCCACCCTTATAAAAATTTCTGGCGTTTAATTCTAAAATGAGATACGTAAATAAAGCAGGTCGTTACTTTTTTTATTCGATGTTTGTTGAAACAAAATGGACAAAAAAGTCCTAAAAAAACTTGAAAGGGACAACCATGGCAGTTATCACCATATCCCGTCAATTCGGTGCCGAAGGAAAAATAATTGGTCGACGAATTGCAGACACCCTGGGCTACTATTATGCTGATGAAGATATCATTGAAAGAGCTGTAGTAGAGATATATGCCTCTCCTGAAGGGAGAAAAATCTTTGAAGCGGAACCGGGCGACAAACTGAAAAGATTTATCTCCATGCTGAATCCCTTTGGAACGAGTTTAATGGAACTTCCTTTAAGTGATAAACAGAGATATATTGATGGATATAAATATGTTGAATTGCTAAACTCAATCCTGCCCAAGATTGCCAAAGAGGGCAATGCCGTTATCGTTGGCAGAGGAGGCCAATATGTTTTACGTGGTCTTGAGGATATCTATCACATACTCCTTATCGCCAAGGAAGAAGATCGGATTAAATTCATTGAAAATGATTACCGTGTTTCAAGGGAAAGAACGATTCAAATTTTAAAAAGAATGGCTAAAAGACGGGCCAACCTTTACAGTTACTTCGGCAAAAAGGACTATGATGATCCAAAGCTTTATGATTTTGTTTTGAACATGAGTTTGCTGAGTATCGATAAAGCCGAAGAACTTATATGTAAGCTGATCAATGGCTAACCGGAAAGATTCGCTCCGCACATGATCAGCTCAACCGCTTTTTCAATGGAGGTTCGGCTCATGTTCAATGTCAAATGAAACCAAAGCGAATCGTCAAATCCCACCCCGCAAATTGATCTGCGAAACCAATGCAGATTTCTATCTCTTTTTTCAATAAACTCCTGAACACGATCCGAGCGTATTTTGTAGTTTTCCAGAGCAAATTTTTTTCGCCAATCTATTGGTGCAACCAAACGAATATGATAGCAATTTTTCATATCTTTTAAGAAAAAGTATGCGGCTCGTCCAATAATAACAACATTGTCTTCCCGGGCTGTTTCCAGGATAAGATTTCCCAAGCTTTTCTGATATTCTTCCTCTTCTACGACGCTTTTATCGTATCCCACAATCCGTTCTATATAGGATGTGCTGAAAGCCTTGGAGAAGGTGTTGGATATGTGATATTCCCTGCTCTTTTCAAATGATTCCAATGTTCTCTCCGAAACATTCAAATCTTCGGCAATTTTTTGAAAAAGAGATTTGTCAACGTACTGGTAGTCGAGTCTCTTTGCAAGTAACCGGCCCAGTTTTCTGCCGCCCGTAGCCATTTCTCTGGTGATCGTGATTACGGCCATGTTCTTTCTCCTCTGTTAAAATTATTACAACTGTTGTCTATGTCATCATTGGTCTTTCCCTGCATCAACTGCGGGAAAAACTGTAGCGAAATCCGGAATATTTTGAAAGATATGATTTAAGAATATCGGATCAGGATCAGTATGACAAGAAAATTTTAAACGCTCAGTTTAGGATTAAATTAGTTGGCGCCTGCCTGCATAGAAAGATTTTGGACAGAGTTCACCAGATCTTCAAGGGGGAAAGGTTTCATGAAAACAGCATCAAACGGGATGAGATGCTTATCTTTGAATTAAAAAAAGGCTCAAAGCCGGCCAGTACGTAATGATCAGCAAGGCTGCCAGCAGCACGATCATAAAAGGTATGGCCGCCTGGTAGAGTTCTGTGATGGATTTATCAAAGCGATAGCTGGCAATAAACAGGTTCATGCCCACGGGCGGTGTGAAGTAACCGATTTGCATATTGGCCAAAAAAATGATGCCCAGATGAATCGGGTCTATCCCATAATTGACCGCCACAGGGAGTATAATGGGAATCATAATAACCAGCGCGGAAAAAATGTCCAAAATGGCGCCGAGTATCAACAGTAAAATATTTAATAAAATTAGAAATACGATTTTGTTGCTCACATGGGCCTGAATCAGATTAAACACGCGCATGGGCACTTCAGCATCGATCAAAAAGTTGGTTGATGCCAGCGCCACACCCAGAATGAGCAAAATTGCGCCTACCATTATCATCGATTCCCGCATAATTGAGGGCAGCTGAGAGATTTTGATCTCTTTGTAAATAAACACCTCCACAACCATCACATACATAGCGGTCACCGCAGCAGCCTCGGTAATGGCGAAGAACCCTCCGTAAATACCGCCCAACACAAAAATCGGCAGGGGTATTTCCCATATTGACTCACGCAGGGCAGCAACAGTGTCCTTTAGTGAAAATGGCTCACAAGGAATGGGATTTCGGCGGTTTTCCCACAGACCATATAATGACAGCATCAACACCATCAAAAGTGCCGGAAAAATACCGGCAAGGAATAAATCACTAATGGCCACATTTTTCCCGATGTTCATCTGCTGTGCGATAATTCCATAAAGTATGAGAGGGAGCGAAGGCGGCAACAACAGCCCCAGGCTGCCGGACGATGTCACCAACCCGATGCTGAATTTATCCCGGTAACCCGCCTCGGTCAATGCCGGATATAGCAGTGCGCCCAAGGCCACGATGGTCACCCCGGATGCACCGGTAAAAGCGGTGAAAAAGGCGCAGGCAATAAAAGCGACAATGGCCAGCCCCCCTGGCATACAGCCAATAATTGCTTTGGTGACCCTTACCAGCCGATGAGACGTATTGCTTTCTCCGAGCATGTAGCCGGCAAATGTAAACAACGGCAATGCCAGTAACACCGGCGTGTCGGCAATACGATAAATTTCAATGGCGATCACCGACAGGTTAACACCCAAATAGTGAAATCCAAGGATTGATGACGCCAGAATCACGGCAAATAGTGGTGTGCCGAAGATGGCAAGAAAAAACAATATTAGAACAGATAGGTATAAGGTCACGGTCGGAATTCAATAATGTTTTTGAAGTTTATAAATGATAACAAAAAATAGCGAAGGGAAATAACCATAAAGGCAAAGGGAATGATGGATTCACACAGCCATATCGGCACTTTTGCAAAAGATTCACCACCGTAGACAAACTCACTTTGAACAAACTTTAAGCTGTAATAGGCCACGACCAGACAGATTAAGGCTGTAAATAGCTCAATGACACATCTAACAACGATTTTTACACGTCCGGGTAGATACCGATTCATTATGTCAATGTTAATGTGATTCCCCTGACGACTGGCCACCATGGCCCCTATAAGCCCAACCCACAGCACAAGCACACGCACCAGGACTTCACTCCAGACAATGCCCCCTCCGAAAAAATTACGAAGAAAAATCTGAAGAACCGACATGACGATCATCACCAGCAGCAATCCCACCAGAATCGAATCTTCCACCCGGTAAATGATCGTCCGCGAACGTTCTAAAAAGGATTTGCGGGATTGTTTATTCATTATTTTTTTGACTCCTTTAAACGATATTCTTTAAGAAGATTCTCCAGGGTATCCACCATTTCCCGGGACAACCTGCCGGCTTTGACCAGTCTATTGGGGACTTCCGAAGCGTCATTGAACCATTTCTTTAGTGCTTCGGGAGAAGGCTTGATGAACTCTATTCCTTGTTTATGCAGCGCGTTGATGGCTTTTATATTGTCTTCCCGGTTGAGCCGGTCAAGGGCTTTAAATACCTCGCCCATGATTTCCCGGAAGGTTTGTTGATCAGCAGGTGATATTTTTTTAAAACTCTTTCGATCCACCCCCAGTACGCCATAAATGTATAGAAACGGCTCGTCCATCAAATATTTAATCTGTGTATGCCATTGCAGTGCCAAAGCCCCTATGGGCGGAGTGGTCACGGTGTTAATGAGCCCGGTTTGAAGAGCGGCTCGAACATCGGCGATGGACAAAGGGATAGGGGTAATGTCAAACGCTTTGATCGCTTCTAAAATTATCGAATCATTATCCGGAATCCAAACTTTTTGCTGGCG
Organism: uncultured delta proteobacterium; assembly: GCA_963731025.1. Classification (GTDB taxonomy): domain Bacteria; phylum Desulfobacterota; class Desulfobacteria; order Desulfobacterales; family UBA11574; genus UBA11574. The sequence goes on along the minus strand of CAVSVL010000043.1, from coordinate 82,154 downwards.
CATATCTTCGACGGTGTATATCGGAACCGTGGACATGACATAGGCAAAGCCGCCTTCGGCGATTCCAAAGATGACAAGGCCGCCTTTCTCGAATCCATCAATAATTTTCTGGTCCATATGTTCACGAACATAATCGATCTCCTTGAACGATCTGAAAAACAACGGCAAACTGTAAATCTGATTGTCAGGATAATACTGGGATAAGCTGCCGCTGACAAAGGCGCCGCCTTGAAGCTGTCCGATTCGGATCTTGCGCAGCACTGCCTGGTCATCCCCCATTACACCACCGGGATAGAATTTTATCTTAACCCGATTATCGGTTTTACGCGCCAGTTCTTGAGCCCCTTCGCGCATTTTTTCCATCCATACCGATCCTTCCGGGGAAATGGTTGCAATTTTTATCCGAATGGCATGGGCCTGACCGGCAAGCATAACAACAAGAATAAAAATTAACGCTCTAATCATTTTGAAAGCCCCTTAAGTCATTTTGGGTTAAATCTTCCTTATACAAAAATAAATATACCTCAACCTCTGATCGATCTTTTCTACGCAGAACTTAATTCGTTACCTTTTACACGATGCGTGGAGAGATGATTAAGTGTCCAATTCATAAATTAGATAGTGTCCAAACGAAAACTATGATTTTTCGTCAAGATCAAGGAAGACGAAAATTTTAACCACAGGAATACTGATAGTATTTCGAGGATTAAAATTTGAGTCTGACGCAGGTATTGGCGAAAAAGACAGTTTTCGTTCGGACACTAAAAATAGTCCTCCCCACTCTTTAACAACTCCCTCGCCTTCTTCTTCGCAAGGGTGTTGCTGAGCGTATATCCGGGCACATCTGTTTTAGCCTCTAGCACCTCGTTCAGAAGCCGGTCATACAACTTTTGATCAAACATCAGACGAGCGTAATGCTGCGCATACAAAACTTTAACCATGAGATTTTTATCCTTGGAAATCTCCAGGGCACGCTCAAAATGCTTTTGTCCCACATCGGGTTTGCCGCCCAGTGCCGGTGGAATAAATGACGCCAAAACCCCGAGATACAAATGGGCTTGCCCATCCTGATAGGATTCATCCAATTCGACGACCCGCTGCATAATGGCTTCCACCCTGGAGATTTCAGCCACCGCGTTCCAATCTTCGCGATGCATCTGAATCCATGTAGCCCATGCCGATCCCAGTGTAAACAGATCCGGAACATCTTTTATTTCCAATGACAAAAGTGTGTTTTTAAATTCCTGGAAATTTATCTCTCTGAATCCGCACGTCTTTGACCTGCGAATACAAATGGCCCGCAATGCATAGCTTAATGCTTTTTCAGTCAGCTTTTTTGCTCTGACCGGATCTTTAACAAAAACAGATGTATACGAAGTATATATATTCGAAGCCCCGCGAAGCAAGGATTCATTGTCCGGTTCACGATACAATAGACTGTCAACCATCAACAAATATGCGGGTGCTCCGGCTTCAACGGTGGCAAGGTCGTTGTTGTTCAAAATGGCATGGGATAGATTTTGGGTCATATCCACCGATGCGGAAGAAATGAAATAAGAACATCCGGACAGCAGGAGAACGCTGATCAGGATATAAAATGATAGTGAAATGGATTGGATTTTTCTATAAACAACGCGGACAAAGCTATGGCAAAAGAGAAACATGCAGCGCACCACCCTGATTAATTCAATGGAACCGAAATTTTGCCTTGAAAAACCCAGTTGAACCTAAAAATATCTCTTAACAAAAAATCATAATATAAACAACAGGTAAAATATTCAGGTTAGGCTCGATTGAAGGCTAACCTTTAAGCTGAATCGTTTCCACCAAAACTTTGGCCGTTCCTTTTTCATAAAAGCCCAGTCTTTTGGCTGCGCCGGCAGAAAGGTCGATAATACGGCCTTGTACAAAAGGGCCCCGATCATTTACCCGAAGAATGATATGCCGACGATTTTCAAGATTTGTCACGCGAACGTAAGTGGGCAGCGGCAGATATTTATGTGCCGCATTCAACCCATTGGGATCAAAAGCCTCACCGTTTGCCGTCATATGTCCGCCTTTTTGGCGACGGGTCTCGTATCCGTACCAGGAAGCGACGCCCTTTTCCCGATAATTATTGGCCTCTTTTACAGACATGGGCACATACCGTTTACCCCTGACCACATAAGGTGACTTTTTGACACGGCCCTGGCGGATCGCATCTTTTGGCGGCAAATCGTCAATGGACTCGATTTCTTCGTGCATCAGCGGCCAGCTCAAGGGTGCCATGACCACGATAAAGGTGTATTTGCCGATTGTATAAACGGTTTTTCCGGCAAACTTAGTGACTTTATAGGTTGTCTTTACCGTTCCTTTTGCAATTTTATAGGTGGTTTTTACGGTTCCCTTTGTAACCTTGTAGGTTGTCTTGAAAATTCCACAGGACCAAAAAAACAAAAATGCCAATAAGAAAGGAATCGATAAAAGCTTTATTTTTTTTTCAAATCCCATGATGTCTTTTTGATCATTGATGGATGGAAATTAAATCGAGTTTGGTGAAACCTATATTGAGCGATTGCCAAGGCTTGCCCGCGGGGCTCTGCGCGAGCGGCATCTTCGACTAGCGTGGTTGGCAATCCTGTGACTTATACCACAACTTCCGTTTCTTTGCGAGAAATGTGTTGATTTCAAATGAACCTTCGCGATAAGAATTTTTTTCTTTAGTAAACGTTAACTTTCAACCTGAAGTTGTCTCGAAACAATGGCCTTAAATGAACGCCATGAACCGGCTGTCACGTTTCTCAAAACCAATGGTTACAAAACGATGGTCAGTCTGGGATGCGGAAGATGGATCAATCGAATCGATAATCACCTTCGTCTGATGGCAGGATTGAATCTGAGCTATTATGTGGGGATTGATTATGCCGACCGGATCGGGCCTGACATGAATGAAGTATTTATGGACCCTGACGGCATGAATGCCTTGCTGACACATTATTATCAGGGAAGCCCTGACCGGTTCTGGAAGGCGGCACATTTTTTCCCGGGAACCAACGTAGAAGAACTGAAAGGCATCCATTGTGCTGTGGTTATCTGCCAGCGTGTATATCCGGATTGTCACTGGGAGGAAGTGATTCTTTCCATGAACCCGAAACTCGTTCTCCAAGAAGATCTCCACGGATGCGAGCGCCAGAAACTCCGGGGGCAAAGGTATGTACGAACCTGGTCCAAAATTCGACAATACGATCTAAAACCTTTTCGTCCCTGGCCGGTTTTCCCATGGGAAAACAACCTGGTCCTCTGGCAACGCCGGGATTTTATAAATAAAGACAATAATCGCAGCAAATTCGATTGGCTTGAACGTTTTTTCTCATCGTTTATCGGTTAAACCTATTTAGACGAGGAGTCGAAGAGTTTACACGGTTTGAAAAAAAGCACAAAATTCAATTTTAAGTAACTAAATAGTGTCTATCCAGAAATGAGATATTTTGTTCAAGATCGAGGCATGCGAGAAAATTAACCACAGGCATATAGTTGATATTCCGAGGATTAAATTTGGAGCATAACGAAGATATTGGGCAAAATAGCAATATTATGGATAGGCACTAAATAGAAGCCAGAACCGCCTCCAGTTGGTTCAGGTAGCCTCCATAGAAATGATCCGCACCATCAATCACTTCAAAGCGGGCATTGGGATTCCATGTAGACATCATTTTTTCAATCACATCTGCAGGTGCGATATCATCCCTGTTTCCGGTGACCACAAATTTAAGGGCATCCATCGTGACAATAGAGTTAAAATCCATAAAACCCACCGGCGGGGAAACCATGATCATCTGTTTTGTCAAGGTATCATTCTGTATGGCATGTGCGTTCACCCAGGCGCCAAATGAATATCCTGCCAAATCGATCCGCTCCATCCCCATATCCGCAAGAAATGAAAGGGCAGACAAAACGTCTTTTTGTTCGCCAAGACCGTTGTCATAAGTCCCCTGGCTTCTTCCAACCCCTCTGAAATTGAACTTTAACGTTGAATATCCTTTCATATGGTAAACATGAACAATGGATTCCACCACCAGATTATTCATATCTCCGCCATAAAGCGGATGGGGATGGGTCACCACAACGCCTTTCTTTTCATCCCTTTGATTGAGCAATCCTTCTATTTCATATTCTTCTGACAAAAACGTTATTCTTTCGGCCATTGTGTGTCCTTAATCCAAAAAAATCTTTTGGTTTGAAACTTCAATAGACATTTACCTGTATTGGATTTGCCACTTGATCAATTTAAAGTCATTTTGCTCATTTCTTTTAATATTTCACGGGATAATCGAAGAAAATACATACAAATCTTCAATTCAAATTTTATATATGTTTAACTTTTTGTTTATTTCAAATGATATTTGCAGGACAAATACCGACAGAAAATAGCTGGATATTCCTACAATAAAATCGGATGAACTCTCCTTCCAATCAGTTATTGTTATGTCTATGTTTAAGTAAAATAAAACCATTACGAAACTTCTTTAATAGGACTTCTAAAAAGGAGAACATGATGATGAAATTAATTATCCGGAACTCTATAAACGTATGGAAGATAACGATTTCGAATTTCTTGTTGTTTGGGATTATTGTCGTCCTTTTAGGGTTGACGCCCGGAATTTCAGAAGCCGTCGGCCAAAAAAATACCGAAAAGACGGTAACACGTGCCACTTTAGCCAATGGACTGCGGGTGATTATTGTACGCAATCCCATTGCGCCGGTAGTTGCCACTGTTGTCAATTACAAGGTGGGTTCCAACGAAGCACCGAATGGGTTTCCAGGGATGGCACATGCCCAGGAACATATGATGTTTCGCGGCAATCCGGGTTTATCGGCCGGTCAGCTCGCCAATATCACCGCAGCCATGGGTGGAATGTTTAACGCCGACACCCAGCAATCGGTCACTCAATATTTTTTCACCGTACCGTCGGAATATCTGGACGTCGCCCTGCACATCGAAGCCATTCGCATGGGAGGCGTGCTTGACAGCGAAAAACTTTGGGGCCAAGAACGGGGAGCCATCGAACAGGAGGTGGCCCAGGATCTTTCCAGCCCCGAATATATCTTCTACACCCGGCTTCTGGCGTCAATGTTTAAAGGTTCGCCATATGCCCACGATGCCTTGGGCACCCATGCCTCATTCGAGCAAACCACCGGCGCCATGCTCAAAAAATTTTATGACACCTGGTATGCTCCCAACAACGCGACCTTGATCATTGTGGGAGATGTTCAGCCCGAACATGCGCTCAAGCTGATCAAAAACCGTTTCGGCAATATCCCTGCCAAGAAGGTACCCGCACGACCAGACGTCCGTTTAGAACCCATAACCCCTGAAACCATTCGGCTAAAAAGCGATCTCCCCTATGGATTATTCATCACCGCATTTCGACTCCCCGGTTATGACAGTCCGGATTACGCAGCTTCCCAAGTCCTTGCCGATGTCATGAACAGTCCCCGCGGAGATTTGTATCAATTAACCACAGAAGGAAAAGCACTTGATACCGGTTTTCATCTGAATACATTTTCCAAGACCGGTTTGGGATATGCCGTCGCGGCATTTCCCAAAGACGGCCAGGTCGATAACGTACAAAAAAACCTCCGTGCCGTTTTGCGCAATTATGTGAAAAACGGGTTTCCGGCGGATCTGGTGGAAGCGGCAAAGCGACGGGAACTGGCAAGCGCTGCATTTCAGAAAAACTCGGTGTTTGGACTTTCCATGGTCTGGTCCCAGGCACTGGCGGTAGAAGGGCGCCGGTCTCCTGAAGATGATCTGAAGGCCATCTCCCGCATATCCGTAGATGATGTGAACCGGGTGGCCCGCCACTACCTGGATTTGGATCATGCTGTGATGGCTGTCCTCACGCCCGAAGCTTCAGAAAAACCTTCATCCGCTCAAAACTACAGCAGCAAAGAAACGATTACATTGCCGCAGAATGGAACCGTCGTACTACCGGAATGGGCAAATAAGGCATTAAAACGGCTGTCGCTTCCTCCCTCGAAGCTCAATCCCGTGGTAAAAGAGTTGCCCAACGGGATCAAGTTGATTGTTCAACCTGAATCCATCAGCCATACGGTAAGCGTGTACGGGCATGTTAAGAACAATCCATATTTGCAAACCCCTCACGGCAAGGAAGGCATCGACGAAGTCCTGGACGGACTCTATGACTACGGCACCATGACTCTGGATCGGAAGGCCTATCAAAAAGCCTTGGATGAGATCGCTGCAGACGTTTCCGCGGGAACAGATTTTTCTTTGCATGTTCTGACGGATCATTTTGATCGGGGTGTGCAGTTGCTGGCGGACAACCTGCTGCACCCTGCCCTGCCGGATACCGCATTCAAAATCGTCCAGGGCCAGGTCAAAGCCATAGCCGCAGGCCGAGAACAAAGTCCCGATGAACTGACCCGCCGGGCGCTGAAAACCGCATTGTTGCCCCGAAACGATCCGGCCTTGCATTGGGCCACACCGGATACTGTTGCGTCATTGACGCCGGAGGATGTCCGAAATTACCATTCCACCGTTATGCGGCCTGATGAGACCATCATTGTCGTAATCGGAAATGTGACTCCCGAAAAGGCCGAATCGGTCATAAACAAATACTTCGGTATCTGGAAAGCTACCGGTGCAAAACCGAACCTTCTTCTTCCGCCGGTACCGCCAAATATCCCAAGTACCACCCACGTACCGGATAACAGCAGAATTCAGGATGAGATCATACTGGCGGAAACGCTGGGTTTGACCCGGTCTGATCCGGACTACTATGCCCTCAATCTGGGCAATCACGTTCTGGGCGGCGGATTTTATGCCACACGTCTGTACCGGGACCTGCGCGAGAAAACCGGACTGGTTTATCATGTTGGTGTGGATCTGGAAGCGGGAAAAACCCGATCCAGCTACACGGTAACTTACGCCTGTGACGCGAATAATGTAGCTCGGGCACGTGCCATCATAGAGCAAAATTTAAAAATGATGCAAACTCAACCGGTTAGTCCCAGCGAGTTTCAGCGGGCAAAAGCAATGCTGTTGCGTGAAATTCCTTTGACCGAATCAAGCTTGGGAAGCATTGCCCGGGGATTTATCCACCGATCCGTTCTGGACCTACCCCTCGACGAACCGACCCGAGCCGCACAACATTATATAGCACTGACGGCGGAACAGGTCAGATCGGCCTTTGCCAGACGGTTGCGAACCAAAGGCTTGGTCCAGGTCACAGAAGGTCCGACGCCCCGTTAACCGGCAAGCAGGTTGTGTCCATACAATAATTAGGATCTTTGTTCAAGGTCACTATAGGAGGTAAACCATGTTGCATTATTTCCCATTGACATTACCGTTTTTGTTGATTCTCTTTTTTCTTCTTATCTTTTTGGTCATCCTGGTTGAAGTGGGCATTCTCGGATATGCTTACCAGACCATCGGCATCAACCGGCGTTACATATTTTTGCTGCTGCTGATGTGTTTTTGGGGCAGCTATATCAATATCCCCATATATCGATTGCCTCCGGAAACTATTCGATCCGCTGGTCAAGTGACCTTTTTCGGTATTCCGTATGTCATTCCCACCGTCACCCAATGGCCGGGAACCGTTATCGCCGTCAACGTCGGTGGTGCCGTTATTCCTACAATTCTTTGCATTTACCTGATTTTCAAAAATCAACTTTACAGCATGGCTCTGATCGGAGTGGCAGCGGTGTCTGTAATCGTTCATTGGTTGGCCTATCCGGTTCCGGGAGTGGGTATCGCCGAACCCGTCTTGGTCCCTCTTGTGGCGGCCACGATAGTAGCGATGATGCTTTCCACGAGATATGCACCGGCATTAGCTTACATTTCCGGCACACTCGGAACACTGATCGGCGCCGATCTATTGAACCTCAACAAAGTACAAGGATTGGGAGCGCCCATAGCTTCAATCGGCGGCGCCGGAACCTTTGACGGCATCTTCATCACCGGCATCTTGGCTGTAGTGCTGGCCGGACTGATGACACGCAAAAGCACTCATGCCTGAAAACATTGATGGACTTTGATTTGGTCACGGCAGTCTCTGTGATGGATGTAGGACACACACCGACAGCAAGTTCCCCCAATTTCCTACAGGAAAATCAGAAGGAGACTTATACCGAATTTTTTAAATATGTTTAGAATGATAATAACTGAAACAAAAAGATACAAACTTCAGGATATCTTAATCGTTCCGGAATTTCGATTGATCCGGGTTATATTTAACACATCTAAAATTTTAGGAGGCCAAAATGATTAACAAACCTACTCAAACAATGCGTTATCTGTTTTTCTTTGTCATCGCGGTGCTAACTTTGGGACTGACACAATGCCAGTCACAGGCTGACAATTCAACGGCAACACAGAACCCGTCGGCTACCGCCGGCGCCATAGGGAATGTCAAATCGCCGGCTGTCGAGAATCCAACTGTTCAGGCAGTTATGCCGGTAAGCACCCATCCGTCAGCCGACGATCTGAGTACCGCCATCGCCAAGGTTGCCAAGGATGCGATTCCGGCTGTGGTACACATTGAGGTCACCCAACGTCAGGAAGTTAACAATCCGTTTCTGCCGTTTGAGAACGACCCTTTCTTTCACTATTTCTTCGACGTTCCCCGTCACATGCCCCGCAAATTCAAACGCGAACTTAAAGGATTGGGAAGCGGTATGATCATGGATGCCAAGGGACATATACTGACCAACAATCATGTCGTCGCCGGTGCAAATGAGATCCAGGTGTTGCTGGCGGACGGGCAACGCTACCCGGCCAAACTCGTGGGCACCGATCCAAAAACCGATTTAGCGGTTATCCAGATTAAGGCTGACGAAAATCTGCCTTATGTGACTTTTGGCAATTCGGACGAAATGAACGTCGGCAACTGGGTTGTGGCTATTGGTGCCCCGCAGGGTCTGGATCAGACCGTCACTCAGGGAATCATCAGCGCCAAACATCGCCGCGGCATTATGGACCCGAGCAGTTACCAGGACTATTTGCAAACCGATGCAGCCATCAATCCGGGTAACAGTGGCGGCCCCCTGCTGAATCTGCAAGGGAAAGTCATCGGAGTCAACGCCGCTATCGTATCCGAATCCGGTGGATTCGAAGGAATCGGATTCGCCATACCGAGCAACATGGCCGTTCACATTGCCGATGCGCTTATCAAGAACGGCAAGGTGGAACGCGGTTGGCTGGGAGTGAGTATCCGGGATCTAACACCGGATCTGCAAAAGTCCATGAAGCTCAATGTTTCCAAAGGCGCTCTCATCGCTGAAGTAGTAAAAGGCAGCCCGGCAGATGAAGCCGGTCTTCAAAAAAACGACGTAGTGACAGCGTATCAGGGAAAAGAGATCCCGGATGCATCAAGCCTGCAAGACCAGGTGGCCAATACATCCATCGGACAGGAAATCACCCTGACCGTTCTGCGAGAGGGAAAATCCCGGGACTTTAAAGTAAAGATCGGTGATCTTCAGGACGCCGTCAAAAAACTGGCTGCCTCGTTGAACAAGCGGCTGGGTGTGGTTGTACGACCGGTTACTAAAAAGGAAGCCCAGGAATACGGACTGCACGGATCGAAGGGGGCTGCCATAAAATCACTGCAAACCGACGGACTTCTGGGGAAGGCTGGATTCGAAGTCAACGATATTATCCTCGCCGTCAACGGTCAACCCGTGAGCGACGTGCAAAGTTTCGTTAACATCGTTGAATCGCTGAAGCCACACCATTGGGTTCAATTCTTGGTGCTGGATCACCGAACCGGTCAAACCGGGTATATCCGGGTGATGGTTAACTGAAACCCGGATTAAAAGGCTTATGTGCATGATAGATAGACATTAAAATCTATCATGCACTTTAGGCTTTAATTGCTCTGAGTTCTGAAACATACAGATTTACGGAGAGGGCAACATGGAAAATCGAAATAAATTTTCATTAGGCTATTACTTGATGATCTTTGCATTGATACTGTTTCTGGAAACGATCTTTTTTTCGGGGACGGCTGTCAAGGAAATTCCTTACAGCAAGTTTCGAGACTTGATCCGGGCGGACAAGATCCAAAGCGTGATCATTGAGCCGGATCGAATCTACGGCTTGAAGAAGGGACCTCATGCAGCCGGCACACCCAAAACTGACTCCGGCGCTTCCGAAGAACCAGTCAATTTTACACCCCATCAAAAACATACACCCTGGTATCTGAATTTCAACAAATTGGAAGGTAAGCGTCAACAGGAGCGTGATCGTCAATTCGTAGTGGTATCTCTGAAAGATCCAAAGCTTCTACAGGATCTTCAAAGCCACGGAATCGATTACCGTGGAAAGATCGAATCCCATTGGCTCTCCCATTTTATTTCCAACTGGATTATTCCTTTCGGGCTCTTTTTTCTTCTCTGGGGCTTTATTGTTCGCCGAATGGGTAGTGGCGGCGGCGGCAACTTTTTAAACCTGGGCAAGAACAAGGCCAAAATCTATGAGGTTGATCCGTCTCAAAAGGTCACTTTCGAAGACGTGGCCGGCGTCGACGAAGCAGTGGAAGAGATCAAAGAAGTCGTTTCCTTTCTGAAGGAACCGGACCGCTATACCCGGCTGGGTGCCAAGCTTCCCAAAGGTATTCTACTGGTGGGCCCTCCCGGAACGGGTAAGACACTTCTGGCCCGGGCAGTGGCCGGGGAATCAGGTGTTCCCTTTTTCAACCTGAGCGGATCGGATTTTGTAGAAATGTTCGTGGGTTTAGGGGCCGCCCGGGTACGGGATCTGTTTAAGGATGCTAAAATCAAGGCACCGTGCATCATATTCATCGACGAACTGGATGCTGTGGGAAAAAACCGATCTCAGGGTGTTTATATGGGTGGCAACGATGAGCGTGAAAACACGCTCAATCAATTGCTCACGGAAATGGACGGTTTCGATCCTCAGGTGGGCATTATCATCATGGGCGCCACCAATCGACCCGAAGTTCTCGACCCGGCCTTACTGCGGCCCGGTCGGTTCGATCGCCAGATTCTGGTAGACCGGCCGGACCTCGCCGGACGCATAGATATATTCGTGGTGCACACCCGTGACCTCAGTTTGAGTGATGATGTAAATTTTCATACGCTGGCTGCTGAAACACCAGGGTTTGCCGGGGCGGAAATCGCCAATGTCTGCAACGAGGCCGCTTTGCTGGCTTCGCGTGAAGGGAGCAACACTGTTTCCCATCATAACTTTCAGGATGCCATCGAACGGGTCATTGCCGGTCTGGAAAAGAAAAACAAGCTGATCAATCCCCATGAGCGGGAAGTGGTTGCCTATCACGAATCCGGACATGCCATCGTCGGCCACTTGACTCCCGGAGCCGACCCGGTACAGAAGGTTTCCATTATTCCCCGGGGCATCGGGGCCCTGGGATACACACTGCAAACCCCTCTTGAAGATCGTTTTCTCATGTCACGGTCCGAATTGCTCGGAAAAGTCAAAGGGCTGTTGGGCGGCCGGGCAGCAGAAGAACTGGTGTTCGGAGAAGTATCCACAGGCGCTTCCAACGATCTTGAAAAAGTGGCGGATATCGTAAAAAACATGCTTACTGTGTACGGTATGAGTAGGCACGCACCCAACTTATCCCTTGTGGAAAAAAACCAGAATCCGTTTCTTGGTCAAGGCCCCACGCTGCAGCATCGTTCAGAGAAACTTGAAGAGATCATCGACGAAGAAACACAGGAGATTATCAAAGCATGTTACGAGGATGCCAAACAGATTCTTTCAAAAGAGCAGGATAAACTTGAGAATATGGCGCATATCCTTTTGGAAAAAGAAAAAATCGACGAAAAGGATATCCTTGATATCCTGGGTCCCAGAACACAGAAGAAGGAAGTGAAATGAAAAAGCTCGGTTACTGGTCAGTTGCATCCATCGGAATCGGCGGCATGGTGGGCGGCGGGATTTTTGCAGTTCTCGGTCTGGCCGTTCAAATGGCCAAAGGGGGGGTACCGCTTGCTTTTTTTATTTCCGGACTGATTGCAATGCTGACCGCATATGCCTATGTCCGATTATCCGTCACCTACCCCAGTCAGGGGGGGACGGTTGAATTTTTAAATCAGGCATTTGGTTCCGGAATAGTGACCGGCGGGCTCAATGTGCTGCTTTGGTTGAGTTACATTATCATGTTGTCTTTATATGCATACGCGTTCGGAAGTTACGGAAAAATATTTTTTCCGGCCGCCACCCAAGCGATATGGAAACATGTGCTCATAAGCACGGTGGTCGTCTTCTTAACCATCCTCAACATCCTGGGTGCAAAGGCTGTGGGAAAATCCGAAGTGTGGATCGTAGGAATAAAAGTGACCATATTGTTCATTTTCATCGCCTTTGGCATTGTCCATGTTAATTTTCATCATCTGGCTCCGAGTACCTGGGCGAAACCCACTTCCCTGTTCGCAGGAGGCATGATTATTTTCCTGGCCTATGAGGGATTCGAACTGATTGCCAATACTGCAAAGGATGTCAGAGAGCCTCAGCGAACGTTGCCTAAGGCGTATTATTCTTCGGTGGGATTTGTGATTGTTCTTTATGTGCTGGTTTCCATGGTCACTGCAGGAAATTTATCCATCAGTCAGATCGTCGCCGCAAAAGACTATGCTTTGGCCGAAGCCGCGAAACCGTTTTTAGGTGCTACCGGGTATACCCTGATTGCCATCGCCGCCTTGCTGTCGACGGGTTCTGCGATCAACGCTACACTCTATGGAGCTGCCCGGGTCAGCTACATCATTGCCAAAGACGGAGAACTGCCAGCGATACTGGAGCATAAGATCTGGCATCGACCGGTGGAAGGCCTCCTAATTACTTCAGTTCTGACGCTGCTGGCGTCTAACTTTTTAGATCTATCCAGTATTTCCCTGATGGGAAGTGCCGGCTTTCTGATTATCTTTGCGTTTGTAAATGCCGCCAATGTGCGCCTTCATCGCAAAACCAACAGCCAGATATGGATCTCGGCCATCGGTGCCATTGCATCCGTAACAGCGTTTGTCGCCTTGGTTTGGCGGATCTCTGAAAGCATGCCCTCAAAGCTCTGGCTGTTGGGTATCATGCTCACGGCAGCCTTTTCCATTGAAGCGATTTATAGAGCAATCACGGGAAGACAAATCATACAATCCAATTTCATAAAGGGAAATCCATCGAATGAATAAACTACGTTTTCCTAAACCTTTCGAACACCACCATCCGCCGATCAAAAATGTCAATGAGGCCTTTGAGAGACAACTCACCTTCGGACAGCGCGCCTCGGATAGGATAGCCAATATTGTTGGCTCGTGGCCATTCATCATTGTTCAGTCCATCCTCTTAGCCATGTGGGTTGTTTTGAATGTAGCAGCCGTTATTCGTCACTGGGACCCGTATCCGTTTATCTTGATGAACCTCGTCCTTTCGATGCAAGCGGCTTATACGGCGCCTATCATCATGATGAGTCAAAATCGGCAGGCGGAGCGGGATCGATTAGAGGCACACAACGACTATGTTATCAACCAAATAGCAGAAGAAGAAATCCGTGCCCTTATGAATCATCTGGAAACACAAGCAGAAGCGCTCATGCAGATTTACCAACTTCTTGACAACCAGAAGACATCGGTCAATGGAAGCGCACCGGAACAACCTCGGTCGTCTTTTTGACGAACTTTTTGACCCAGATGACCACCTGAATTCTCAAGACATATTTTGGGTATTTGACAGACAACTTGACCATGTGATGTGAGGAATAAAAATTGTGTCCATTGGTATATACTTAATATTTTTAAATATTACCATCCCAAATGAACCAAGCTCAATGGAGTTGAACGTTTCCGTATGAAAAGGGGGTTGACCGATGCCGGTTATTTTTATCTCAAGAGGAACCATGTCAGGTGTTCATTTGCTGGTGGATTATCTTCACAATCAAACGGGAATTCGCTGCATTTCTCGCGAAGATTTGGAAAATGACGTCAATAAACACGGTGAGATAGCTATCAAGGTTCTCGAAAAGCTGGCAAATGCGCATTCGGCTTATGATCAGTTCAGTGAACTAAGATGGCCCTATATGGTACTCATGCGTAAGGCGCTGCTGGAGGAAATTCGTCATGATTACGTGGTCTATCACGGTTATTCAAGCCATCTGCTTTTACCAGCCTTCCGACATTTTGTCCGGGTCCGTATCGAGGCGCCTCTGGAAATGCGGGTGACCATGACCATGCAGCGTTTATCATGCGATGAGGAAAAGGCCCGCGAATATATCACAAACGCAGACGATCACCGTGTAAAATGGGCCAGGTTCATGTATGCACACGACATTCGCGATACCATGCTTTACGATCTTATCCTGAATCTGGATCGTGTCACCCTGAAAGCAGCCTGCGGTATTCTCGAATGCATAATGGCTGCAAAGGATTTTCAGGCCTCCCCTGAATCCCGGGACGAAGTTGAGTGGCTTTACCTCGCAACAGAAATCGAGGAATCTCTGGTCACCGATTCCCGTACTGCATCGTTGGAGATACGCGCCGAAGTCCAAAACGATGGTATCCGTCTCATCGGTCCCTATATAGAGGATTCTGAACTGGCAACGATCATGGAGATTGTTCAAACAGTGTCCGGAACAGCGAATGTTCGATATCAACCGGGATACATGTCCAAATTTGAAATTAACAGTCATTTCCGAATCCGGAAACATGAGTACTGATAAGAATTGCAAACCCGCTTCCTCAACTTTTCAGGAGGGAAAACGCAATGGATGAAGACAAATATAACGAACAGATCACGTCAACTTTAAAAGCCATTCACGCCTTGCTGGTTCAGTCGGTGGATATTCAACAGATGGACACAGAAATCGACAGATCCATCCATGATCTGGAAAAAAAGCAAACCGAAACAGCCTCGGATTTGCTGGAACATGCGGCTGTCACCAATACGCTCGCCGGGCATCGGACCGACATGGCAAAGGAGCGAACCGCTCTCGTCCGTGAGCAAACCCGTCTCTCCACAAAATCCACCGAGCTCTCCGATATTCGTACCGAGCTGTCTCATGAACGCACCTCTCTCTCCGGTCAGAGAACAAATCTATCTGTCTTGCGTACGGATTTTTCACGATCCAGGACCGGTCTCGCCGAACAGCGCAATAAAATGGCCGGCAGCCGCACACGATTTTCAGAAAAACGCACCGAGCTGGCGGGCACCCGCACGGTCTTCTCAAACATACGCACCGCACTGGCCCAAGGGAGAACATATCTGGCCCTCATTCGCACCGGCCTGGCGTTCTTTACACTGAGCATTGCTTTCTTCCGTATATTCGGTCTTTCCTGGTGGTCTATTTTCGACGGCGGGCTTGCGTTGATGAGTCTGGCCATGACCGGAATAGGGATCATGGGCTACAGACGTGCCAACCACAGAGTAAATACCCTGCAAATTATCATTCCGGAAGGGGAAGAAGCAACAGCATAGCATTTGAAGGAAATGGAGTCTAATGAACACAAAGATCATTGCTGAACTCGCCCCTCTTGCTTTGGCAAGACCGACACCTGCCTTTCGGCACCGACCAAGTCAAATGATGGGAAGTATAAAAATGCATTGACCAAGATTTAGTCATACAATTATCAAATTGCAGTCACGATAAAAACATACACCAATCATATCGCGCAATATGAAAAATGATCCTTGCTTGATATTTACAGTTCAAATTTAATATCTGTAAGTTTGATGAATTTCCAACCGTGGCCGGTTAACTCGGATTTTAAAAAGCTTTCCTTCCATGGTTTTTATTCTCTTATCAAATGTTTGAGGGAGGCTGTGATCTGTAATTAATAATTCAGGAATCGTAATGATGATTTGAATCCAATGCTCAAGATTTATAGGAACACCATCATTCATGGACCAGGTAGGATCAAAAAAAAAACCGTTAAACCGGTTCAATCTCATACCACAACATATTGATTCCTTCTGCCTTAATCCAAGCTGAACAATGTGGCTTATCCGAATGTGATACTCATAACATATCAAAATTAATAATGGTTTTTATGCCACGGCGATAAATTGCAGAGTTATCATCAGAGCTATCCGAAAGTTTATATCTTAGATTATGCCGTTGCCTTCTTTTAGCGTTCCATTCCATCTGGCAGTTGCTCTGCGTGTCTCCATATTTTTCTCCTGTCTAGATAAGTAATTAAATAAGCTTCTTAATCTTGTCAGCCTCATTCTTATAGTATAGTTTCAACTTAGCAATGAAGAACATAAAATCTTAAACGTCCCTATTTACCACTATTTTTCAAATGTTGATATTTTATCCTTTGCTTTTTGGCGAACCGTCTGCCAGTTGGTTAAACCGACAGTTGATGATGTTGCATCTCCGGGCTATCCCGTTGGAGACCCCTTGATGATCGCGGTGGAGATGAAAATTTAGCCACGCCGAGGTTTGGTTTAATTCCCAAAGCCGCGGTGGGACACATCCGTCAATTATCTGTCGGGTCTGTCCTGCATTGACCAAACGCTGATAGGCACGAACCCAGATACAGGGACGTTCCGGGAATACCTCGCAACGGCCGTTGCTGCTTCCGCCGCAGGCGCCATTGCGGATATGTTTTGGGCATTGGGATTCAGGGCACAAAAAACCCACATGTTGAATACCACAGTCGCCGCACTTAAGGCAGTCAAGGGTCATGCGCTTGGGCATATCTTCGACCAGGTACATCAACAACTGGCTTCCAGGCTTGTCGTCGATCATTTGACATAACTTGCGAGATATATGCCCTAAGGAATGGCGAGGTTCAAAAATAGTGTCGTGTATGCGCCTTAACAGAAAGTATCGCAAACGCTCAATCGGGCCGGGGCGGGGCGGATCAAGACCGAAGACGGGTGCCTCAGATTCCTCCTCAGACTGAGAAGGAAAGGCGTAGAATCCACCGGGTTGAGGGAAATCAAAGTCGTATAGGAACTCCTTCCACTGGTCCTGAATAACTGCAAGGCGATCGAGAATGAGGCCTACCAAATCGAAGCTCCGATGGATCCCACCAATGTGGATCCCGGCATATCCGAGTCCCTTGAGAACGGCTGCCAGTCTCGCAGCGCGTTCAATGACTGCCTGACGGCCTGAAATCGAATCTTTCCACTCGTCTTGAACACGTCTTAAAAGTGCATCGGTAACCACTGCACCCGGTACCTTGCCGGCATTGATAATGCCTGCAGTTTTGGGAGTCAGCACATAGACTGATCCCAAACTTGGTAACTCGATACCCATAAATTTTTGGATTTGAATCAATTCTTTAAACTTGCGGGCATCATACCCCAATTGGGTGATGATGAATTGAGCGCCAGCCGCGGCTTTGCGACACAGTTTGGCGTATTGGGCAAAGCTTTCGCCTTCGGTACGCTTAAACGGCGAGACCGCACAGCCTGCAAAGAAACCCTCTGGATCACCAGATGCCATAATGCGCTCGCTGAGCATACCTATCATAATTTGCAGTTGCACCGAATCGATGTCGAAAACAGGTGCCCCTTGACCGCCGAACCCCTTGCCGGAATAGTCTCCGTTCAAAGCCAAAATATTTTTCATCCCCATCCTAGCAAGTTGAAGTGCTCGACTTTCCATGCCCACGCGATTCATATCCCTACAGGTAAAATGAACAATGACATCCATTCCGACTTCAAAAACGTCGTGGCCCAAAACATCAGGACTAAGCGAGGGATTACCACCTGGATTGTCTGTGATAGAAACGGCTGTTATGCGGCCATCGCTAAAAGCGTCGCGGGCAATACCTAAGACGGTATCTACAGTGCGACCGGAGGCTTCCCGTCCGGGCACCAGTTCCAACGTAACCACAAAATGATCAGGGTCAGAAAGATTGAATTTGAAAACACGCAACATGTCGATAATCCATTTTCCTGATTGAGCGACTTTATCTATTCATTAAGAGAAAATTCTCGATCATCATAATCTAAAGTTTGTGCCTTGTGGACAGCTGACTTGTCGCTACTTTTTGTACCACCTTTTAAGTTAGAATTTGCGCAATATTCTCTTGTGAAAATGATAACCAAAAAGCTTCAAAGTGTAAAGGCAATATGGATTCCGGTGCCGATGGTTGTCCCCCGTGAATAAGAGTATCTGGAGTGGAAACAATTATGTGCATTGGTGGACGAGCTGGCTAATCCGATTTTGCTGATCAAATAAAAAAAGCAAATCGTCTTCGGCGCTGTTGAATTACATATTGGATCACGACCATTCACCATAATGTACCAAGTCGTTAATAATATTGACAAGGCAGTTTTTATTGATCCATAATATTTATTTAAAGTAATCAATTAGGCCTCTGCAAATATAATTAACCTTAAAAAAAGAAAAAATCGTCAAACCAGTCTAACCGCCGCACTTTAATAGAATAAGGACTAGGGAATATTTATAATCATCTATTCTAAGAGCTAAATATTTACAGCATCCATAAAAAGAATACATCATAAAAAACTGGAAACAGTTAGAATACCAGTCGAATATTGAAGAAGAGGATACTTAAATGGAGAAACTGAATAGAGATCTGAAAGCTGTATCAAAAACGCTCTCGAATTTAAGGAAAAATAATAATATGATCAAGGCAATTCAGCAGAGAAGCGATTATTTTTTTTGGCAAATGCCGTAATTGCCACTTTCTTACTCAAGCCCCAATTTGATATATCTTGGCATGAAATCCACTAAAACCAATAAATATCGAACTCGAACTGAAAGCCAAAATTGTTTTTCAGATATCCTTTCCTGATCTCAGCTCTGGCTTTTGCTGTGATTATTCTCTTATCGGTAGTTCGGTTGCGGCTGTGATCTGTAGATGATATTTCAGGAGTCGTAGTGATAATTTGAACCCAATGCTCACGATTTTTAGGATCACCCTCATTCATCAATGAGGCAGACTCAAAAAGACCGGCAAACCGGATATAATTAAGACCACAATATATTGATTTCTCCTGCCTCAATCCATTCTGAAAAATGAGGCTTTATCCAAGTGTGATACTCATAAGGTATTAAATTCATTAAGGGATTTTATTGCTCAGCGATAAATTGCAGTTATCACCAGGGCTACCCGAAAATTATATGTTGGAGCTATATCCGCACTCTAAATCTCATATTTCCATAACTGGGGAAACATTAAGACCCTTGACAAAATGCCACAATATGGCACGTCTATCTAAATGTGTCATAAAAACTTGCTTCCAAACTATGTAAATTGATTAATGCTTATCTCTAATAATGAGACTGAAAGCTAATACTCTTGTTTGAATTGTTCTATATGATGATTGCTGATCACTGTATTTTTCATAAAGCCCCTCCTATAAACTGAATCTTGCATGTAAATTAACTTGAAGGATGATATTTTTTCTCATCTTAAGGTCTCCAACTTGTTAAAAAATCAGTTATTATTTAGATTGGCAGTATCTGTAACGGATTGCTTTCAAGTGCTTTTTAATGAAAAATTTCGAACTTATCGATTTTTTCCCGTGATACCTCTGAAAGGTGACGCATGGGATCAAAAACTTCCAGAAAAGCGTTTCCGATAAAGAATCTACCTTCCTGCGGAATCCATATATCGCCGAGTCGTGCCTGGACCGGCAGCGGGCCGACGGCCCCCAAATCTTCGCCGCATACGGTCGCCTCACTGGAGCCAACCGCCCAGACGTATCTTGGATTGCTCATGAATGTCTGGCCGTTTGGCACCTGACCGGTAAGTGATAATCGTCCGGTTTTCATGGCAAGACTGCCAGCTGTGCCGAGGAACTTCAGAAATCCGGGATTCCGCCATAGAGCGTTGGGAATAACAGATCCTCCGGCGTTCATAAAACGTGTTCCGATGGTATGCGTCAAAGATATCTGCCAATGGAAATTGTACTCGCCATTACCCGTCACGCTGAAATGACGCGGGCCAGACCACACGATGTTTATTTCCTCGAGCAAAACCCGTTCCACAGAACTTCCCGAAATAGCGGGTGCACGCCCGGTGTGGCAGGGCATCCTGAATGAAAGTCCACTGTCCGGAGGGATCGCGATGCCAAACGGATGTATAACTCTTGTCCGAGAGAAGAAATCGGCCAGCGGCGGAGACACAGAATATGTTGTGAGGCGAAGGTCAGCCCTATCACTCCATATCCGGAAAAACGTTCTTCGGCTCCTTGGGGTAACTCGGCACGCTGTTCTACCTCTTCTACCATTTCTCTGGGTTCACGCATTTTTTTCTCCTTTTATTTTTCTTTGCATTTTGTTTACATCCAATTCCGGTCAAATATTACTTTCTGTTTGCCATTAGCCGAATTGTCGGTTTCTGACGAAAAGATTTGATCCAATTCCGCCGACAATCAATAATATCGAAAGGATCAGACGGAAAGTGATACTCTCGGACAGAAACAACACACCGCCGATGGCTGCGATTACCGGGACGAATAACTGCACACTTGCAGCGCGGGTGGCAGTGAGGTTTCTGATGGCGGAAAACCACAGCACATAACCCATGGCCGTGGTAAATCCACCGGAAAGGATGGCCAAAAACATGCCTTCTTTAGAAATTTCCAGGCTCGGAAGAAAAAAAAGACTGGATGCAAACACGAAAGGTACAGATCTTAAAAAATTATCTTCTGTTACGGCAACGGGATTGTTCACGCCACGTCCACGAATAGAGTAAACGCCCCAAGAAATCCCGGCCGTTGTCATAAGAAAAACACCCGACAAAGGTGGTGCTTCCAATCCCGGCAGCACCATATAGACCAATCCCGCCAGGGCAATGGTCAACCCCAGCCATTCAAAAACCCGGGGTCTTTCGCCATTCCAAAGACCCATGAGTATCATGGTTGCCTGAACTGAGCCAAATAAGATCAATGCACCGGTGCTTACAGAAAGATTCACGTATGCATAAGAAAAGGTTATCGCATAAAGAAACAGCATCGTCGCTGATCCCCAGCTCCCGGCGTTTTTTACACCTGTTTTCTTTTTGAAAATTCTCGCTAAGGCCCAGAGAACCACTACTCCGGAAACCAGTCGAAGGGTTGTGAAACTGGCAGGATCAATGGTTGAATGACCGAGTGCCGACCGGCAAATTACAGAGTTGGTTGCAAAAGCGATCAATGCGAAAGCCGTATACATGAATGTTCGCACGCAATCAGCGCAGGTCATTGAAAAATAAGATGATTTTATAACGGAAACGTTCATTTTGGGGCCTCGCGGTATCATTGACCTGTTGTCGTCGGATTGATTTCGGAAAGGACTTCCACCACCCGATTTGCCGGAAATCCGCCGCGCCGGGCATGTTCCCGAACGGTTTCTTCATCAGGAGCAATATGGACGCAGTACATTTTATCTTTGGTGACAAAACTCTCTATCCAGTGATACGCTGCATTCATTTCTTTCAGCGTTTTGTTTGATTTTCTGGTGATGGCCTGCAATTCTTGCGGCGTCAAATTTTCCAATCCTGGAATTTCCCGCTCAACAATATATTTTTTCATTTTATTTCTCCTTCCTTTGGAGGATTTTTTCTTTCTCTCTAAGGCTTTATTCCGCCTTTTTAAATAACAGGGTTTACAAGAGGCGTGCCAATTTCGATAATTGTTAAACATAAACAATATAAACAGTATATTATGTTGGTTTTTCCAGGCGGAATATATTTACGAAACTTCGTAAAATTTTTTAAATTTCAGGTATTTTATGAAAGGATGGAAGGGATAGAGAGGTCACTATTCTCCGGGACGTCTGATCCCGAATTTTTTCATACGAGAAGCAAAGGTAGAGGGATTCATACCCAGAAGACTTGCGGCGCCTTTGTTTCCGGATACCCGCCATCCGGTGGTTTTCAGGGCGAAAATCAAATTGTCGCGTTCAAGCTGATGAATGTCTTCGACGGTGAGCAACCGGGGTGGCGTTTTCACGAATGGGGGGTTTTTTTCGGTGAAGGCTTTATTACCGGGCATTGGAAACATGCTTTCTAAATCGAGTCGATGGTTTTGTGAGGTGATCACGGCTCTTTCGATCACATTTTGAAGTTCGCGCACATTGCCCGGCCAATGATAGCTTTTTAAGCATTCGATATCCTTTTGTGAAAGCGGCTGGATGGTT
This sequence comes from uncultured delta proteobacterium, assembly GCA_963731025.1. Classification (GTDB taxonomy): domain Bacteria; phylum Desulfobacterota; class Desulfobacteria; order Desulfobacterales; family UBA11574; genus UBA11574. The sequence continues at coordinate 60,075 of CAVSVL010000043.1, read as the reverse complement.
CGTCCCATCCGCTGACTGAATTTTTTGATAAAAAACGCCGCAAGCTTGCCGATATCATCACCACGCTCCCTAAGAGGCGGAAGTTCTATGGGAAAGACATTCAGCCGGAAATATAAATCCTCCCTGAAGTTTCCGCCTTCCATTTCATTCGCAAGATTCCGGTTCGTGGCGGCGATGATACGGGTATCAACATTTGTGGTCTGCGAGCTTCCCACCGGTTCGAATTCTCCTTCCTGCAAAACACGCAGAAGCTTAACCTGCATATTCACAGGCAAGTCTCCGATCTCGTCTAAAAAAATGGTTCCTTTATCCGCGAGATTAAACCGGCCTTGACGCCTATCCGTCGCCCCGGTAAAAGCGCCTTTTTCATGCCCGAAGAGTTCGCTTTCGATGAGTGAAGCCGGGATAGCAGCACAATTGACGGTGATGAACGGTCTGTGACTGCGCCGGCTGGATGCATGGATCGCCCTGGCGATGAGTTCCTTGCCGGTACCGGTTTCTCCCTGTATAAGAACGCTTGCATCGGTCACTGAAACCTGTTGGACTTTTTTCAGAACCTGTAACAGTGGTTGGCTTTCTCCCACAATTTGATCAAAACCATGCAATTTTCTGATTTCTTCTTTCAAATACTCCGCTTCGATCGACAAAGATTGTATCTTCTGTTCTGCCTCGATCCGTTCTTTTTCATCTCTGAGTATCAGTGTATAATAAATCTCTTGTCTCATTTCAAATGTGGACAGCGTGCCTTCGGTCGGGAACAGCTCGCCGTCAACAGCCTTGGCTTGAAGACCTCCCGGAACCCAGAGATATTGCTGACTTTCAGGAAGGAGTTGAAACGTTTTGATGAGGTTTTTAAATTTTTCAACATCCTTCTTTGTTAGAAAATGCATCAGATTTTTTCCGACAATTTGATTGGCATCTGATTTAAAAAGTTTTTCACCCGAGGGATTTATACGTGTAATGTTGAGGTCTCTGTCGATTTCAATAATGACGTCCATGGCACTGCCGATCAAGCGAGTGAGCTTTTCCCGGCTCTCAAGGGTTTCTTTTTCTGCCCGTACACGCCGGAGTTCGGCCGCCGCTCTGGCTGAAAATATTTGAAATATATTTAGTGAATCCGGTTTGTCCGGCATGGGCCGTTTATCCATAACAGCCAGATGCCCCAGGACCTTTCCGTTGAGATCAAACAGAGGCATTCCCATGTAACTGACGGCACCGAAGAGGTTTCCCGGAAAAAGCTCGAGACAACGATCCGGATAATGTACGAAACGACGTTGAACAATGGCTTCTTCGCAGAGTGTTCCTTCTACATTAAATTCGTAATCATCGATGAATTCTCCGTTCATCCAGAGAGCGAGTGCAAGCAGTTTTTGTTTATCCTCCATGTATTCCGTCACCCATGCTCCGTAAGTCCCCAGTGCTCCGGCAAGATTTTCCACAAGTGCTTTAAAGAACTGTTCTCCCGTGACATCCGATGTGCCCTCGACGATTCTTCGAAGAATAATGTCATCGCCGGTCCCACAATCTCGTATTTTTTTATCCACAGATGATATCATTTCGTTTATCCGGCAGTTCGCTGTTCGATTTTTTTTGAAGGTTTTTTATTATCTACTCAAATTTCGCACTCTCTTATCTAACCGAAGTTTTATCTTAATTCACTTGAACAAGCCTTATTCAAGTGAATTTCCATGGTGTTGTTCGCGGGGTGTGCTTCCCCGTTCACTCGTACATTTCAATAATGCCGATTATCTTTCATTACTCATATCGGGGAAAACATTACCATGGCACGAATTTACATAAAAATAAGGATGCGAAAATTGAGTTATAACTTTTCAGGTATTCAATGCCTGTCCCCGATGGGCGCCGCAAAAGCATCACGCACCAGTGTTTCCACATTGTCTCCTGTCAGGGACTCCAGAAACGCCACAATATCCTCCATCTCGATTTCGGTCAGCCCCAACGGCCGGATAGACGGATCGAGCTGGGGGTTGGGAATCCCGCCTTTGTTGTAAAAAGAGACCACCTCTTTCAAGGTTCCGAAGACACCGTTGTGCATGTAAGGTGCTGTCAGGGCCACATTTCTTAACGTCGGGGTTTTATAACGCCATCGGTCGACGGGATCCTGGGTCACCTCATAACGGCCGAGATCGCTGGGAGGAGCTTCACCGACGCTGTCGACCAATTTGCGCGGCACCAATACCTTTACCCCCGGTGCGAGTTGAATCGAAATTTCAGCCCGGTCGTCACCGACGGAAAACTGCCAGCCGAGACCGGTGTTATGAAATGCATCGTCGGTAAACAGGGCGTGATCATTCTGAATCAAGTGGCAGGTCACACAATTCGCCTTTCCTTTAAACAGGCTGAAGCCTCGTTTGGCAGGTCCGATGATTGCCGAGTCGGTTTTGCCAAAATACCAGCGATCAAAGGGTGAGTTGCCCGAGACGATGGTTCGCTCATATGAGGCAATGGCCATACCGATGGTCTCTATTCCCGGCCCACGCCCGACAAATGCAGCTTCAAACAACCCCTTGTAGTCCGGGAGTCCGCGGATCTTTTCCACCACGTAACCGAAGCTCGGGTTGGCCATTTCGTTAACGTTGAGCATCGGCTGCCAAACCTGATACTCCAGGCGTGTTTCCCGGCCGTCGTGAAAGATATGGGAAAAGTAAGCAACATTGTAAATTGTCGGCGCGTTACGGCGCACCGTTCGCCCCTCGATTCCCACGGCAGTGGACAACTCGTTGTTGGTGAAGCCCTGTTCCGGAATGTGGCACATGGCACAAGACATAGTTTCGTTTAAAGACAAGCGGCGGTCAAAGAAAAGTTTCCTGCCGAGGGTCACCTTCTCTTGCGTCATTGGGTTGTCTTTTGGAACCGGTACCGGCGGCAGACCCGAAGGCGGTGATTGCAACACGCGCATAAGGTCTGCCGCAATGCCTTTCCGCTGTAACACACTGATGGAGCGGGTTTCGTAATCGGTGGATTCATAGCCTGTCTTTACATCACCAGGGCCTCTTGTCACGTCCGATCCGGAAACGTGTCCGATCAATATCGCCGTCATGAGAACTAAGAAAGCACAAATAGCGAGCCTCGGTCGTAAAGTCCTGCGTTGTCTTTTAATCGGTATCATTTTTACAACTTTACTATATAGTGTATATGCCGAAAACTTCATTTCATGAGGACGGCCCAGCTTCTCTTTGGTAAAGTCGATGGCAAATCGCTCTTTGAGCTCCTTGCCGTCCCATTCAAAACTTTTGATGAATTGTTCGTTGTCCCGCCCTTTCTTGTCCCATTTGGACAACAACGAACTTGTAAAATAAAGACGCTTGCCGTCCCAGCTGGTCGATACCATATTGACCTGAGAGCCGATGTGTTTCTTATAGATCTGAACAGGGTGGAACGGATCGGCGACATTATATGTGCGAACCATGCCATCCATAAACGTCGTGACCCAAAGCAACCGTCGTCGGATGAAATGGTGAAAGCTACGGGAAGCGGCACTTTAGACGGATCGCCAATATCCGCGACTTCCTTTGCCTGCCATGCATTCTGCTTGTCATGATAGATCAGCCAGAGTTTCGAAGTCAGCGTAGCGGCAGTAAAACAATAATCATTTTTTGGATTAATCGCAACACGAATCTCAAGCGGCGCACCGGGAATGTCGAAAATTTTGAGAGGTTTACGATCGCTCAAACGCCAAACCACAAATGTATTTCCGAACCGCTTCATGGCCTGTTCATCTTTGAGCATTTTGCCGAAGTCCATCATATAATTGGACCATCCGGTAAAAGATGATGTAAACATAGCGTCCAGCCGGGGCAATGCCCTCATGTCGTAATTATAGCCGTCCGCATATTTTCCCGTTTTCTTGTGCCCCCTGAAGATTGTCATCCGTCGGCATCCAGTAAGTGGCAACATATTTTCCGTCATTTGTATATTCAACGACAGCAGAGCGTCCGCCGTGGTCACGATTGTTGGATAGGCCGGTGATGAGCATATGGTCCTTCACGGGCATTACCGTGTGAGTGCCGACCACGCCACCACTCTTGGCTGTAAAATCGGTAATGGTCTTTACCAGTTTCGGTCGGGCAAGGTTGGTGTGGATATCAAAAATAAATATCTTGCTGGTGTCCAGTGTGGCACCCCACAGATATCGTCGATCCAATGTAAACCCCATATGGTGTGCCTCGTTTCTCCCCCCTACGGACACGGAACTCACAACTTTCCCATACTTTGCTGAGTTCGGATTTACGTCCACGGTTACCAGTTTGTCTTGCTCATCCCCGATACCTTCCGCACCGAGAGTCCAAATGTGTATAAAATCTTCCTGTCCAGTTATCTTAGTCATATTTTGGGGCAAACCGGTTTCGTTCGCCCACGCTGAATTCGCTGCAAGAACAAAAAATCCTGCAAAAAGAATTATTGCGGCGACGTTGAGTTTCTGTTTTAGTGTGTTCATAAGTTTTCCTCCTTGAATGATTTGTGAGAAAAAAACCTATATAGAGCCCATCCATAAACCCAATTCGGTTACGAATTAAGCTTTTAATACGAAAATTATCAATAATTGAAGGTTGAGAGCGGGTAACGTACAGTTTGTCATTGATCAGAATGAAATTCAGAACCCTTATTTTTAGATCAATATGCACAATTTAGTAAAAGTCAAGAAAGAATATACCACATTGTGGCATATTTGGTTGGGTAAGATAAAATTTTTTCGGTAGTTCCGGAAGGGGAACGTAACATCATTAATTCGGTCTTGAAGTAAACTATCTGCTAATTTTCTTCAATCGACGGCGATTTCATTGTTAGGGATGATGTTGCCGTAATCTCTACTATCCCGGATTAGAGCACTGACCTATTCAATAGCGGTGGTCATGTCAGAATCGATAAGAAATGTTCGAATTTTTAGCTGTAGAAAACTTTTTATGAAAATCGAAGAGTTAAGAAACTAACATATTTTATTTGGGTTATCTTGCAAAAAGTTCAAATATCTAATTATTCCAAACTGATGTGATACTATTAACCTATCTATCAACCAGATTCAATATTTTAATGAGAATCTGATCTTTTCCTTTACACCATATATTGTATAACTTTGATCCTATCTCTTTTTCACAATTATGAATATTCAGATAGCCATCTAAAAAATAAAAATATCATCAACCTCAAAAACCGGTGATAAGTCTGACAGATCCGAGGTTGATCCTAATTGAATATAGTTTGCAATTGATCAGAAATCCTACCATGTAAAAAAATATTTTGTGTCGCAAAGATATATTTGAAAAAGGGACAAAGTGCGAATACCTAATAGGATATCCAAATAGTGTTAGATTTGGTTAAAACTAAAATTCTGAGATGTAAGATCGAATTTCAGCTTTTACATATAAAAATAGCGAGCAGATCGTTGCCCTTTATTCTACAGGATAGTTAATTTCTTTGAGTTTAGCCTGGATTGTATCTATCGAAGCCGGCGCTTCCCACTCAACAGTAATCGTTTTGGCATCTATATTCCCATCCACTTTTATTATGTACGGCATCCCGGATCCTTAAAGATCACGTATATGCCGTACATAATCAATGATTAATAAACCGAACGCAACCAGCCCGTGTTTTTATTCACGAGAATTTTGTCTACCAAAGAACCATTGCTTTTTGTAACGATATCAACTTCAAAAGAAGATCCTTCATCTTTGATTTTACCCAGTTTCAGGTTTGGATTTCGCGTGGAATTCAAATAGTTTTCCACGATCCCTTTGGCGTCCTTTTCTGTTATCGTCCTCTGGGGCTGTTGGTATTGCTGGTTGTAACCATAGCCGGGACCCATCATACCATATCCCCTGCCATATCCCATCATACCGGGGCCCATACCGTATCCCATCATACCGGGACCCATACCATAACCCATCATACCAGGGCCCATACCATAACCGCCCTGGTAGGAACCACAATAGGGACAGTACCATCCGCTTTGCTGGGCTTGGTTGAAACCGCTTCCCGGCGACTGCGCGTAAGCAGTACCCAGAATCAAAAATGTTGCCAAAAGTGCAACCGGTGCGATGAACATAAATTTTTTCATTTTACTTCTCCTTTTTAGTTAAGCATCTTGATGATGATTGCATCTAGCTTGGAACCAATCTGTAGGGATCGATTTTTTGAGAATAGAAATCTCCGCTACAGAGTTGATTCATCCATTTTTCTTGACCAGAAGAATAGAAGCGGGCAGTTTGCGTAAAATGGCATCGTTGGTACGGCCAAAAAGAAAATGTTCCAAACGCCCTTCTTCATGAGCCAGCATAATGATCAGATCGATCTTTTCCTCTTCGGCAACCTTCTTTATTTCTTCTGCCGGTTCACCGTCCTTCACCCATACCGTAACAGGCAATCCCTTATCTTTTTCGATCTTCACCATGCGATCCAACCCCTTTCGGGCATCGGCGACCATTTTTTCATATTCGTCGTGGAAGCTGGGTACTGGCAAGTTCCAGCCTTCTAAATTGAACGGATCATGAATAACGTGCAGAAGGTAAAGATGTGCACCATACTGATGCGCCAGAGAAATGCCGGTTTCAACCGCTTCTCGGCAATGTTTTGTTGATCGACTGACCACAAGAATGTTTTTAAATGTTTTCATTGTTTGCCTCCTTTAATAATTTTTAATATCTAAATATTTAAATAAAATTCGCAAGCACCGGACCCGCCGAACCTCAACGACCTGTCGATTCTTGTTTCAAGACCTCGATGATGCTTTCAAATTCCCGTGTCTTGTTGAAAAAGTGATCGGCACCAGCTCGAATACTCTGCTGATTATATTGTGGATAATCATAATTTGTCATAATAATAACCGTAATTTCAGGCTGAAATTCTTTAATTTCGCCAAGTAACTGGATACCACTTTTTCCGGGCAGTCTGATATCAAGAAGAACGGTATCAGGCTTGAGAACGCGAATATCGTTGAGTGCTTTGTCCGCATTGCCGGCTTGTCCGATAACTTGGACATTATCAACGTCAGACAGCAATTCGTACAGTCGTTTTCGCAGTTTGACGGAATCATCGACAATGTAGACTCTCTTCATGGCGTCCATCCTTTCTATTTTTATCTTATAATAATCAATGCAATGCGTTATAGAAATCGGACATCGTCTGATCTTGGTGTAGGTGTTTAGCGCAATCGGCTGTCGGTGATTTTCCGACAAACTTTTTCAAACAAAGCGAATCCTGAAGTTTATCATTTAATATGAATAATTTTAAAATGTTGAATATCTCTCTCCCTTTACTCCACGATCAATTCAAAAATAAATTATGTCGTCTACACTTCGCCATGGTGATGCTTTGGATAGGGCGTGATGATTTGTTGAACACTTTTAAGAAATCCTTCATGGCGTGAACCCTCCATGGCAAAATGACGATAAACAGTGACTTTGGCCCAGTCCGTAAAAAAAGCTCCGATAATGGCATATCCCCAGACCAGGGCAATATCCATCCAGCTTATCGGTGTAATGAGACCAAAGCCATACGCTGCCAGAAGGGTCCCGAGTAGCTTGGTGACGATTCCCGTCCAGATCATGATCGGTGCGGGATAGGGCTTCTTGAGAAAAAAACCCTTGTTTCGTGCAACAAACAGCGTCAGATGTCCGGCTACCACCAATGTAAGGAAAATATAAGTTTGAATCTGGGGTACGGTTAAGTGAAGCCAGTTGATCGCCAGGTATAACATAAGAAAACTGCCCATAACCCCTGTTAAACCCATGACCGTGGAAACTACAATAATCCGGTGCATATTCCAGCGTACCGGTTTTGGATCGAGATACGTCCTGTCGTAAGCAATGGTCATGATCGGAACATCATTGAGAAACGCCAGCAGAATGATCATAATGGCGGTGATGGGGTAAAAATTGAAAACCAGCATCGCCAGCACCACGAAAATCATGATTCGAATGGTTTCTGTGATACGGTAGATGGCATATGAGTTCATCCGTTCGAAAATCCGTCGGGCTTCTTCAACCGCATTTATAATCACCGATAGTCCGGAAGCCGTGAGGACCAAACTCGCTGCTGAACGGGCCGCATCGGTGGCGCCGCTTACCGCTACACCCACATCGGCTTGTTTCAGGGCCGGTGCATCATTCACACCGTCGCCGGTCATGCCGACGATATGGCCGCGGGCCTGTAAGGCTTTGACGATGCCGTATTTATGCTCTGGGAAAACCTGAGCAAAACCGTCCGCCTTCTCGACCTGCTCTGCCGTATCGGAGGCCATTTGTCCGTCGCGCTGATTGGCGGCAAGGAGCCTGTCCGCCAGTTCAATATTTTTTCCAAGACCCAGTTGTCCGGCGATCTCGCGGCCAATGGCAAGGTTATCCCCGGTTACCATTTTGACCTGAATGCCATGTGCCTGGGCCTGGGCAATGGTGTCCGCCGAATCCTCTCGAGGGGGATCATAAAGCGGCAGAATGCCAAGAAACTGCCACAGTCCATTATTTTCAGATCGTGCGACACCCAGAGTACGATATCCCTTGGCGGCAAAATCGTTTACAGCCTCTTCCACCTTTGTTTTGATGCCATCATCTTCATCGCACATTCCCAGAATCACTTGGGGCGCTCCTTTGGCGACTTTGAAGGTCTTGCCTTGAGTATCCTTAACGGTTCCTTCCGTACGCTTGATGACAGGATCGAAAGGTAGAAACTTAACTTGATTGTACATTTTCAACCTTTCTGTGTCTTGAACCCCGCCGATTACTGCGAGATCGATGGCGTCTTGATCCTCGGGTTTTGAGGCGAGAGCAGCAGCTAAAATCAGATCTTGTGTGTTTTGCGCACCAAATGTCAAAGGTTCTCCTAACGTGAGCCGATTCTGCGTCAGAGTTCCGGTTTTATCAGAGCACAAAATGTCCATACCCGCCATTTCTTCAATGGACTCCAGCCTGGATACGATGGTCTTAAGCTTGGAAAGTGCCAGTGCACCAACGGCCATGGTAACGGAAAGCACCGCCGGCATGGCTACCGGGATGGATGCCACAGTAAGAATGAGGGCAAACTGAACCAGTTCAAGAAAGGGTGTCCCACGAAATAACTGTACAAGGATGAGGATCGCAACCAGGCCGAGACTGATATAAATAAGGTAGTCACCAATCTGCAATACTGCTTTCTGAAAATGAGAGACGGACTTTGCCCCGGCCACGAGTTTGGCAGTCTTTCCGAAATAGGTATTGTTACCGGTGGCGGTAACGATACCGACCATTTCTCCTTGTTTCGCAATCGAACCGGAGTACGCAATGTCGCTTTTTTCTTTGTTCACCGGCAATGATTCACCGGTAAGTGCAGACTGGTCCACGCTGAGGTAGTCGCCTTCAAAAAGTTTGGTATCTGCAGGTATGATCTCTCCCAGACGTAAACGGATGACATCACCGGGAACCAGTTCTTTGGCTTGCACCTCCTGCCATTTTCCATCTCTTAATGCATGGCTCGTTAGCGCCAGTTTTTTCTTTAGCGCTTCCACTGCATTGCCTGCCTGGTATTCCTGCCAAAAACCCACAAGGGCATTGAAAATCAGAAGTGTGATGATAATGCAAAAATCAGCCCAATGCCTTACCACCAAAGAAAGAACAGCCGCGACCTCGATCATCCAGGGGATCGGACCCCAAAAATACCCCAAAAACTTGCGGAAAAAACTGACTTTTTTTTCTTCAATCTCGTTGAAACCAAACAGGTTAAGCCGCTCTTTCGCTTCTGAAGAGGAAATGCCGCCTTCATCGGAATCGAGCTTTTTAAACAATTCAGGAATAGGAGTTTTTTTCGATTCTTCGCTACTTAATAGTACGGGTTCCATAAACTTGCCCTCCCTTCAGGTGGTTCATGACTCATCGTTATTCTTTTTTAAGTGAATATAAACAGCAGAGGGTATTTTGGTAATCGGAGATCCTCTGAAAATATTGTAGGAAATCAAAGAAGTGAGATGTCAGTCATCGTCTGACATAATTTGACGGATATAAATGAGAAAGGTGACCCGCCACCGATCAATCAGCAGATTAACCATACCGCTTCTATCTGCTGGATCTGAGGAGAAAACGGGACTGGCAGCAATACAATTGAGTATAACAAGGATTAATCAATGAGACTGTTTTGAAATGCATAACGGGTAAGCTCTGCGTTGGTTTTCATATCCATTTTTTCCAAAATTCGTGCGCGATAAGTGCTTATGGTCTTGACGCTTAAGTTAAGCTCTTCGGCGATTTCGGTAACCGTTTTCCCAGAAGCGATCATATACAGCACCTGATACTCCCGGTCCGATAGGGTTTCATGAAGCATCTTCTCGGTATCGGCATCTAATGCAAAAGCAATCTTTTCAGCCAGGGTGGGACTGATATATTTGCCGCCGCGATGAACCTTTCGAATGGCCGCTATCAATTCAGAAGAAACGCTTTCTTTGGTCAAATATCCGGAAGCGCCGGCCCGAAGAATTCGCAAGGCATACTGGGCTTCGGGATGGACCGTCAAAATGATTACCGGGATCCGGGGTTTTTCGATCTTCAATTGTTTCAATACATCCAAGCCATCCATCCCCGGCATTTTCAGGTCCAACAAAATGACGTCGAAATCTTCTTTGCGGACTTTGTCCAAAAGTTCAGAACCGTTGCCGGCTTCATCAGAAACCACAAAATAAGGGGATTCGGCAATAATCTGCTTCAAACCCTCGCGAACGATGGGGTGGTCGTCGGCAATAATTAATTTAATCATTCTGGCTCTCCTTTTCCGGAAACGGGAAGCCGGACATTTACCCGTGTTCCTTTGTTGGGATGACCGATAAAATCAACCTGTCCGTTCCAGGGATAAAGGCGCTCCCGTATACCCAGCAGGCCGAAGGATCGGGAATTGCTGATTTCAGCTTCGGTAATTCCCCGGCCATTATCCGCAACTTCAAGTATCAATTCACCCTCATTCATTTCCAATCGGACGTCAACTTCGGTAGCATTGGAATGGCGCATAATATTGGTCAAGGTTTCTTGAAATATGCGAAAAACCGCAGTGGACTGCTCTTTGGTCAAATTCAGGTCAGTAACACTGGATTCAACCCTGCATCGGACGCCTGTTCGACTCTTGAATTCTTCGGCCTGCCACTCAACGGCGGATTCAAGACCGAAATCATCCAATATTACCGGTCTCAGTTCCGATGAAACCGTATGGAGGGTTTGCAGTGACGCATCAATGACATTGGACATGGAATCAATTTTACTATGAATCTTTGGGTTGTCCTGAATCATGTGTTTTTTCAGCCATGACAAATCCATTTTAAGAATTGTCAGCGATTGGCCAAAATCATCATGTATTTCACGAGCTATTCGGGTCCTTTCCTGTTCGCGAACATCTTGCAGATAGGAGGCGAGATTCCGGAGCTGTTCTCTGGAGCGTTTAAGCGCGTTCTTGGCTTGCTGTTCTTTGACTTCGCGCAGTTCCAGAGCAGACGCCATATCATTAAAAACCCGGGCCAGATGGCTCAATTCGTCACCGCTACGAATGGGTGCGATGCGGCTTGATAGATCACCGTTAGCGAGCCTTCGACTGGCCTGTACTATTGTATTGACTCGTCTAAGAATCAGCACGTCACTGGCCCACCAGACCATAAATACTGCCAATGCCGCGAAAAAGCCAAGCAAAATTATATTGCGGATAAAAATCCGTTCGGATGCTGCAAACGCAATTTTTTGAGGAATCTCCAGTGCAATATAGAGATGGCGAGCTTTTAGAGAACTGGGCACCGTTGTAAAGGCATAAATACGGGAAACTCCGTCATCCCCAATGAATTCCTTTACACCTGTTTCTTGCTCTAAGATCCACTGCAGGGTCGATCGGTCAAAGTTAGTCGGTTCAGTCCAGTTATGCGAATTAGATTCGTACGTCAGGATACTTCCGGAATCATCGATTTGGATCAGAGTCGATCCTTGTGGCAATTCTGTAGGGGACTTATACATCGACTGATTGATCCAGTTCAGATTTATCGCCGCAAAAACAACGGCATTCATCTGATTCTGCTTGTCGAGAACCGGCAAAACAAAATACAGCACCGGTTCATGAGTAATATGTTCGATTTTATAATCACTCATGGTAAAGATCTTTTCCTCAACACACCGAACAAACCACTCAGGTCGTTTTGATCCCTTGATGGGTGGAACGCCGCTTGCACTGCTCAAAAGTTGTCCTTCAGGAGTTAAAACCCCTAAATCGACATATCCTTGAGATTGTTCGAGAAGATTGGCAAAGAAGCGCTTTGCCTTGTCAGATTGCGGGTCGGTCAGCAAAATAAATTCTGATATGGCAATCAGTAGGTTGTGGGTCGCCTCCAGTTGTTGGTGTTCTTCATTGGCGGCAGAATGCGCAAGTAGTATCGCATTATTTAAAATCGCACCCACTTCGATGCGTTTTTGCTCTTCGGCAATATAAAAAATCAGGGCACACACGGGTATGAATGCGGCCAAAACCAACAAATATAGGCGCGTTTTAAGGCTTGCTGCCGAGAATATTTTCATGGATGCTCACCATCTGACTCAAAATACCTGGTACATCGAAATATTAGTATTTTTATAAATTTCGTTTGTATTGGTATCAGATAGTTATAAACTTTAAAATAGTTATTTTTCGGTTTCGACCGCACGGATCCAATGTGTGAAAATTAAGATGTCTAAAAATCTGCGGATAAAAGGAGAAAATTTTCGGATACGGCAAAAATAGTAATCTATCCTACGATATAGGTGCCGGTGCCAACAGCGATCAAGACATGCTGGTCGTTATACAGCTCCGTTCGGGTGACACTGACTCTTCTGCCGGCCCGCATGATGGAGCCTGTTGCAACAAAATAATTCCCTTTGCCTGGTCTCAAATAGTCGATACGCAAATCAATAGTGCCGATTTTTGTTAAACTTTTTCCGATCTCTTCTGCTGTTCGTCCGGCCATTTTCTGAAGGACGCCCAAAGAGGCGGTTAACCCGCCGGTGGTGTCCAACACTGCTGAAATAACACCTCCGTGTAGAATCCCTTGAACATAATTTCCGATAAATGCGTCTTTCATCTCGAACTTTACACGCACGTCTTCTATGTTTAACGATTCGATCTTAAGTCCCAACACCTTATTAAAGGGAATTTTTTGTTCATACAATTTACGCAGTATTTGCAAGCGGGCATCGAGATCCATTTTTTTATCAGACATAATTCCACCTATTACCATTACTTTCTTTGAACAGCAAAAATTCAAATACCAATTACAGAAATATCTGTGAGTACGGCCTTTCGGAAAAAAACGCAGCTCTTTCTTTTATTCGTTGCCGAATTTCAGAAAGATCGGCAGTTATAGCCTGTTCCGGACATTTCTTCATACAGTTGAAACAAAAAACACACCCATCGCCAAATTCCGGGTACGGCGTAAACGTAACCGCATCTGCCGGGCAAACATCTGAACAGACCTGGCATTGATTGCAAAGCTCGGTATCGATGGTTCGCTCCGGCATATGCGCTTTGGCAGTTTGAAGACTGATTTTCTCCATCTCTGCATGATTCTCTTTGCTCTGATAAGCCAGATCAGACAGTTTAATTCCTTTCGGGTTATCTCCACTAAGTTTTTGGTTAACATGATTCACAAGTTCCCCAACCATTCGGTCATCGTCAGCATCCGGATGCCCTTTCCCCAAAGGATCTTCAAGCCGCCACATCAATGAGTGTACGGCCAGAATTTTGGCTGCACCTAAAAGCGTAAACTTTTTGTTTAATAATTCTTCGCCCATTTCATACAAAGAAATACCACTGCAAGCCCCGCCCCACGTCACAAAAGGAACTGCAAATGCGCCGTCACTCTCTTTTAGTCCGGCAATACATTTCATCACCACCGGAACTGCATGAGAAACATATACAGGAGAGCCGATAAATAGACAGCTGTTGCCTTCTGATGCTTTCATCTGCTGTGAAATTATCTTGGCAACATCATCGCTGCCTTGAGCTATATCAAATGAGAACACCTCGGCACCCAGCGCCATAAATTGTTTCTCAATGACCTCTGCAACATGCCGGGTGGACCCTGCCGGCGAAAAATACACAATATATACGTTTTTATTTTTCATTTTAATTTTATAAATCCTTTCATTTTTTTCTATCTATTGTCCATCCATACTTGATAAACGCCAAATTCCCCTTAACCTTATGTGTGACTTGCATTTCCATTTCATTGAATGCGGATAAGAGTTCATCTGGATTTCGGGAAATGAGCGCACCTGATCCGGCAAGCATATTCAAATAACGGTTGCTCCAACGACGGCTCTGCACCAGTGTGGTTAGTGCAAAATTTCCACCATCTATTAATACACGTTTGATTTCTTTCAACGCTGTTTTTATGTCATCTATACAATGTAGGAGATTGAGCGATATAACCGTATGAAAAATATTAGCTTTGAATGGCAACTGAAGTGCATCGGCGTGTAAAAAGAACATGTTCTCAGGTAAATTCCCTTTTAGTTGCTCAATTCGAAACTTGCCTTTTCGCAGCAACTTTAGTGACTGATCCAGAAATACCACAGGTCGATTCGAACAATTTGCATAAATTTCTGCCGTAAATGCCAGGGAGCCGCATGCGAGATCCAGAACCCAACCCTCATGCGACGAAGCAAGTGAATCTTCACATAAGATGGCATAATCTTTTACGGAGTATCCCCACATTAGCCAGTTATAAAACCGATTGCAGGCGACCATGTCGTAAACCGTAGACGCACCAATGCTGTCATAAGCACCCGGTGAGTCTCCAATTGAATAGACGGAATAAATATCCGGTTCGACGAGATTTAGGGTTACATCTTCGGAAATTATTTCCGAGAGTATGTGAGTGACAGACATTTTACTGCTTCTCCATGGTCTTCATCATCCGATCAATATCAGTGCGCAAACCGTTTCCATGGAACCCGTATCAGGATCAATATCCCGCGGAGTTTTCCCCGACATCCAGCCGGCCGCTTTTTTCAATTTTAATACGTTGATGCCAAAACCGGACATGGACGGTCGTGCAAGTAAAGAATTCCGACACTCTCCGTTTTCCGCTAAAACCCGGCAATCGGAATGATCCCGACAAAAGATCTGCTTACATGACCCGCCTGCATAAGCGCTTGAATTAAAAAATCCCATCTCTGTTGCCGCCTGTTCGATACTTGCGGCAATCTCGTGAAGCAGCCGAAATATGTCACGGCGTTCATCTGATAGAAGGATTTCCGAAGGCACATCGATTTTAAAAACCACCGCATGATCAAAGGTATTCAGTAATTTTCGAAATCCATCCGGTCCCGCAACATGGGGAGGACAACTGGCTGATAAGCCATAGTTTTCACACCCGGGTTCCCGGCAAAGGTTTGCCAGACTGTCTTCAACTGATATTTCGGTTGTAGAAATAGCCTTTGCATCGTTTGCGCCCAGTTGACACGCAAGTTGCATCAGTTTTTCCAGTGCTGCCTTCACATTTTTTTCATGCGGATTTTTCTTCATCGCCTAAGCTGTTTTGTCCTTTGGAATGCCCTGCGACGGTAATGCGCTCAGGCGGAACACCAGCATCCAGCAGCCTCTCGACCTGGCGGATTATTTTCAGGGCATATTCTGAATTGCTGTAAACACATACGGTGCAAACTATTTTCCGTCAATTAATTTCAAACTAATTTTAAACTAATTATCGCTATTCTAAAAAATATTTCCATCTCTCCCCAGTATGTTGAATTTTTTCGTATAAAAGCATGAAAGCAGAATCTGATTAATAACACATTACCCATTTGGGGGATAGTCTCTTTCTTTAGATTTTTTCTAAATCGGATAAAAATAGCTATTATTTTATTTACGTTTTATTTATTATTTTATAATACACTTGATTGAAATCAATCAGGACTGAACCCAAACGAAAGGAAAGAAAATCAATGGCGCAACCGAAAAACGCTATGGAAATTTTTCAACTACTCGAAAAATCGAATTGCAGGGACTGCGGCTACAAAACATGTCTGGCTTTTGCCGGAGCGGTTTTCAGAGGTCAAAGTAAACTCGAACTATGTCCGAAACTGGATCGGGAAACTATCGAACGGTTTTCGGGAGATCCCAAAAAGGATCATACCGTTGAAGAAATTCAAGAAGCATACATGAATGATTTGAAAGCAAAGATTTCCGATCTCGACCTTGATGAAGCTGCCCAGAGAACAGGAGGCCGGTTATCCAAAAACAAACTGACACTAAAGGTGCTGGGAAAGGATTTCAGCGTCGATTCAAACGGAAATCTTTCCACCGACATCCATATCAACATGTGGGTGGCTATCCCCTTTCTCACCTACGTGCTTTATAGCAAAGGAATACCGGTGTCGGGAAACTGGGTTTCTTTCAGAGAGTTGAAAGACGGCAAGGAAGAGTATCCCCTTTTTAAGAGAAGATGTGAAGAACCTATGAAACGTCTCGCCGATACCTATACCGATCTGTTCGACGACATGGTTCATATTTTCAGCGGAAAGCAGGTGGAAAAACAATTCGAGTCCGATATATCCGTGGTGCTGTATCCCCTCCCGAAAGTTCCCATCATGGTGTGCTACTGGCTGCCGGAAGATAACCTAGAATCGAGCCTTCATGTTTTTTTCGACAAAACAGCAGAGGACAATCTCGGGACTCAGATTGTATTTACCATGGGAGTCGGGCTCTCTCAAATGTTTGCAAGACTTGCCCTAAGACACGGGATTTCAGAAGCCTCAGTAAACGATATGTGAGAGGAGAAAAAATCAATGTCAAAAATGATAGCGTACTGCGGCCTTGTCTGTTCCGACTGTCCCACGTTTTTGGCGACCCGAAATGACGACGACGCTGCCAGGGAAAAAACGGCTGACCTTTATGCTGAAAAGTGAGATTGGATAACACTGGATGGATTAATGCAAGGAGACACTTATTATGAGTATGGAAATTTTTCAGAAAGTAAGAGAAATGGGGAAAAAATTGAAGGAAAAAAGAAAAAATGAAGAAATAGATTATGATTATATGACCGCTCCCTGTGGATTACCCTGTTTCGAATGTTATCTTTATCTGGCACAGTTTGACCAGGAAATGGCTGAAACCATTGCCGGTGTCTTTAATCTTTCGCCCGAGAAAATAAAATGCAAGGGATGCAGAGCTGAAAATGGTAAATGTGCACATCTTCCCATGGAATGCAGGGTCTACAAATGTATCGAAAACACCGAAATGAGAACTTGTGCCGAATGTGATAATTTTCCATGTGAATATCTTCATCCCTATAGAGACCAGGCTGAAAAATGGCATAATACGAAAGTATATCATCTTTGCCGCATTAAAAAACTCGGACTTGAAAAATGGGCAAAAGAGGAAGCCGGCGGTATTCTTGATCAATATTTCTACGGAACTTGGACCTTATAGTTTTTTAAACAGCTTGATCGTGAAATAAAAAAAAACCTAACGGAATAACGGAAAGGTATGTTTAAACAAATCCAGATCGCTAAGAAAAGGCTCCAGGGCTATGCCAATGTAACGCCGGTCATGACCTCACGAACATTAAACCGGATAGTTGGAGCAGAAATATATTTTAAGTGCGAAAACTTCCAGAGAATCGGGGCATTCAAGTTTCGCGGTGCATTCAACAGCATCTCCAAACTTTCAAAAGCCGAAAAAGATCGTGGCGTCATTACGTATTCTTCAGGAAACCATGCCCAAGCCGTGGCTCTGGTCGGTCAGATGCTGAATATTCAAACCACCATCGTCATGCCGAACAATGCTCCTGAAACCAAACGCGCGGCTACCGAGGATTATGGTGCGACGATTGTTGAGTACGATCCTGAAAATGCCTCTAGAAAGGATGTGGCGGAAACGCTTCAGACAAAGAATGGATTTACCATGATTCCGCCGTTTGATCATCTGGATGTCATCGCAGGTCAAGGGACTGCCGCTCTGGAATTATTTGAAAATGTCGGTCATCTTGATACCCTGCTAATCCCTTGCGGCGGGGGCGGACTATTGAGCGGTTCAGCCATTTCTGCAAAAAATATGAACCCGGATTGTCGGGTCATCGGTGTTGAACCGGAACTTGCCGATGATGCAACAAAATCGTTTTACACAAAAAGACTTCATTGCATAAAAAACCCGTCCACCATCGCCGACGGAACCCGAACCCCCTCTCTGGGCAAGATCACCTTCCCTCTTGTGCTTGAATATGTGGATGAAATGAAGACCGTATCGGAGAAAGCGATCATCGAAGCCGTCAAATTTTTCTTTTATCGAATGAAGCTTGTGGTTGAGCCCTCAGGGGCACTCGGGCTGGCGGCACTATTGAGTCAGGTCGTAACTCCCAAAGGTCGAGCAGGAATCATCATCAGCGGCGGCAATATTGATTCTGCCACAATGAGAATGATCTTAAACACATAAAAAAACAAGAATGAGTCTGAATGTTTTATGATCCGGTGTCATTGAGTCTTTTTTGAGGCATATGTCAAATTCAATTTGATGCTCTTTTTAAAGCCCTTATTATCTCGGTACCAAACGCCTGCTTCTGCCAGTTTTTCATTTCCTTAACTGTCTCAAGGGATTTGCTGTCACCAGGGTTCTTTACAGCAATGGCCGTGATCAGCGCATTATTGCAAAGCATTCCGGGATCGATATCAATAGCACTTGCTTTCGAAACTCTCCAGGATTTAAGGGCTTTTATTTTTGCCGGTACCCCGTTAGGCAACACAGGTGGTTTTTGGGAGGGGAAAACCGGAAGTTCATTTTCATGTAATTTCAAAGTCTTAGCCACCACCTTTAGCAAATCACTGCCGTACATGGAGATTTGCCTGTTGCTCAAAGCTTTTATGTTTTTTAAACGGCGCAATGTTAGGGGTCTTGCCGTTGCAATCTTCATCATCGACTCGTTCCCGATAATTTTGAAAAGCGGCCTGTCTTTTTTTTCAGCAACACGTTTTCTGAACTGCAGCAAGGCCTCGAGCACGGCAAGACTTCTTGATTTGAGCCGACCCGCGCCTTTGAATTTCATAAATAATGGCCCTTCATTGGATAACACAGGCCTCACCTTGCTTAAATCTTCACACTCTTCAAGTACCCATGTCATCCGGTCTATTCTTTTCAGCCGATGAATCAGCATCCTGGCAAGGGGGAGAAGATAGATCACATCTTCTGATGCATACGCCATCATTTCCTTTGGCAACGGTCTTTTAGACCAGTCTTTTTTCTGGTATTTTTTATCGACATCGACATTAAAAAACATCTTCAACACCGCCTGCAAACCGGTCTCTTTGATCCCTAAAAATCGGCAAGCAAGTTCCGTATCAAAAAGATTATTTATTCTAATTTCAAAATCCCGGTAAAGACTTCGGACATCATAATCCGCCCCATGAAAAATCTTCTTGATATCCGGATTGGAGAAAATCGGCTTAAGCGGGGCCAGGTCTTTTATCGCCAATGGATCAACCACAAAAGAGGCGTTTTCAGTGGCAATTTGAATCAAACAAACCTTTTCTTTATAATGATACATGGAATCTGCTTCCAGATCCACGGCCACGGTCTTTTCCTTTTCAACGGATCTTATCATTTTTTGAAGATCTATCGTTTTATCTATGATCTGAGATTCGATTTCCATTCAATTTTCCCTTGACCCGTCAAGTTATTTCACTTAATCTTACTTTTTCTTCAACTGTGCGTTTCAAATAGTAACCGGATTGTCCGTGTCCGGGTTAGGTGATCACATCATGGTAAACATAACATTTCCTGACGGTAATAGAAAGAGCTTTGAAAACAACCCCACGGGTTTGGATGTGGCAAAAAGCATTTCAGACGGTTTTGCACGAAATTGTGTGGCCATGGAATTGAACTTGGCACTTGTTGATTTAAACACAACCATCACCCATGATGCCAACGTCAGACTGATTACAACCAAAGACCCCGAAGCGCTGGAAGTTCTTCGGCACAGTGCAGCCCACGTCATGGCCCAGGCGGTTCTTCATCTTTATAAAGATGCCAAACTGACCATCGGGCCATCGGTTGAAGATGGATTTTATTACGATATCGATATGGAACCGGTTTCGGAAGACGATTTTGAAAAAATTGAATCTGAAATGAAAAAGGCCATCAAAGCCAAAATACCATTTGAACGTACCGTTGTTTCAAAATCAGAGGCCATGGCGTTTTACAAAGACGAACCGTATAAACTTGAAATGATCTCGGAACTGGAGGAAGGCACAATTTCATTTTACAAACACGGTGACTTTACGGATCTGTGTCGTGGTCCGCATCTTCCCCATACCGGCTTTATCAAGGCCGTAAAGCTGACAAAAGTCTCAGGCGCTTACTGGCGGGCTGACCAAACAAAAGCACAACTGCAAAGAATATACGGTACGGCATTTTTCTCCAAGAAAGAGCTGGATGAATATTTACATTTTCTTGAAGAAGCCAAAAAAAGAAACCATCGCAAAATCGGCATTGCTCTTGATCTTTTCAGTTTTCATGAGGAAGCGCCGGGGATGCCCTTTTTTCATCCAAAGGGAATCAGCGTTTGGAACTGTCTTTTGGACTACTGGCGAAAAGAACACAGAAGGGCCGGTTATGTTGAGACAAAAACACCGATCATGCTGAATCGGGACCTCTGGGAAAAAAGCGGTCATTGGGAAAATTATCGCGAAAACATGTACACCTCCCTTGTTGATGAAGAAGAATACGCGATAAAGCCCATGAACTGTCCGGGAGGAATGTTGATATATGGAATGAAACCCCATTCATATAAAGAGCTTCCCATTCGGGCTGCAGAAATCGGGCTGGTTCACAGACACGAACTTTCCGGCGTGCTGTCCGGCCTCTTCAGAGTCAGGGCCTTTCACCAGGATGATGCCCATATCTTTATGAAACCGGATCAAATCGAAAAAGAAATTATAGGCGTACTGAAACTGGTAAAACGAATTTACAGCACCTTCGGACTCGGGTTTCATCTGGAGCTTTCCACAAGGCCTGAAAAATCAATCGGAACAGATCAACAATGGGAACTGACCACTAGAGGGCTCAAAGCGGCGCTGGATATGTATGGCCAGAAGTATCAGATAAACGAAGGAGACGGTGCATTCTACGGCCCCAAAATAGATGTACACATCAAAGATGCCCTTGCCAGAACCTGGCAATGCGGAACCATTCAGCTCGATATGTCCATGCCTGAACTGTTTGACCTTTCATACATTGACAGCAACAATGAAAAACAGCGGCCCTTTATGATCCATCGGGTCATTTACGGTTCCATCGAACGGTTTTTCGGCATTCTTATCGAACACTTTGCCGGCAAGTTTCCGCTGTGGATGGCACCGGTGCAGACTATTCTCTTGCCCATCAACGACGACCTTGTATCGCACGCAAACGATATGAGAATCATATTAGAAAAAGTCGGACTCCGCACAGAAGTGGACAGCAGAACCGAAAGCCTGAACAAAAAAGTTCGGGATGCCCAACTCGAAAACATCCCGCTGATTCTGACCATCGGGGATAAAGAAAAAAAATCAAAAACCCTTTCGGTGAGAACCCTGGATGGCAATGTCAGGTTCGGTGTTTCACATGAAGAATTTCTGGAAAAGGTGTTGTCCCACGTCCGGGAGAGAAAGCTGGATCTTAATCTTTTTATAGCTTAAATGCAGGTTTTAAGTATGAGCAAGAACGCCGGTATCACAACCCACAAGATAAAATGGTGCGATTTGCGTTGCGAACATGTGGATTTTGCAAAGCTTGACGCCCTGGACGGGTCCTGTCGAACGTTTCAGTCGCTCTGGTGCGAAAAACTTCAAAAACATGTCACCAAAAATGCGCCATGTGAAGATCTTTTCGGAAAAAGACGGCCTACGACCGGGTTTTAGAATTGAACCAATTATACAAATTTCTCGCCTACTGGTTTCCGATTTTCGTTTACTGCTTCTTGATTTTTGTCCAGTCTTCCCATCCGTCGCCTGATATTACGCCCCATTGGCCGTACATTGACAAAGTGCTCCATTTTATTGCCTATGCCCTGCTGGGCGCTCTTTTTCTAAGGGCCTTCAACATCACTCGAATCAAGCATCATCTAAAACTCATCATTATCCTCAGCATAATTTTATCCTCTCTTTACGGCATCTCCGATGAAATCCACCAGTCTTTTGTTCCCTTTCGAACTGCCGATGCCATGGATGCCCTGGCGGACATTCTCGGGAGTATCGCAGGGGTTTATCTCTACGCTAAATTGAGTGGTTTCGAGTTCCCCGTTCAACATTCAAGGTTTTAAAATCCTTTAAGTATATCTCATCGAGATACATTTTTAACAAATGGCCGAGTTGTTCAAAAAACCCATACCGACTATAAACGAGCATATTAAAAACATCTTTAATGAATTGAAATTACAGGAAAATGCAGTTATTAGGAAATTCCGAATAACTGCTGATGACGGCAAATCCTACCTCACCAATTTTTTTAATCTCGATGTCATTATATCAGTAGGTTACCGGGTGAAATCTCATCGCGGCACCTAGTTTCGCATCTGGGCCACCGAGCGCCTTCGAGAATATATCATCAAAGGTTTCACTCTGGACGATGAACGGCCCAAACAGACCGGTAGCGGCAACTTTTTCGATGAACTACTTGCACGCATCCGGGATATCCGGTCATCGGAAAAGATTTTTTGGCCTAAGGTGCTCAATATTTATGCCACCAGCATCGACTATGACCCAAACACCGATTTTTCTCGTGAGTTTTTCGCAGTGCTCCAGAATAAAATACATTGGGCTGCTCACGGCACACTGCCGCCGAAATTGTCCACCAAAGGGCTGATGCCTCAGAACCAAACATGGGGCTGACTTCATGGCATGGGGACAAGCCGCATCAAGCAGGCACTGAAATCGCTTTCCCCCATGAGGATCTTAAACAAAAATTGAATCCATGGAGAAAAAATATGATCAGTATTTCCAGATCGTGTTCGATGCCATCAAACAACTGCTGGAAACTGAAGAAACTACCAAGAAAAAAATTGGATTTACGGTAAAAGAAAAACAAAAAACTTACGGCAAAAATGAAAAAATACGAAAAATCGGTTAACAAAGTCAAGAGCATACTTGACCCGTTAACATAAAAATTTGTGTGATATCATTTTTCAATTTTAGTAAATCATTTTTCGGGGATTTGCTTTTTGCAATTTCGTAAGAAATAGGATATATGTACTGGAAATTGAGGTGCTTGAACCTGTGCTCATGGCAAGATACTTTTCGTTAAATCCGCTGAGTTTCTAAACTTAAAAAGGATATAAATTGAGCGATTTAATATGTTATTGTTTCAACTATTCTGATAGAGATATCGAGAAGGATTATTTTAGAAATGGTCATTCCACGATCATGGAAAAGATTCAGTGGGAAAAGAAATTGGGCAATTGTCAATGTGCAAAGAAAAACCCAAAAGGCAGATGATGTTTGAGTGATGTCCGCCAGGTGGTGGATGGTTTTAAGAGTAAGTCCCCTTTTTAAGTTTCTTTGGTAATTTGGATATCTGTAACCGTAATCGGTTAATCCTATGTTGTGTGATTATCAAGAAATCTGCAGTTTTGACAAATCCGAAATTTATGAGGTAATTTATTGACAATTACATCGGAATTTTTTATAATATTTATAAAATAGATTGATCGAAAGGGCAAATCCGTTGAAAGGCGGGGACGCAAAGCCACGGGTCTAAAGCTGAAAGGTTATGATAGCCGGGTCGCCGAAACTACTTATTTTAGCCTTTGGGAATGATTGCCCAAAGGTTTTTTTGTTTTAAGGCTCTTTCTATTTATTTGGAGTCTAATCGTCAAAATATGAATGGAAGAGGGCGGCAAAAAACGAAGCAAATATTTGAAGGATTGTTTTTATAAAATTCAACTTATTTTAACGTGGGGGTAAAAAATGAAACGAATTTTAATATTTATATCCACGGTTACAACTGTTCTTCTATTCGGGTTTTTCATGCTCACAACCACGCCGGCATTTGCTGATAATGGATATAAAGGAAAAGACAAACAGAAAGAACAAGACAAGAAATATCAAAAACAACGAGTGGAGATGAATCGAACAGATCTCAAGCATTACGAAAAACAGGATCGTCGTGACTACAATAGCCGTCAAGATTACCACAAGCATCGTCGATACAGAGAACGCCCCTATGACCAAAATCGTATTTACGTGAACTACGATTATAAAAGGCATCGGTACGACTATCATGGCCATTGGAGGTCTTGGGAGCAATTTGACAGATACGCAAAAAAACACCCACAGATATACAAACATGGAGGATATTACCGCCAAAATTCACATTTAATGTTCAGATTTTGCGAACCCGATACTGGTAGCTGTTTCTATTTTTCAATCGGAAGATAGTCAGCAAGATGTGAAAATAAGAAAATAGGTGGTGGGTTCGGATCAAGTTAACAATTACAAAAGTAGTGGTGCAATCCTTTCAAAGATTACTGCAATAGATCAAAGCTATACATATTTTCAGAAACATTGTGTTTTTAGAAATCAAAAAGGCAAATACATTTTACGGGTTTGCCTTTTTTGCCTTTTTGTAAGAAACAGGATATATGTAAAGAAAATTTAGACGCTCGAACTTGCTAGTGGCAAGATATCCCAAAAATGTAATATTGCAATTGCGTCTTATGCGTCATTTTCTGTACGCCTAACGCCCAAAGAAGATTTAGGTCTAAATCAAAATAACTTAATGTAGTCATTCAAAATTAATGGTATGAAATCTATAATTCACTATGCGTCATACGCGTCCAAAAATGTACGTGTTTGCGCATATTTTTAGGTCGTATACTACTAGTTCGGCTAAGAAGACGTCCATGCAATGTAACTTTTGCCAAAAAGAGATCACAGAGGGCGGATACGTCTGGCTCAATAAACAGTGGTGTGGGATCAGCCATGTCGAACAACACGCTGGCGCTGGGCTACCTCATATCTGCGACAAGTGTACAAACTCGCTTAGCAAAAAAGAAATAATACAAGAGCTGATGAAACGACATCCAGCACACAAGCACGCGGTGGAGTCGATCATTGAACGATGTGAACGAGAGGGCTACGGAATCACCTTCTCCAACCAGGAAATTGACGACCTACTTGGCCTCGAACAACCAGCGTATTGCTCACGTAAAGAACGCGAAGACTACAAATTAGCACGAAAGCAGGGCCTTGATAATATCAAACGAGAATTGCTCTATAACCATAACCTGCGCTTCACCGGCACAAAGAAGACCAAGAAAGGCCATGGCGGTTGGTGCGTTCGTCAATGCTGAGATGGAAAAACGGAGAGGGGCAGCTCTTCATTCTTGACAATTTTTGATTCATTTCAAAGCTCCGGCTGCGCCGAACAAGGGCATCCAGTGGAGCGCAAAAAAGGGCGCCCGCTGATGCTCGGCGTTATGCGGATTTGCATTCAATACAAAAGTTGAAGCGATGTTAAATGTTCCTATAAAAGACATTCTTTTTATTCGCAAGTACCCAAGATTTCTTGATAAAACTCCGCATTTTAAAAAAAAGTTGCATTCTATTGTAAGCAGCAGAGGTGCTATCACTCACCATGCAGGACATAACATTACTTTCTTGTTTCTTGGTTATGGAAAGAAACAAAGGATACCTCATCCAACTATAATTGAAAAACTGAATTCAGGAAAGATAACAGATATCGTGGATATTGGTGGAGGAGGAGCTTTAGACCCAAAATTAAAAAGAGGCGATCTCATATTAAGTACTGAAGATATTCCTTTTGATACCTTACAACCTTTGAAAGTTAGAAGACGAAAAGAAATACAGAACGTTGTTCAAACACTTGCAAACAAGAAACAAAGGCGCTTTTTTGAGGGGAAAATATTGACGAGTGCTAAAATAATTACTTCGAAAAAAGAGAGAATCACTTTGTATGACCAGACGCAATGCTCAGTAGTACAAATGGAGCATTGTTGGTTTCTGCGAGCACTCCAAAATATCATGGGGTCTCAATCGTTCAATGAGTTGTATATTACTCATATAGAAATTGTTGCCGATGTTGTACAACAAAGAGATGCATTTCTGAATAATTTTTTAGAGTTATTTCATGGCATTAATTATTGTATTTTGCGTAACCAACATAATATAGGAAAAGTTAAAAGTGATTTTTTAAAACTTTGGCTACAAAGTGAGGAAAACTGCGCGAGTTAGACACTGGAAATAGACGATCGAAACCGCGAATTGCTGAAGCTGTACAAATCTAGCCATTGTTGGTGTCACATTTTATGATAGAGGATCCATTGGGTAAGCAGCACGCATAACAATGGTATGCACCAGAAAACGAACGCGTCCGATTCTTTGCAAGTTTCTCGTCCCGCGACGGTGTTTGGCAAAGTAGAATTTCTCGCCACTGTGTTCGTCTCTGGTGATACCCGTCGTTACTGCAATATATCTTTCCGTCATAGGGATTAAATTTAAGTTGAGATATCGAATTTCAATTGTTTCAAGTTGTCGCCACATATCCATCCCCCCTCACAGGCGTGGGAATGAACCAGCTCCCCAATAAAAATATCCCAATTTCCATGAATCGCTTCCCGTGCGGGAGCGTGGATTGAAACTTATAAAAGAAGGGGATGGGGATCAGAGGCCAGAAGGCAGATTGAAGAACGAATTACTTTAATATCAGGATTGAAACCAACCGCGCAGGAAATAGAAAAGAGTTGAAGAACGGATTCCATTAAAACAAGGATTGAGACATAAATCTGCGTTCATCCGTGTTTATTCGCAGTTTCCTTCATTGAAAATTTATCGGTCTAAATATTTTTTGAGCCTGCGATAGAAGTTTTCATGGGACCCGAACGCATACAAAAAGAGATAATTATCAACAACTTCATAGACAAGAAGGGCTTGTTCTTGCAGAGATTGGAATTTATATACCCGAATTCCGCTTAAATCGCCGATTTTTAGGTGGCCTGTTTCCGGCTCTTTTACAATGGTTCGAATCGCTTCATCCAAATCTTTGATTCGATTCTTATGCAGCTTCTTTTTTTGTTTGGCGAAAAGCGGTGATTGAGTGATCTCTGTGATTTCTTTCATTCACCCTCATCGAAAACATACGGCGTTCCCAGGCCGGATCGTATTTGTTCTTTTCCAAGGAGGATATCCTGGATGAAAGGCAGCGGCAGGTCGGGATTTTCCTCTACGATTTTACCAATCTGTGCCCAGTATTCGATCTGACCGGCGATGGATCGTTTAAATATTTTTGATTTAATACGGGCTTGTGCAATTAGCTCATCTGATATCTTTACGGCTGTCGGCATAATGGCGCTCCTTTTTGAATTTAATAGTTGCATAATATTTCATTTCAATATTATTTGCAACCATTAGTTCTATTTGGTGCTATACACAAGCCGATCAAATCAACCCTCCCCGTGCCCGAGCGTGGATTGAAACTTCTGGTCTTTGAGGATTACCGATGGCCGCGGTCAAGTGTTCCCTAAAGGCGTAGGGATGACTGCTATCGGGTATCTAATCCCTCGCCTTGATAGAAATCCTGGTTGACAACCAGAAGTTATGATATTTACTATTGACCGGTTTTAGAAAGGTAAATGATCTGCGATTTTGTTCGCCGGTTTACACTATAAAGGTAATATTCAGATGTCTAACAATACCACAAAATTTGTTCTTTTCATTTTTTGATATCTGTAATCAGAGAAAATCGGCTATAGGTTATGCCCATGGCAAAATAACGCAAGTTTGATTTCGGTTTGAAATCTTCGTTTTTTGTTAATCCATGTTTGAAGAACGCCATGCATTAATCAAACCCACTCTTCCTCTCCTTAACAATTCTACCATGCGCCTATCTAGGTAAAAGAGTCCCTAGTTATATGTGATTTGCTTTATAATGACATCGTTTTTTTAATGAATCTGCGAGACAATTCTAGTACAACAACTGACGTAACTATTTAATATTCAAATAATTATATCCAATATATGTGCATGTGTATGATTTTTGCATGGTAAATAACATAATAAAATTAAAAACAAGAAGGAGAAGTTATGGTATCAAATTTCCGAATTATTTCTTCTAAAACCAATGGCAACCTCCATCTGAAATTGTATGGTGATTTTGATGTAAATTCTGCACAAGAATTGACCAACACCCTGATAATGCAAAGTGCCGGTTATCGGGATATATTTGTAGACACGAATGATTTAAAGATAATTCATCCATTTGGCAGAATTACGCTTCAAATGAATCTCAGCAATTTCCAAAAGCAACTAAACAACCTTTTCTTTATTGGGACAAATAAATATAAAATTGCACCCAATTAAGAACAGTTGCGTCGATGAATGTCGGCGGGTTTGGAATCCCTTTAATAAGCACTCAATAACAAAACCCGGTTTTTGACAAAACCGGGTTTTTCTTTTTCAATAGCCATTGATCCGTTGTCTTAAACTGCACAACGAACCATGAAATTTAAGATCTGGTTTATGATGCTATATACGACAGGCCCTTTGGCTTTAATCCATAACCGGCCTGGGCAACACTTTGGCCCTTTCGGCAATTTCAGGAACCATGTGTTCCCATTCAATGGCCATCATGTGGACGCCGTGAACACCTTTCATTTCCTTGAACTCTTCCACCTGCTCGCAGGCGAATTTAATGCCTTCGTCGGCCACTTTACCTTTTCCTGCACCCTGAAGGCGCTTGATGATTTCATCCGGCACGTCCATTCCGGGAACCTTATTTTTCATATACTTGGCCATACCCACACTCTTCATGGGCGTCACACCGGCCAGGATATACGTTTTTTCCGTTAGCCCCATATCATTGGCCTGTTTGATAAATTCCCGGAACTTTTCCATGTTGTAGATACACTGGGTCTGGATGAAATCGCACCCGGCGTTTACCTTCTTTGCCAGTCGGTGAACCCGCCATTCGAACGGATCTGCAAAGGGGTTGGATGCCGCACCGATAAACATTTTAGGTGCTCCATGCAACTCAGCACCGCTTAAAAATTTTCCTTCATCACGCATGATTTTGACCATATTGATCAACTGGATGGAGTCGATATCGAATACACCTTTGGCCAGGGGATGGTCACCAAACATTTGATGATCACCGGAAAGGCACAGCATATTCTTTATACCGTGGGCATAGGCCCCCAAAACATCTGCCTGCATGGCCAACCGGTTTCGATCCCGGCACACCATCTGGAAATTGGGTTCCAGGCCTTCCTGAATTAAGAGAAGGCTTGCCGCCCAACTGGACATCCGCACCATAGCGGTCTGATTGTCGGTAATGTTCACCGAATCCACATTCCCCTTAAGATGTTGAGCCTTTTCTCTAACTTCTTCGACATCACAACCTCTGGGTGGCCCAAGTTCCCCTGTAAATGCAAAATGACCTGCTTTTAAAACTTTTTCCAAATTGCTTCCTGATTTCATTTCAGCTTCCTCTGCTCAATTGCAAAATCATTATTCTCATAATCCGATGCGCCGGATTTATACCAGTATACACTTTTTATCCGTATTAAGGGGACATTATGATTCTTCAGCTTTTTCAGGTTTTTTATAACCGGGCTGAATCAACGTCCTTGGAATCTGGTCATTCCATTCTACCGGGGCTGTGTATGACTTGATATTATCAAGACGTCCCTGTCTTTCCAAACGTTCATAAATCCTGAACCATGCACAGGGCTGATCCGAGTCGATTTCACAGCTTCCCCTGTTGGTGCCGCCGCAGGGACCGTTATAAAGCCCTTTTGCGCACATGGTCACCGGACAGATGGCTGCGGTCATTCCGAGCACGCATTTGCCGCAGGAACGGCAACGCTCTTCATACCACCCCACCGCCTGATTGGCAGACATACCGGTAGTATCCACACCCGGAAAGACCGGAATATCCGGAAATCGTTCCGCCAAGAACTGAATTCCCAACGCCGCATGCCATAGATATAATCGGCATCATACTCGCCGATAATACTGTCCAGTTCCTCGAGATATTCATGGTCACACTGTCTTTCCACAGTTTGAGCCCCAAGTTCAATAGGATTGTTGTCCAGTTTTCTGGCCATATCGATCTCGGCATTCAGAACAGCAACCTCTTTTTCACCCCCTGCAAGGCAAACCGCCACACACGTACCGCAGCCCACATTCAGGACTTTTTTATAGTCCTTGATCATCTCTTTTATTTCTTCAAAGGGTTTTCTTTTGGCAACTATCATTTTCCCTCCTAAACCGTCATTTGTCGCCAGCCGTTTATCATTTATCGCCCATCAGTGACCCATTCTCAGATGACGAATGCCTACATCGCCGATTCCGGGTGAAAGGGCAGAACTTCTTTAAGATCGTCTCCCAGATATTCACGTTCATTGGGCCCAAGAATTCCCAACGACAAGCAGATCAATGTCCATAAATGAACCGTCTGCCATGCATGATCACGCTCATCAGATAAATCGTGAATTTGCGCATGGCAGTTGTGACATGGTGTAATGCAGTAATCAGCTTTTGTCGTCAGAATCTGGTCGGCTTTAAGCTTGCCATAGCCACGACGCTGTTCAGGATATCCTGACTGGAGAAACCCGCCACCGCCGCCGCAGCAATAATTGTTCGACAGTTCGGATGCATTTCAATAAAATTTTCTTCACCCACCACCGCTTTAACCGTGTACCGCAAGTCTTCGGCCACGGGATCTCCAAAACTCTTTCGCACCAGCTGGCAGGGATCCTGCACCGTAAATTTAATTTTCAGATCTTTGTTCCAGTCGGAATTGACCTTCAGCTTTGCCTTCACGAATCCACTGGGCATAATATTGGATGATACTCTTAATCTCAAACTTGCTCTCAATCTTGAATTTTTCCAGTCCGGCCCGGACTGCAAATAGCTCGTGCCCTCACTCGGTATTGAGCCAGACCTTGCACTTGAGATCATCTACGGCTTTAGCCTTGACCTCTTACAATATGCTCCCAGTTTTCATTGTCGGCAAGAAACATGCAGTAATTTTCCGCCGCCCATCCCTTGGTGCCGTATGTCCAGTCGGCTCCCGCCAGATGGAGAATCTTCCAGAGCGGAACCATTTCATCCGGTTCGGTGACCGGTTCTCTGGAGTTCTGGTTCAAAAAGAACTCAGCCCCTTCCCTGTTGACATCCGCCTTCATGTCCTTGAATTCAGGCTGAGATTTCCTGATATTCTTCCAGCACGTCCTCTACAACAAACTGAAAGTCTTCCTCAGACGCCCCCATGGCACAGCAGGTATCATTTCTTAATGCCATGTCACACGATCCAAGAATTCCCTTGGGTCGCTCTTCCCGGGGCCAGCTTGCCCTGGCGTTGAAGACCAACTGGGGAATGTTGATTTTCATGGGACAGACATAAATGCAACGCGTGACACATGGTGCACATCCATACCCATGCGTACTGGTTACCTCTTCGTCCATTCCCAGGGCAGCCATGCGCAAAAATTTTCTGGGATCCATATCTTCCAGTCCCGTGGCCGGACATCCGGACGAACAGGCACCACAGGTCAGGCAAAGATTGAGATTGCCTCCTTCGGGAAGCAGCTCCTTTACCTTGTCCAGAAAGATGCTTTTCTTTTTGCCTCCTATTTTGATTGCTTCTTCAGCCATAATATCTCCTCCGTTTTTAAGCCTTTGCCGAATCCTTTAATGGATTGGGTCCCAAGGACCGAATATTTTCGGTCATCTCCTTTGCATATGCCGCAAAGGTAGGTCCTTCACCTGAAGACAGATTATACATTCTCACCCTGTCACCTTCAAGACCGATCTCTTCCAACAACATTCGGACATGTTCCACCCGTTCACGAGCCCTGAAATTTCCTTCGTTATAGTGGCAATTCCCTTCCAGGCAGCCCACGACATATACTCCGTCAGCCCCTTTTTGGATTGCTCTTAAAAGATGGATAACATCGACCTTTCCGGTACAGGGAAGTCTAATAATTTTAATGCCAGCCGGATAATCGAGTCGCATGGAACCTGCCAGGTCCGCAGCCGAATATCCTCAGTAATCACAACAAAATGCTAAAATGGTCGGTTCGAAATCAGCCATCACATCCCCTCCGCTTCGAGTAAGGCATCAATTTTACATATTATTTGATCATCATCATAGTAACTTAATTGAATGGTCTGCCGCGGGCAGATGCTGGCACAAACACCACATCCATGGCAGATTGCTTCATTGATTTCAATGACTTTTTCATCGACATTAAACTCAGGTACGCCGAAAGGACAAGAGCGGACGCAGGTCAGACATTTAACACAGTGGTCCACATCTACCTTGGCCGTGATGGCCGAGAGCTTAATGGCATCTTTGGCAAGAAACGTCACCGCCCGTGAAGCCGCCGCCTGGGCCTGGGAAATAGCTTCGGTGATCAGTTTGGGAGCATGGGCGGTACCACACAAAAAGATACCGTCACTGGGCATATCCACCGGCCGGAGTTTGACATGGGCTTCTATAAAGAACCCTTCCGGATTTCGATTCAGTTTCATAATTTGGCTCATCTCTGTGGTATCTTCAGCCACCATCCCGGCGCTTAACGCCACAAGATCGGCCCTGATCTCGACGTTCTGTTGAAGGATATGGTCTTTCACGGTTACCAGCATTCCTTCGGATGAGCTTCGAACATCCGGCGGTGCATCCTTGTCAAATCGTATAAAGATAACCCCTTTCTCCCTGGCCTCCGTATAATAATCTTCGAAAAGACCATACGTCCGGATATCCCTGTACATCACATAAACATCGGCATCCGGATTCGCTTTTTAATGTGCAGGGCGTTCTTTACGGCATTCTGGCAGCATATTCGAGAGCATTCGACATTCTCATCATTTCTGGAACCGACACACTGGATCATTACAACACTGTCAAGATCGGCAGCGCCTTTTTCTTCCAAAATATCGGAAAGCTCCACCTGAGTTACCACCCGCTCGTCATCTCCGTAAAGATATTCCTTGGGCCGGTATTCCCCGGCGCCGGTGGCAACGATAAAAACGCCGTGCTCGATCCTGCGCTTTTCTGCTTTTGAGCCTAACATGACTTCCGTAGCAAAGTTGCCTTTGAATCCTTCAAAGCCGGTAATTTTGGCTTCGGTCAACACGTCGATTTTGTCGTGGCCGTTCACTTCATCGATAAGGCTTTTAAGGTAGGCCTGGACATCTGCGCCCTCAATGGTGTGATGAAGTTTTCGTGAATAACCGCCAAGCTCGGCCTCTTTTTCAACCAATACCGTATTGAATCCCTGGTTGCCCAAACTGAGTGCGGCATTCATTCCCGCCACACCACCGCCGATCACCAACGCCTGTTTGTTAATGGGGACAACCTTTTCGTGAAGGGTTCTCAATGCAGCGGCTCTGGCAACAGACATACGAACCAGGTCTTTGGCTTTTTTGGTAGCAATTTCGGGTTGCTTGGAATGGATCCATGAGTCCTGATTGCGAATGTTGGCCATTTCAAAGAGATATTTGTTCAATCCGCAGGCTTCGAGGGTTTCCATGAACATGGCCTCGTGGGTTTTAGGACTGCACGATGCCACCACTACCCGGTTGAGCTTATGCTCTATAATTTTTTCTTTGATCTTGTCCTGGGTATCCTGACTGCACGTAAACAGGTTTTCATCCGTATAGACCACGTGTGGAAGGGTTGCGGCATACTCCTTCACCGCCGGAACATCCACAATCCCGCCGATGTTGATGCCGCAATTGCACACAAAGACCCCCACGCGAGGATCCTGACCGGTAACATCCATCTCTTTTGGAACTTCAACTTTGGGAATGTCCTTGCCCCGGGCTTCAACAAGCTCGGCGCCTGCCAAACAAGCGGCCGCACTGGCCTCGGTCACCGATCCGGGAATATCCTTGGGCCCCTGCAATACCCCGCAGGTATAAATTCCGGGCCGTGATGTGGCCACCGGTGCAAATGGATCGCTTTCCACAAAATGGTATTTGTTCAATTTAATGCCGAGGCGTTCCGCAAGCTCGGCAGCATCCGGTTGAACCTGAAGACCCACGGAAAGCACCACCATACTGAAGGTCTCTTCTTTCATCTTGCCGGTCTCATCGGCATACTGGATAATCAGATCTCCGGTTTCCGGTACTTCGATGATGCTGTGTACCCTGGCTTTGATGAAACGGACACCGTCTTTATCCCGGGCGCGCAAATAATATTTTTCATAATCTTTGCCGAACGTCCGCATATCCATGTTGAACACCGCACAGTCAAGTTCTCCATGGACATGTTCCTTGGCGATCATGGACTCCTTGACGGCATACATACAGCATACCGAAGAGCAGTAGCCGTTGCCGCACCGGTTGACATCCCTGGATCCCACACATTGCAGCCAGGCAATGCTTTTGGGCTCTTCCCGGTCCAGAGGCCGCATGAGATGTCCGAAATAGGGTCCCGATGCACTCAAGATTCTTTCAAATTCTTCACTGGTCAACACATTGGTGTATTTGCCATACCCCAGATAATCAAGACCTGAAGGGTCAAACCCGCGGCTTCCCACGGCCATAATAACGGACCCCACATTAAGGCTGGTTTCACGCTCCTTATCATCATACTCTATGGCCTTGGCAATGCACATATTTTCGCAAAGACCACAACCGATACAGGTATCGGTGTCAATGGCAAAGGCAAGGGGAACCGCCTGGGCATACTCGATATATGTTGCTCTGCGATCATCCAATTTCATATTGTACTGGTTGACGGCGGTCACCGGACAATGTCTCATGCATTCCCCGCACCCCGTGCATTTAACGGGATCGATGTACCGGGG
This sequence comes from uncultured delta proteobacterium, assembly GCA_963731025.1. GTDB lineage: Bacteria > Desulfobacterota > Desulfobacteria > Desulfobacterales > UBA11574 > UBA11574. The sequence goes on along the minus strand of CAVSVL010000043.1, from coordinate 25,292 downwards.
ATGGTTAACCAGTGAAACCTCAAAATTCCCGGGCTCACCTTCCACACTTTTGACTTCGCTGCACATCACCAGATCGATATTCATGTGCCGGCCGACCTCGACCAGTTTGGGCGAGATCACTCACATGGCACAGTCATTGGTAGGAAATGTCTTGTCCAAACGGGACATCATCCCACCGACGGTCGATGACTTATCTACCAGATACACCTTATAATCTGAATTGGCCAGATCCAGCGCAGCCTGCATCCCGGCAATGCCGGCACCCACAACCATAACCGATCCGCTTTTGTTTGTCATTGCTCCTCCATTTATGAATTGAAGATTGTCGATAGATTCATTCGATGAAATGTCATTCTTCAATCTTCAATTATCAATCCTTATAGTACTGCAAAAACCGGTATACGATCTTTCATTCCCGTAAACTCGACCTTGTTTGTCTTTTCCAGATCCGCCAGAAGGTAAGAAATTCTCTTTAGATCGAGCCCGATCTTTTGGTTGATATCTCTGACGGAAGTATACCCTTCTTTCACAGCCTGATAAATCAAATTTTTCTGATATTCTCTTTCAAGCACTGCGTCGAGAATGGTTTCAAAACTCTCAACATCCCATTTGCGCCCGTAAACATCTCCCTTGGACGTAATTGTGATTTCTTTTCCCACCATCCATCTCAATGTCTCGCCGGAAAGGGTCATCTGGGCCGCAGCGAGTTCATATTCAAACGCTTTGGGATCAAATTTCCCCTGGGCTTTAACCGATTCGGTGGTATTGATGACAACTTCTACAAACCGCTGGGCTTCGGCTGATGACACCCAGGCCAGGTGGAGCCGATCTTTGCCGATGCCGGCGATGTCAAACAATTTTTGGGTCAAACGGATTTTCTTCTCGGCCTGTTTATTACCTTCCAGGTAATGGCAATCACCGAAATGTCACCCGGCCACCAGAACGCCGTCGCACCCGTCCTTGAACGCTTCCAGCACGAACATCGGATCGACCCTCCCCGAACACATCACACGTACGGTTCGGATACTGGGCGGATACTGCAATCGGGAAACGCCCGCCAGATCGGCGCCGGCGTAAGCGCACCAGTTACACAAAAAAGCAACGATTTTAGGTTCAAAATCTCCCATTATATCACCTTATCATTATAGGTTATGGGTTATGGGCAGTGGATAATGGATAATGAATCATAACTTAGGGCCGAATTCCTTAACCTATCACCTCTTACCCCTTACCTGTTTTATATATTAAATCGATTCCTTATTTATCAACCAATTAACCATTCGACTATTTAACGATTTAATCATTTAGACCACAGCACAAATGGATGCGACAATTTGTGCATCCCGGAAATGGAGCATATCGATAGCTTGCTGCGGGCACGACGACGCACAAAGTCCGCATCCCTTGCAGGACGCTGAAATATTCTTGGCGCGATACCCTTTTCCTTCAACCTCCTCCAGCTCGATGGCGGCAAACGCACAGACTTCCGTGCAAAGTCCGCAACCGATACATTTCTCAACATCGATCTGAGATACCAGCGGCGAAATCTGTACGGAATCCTTTGCCAGAATGGTCGTTGCCCGGCTGGCCGCCGCCATGGCCTGGGCAATGCTTTCATCGATCGCCTTCGGATAATGGGCCAGCCCGCACAGGAAAATACCGTCGGTGGCAAAATCCACCGGCCGCAGCTTGGCATGGGCCTCCATAAAAAACTTCTCAGCATTGAGCGGAATTTTATAGAATTCCGATATTGCTGTATTCTCGGCCGGTTCGATGGCTGTGGCAAGATTGACGTAATCAGCCTTTATGGTGATGTTCTTTTGTAAAATCGGATCAAAAACATCCACTTCGAGACCATTTTCGATTTCCCTGACCTCGGGTTTATTGTCCAGCGAATACCGTACAAAAATAACGCCCAGCTCCCGGGCTTTTTTGTACAGGTACTCTTTTTCACCATAGGTTCGGATATCCCGATAGAGAATAAAAACATCGGTGTCCGGATGCTGTTCTTTGATGGAAACAGCTTGTAAAACAGAGGACGTACAGCAAATTCTGGAACAATACGGTCTGTTGTCATCCCTTGATCCCACGCACTGAATAAACACGATGCTGTCGGCATTTTTCAATTTTTCAGGATCATGCTCCAGATCATGCCATCGGGTCACTCTCGGATTCTTACCATAAAGGTACTCATCGACATCAGCAGCCTTGCCGCCGGTGGCAATAATGGTCACCCCGTGCTGAACGGTTTTCGTACCGTTTCCATTGGCCACCTGGGTTTCAAAGTTTCCCACAAATCCGGACGCACCCACCACTTGCGATCCGGTCAACACCTCAACGTCAGGATGTTTCTTCACTTTATCAACTAAACCGGAAAGATATCCTTTTACATCCTGTCCCTTCGAGGTCTGTTTCAGATCCTTTGCAGCACCGCCGAGTTCGGAGGATTTTTCCACAATGGTTGCCGGGAACCCCTGGTCGGCCAGGCTGAGCGCGGCGGTCATGCCGGAAATACCACCACCGATCACAAGTGCCGATTTGTTGATGTCCACCGAAATAGCGGGAATCGGCTCCAGCAAAGAGGCTCTGTTAACCGCCATGCGCACCAGGTCTTTTGATTTTTCCGTAGCGCTTTTCTTATCGTTCGAGTGCACCCAGGTACACTGATTCCGGATATTGGCCATGTCAAAAAGATAGGCATTGAGACCTGCATTCCGCAGGGTCTCCTGGAATAACGGTTCGTGGGTTCTCGGGGTACAGGCCGCCACGACAATGCGGTTTAAGTTTTGTTCTTTTATCACCTCTACCATCTTATCCTGGGTGTCCTGGCTGCATGTAAACAGGTTCTCTTCTACATAGGCAACGTTGGGTAGGCTTTTCGCATATTCGGCAATGGCCGGAACATCAGCCACACCACCGATATTGATCCCGCAGTTGCAAACAAAGATGCCGATTCGGGCGTCTTTATCCGACACGTCACTTTCTTCCGGAAACTTCTTTTCACGGACAAGGGATCCACGAGCAGACGACAGGCTAATGCCGGCGCTGCATGCAGCAGAACTCGCTTCCATGACCGATTCGGGAATGTCTTTAGGCCCTTGAAAGGCACCACAGACATATATACCTTTGTTTTGAGTTGCGATGGGATCGATGCTTTCTGTTTTACAGAAATTGCCCTCGCTGAGTTCAATGCCGAGTCTCTTGGCCAGATCGACAATTTCTGAAGAAATCTCCATGCCCACGGACAGGACAATCTGATCAAAAATTTCGGTTTTGATCTCCCCTTCGTCGGTAACATATCGAACTTCGAGGTCATCTGTCCCGGGTACCGGATCAACGGTATGCACACGGCTTCTAACAAATCGCACCCCGTGCTTTTCTTTTGCTGATTCGTAATATTTATCAAAATCTTTGCCGTGTGTGCGCATGTCCATGAAAAATATGGCGCAGTCCAGATCATTTCCGGAATGCTCCTTGGCAATCACCGCTTCTTTAACCGCATACATACAGCATACCGAGGAACAGTACGCATTATCGCATCGATTCATATCCCTGGAACCGATGCACTGGAACCATGCAATCTTTTTCGGTTCTTTATGGTCCGACATCCTGACCAGATGTCCTTCGGTCGGCCCTGTAGCGGATAAGATTCGCTCGAATTCGATGGACGTCACCACATTTGGATGCTTAATATAATTGTAGTTCTCAAATTTAGACGGATCAAAAGGTTTAAACCCCGGTGCCAGAATCACCGAACCCACATTGAGCTCCAGGGTCTCGGGTTTTTGGGCATGGGTTTCCAGAGTGACGGCCTGGGGACCGCAGGCGTCCACGCACTGGTAACATTCACAACAATACCCGCAGTTTAAACATCGATGCGCTTCATCCTGACCGGCACCCTCTTCGTATCCCAGTTCAACCTCTTTGAAGTTTCCTTGGCGCTGTTCAAGGGCAAGCTCAGGCATCTTGGCCCTGGCTTCTTGGGCCATACCTGAAGGAATCGGACGATAGAGAGGATTTTCTTTGGTAATCGGTTCGCGTCCTTGAACCATATCCTGGCCGTCCATATATCGGACGATGGATTCGGCGGCTTCTTTTCCGGCGGCAATGGCTCCGATGGCCACCCACGGTCCGGTCTGAACGTCGCCGCCGGCAAATACCCCTTCACGGCCAGTGGCATAACTGATGGCGTCCACCTCGGTGGTTCCCCACCGGGAAAATTCCAGCCCTGAAATATCTTCGATGGCCGAAAGATCCGGTCTCTGACCGATGGCCGGAATCAGTTGATCGATGTCGATGTCATATTCACTTCCCGGAATCGGAACCGGACGCCTTCTCCCGGAAGAATCCACATCGCTCAGTTTCATGCGAATACAGCGGAGCCCAATAACGTTGCCGTCCTGGGTCAAAATTTCCTGTGGTGCGGCAAGATATTCGATGTTGACACCCTCGGATTCAGCAGCATGAATTTCTTCTTCCCATGCAGGCATTTCAGCCCGGGTTCGCCGATAGATGATGTTCACATTTTTTGCTCCCAGCCGAACCGCACAGCGGGCCACGTCAATGGCCACGTTTCCGCCGCCGATAATGGCAACATTTTCACCCACATCGGCTGTTCCCGTGAGATTCACTTCCCTTAAAAAATCAACACCCTGTCGAACACCGCCGGCCTTTTCCCCGGGAACGCCCAGCTCGATGCCCTTATGGGCGCCGATGCCCAGATAAATGGCTTTATATCCCTGGTCGAACAGGTCATCCACGGTTAAATCCGGACCCAAAGGCGTGTTGGTTTTAATTTTCACACCCAGCTTGGTGATGACCTCGATTTCCTGATCCAGGATGTCCCTCGGTAACCGGTGTTCGGGAATTCCCACCCGCAACATACCACCGGTGACAGGCAGTGCCTCATAGATGGTGGATAAAATCCCTTTTCTGGCCAGATGATACGCGGCAGACAAGCCTGCCGGACCGGAACCGATGATGGCCACTTTTTCATCCCTTGCCGGAGGGCATGGAATCTCTATATCCCGGGGATCGAATTTGTCTGCCGCCAACCGCTTGAGATTCCGGATGGCCACCGGAGAATCTACATCGCACCGGCGGCATGCATCTTCGCATCCATGGGGACAAATGCGTCCCAGCACGCCGGGGAGCGGCAGGTCTTCCATAATAATTTTAAGGGCTTCTTTATATTTACCCTGGCCCACCATCTGAACATACGCTTGAACGTTCAAACCCGCAGGGCATGCCATGCGACAGGGCGCCTGGTCTGCTTTTTGGATGGCAAATGCACCGGGTATTGCCTGGGCGTATTTTTTATAGGTTGCCTTTCTTTGGCTAAAACCTTGATCATATTCGTTGGGTAATGAGACAGGGCACACCTCGACGCAATCGCCACAGGATGTACATTTATCAAGATCGATATAACGGGGGGTTGTATTGACGGTAACCTTGAAATTTCCTTCAGTGCCCTCAACCTTATCAACTTCGGCACAGGTAATAAGGTTGATGTTAAGATGCCGGCCGACCTCGACCAGTTTCGGTGAAATAATTCACATTGCACAATCGTTGGTGGGGAACGTTTTATCCAGTTCACTCATTACACCGCCGATAGCGGATGATTTTTCCACCAGGTGAACCAGATATCCGGAATCCGCCAGATCCAGTGAGGCCTGCATTCCGGCGATTCCACCCCCGACAACAAGAACGGATCCGAGGATCTTATCAGTCATGTGGAACTCCTTATGTTGTTTTTTGAATAATAGATGAGGAAGATTGAATCCAAACTTCATTCATTTATGAACTCATGGACGCAACCAAAGAAACCTTTTACTCCCTATCTGTTAAATTTGTCAACCAAAATTTAATACATATCCATAAGATGACTGCTAAATTCGTCGCTCAAAATTTAACACATGATATAAAAGTACCTGTTAAATTTGTCAACTGACTGAACACAGGATGAAAAATGGCCTTGAAACAGATCATGGAGCATGATAATTCTTAAAACATGAATCATCACACATCTTCAATTATGAATATCGCCCTTGTGGGTGGGGGAATTTTTTGTAAAGAAATTCTTGAAAAGACCACCTTTGATTATAAACAAGAAGGTATCAATGCCGCCATCGCGGCGGTTGCCGATCCCGATCCCGAGAGTCCGGGGATGGCACTCGCCGGAAAAATGGATCTTTTGACCTTCACCGATTATCACGAACTGTATGATGCAAAATACGATATTCACCTGATTATTATTCTCACCCCTGAGCAGAACCTTTTTGAAGATATTCTCAAAACCAGACCCCCGCACATCCGTCTTATGGCATACGATGTCTTTAAAATATTCTGGAAAGCCATTGGAGTTGAGGAACAAAAGCTTAGAGAACGAACCAAGGAGATGGAAACCATTCTCAACGGCATCCAGGAGTTCATATTGGTGATTACCCCTGAAAAGGAAATTATCGATGTCAATGAGACCTTTCTGGAAAAGATGTGTTATGCCCGTAACGAAGTTATCGGGAAAAAATGCCATGAGGTGTATCAGAAAAGCAACACGCCGTGCAGTTTTGATGATATCGTTTGTCCGTTGAAAAAAGTCATCGACAACAAAAGGCCGGTGACAAAGATCATGACCCGTCTTAACCACAAAGGTGAACTTCGATATATGGAGATTTCCATTTTTCCTATCTGGGAAAGCAATGGTCAAATCTCAAAATTCATTGAAATCAGCCGGGACATTACTGAACGAAAGATAGAAGAAGAAAAAATTACCCGTCGCCTGGAACAAATGGTAAAAGAACGAACCCGTCAGTTAAAAGAAACCCATTCCAAACTCATCCACCAGGACAAGATGGCCTCTCTCGGCAAGTTGTCGGCCTCTGTGGTTCATGAAATCAACAATCCCAACGCCGGGATATTAAACCTGATCATGCTCATCAAGCGGATTATCGAGGAAGGCCCTGTCACCCCAAAGGAGATGGAACAATTCAAGAGATATCTGGTCCTCATGGAAGCGGAAACCCGCCGGATCGGCCGGATTGTTTCGAATTTACTGGCCTTTTCCCGGCAATCCAAAATGCGTCCGACACTGTTAAATATCAACCGGCTCATCGAAAAAACACTGGTATTGAATTCGAACCTGCTCAAAATCAACAACATTAAAGTCAAAAAATTCATGGATCCGGATCTGCCTGATCTTACCGGCTCGGAAGACCAGCTTCAGCAGGTTTTCATGAACATCGTCTCCAACGCTGCAGAAGCAATGGAATCCGCCGGCAAAGGGGAGTTGAGCATCACCACACGTCATTCTTCTAAAAACGACAAGATCAAGGTTGTTTTCAAGGATACCGGGGTGGGCATACCCGATGAAAATTTTTCGAGACTTTTTGAACCCTTTTTTACCACCAAGAAAAGAGGAAAAGGGGTGGGGCTCGGACTTTCTGTGGCTTACGGCATCATTCAAGAACACGAAGGTTCTATCTATGTTCAATCCGAAAAAGGAAACGGCACCACTTTCAACATAGACATTCCTTTAAAAACAATATCGAATCAATCTGAACAGTCCGGAGGTATCCATGCTCGTCACGAAGATCCTGATCGTTGATGATGAACCCATCATGCGCGAATCTTTGGCCGGATGGCTTGAACGGGATGGTCATTATATCGATACCGTAGCCAGCGGGGAAGACGCTTTAAAAAAGCTAAAAGATACCCGCTACGATATCCTTTTGGTCGATATCAAAATGGAAGGAATCAGCGGGCTGGATGTTTTAAAACATGTCAAAGAAACTGATTCTGACGTGGCTGTGGTGATGATCACCGCGTACGGTTCCATCGCAACGGCCATCGAGGCGATGAAAAACGGCGCCTTCGATTATCTCCTTAAACCGTTTGATCCGGATGAATTGGGAATTATCATCGATAAAATACTTAAGAATCAGTCCCAGCTTCGAGAAAACATATATCTAAAAGCCCAATTTAAAGATCGAACCCGATTCGAGAGTATGATCGGCCAGTCCAGACCGATGCAGGAAATATTCGATCTGATCATGGATGTTTCACCCAGGAACTCCACGGTTATGATAACCGGTGAGACCGGAACCGGCAAAGGACTTGCCGCCAAAGCCATTCATTCAAACAGTTCCCGTTGTGATGGCCCCTTTGTGGTGGTCAACTGCGGCGCCGTTCCGGAACACCTTATGGAAAGCGAACTTTTCGGCCATCAAAAAGGGGCGTTCACGGACGCCAAAGAAACCAAAAAAGGACGCCTGGAAATATCCCACGGCGGCACCCTTTTTTTGGACGAAATCGGGGAGATCAGCATGAGAATGCAGATCGACCTTTTGAGGGTGCTGGAAGATCGCGTATTTTATCGGGTGGGAGGGACTCAGCCCCTCAAATCGGATTTTCGAGTAATTGCCGCTACCAATAGAAATCTCGAAGCGGCCATCAAAGAGGGAATCTTTCGTGAAGACCTTTACTACCGCTTGAATGTGATCTCTTTTGAGATTCCCCCGCTTCGGGAACGCAAAGAAGATATTCCGCTTCTGGCCGAACACTTTCTGCGCCGTTTTACACAGGAAACCAACAAGTCTATCGACCGGATCAACCGGGATGCCATGGACGAAATGATGCTCTATGAATGGCCGGGAAACGTCAGAGAACTCGAAAATGCCATTGAACGGGCGGTGGTGGTCAGCAAAAGTCCTTACATTCTGCCTGAAGATTTGCCCATTTTCAGGCCTGAGTACTGTATTTCTTTAAAAGACAACTCCCTCCAAGAGGTTGAAAAAGCACATATTACCCAAATACTCAACGACAATCAATGGAATATTAAAAAATGTTCTGAAATACTGGGAATAGACCGCTCTACCCTCTACAGTAAAATCAAGCGATACAAGCTAAAAAAACCGGATTGACAAAGAGGTTATCATCTGAATTTTGCAGAAAATCATCATTTCCCCCATCGAAAATAATGATGTTTATAATTACCAATTCCTGGGCCAGGAAATACACCGAACATTCAGCTTTAAAACTGAGATAAAATCCTTACTGCAAGATGTTAATTTTGCCTACGACCTAACAAGGGATCAGTATCACTCCACGGCAATTCTCGAAAAACTGGCGAGCACATCACCTCCTTCGGCCACCAAAATCGTTGCAATTACCCATGTAGACCTTTTTATCCCGATTCTGACCCATGTTTACGGCGAAGCCCAACTTGCCGGGAAAGCATGCATCGTATCGACATTCCGGCTGCAAGAAGGCCTTTCTATTGCAAATATAGAAAAAGATTTTGAAAACCGGGTGATTAAAGAGGTACTTCACGAACTGGGGCATACGTTTAACCTGCGTCATTGCGATGATAAGTCCTGCATCATGCATTACTGTCGCAGCATTAAAGATGTGGACCGAAAAACAGATCAACTCTGTCGATACTGCAAGATACTTTTAGAGGATGAATTGAAAAAAATGGAGAAAAAATGATTTTGAAGTGTCTTGTCCCGGACAGGCCAAGACCAAAAACCAATGCCAGACACCGAGGATCAAGTTAAATAGGACACAGATTTTCTCAGATATACACAGATAATATTGTTATTTTGCAATTTAAGAATTTTGATAATCTGTGTTCATCTGTGTCCAAAAAGGGAAATTCCTATACTATTTAATGAATACTTTCCTTTGTGTCTTGATGTCTTCGTGGCAATAAAAAGTCTTTTCATAAATTATACTATGTTACAATATGTCAGGTGTGCAAAAAAAGTTTTGTCAACCGTTCCCATCCCAACTGGGGCAGGTTTCCGAAGATATCATTGTGGAGCTGTCCCCCGTCTGCTGAAAGGGGCCCGGCCTCCTCTTCTATGAGGTTATACAGACGATCCACCTCTTGAGAAAAGAATGCTTCGGTTTCATCGCCAATCATCAAGTTTTTCAGATCCTGTCGAAGGTCAGAAGAATGAATCCTTAAGATCCAGCCTTCTGAATAGGGATCCTTATTCGCCAGATTTCCTTGTTCTCTCAATTTGGAATTTACCGCTGTAACGACGCCGCTGATCGGCGAAAGCACCTTTGCTTCAAACCTGCCACGGTTCATAAGGATGTCCGAACGGTTTTGCTGTAATTCCTTGCCAACCAGCGGGGCCTTAATCCAATCCAGAGGACCCAGAAGACGCAGGGCAAAATCATCAATGCCCAACCTCACTTCGGAACCTTCCTCCAATTTTGCCCAGCAGTGTCCTTGATGGAGATAGTATCCTTGTGGAATTTTGAATCCTTCAACATCCAAAAAATCTACCGGCCTGACAAAGGCATGCACCGAATATTGATCCTGAAAATATTGATCAAATTCACAATTTCCACACCGGTATTCATGGGTACAGGCCCTAAAGTCGATACGGCCTTTCATATGGTGAAGACATGGGCGCTGGTTTGCCGGCAGTTCTTTTAATCGATCTTTCCAAAAAACGATCTCGGCCTTCTTCCCCTTTGGTGTTTTCCCTTCTCCTCTCAGCCTTTTGTTCTGAATGGCTGCCTGCCGCAATATCCTGTCAAAACGGCACGGGGAACAATCATAATCGGTGTCACAGAATTTACGGTGAACCACTCCGGCTTGCATCCACAAGCAAGGATGGTTTTTTTCCGGCGATTGATTTTCGCGACGGGTTGACCCCATTTTTCTTCCTTATTTATGGTAATAATTTTTTATTGCCACCAAGACACAAAGACACTAAAATAAATTTGTTTTTTGTGTCTTCGTGCCTTTGTGGTAAATATTTTTGACTCTCGACAAATCCAGATCACGTCTTAAGAAAGGTTTTGGTTAAATTTTTCCAGCCAAGATCCGGGATATTACCAAAGATATCCTCTTGCAGGTAACCACCGTCGGCAGCAAGAGGACCGGCAACCTCCTCGATCATGCCCTCTAATTGTTTTACTTCACCATTTATCCATTCAAACCCTTGTGTATCGGTCATCAGCTTTTTAGCCGTCTTCTTGATATCCGGCGTACGCACCATGAACAGCCATCCTTCGCCGTAAGGCTCACGGTTGGCAAGTTCCGGGTTCTGTCTTACTTTGGAGTTCACCTCTGTAATCACACCATCAATGGGAGAAAGAACGTCAGCCAGATTTTCTTTTCTCTTCAGACCCCAGCCGATCTTGTTCATATCCAGTTCCTTGCCCATTAAAGGAAGATCGAAAGCATCTGCTTTCCCCAGAAGCTTGAGAGAAAAATCATCCAGACCGATTCGAATGTACCCGCCGCTTTCAATTCTGGCCCAGGTATGTCCGTTATGAAAATAGTATCCGACGGGAACATCAAAGCCCTTCACATGCTCCATTTCAATAGGCATGCTTTTTGTTCTCGGGCTCATGACATCTTCGAAAAACTGGTCAAAGTCACAACTGCCGCACTGATAGTCGTAAGCACACACCCTTTCCCGAATACGATGGGTGAGACTGTGCCGACAGACCCTTTCCATATCAGGTTTTCTTCTCATGGCATCCTGCCAGCTCATCTGTTTGCCTTTATCCACCTGTTTTTTCATTCCGAAATCGTATTTGCAGGATGTACAGTCATAGTAGTTGTTGCAGTCTTTGTTTTTTACAACACCGGCTTCCATCCATAGGCAGGGATTTACCGCTTTGGCATCTTTATCCGGTTTGACCATCCACACCTGGCCACCCAAAACCGCATCGATCTCACCTATTTTACCAAGATCCGCTTTTTCGCCTTTTCTGTAAGATGATCCGTAACCCAAACGACTTCTTTTAATTTTCTCTGCCATTTTTCTCGCTCCTTTGTCATATGGTTTTTTAATTTAGTTTTCTGCTTTGTGGATATATAGAGCAAAGGGTGTGCCATTTCGGAAAATTTCTTCAAATAATAACATAACATATTAATATCATATATGATTTAAGGGTGGACAAAGACTCACAAGAATGTTTAGTGCTTCATAATAACCTGTAGGGTAATTCTACATGTCGGTGGGATAAAGGGATATAATTATGTCTTAATTTAAAATTTTACTTTTTTATTATAAAGAGTTAATTCGATGCTGGATTTTTCTACACCGGAGTCTTGTTTTTCTACAGTTATTTTTATTCGCCTTTTAGATATAAATTGAAGACCTTGAAAAAATTTGATTTGGCATCAGTTCCCTGCCATGTTACAAGGACACGAAATAGTAAAGAATCTTGTTCCAGGGGACTAGGCTTTGGTTATCCCCAGAGAGGATTTGCTTTGTTGGAGTTCATTGAATTACTGAAATTACAAATATCAAACAATTTCCAATGACCGAAATTCGAAAATCCAAACAATGTCTCGTGCTGTAAGGTTTTGGTCATTGAATATTGGAATTTGTGATTTATTTGTAATTTGGTGCTTGGAATTTGTTATTTTAAACACAAAACTCAAAGGCAGAGCCATCTATCTCTGACTCTCGAAATGCGGGACAGGCAAGGTTCAAAGGACCCGGTTTTTCAGGTAAAACAGCCGATGAAAGAAAAACCCACCATGACCCAGAAAAAAGAACTTGTGGCCGATTGGCCGGCCCTGACACGAACATTCATCCGGCCGGAAAACGAAGCTGCAAGGTCTATATTAATCAAGTACATGGAGCAGATCCTTTTCGGGCTCCACGATTTCCTTAAAACACACATCGGTTTTACCGAAGAGATCAGCCTGAAAGATCTGGCCGACAGATTCACGGACAGCCTTATCAGTCAGACTCCTGAAAAAAAACTGGCCAACGTCATTACCGATCTCATTGAAGACATCGCTCCCCACGCCGTTAATGTGGCATCGCCCTATTTTGTCGGTCATATGACATCTGCCATTCCTTTTTTTATGGTCCATCTTAAAACCATCGTCGCCGCTTTGAATCAAAATGTGGTTAAAATCGAAACTTCCAAAGTGGTATCGGTGGTGGAAAAGCAGGTGCTGGCCAAAATTCACCGGTTGATTTATCAAAAAAATGATGCCTTCTACAATGAACATATTCAGAGCACCCACACCACCCTCGGTTGTTTCACTGAAAACGGCACCCTCTCCAACCTGACGGCGTTGTGGGTGGCCCGAAATACGCGACTGGCCCCTAAACCCGGTTTTGGCGGTGTGGAAAAAGAAGGTCTCCAGGCTGCCTATCAGGCATACGGAATAGAACGTAGCGTGGTTCTTGTGTCGAAACGGGGCCACTATTCACTGAACAAATCCGGTGGATTGCTGGGCATCGGCAACCGGAACATACTCGCTGTGGATGTGGATGAAAAAAACCGGATTAATCTTACAGCGCTTGAAAAAACCATCAAAGCATTAACAAAAAGCTCAGATAAAACAGCCATTTTGGCGGTGATCGGCATTGCCGGAACCACGGAAACCGGTTCCGTGGATCCGCTTTTAAAACTAGGGGAAATTTGTGCCCAAAACAGAATTCACTTTCATGTAGATGCGGCCTGGGGCGGGCCGACACTGATGTCGGAAAATTACTGTCATCTGCTGTCGGGCATCGAACTTGCCGATTCCGTTACCATCGACGGACACAAACAATTTTACATGCCCATGAGCTGCGGCATGGTCTATTTTAAAGATCCAACCCTCATGGACGGGATCATTTATCATGCCAATTATGTCAACCGACCGGGATCCGTGGATCTTGGCATCAAATCGCCGTCAGGATCACGGGAAGCCAACTCGCTGATACTCGACAGCGCACTAAAAATTATGGGTAGCCGGGGCTATGGCTTGCTTATCGATCACGGCATTGAAACCGCCCGCAAATTTGCCGATGAAATCGAAAAAAGACCGGATTTTCAGCTCATCACCCCCCCCGAACTCAACATCCTGACGTATCGATTATGCCCTCTTGACCTTCAGGAAAAACTCGTCGGAAGCGATGCAAAGCAGACCTCTATTATCAACGAAAAACTAAATGACATCAACCATGAAATTCAAAGACTTCAAAGAGAGGCCGGAAACAGCTTTGTCTCCAGAACGACACTCGACATAAAAGGTTTTTCCGGACAAAATATTGTGGTACTCCGAGCGGTGATCATGAACCCCATGACCACTATCGATATCTTGCGAGAGATTTTAGACGAACAGGAAGAAATCTATAAAAACAAACTGGCCTGATTCGAATAAAAATCATTTCTTCACGAAAACGCAAACAAAGAAGGCACGAAAAAAGTTGGCTCCGCGCCTCACTTTTTTTCATGTTGAAAGGAACAAATACAGCATAGAACCACGCTGACTCATAATATTTCAACTTCTTATCTTTTTGCCACACCGAAGTCTTTATTTTACCCGTCCGGTTTTTCCTTTTTACTTCCCGCCATGGTTTTCAGTATTTCATGGATTTGGTTTATCTCCTCGGCGCATTTGCTCCAATCGGCGTTTTTGAGATATTCCAACGCCTTGTTATAGTGATTGAGCGCCTCTTGAGCCATGGTTGAAAGGGGGCCGGTGGGCAGGCCGATGAGCGCTTTTTGTTGCTGCTCCTCCGGCACGCCTTCTATGGAAAAGACCGCACGAAGCGCTGCATCGAGGTCCTTTCCCATTTCCAACTGTCCATTCTGAACGGCGATCACCCGTTTCAATTGCGGTATCTCGCCCTGTTCCGACTGGAGATAAACGGGTTCAACATATATAAAGGAATGGGCGATGGGAATGATGAGCAGATTCCCTCGAATCACGCTGGAGCCTTGCTGGCCCCACAACGTCAGCTCCGAAGATATGCTCGGCTGCTGGTTGATGCGCGCTTCGATCTGCATGGGACCGTAAATCAATTTCTCTTTGGACAGCGTGTAAAACAAAAGTTGTCCATAGTTGTCGCCATCGCACCGGGCGCACATCCAGGCGACCATATTGTCTTTTTTCGACGGTGTCAGCGGAAGCATCAAGATGAATTCTTCTGATTCGGCACCGGGTAATTTCATGATGATGTAATAGGGCAGTATGGATTGCTGTGTATTCTTGTAAATTTCCTGAGGGATGCTCCACAAATCCTCCCGGTTGTAAAACACCTGCGGGTCGGTCATATGATATGTGGCGTACATTTTTGCCTGGATGATAAACAGGTCCATAGGATAACGGATATGTTTCTTCAGAAACTTAGGCATATCTTTGACCGGTTTGAACAAGACGGGAAATATTTTACTGTAGGTCTGAACGAGGGGATCCGAAGGATCGATGATGTAGTAAGATACGTCCCCATTATAAGCGTCGATAACGACTTTGACCGAGTTTCGGATGTAATTGATTCCACTTCTATCCCGGCCCAGATTCACGGGTTCCGAATAAGGAAACATGTTGGTGGTCGTATATGCATCATGAATCCAGTATAGATGACCGTTCTCGCCCACCACCATGTAGGGATCCGAATCATACGCCAGAAAAGGTGCTATTGTCCGGTCCCGATCGGTAATAACCCGATGGAACATGACGCGGCTTTGATCCGTGATATAGCGGGACAGAATAATATTCAGATCGGATAAATTCAGACTATAGACCAGTCTTCTGAAATAGCTGGAAAGCTGCACACCGCCTTTTCCTTGATACGAGGCATATTCATTCTGATCGCCTTTGGGGTAATCGAATTCTTTGGTGGTGGTATGGACGATGGTAAATTCATCGGTTTCTTCACCATAATAGATTTCAGGCTGCGTGATGGCGATGGAGCTGCTGGATCGGGGCGGGATGTCCTGAACGATGAATTTGGGCAAACCGTCCGAAGTGAATTCGTTGACAGGACTCATAACAATCCCGTAGCCATGAGTGTAAACGAGGTGCATATTGACCCAGGTTCTTGCACGCTCGGGAAGCTGCGACGCCGGCAGTTCCCTCCCGGCAAGCGCCACTTCCGTGTATTTGTTTTGAAGGCGGTAACGGTCCACATCCACACTGTTAAAATCGTAGTACAGCCTTATTTCCTGTAGCTGCTTGTAAGTTTGAATCAACGGCCGGCGATCCCACAGGCGGATATTGTGAATGGTGGATTCGTTCTTTTTAATGTCGTCGTACGACATGCTGTCATTTACCGGAAACGGTTCCTCCAGAGCCTTATTAAAGCCATAAGCGAGACGGGTAAATTTAATGTTATTTTTTATGTAGGGTGTTTCCTTAGCCAGTTCATTGGGCTTCACCACATATTGTTGGATGATTCCCGGATAAATCCAGGAAAAGCCGATGAGGACAACACCGTATATCCCGATGGCATAAACCACCCACTTCCATTTTTTCAGAATTGGCATGGCAAACAACAAGATGGCTATGAGAACGCTCAAAATCAGGAGTCCCCAATAGGCGGGCATCTGTGCATGAACATCCGAGTAACTCGCTCCATAGGCAACGCCGCTGTTGGAATACATCAAACCGTAAAGTTTCAACCAGTAGTACAAGACCATCTTCAAAGCGAACAACCCACCCAACACCACCAGATGGACCCTTGCCTTGGAATCGACATAGAACCGGTTTCCTTGAACCCCTATGGCCTGATCCAGATAGTAGGAGAAGCTGACGGCACTAATCACTAGAAATAGTGCAATTGAACACCATTGCTGAATAAAATTATAAAGCGGCAGCCTGAACACATAGAATTCGACATTTTTTGAAAAAATGGGATCCGCAACGCCGAATTGAGATTGGTGGATGAACTGTAAAAACGTCATCCATGAGTCGGACGCGCTTAATCCTATGATGCCCGCCATGAACAATACTATGAGCGCCCATACATAGGAAGCGTATCTTTCATTAAAAAGGATACCGAGTGATGCAATCGGTGATTGAGGGGTAACCTCCCTACGAGATCGAGACGGTGCACCCCACCTTCTGGCGATGAAAATGTTCACCCCTCCAAAAACGGCAAAGACGAGAAATGACGCTGCAAAAGCCAATACCTTTGCCCACAAAACCGTGGTAAAAACTTGCGAAAAGCCCATATTTTGGAACCAAAGCCAATCGCCGTAGTAATGCATAAATACGATCAGTATCGCCAATGCGATAATTAAGAGCCCGCCAACACCCAATAGAACATTCTTCCTTCTCATGGAAAAGACCCCCGAGTAAATAGATTGATTAATTTTTTTGAGTCCGACTAAATCAAATGAATCAGGAATGATTCTGTCCCAATGGAAAACACCGTTAGACCTTTAGCGGTAGGATTCAACATTCTATTTACTATACATTGGAACTGAAAGACAGCCCGGAATGAAAAAGCATTATATTCATCTTCAGCCAAAGGTTCCTTATTACGGAACGAACGAAATGGATCACACCCGCAAAACCAACGATAGGAGTCCCTTTCCATTGTAAAGCAACGGTCATAATACCACCCGCGTCGAACGGAGTCATTGAAAGTGAATCTATAAGAATTCCCTTTTTGAACTCGAAGTTCGGAATTAGATGCCCCGTCCGCGTTTTGCTGACAGGGCACGGCCAAATATCATAGGTAGCTGGCGCCAAAAAAGCTATCGGTCCTTGATCCATGGCTTACCCAGCGGCAGATTGATACCAGCCTCTTCAAAAACAACATGGGCCATCAGATACCAGGCCAGCAAAGCGCAAAGGATAAGATCCCAGGCAGCAAGCGTTCCCAGAAGTTGATTGCCGGCGAGTTCTTTGAAATCAAGTCCGAGAAACCCTAAAAGCAAGGTGAGAAATATCAAAGCAAGCGTGCCATGATGCTTCATCGCCGCGACAAACAAAATTCCGGTGAAAATGGTCCACATGACCAGGTAAATTCCTAAATCGTGGCCTGTCAGTTTCAGAACAGGATAGAGATTGTCAAGCGCTTTATTTGTTCCAAAAATAAGATAAAGGCATAAAGAGATCCAAAAAGCACCATATCCTGTAAAAGCGCAAAAACCGAAGTTATTGCCTGTTTTGAACTCCAGCAGGCCCGCGATCAATTGGGCACCACCTCCAAATAGAAGTCCCAGCCACAGGACGGGCCCAATTCCTACCCATCCAAGATTGTGGAACTGTAAAATCAAAGTTGTCATGCCGAAACCGGCAAGACCTACAACAGCGGGATTGCCTAATTTTGTTTCATTCATTTGAGAGCCTCCTTTTGAGAATCTGGTTGATTGAAAATCAACGAGCTAAGATCATATTGATCTATAACATGACTGAAAAATCAAACGTAAGGGAGGTCGGCATTTTTGAAAATGTGAATAGAACATTTTCTCCACAGGACGATTTTGCCATTTCTCCTTATCAATTTATTGTTTAGATATATCGTTTCTTAAAATCCATTGATGTCTAAACATTTAATATAAACATAGACATAAAGTAACCGATTGAAAGGAGAGTTCGTCCGATTTTTTTGTAGGACGATTCAGCTATATTTTGTCGATATTAGTCCTACAAATTTCATCAATTAACATTAAAAAGGTTGGATTCGATCAATATTATTCATTCAAAAAATAAAGCGGATACCACACGCTGGATTCCGCTTGTTAACCTTAAAACTTTTTTATGTTCGGGATAACCGATAAAAATCGAACGAGTTAAAAAACTTTGATTCTTGCCACGATATGAAATCGATTAAAACCAATAGATATCAAATAAGTGTTTTATCAATAATCCCGACTTATTGAATCCCATCTTTAAATTTTGTTGCCAGAAAGATCGTAAAACGATAACTTAAAAAGCTATCTACCCCTGGCGGGACTATGGATAAAACACTTATTTGATATCTTTCAAAATGTTGAAGGTGCGATCATGGCCAGTAACAATAATATTTGGTAATGCACCTTTAGTTTATCGCAACTTGACATCAAGTTTAGATATTTGAGGGGTATATTCCAATATGATTTTCCTTGAATAGGAGGTCGATTATGAAAATGTATTATTTAAGAGCACTCTTTTTCGTAATGGTCAGCGCGCTGTTGTTTGCTTGTACCACCACTCAGGTACAACCAACAAAACCTCTTTTTAGCCCATCACAATTACAAGCCGACAAGTACCAGCCCAAGGTGGACAATTTTGTGATAATTTTGGATACGTCTTCTTCAATGTCAGATGAATATAGCGGGTTTAGAAAGTTCAAGATTGCCCAGGATTACCTGAGGGCTTTGAATCAGACTCTTCCCGAGCTGAATTACAACGGCGCTCTCAGGACATTTGGTAATATTGCCGATGTCCCTGACAAGTCGACCCTTCTTGTTTACGGGCCGACCAAATATTCAACTGCAGAACTTGAATTGGCCTTAAACAGTGTAAAAGAGTTCGGCGGGGATGACCCCCTTTCCCTAAGCAAAGCCATCGCCGCTACAGAAAAAGACTTGAACTCGGCCCAAGGTACAACAGCTATCATTATCGTCAGCGACGGGCAAGATATGGACCAAATGTCAATGGAGGCCGTCCAGAACTTGAAGGATAAATTGGAAGATCGGGTTTGCATATACACTATAAGAATTGGGGATGATCCTGCCGGTTCATATCAAATGGAAAGAATTGCCGCAATTGGTGCGTGTGGATTCCCGGTGGTAGTGGTTGATCACAAAACAAGCAGTACCATGGGCGATCTGGTTGAGCGAATATTCTTAACTAAGGTTGAAAAACCTGCGCCCGAACCTGTTCCGGTTGCAAAACCAATGGACAGCGATGGGGATGGTGTGACCGACGATAAGGATCAATGCCCCAATACGCCCATCGGAGTCACTGTGGATGAAAGGGGTTGCTGGTCATACGCAGAGGTGGTGCTGTTTGATTTTGACAGTGCTGAAATTAAATCCGAAGCCTACCCAGTCCTTAATGAGGCATCCGATATATTGAAAAAGAATCCCGAAATCAATTTTGAGATCGATGGGCATACGGATAATATTGGGCCTGCCGAGTATAACATGAAACTTTCTGAAAGACGGGCCAAAGCTGTCATGGAATATTTCGTTAGCAGAGGAATTTATCCTAATCGACTCACCACGAAAGGTTTTGGTTTTACGAAACCGGTGACAAATAATGATACCAAAGAAGGTCGAGCAAAGAACAGGCGGGTTGAATTGACACCGGTCAAATAAATATCCGGTCACTCATAGCCATACAAGTATGAATATTGGGTGGGTATGGCAACAGGATTGCCGAGCCCCATCTTAATGCATAGGAAAGATTATTTGTCTTTCATTAGACTGTCTTGAATTGACAAAGATTAATTATGATATCATGATGCCTGTTAAATCGTTTCTAATCCACATACTAGCAAGCACAAGTCTGGAAAAGCACCAATTTTGATGCTGGATTGTATGATATCACAGGTTTCTCGTTGGATTTGATAATCTCAATCTATCTAATAAGTTAACATGATTTAAACTGATTAAATACCTTTAAGGAGGCAAAAAAATGATTATGACGACCACCCCCAATATTGAAGGCAAAAAAATATCAAAGTACTTCGGTGTGGTCACGGGAGAGGCAATAATGGGTGCAAACCTATTTAGAGATCTCTTTGCCGGTATTAGAGACATTGTTGGTGGACGTTCTGGAGCTTACGAAAAGGAGCTGAGAAAAGCCAGAGAGATAGCCTTACAGGAAATTGAGGCAGCGGCCATGAATCTAAATGCAAATGCTGTCGTCGGAATCGATATTGACTACGAAATCCTCGGTGAAAAAAGCGGAATGTTAATGGTAAGTGTAAGCGGTACAGCTGTTCGAGTCGACCTAGGTTCAGATTTGTGTCTCTAATCACCCTATGAAGTTAACCCAATCCTTTACTGCCTTGGGAGTTTCTGCACGGTAGTGCTAACAGAAGTAGTGCTTAAAATGCTTAACAAGAAGAAGCTTTTCAGAATATTATTTGCATTTATATACAAGTGAACAAATGAAAACGGAGTTACTCCTTAAAAATAAGATGCAATATTATTTAGAAAAATTAAAAGTTGGACTTATTGCACAGATAAAATTTTGGCGTTGTCGTCAATAACTATTCATCTTTTTGTCAAAGTTTCTCAATTGGTTTTTAATAACAGCTTATAATATATGTATTTTTAAGTTATTATATTAATGGCAGGATATTTGCATTAACTGTTATCGTTTCATTCTATCAGTTTCTAAAAACAAATAGGCTGTTTGTTTTTTTCATCAAGAATTGAAATTTAAAAAGGAGGCTTTTGAATATGCATGTAGAACAGATTACCGAAAAGATGAGTGAAATTACATCTGATAAGCAGACTATAGATAAGAATACAGAAGAAGGTTATTTTAACAAAGTTACTGCACAATTGGTTTCTTTGGGAGATTATCTTAGAGAACAAATGCAGGCTGAAACATCTGAAAAAATTTCAACGATTATAAACAAGTTAAAATCAAATGGGGAAATTACAGATTCAGATTTAATGCTGATTCGTTTATGGATTGTCGGTGATGCTGCATCTTATGTTCAGATGGAAAACAATTACCAGGAATGGTTAGTAGAATTAAATCGACTTTTTGGAGTTATTGAGGATTTGAAATTAAAAGACCTGTCTCTTGAGAACATATATAAGCTTCAAGGCACAGTAAGAGATGCAATCCGTGTAATTGGGGATATTGTTTTCTTTAAACAACAACAAGACAGGATCAATAAATATGAAAATGCTTCAAAAAATTTGAACTCGGAAAACAAACTGTTTATTGCGAAAATTCTTAAGAAACAACTCGAATCAGAAGAAATGTAAAGGATGGAATCTGCTGAAATACCCAAAACTCAATCTTATATCTGAGGCAAAAATAATATCATAAATTGTGGGTGGAATTGAAATGTAAAATCTTTAGTAACCATATCTGTTTATACGATCTTTGAATATCTAATAAGTGTTTTATCCATAGTCCCGCAATAGATAGACTATAGATTATCGTTTTTTGGTTCTGTTGGCAACAGGCTTTTGAATGGTAATTTATTGGAGCGGGATTATTGATAAAACGAAGATGTACGAAGCCGATTCGCGGACGAGCTTGCACGATTTTTCTATATGGGTATTGTATTCATGCCTGTTATTAAAAATCGCTCGCCAAAATGTATTCTGTGGATTTTTACAGAAGCGATTCGAGATGAATCGTATTATCATTATTCCCATTAGAGTATCCTTTTCTGTATAGCTGTTATCTTTCAAGGGTATTTTCTTAGATCAAGGCGCACCTCTCCTCTGTTTTTTAAAGACCCACTAATAATATCAGGCTAAGCAGCTAACCTGCCGCACGATCCAAGTGGTTTGGCGGTCTCGCACGGTATTTGGGTATTTGTGCAAAAAATTGCATCTTGCCGTTACTGCAGCAGGGACAGATTGTTATGTCTATTCCCGTAAGTTTTTGCATCATTTCTTCAAGCGAAGCCATTTCCTTTTCCGGTGGGGCGAGATAATCCCATCAAACGCCGTATGGTGTTTAAATTTTCACTACGGTTACGGTTGGCCAAATATCCATAGTGCCGGATTCTGACAAAGCCCTTGGGCAGGCTGTGTAAAAGGAACCTTCGGATAAACTTCACTGCGGTGATGGTGACCGATTCCGTCTTGTTTTTCTTTCGATTTTTGGCAGTAAAGGTCACCGTACCCTCTTTAATGGCTTTGATGCGACTGTTTGCAATGGCCACCCGGTGCGTGTAGCGCGCCAGATATTCCAAAACGTGTTCCGGGTTTTTTACGGGATTACGCACATCGACAACCCACTTTTTTGCATACAGCTTATTTTCGAGCTTTTTGTATTCATTGCCGGTCAACTTGAGCTTTTCACACTGACGGGCATGGTTCATGTAGTGCATGAACTTGCCGCGAAAGACCATAGACAATGCTTTCTTATTAAAAAGATACTTGCCTTTGCAGGATGTCCAACGCGCGCCGTCTTTTGAGACAGCACCCCCGGCAATCAAGCAGTGCAGATGAAAGTGAGCCTTTAGCTTTTGATCCCAGGTGTGTAAAGTGGCAATAAAGCCGAGTCTGCCGCCAAGCTCATTTTTGCCAAAGGTCAAGAGGGTTTGAGAAGCAGCTTTAAAAAGAATGTTGAGCATTACCTTTTTATTGTTTAAAATGATGGTATTGAGTTCATGCGGCAGAGTAAAGACCACATGAAAATAGCTGACCGGTAAAATTTCGTCTTTTCTTTTCTCAAGCCATCTTTCCCGTGGCATATGCTGGCATCTTGGACAATGGCGATTACGGCATGAATGATATGTAATGCGAACCGTACCGCAGGTGTTGCAGCATTCGACATATCCGCCAAGATGAGCGGTGCGGCAGTTTAAAAGGTCAGATACAATTTTACGATGTTCCGACCATAGGGGGTACTGGCTTTGATAGTCTCCGATATGCTTTCGGAGGATATCAGCCACCTCCAGGCGGTTCTTTTTAGACGATATGATCTGGGCCATCGTTTCTGTCCTCCTTTTTTGCATGTTCGGTGTCAATAAGGTCCAAAGGACTTGGGACTTTTGACAGAGTTTCGCAGCTCACATGCAGATAGATAATAGTGGTGGACAGTCTCGCATGGCCCATCAAAACCTGTATTTTACGGATATCGTATCCGGCTTCCAGAAGATGCGTTGCAAAGCTGTGCCTCAAGGTGTGAAGACCCGCGCCTTTTTTAACACCGGCACTTTTTCGGGCCTTTTCGTAGATGCTCCGAACAGTTTCGTACGATAATGGTTTATCTTTCCTTTTCCCAAAGGACGAAGGGAACAGGTAGGTTTGGGGACGGCATTTCCTGTAATAGCGGCGCAGCTCGTCAAGAAGCTTTACCGAAAGCATGGTATAGCGATCTTTTTTGCCTTTGCCGTCTTTGACTTTAATCAGTATCCTTTCGCTTTCGATGTGTTTAGGTTTTAAAGCAATGACTTCACTTGCTCGAAGTCCTGCGGCGTACGTGGTCATCAGGATGAGGCGGTGTTTGAGATTTTCAGATGCACAGATGATCTTCCATACCTGTTCCTTTGTAAGTACGGTGGGGAGTTTCCGTGGGATTTTTCTAACACTGTATCCGATGGAGATTTCCTTTTTCATTACATTTTTATAGAAAAAACGGAGCCCGGTTAAAACGCTGCCGCAGCTGTTAGGAGAGTTGCCTTTCTCATTTTTAAGATACAAAAGATAATCCTCGATCATTTTATTTGTGATCTTATTGGGGGATCGTCGATAGTGCCTGGCAATGCCTGTGACGGCGGCAAGGTAGGCTCTTTGAGAGTGGTTGGAAAGATTTCTAAGTTCCATTGCTCTGATCATTTTTTGGCGTAATTGTGTCATGTCATACCTCCTTTGTTTGGGTTATTAACGATTTGGAGGTATTTTATACGATCGGGGTAAAAAGAAACGGTTCATTGGAGGGATGCTGGATGGTTGAAACGAAATTCTGGTTTTTATAAAAGATAGAGCGAAGCGATTCCTTTTATTTGAATCATTGTGATTGAGTGAGTATGATAAGTGTTCTGAAATGAGAAAAAACGCGGAGAAAAACTACAGCGAAGCGGTTTCGTACATCTAATGGATATATGCCGGTTTCAGATTTGATTTCAGTCTAGAAATGAACAATACGGATAGACCTTACAGCAGTGCAAATTTAAAGAGATTGAGGAATACCGAAAATATTGTTTGAACCGGGGTGGCTCAAAAGAGGTTCCCCGGTTTTTCACTTTAATTGAAAACATGTTCGATCCATCGGATGGCTTCTGTGTCGCTGATTCTTCCGAGATAAAGTTGTGTGGTCGACAAATTTGCATGTCGGAGGATCAATTTGCTGACAATTTCGAGCGGGGCACCAGATCTTGATGCATATGTTGCCGCATGCCTTCTCAGATCATGGGGTCGGAGATCCATTCCGACTAGTCTGCCGGCCTTTGCAAGTCTGAAAGTTTTGCTGAGCATCGGTGAGTCACATGGGTTGACAAAGGTTTGATCGACGGTGTTTTTGAAAAAGTTAAAGAATGTTTTTAAGAGGGTGTACTTGAAGCGTTTAGTGGTTTGTTTTTGTCCTTCGCTGTTTTCGATAAGGAATGACAGGATTTCATCAGATGTGATGGTCTCGATTTCTTGATTATCGAAGCGAACCTTAAATTTGTTAAGAAAAAGATCTGTAATTCTTGACTGTATTTTTTCCCAGAGTTCATTTTCTGAAAATCCATAAAGTTGGTAATGGCTTGTGATACTTTGATGAAAAGCCTCCTTTCTGTTGGGGGTTAAATAAATTGACAATAAAAACCAGGACCTGTTAAAAGTGTATCATATCATTTTCATTGTTCAACATTTTTATTTCACAGCACTTATAGCGGTTTTGGCAAGTAGTGCACGGTTACGATATTCTCTTTGTATCAAGGAACCTTCCATCCCCAAATTCT
>CAVSVL010000042.1:0-226437 GCA_963731025.1 uncultured delta proteobacterium | reverse complement strand
CCCACCATCAGCATCCCCATGCCGGCCCATAGCATCAACGGACCGCCGGGCATTGGCAGGGCCGGAAGCCGCGCTGACATAGAGACAAAATCGAGGGTTCCGGTTCCGGCAAAAATCAATGCTGCGCCAAACAGCAGAAAGGCGGCGGAACAGGGCAGCCAGAATAAGGTATTTCAGGCCCGCCTCAAGGCTTTTTTCCCGTTGGCGGGGATAGGCGATCAAGGCATACAACGAGATGCTGAGCATTTCCAGGCCGATGAAAAAAGATGCAAAATGCCGGCTCATGACAAGCACGGTCGCCCCTGTGCTGGCCAGCAGCAGCAGAAGATAAAACTCTTCAAGGTGTCCGCCCATCCGCCGCAAATAGCCATAGCCGACCAAGACTGTGGCCGTGGTCGCCATCAGAATCAGCCCGATATAGAAAAGCGCCTAGGAATCGACTGTCATCAATCCCGTCACCCGGCCCTTGACCATTTGCAAGCCACCGGCAAAGATAAAAATGCCGTCGCCAAACCGATCACGCTTAAAACAAGCGTGACCGCATGATGACGCCGAACGGCAATCTGCAGCATGATGGTCGCTGACGTCAACGTAATAACGATAAGCGGACCCAGAGCCAAAAAGTCAGTGCGGGTCATGGATTTCTCCTGAATACATCACTCGTTTGTTATTCATCTGTTTCTCAATGTCTTTGTCTGTTACCGGCAACAGCAACCTGGCGGTCACAGTGTCTGAAACTGTTCCGGTGACTGCGGTGTCATGGTCGCGATTTGCTGCAAATGATTCAAAGCAGACCGGGTGGTTTTAAAAACCGGTTGGGGGTAAAGTCCCAGCCAGAGAAGAAGCACCATCATAGATCCAAGGGTCGCGGTCTCTCTTTTTGACAAATCTCGTATGTGTCGCTTTTCTTTGTCCGTGCCGTGGAAGGCTTTCTGGATGATCCAAAGGGAGTACACCGTGGCCGAAACCAGGCCCAGGGCAGCCAGGATCGTCATGGGCCGGTTGACCGGATAGGCGCCGATCAGGATCAGAAATTCGCCGACAAAGTTGCCCAGGCCGGGCAGCCCCAAGGACGCCAGGGCAAATACCATGGCCATGCCGCCCATGCGCGGCACGGCTGCCCATAAACCGCCCATCCGGTTAATATCCCGGGTATGCAGCCGTTGCTGCACAATGCCCACCAGCACGAACAGGGCGCCGGTGCTGAGACCGTGGCAGATGATCTGGATGACAGCGCCCTGCAGGGCCAGGTCGTTCCAGGCAAAAACGGCCAGCAGGACAAAGCCCATATGGCTGACGCTGGTGTATGCCACCAGCCGTTTCAGATCGGTCTGGGAAAACGCCAGCAAGGCGCCGTAAAGTATGGCGATCACGGCCAGCAGCATGGCCGCCGGAGCAAATGCTTTGGCCGCCTCGGGAAACAACGGTATCACAAAGCGCAGCATTCCGTAGGCGCCGGTCTTCAACAGCAGGCCGGCCAGGATCACGCTGCCGGCGGTGGGCGCCTCGGTGTGGGCATCGGGCAGCCAGCTGTGAAAGGGAAATGCCGGCAGTTTCACCGCAAAGGCGATCAGAAATCCGAGCATCAGCCACATGGCCGTATCGGGCGGCATGACGGTGCCGAGCAGCGCCGGATAATCGAAGGTATAGGTGCCGGTGTTGCGGCCATGAACAAAGTAAAGCCCCACGATGGCCGCCAGCATGAGCAGACCGCTGATCTGGGTGAACAGAAAAAATTTGATGGCCGCATAAATGCGGTTTTCATGGCCCCAGATGGCGATCAGCAAAAACATGGGCACCATCATCAATTCCCAGAAAAAATAAAAAAGAAAAAGATCCAGGGCGGTAAACACACCGATGATGCCGGCCAGAACCCACATCAGATTGAAATAGAAAAATCCGGTTCGTTCGGTAATTTCGGTCCAGGAGCAGGCCACCGCCACGATGCCCAGAAAATTGGTCAGCAGAATCAGCACCAGGCTCAGGCCGTCGGCCGCCAGATGAAACCGGATGCCGAACCGGGGAATCCAGGGGACATTCATTTCCGTCAGCCAGGGGCCATTACCCTGGATGATGGGGCAGGTGCCGGGCAAAACAAGACCAGTGAAAGGATCAGGTTGAGGACCAATCCGCCCAGGGCCACCCAACGGGCCGATCCGGACCGATACATACCCGCCAGCCATGCCAACAAGCCGCCGGCAACGGGAATACCGATAAGCCATACCAGTATCATAACCACACCACCATTCCGACCACCACGGCCGCGCCGATGGCCAGGCCCGCGGCATATGTTCGCATGCTTCCGTTTTGGGTTGTGCTGCACACGGTGCCCCAGGACGCCAAGCCGTGAGATCAGGCCGAAGAAACTGTCCATGATATCGTCCCGGTCGATTCGCGCCAGAAAGACATAGGGACGCACCAGTATTCGGTCATACAACGCATCGAATCCCCAACCGCTGAACCAATACCGATGCAGCACTCCGCCTGTCGGAGAGCCGGCCAGCGCCGCCGTGAAATCCGGCACTCTCAGGATCAATACGTAAATCATTGCCACACCCAGCAGGGCCGTACCGCCGGAAATCCATTCAAAGAGGCTCTCGTAACCCTCCCGTGAAACCGCCAGTACGGTCGCCGGCAGCGCGTGTTGGATAAACCCTGAAAACAGATGCACGCCGCCGCCCAAGGTGTTGGGAATCTCCAGGAACCCGGCAAACAGGGAAAGCACCGCCAGCACGACCAGGGCGATGTTCATCGCCCAACCTGGCCGATGCGCCACCGGTGTCCGCATTGGGCCGGCAAATGTCAAAAAGACCATTCTGAAGGTATACAGAGATGTCAGAAAAGCGCCGGCCAGGGCGGCTGCCCAGAGCCCGATTCCGCCCTGGACCGAAGCAAAGGCCTGCCAGATGATGAGATCCTTGCTGTAAAATCCGGCGGTTACCAGCGGCAAGGCCGCCAGCGAGGCCGAACCGATCAGAAATGTCCAGAAGGTCAGCGGCATCTCCCGCCGCAGCCCGCCCATTTTGAACATATCATGCTCACCGTTCATGGCATGGATGACGGCGCCGGCCCCCAGAAAGAGCAGGGCCTTGAAAAATGCGTGGATCATAAGATGAAAAATAGCCGCCGTCCATGCCCCGACACCCAGCGCCAGAAACATGTAGCCGATCTGGCTGATGGTGGAATAGGCCAGCACGCGCTTGATGTCCTTCTGGGTCAGGGCGCTGAAACCGGCCAGCAGCAGTGTGGCCGCGCCCACGATGGCCACCACGGTCATCGCGGCCGGCGCCAGGGTGAACAGCACATGGGTACGGGCGATCAGATAGACGCCGGCCGTCACCATGGTGGCGGCATGGATCAGGGCGCTGACGGGTGTAGGACCGGCCATGGCGTCCGGCAGCCAGGTTTGCAGGGGCAGTTGGGCGGATTTGCCCACGGCACCGCCCAAAAGCAGCAAGGCGCCGCAATGGTCGGCAAGGGCGAGCCCGCGGTCCAGGCCCCCTGCGCCCGGATCATAAGGTCCTGAATCTGGAGCGTCCCCAATTGGTCAAAGAGCAGAAACAGGCCGACGGCCATGGCCGTATCTCCCACCCGGGTGACCACAAAGGCTTTTCGAGCCGCATAGCCGTTGGCCGGATCAGTATACCAGAAGCCGATGAGCAGATAGCTGCACAACCCCACGCCTTCCCATCCCAGATAGAGCAACAGCAGGTTGTCGGCCATCACCAGAATCAGCATGGCACAGACGAACAGGTTCATATAGGCAAAAAAGCGGCTGAACCCAGCATCTTCGGCCATATATTCCACCGCGTACAGATGGATGAAAAACCCCACGCCGGTGATCACCAGCATCATGATCAGGGTCAGGGCATCCAGGTAAAAGGAGATGCCCACTTTCAGGCCGCCCACTGCCAACCAGGACCACACCATCCGGCTGTAGGCCGGATGGTCGGGAAGCCCGCGCAAGAAGCCGACGGCAATCCAGACGGTCAACGCCGCGGATACCCCCACGCTGCCGACACCGATCACGGCGGCCAGGCGGCGCGGCAGATGCGCGCCCGCCATCGCCAGAACCACGAACCCGGCCAGGGGCAAGGCCGGAATAAGCCAGAGCAATTGCACCATGTCAACCTCGCATTTGACTGGCCTGATCGGCATCCAGCGTATGGATGCGATGATACAGCTGCAACACCAGCGCCAGGCCCACCGACACTTCGGCGGCGGCCATGGCCAATATGAACAGAAACATGATCTGCCCGTCGGGCTGGCCCCAGTGGTATCCGGCCGCGATAAATGCCAGACCGGCCGCATTGAGCATGATCTCCAGACTGAGCAGAATGAAAATGATGTTGCGGCGCACCATGACGCCCATGAGCCCCAGGAGAAAAAGAACGCCGGCCAGAAGCAACGCATGTGCCGTCGGGATGGTTATCATCGGTCATCTCCTTCGGGCGCATGTCGGCTCGGGCCGCGCCAGATGATAGGCACCCACCAGTCCGGCCATCAAGAAGATGGATGTCAATTCAACACCCAGCACATAAGGGC
This sequence comes from uncultured delta proteobacterium, assembly GCA_963731025.1. Classification (GTDB taxonomy): domain Bacteria; phylum Desulfobacterota; class Desulfobacteria; order Desulfobacterales; family UBA11574; genus UBA11574. The sequence goes on along the minus strand of CAVSVL010000042.1, from coordinate 221,892 downwards.
CGAATAAGGCCTGGCTGAGCGCATGCGGTCCAACCCCGGCGTTGACGGGAGAAGTACCTGAGCCGGCGGTCAGGACATAGACCAGCTCGCCCAGCAGAATCGCGGCCAGCACCGCCGGACCGAACCATGCCCCAGGGCGCAGCAATGGCTTCCGGCTTCGAATAGATTGGGATTCCGGATTGAGCATCATGACCACGAATACGAAAAGAACCATGATGGCGCCGGCATAAATGATCACCTCCAGTGCGGCGGCAAAAGGCGCTCCCAGGAGAAAAAAGATCAGCGCCACCGACAGCAGCGAAACAATCAGATAGAGCAGTGCATGCACCGCGTTGAGGTGGGTAATCACCATGATGGTGCAGATAACGGCGACGGCTGCCGCGATGTAGAATAAAACATTCATGTATAACTTCCTTTTTCGTCGGTTCGTTTCATGGTTTAATGAACGAATCAACGAATCGACCGATTCGACGATTTGACGAACCTCACGGCAATAACGTGTGGACATCCACCGGCGCGGATTCGTTCTCGGCCTCGCCTTTGTCCTTGCCGGCGATGGCCAGTCCGGCCACTCGATAAAAATTGTAGGCCGGATACTTTCCCGGACCGCTGATCAAAAGGTCTTCTTTTTCGTAGACCAGGTTCTGGCGATCGTATTCGCACATTTCATAGTCCGGCGTGAGCTGGATGGCCAGTGTCGGGCAGGCCTCTTCGCAGAAACCGCATAAAATGCAGCGTGAAAAATTGATCCGGAAAAAGGCGGGATAACGCCGGCCGTTCTCGTCTTCCGCGGCCTGCAGAGCGATGCAGTCCACCGGGCAAGCCGCAGCGCACAAATAGCAGGCCACGCAGCGCTCCTCACCGTCGGGATCGCGCGACAAAATGATGCGCCCCCGAAATCGCGGCGCCAGATATGGCTTTTGCTCCGGGTACTGGATGGTTTCAGGCCGCCGAAAGCTGTGGCGCAGAACCTGCCAAATGGTTCGTAGATGACTCAGCAATTTTTCCTCCTCAACCCATTGCCAGCACGATCCCTCCCGTGACCACGAGATTCAGCAATGCCAGGGGCAGCAGGATTTTCCAGGCAAAGCTCATCAGTTGATCATAGCGGGGTCTGGGAAGGGATGCGCGGAGCAGAATAAATCCGCAGATAAACACAAACGTTTTGATCAGAAACCACAAAACCGGCGGCAGAACGGGCCCGAGCCAGCCGCCGAAGAAAAAGACGACAGTCATCGCCGAAATCAAGGTAATGCCGAGGTATTCGCCGACAAAAAACAACCCGAACTTCATGCCGGAATATTCGCTGTGAAATCCCGCCACCAGCTCGCTTTCAGCTTCGGGCAGATCAAAGGGTAGCCGGTGTGTTTCGGCAACACCGGCAATGATGAAAATCACCAATCCCGGAAACTGGGGAATGCAGAACCACAGGTTTTTCTGGGCTTCTACGATTTTGCTCAGGTTGAACGAACCGGCGAGGATCACAACCCCCATCAGCGACAAACCCATGAACACCTCGTAGCTCAACATCTGAGCAGTTGCGCGAATGGCGCCCAGCAGCGAGTATTTGTTGTTGGAAGACCAGCCCCCCAGAGCGATGCTGTAAACCCCCAGAGCCGTCATGGCCAGAAAGAAGAGCAGACCGACATTGAGATCGCTCACCACAATGCCGGGTGCAAAGGGAACCACGGCAAAAGACATCAAAACGGTCACCACCAGCAAGGCCGGCGCTATGACGAAAACCGGCCGGTCGGCAAAGGAGGGGATCCAATCCTCCTTGAAAAAAATCTTGATCATATCGGCCATCACCTGCATCAGACCGAATGGCCCGACGCGGTTGGGCCCCCGGCGATCCTGCCACAGGGCAAGAAGCCGGCGTTCCAGCCAGATCAATCCAGCACTGGCCGTCAGCACGGCGGCCATGACAACGACGATAATGATGATTTGGCGAAGAATAGGGTTCATTAAATGGGTCTCATTGATTTTATGATGATTTATGTGTATTATTCATTTCTTTTCGATCCAAGAATCTTGACCGCCGCAGGCAGCGCCGTCATCGGCAAGCCGGGTAGTCCGGCGGGCAGGCCGGCCACACGCTCCGGCATCCCCGGCAGCAGCTTTAGAGGAAGATCCAGAGATTTCCCGCTGACCAGCAACCGGACCTGCTCGCCGTCGCCGGCCGGGGCATCTTCAGGGCGCAAGGCCAGATATGGCCGAGGCGCCTGCCGGGCGATGCCCGGCGACGCCATGCTCAGTTCTTCGCTGCCGAAAATATGGTGGATGGGTACCAGGAGATATTCATCCTCTCCCGGCAAAATCTTCTGCTCCGGCATGCCAAAGTACCGGCCGTCATCGGATGCCGGCGGGTCGATCAACCGCCGGCCGGGATCTCCTCCCCGCAATGGCCCGCCGATTTCACTTTGAAATTTGTTCAACGCCTGTACCGAATTCCAGCCCGGCGCCCATATCCGTGAAATGAGTCCTGACGGCGGCCGGCCATCGTAACCCTCCATGGTAAAGGCCAGCGGCGCGTCTTCATCTGCCGGCGGTTTGGGTTCGCTCACGTCGATATCGGCATGCATGGCTGTTCGCCCGGTATAGCGGTGCGATTGGCGGGGAATTTTACCGCCAGGTGTCGGCATCGCGACCTCGGGGTCCAGTCCCGCAACAGGCTGAAACACCGGCATGTCTTTGACCAGATCCGCCGTCAGGTCCTCCAAACGAAGCCAGGATGAAGCGCCGGTATGGCCGGCCGCTTTCATCAACATCTGCAGCCAGCGCCAGCCGGCCCGAACCGCTCCCTTCGGGGGCATCACCGCGTATCCGCGCTGGGCGCGTCCTTCATTGTTGATCAGGGTGCCGGTAGCCTCGGCGAATGTGGCTGCGGGCAAAACGAGATGCGCCTTTTCAGATGTTGCGGTCTGCTGATGATCGATGACGATGACATTTCGGGCCTTTTGCAGCATGGCGTCCACGGCTCGGGCATCGGCCCGTCTGTACAAATCGTTTTCTAAAATGACGACCGTATCCGCCCTGCCCTCGCTGACCGCCTGAAACGCCGAATTCAGGTCAAGACCGCCCATCAGGCTCAGTCCCAGGCTGTTGCATTCGGGAACACACAAGGCAAATGCAGCCGCGCTGCCTTTGCGGCCAAGACACCAGGCCATATTGGCGGCGGCTTCGATCAGCGACGGATTGCCGCAGCCGGTCCCGGCAACCAAAAGCGGACGCTCGGCTTTAAGGAGCGCCTGCGCGATCTCATCGGCCAGCGCTTGCATGGTATCGTTCACATCGGGCATGGGAAAAGCATTGGAATCCAAGGCGGCAAGCACGGCAAATCCCAGCCGGACCAGGTCATCGGGCGCAGCATAAACGGTCCGCATTGCTTCATCATCCAATCGCGTAGGGTACGGTGTTGCAGTAAAAAGGACGGGTCTTTGGAGCTGGGCGATTTCCCGCACCCCCGCATCATGCCAATCCGGCACTTGAAAGTCCGAAGCGATCCGGGCGGATTTTCCATAGCGCATTTGGCGCAGGTTGAGGGCCATCAAAGGGGCGGTTTGGGTCACGTCTTCACCCAGGATAAAAGCCGCATCGGCCAGACCGACCCCTTGCAGCGTCGCCGCGGGAACCGGGCCTCGCTGAAAAATGTTGCACCCGGTGCCGAGGCATTTGAAGTCACTGTCGGAAAGACCGGCATGAAACCGGTCGGGCCCCACCAGGGCGCGAAGGGCGAAGTTGCTTTCCAGAGAGGCGCGCGGCGATCCGATGCCGATGACTTTGCCGGGATCGGCCAACATGGCGGCCGCCATCTCCAGAACCTCCTTTTCCATCATGGGTTCGGTCCCTTCCCTGCTCTCGGTCTGCCGCAAGGGGTGTCGGATACGCTGCGCACTGTTCACGAATTCGTAGCCATAGCGTCCCCGGTCGCATAAAAAATAACCGTTGACCTGGTGGTGATAGCGGTTGCGTACCCGCCGCAGTTCTTCGTATCGTTCGCCCGGAATCGTATTGCATCCCAGTCCGCAGTGCACGCAAACCGACGGTGCGGTCTGCAGGTCCCACTTTCGCGTGAAATGGGATTTGAACGATTTATCGGTAAAAACGCCGGTCGGACAGATTTCAACCAGGTTGCCGCTGAACTCGCTTTCCAGAGGACCGCTTTGAAAACGGCCGAAATAGACATGATCATGGCTCGCCAGGACATTCAGATCGCTGCCGCCCGCATAGTCGTGGTAAAAACGCACACACCGGTAGCACTGGATGCAGCGGTTCATTTCATGATTGAGAAAGGGTCCCAAATCCTGGTTGCGATGGGTCCGCTTGGGAAAGCGAGAATGCCGGTAATTGTGACCGGTCATGACCGTCATGTCCTGCAGGTGGCATTCTCCGCCCTCGTCGCAGACCGGACAGTCATGGGGATGGTTGACCATCAACCATTCGATCACGCTGGCCCGGAATTGCACGGCTTCGGGATCGTTGATGGAAATGCGGGTCCCGTCAGCGGCCGGTGTCATGCAGGCCATGACGAGTTCGCCCCGCGTATCATTTTCGTCCTTGAAACGTTTGACGGCGCACTGCCGGCAGGCACCCACCGACCCGAGGGCCGGATGCCAGCAAAAATACGGCAAATCAAAGCCCAGACTCAGACAGGCCTGAAGCAGATTCTGCCCTTGTTTAATTTTGTATGCTTTTCCTTCGATATAGATCGTTACCATGCGCTATCTCCAGGGGCAGCGTTTCTCATGAATATGGCGTTTGAAATCGTCTTCAAAATACATAAGTGCACTCTGCAGAGGCTCCATGGCACCGGGCGCCAGAGCGCAGAACGTGCGGCCCAGTGTGATCAGACGGGTGTGCAGCGCTGAGATGATCGATGTCTTCGGGTTTTCCCCTGTCCCTGCTCCATAGCATTGAGGATCTTGGCGACCCAGGCGAGTCCTTCTCTGCAGGGGGTGCACCAGCCGCAGGATTCCTGGGCAAAAAAGTGCATCAGGTTGCCCAGCAGCCCCACGATACACGTCCGGTCATCGATGACCACGATCGTACCGGTACCCAGCCGGCTGCCGGCCTTCTGCATGGAATTGAAATCCATTCGGACATCGAGATGTTCCGCCGTCAGCATATCCGTGGACGCGCCGCCGGGCAATAACGCCCGAAGCGTCAGGCCATCCTGCATGCCGCCGGCATGTTCTTCCAGAATTTCCCGGATGGTAACGCCCATGGGCAACTCCCAGGCACCCGGCCGGCGCACTTTTCCGCTGACACCGTAAATTTTGGTACCCCCGTCGGGAACGCGGCTTAAACTTTTAAACCAGACCGGCCCCTGGCGGATGATGTGGGGAACATTACAGATGGTTTCCACATTGTTGAAGGCCGTGGGTTTGCCCCAGAGCCCGACCACCGGCGGAAAGGGCGGTTTGGCCCTGGGGATGGCCCGTTTGCCTTCCAATGCGTTTAAAAGGGCGGTTTCTTCCCCGCATATGTATCGCCCGGCACTCATGTGAAGATAAAGCTCCAGATTGAAGCCCGAACCCAGGATGTTTTGGCCCAGATACCCTTTGGCATAAGCTTCATCGATGGCCGTCTTCAGTCTTTGGCGTGCCGTCACATAGGCCCGGCGCAGAAAAATATAGGCAATCCCGGCCTGGACGGCATAGGCGGCGATGATAATCCCTTCGATGAGTTGGTGGGGATCCCCCTCCATGAGCAGCCGGTCCTTGAATGTGGCCGGTTCCATCTCATCGGCGTTGATCACCAGGTATTTGGGCTGCGGGACATCGTCGCCCATGGGCACGAAGCTCCATTTGCGGCCGGTGGGAAAACCGGCACCGCCCCGGCCGCGAAGATTCGCTTCCATGACCAGCTGGGTGACTTCTCCCGGCGACAGTTGGGTGAGGGCCTTGCGCAGCCCTTGATAGCCGCCGGCATTTTCATACTCAGTCAGGTTCAATGGGGGGCGGTCGGGACGAATATTTTGTGTCAGTGGCTGTTCCATAAGCAGCTCTTTTTTGTTATCGTTATTATTTTTTTGATGTCTTGATCCACCAGATCGTTAAAGGATAAAAGCCTTTTTCTCAATCGTAGGAAGCCAAGATTTTGTCGATTTTTTCAGCATCGAGGTCGCCGTAGAGTTGGTCGTCGATCATCATCACGGGCGCCCGGTCGCAAGCCCCCAAGCAGACGTTGGGCAAAAGCGTGAAGCGGCCGTCGTCTGTCGTCTCACCGAAGCCGATGCCCAGGCGATGTTGCAAATGATCTGCAATAGTGTCATATCCCATTATCCAGCAACTCACGCTGTCGCAAACCAAGATGACATGACGGCCCACCGGTCGGCGGAAAATAAAATTATAAAAAGTGGCTACGGCATCCAGGTCTGTCGCCGACATATCCAGTACATCGGCCACCTGGCTCAGTATTTCGTCAGATACCCATCCGCGATGCTTCTGAACGATTTTCAAGGCATCGATGCCAGCAGCCCTTTTCATCGGATAGTGGTCTGCTACGGCCTCGATCTCTTTTATTTCCTGTTCATTCAGCATGCTTTCCTTTCATTTTCAGCGGTCCACGTCTGCCATGACATAATCGAGATTACCCAGAATCGCCAGCAGGTCGGGCACCATCAAGCCGCGACTGATGGCCGGAATGATCTGCAAGTGCGCAAAGGAAGGGGTTCGAATCCTTATCCGATAGGCATGGATCCCGCCATCGCTGATCAGATAATAACTGTTGTTGCCTTTGGTGGCCTCCACACCCACACAGGCTTCGCCCGGAGGAACCACGGGTCCCCAGGTAACCCCTAAAAAATGGTGGATCAACGTTTCGATATCTTTCAGGGTGTGCTCCTTGATCGGCGGAGTGGCCAGCGGATGATCGGCCTTGTAAGGGCCGTCCGGCATTTGGTTCACGCACTGCTCGATGATCCGAAGACTCTGACGGATCTCTTCTACGCGAACCACGGTTCGATCATAGCAATCGCCGCGCTGCGCGACGGGAATGTCGAATTCAAACTGCTCGTAGCCGGAATACGGCCGTTTTTTACGAAAATCCCATTCCAGGCCGCAGGCTCGCAATCCCGGACCGGTCACCCCCCAGTCCAGTGCCTGATCGAGGGTAAAGGCGCCGATACCCTGGGTCCGTATTTTGAAGATGCGGTTGCCCATGATCATCTTGTCATACTCCTTCATGCGGCCGGACATGTAGCGAAGAAAACGATGCACCATATCATCCCATCCTTCGGGCAAATCCTGCGCCACTCCGCCGATGCGGAACCAACTGGGATGCATGCGTCCGCCGGTGATGGCAGAGATGATATCGAAAATGCGTTCGCGATCGTTGAACATGAAAAAAACCGGTGACATGGCCCCGAGATCCTGGACAAAAGTACCGTACCAGACAAGATGGCTGGCGATGCGAAAAAATTCTGCCAGCATGATGCGGATCACCTTGACACGATCGGGAACCTTTATACCGGCCAGTTTTTCCACCGTCAAAACATAGGGCAAATTATTCATCACACCGCCCAAGTAGTCGATGCGGTCGGTGTAGGGAATGTAAGTATGCCAGGTTTGGCGCTCGCCCATCTTTTCGGCGCCGCGGTGGTGGAATCCTATCTCGGGCACCGAATCCACAATTTCTTCTCCGTCCAGTTGCAGGACAATGCGAAACACGCCATGGGTGCCGGGGTGCTGTGGGCCTAAATTGAGAAACATCAGATCCGTGCCTTCTCTTCGAGTGGAGAGCCCGTACTGCTCGGGATGAAACCTCAGGGCTTCTTCTTCACGCAGTTGCTTGTCTACCGGCAGTTGAAACGGCCCCATTTCCGTCGCGCGGGCTGGATACTCCTTGCGAAGGGGATGGCCTTCCCATGTGGCCGGCAGCAGGATACGCCGAAGATGCGGATGTCCGTCGAATGTGATGCCGAACATGTCCCATACTTCTCTTTCATACCAGTCGGCCGAAGGCCAGATGTTAGTGATCGAAGTCAAACAGGGATGCTCGCCTTCCAGAGGCACCTTGATGCGAATGTCCTGGTTGCGATCTGTTGACAGCAAATGATAGACCACGGTGAAATCGCCCTTTGGCTGATCCTGCCGATGATCTCGCCATCGCTCGTCAATGGCGGTTAGATCATAAAGCACCCGATACGGCCGGTCGATTGTATTTTTTAGATATCTCAGAATGTCGGGGACCCCATCGCCGGTGCACCAAACGGTTGGGATATCGTCCCGGGTCGGCTGCTGCATGAGAACAGTGTTGTCAAAACGAGTCCGAAGTTCGTCGACAATGAGTGCTGGCTGATTCATGTTTGCATTCTCTGTTTGCTATTCATCGACCGGTCAGACGGTGTCCGGTGGTCGCAGTAGCGTTGCCTTTTGCCGTTCGGCCCTACGGGTATCCCGCGTGGACGGCAACGATGCACGCCGAACGCCCTGGGGCCCGGCGACCCAGCTCAACGGGCGCTTTTCTTTGCCCACAGCCTCCCTGAGCATCGTCAAGCCATGCATGAAGGCCATGGGACTTGGCGGGCAGCCCGGCACATAAACATCTACCGGCAGAAATTTATCCACGCCCTGGACGACGCTGTAGATATCGTACATGCCGCCGGAGTTGGCGCACGATCCCATGGAAATGACCCACCGCGGCATCATCATCTGCTCGTAAAGACGCTGGATAATCGGCGCCATCTTTATAAAAGGCGTTCCGGCAATGATCATGAGATCCGCTTCCCGTGGCGTGCCCCGAATCACCTCTGCGCCGAACCGTGCGATGTCATACCGGCTGGTAATGCTGGTGGCCATTTCAACATAGCAGCACGAAAGACCGAAATTAAACGGCCAAATTGAGTTCTTTCTACCCCAGGCAACCAAGTCCTCCAATTTGGATAAAATCAGGCTGCGCCCCACCGCCTCCTCGATGGTATCGGCTTGGGCGGAATTCGATTTTACCCGGCTCATTCGCCAGCGCATGTTTGGATATCTCCTCCCGTCAAAAAAGAAACCGGTGTATCGTCATGTGACGACCGCGGTTTAACGTTTGCCTTTGATATAATTTTCCAACTGTTCGATGATCTCTTCTTTATGCTCGATGATGGCCTTGACAATATCCCCGATGGAAATGATGCCGATGAGTCGATCATTTTCAAATACCGGCAGGTGTCTGACCCGTTTGTCGGTCATCAGTTCCATACAGTTTTCGACATCACGATCCGGACCGATTCGGACGATATCGGCGGTCATGATTTCATGAACCGGAACATCCTTTGAAAATTTACCTTTCAAGACGATTTTTCTCGCGTAATCCCTTTCCGAAATCAGCCCGACAGCCCTATCGCCTTCCATGACCATCAGGGCGCCAATGTTCTTGTCCGCCATTAATTGGAGTGCCTCGTAAACCTTGGCATCAGGTGAAATAGCGTAGACCTGTGTTCCTTTCTCCTGTAAAATATCTTTGACGCTTCGCATAAATCGATTCCCTTGCCCGTTTTTTAGATATTGAAATAAACCGAGCGCTTTCTCAGCTCTTTAACGAGTCGAACGGCGCCTCTCTCCGGTGTTTGGCCGTTCCCCAATCGAGTGCGCCGACCCGCCATAAATAGACGAGCGCCAGTAAAAGAAAGCCCACGAAAATAAGGATCTCCGCATAGGCGACCCATCCCAGTCTCCGGGCGGCAACGGCCCAGGCAAAGATAAAAACGGCTTCAAGATCGAAAATAACGAAGAAGACGGCCATTAAATAAAACTTTACGTCAAATCGAATACGCGCCGACCCGGTCGGGATAATACCGGATTCATATGGGTCATCGGTTGTTCTTTCTTTGTGACGCTGCCCCAATAAGGCTGACACCAAAAGCAGACCCACTACCACGGCAAGCACGCCAGCGCCATAAACGATCAGCTGCCAACCCGGCACCAATGAATCTTCCATATAAAAAAATCCTTTTAAATCAAGAAATTAAAGATTGTCGATCATGCAGACCAAACATCCTCGTTTTTATCCGAAAAGCGCGAAATGTCCCCGCAGATATCGTTTCAGTTTCAAAGCCCGACCTTTGGTTGCTGAATATAATAATACAATTTAATATATTGGATATCCGGTATATCAATACGCGTCATGTCTTTTCCTCCCGAGTTTATGATTAACAACTTTCAATAACATGCGCAACTCATATTTAATTGTACGCAGTGAATATATTCTGTTACCATCAGTTGTTCGGAACAGTAATTGTCATAAACTTCCGGGATATTTTGCCGTACCGGGCTTCCAAAGGAAAGGCCATTCGTTATTTGAGTCACAAGTGGGAAATTCCGTTGAAAAATTTCCTGGTTTGTGGGAATTCTGGAAATGATGAAGAAATGCTTCGCGCGGAGCCGTTCGCGGCTGTCGTTGGAAATTACAGTATTGTTAAATTAACCATTTCAAAAATATGAAACGCTCAACTCGGGTTACAGTTAATATAGTCTTTTCATTGGTTGTTGCAATCATAATCGTCGGGAGATACATGTCATGAAAAAGTCAATGGATAAAACGTTTGTCTTAGCCGGCGATGTTGGCGGAACAAAAACGAACTTGGGGCTTTTTATCGAGGGAAAAGAACGTCCGGTCCCAACAGTGATTGAGACTTTTTCAAGCCAAAGCTCACCTGATCTGGAACACATTATCCGGCAATTTCTCAAGAACCATCCAATGACTGTCACCAATGCCTGTTTAGGGATTGCAGGGCCTGTGGTAAACGGCAAGTCAAAAACCACCAATCTCCCCTGGAGTATTTCCGAAGATCGGATCAAGAAACAGTTTAAGTTTCACCATGTTAAACTTATCAACGATTTAACTGCCACTGCAATGGCTATCCCGCTATTGAAGAAAAATGACGTTTTCTCCATAAATCATGCAGGTTCCAAAAAAGAGCAGAATATCGCTCTGATCGCTCCCGGAACAGGTTTGGGAAAAGCAATGCTGATTTATCAAAATGGTCGATATTTGCCACTGCCTTCAGAAGGCGGCCATGCTGATTTTGCGCCCAATAATGAAGCGGAAATGAAGCTATGGCAGTATCTTTATCAGCATTATGGACATGTGAGTATAGAAAGGGTGCTTTCCGGATCTGGATTGGTGAATATTTTTAATTGGTTGAAAGACTCAGGCCGTTTCAACGAACCTGAATGGTTAAAGCAACAGCGAGAAGAAATAGACCCGGCTAAAGCCATTACTGAAGCCGCATTGGCGAGTAAAGATCCCGGCTGTGTTGAAGCACTGAATATGTTTGTTTCCGTCTTAGGTGCCGTTGCCGGCAATTTAGCCCTAACCGGTCTAACCACGGGCGGGGTTTACCTGGGAGGGGGAATCCCGCCGAAGATTTTATCTAAATTAAAAGAAGATATCTTTATGGAAGCATTTACAAAAAAAGGGCGCTTTAAGGACTTTCTTGAGAAGATACCCGTTAAGGTTATTCTGAACGATAAGGCAGCTCTTATTGGCGCGGCATATTGTGCCATGATGGTTACATAAAATTCAACTTCATAAAGATGGATACGGTACCTAAAATAAAACAAAAGACAGCTTACCGCGCGGTTGATTTTGGGAAAAGCGGTAGGGTCGTAAGTCTTGAAAATGGCGGCGCCTGCGTAAGAATTCTCTAGTCGAAGCCGACCCAAGTCGTAATATTTTCAATTGATTCCCGATCGCTGACCACTTTGTTGGCCGGAAAATCCCAATTGGGATATCCGATGGCAATGGAAATGACAATCCGTTTGGATTCGGGTATTTTGGCAAATTCGTGTAACACTTCAGGATACGTGATACCCTGATTGGCGATACAGGTGCCCAGCCCATAATTAAGGGCAGCCAGGCAAATGTTCTGGGTTGCCGATCCGATGTCGAAAATCGGTCTGGGATAGGACAAGGATCGATCCACTGATATTATGATGGCCGCCGGCGCATTAAAGTACCGGAATCCCAGTTCCATCCACCGGTCTCTTTTCTCCAAATCCTCCCTTGGAATATCCATGAGTCCAAAGAGCTGTTTGGCAATCTCGATCTGACGCCTCCGATACACACTGTCCCGGGGCAAACCTTCGGCCGCAAGGTCGGGATGGGGCAATGCCCTTGATTTCAACTTTTCGATATTCGCTTTTCTGATGGTATCCAGTATGTCTCCGGCAACGATGGTAAATTCCCATGGCTGGCTGTTTTCAGCCGAAGGCGCACGAACGGCAACTTCAATGATTTTTCTGAGAATATGTTGAGGGACAGGGTCGGCTGTAAAATCTCTGATGCTCTTTCGTGTTCTGATGGCTTCGATGATATTCACAGTTGTACTCCTTTGATTCGCTTAGTTAGTGCCCATCCATAAATGGCCATTTTTGTCCTGATCGGCGTTCTCCGCGGGTTTCCGGCTGCGGTGTACAGACGTACGTCTCACCGCAAACCCTTGTGCAGCCTTGATCAGAACAAAAATTGCTCATTTCTGAATTGGACACTCCTTGTGTTCATTTTGAACTCATAAATGGACAGCATTAATTTGAATTCCTCGCTTCGATTATTAGATACCTCAGGTTTACTCGCCCTGGAGGGTTTACCTGCGGAAGTTTCATAAAATCGTTAGACGATTTTATTTTTAGAAGTGTTTTTGGCGCCATGCCTTTTGAGTTGACAGGCAACCGTCTTTTATTATATTAAATTTTCTCGCATGTTATATTCTTTCCCATAACATTTATGATCGGTTCAATTCAAGACCGGATCTTTTTCGCGGTTTCGATTATTCTCTGATAAAATATCGGCGTTAAAGTCACCGACTTTTTATATATAAAGTACGTGTCGTTTTATAATTTAAAAGAAGGGCAGTTTTTTCAGTTTTTAATCTTAACAAAACGATTGGGAGGATCTTCAAAATGGCTAAAAAATGGGTTTATCTCTTGGATGAAGTTGACCAGGCGGAAACGTATGTCGGTGGTGAGTGGGATCATGTACGCGGACTGCTCGGAGGCAAAGGTGCAAATCTGTCGGAAATGGTTCGCATCGGAATTCCCGTTCCCCCTGGATTTACCGTTACCACAGAAGCCTGTAATACCTATCTTGCTTCAGGCGAGACGTTTCCTAAAGGAATGAGAGAACAGATGCTTGAAGCTTTAAAAGCCATTGAAGAGACGACCGGTAAAGAATTTGGTGACCCGAAAAATCCGTTGTTGATTTCCTGTCGAAGCGGCGCCAAGTTTTCCATGCCGGGCATGATGGACACGGTTCTTAATATTGGGCTGAACGATAAAACCGCCGAAGGAATGATAAAGCTGACCGGCGATGAACGGTTTGTATATGATTCTTATCGCCGATTGGTGCAGATGTTCGGCAATGTGGTCATGGAAGCGCCTGATGAGGCCTTTGAGGAAGTCATCACCGAAGCCCGTGCAAAAGCAGGCGTTGAAACCGATGCCGAGCTGTCTGCCGATGATTGGAAGAATGTCATAGAAAAATTCAAGGTGATCTTCAAACAATACGCCGGCCGATATTTCCCGACCGATCCGTTTGAGCAGCTTTTTTTGGCCACGGAAGCTGTTTTCAGGAGCTGGAACGGCAAAAGGGCTGTTGATTATCGCAATGCAGCAGGGATTTCTCATGATTTGGGCACTGCGGTGACGGTTCAGACCATGGTGTTTGGAAATATGGGAGATGACAGTGCCACCGGTGTTGCCATGACCCGGGACGGCTCCACAGGCGAAAAAAAAATTGAAGGGGATTACCTGACCAACGCCCAGGGCGAGGACGTGGTTGCCGGAATTCGTTTAACCAATGAGATATCCAGATTAAAAGCAGAGATGCCCGAGGCCTATGGTGAATTTGAGAAAATCTGCAAACAGCTGGACTTGCATTATCGTGAGATGCAGGACGTCGAATTTACCATTGAAAAAGGTAAGTTTTGGATGCTGCAAACCCGTGACGGAAAACGTACGGCCCAGGCCGCGGTTCGAATCGCCGTTGAGATGGTGGAAGAAGGGTTGATCACCAAAGAAGAAGCGGTGAAGCGAATCAGTCCTGAACAGGTCGATTTTTTTCTGCATCCACAGTTTGACCGGGAGACAGTAAAAGAACTCAAAGCCAAAGGAGAGATGCTGGCCAGAGGGCTTAATGTTTCACCTGGTGCGGCATTCGGTGTCGTTGCTCTTGACGCGGATATTGCCGAGTTGTGGTCAAAGGAAGAAAACAAGAAAGTGATCATGGTTCGACCTGAAACCCGGCCGGACGACGTACACGGGATGCTCGCGGCACAGGGTATTCTCACCAGCCGTGGCGGCCGTACCAGCCATGCGGCGTTGGTTGCGCGCCAGTTTGGTAAACCCGCCGTGGTGGGCGTATCTGAACTGAAAATTGACATGATCAAACGCCAATTGGAAGTCAAAGGCAAAATCATCAAAGAAGGAGACTGGATCTCGATTGACGGAACCGTCGGCGAACTTTATGCCGGAAAGGTTAAAACCATGGTGCCGGACATCCAGGATCCCTGGCTGATGAAGGTGCTTTCCTGGGCGGATGAGATCCGACGCCTGGGAGTATGGGCAAACGCCGATTATCCTGCCGATGCCCAGCGTGCGCGGGATTACGGCGCAGAAGGTATCGGCCTGTGTCGCACGGAGCACATGTTTTTCGAGGCCGAACGTCTGCCTTTTGTTCAAAAAATGATCATGACAGATCTGCCAAGTGAACGGCGCGAATCACTCGATGCATTGCTGCCTTTTCAAAGAGAAGATTTTGCAGGTCTTTTCCGGGTCATGGACGGATTGCCCGTCATTATCCGTTTGATCGATCCTCCTTTGCACGAATTTTTACCCAACCATATTGATCTGCTGCGCGATCTGTCGGATCACAAGATTCGTCTGCTAAGCGCCGGAACCCTCGAAGAAATCGATACGCTCCTGGACAAAATCGAAAAAGAAGAACACATTCTCAAACGAGTGGAAAGTCTGCACGAATCAAACCCCATGCTGGGTCTGCGAGGTGTTCGGCTGGGCATCCATATTCCGGAACTGACCATTATGCAGGTCCGCGCCATTTTTGAGGCGGCCTGTATGGTGGCCAAAGAGGGCATCGACGTGCATCCCGAGGTGATGATTCCTTTGACCAGCCATGTGAACGAGCTGAAAGTTCAGCGAAAGATCCTTGAGGCTGAAGCTAAAAATGTAATGAAGGAGCAGGGCATTGAACCGAGCTACAAGTTCGGAACCATGATCGAGATCCCCCGTGCGGCGTTAACTTGCGATCAAATTGCTGAATATGCCGCCTTCATATCTTTTGGGACCAATGACCTGACCCAGACCACCTTCGGTATTTCCAGAGATGATGCCGAAGCCGGGTTTTTGATTGAATATATGGAAAAAGAAATTCTGCCGGAGAATCCGTTCGCCGTCATCGACCGGGATGGTGTGGGCCTGCTCATGGAAATAGCGGTTCAAAAAGGGCGATCCGTTCGGCCCGACCTGGAATGCGGTATCTGCGGAGAACACGGCGGTGATCCCGAGTCGATTCAGTTGTGTCATGAGTTGGGGTTGACATATGTTTCTTGTTCTCCTTTCCGCATACCGGTTGCACGTCTGGCTGCCGCCCATGCAGCCCTGCGTGAGAAAAATGCAAAGAGCTAGTTATCATCGTCAAATTGTTGAATGGATAAATGGTTGAGTCGATACGTTACCGAAACCTTTTCGCAAGTGCCTAAAGTTTGAAGTGATCTAAAGTGACTAAAGTTGAGGCAGCGCTAACGCGTTGGCATTAAATTTTTATGTTTTCATTTAAATGCACATTATGAAAATAGCCACTTGACCCATCAACCGTTCAACGATTTGACGAATTCTCAGGGAGGGTATCATGTCACTGTATCTTGTTCAACACGGCAAAAGTCTGCCCAAAGACAAAGATCCCAAAAAGGGGCTTTCTCAAGAGGGAATTGCCGAAACCGAACGCATTGCCCAGGTCGCCAAAGGATATGCGGTTGGTGTGTCAAAGATTACCCACAGCGGAAAGACCCGAGCCCGTCAGACCGCTGAAATCTTTGAAAAAGCCTTAAAACCCCCGGGCGGGATTCATGAGAGCAGCGGGCTGAGTCCCTTGGACGACGTGACCGTTTTTGCAGACACCATCGACAGCACAAAAGATGTCATGCTGGTGGGGCATCTGCCGTTCATGGAACGGCTGACCGCCTATCTAATCACAGGTTCTTCGGAAAAACCGGTATTTAAGTTTCAAAACAGCGGGATCGTCTGTCTGGACACAGATCCGGCCATTGAATCCTGGGTCATCAAGTGGACGTTGATGCCTCATATTGGATAGAACTTGATTGACGAACCCAATATGATTATGTGAGGTTTTTAGGATGATGGAAAACAAAGATTTTGACAAGCTTTTTGCACCCGATGTTTTAAAACAGCTATTTCCAAAAGACCGATCAGACCAATTTTTTGATGCCCTTTACGGAGATGTCGAAGAAGGTGCTTACGACATCAGTCTCCAATTCATCGGCTCTCGGGAAAACCGGCTCGAGTTTATGCTGCGTCTGACCCAGCGACCCGGAAAATGTATCACCTGCAGTCTTACTTATGGCCTGCCCAAAGTCTTTACCCGTCATCCGATCATCAACATCAAAGGTCTGGTTCAAAATATCGGAGCACTCCTTGACGGCAGGGGCCGGGTCGAAGACTGGCAGCTTGGGCCCACTCAGGAAATCTCAAACGATGTTCACACCATTCCCCTTGACATCTTTTTACGAAGATAGTCCGACTCCGTAAGTATTGTGGAAAAAGAAAATGTTCTCTTTAAAAGATATTATCGATATTGCCGTACAGATCGAAAAAAACGGCGAACGTGTCTACAGAAATGCCGCCCAAAAAATTGAAGATCCTTCGCTGCGCTCCCTGCTGCAAGGACTGGCCGATGAAGAAGCTCAGCATGCAAAATGGTTTGAAGCGCTCATAGACACGGTGACCGGTACCGGGGATTTCCAGGAACAGGAAAAAATGGGCCGGGCTTTGCTCAAAAATGCCGTCGGTGACCAGAGTTTTACCCTTGAGGATGCTGATTTTTCAAGCATGGAAAAGATTGAAGATCTGCTCAAACTGGCCATAGAATTCGAAAAGGACACGGTGTTGTTTTATGGGGTGCTCCAGCCCCTGATCGAAGACCAACAGACCCTGGAACAATTGCATGCCGTCATTCAAGAAGAAGAGAACCATGTGCGCCATCTGAAAAAGGTGCTGTCTGAATCTTAGATGCCAAATTTTAAAAAGAAATAAATTTTATTACTAAGCCGTTCAAACCGAACCCAAATTTCATTAATTTGAAGATTTGGTAGCAATATCAAATTTTTTAGGGTTTTGATATTCCGTATATTCGCTTTAAGCCCAAATGCGATTGTTCATGCCTGAAGCCGTTTTCTTTCGGCCCTTATTGGCCCCTGAAAATTTGCGATGGGGCTTTCTTTGCCCCTGCGGACTGTTTTTACGAATAAGTGCCGGGGCATTGTAGTCAAAGGCTGACAAGGTCCGTTGCTCGATCTTAGAACCGATGATTCGATTGATAGAACGAACCATCTCGCCGTCGTCTCCGGTAATAAAGGTGAAAGCTTCACCACTGTGAGTGGCGCGGCCGGTCCGACCGATACGATGAATGTATGCTTCGGGAGTTGAAGGGATATCGTAGTTAATGACATGCGAGATCCGGGTGACATCAATTCCGCGGGCGGCGACATCGGTGGCCACCAGGATCTGAAAAGTCCCATCCCGAAAGCCATCCAATGCAGCCTGACGTTTTCCCTGGGAAAGGTTCCCCTGCAGTGTAGCCGACCGGTAGCCGGCAACAGCCAGTTTCTTCCCCAGACTTTTGGCTCGGTGTTTGGTTCGGGTAAAGACCAGAACCGACCGGATAGGGGTGGAACCCAACAGATTTAACAAAAGCGCCGTTTTCAGATGCTGGGCGACCGGGTAGAGCGCATGGCTGACCGTGTCCGCAGGTGCGGTCGTTCCTATCTGGACAGTGACTGGATGTCGCAGGATATCCTTGGACAGGCGTCGTATTTCGGTGGGCATGGTTGCCGAGAAAAGCAGCGTCTGGCGCGTTTGTGGAAGATACTTCAAAATTCTTCTGATATCGGGGAGAAACCCCATATCGAACAACTGGTCAGCTTCGTCTATTACCAGCACTTCCAGTCGGGAGAAATCGACGGTATGACGACCGATATGATCGAGAAGCCTGCCGGGACAGGCAACGACAATATCGGCACGCTTTAGTTTCTGAATCTGTGGGTTAATACCCACGCCGCCGTAAACCGCAATGCTTTTAAAGCGGGTTTTGCGCCCCAGGATTTCGATCGCCTGGTGAATCTGTTCGGCCAATTCCCGGGTGGGGGCCATGATCAGGGCACGGGGACAACCGCTTTGTTTTCCCATCAGACGATTTAAGATCGGCAGGACGAATGCCGCTGTTTTGCCGGTGCCGGTTTGGGCCAGCCCCATCACATCGCAACCTTTCAGGATCGACGGGATTGCCTGGGCCTGAATCGGGGTCGGGATGACATAATCCGCTTCTAAAACGCCGGCTGCAACAGCAGGATGAAAATTAAATGTTTCAAAGTTCAATATATACCTTCTTTCTGTGTTCCAATAAAAAAAGCCCCGGAGTTATTCCGGGGCTTACGTGTATTTTTTGATTGACAACCAGGAACACTAAATTTGAATGGATAATATAGCTTGCAGAAGTCTTTGTCAAGCTTATTCGGAAAATTGACAACCAACGGGGGGGTGGCTATTTGAGAAACCTCAAGGCTTTACCGTGGTAAACAACTGCCGCTCTTTTTGTTTTACGATTCCCCGCTCTAAGAAACTTTCAAGAATCTGCCGGTATTTTGTTTCGTAGGCGTTGTCAAAATAAAGATCCACGGTCTCCTTAAACCACCAGGTTCCCATCAAATGATCGAAAAACGTATCTGCCTCGACGGTTTTGTGCATCATCAAGGTGTAGATCATGATCTTTTTCAGCAGATCGGTTCCCATGCGTTCCGGGTGTTTTAAGTACAGGTCGATTTTATCTTTGCATAAAGATACAGCATCTTTGAATCGGGTAAACGGCCGGCCATGTCCGGGATAAACCCGGTGGACATCAAGTGATTCGATCTTTTCCAGGGATTCTTTCAGGGAAAACAACGCCCGGCTTCCTTCGATGCGAATGGTGATCACCGGCAGATCGTTTTGCCAGAGGGTGTCCGAAGATAACAGGACGTTTTCTTTGGGGTGGTACAGCACGATGCCGTCGGCTGAATGTCCGGGCGTGTAAATGACCTGAAATTCATGGGGACCTATGAAAATGACGTCGCCGTCTTCAAGGGCCGTGGTGCAGTTGAAGAAATCAGCCTTCTGATTGTAATATGTCCACCAGGTGGACCAGTCATCTTTGGCGTCGATAAAGTGTTTTCCGATTCGATGCATGGCGATGTCGCAACCGGATCGTTGCTGAATGACTTGGTTGCCGCCGATGTGATCGCAGTGGCAATGGGTACTGATGATCTGGCGGACGTCTTCTATGTTGACACCCAGTGACGTGATCATTTTTTCAGTGAAGTCAAAGTCGGAAACATATCCGGTGTCGATGAGTACGGGATGTTCGGCGCGATACACAAAATGATTGGCGTTGAGGTATCCCCGTTCGACAAAGAAAAGGTCTTTCATGATCTCCTGGACCGGCATGTTTCCTCCTGGTTAGACACAAGTTAGAACAATTCAAGTTCTTTCGTTCAACAATCATCAATCGTCAATGAATACTGGACCTCTGTTTAACTCTGGCTGGCTTGTCCGGATTAGGATTTACTTAGCTTGCTTAATCGCTAACGCAGCAACCACCCCCCATATCAGATTAAAAAATACAACAAAAACAGGTGTGTACATGCCGAGATCCATGCCAAAATAACCTTTGCCGGCTTTTAGCGGAAATACCACCAATAGTTGGACAAGGGTGGGGAAAATACTGACTATCGCACCCTTTGTGATGAGTTTGTTATTCATAAAGGGCAAAACAAATACCAACCCCCAGAGCCCTCCCCACACGATCCTCGGGTATAACCAGGCAGCTTTCAAGGCCGGCGCAATGGCCACCCCAAATTGTTTTGTGATTCCGTATTCACCGAATGCCCACACGGCCAGGCTGTTTGCCAGAGCCCCCAGGCATCCGGCTGCAAAGCAAATGAGTAGTTTTTTCATATCGCCCTCCTGGTGTTCTCAACATAAATCCAATGTTGTGGAATTTCTATCCGGTTCACCCATCCGTTTTTCGGATAAGTTTTTCATCCTTATTGACATCGTTTTATATAAATAATAGAAATCATAACGAAAAAGTCAATACGCAATCTTACCTTTTTTGCATCATATCATCAGGCTGTCTAAACTTATACCCTTACTGGGCGAAAGTCGAGGATGCTCTCCCCGGTGAAATGACGAAGCCACTCCGCCAATATCGTTACACGAGGAAGCACACCCCCTGAACACGTACGATTTTTTGATATGGGTATCTTTTTTTTATTCCGATTATAACATATTGAGTTTAAATCAAAAACATTATATAAAAACACTATCTATTCTAAGTCTTATGTGTCCTTAAAGGACGTGTTTGTCAAAATATTTAGGTCGTATAGTGAGTTATGCCATCAGTTTCTATGAAAAAGAACATCAACTAACGGGGGAAAAAATATGAAAGTACTATTTATTATTTCCACAGACGATGCTGAAACATCATACAATGCTATGAGGTTGGCAAATGTTACTGTAAAAAAGGGCGATGAAGTGAGCGTTTTTATGCTCGGTAAAGGTGTACTTTACGAAAAAAGCAGCAATGATCAATTCAACGTGATTGAGCAAGTCAATGAATACGATGGCGATTTTTATGTCTGAGGGGTTTGTATGAAATCCCACGGTCTGGAGGGATCAAGCTCTTGCCCCATTGCCTGGATGGATGATCTTTACGAATTGTCCATGGAAGCTGATAAGGTTTTCACATTTTGAATTGATATTAAACTCAAATAAAGGATATGCTATCTTGTTAGAAATATAGGGGAAGAAATGTTTACCAAAGTCTGTGGTTTGAAAACAAAAGGGCAAATAGATAAAGCGATTGAGTACGGATATGATGCCATCGGAATTGTCACTTACATCAAAAGCAAACGCTATTGCTCTCTAAAAGATGCCATCGAATTGGCTGGATACGCTAAAGGAAAAATAAAAAGTTTCGTAGTTGGTCTCAATTATAGTGATGTTGAACAGGCTGTACCTTATTTTGACTATACACAAATATATGAAATGAAGCAGGTCCCTAATCTGGTATTGGCATCAAAAGAAATGCCGCCCTCTGATCTAAAATATGAATACTTTATTTATGATGCCAGTATCGGTAGTGGTATTTTTCATCAATTCCCGAAATGGGTGAAAGACATGTCAGAAAAGATTATTGTTGCCGGGGGGTTAAATGTGGAAAATGTCTGTTCGGTAATTCAAGATATAAAACCCTTTGGCGTTGATGTGTCCAGTGGTGTGGAAAAAGACGGAGTTAAAGATGTTAACATGATGAAAGAATTTATAGACGCCGTTAATAGCTGCTCTTGATGAGAAAGAATTAATTCAAAAACGACCGGGGAGTACCCATATGTCATCGAAGAAAACGCGTACGGAGTCCGACCGGCTGGATCATATCATCGCCGAGGCCCGGCATGACCGGGAGCGTCAGGAGAAAACTTATCGGGGGCGGGCCCTCAAGATGTTTCCGTGGATATGTGCGAGGTGCGGGCGCGAATTTTCAGGCAAGAGAGTTCGAGAACTCACGGTCCATCATAAGGATCACAACCACGATAACAATCCGCCGGACGGCAGCAATTGGGAGTTATTGTGTATCTACTGTCACGACAATGAACATTCACGGGATCAGGTTGCCGAATGGTATGACGAAACGACGCAGGCCGGCGGACAAGAGCCGCGTTACGACAACAAGCCGTTCGCGAGCCTGAAAGATTTGCTGAAGGACAAGAAGTCGTAAAAAGATTGGTTTTTAAAAAGAGTACCGAAAGATAAGGAAGAATAGCCTATCGAGGTTTTTTTTATGAAGCAGCCAAACGATGATTATATCAACAAACTGCCAAGAGATTTAACAGTTAGGAACAGTGAACCAGCGGATCACAAAAGGATCATCTCCGTGATGAAAGACTGGTGGGGGGGAAGAGACCTGACATGGATGTTGCCGAAACTGTTTCTTGTGCATTTTTGCGACACATCATTCATTATCGAAAAGGAAGAAGCGCTCTTGGCTTTTTTGATCGGCTTTCTGTCACAGTCGAAAACCAATGAAGGCTATATTCATCTTGTGGGGGTTCATCCCAATTATCGCGGTATGGGGATTGGAGAGTTTTTATATCATCGGTTTTTTCAGATTTGCAAAGCAAATAGCCGGGACACGATCAGGTCTTGCACATCGCCCGTGAATAAAGGATCCATTGAGTTTCATAGAAAAATCGGATTCAATATTTTGCAAGGAAATGCTGACGTTGACGGTGTTCAGGTATCGCTGGATTACAATCAGTTCGGCGACTCAAAGGTGTTGTTTGAAATAAAAATTTAGAACCTCGAAATACATCTAACTACAAAAAGCAAGCAGTCAGATTAAAAAAATAAGTTAAACAGTGTCCATCCATAAATGAGGATTTTTGTTTAAGATCAAGGCATGCGAAAAAAATAACCGCAGGCATATGTTTAATATTCCGAGGATTAATTTTTGAGCGTAACGCAGATATTGGACAAAAAGACCATTTATGGATGGACACTAACCGGTATTTGGAACGATGAATTCTTTCAGAGGCATCTCACCTGTGGATTTAAACGGAATCGTCGAAGGCATGGCTCCCTTTCCAAGACGAAGCCGTCCTGTGAGCTTATATTCGAGTTTTTCGGTTTTGGCCATCCCCTGCAGCACCCTCACGACGTCCAACACCGATGAATACAGTGTCATGGGAATAAGGGCTGTTTCATAGGAAGGGATATTTATTTTGACGTTGGCCACGCCGGTGGCCAGACGCTTGCCGTTGAGTTCCAGATCGCAATTGAGTCCTTTGATTTCCAGTGGGACCTCATTGGTGTTAAAGACGCGCATTTCGATGGTAAAAACCGACTCAAAGATCTTTATTTCCTGAACGTTAAAATTTGCAAGGGTTATTCGAGGGGTCTCCAGCCGCTGTCCCCATCCGGCACAACCGGAAAATATCAAAAGGATGAGCATTAACCCGCTGAATAGACTTATGTATTGCCGTAATGGAATCATGCCCTTATCCGCCTCTCCCATGTTTTGAAGCACGGCATTGCGTTGATGATTTTTTGATTGTCACCATCTGTCGTTACATCGCAATTTTTCAATACGTTAACTATAGGATAACAGCGGTGCCGTGTCAACGGGACTGGTATTAAAAAGAGGGTTATTTGCCCGCAAATTTGGCCAAGGCCTTTCCTATTTGCGCTTCGGTGAAGGGTTTGTGAATGATGTTATTGACTCCAGCGGCATATGCCGCTTTATTTTCCTGCGCTTCGTTCTGGGTGGTTACCATGATGATGGGCATTTCAACGTCGTTGTACCATTGCCGGACTCCTTTGGTGAATTCGATGCCTGTGATATCGGGCATGTTCAAATCGGCCAGGATTACGTCGGGTTTTTCTTTTTGGACCCGTTCCAGAGCCTTGGCCGGAAATTCGAACAAATGGGATTCATATCCCAAATTGTGGAGCATGGTTCTGTATATGTTCAGAATCATCTTGGAGTCGTCCACGGCAAATACTTTTAGTGCTGTTTTTTCTTTTATGGTCTTTTCCGGTTTAATCTGGTTGGCAAGATCATTGTGTCCTGCCTTTTCAAGGGTTCTTGCAAAGTAGGATCGGACATCAGGATGGGCTTTATGGGTCAGATAATCGATGGCCGGCGTTTGAAAACAATCCTCATCCCAAAGGTCCAAAAAGATGGTGTCGCACTGGGAATCGATGATGGTTGTCATGACTTTCAAGGCTTCCGGGTCTTCAGAGCGGATTAGATTCCGGATACCACCGGCCAGAGCGGCATTGTAGTGTCGGTCAATGGCTTTTGCCGCTGCATTTCGAACGTTATCCACGGGATCATTCAAACCGGCGGCCAATGTGTAAACGCCTTTATCCAGCGGTAACCTTCCCAGGGTTTCATACGCCGCAAATCGAACATTCGGATTTTCAGGCTGATGGTGTATAAGTTTTCGGATGGCCGGAATGGCTGCGCTGTCTCCGATGTCGCCGAGCACGTTCAAAGAATGAATGACCAGATCGGGATGATCAACAAAAAGATTCTTGATCAAAATACGAACGCTCATCACACTGACTCCACCGAGTTTTTGCTTCACGGCGGCGCGTAAATGGGCGTGTTGCGATCCAAGTGTTTGATTGAGCATTTCCAGTGCTTCCGGAATCTGGATCTTGGCAATAATGTCGATGATCATCAGGTCCAGATCAGAGTCTCCGCCAAGTCTGTCGCCTAGTTTCTGTATGGCCTCGGGTGTGGCCAGTGTGCCCAAAGTGCGTATGGAGGCAATAACGATCTCCCAATTACTCGAGTATAGAAATTCACTCACAGCGGTAACCGCTGATGGGGCGGCGATCATTCCCAAAGCGATGATGGTCGACTCAATGATTTTGACATCCTCTTCGTTGGTAAGGATATCCAGCAAGATCGGTACGCTTTCTCAAACCGGATCTCTCCTGCGGCCTCTACTAGAAGCGCCTTGATGGGGGGTGCTAATGTATTCGATAGCAAATCCGAAAGGATTTCCGGGCCATCCAGTAATCTTTGAAAACAAGGTCTCTTTGAGTTGTGGAAATGATTCGGTAACGTCCGGATTTTCAGCGATGACACCAGCCAGCAGGGGAATCGCAAAATCATTTTCTGAACGACTGACTTCAAACAATGCTTGTTTTTGGACCTTTCGACTCACATGCTTGAGAGCGGAAAGAACGAGTTTCGCCTTGATCAGGTCCTTTTCTTTTATATCGAATCGAATCTCATCCAAAAGATCCTGTGCATTGATTTTTGTCATCCACAATTCCTTTTTCTTAGCAGATTAAACCCGTGAATGCCCGGGCTTAATTTTACACGGTCCTATTATTCGGATATCTTTTGAACGGCTTCTATGACTTTACCCATGATGTCGTTTAGATTTTCTTCACGAAGGTTCAAAAACGCCATGGCCGTATCATCCATCTTATACAACGTTCCGTCTATACCGACTCCCAGACCGGTCATCATGGCGATGGCATCTGCAACATGGACAATGTAGGCCAATTCGCTGCTGTTTGAGTGGGAGGGGTGGTGGTGATACCGTATGGCAACGGTTAGCGGCTCCGGTATATTCCAGTTTTTGCAAACTTCAGATGCGACTTCCGCATGGTCAAGATCTAATATTTTCTTTTCGGCATCCAAAAAGGTGTGTTCACCGTCAGCCATGAATTTTTCAAACAATTCCCATCTTTCCTTGATATATTGATCCAAAATGAGCTTTCCGACGTCATGGATGAGACCTGATGTAAACGCATCGTTTGATAATGCCGGGTCCATCTTGCTGGCGATAATTCTGGAGCCAAAGGCGACCGCCAGGGAATGTTTCCAAAGGGCGCCTGAATCCAGCCAGTAGCCTGCCAGCTTGTTACCCAACAAACCGGCGGTACCGATCACGGTTAAAAGTTCTATCAGGGTTTTATGCCCGAGGATAACGGAGGCTCTCTGGATGGAGGTGATTTTACCGCTGTATCCGTAATATGGAGAATTGGAAAGTTTTAGGATCTTTGCGGCAATGGCTTGATCGGTTTCAAAAAGATTTGCGAGTTCCTTGAAGTCCGAATCCGGATTTGTCATAATCTCACGGGCTTTTAGGATTGTTTGAGGTATGGGAGGCAAATCCTTCATATGCCGCAAAATCTTTTTTTTCAAATCTTCGCCGGTTGGGAGAATAACGGGTTCGTTATCGAAAAGAAGACCGTTATCACGAGATGATTTTTCCGTGAGATCAAGTCGAATGGTCTCCTTGCACGCCGGACAAGGAAAGGCGATTTTTTTACCCATCGGCAGACGTTCGTCAGGGATAACAAATCCTTTATGACAGCTTGAACAGGTTACCCGCATACAACACCCCCTTGTTGATTATAAAGCCTTGTAACGATGAAAACGGATGTTGCCGGGAAACGGGTCCGCCGCATCGTTCGGGAAATAGTGCAGGAAATGTGCCAAAATAGTAAGTAAAAAAAATGGTAGTAATTTCATAGGGGTGAGGAATTATTTGTGTAATTATGGGGCATGGGTCTGATGAAAAGTGTCACAAAATGTCATATTTCTGACACGCAGCCATCGATGTTTGAAAGATTCATGACAGATCATTCTGCTTTTCGATTGCATCGGTATAATTTTTTCTTAAAAAATTATCCGGCTTGCTCTGCTGTATTGCGTTGCTGAAAATTAAGGGTGCGAAGCTCAAATAGACGAAATGAATCATACCGGCAGATCGGTTGCTCAAGAAAAGCCTTGACACATTTTAAAATCCGGTTTGTATATGATACATGGAGCAATTTGATAAATTTAAACAGCCTGACCCCAACAGATCAGGCTGCCGGCGGAAGTGTTAAAGGAGCGTTAAGATGGAAATGATTTCAGTGGAACATCATGGCAAGGTTGTGTTTGCAAAGCTGAATAACGGCGTCACCAATGCATTGAACCCAAAGGTTGTTAAGGAACTGGAAGGGGTCATTAAACAGGTAAAAAACGATGCCGGTATAAACGGCCTTGTTCTGGGAAGTTCCAATGAGAAGTTTTTCTCCATCGGTTTTGATATTCCGGAACTGTTTGAGATGAACAGGGATGATTTCAGAGGCTTTTATCGTGCGTTCAACCAGGTTTGTTTGGATCTGTTGACGCTGCCTAAACCCACGGTTGCGGCCATAACCGGCCATGCCATTGCCGGCGGATGCATTTTGGCGATGTGTTGTGACTATCGGTTCATTGCAAAGGGACACAAGTTAATGGGCCTGAACGAGGTCAAACTGGGCCTGCCGGTGCCGTATCTGCCGGACAGGTTGCTACACGCAATAGCAGGGGTTTGCAGGGCACGTGAGATAATGGAGAGCGGTAATCTCTATCCATCGAATGAGGCACTCGAAATGGGCATTGTGGATAAAATTCTAGTCATCGAGAACGTCGTGGAAACGGCCCTCGAACACGCCGATACATTGGGGTCGCTGCCCAAAGTGGGGTATGAGATGATCAAACAGAATCGGGTGGAAATGATCGAAGAACAGGTGGCAGCCCGTCAGGATGATAAGGAAGTATATTTCATCGAGAGCTGGTATTCGGATGAGGCGCGTAAATGCTTGGAAGAAGCAATGAAAAAGTTTTAAACACCAACCTTTTTTAGGAACGATTGCCACGGATATTTCACATTACCGATATTGTTGTTCCAGATCAAGCAGGGTCTGTTTCACTGGAACGCCGCCACCGAACCCGGTTAGTTTGCCGTTGTTTCCGATAACGCGATGGCATGGAATGACAATGGGTATGGGATTTCGGGCGTTTGCCTGTCCAACGGCTCGGCTCGCTTTTGGATTTCCAATGTTTTTGGCCAGTTCGCCATATGAAATGGTTTCTCCATAGGGCACCTGACGAAGGGCTGTGAGCACCTTTTCTTGAAACGGCGTGACGTTCAAACAAATGTCCAGGGAAAACATTTTCAGTTTTCCGGCAAAATAGGCTTCAAGCTGGCGCAACACCTCTTGAAGGGGTTTTTGGTCTTCCACCCAATGGGCTTCGGGAAAATAGCGTTTTTTCCCTTTGGGGAAGCTGATCAGATGCACCCCTTTATTGTTTCCCGCCACCAGGAGCTCCCCCACAGGGCTTTTCATATAATGATAATATATCATTTGGCCATTTATCCCTTTAATAACAATTAATAATTGAGCTTGATTATTGCAGAATTTTGAATAACAGGCAACCATAAAATATTAACAGCGATGGCATAAAATTAAGTTTCCAGTAAATATCGGGTATTGAAAAAACCTCATAAAATAATATTTTGTTTTTGCTTGACTTGGTATTTTGTTTTTATTATTTAATGCGTTTACAATTAATCCCCAGTAGCTCAGCCCCGCCAAGCGGGATTTCGCTATTGCTCAATTGGCAGAGCCCGACATGATGTCGGGATTAACCATCAGTATTGGTTTTGATTTATAAGATTAGGTTTTTTACAATTAATCCCCAGTAGCTCAGTTGGCAGAGCAGATGGCTGTTAACCATCTTGTCCGCGGTTCGAGTCCGTGCTGGGGAGCCAAAAATTTTCAAGCCAGGATAAAACCTGGCTTTTTTAATTTTGTGAGATTCCGATGTGGCATGTATATATCTGCGATAAAAACGGTCAGCTCTACACAGGAATAACTACAGACTTGGAACACAGGATGAATCAACACAAAGCCAGCTTGCTTTTCTCTGAAGTTTATAAAAACAAAAATGATGCGGCAAAAAGAGAGCGTCAAATCAAAGGATGGCGTCGTGAAAAGAAACTGTTGCTTATCCAGGAATCCAAGGTTATTAGTATCACATAGGTTTGGAATCATAAGATATCTGGATTTCTCGCAAGATAACACAAGTTTGATGTTAATTCAAAATCTTCTATTTTGGGAACTGATGTTTTAAACATATAATTGTAAATCAAGCCTCCCACTTTGTCCCTATATTAGTCCAAGGACGGGGATCCCTTTTCAGCCGTAAGCGTTTAGCCTATGGGTTGGGTGCAGGGATAATCCCTATATTGTAGGATATGTCCCTATGAAAATAGAGCATATCTCTATTGACATGATACATTGTGGTATGTTAATATGTAAAAAATATTATAATTATAACAAGTTAAAATTTATATCCTGTAAATATTCTTACACGAAACCATGTTCCTAATATTGACAAACCTCCGTTGCTTGTAAATTTCAGTCACAAGGAGGAATAAAATGAGGGCATATGAAATTTACCCTGCCCATGGAGATTTTTTTGAATACCATGGCAGCACTGAAATCCTGCGAACCCGAAAATTAAATAGAATGGGTCAGTCACCGAAATTACTAATAATTGACGACGACGAGCATATTCTGGCCAAGCTTTGCTATTTTCTAAATGATAAAAATTACGATGTCGCCTCAGCGTCTGATGGTTTGGAGGGACTGAAATTATTTGAAAATGATCAACAAGGAATTGACTTGGTCATTACAGATATCGTTATGCCAAAAATAAGTGGAATGGGTCTTATTTCGATAATTAAGAAAAAATTTCCTGACATTCCCGTTATAGCGATAACTGGATGGGGGGAATATCCCGGAGCGTTTGCTACAGAATCACAAGCGGACAAGGTATTATCAAAACCATTTGAACTTTCTGAACTTGACAACGCAATCAATGAACTAATTTATTCCAAAAAGCACAACGTTCAGGGTTAAAAAATAATGGCGACACCATCAATTGAAACAAGCGAAAGCATTTAGAAAATCAGAAAACTGATCGACCGCGCTGCAGATACAGCCTTACAAGCCATCATTACTGGGGAAAGTGGTGGACACCATTTAAAACCAGGAGGTTGTCTTGAAAAACATTTTCAAAATTAATTATTTAAGAAACTTCTTCATCTTATCTGTAATAATAGCCATAGTTTTACCTGCTACTGTGATTTTGTATATTTTCCCTTTATTTTCTGAACATCTACAAAAGAATAACGAAGATGAAGCGCTACGTGTTGCAAGACATTTAATGTTCATGATTGTTCCAGATATAAATGGATTAAATAAAAATTCTCTACCGAATGAATTACTGAACAAGCTACAAAAGACGACGGAAGATTTTAACTTGATGAAATTGAAGATCTTCTCAAAGCCTGGAGAGGTTCTCTTTTCGACTGCCTCCAAAGATATTGGAGTCATAAACAAAAACAGGTATTTTCAAGATATTGTAGCTAGAGGAAAGGTTTACACAAAGGTTGTGAAAAAGGGCACTAAATCTCTTGAACATCAAATAGTTAACGCGGATGTGGTAGAAACATACGTTCCGATAATGAAGCGTGATGAGTTTGTCGGTGCTTTTGAAATCTACTATCATTTGACAACCAACCAGAAGAGGCTTAAAAAATTATTGTCAAAATCATCAATTATGCTCATTTTCTTGGCAATAAGCCTGTGGGGAGTGAACCTTTTCGTTCTAATCAAAGCTGGTCAAAATATTTCCCAGCGAGAAAGGGCAGATGACGCACTTCGGGAGAGTGAAGAAAAATACCGATCTATTACAGAATCCATGGTTGATGCAATGTATATATGTTCTCCGGATTTTCGTGT
The DNA here is from genome assembly GCA_963731025.1 of uncultured delta proteobacterium. Lineage (GTDB taxonomy): Bacteria > Desulfobacterota > Desulfobacteria > Desulfobacterales > UBA11574 > UBA11574. The sequence continues at coordinate 191,470 of CAVSVL010000042.1, read as the reverse complement.
CGAGTTTATGAACCCTGAAATGATTAATAAATTAGGGTATGATGCCACAGGAGAACACTGTTTTCAGACGATCTACGGTCTTGATGAAAAATGTCCGTGGTGTATTCACGAGAAAGTACAAAAAGGTGAATATGTGACAACAGAAATCGTTAATCCGAAGGATGGCCGTACTTACAATGTATCACATTCTCCAATTTTTCATAAAAATGATTCAATTTCAAAGATGACAATTTTTAGAGATATTACTCAGCACAAACTTTTAGAAAAAGAGCGGGAGAAGCTAATTGAAGAACTTAAAAATGCTTTAGATCAGGTTAAACAATTAAGCGGCTTGTTGCCAATTTGTGCTTCTTGTAAAAAGATCAAGGATGATAAAGGTTATTGGCGTCAGATTGAGTCATATATCCGTGATCATTCCGAAGCTGAATTTAGTCATGGTATCTGCCCGGAATGTGTCAAGAAGCTTTACCCTGGCCTCAAAATTTAAAAAGAGTCATACTCATCTTTCAAAGATCAAAGCCCCTGCAAGTTATTTCTGTGGGGGTTTTTTATTTTGTGGTTGTTTTTGGTTTAATCAAACTTTAAGATTTATATAAAGAACTAAAAAGAGAAACCGTTTTCCTGATGCAGGAAAAAGAAGAAGGGGACAATAATGCCCGTTGCTACAGCAGACTTTCTCGAACAAGTCCAAGGAGACAGACGATGAAAGAGAGAAAGAGTGTGTTTTTATTGATCGCGATAATGATAACGACCTGTCTGATTGTTGCAGGGTTTACCATCACCATCTTATATAGGACAGCCATTGAAGAAGAACGGACACGGCTGCTTGAAACCGCTCAAAGTCAAGCGCGTCTAATTGAATCTATTGCTCGCTTTAACGCCGTTTACAGCAAAAATTATCCCGGAGGACCAAGTCCTGCGACCTTGAGCCAGATCATCGATGCTCATAACCACGATACGGCTGTCGGTAAAACGGAAATTGTGCTCTCCAAAAAAGAAGGGGAAAATATTGTTTTTCTGCTCAGGCACAGACACAAGGACCATAGCAAGCCGGAACCGGTGCCTTTTGAATCAAAGCTGGCGGAACCGATGCGCCGGGCGTTATCCGGACAATCAGGGAGCGTCATTGGTCTGGATTATCACGGACAAACGGTATTGGCTGCCTATGAGCCGTTGAAAGAATTGAACCTGGGTATCGTGGCCAAGATGGATATGTCTGAGGTTCGTGAACCGTTTGTGAAAGCCGGTTTAATCGTCGTGTTTTTCACAGTGCTGTTCGTGTCGATTGGCGCAAGTTTGTTTCTCCGGATGACCAACCCAATGGTTAGACAGCTGGAAGAACGAACGCTTGAATTGAAAAAATTGAACGATGAGATAGAGCAGCGCGTTATAGATCGTACGGCTGAAATTAACGCCGTAAATGAGAAGCTTAGTGCAGAAATTGAAGAACGCAAACGGGCACAGAGAACAGTCCGTGAGAGCGAAGAACGTTACGCACTGGCCGTTGCAGGATCTACCGACGGCATCTGGGACTGGGACATCCTGTCGGGGACTGTCTTTTATTCGGAACGTTTCAGGGAATTGCTGGGATACTCTCCCGAAGAGTTCCCTGAAACCGTTGATGCTTTCCGCAGCCATCTTCACCCTGAGGAAGCCGATGCTGTCTGGAAAGCGGTTGAACAGCATCTACAGGAACACCATCCATATAACATCAAATACCGCATGAAAACCAAATGGGGCGGGTATCGGTGGTTCCATGCACGCGGCCAAGCCATATGGGACGACCAGGGAAACGCCACCCGAATGTCCGGATCGATTCAGGACATCACCGAGCTCAGGAGGCAGAGGAATCGCTTCGAAAGAGTGAGGAAAAATACCGGTTGATGCTAAAGACGCTTCCGGGTGTTGTTTACAAAGGATATCCGGATTGGCGGGTCGAGTTTGTTGATAACAAGATTGAAGCGTTAACAGGCTATGCCCCTGATACATTTAATTCCGGCAGATCCAAATGGTCGGATATCATTGCTGAAGAAGATTTCGAAGCCGTCAAAGAAGATTTTATCCAAGCTTTAAAAACGGAAAAAGTTTACACAAGGGAATATCGAATTAGACACATTTCCGGGGAAATTTTGTGGATACAGGATAGGGGGTATATCGTTTGTAACAATTCCGGAGAGGTCGAATTTATCAGCGGGTTTCTTTTTGATATCACCGATCGTAAAAGACAAGAGGCAGAGTATCAAAAAACCAGAAAGCTGCTCCAAACGGTCTTTGACGGAATTCCGGATCCCCTTGTCCTGCTGGATGAGCGTCTTAAGGTGAGAATTCTCAACCGTGCCGCAATGCGTTATTACCAAATAGAAAAGCCTTTGGATATCAACGGTATATGCTGTTATGAGGCACTTATGGGAAAATCAGCGCCGTGTGAAGGGTGCCAGGTTCCGGCAGTGGTTGCAAGCAGGAAAAGCGGTTCTTTTGAACGCAAAGGCGTTATGAACCCTAACAACCTAGAGCTGGTAGACATTTACAGTTTTGACGAAAAAGGCCATAACTTTGGCGGGGCACTGATGCGTATTCAAGACATCACCGAGTCCAGATTGATGGAACGTAAAATGATTCACAACGAAAAGCTTGCATCACTGGGCCTTACGATTTCCTGCATTACCCATGAGATAGCCAACCCCATCGGCGCCATCACCTTAAACGCACCCATCTTGAAGGATTATATCAATGCCATGGTTTCCATTGTGGATGATTATGCCAAAAACAAAGAAGATTTTGAGCTTTTCCAAATGCCGTATCCGCAATTCAGAAAGGATGCCTTAAAGATTACTGCAAACATCCTTCACGCTTCCAAAAGAATCAACACCACCGTAACCAATCTGAGAGGATTATACGAAAAACATAAAGAGAGACATAAAGACTGGGTTGATTTAAAACAGCTGATGGAAAAAATAAATGCTGTGGCGGGGGTTGAGATCAATCAATATGTAGAATTCTTTGAGATCAACATTCCAGAAAACCTGCCCAAAATTTACACAGAACCGGATGCCCTCGAACAGATACTGACAAATCTATTGATTAACGCGGCGCATGCTGCCGACAAAAATGATTCACGGGTAAAGTTAGATGTGAGCAAGGGAAACACCTGGAAGGAACACTTAATTATCGAGCTCAATGACAACGGATGTGGCATGGACCCGGAAACCCTGTCAAAAATATTCGATCCCTTTTTTTCAACCAAAGCGTCCGGTCAGGGAACCGGTTTGGGCCTGTATGTCTGTCAGGATCTTGTCAAAGACCTGGGCGGACGGATCGAGGTAGAGAGCGAACCCGGCAGGGGGAGTGTTTTCAGGGTTGTTTTACCCGATATTGAAAGGCGCTCGACAAAAAGGTTGTAGGAAGAACCGGAAGGATGGAATAGTGGAATGAAGGAATGTTGGGTAAGACAGCAAAAACCTTTATTCTCTTTTCTCTCTCCTATTTTCTATTTTTACCTATTCCATTGCTTTTCATCAATTCATCCCCACCTCAAACCTACGATTGGAATATATCCATTTGGGTTAATCTATAATACATGTATTTAATGTAATAATTTAAGTAATTTAATTCTTAAATAAAAATATTTTATGTAATTTTAGATGACTGATTTCCGTTTCAAGTAGCTATAACTATCCAAAAATGTTTATTATTCTGACAATAAAGACATTTGCATTTAATTTTGTATGATTTTTGCATTAAATTTTCAGGATATAGTCATTATCGATAGCGATTAAATTTAGTCTCATAACGTCTTACCTTTTATTGTTAGTTAGAAGAATTTTCTTGTTTTTTGAATTCATAAAATAGAGATTGTAAAAATGGATTGTAGGATAATCATAATTGACGATGACGTAGATTTTTTGGAGAGCCTCCATAGAGGACTAACCGTCTCCGGATTTAGAAATATAAATATTTATCAAGATCCTTTGGAAGCAGCACACTTTATTCAAAATGACGAGGGTGTAGACATTGCCCTAATCGATGTAACCATGCCGGGTATGGACGGCATAGAGCTTCTGGATCTGATTAAAAGCACTCAACCCCGCACCGAATGCATTATGGTGACGGCGGTGGACGATATTCGTAATGCCGTCAAATGCTTGAAAAAAGGCGCGTACGATTATCTGGTGAAACCAATTTCCAGAGACGATTTGGAGGCATCGATCAACCGTGCGGTTGAGAAAAAACGGTTGATGGATATTGTGAATATCAGCAAAGGCGCAACGTTGCCTGACCTGACCAACCCGGAAGCTTTCAAATCGATTGTCACCGGAAATTTGACGGTTCAAAGAATACTAAAAGAAGCAGAGCTTCATGCCAAGAGCAATATTCCCATATTGATTACCGGTGGCAGCGGTACCGGAAAAGAGCTTCTGGCTAATGCCATTCACAGGGCCAGCCGAAGGGCAAAATTCCGCTTCGTACCCATCAACATGGCGGCCATTACGTCCAGTCTGTTCGATTCCGAGTTCTTCGGCCACACCAAAGGCGCTTTTACCGGCGCGGATTACCGAACGTGAAGGATACCTGGAATATGCCGACAAAGGCACCCTCTTTTTGGATGAAATAGGCATGATGGAAATGGAGGTTCAGGGTAGACTGTTGCGTTTTCTTCAGGAAGGTGAATTCATCCCGCTGGGATCAAACAAAATTCGAAATGTCGATGTTCGTATCATTTCGGCCACCAATGTCGATCTGGATAAAAAGGTTAAGAATAAATCATTTCGAAAGGATCTGTACTATCGCCTTAAAGGCGGATGGCTTCATCTCCCGGAGTTGAAAGACAGAAAGGAAGACATCCCGCTGCTGATCAATAAATTCATTGAGGAATACTGCGATAATTCAGGCCAAGAGCAAGACATAACATGTAGCATTGAAGATGATGCCATGTCATATTTGATGTCTTATGATTATCCCGGAAACATCCGGGAGTTGAGATCTGATTGTCAATTCGGCGCTCAATCTTGCCGAGGGACGTTGTATTTCCACGGCTGTCCTTCCTGAAACCGTTCGTAGAGCCAAAAAGATATCGGCAGTTGATAATGATTCCGCATCTGAACCCTTCGCCTCGCTGGAGCTGATAGAAAAGAACCATATCCTCAATGTCTACCGTCAAACAGGTAAAAACAAGTCTAAAACTGCCGAGATTTTAGGTATTGACCGTAATACCCTTCGCAAGAAAATTCAATCTTATGGGGTTGAATAAGGGCAAACTTCCAGGATAATTCACGTCAATTTTTAGGCACACCTTCTTTGCTTCTTTCCTCAAACAGATGTTAAAAATTGACTGCAACAAAATTCACCACTGCAACAAAATTCATCACTTTCTTTCAACCATCTGAATACATTTGAATATTTTTAAATTCTAATTTTCCACTGCTCAATTTTGTCGCAGTTCCCGGTCAAAATCAAATCATTCCCAAACCGTTTCTTTGAGAATTTTATTATCCATCTCTTTGATTTTATACGATTTCTGTTTATTCTCCTTTCACTAATCATACCAGGCATACTAATTGCTAAATCAATAAAGCATATAACCATCCGGTTGAGATATCTATTAACCAATAGCTAATGCTCAACTAACGTTCATTGAATTTTCTTAATCTATTAACTTAATATCTATTTATCATTGGCATACACCCAAGGGCTTGCGCTTATGGTCATATGCCGGTTTTTGATAGAAAGGAGGGTATATTCAGGATTTTGAAGAAAAAAATCTAACCTAAGCTAAATTTCATTAATTGATTTCCATCAATTAACAAAAAAAAGGAGAAGACTTATGAAGAAAAAAAATGGCAACTAAAAATGACCCGCAGGCAAGTCTTGAAAGCCGGGATGATCGGCGGGGCGGGCTGATGCTTCCTATGAGGTTCTTGCCGGCAAAGGCTTTTGCGGCTGCTCAGCCCGCTAGTGGACTCTGAACGATCCTTCATGGGTGAAAAAGTTTTTTCTGCCGGTGCCGGATGCACTGGATCCGGGATTTAAATACGCACCGGTTGGTATGGGTTCTGGTCGAGTACCGCATTACCAAGTTGGTGTAGATTACATTCCCAGTCACACATGGGGAGTGAAAGCGACCGATGCCGGAGACATTGATCTAACAACAGATGCCTACGGCTATGGCGGCACCTGGCCGGGCAAGACTTTCGAGGTGCAAAGCGGAACACCGGTTCAGGTCCAGTGGAGTAACAATCTCGAACCGAACGGCGGTCATATACTGCCCGTGGACACCAGCCTGCACTGGTGCTACAGTCTGCCGAGATACACACGGTACAGCATTGCGGATGACGGTGTGCCCATCGTCACCCACGTGCACGGTCATCACTCGCAGTACCGCTCAGACGGCAACCCCGAGGAATTTTTCACTTATCGCTGGAGAGTAAAAGGTCCGCGATTCAGGGGCTCGACCTCTATCTACGATAATAGCCAGCCCGCCGGAAACCTCTGGTATCACGATCATGCCCTGGGCATCACCCGGCTGAACGTGTATGCCGGTATGGCCGGCTTCTACTTTGTTCGTGACGACATGGACACCGGCCGGCCGGAAACCCGCTGGATCTGCCGGCCTGGCCCTATGAGAAGGCTTACGCTATCCAGGATCGGATGTTTGACAGCAGGCGGCCAGCTGTTCTATCCGGCCTTCCCGGGGATCCTGCCTATGCCGAATTCATCGACTTGATCGACGATACGATCTTTTTCCTACATCGACCCTGGTGTATGACCAGCTCCAAACGGTGGCGGACCATCAGCGCTTGCCGAGTTCTTCGGCGACCACATGGTGGTCAACGGCATTGCTGGCCTTATGAGGATGTGGAGCCTCGTCGCTATCGGCTGCATCTGCTGAACGGCTGTGACAGCCGGTTTATGGTGATTCGTTTTCGGGATGCAGGTACGCAGCTGGCGAACCGACAATACACGATGATGGCGACCCTATGTACCTTTTCACGTCATCGGCAGCGATCAGGGCCTCGCGAGCAGCATATCGACATTAGTGGCTCGACGGCTATCTTGTGTTCGAGCCCGGAAGCCGCTATGATATCATTTTCGATTTCACTGGTCATGAAGGCAAGCGCATCATCATGGAGAACATTGGCGCTGATGAGCCTTTCGGTGGAGAATTCACGGGACCGGATAGGCCCTTTCGAGTAGACCGACCGCATCATGGCCTTCGATGTGGTGACGGATCTAGTGATGAAGCTATTCCTGATGTAAACCCGACCGGGATCAACTTTGGCCCGGATGTTGGTACGCCAGACCCGGTCCGCAAGGTAGCGCTGTTTGAAGGCACAGACGAGTATGGACGGCTCCAACCGCTGTTGGGAACTGCCGAGCCGGCCACCGACTTTATCGGTAGGCCGATCAACTGGCCCAATACACGCGCTATACATTGACGCCGGACTTACCGGCCAGATGGAATGGCTCCTCCGCCTGGCACAGCCCGACCACCGAAAACCCGGCGCTCAATACAACGGAAGAATGGGAGGTCTGGAACGGTACCGGCGATGCTCACCCGATTCACCTGCACCTGGTGCATTTCGAAATCGTGGGACGGAAGGAGATCAAGTGGGACAGCGCTACCACTGAAGATAGATCGGGTGCTTGACCCCGATGGCATGATCCCGACCAATGGCGACGGCACCTACCTGGTCGCCCAGCCGGTGGTGCAGCACAACGGCGAATCGGAGGACGGATATCGGTTCGCGAATCTTACGACTGGCGAGCGTGATGTTACACTTAACTGCAACAGATGGGTACGTCGAGAATGCACGCCATGACATGGTGACAGCGCTTCCGGACCAGATTACCTACATCAGAGCGAGATTCGACAAGCCCGGTCGCTTTGTCTGGCACTGCCACATTTTGTCACACGAGGACCACGAGATGATGAAAACGCTCTACGTCGGACCAGTGACCGGACCAAAGTAAGAGCAGCATTATCATTATAAACTAAAACAGGGGCCGCCTTCGGGCGGCCCTATCAGAATACAATCGTATTACGATTTTATGAAACTCCCGCCCTGCTGAAAGCGAGACGGGATTTACGCTTCGCTCCAAAAACAGCGCGGAATTCAAATTTGAAGACAATAAGGAGGCAGTATTATGTTCGGACTCGGACATACGGAGCTTCTCGTCATCCTGGTGATTGGCGGGATTATTTTCGGCGCTAAAAAGCTTCCGGATATCGGTTCGGGGATGGGAAGCGCCATAAAGAATTTTAAAAAGAGCATATCCGCTGTTGACGAAGAGATCAAAAAAGAGCCTGAGAAGGTCGAAGCAGGCAATACGCCCTTATGATTTCATCTTGACAATTTTCCCTGATGATGATGTTAGTTGAAACATTAAGATCTGATGTTATCTTCTGTGACAAAAGGACATTCATTTAGTATATCAGCGGTTATAGAATTATGAAACAAAACAAAACCAAGAGCTATATAACAATTTTAAACGTAATTTTATTGTTGCTGTTAGCGTTTATCGGCTTTCAAACTGTTGAAAAAGTCCTTAGCGCTCAAATGGAACCGATAACCGTGGAACCGGCAGCTGCAAAGGATAACACCCCGATAAGAAACACATCGTTTTCATCCAACCACTCAGTTTCAGATTACAAACCCGTATGGGAAAGAAACCTGTTCAATATATCCCAAAAGGCGATTTCTCCGCCAAAGAATCAAGTTCGTTTTGCCAATGTGGCCAAAGCTGACGATAATATAGGCCTGAAGCTCGTGGGTACGGTCGCGACGAATATTTTGAAAAATATGGCCATTATTGAAGATAATAATGGTCAAAATATTTATCATGAAGGCGAAGCGGCAGGCAGTTATGTCATAAAAAAGATCTTGCGCAATAACGTAATAATTAGTACCGAAAACGGAGATAAACTGCTGGCGCTCACATCAGATAGTCCTAACCCGGGAGGAGTCGTAGTTGCATCGTCATCACAGCCTAAACCGAAAGCATCTATTCACAATAGAAGCGGGGGCAGATACAAAACCGTTGAATTGCCGCGTGAAGAGATCATGGCTGCTTTTGATGATATCGACCAGTTGATCAGTAAAGTAGGGACTAGTCCTTATAAATATGGGAAACTTACCGGATTCAAAATCGGTTCAGTACCGGGAAATAGTATCCTTAAAAAAATCGGGTTGAGAAGCCATGATAAGATCATTGCTTTAAACGACAAATCAATTGATGGTGCAAACGGGGCATTTAAGTTTTTTGAACAAATCGCAGAGGGAAAGAAAGTTACGATTAAGTACAGGCGCAGAAACAGAACCCGCAGAATTGAGCTTAACCCAATATGATAAATCACCTTGCTGAGATAATGAAGGCCCTGAATGATGAATAATGAACGAAGGGAATTTGTCCGCTACCAAATCAAACCCAATATGATTTTTATCTACAGCGATGATGCACCCGTCCAGGGGTGGGGAAAAGATATCTGCAAAGAAGGGATGGCGTTTGAATATATATCGGACGATGGATGTGAACCAAAACCGGAAATCGAGTTAATTTTAGCTGTTGAAGTATTCCCCTTTTACCTTTCGGATCTTCCCTGCAAGACCATTTATGACCTCGAGGTGGACGAAAATGTTGAGTTCAATAAAAAAAGACATGGATTACGCCGTTGCGGCGTGAAATTCGAAACAGTCGATCCGTCTATGCAAGAAAAACTGACCTTTTTGTTGAATAGCGAAGCCGTCATGTAATATAATGTCACAATAACAGTATTGATCCATTTATTTTTACATTTTAATCCTGGTTTTTGACCGGGATTTTTATTATAAAAGGTGTCATAATATGACATCTCAACCAATCGTTTCGGAAACAGGCGATCTCGATGTGTTCACAGAGATCATTCATCTGGGCATGATGATCTTTGGTGAAAGATGTTTTTTATCAAGGAATAACTGATGCCGTGTGTTCCGGAATCTTTTATGAAGGACAAAAAATACCATCAAAAAACAGCGTACGTACATCAGTGAAAATAAGAGAAACAATTATTTCTTCACCGCAAACCCATACAGGAAACAGATATGAAGAAGCTTATCAGATGGCTAAGAGAAGTTGAGCAATTAGCATACGAGGTTTATTCTGAAGCTGCCGCAGTTTATACTGATGATCCTCAATTTAAAGCCTTCCTCGAGAACATTGCCGAGGACGAAGCCTGGCATTACCATGTGATGGGAAGTGCTGCAGAATATTTTAACACAACACCGCCCCCTGTACCGGCTATTTCTGTTGATAAAGAGACAAGCGACACAGTTATGAAGTATTTTTCCGATATAAGAGAACAGTTAGAAAAAAAGACGATTTCCAAAGATGAACTCATTGAAAAAATCGTAAAGGCGGAACTTTCAGAATGGAATGATATCTTCCTTTATGTGGTAAATCATCTAAAGGAGAAAAATCGTGAATTCATTTATCCTGCTGCCAGAATTCAAGCACACATAAAAAAAATTATTCGATTTTTAGAAAAATCAGGTGACCATTCCGGCATACTAAAGAAATTAAGGGAATTACCGCCTGTATGGACCGAAAATATCTTAATTGTGGACGATCAAGAAATGATTACAACGCTTATAAAATCTCTTCTAAATCAGGAGGGCAATATCGATGTTGCCGGCAACGGGGAAGAAGCCCTGAATTATATTGAGAATAAATTTTATAAACTGGTCATTTCCGACATAAATTTGCCGAAGATGGATGGGCTCTCTTTTTACAAAAATTCTGTAGCGAAATTTCCCACTTTGAAGAAAAGATTTCTTTTTATTTCCGGTGATCTTTCCCCTGAAAGGAAAGCTTTCTTAGATGAACATCATTTAAAATATTTAGCAAAGCCTATGAAGATAAATGTGCTAAGAGAAGCGGCCTCAGAAATCATCCTTTCCGAGTGATCGGTTCGGTTTTTAAATTTGAATTCCCCGCTGCTTGTTGGAGTGAAGCGTAAATCCCGATTTCGGGGCTGCGGAGATAGGAATTTTAGCCTTTCGCTTATTATATCCCGTCCCGCTTTCAGCGGGGCGGGAGTTTCATAAAATCGTTGCACGATGTTATTCTCATTATTTAAATAGCAGGAAAAAATCGGATGATATTACATACACTTTACAAAACTAGTTGACGAAAAAAGATCCCAAACATTTTGTAAATTAATGATCATCGTTTGAAAAAAAATGCCTTCAGAAGATAATTATTAAACATGAAATTAAATAGATAGTGATATGTTATGATTTATTTTCTGCGAATTATTCAAAGTGTCCATAAAATCATACATTACAACAAAAATGTCATTTCAAAAAAAAGATTCTTTGATCGATAATAACTTAAACATTCCAATATATTGGAATGTTTCCCGACTTTAACCTCACAAATCCACTTATTTTTTAAATTCCCGAATTAATCCTTTTATGAGTATTGGTTTTGTTGTGCCAATAACATATCGTTTTTAAATGAAAAAACCTGCTTTTTATTGGTTTGATTTATCGAAATAAATTTACCACAAAGTGGCATAAGACTTGCTTAATCAGAGCGTACCTAAAAGGAGCATTAGCTGAGTAAAGATGCTCTCTTAATAATTATGGTTGGCGAAATTGGCATAGGTGGTCTCCAGCCACAGCCAAAATCAACGCCACATTGGAAGGAACATCATTAACCCTTATTTTAATTTATTATTTTTGTGGAGGATTTATGAAAAAGAGCACAATAATTTTTGTTTTTATCTTTTCACTGTTTTGCTACACGGGATCAGCACAAGCTTTTAACGGTATTCTGAGCGACTTTAACCTCAGATATCCTGGTTCGTCCTCGGGTGCCAGCGCGAGTTGCCAACTTTGCCATGGGCAGAGCACGAGTACGTGGAATGAGTACGGTTGGGATCTCCGCCAGAATAACGCTGATTTTGGAGTCCTGGAAAACCTTCCATCGATCAACAACAATGGCGGGACCACTTACCTGGACGAAATTAATGCCGATGCACAGCCAGGCTGGACAACCGGAACCAACAATAATCTCTATAACTCCAGCGGTCTCATTTCGGATGCTCAAACACCGCCAGCTGGTATTGGTGACCTGGATCCGGCGGTAGCCAGCCAGCCGCCGATAGCCGATGCCGGTGGAGATTCGGATGGCTTTTATTTCGGAACGGTGGGAAGCCCGGTAACCTTCGATGGTTCAGGCTCCTCGGCAGCCGGCAACATTGTCTCCCACAACTGGGACTTCGGTGATGGAAACACAGGCACAGGTGTGTCGCCAAGCCATACCTATGCTGCAGTCGGCACCTACACGGTCTCACTGACCGTGACCGACGATGTTGGAGAAACCGATACAACCACGGCAATGGCCGATATCGGATCTGCCCCTAATGTTCCGCCTATAGCCGATCCCAATGGCCCGTATACCGGGACAGTCGGAAGCTCGGTGACCTTCGATGGATCGGGTTCCTCAGATATAGATGGCACCATCGTTTCCTATTCCTGGGACTTCGGCGACGGCAACACCAACACAGGATTGACACCAAGCAATAGCCATACCTATGCCACAGTCGGCACATACACGGTCTCTCTGACTGTGACCGACGACGGTGGTGCGACCAATACAGATACGACAACAGCTACCATCGACCCTGTTGTTGACGATAATATTCCGCCCACGGCCGATCCAAATGGTCCGTATACCGGGATAGTTGGAAGCGCAGTAACCTTTGATGGATCGGGTTCCTCGGATTCAGACGGCACCATTGCCTCTTATTCTTGGAACTTCGGCGACGGGAACACCGGTACAGGGGTGTCTCCAAGCCATACCTATACTGCTGCCGGTAGCTACACGGTATTTCTGACCGTGACCGACGACGGTGAGGCGACCGGTACAGATACGACAACAGCTATCATTGATTCTATTGCCGGTGAGAATGTTCCGCCCACGGCCGACCCCAATGGTCCATATGCCGGGATAGACGGAAGTCCGGTGACCTTCAATGGCTCTGGTTCCTCAGATTCAGACGGCAGCATCATCTCCTACGACTGGGATTTCGGTGATGGTGCCACCGGCACAGGTGTAACGCCAAGTCATACCTATGCCACTGGGGGCACGTACGATGTTTCGCTGACCGTGACCGACGACGGTGGGGCAACCGGTACAGATACGACAACAGCCACCATCCAAAATATTATCACCGGCCAGCCTAGTCAGCCCAGTCAGCCTGACGGAGATATTACTGCACCCGAGCCCATGGAGAAGGTTGAGGTCAAGGTTCTAAAGACGATAAAAAGAAAGAACCGTGCTGTCACTGCCGTCAAAATTGAGCTCGTGGAAGATGACATGGATCTGCGGATAGCTGACATCCTCTGCGGTCCCGAAGGAGCGCCACTCATCGCTCCCAAACGCCTGATTCAAAAGAAAGACGGTGAGGCGATTGCAATCTTCAGGACCAATGATTTAGGTATCCAATACGACGGAACTCAGCTCGTGTGTACGGGAACCATGGGGCCTGAAGGAACGAAGTTCATGGGTGTTTCTAATCAGTTAACGTCCGGTGGCGATGTTAACGACGAGAGGAATGAGCATGTCAAGGATCGTCATAACGATGATGACGATAATGAGCGACCCAATAATCGTGATGATGACGATGAAGATAGCAGGCAAAGGCACCATCGAGACGATGATTAAGATAATTAAGAAAGGCAGATACAGTCTCGTCTAATTTCTAACATATCGTTACCGTTAGATATACTGAAAAAGGGAGGAAGTTAAATACTTCCTTCCCTTTTTTTATGCATAACAATTCGATCAGCTGAAAATAATCCCTCTATTTACCAATTCGTTAATTAATCAAACAGTTATAGTAATGGCATGCTTATTGCCTTTATAAATAACACAATGTGGTATATTGCGATTCATTCGGTTTCTAACAATGAGATAACAAGAAATTTACCCTGCCCATGGAGATTTTTTTGAATACCATGGTGCACTGAATCCTACGAATCCGAAAACCATACGGAACGACAATTAGGAAAGATGGCCTTGTTTTAATTCTCAAGATGAAGCCATGGATCACTTCAATAATAAATGTGGTGAATACATTGATTACCACCATTAGTTAAAAGTAGATATGATATGTTATTGTATATAATTTCAGGTATTACATAATAGTAAGAGTTAATTAATGGACCTTTTCAATTCCGTGCTGGCCAACCACGAATGCAACCCTTTTATAACCGGTTGCTTTACAGATAGAGCCCCGCATCCTAGATGCGGGGTTTCGTTTTCTAATAGCCAATTTTATAGGGAGTCACGGCACAATCCACATTTCGATCCGACGTTCTCTATTCTCTTGAAAAACCACCTTTTCATTTATATTTCGAAATTCGTTCGCCGCAAATCGGTTATTGATCTTAAAACGGCCTTTCAATTCTCAGGTTATGAAGTTTTTCGAATCATCTTTTTTAACAGCCTGTTAACGAACGGATGGTTCTTGAGGCGCTGTGGAAATGACCGGTTTTTTCTGTTGCATGCGATATCTTTGGTATTATAACATACCATTTAGAATAAATCGGCGTACTATCTGTAATTGAATGGAGGACGGCGTTCCATGACGTTGAAGGCGAAAATATTGATTGGATATGGTGTTGCCTTTGCCTTCATGGGCTTGGTGGTTGCGTGGGCTGTTACGAATCTGGTATCCTTGGGCAAGGCCACCGACGCAATTCTACACGAGAACTACCGGAGCATCCTTGCCGCCGAAAACATGGTGGATGAATTGGAACGGCAGGACAGCGGCATCCTGATTATGTTCTTGGGTGCCGGCGAGAAAGGAATCGACCAGTTCAGGGAAAGCGAGAAGGTGTTTTTTGAATGGCTGGCCCGCGCTAAGGACAATACCACGATTAAAGGTGAGGCGGAACTCGTCCAATCCATCGAGACCGATTACTCCAAGTACCGGCGACAATTTTCCAGGTTGACAGAGTTACGAAATACGGCAAAAATACCTATTCGGTCTTCTTTAACCACTTACCAGGAATCGGTGCACCCCCTCTTTGCCAAAGTACGAGAGGCATGCGTCGGGCTGCGTTATCTCAATGAAAAAACCATGTATGAGGCCAGTGTTAGGGCGAGCCACGTCGCCAAACGCGCGATCTGGTCCACCGTTCTGGTGGCGGTTTCCGCATTGATTGTGGCCCTGATTTTCAGTCTGATCCTTGCCGAGCGGATCGTTCGGCCGATCCGATACTTCATGGAAGCATCCCGGAAAATTTCATCGGGTGACTATGCCGTTCAGGTGCCTGTGGAAACCGGGGATGAGCTGGGTCACCTGGCTGGCGAGTTCAACCAGATGGCCGCACAGCTGGGTCGCTACCACGAGATGAACATCGAACAGATCATCTCGGAAAAGAACAAGGGTGAGGCAATTCTTTCCAGCATTGAGGACGGGCTGGTGGTTTTCGACACCAACCTCAACGTGACCGGCATCAACCCCGCCGCGCGCCGGATGCTCGTTTTGGAGTTTGCCGAAAGCCAGACATTGCAGTGCGAGGATATTCTCCCGGATCCAAATGTTTGCGATCTGATTCGCAAGACCGTGGAGACCGGAAAGCAACCCACCGTTCCCGATGAACAGCGGATCGTCACCCTTCCTGAAGGAGAGCGGTCTCGGCACTATCTGTTTTCCGTCACGGATATTCGCGGAAGAGACCGCAATCTGTCCGGCATCGTACTGCTGCTAAAAGACGTCACACGACTGAAGGAAGTGGAACGTATCAAGAGTGAATTCGTCATGGCGGCGTCCCACGAGCTGCGGACACCACTGACCAGTCTGGCAATGAGCGTTGACCTGCTTTTGGAACGCGTCCCTCAAGGACTCGCTGAAAAGGACCGGGATCTTCTCCAGGCGGCTCACGAGGAAGTTCACCGGATGAAAGCCCTGGTCAATGACTTGCTGGATCTGTCCAAGATCGAGGCGGGCAAAATCGAGCTGGAATTTGAGAGCGTTCCGGTTCGGACGCTTTTTGATCATGTACAGACGGTTTTCAAAAGCCAGATGGACATAAAGGAGATCAGATTTACGTCGGAGTTGACCGGAGATTTGCCCAGCATTCGTGTGGATGTCAACAAGATTACCTGGGTGCTGACCAACCTGGTTTCCAATGCGTTGCGGTATGTGAGAAAAGGCGGGCACATTCAACTTTTGGCACACAGAATCGGGCCGAACGTCCACCTGTCCGTGCGTGATGATGGACCGGGAATACCTCCTGAATATCAATCAAAGATATTCGAGAAATTCGTTCAGATGAATGGACGAGATGCCGGAGGCACGGGTTTGGGACTCGCCATCTGTAAAGAGATTGTGCGCGCTCACGGCGGTGCGATTTGGGTGGAATCACCTTCCGGTCAGGGGAGCACATTTACCTTCACCCTGCCGATAGATTTATAGGAGGAACACATGGAAAAGAATTCGATTCTGGTTGTAGACGACGAAAAAAACATCCGTCTGACCATGTCTCAGTCTCTAGAGTTGCTGGATATGCCGGTCCAAACAGCGGCAAGCGGCGAGGAGGCACTGGAAAAACTTCGCAACGGTTTGTTCGGGCTGGTGTTTTTGGACCTGAAAATGCCGGGAATGGACGGCATGGAGGTGCTGCGTCGAATCAAAGAGGACCGGCCCAAAATCCGGGTGATTATCATTACGGCACACGGCACCATCGAGTCTGCCGTGGAGGCCATGAAGCTTGGTGCGGTTGACTTCATTCAGAAGCCGTTCAGTCCGGGCGAAATTAGGGAACTGGCCAAATCGGTGCTGGAACGTGAGACACTGGATGAAGAGCGAACCATCGATTATCGCGCTTTGATCGAACTGGCCAAGCGTCACATCACGGACCGGAGCTTTGTCGCTGCAAACGAAACAGTCCGCAAAGCCATCGCGGCCGACCCGGGCCAGCCTGAAGCATATAACCTGCTCGGGGCGCTTCTTGAGATCGATGGAGATATGTTCGAAGCGCAGAAATTCTATCTTGCCGCAATGGATATCGATCCCAGGTACAAACCGGCCAGAGTAAATCTGAAAAGAACAACTTCCTGGAAAAAATCCGACACCATCGACCTTGGACCGGATGAAACGTAATCAGCTTCAAAAAAATGCCGACATCGGATTTTACAGCTTCTTTATTCGCAGCGAGAGCTCATCGAGCTGAGCCTTGTCGGCTTCCGAAGGGGCATCGGTCAACAGACACGCGGCTTTCTGGGTTTTCGGAAAGGGGATCACGTCCCGTATTGAAGGTTGTCCGCAAAGGATCATCACCAGACGATCGAAGCCGAAGGCAATCCCCCCATGGGGCGGCGCACCGGAATCGAGTGCCGACAGCAAAAATCCAAACTTTTCCTCATAGGTTTTTCGATCCATACCCAATGCTGCAAATATCCTTTCCTGCAATTCCCTCTGATGGATACGGATACTGCCGCCGCCGATTTCCGAGCCGTTTAGCACCAGATCATATGCCCGTGATCTGACGGAAAGCGGGTCGTTTTCCAGCAGATCATAATCTTCTTCTAAAGGGGCTGTGAACGGATGGTGAAGGGCCTGGTACCGGTTTTCATTTTCATCGTATTCCATTAACGGGAACCGGGTCACCCATACAAAGCTAAAGGTGTTTTCTTGAAATAGTCCAAGTTTTTTTCCGAGAAAGTTGCGAAGATTTCCCAGTGCCTCGTTGGTGACTTTGGGCTGATCCGCCACAAAAAAGACAAGATCCCCGGCTTGCATATCGATGCGTTGTGCCAGTGCCTGTTTTTCATCCTCGGTAAAAAATTTAGCAATGGGAGATTGCCACGAATCTTCATGCACCTTGATATATGCCAGTCCCTTTGCCCTGTAGACGGCGACGAACTCGGTCAGATCATCGATTTCTTTTCGTGTAAAATTGATGCAGCCTTTGGCATTTAAGGCCTTGACAATGCCCCCTTTTTTGACGACATCGGCAAAGACCTTGAAGCCGGCATTTTCCACAATATCTGAAATGTTCACAAGCTCCAGATCGAACCGGATATCCGGTTTGTCCAGCCCGAAACGGCCCACGGCATCTTCATAAGAAAGGCGCGGAAAAGGGATTTTGAGATCGAAGTTCAGAACGTCTTTGAAAAGTTTGGTCATGAGTCCTTCTGCAACATCCATTACATCGTCTTCCCCGACAAAAGACATTTCCATGTCGATCTGAGTGAACTCCGGCTGGCGGTCCGCCCTGAGGTCTTCATCTCTGAAGCATTTCACAATCTGGTAGTAGCGGTCAAACCCGGAAATCATTAAAAGTTGTTTGAAAATCTGGGGTGACTGTGGAAGCGCGTAAAAAAGACCCGGGTTCACCCGGCTGGGCACCAGATAATCCCTTGCACCTTCCGGGGTGCTGCGGGTCAGTACCGGTGTTTCAATGTCGATAAATTTTCTGCTGTTCAGGTATTGTCTCACAGACGCGGCAGCCTTGTGCCGGTTTATAATGTTCTCTTGAAAAAGCCTTCGCCTGAGATCGATATGGCGAAACTTTAACCGTATATTTTCCGAAACATCCACATTGTCTTCGATCATAAACGGCGGTGTTTCTGCGGCATTGAATATGTTGAGTTCCGTGACAAAAATCTCAATCTCACCGGTTTTCAATTTGGGGTTGGTCATCCCTTCCAGTCTTTTTTCCACCTTCCCGCGTATGCCGATGACGTATTCACTGCGGAGGACATGGGCCTTTTCATGAACCTTGGGGCTGACCTCGGGGTTGAAAACCACCTGCGTAAGTCCTTCTCTGTCCCGCAGGTCAACAAAGATCACCCCGCCGTGATCCCTCCGTCTCTGTACCCATCCCATCAACACCACTTCAGTGCCGACATTGTCTGCACCGAGTTCACAGCAGGTATGGGTCCTTCTCATATTTCCAAGCTTGTCTGACAATGCATTGACTCCTTAAAAAAAAATATTTTATTCCCTTTTAATATTTGAAACGCTCAGTTTAAGTTTGATATTCTCCACAACATCTTCAATGGGAATCGACACTTGGTCTTTTGTCTTCATGTCGCGCAATATCACGTTGCCTTCTTTAATCTCGTTTTCCCCCACGATCAAGACATGTTTTGCCCCCAGTCGATGGGCTCGTTTCATTTGGCTTTTTAAGCTTTTATCGTCAAATTCCATTTCAGTTTTGACGCCTTCAAGGCAGAATGCACAATTCCATTCAAAGGCCAAAGAACGGCTCTTTTCGCCCAGAGCAGCAATAAAAATATCAGGGGTTTTAACGAGATCGGTACGGTTGGCGCCGGCAATTTCTGCTAATCTATCCAACCCGATGGCAAAACCTGTTGCCGGAATATCGGGTCCTCCCAGGGCGTTGATCAGACCATCATACCGACCGCCGCCTGCAATGGCGTTTTGTGCGCCCAATGCACTGGTTTGAATTTCAAACGTTGTACGGGTGTAATAATCCAAACCCCGAACCAGACCTTTATCGATCACAAATGGAACGTTTAGCGCTGAAAGGGCTGTTTTGACGGTTTCAAAATGTATATCACACGCCGGACACAAATAATCCAGAATCGACGGGGCCTCCGTCATGGCCGCTCGGCAGGAAGGCACCTTGCAGTCGAGAATACGCAAAGGATTCCGGTCTTTTCGACGGATACAGTCCGAACAGAGATTATCCGTTAAAGATGTTAAAAAATCTGAAAGTGCCGTTTTGAACATTGGACGGCATTCAGGGCACCCCAGTGAATTGATATGGGCGTTCACATCGGAAACAGCCAGTTTTGAAAAAAGTGTTACCAGGATAAAAATCAGCTCAACATCAACCAGGGGTGAATCCACACCAAAAATTTCAGCATTGATCTGATAGAACTGCCGATATCTCCCTTTTTGGGGTCTTTCTCGACGAAACATGGGACCGATGGTATAAAATTTGCGGACCGGATCGGTTGCATACAGTTTGTGCTGGATATAGGAACGACAGACCGATGCGGTGGCTTCGGGCCGAAGGGTAATCAGATCTCCTTTTCTGTCCGGGAAAGTATACATCTCTTTTTCAACAATATCCGTATCTTCACCAATGCTCCTGGCAAACAGTTCCGTACTCTCCATGATCGGGATGCGGATTTCTTTGAATCCGAAATCTTCAAGAAGAGACCTGGCAATTTTCTCGATCTGCTGCCAGAGCTCCACTTCTCCGGGAAGAATATCTTTAAATCCTCTGATGAGCTGTATCATCCTGGATCAATCTCTTTTTTATAACGCTTATAGCAATATGCGGTCATGTCCCTGGTCCGTTGTCAATGGTCATTAACATTACCAAAATACGGGGATATTCAATAAACTTTATTAATTATTCGATGAATAACCCATTCGTCAACAATTATATTCTGTTTTAAGTAGACGTTGCTTTCAGAGTGTTATCCAGTTAAAGCGCTTTAAAGCTCCCTGCACCCGTCAAAACCAGATTTACGCTTCGCCTCGACCCCGAGTGGCGGGATTCCCTCTTCGCTACAACAAGCTGAAGTGAATTTTTAACGCGATCTAATTTGCTTAGACAGCTTTCCGCTGAAAACGGAATCATCCCGCGGCTTACTGAAACTGTGCACGTGCGTTATTCAATCGGAACATATCTATGAAAAGCGCTATATTTGCTCGCTGTTGCAGTTAAAAAAATATGCTTGATTTTTTTTGCAGTTGATATAACACTTGATGTTACATTTGAATAGACAGTAATGAACCTGAACAAGCAGAGAGGTGAAGGCAGTGCCGATAGAAAATCGAGATTACCCCACAATGGTAAAGGAAGTTCGAAGCCAGCTTGCCATAAGCCAGGAAGATCTGGCACGGGAACTTGGCGTCAGTTTCGCTACTGTTAACCGTTGGGAGAACGGGCAATCCAGACCGTCGAAACTGGCCAAGGCTCAACTGGATTCCTTTTGTAAGAGGATGATAAAAGCTGGGAAATTGAACCTGCCGGAATGGGACAAAGGGTAGGGGGGTAAGATGCAGAAATTTGATCCCAACAAACCGTTCAACGATTTGCCCTTACTACCGCCGGTAGCGGATTTGGAAACCAAAGAGGTCTTGAAAAAAAGCATCACCGCCGGTCGCATGTTGGCCGAACTTAAAGGCCTTGGGCAAACCATTCCCAACCAGGGTATTTTAATCAATTCCCTGACCCTGCAAGAGGCAAAAGCCAGTTCGGAAATCGAGAATGTTATCACCACCAACGATGCCTTGTTTAAGGCCTTCACAGCCAGCACCTCCCAGGTAGATCCGGCTACCAAAGAGGTTTTACGGTACCGCGAAGCACTGTGGGAAGGCTTTACTATCCTGAAATCCAAGCCTTTCTTGACCACCAACTTGCTGATTCGGCTGGTACAGTCCATTAAAAAAAACAGTGCGGGCATCCGTAATGCTCCCGGCACTCAGATTGTTAATCCTGCCACCGGCGAAACCATCTTTACCCCGCCGGAAGGCGAAGTGCTTATTCGTAACAAACTCAAAAATCTGGAAGATTATATTCATTCCCAGGAGGGACCGGACCCGCTGATCAAGCTGGCGATTATTCATTACCAATTCGAATGCATTCACCCCTTTTTTGACGGGAACGGTCGAACCGGTCGTATGCTTAATATTTTGTACCTGGTACAGCAAGGTTTGCTGGAACTGCCGGTGCTGTACCTGAGCCGTTACATTATCCAACACAAAAACGATTATTATCGTCTGCTGCGCAGCGTCACCAAAACCGGCCAATGGGAGCCGTGGATTTTTTTTATGCTGAAAGCGATCGAAGAAACGGCCGCATTCACACGCGAGCGAATTCTGGCCATCCGTAAGCTGATGCTCGAAACCATGGAACAGACCAGGAAGGATTTGCCGGGCCGGGTGTATTCCAAAGAACTGATCGAACTCCTTTTTCACCAACCCTACACTAAAAGCCGGTTTTTAGTTGAGGCTGGCATTGCACAGCGAAAAACTGCGGCCGAATATTTAAAAGAGTTGGAGAAGCTTGGTATTCTGGAGAGCCGAAAAATCGGAAAGGAAGTGCTCTATCTGAACACAAAGCTATATGAGCTGCTTTCTATCGAACATGTGTAAGTCGTGGACGTGTTGCCAAAACGCGTCCATATTTTTGAATAATGCGGACACGTTTTCAGGAAGTGCGTACGGCATGGACATGTTTCCCGGAATTTCCCTGCTGCATGATAAATGAAATGCCAACCAGGGAATTAAGAAAATAATACCAGATAAAAAAAGGATTTTTAAGATTGTCGCTAAAGGGGAGCCAAGAATGAAAAGGCCGGGGAAACCCGGCCTTTTTTCTCATTGGATTGGGATATGGCTCCGAGGAGTTATTTCTTTTCCCAGCGCAGGAGTTCCGCCACCTTACTCAGGGTGCTTCCCTCTTTAATTTCTTCTCGTATACGGTTTTCTTTCTCAAGTACATCCATACTCCGGTTGGCATACTCTACGGCGATGGCTTTCGGCAGCACGACCACCCCGTCATCATCGCCCAGCAGCCAGTCCCCGGGTTCTACGCGCATATTGCCCACCGTTACAGGAACGCCAATCTCTCCAAATCCCTTGGGTTCACCGGCATTGGGCATGACAAGTTTACTGAAGGCCGGAAACTTCAAGGCTATTATTTCCGGACTATCTCTTATGGCGCCGTCGATGACAACGCCTGCCAGCTTCCTTTGCAAGGCTGAGTAAGTTGCCAGTTCGCCCCAGATGGCAGGCCCTGAGCCGCCGGAATCAATGACGACAACATCCCCCGGTTCGGCGACGTCAATGGCTTGAACCGGTTTGGCCCAGTCTCCGGGATACGTTCTTACCGTAACGGCCTGTCCTATCATTCGGATACCTGGAAAAAGGGGTCGAATTCCCTGAAGAACCCCTCCCCGGTGCAATGCATCCGAAAGGTTCGCTACCGACACCATTTCCAGAATTTCACGAATCTGGGCTTCACCTTTTCGTTTAAAAAGAGTGGTGCTGATGCTTTTTCCGGTATCGAGCCCCTGGCGGATGTCTCGGGCCGCCTGTTCAGGATCCATGGCTTTGGTGATGGCGCCTCCCACAATAACGATGGCTGCACCGGCCTCCACCGCTCTGGCAGCGGTTTCAGAATTTATACCTCCGGCCACTGCTACCGGAATGGACAATGCTTCGCTGACCTGGCGTAAAACGTCGAAAGGATCTTTACCTTCCATCTGCTCGTCAATGGCGCAATGTACCGACACATAGTCAGCCCCAAAGTCCTCGACCTGTTTTGCTCTGGACAGAACATCATCCACTGCGATCATGTCCACCACTATTTTTGCTCCATAGTTTTTTCCGGCCTGGATGCACTCCCGGATGGTCGCATCACTGGATGCCCCGAGAACGTCCACGATATTGGCACCTGCTTTGGCTGCAGTTTCGACCTCGGTTCTGCCGGCATCCATAATTTTCATATCTGCAACGATGGTGCTGTCAGGAAAAAGTCTCCTGAGTTCCCTGACGGCATGTAAACCTTCACTCTTGATGAGTGGCGTACCGGCTTCGAGCCAGTCAACGCCGCCGGCAATCCCGGCCCGGGCGCTTTTCAATGCCCGTTTTAAATCTACAAAATCTAATGCCAATTGCAGGACGGATTTCATATTTCCTCCTTTATTCAATCACCGCATGTCTGGATGAAACGCTTCCAACCTCTTTTGTTCGGGTCTGATACATCTTTAATATCACTGCCTCCAAAAAAAGAAAGGCAGATTGTTCAAAAAGAGAGCCGGCCATCTGAGCGGACTCCGGCTCATCATCACGGCACAGTTTGGTGGTTCCGGGAAGGTGGAGGCTATGATCCACCAGTGAACCGATTCCGGACTCGATATTTCCCAGGATACCGTATGTTTCGGCCTTGTATTGTTTGGCGAGCCTCACCGCTTCGAGGGTCGATGGGGTTTGTCCGGACCCGCTTAACACAATGAGCAGATCGTTACCGGTAATGGCAGGCGTCACAGTTTCGCCGCAAAAGTAAACGCTGTATCCCAAATGCATCAATCGCATGCAAAAACATCTCAGGATAAAACCGGATCTTCCCTGTGCGGAAAAAAATACGGATTCCGCGTTCCGGATCATTTGGATAAAATCCCCGGCCGCTTTCCCGGTGATATTTTTTGTCAGGCACCGGTTCTCCTCCAAAATAATCTCTATCATTTTCCTGAAGGTGAAGATTTTATCTTTTGTATGATTTTTCGATGTTGGATTATGTTTCAGAACAACCTCTTAGTGTTGACGGCTTCGTTAAAAGTCCAATTTCTGCGTTGCGCTTCATTTCGTGTTTACTGCGGCGTACAAAAGTACGCCTCATTCCACGAAATTCGCGACGCCTTGAACTTGATCTTTTTACTTTGCCGTCTCAATTTTGAATTTTTACGAAACCATCAATGTTAAACTCCGTTAAAAATCAAAACAGACTGAATCTATACTGAAAAAAAACATTTTTGAGATGTCAACGTATGGCCAATGGGACTGTGTGTCAAGAAAATATTAAACACCCGACATATCAAAATGATGTGCTGCTTTGGCTTGACAAGGGTTGTTTCGCCATTGTAGTCACTTAAAATACCAAAGATAAGACCGAAAAGGAAAACAAAATGAAACCTTCATTTGCCATTGTCGGATGTGGAAAAGTCGGAACCGCCCTTGCGATATTTTTAACCCGGGCCGGATACCGGTCCGCCGGTTTTGCCAGCAAACGTCTTTCATCAGCCAAACATGTCGCCGATATGGTTCTTTCCGATCATTTCAGCGATGTTCCATGGGACATCACGCGAGATGCGGATGTCGTGTTTATCACAACACCCGACAGTGACATCGAAGACACGTGTAACAGCATTTCCCGAAACACCGGCTTTGCCGATAATGCCGTTGTAATTCATTGTAGCGGGGCACTGGCGTCATCTGTGCTATCGGGTGCGAAAACATGCGGTGCATGGATAGGATCCATGCATCCGTTACAGAGTTTTGCTTCGGCCGATCACAAGACCAATCCTTTTCAAGGGATCATTGTTTCTTTAGAAGGTGAAAGTTCGGCAGTTAACATCGCTAAAACAATTGCCGAAGATCTCGGCGGGACGGTGGTGACCCTTTTAACGGAGGCCAAAACCCTCTACCATGCATCGGCAGTGGTGGCTTCAAACTATCTGGTGACACTGCTTGACCTTGCCATTCGACTCATCCAAGAAGCCGGCGTCCAGCGGCAAGATGCGTTTAATCTATTAAAACCCTTGATTGAAGGGACATTGTCAAATATAGGAAACGTCGGTGTTCAAAAAGCGCTGACCGGTCCCATTGCCAGAGGAGACATCAAAACACTAGAAACGCATATCGAGGAAATCGGATCCAAAAGACCTGAGCTTCTTGCTCTATATAAAATGCTTGCGTTTTATACCATCGATATTGCAGCGGCAGGAGATTCGATTTCAGCATCAACCATACAAGCGCTCAAAAAAATAACCACATGAATTTAAGGAGGATCATATGATGAAAAAACCGCTATGGCTTATTACCATATGTGCCCTATTGTTCTATACCGGTTCTGCCATGGCCTTAACCCGGATCAAGCTGGGCGTTGTCACCAAACCGGGATCGGCCCAAAACATCGTGGCAGAAAAATTTAAGGAACTTATTGAACCGGCGTCAAATGGTAATATCAGTGTTCAGATCTTCCATTCCCAATCCATCGGCAATGAAACTGAAATCCTGCAACAGATTCAGATGAACTCGATACAGATGGGAATCATTACCGGTGGCCCTTTTGATACATTTGATCCGGTTGTAAGGGTGATCAACTATCCCTTTCTGTTCAAGGACAATGAACAAGCCGACGAGATCCTGGATGGCCCATTGGGGGCTAAAATATTGCAGAGCCTGGAGAGGGCGGGATTTAAGGGACTCTGTTTTTCGGAAAACGGTTTCAGGGACCTTACCAATAACAAACATCCCGTGAAACGTCCCGATGACGTCAAAGGACTCAAAATTCGAGTCATGGCCTCTGCGCTTCACAAAGCCATATGGCAGGCGCTGGGTGCAAACCCCACCCCTATGCCATGGCCGATCTATACTGAGTTGGAGCAGGGGGTTATCGACGGCCAGGAAAATCCTCTCTGGGTCATTGAAGTCTATAAATTCTATGAAATTCAGAAATATATGACCCTGACCCGCCATGTCTACTCTCCCCATATTGATGTGGCTTCATTAAAATGGTGGAAGACGCTGGATGCCAACACACAGGATTTGATTCAAAGAACCATCCATGAGGCTGCGGTGTTTCAGCGAAATGACAATCGATCCAAAAATGCCGCCCGGCTTGCGTTTTTAAAAGAAAAGGGAATGAAGATCGAAGCGCATCCGGATATCGACGCCTTTCGTGCCAAAGTGGCCGGGCTCAAAGACATGGATCTTTACAGCGAGCCGAGGATTCAGGCGTTGCTTATAGAAATGTTGAATGCAACCAAGTAAAAATCGGGTTATGGGTAATGGGTTATAGGTCATAGGTAATAGTAAAAATAGATTTGCATGTCATCCATTTCCCATGGAGCGACGATTTAGAAAAACTTCCCGGGGGCTCAAATAGTTAATGGACGAAAATTGTCTTTTAAACTAAATCCTGAAAAGTTTAAGGGGATTTTTGGCAAGTTCTTTGTTGGCTTCGTTCAGTTTGTTTTCATTGGATATTACCGCCACAGCCTGTCGATCAGGGGTGCCGGCGAAATATTTTTCAGCAGCATTGATGACTTGCTCCCGGGTCATTCCAAGGAGTTTTTCCTTGAAGCGTTCTCGCATGTCGTCCGATAAGGAAACGATCTTTCTGAAAAAAGCCTTTTTTGCGGCAGGACCGGGCGGATCGGGTTTGTCAATTTCCGAGCAGACCTGGAGGACGGCCTCTTTAATATCTTCATTGCTGAAGTTTCCGGATCTTATGAAATTTCGTGCGCCGTCGTATACGTTCAGGGTAGAAACGATATGCGGGTCCCTGTAGGAAGCGAAATAAAAAATCCCATCTTCGGGACTGTATATGGCAAATCCACCGTATGCCCCTCCTTTTTCACGAATCTCCCGATGCAGATACATGGATCTTAATATTTTGCTGATAACGGATAAGGCCGGCGCATCTTCATGGGATAGACGAACCGTCTCAAAGGTGCTGGCGACAAATGAGACCGCTGAAGATGTGCTCCATCCTTCCCTGGGGATTTCATCAGCAACATCGATCTCAGGCGGGGTAAATCCATCTGTTGATGTTATGGGTCCAGGTGCTGATTCAAGCCTTTTTTGTATGGATGTGGTTGCCGGCGAGGCTGAAGAAAGGGATTGGTCTTCACCGATCAAGGCGATTTTGAGATTATTTTTTACAAAAAGGGTTTTGCCAATTTCATTAAGTTCATGGGAAATGGATTTAAGATGGTCGTCAGAGAGATCTTGGGTGATGGTTTTTATGGTTTTGAGTTGATGAATACCGCTCCAGGTTTCATTGAGCGCACTGCTGATTGAAAAATTTCTCGAAGCCAACGACATGGCCAGTCGATGGCCGTTTTGAACCACCATGGATTCCAGGCCCGCTTGATATTCCAGAAAGAGACTTTTTAATCGAATCAGATCTGAGAAATCAAAATGATAAAAAAATTCTTCGATGATCTCGAACATTTTGTCCTGATTCCGGACCAGGCATTTTCCATTAAACGCAATAAACGGCAGACATTCAGCCGCACCTTCAAAGCCGGTGCGGGCATGACAGGAAAGGCTCATGCCGCCGGTATGGGCATCCATACGGCGTGCCATCTCGACATAGTCATTAAGGGCCGTGCCGATTTTGGTGAACGCGTGGCAGAAGAAAGGAACCAGAGGGATGCGTTCTTTGGGCAGCAGGCCGCTTCCGGCAACTGCCATAAAATAGAAAATCCCGGAGGTCGGCTGTGAATAACACGTGGCCGGAATCGTGGAATATGAGTCTGAGGCTTCCACCCGTTGAACCGAAGGGGGAATATCATCGAGCGCTAAAGTTGGAAGACAGGATACGTCTTCGATTTCTTCCTGAAGCTGTTTTAATGCGTTGGTATCTGCTATTATTTTTTCAAGTTCAGATGGCGTTGTGTCGGTAAGGATCTGCTCGAGTTCTTTTTCGACGCGTTCGCTTTCCGTTTCTTCCATGGTTTGGTCCGGAACAAGTGTTAAAAGCACGCGGTGTTGGTTTTCCAGGAAATACGTGTTGATTCGGTTTTCGAAAAAGGGACCTTTTGCAATTTCATTGCGCAGTTTTTTTAAATCCTCGTCGAACTTTAAAATTCTTTCCGGATCACCGCCGTGAAACCAGCTTCCGCCAAAGGTCAACAGCAGTTTAATCCCGTATGGATACGGGGTGTTTGTGATCTCCTTGCGATGAAATTCGATTTGGTGAATGGCGGATTCAATGATTTTTTTATCGATGCCTTTTTCCGACAAATCTTTTAAAACATCGAAAATAATGGTTTCGATTTTCGAAGCATCGGATATGGTGACATCCTTTAACCCACAGGCAAACAGGGTGTCTCTATTATCGGCATCAAATCCGGTTCCATCGCTAAGGGATGATCCAAGATTTGAATCGATCAACGCTTTGCGCAACGGAGATGCCGGATTTCCGAGAAGAATCCTTTCTAAAAGTGATAGAACTAAAACTTCGAAAGCGTCTTTGATATCAGCAGTGAGCCATGCCACACAAACCTGGCATTTTTTTGATGGATCTTCATTTTTGTCCAAAGGGTAGGTATATTGTTTTTTTTGCGGATGATTCCATCGGGGCTGAGATAAAACATCGGTCCCCGGGTCAATGCGCTTAAAATGCTTTAGGATTTTGTCATTGATAAATTTCAGATGATCTTTTAAGGGCAGATTCCCATAAGTATAAAAAAAAGCGTTGCTGGGATGATAGTGCCTCTTGTGAAAAGATTTTAGCTGGTTGTAGGTCAACCGGGGGATGACCACAGGATCACCGCCGGAATTATAACTGTATGTCGTTTCAGGATAAAGGGCATTTAAAATAGACCGGCCCATTACCTGGTTCGGTGATGACATGGCCCCTTTCATCTCGTTGTATACGACGCCTCTATAAACAAGCTTCAACGATTCTGCGTCTTTTGGATCACCTTCTATTTCAATGCGATGCCCTTCCTGCTTGAAGCTGAGTTCTTCAATATTGGGATAAAAAGCCGAATCCAGATAAACATCCATAAGATTGTAAAAGTCTTTTTTATTCTGAGTTGAAAACGGATACATGGTCCAGTCGGATGCAGTAAAAGCGTTCATGAACGTATTTAAACTTCTTTTGAGCATGGAAAAGAAAGGATCGTGTACCGGAAATTTGCGGGACCCACATAAAACCGTATGTTCCAGAATGTGTGCCACACCGGTGGAATCCGATGGTACTGTTTTAAAGGCGACGCTAAACGTATTTTCTTCATCGCTGTTGCTGATGTGAACGTGTCGGGTGCCGGTATGAGAGTGCTCGAGAAGATAAAGAAAGGAATCAATTTCTTTGAGGGCGATAATTTTTGTGATGGAATAGCCTAAAATGCCGGCGGCCCGTTGCAGATCGGGATTGTTTTTATCAGAAGATGGTTTCATAAGAGGATCACCTGGAAATGTATGATAAGGTAAAAAGCAAATTTTAAATTTGATCTAGGAAGCGACATAAATTCCACGGCTCTTTCGGGAAATTTTTTTCGTTTTGTGCAGTCGGTAAATAATATTTCGAAGTTTTTTTTCTCCAAAACCGGTTCTTTCCTGGATTTCGGAAAAGCCGATGCCTTTTTTGAAGCGTTTGATAACTTCGAATACCATATTAGAAGACGTCGCAGCAGACCTTGACGCTGATGTTGTTTCTTTTGAGGATTTTGAGGTGGAAATGCGTCTGCCTTTGCCGTATAATTCAGATTCTTTAATCACCTTTTCAAGCTGATCCATCCTCTCAACCAGTTTTTCAATATCCTTCTTTGTCGGAATATTATAGTACTGCATAAAGAACTTTACCATTGCATCAAAGCTAACCGTTTTTCCTTTTTTTCTGGCCATGTGATCCTCCTATTCCATGATTATGTTGGAAATTTACCCAGAAAAGGCTTAATATGACCTCATCAAAAATTAGATAAAAAGTCAAGCAAAGGCTTTAGGGCTGCCCTTTAGCCATTGAAATGTTGAAAATAGCAATTTTTCGTGATAACCCTATACCGTTTCGGATTTCTCATAAACGTTAAAACCATGAAAGAAACCAGACAGGATTCAAATATCAAAACATCCCCGGGACGATTAAGTAAGCATAACCTTCGCGAACTTGTCGACCGTGTTAAAAACCTCAAGGGAGATCCTCATTATGTCGCTATGGGTATGGCCATTGGTGTTTTTGTCGGCATCACGCCAACCATGCCGTTTCATACGGTTATCGCTGTTTCCCTGGCATTTATTCTTCGCGGAAGCAAAGCCGCTGCAGCATTGGGGGTTTGGTTTTGCAATCCCATCACCGCTCCGCTTTTCTACTGGGGAAGTTATAAGGTAGGAATGTATCTTCTTGGAAATCCGGCGCCGTTTGACGTCAAATACGAGTCGGTCCTGGAACTTTTAGATCTGGGAATGGATGTTACAATTGCCATGATTGCGGGCGGTGTCATACTGGGGATTTTGCCCGGTATTGCGTCTTATTTCATCACCCGCAAAACTATTACGACCATACGATTGCGCAGGGCATCAAAAGAATAGGTTTCAACCCATTTATTATTTCAAATGAGGGTAAACAAGTTTCGATCATTTGAGGTATCAGAGTCACACAATGACGTCACCCAAAATACTGCTTGCCTCACAAAAACTTCATCCCAAGAAACAACTGGGGCAGAATTTTATCATCGATCCGGGTTTTACAGAGATGATCGTAAAACGTTCCGGAATATTACCCGAAGATATTATTCTTGAAATCGGTGCAGGATTGGGTGCGCTGACCATTCCTCTGGCTCGCAGAGCCAAGAAGGTTTTTGCGGTTGAAAAAGATCGCCAAATCATTCCTATTTTAAATATGGAAATTCTCGTCAGCGGTCTTACAAATATTATGATTATTGAAAAAGACATATTGTCCGTCGATATAAACGCGCTGGTCGAAGACATGGGCGGAAAAATAGTGGTTATGGGCAATCTTCCTTATAATATTTCTTCTCAGATTCTCGTTCAGCTGATTCGGTCAAGAAAAGGTATACGTCGAGCCGTTCTCATGTTTCAAAAAGAGCTGGCGCAACGCATTGCGGCAGAGACCGGATGCAAGGATTACGGGCGGCTTACCGTCATGTTGCGCTATTGTTCTGATATCAAGAAGCTGGTCGATGCGAAAGCCTCTCTTTTTTTCCCAAAACCAAAAGTTGACTCTGAAATCCTGGAATTGAAATTTAAAAAAGACATCGATTATGAGGCTGTTGATGAGTCATTTCTTTTTAAAGTGATAAAGGCCGGTTTCGGAAACAGACGAAAAACTTTAAAGAATGCATTGGCGGCAAGTGAACTCAACATTGACCCGAATACTGCAAAGAGGTTACTCGAGACGTCGGGGATCGATCCTGTTCGTCGTGCTGAGACGCTGACCGTGAAAGAGTTTGTAGCACTGAGCAACAATTTATTTCCTATCGTGGCTTTATAATGATTACTGCAGCCTTATCGTTCTTCAGATATGTTTTGGCGATATTTGTCACCCCTTCTTTTGTGATAGACGCGTAATCCTTCAGTATCGTCCGGCTCCAGTCTATTTTTTGAGGATGGTTTTTGGAACCCGTAAGAACCGTATCGAGCCAGTAACTGTTTTTTCGAAACATGTCTTTTATGCTGGTCAATGTGGGTTCTTTGGCCCGTTTCAGTTCATCTTGCGTAACACCATCTTTTACAAGATTTGATACGATTTTCTTGACCTCTTTTATGACCCTATCCGATTCGTTAGGGTCAATGTAGGCCATTGCCTGAAGGACACCGTATCCAGGGTAGGCCCGGCTCGGCCTGTTAAATGCAAAGGTGGAATATGCGGATCCAAGCTTTTCTCGTATCTGTTCACGAAACCTGTCTGAGATAATATCCGACAAAACAGACAAACGACGCGTCCGGTTGATATTCCAAATATCTGCCGTTGGATAAGCAACAACGATGAGTCCTTTTGAAATTTTTGTTGGAACAGACAGGGTCTGAGATTGACCAACGGGAAAAACGGGAAGCTTTAATTCTTTTGGTTTGGTGACAGTGGGACGCAACGTGAGGCTTCCAAAATATCGGGCAGTTAACTGGATGATTGAATCGATATCGACATCGCCGACAACTGAGATTTCAATGTCATTATTTCCAATAAATGGGCTGAACCATGATTTAATATCCTCAAGGGTCAATTTCTTGAAAGTTACATCATCGGGAAGGCCGAATCGATGGTCGCCTCCGGCAAGAAAACGACTGCCGGAAAGTGCCATTGCTCCGTCGATTGATCTGGAAAGTGCCATGTATTTTTGCCGGTATCTTTCCAAAGAGAGTTCATAGGCATCTTTTCTAAAGCCCGGATCCATAATATGAGCGTAAAGAAGCTGAAACAGAAGAGGAACTTCATTGGAAACGGTCTCTCCTTTGAATAAAAAGCGATTTTCATCAATACTAAAAGAGGCGTAGGTATTTTTGCCGGCCATGGCCCATTTAAGTTCGTCTTTTGTGAGGGCGCCGAGACCGCTTTCATTAATGACGTTTTCGGTTAAAAAGGCCAGGCCCGGTTTGTTTAAAGGTTCACAGGATCTGCCCTGTCCAAAGCTAAGATTGATCAATACCTGGTTGGCCTTGAAGTCGGTTTTTTTGAGGTTCAGGCGGACATTGTTTCTAAAATCCACCTGAATAATTTCAAGATCAGGAATCTTTCTAGTTCGGGCAATATGACCCCCTCTTTTAGGTTCAAGAAGATATGGAAAGACAACAGATTTCTCCTCAGACGGTCTTGATACAGCGGTTTGCACACTGTTATGGTAGGTGTTCAATATCTTCGCTTCGGGATTTTTGTCCATCAGTTTTGCGTTGCCGGTGACAACCAGAAGCCGGTGTTCGGGGGCCCAAATATCTTTGAAGGCATCGTGCACATTTTTTAATGTCACAGTGTTGATTATCGGCGTATACAGTTCTTTTTCCTGTTGTGGCGACATGAATACACGGTCCGAGTTCAGACTCCAAATGATCTCTCTCGCCAGCTTTTTGCTATTGCGCGTAGAGGCACTTTTAACCGCATTATCTAACTCGGAAAGAAAATCCTTTTTCACCCGCGCCAGTTCCGATGTTGTAAATCCGAACATCAATGCCTGCCTTAAGGTTTGTTCGATGAGTGACAGTGATTTCTCCCAGTTTTCCGGATTGCAATCTGCTGTGATGTCTGCGTATTTAACCTGACGCAGAAAAATTCCAGAGCTTATGGATGCTGATGTGAAAGGGGTTTCGGGTTTTTGTATGAGTGTGTCGAGTCGATATTTTACCATTCGGTTGGCAATATTCTCAATCAATTGTTTTTTTCGAATATCGTATGAATCGGGCATGGATAAAATCTTTTTTAAGATTTCAATGCTTACCGTCGTATTTCCTGATTCTTTTTCAAAGTGGTAGAAAGATTTTATACCTTTGTGCGTTATACTCCCGATGTCAGGAATTGTTCCGGGTGGGGCACGGGGAGTCATTGAAGAAAATTTATCTTCTATAAGCATTCCCGCCAATTCTGTGTCAAAATCTCCAACCAAAACAAGCATCATGTTATCCGGTCGATACCAGGTGTCATAAAACGCTTTAAATTGTTCTTGATCAGCTTTTTTGATGATTTCTTCTCGGCCGATAGGAAGTCTTTTTGATATTCTGGCATCCGGGAATTCAAATTTGAGCGTTTTGACATATGTTCGATAGGATGCTGAATCCCGGGTCCGTTTTTCAGCCAGGATGACGCCTCGTTCTCTTTCGATTTCAGATGGCAGCAGAAGGGCGCCTTCAGCAAAATCTTTCATCACAACCAGACCCTTTACCAGGTTTTCCTTATTCCCTTCAGGTAAAAGAATGTCATAGACTGTTTCATTAAACCCGGTGTGGGCATTTGCGTCAGGTCCAAACTGCATTCCGATGTTTTGAAAAAATTTTACCAGTTCCGCAGGCTTGAAATGTGTTGACCCGTTAAACAACATATGTTCTAAAAAATGCGCCAACCCCTGTTGACCGTCAGACTCGTTCATTGAACCTGCCTGAACATAAAGATGCATACTCACCCGGTTTTTCGGATGTTGATTTTTCAATAATATATATGCAAAACCGTTGGGCAGCTTTTTAAACACAAGGGCCGGATCAGGATGAAGATCCTTTTTTTTATAAACCCATAGATCTGAAGAAATATTATGTTCAACAGCCTGATTTACTTTGGAAAGATGTTTGGACGGATGTGATGATGCAACACTTTTATTGATAGAAAAACAGGCCAGTAAAGCAGCAACAATAAAAACACTGAATAAAAACTTTACCGGAAAAACGTCGACACGCTTTTTAAACATGATAATACTCCGAAAATGTAATTTAGTTTTGAATTCTTCACAGATAGTCGAAGATCCTGTCTCTCGGGACAGCTCGGGATGAATTCAGTGATACGATATTATCAGGAAATATAAAACAGATCTTTGAAATGACAATACTATAGGGGAATTTTTCTAAGTTGATGTTGAAAAGTAGCGCTGAATCTATAAAGGGTATTCAAAGTCTCCCGTTTGTTTGATCCTTTTCATCGGGCGCACAGGAGACTTTGTTCGTGGCGGTCAGGCAGCTTGTAAACCGACTTTATCTTCACTGCCGATCGAGTGGTCCTTTTAAAAAGTTATTTTTTAACATAAAGACCACGGGACTTTGTTTGAATCGCACCTTTTTTTGTGAGCTTATAAAGCGCATTACTGAGCTGTCTGGAATCCAATTTGGTTTTTTCTCTTAACTGTGTAACCGTCACACCTTTTTGGGTTCGTTTGATGACATCAAATACGGCGTCCAGCATGGTTACCTGTTTGGCAGGCGCTGCCTTCTTAGCGGCGGCCTTTTTGGCAACTTTCTTCTTAGCGGCGGCCTTTTTGGCAACTTTCTTCTTAGCGACTTTCTTCTTTGCAACCGTCTTCTTGGCAGGCACAGCTTTTTTGGGAGCCTTAAGCTTATCAACCTGATCGGTAATCTTCTCTACTTTTTTGGAGAGTGCGGCCAGGGATTTGGATAATGTCTTCAATTGAGCCTTTATCTTCTTCATTTGATTTTCCTCCTTGGTTGATGTGGTTTCACTAAAGTTGCAAATACTTTTAAAATAACTATATATATTTTATTTAAAAGTCAACAAAATCTGTTAAATAATATAAAATCAATTCAACTGTTGACAAGTATACTTCTTTTGGAAGATAACACTTTTTGATCAATGCTTCAAATTATTTTACAACAATGAATTACCGAATCCTATATAAAAAAGAACTTAATCCTTCTCAACTGGAAGCCGTCAACTTTACGCGAGGACCTCTGCTTGTCATCGCAGGTGCTGGAAGCGGGAAGACAAGAACACTTACCTACCGCGTCGCACGTCTGGTAGAAGAAGGTATTTTTCCAGGTTCAATACTTCTACTGACCTTTACGCGTAAAGCTGCCCAGGAAATGTTGAAAAGAGCGACACAACTCCTCGATGATAGATGTAAAGGTGTTGCCGGCGGAACATTTCATTCATTCGCTTATGCTATTTTGCGAAAATATGCTTACAAAATCGGATTTGAGCACGGGTTTTCAATCATTGATCGAGCGGATTCCGAAGATCTTATCAGTATGATAAGAAAAGAAATGACAGGCGCATCAAAGTCCGGTTCCCTTCCGAGAAAGCAGACACTGGCCAATATCTTTAGCCGGGCTGTCAACAAGAATATGGCTGTCGAAGATATCGTTCTAAACGATTATCCGCAATTTATACGTCATCTGGAAGCAATCCATGAAATGTCGAAGGTGTATCAAAGACAAAAAGCCGAGCATAATTTTATGGATTATGATGATCTTTTGATATATTTGGAAATGCTTTTAAAAAAACACACCGATGTTCACGACAACATCTGCAAAACTTACCAATATTTAATGGTTGACGAATATCAGGATACCAATAAGATTCAGGCACAAATTATTTATCTTCTCGCCGGTACCCATGAAAATGTTATGGTGGTGGGTGATGATTCGCAAAGCATTTATGCGTTCCGGGGCGCGAATATTGAAAATATCATGCGATTTCCTGAAATATTTCCAAAAACCCGAACCATTCAGCTGGAAGAAAACTATCGCAGTGTTGAACCTATTTTAAAGCTTACCAATGTGATTATCGAGCGGGCAACACGGAAATATTCAAAAAATCTTTTTACGCAAAAACCCGGAGGGGCGTTGCCGTTGCTGATAA
Organism: uncultured delta proteobacterium; assembly: GCA_963731025.1. Taxonomy (GTDB): domain Bacteria; phylum Desulfobacterota; class Desulfobacteria; order Desulfobacterales; family UBA11574; genus UBA11574. The sequence continues at coordinate 154,952 of CAVSVL010000042.1, read as the reverse complement.
AGGCACAAAGTGAAAACAGCCAGTCGCGATTTGTGGCAGAAAAGATACAAATACTCCATGGCAGCGGTGTGCCTTTGAGTCAGATTGCAGTACTTTTTCGGGCAAGTTTTCATTCTTTTGATCTTGAAATTGAACTTGCCAGAGAAGGGATTCCCTTTGTTAAAGTGGGGGGATTTAAATTTGTTGAATCTGCACATATTAAGGATGTTCTGGCCCATCTCAAAGTCCTTTTCAATCCAAATGACAGGATAAGCTGGTACAGAATCCTCCTCCTTTTGGACAATATCGGTCCCAAAACCGCACTGGGCATTTATGAAACGATTTTGACTGAAAAATCCGGATATACAGGATTTGTTAATACCAAGCTTAAAGGCAGTCGATCCAGAGGTTTGGATAAGCTCAAACACCTCTTTTCCGACATTGATTCCAGACCCATGACGGTTGCCCAAATGGGTGAAGCCGTTGTTAAATATTACCTGCCCATATTAAGAAAGAAATACGATGATCATCCAAAACGGACAAGAGATCTTGAACATTTGGTCACCATTATGGAGCGGTATCCTGATCTTGAACCGTTCTTGACCGACATGGCCCTGGAGCCTCCGAATACGAGTTTAAATGACACGTTATCAAGTGATGACCCGACTGATGACCGGCTCATTCTATCAACCGTACATTCCGCCAAAGGCCTTGAATGGCACACGGTTTTTATTATATGGGCCCTTGACGGCCGATTTCCGTCGATACATGCGCTTCATGATGAAACAGAGCTTGAAGAAGAGTTGAGACTGATCTATGTTGCGGCAACAAGGGCTAAGGAAAACCTCTTTTTTACGTATCCGGCCCAAATTTATGACCGAATGTCACAAATGGTTTTAAACCGGCCCTGCCGTTTTATAGACAACATTCCCGACGATATTTTACTTAAACTGAGCGTTTCAAACATAGGTTCCACCCAACCGTCATATTTTTGATTGATTCCAATTTTGCAGCATGATATGTGCCCGCATAACATCGTTATCTCTCCGAATTTAAGGCAGGCTTTGTTTATCAAAAAACATAATAGAACTTAGAGGCTTCGTCCCAATTGGAATGATGGGGTGATGGAGTAATGGAATGATGGGTTTGAAGGAGTTGTTACAATTTAAATGGTTTATTTCCTGTTCTTTTTCCCAATATTCCAGCATTCCAGTTTTCCATTCTTCCATTCAGATGGCACAAACAGGTTGCTGTTAAGAAACATTTGATTTCGTAAAATTATAGAAATACCAGTCTAATATAATGACTCAACCCTCTATCATTCTCATTTTAGGTTATATTTTCGGTTTTTACATGGCATGGAACATTGGTGCCAATGATGTGGCCAATGCCATGGCGTCATCTGTGGGTGCCAAGGCAATTACCATACGCCAGGCCATATTTCTTGCCGGAATATTAAATATCATCGGTGCGGTTTTCATCGGTTCCCACGTGACCAACACCATCCGAAAGGGGATCGTCTCCACGGAAATTATGGCCGATCCTCATGTGGCGCTTATCGGTGCCCTTTCAGCCCTTCTTGCCGCAGCCCTTTGGGTCAGTTTTGCCACCTGGAAATCGCTGCCGGTGTCCACAACCCATTCTATCGTGGGTGCCATGATCGGTTTTGGAATCATGGCAGGTGGCTTTGGCGTCATTAATTGGGGAAAGCTGCTTGCTGTCGTGCTCAGCTGGATCATTTCACCTTTTTTCAGTATTGTTATCGCTTTTATCATTTTTAAAATTATTGTTCGATTGATCCTCTCCAAAAAGGATAACTTTATACAGGCATTGAAATTGTCTCCCTTTTTTATTGGGATGACGCTTTTTGTTGTCGTGTTGTCATTTCTATTTAAGACGCCTTTTGGGAAAAAGATGGACTTGGGACCTTTGGCCGCAGTAATAATTGCTGTATTGTTGTCGGTGCTGCTTGGATTTATGGCAACGGCTTTGATAAAGCGATATGTAAAAGACAGAGAGTCAGGCGCAGAGGCGGTCTTTAAGAGAATTCAAATAGGAACTGCTTGCTATGTTGCCCTGGCCCAAGGGGCCAATGACGTGGCCAATGCTATCGGCCCTCTGGCGGTGATTTATTTTCTGGTTAAAACCGGGGGTGTTGGGGGAAAAGTACCGGTTCCTGTTTTTCTTTTGTTTTTCGGCGGCATCGGGATTGCCTGTGGTATTGCCATGGCCGGTCATCGCGTTATGGAAACCATGGGAGAAAAGATTACCACACTCAGCAATACCCGAGGGTTTTCAGTAGAATTTGCAACGGCCACAACGGTCCTTGTAGCCTCAAAAATGGGTTTGCCGGTATCGACAACCCATGCCGCAGTGGGGGGTGTGCTTGGGGTCGGCCTTGCCCGTGGAATGGAAGCTGTTAATTTTAGCATTGTGTTTAAAATTATGGTATACTGGGTGTTAACGGTACCCGCAGCGGCGTTGACCAGTATGATCATTTTCAAAATACTTCAATTCATTTTTTAAAAGGAGCCGGCAATGCGCATTCCATTTTTTTCAATGTTCATGACATCACCCTTTGAAGGCCTTCAGGAACATGCTGAAAAGGTTAAAGAGTGTGGCTGGGCATTTCAGCAGGCCATCGAGTGTCATCTTGCAAACAAATGCAAGACATTTGAAGAATTCAGACAGGAAGTGATTCATCTGGAAACCGAAGCCGATGTCATCAAACGACGCATCCGCGGTCATCTGCCCAAAGGAACCTTGATGCCGGTCTATAATTTTCTGCTGTTTAGATATTTGCGGGAACAGGACCAGGTGATCGATGCTGTAGAAGATGCCCTTGACTGGATTTCTTTCAGAAATGAACCGGGGATTCCCGCCGAACTTGAAAAAGAGTTTCTTATTCTGGCGGATGTCGTCATCGACCCCATCGAAGAACTCAGCAAGATGGTTGCCGAAGCCAGAAAATACTTTAGAAATTACTCCGAAGACCAGCGGGTGATCATCAAAAATATTATCCGTACGTTACGGCGGCAAGAACATGAAGCCGACAAAGCCGAAGACAGGGTGAAACAAAAAGTACTGAATATGAATATCGATGCCGTCACTGTTTTTCATATGGTCAGACTGGCTGAAATCATCGGCTCCATCGCAGATCATGCTGAAAATGCCGGTGATATGATGCGGGCCATGGTTGCCAGATAGGATTTAACCTATTCACTGCTTGTAATGATTCCGGAATCATGCAGGAATGCCCCGATATCTCTCCAGAACATCTCCCAATTTGGTGGGCAATCGTTGTGCCCGCTTTCATAGGTGATCATTGTCGCGCGAGGTGCCGACTTGTAAAGCGCCAGGCCATGAGAATAGGGAATGACCTCATCGAATTTGCCGTGGAACACTAGAATCGGTTTCGGATAGTTGCGGACAACAGCAAGATTATTAAACGGGTCCCGGACAAGAAAGCCGGGAGCAAAATATTTTTTTGCAAATGAGCGTGCACTGGTAAACGTCGACATGAGTATGAGGGCTGCAGAGGGTCGAACGGCGGCAAGTGTGCACATCGCACCACCACCTAAGGAACGCCCGAACAAAATGATCCTGGCCGGGTCCACATCTTTACGTTCAATGAGAATATCGTAAGCATTGTTAAATGTTTCTGTGATACTTTTTTGAGAAGGCGTTCCTTCAGAACGCCCATAACCCGGATACTCCAAAAGCATCACTCCGATGCCGAAATGATGAAATCTTTTGAGTTCATCCGGCCAGAAATCAATGAGTTCTCCGTTTCCATGCGCAAAAATGACCGCAGGTGACGGCTCTTTTTTAGTCATCGAATCCGGGGGTAAAAACCAGGCTTCGGTTTTACCGAAACTTGTTTTTATCCATATCTTTTCCATGAGAAGGTGATTTTCACCTTTAGATGGCGTGTCGATAAGATAGCGGGGAAAAAGGATCTGTCGCTGTATTAGAAAAAGAAAGCCACAATAAACCAAATAGCATAACAGTGTCCATAAAATGATGTTAATCGACATTTTTATTTTACCGGGAATAATTTTCAAATCGCTCTTTTCAAAGCTATCAGCATCTTAGATGGCTCTGCTTGAATAATGTGCAGATATTGGGTTTTTTTTATCTTGACATACTACATATAGTGTGCAAGATGTGATTCAAGAAGTTTTTAACAGACCTGTTCACAGAATTTTATGCACTTTAACAGGTTTGTTTTTCTATACAGAATCTTCTCTTTAAATGGCATGATCCATAGCAGCCTCATTCAAACAGAATGAGGTTCCGTTTCTTGAAATATAAAATTTAACGTATCCTTAGTAAATAGATCTTTAATGGCGGTATCGAAACTTGTTATAATCTAACACTCGTGTTATTTATAGAGATATATTTAAAAACCGATGATCATTATCATACAGGAGAATGGCGATGGGCTCAAAGGGTAAAATTCTAATTACAGATGAGGGGCATTTCGATCTAACTACTTACAAATGGGATGATCAATTATTTTCGGATATCCTTGCCAAAGACAACCTGATTGAATCCGATCAGGCCATGAGCATCAGCCGGTTTTTGAGAAAAGAGATCGCCAACATGGAAAATCATACCATTACCCTGCCGATTATCGATAAAATGATCCAGGCAAAGTTGATGGAATACGGCTTAACTCAAACGTCGCCTATTCGCCTGGACAAATCCATATTTATAAAAAATGGACTGCATCTTTCGAACAATGCCATAAATGTTTTGAAAAGAAGGTACCTAAAGAAAGACAGCAAAGGAAAAATCATCGAGAGTCCGGAAAAGATGTTCAGAAGGGTGGCAAGACATATTGCGAAGGCGGAGAAGAAGTATGGCAGTGATGCGGATGTCAAAAAGATGGAAGACATTTTCTATAATATGATGACCGAATTGAAATTTTTGCCCAATTCACCCACGCTTATGAATGCGGGACGGAGACTGGGCCAGTTGGCAGCCTGTTTTGTGCTTCCCGTAGAAGACAGCATGGAGGGTATTTTCGATGCGTTGAGAAATGCCGCAATTATCCACAAGTCCGGCGGCGGTACCGGCTTTTCTTTTTCCCGACTGCGTCCAAAAGACAGCAGGGTCGGAACCACCGGCGGTATCGCTTCCGGACCGGTTTCATTTATGAAAATCTTTAACACGGCAACAGAGCAGGTGAAACAGGGCGGGACCCGCAGGGGAGCCAATATGGCGATTTTGAGAGTCGACCACCCGGATATTATAGAGTTTATTTACAGCAAAAAGAACAATAACGAACTCAACAATTTTAACATTTCCGTCGGCGTTACGGATGCGTTTATGGATGCTGTCAAAACAGGGAGCAACTATGACCTTATCGATCCTCACAGCGAGGAAAAAGAAAAAGAATTGAATGCTACCGAGGTCTATCAGGCTCTCGTGAAACAGGCATGGGAAAACGGGGATCCGGGCATCATTTTTTTAGACCGGTTGAACAGAGACAATCCGACCCCGGCGTTGGGAGAGATCGAAAGTACAAACCCTTGCGGAGAACAGCCGTTGCTTCCCATGGAATCCTGTAATCTTGGATCCATCAATCTGGCCAAGTTTGTAACCCACGATGCCAACGTACCGGCGATCGACTTTGAAGCATTAAGGGATATTGTTTGGCAGAGCGTCCGATTCTTGGACAACACCATCGATATGTCTAAATATCCACTTCCGGAAATTGAAAAAATGGTTCAGGGTAATCGAAAAATCGGTCTTGGCGTCATGGGGTTTGCTGATTTGCTTTATCAGCTGAAAATTCCTTATAACTCAGAAAGAGCTCTAGAAATCGCAGAAAAAGTGATGGGTTTCATCCAAAAAGAGTCTCATGCCGCCTCAAAATATCTGGGCGAGGAGAGGGGGGTTTTTCCAAATTTTGATCAAAGCATTTTTAAAGACAAAAAAGGATGTACATATCGAAATGCCGCCACCACAACCATTGCACCCACAGGCACGTTAAGCATCATTGCGGACTGTTCGAGCGGTGTTGAACCGTTGTTTGCCTTGAGTTTTGTTAGAAATGTTATGGATAACGATAAACTGCTGGAGGTGAATCCATACTTTGAAAACATAGCAAAAGAAAAGGGTTTTTATAGTACGGGATTGATGGATACCATTGCTGTTGAAGGCGGCATTCAACATCTTGAGGAAATACCCGAAGATGTTCGAGAAACCTTTGTCACCGCCCATGATGTTGCTTCTGAATGGCATATCCGTATGCAGGCTGCTTTTCAAAAATACACGGATAACGCTGTTTCAAAGACGGTCAACCTGGCCCGTGATGCCACAGTTGACGATGTGTTAAAAATTTATAATCTGGCCCACGAGCTGGGTTGTAAGGGCGTTACCATATACCGGGACGGGAGCAAGGAAAATCAGGTTCTGTCTTATTCAGGAAAGGACAAGCCGCTTCACAATCTGGTTGCTATCGTCAAAGAACGTCCGGAAACGCTGGAGGGATTTACCTCCAGAATGAAAACCGGTATGGGCCAGCTTTATGTTACGGTAACGGAATATCATGGACAGCCTTTTGAAGTATTTGCAACCATCGGAAAATCAGGAAGATCGACCACTGCCAAAACCGAAGCCATCGGCCGTCTCGTTTCGCTTGCTTTAAGATCCGGCGTAAAAGTCGAAAAAATTGTCGAACAACTCAAAGGTATCGGTGGAGAACATCCGGTCTTCCAGGAAGGTGGCCTGGTTTTGTCTATACCGGATGCCATCGGCAGGGTTCTTGAAAAGCGGTATTTGAAAGATGGTTCTTACAAGAAAAAAGGGTATGGAAACAGCCTCCTTGGTGAAGTCTGTCCGGAATGCGGTCATACGATAAGTTTTGAAGAAGGATGTATGATCTGCCATTTTTGCGGCTTTACAAAATGCTCGTAAGTGAATCTTTTTAAACCCTGGATACGATAATGCGTATCGATCAAAATCCTCTATTTAGAAAAGCAATCATTCCCTGGTATGATTCCGAAGCGGTGTGCATCGGTGTTATCGTATTCATGATAATTGTTTTTTTCTTCGGCGTAGTCGGGATTTCGGTGGTGCGGGAAAATGCGGAGTATCATGGATATGTTTGGATAGCTGTTCTTCTCGTTGTTATGAGCGCAGCGGTCATTTTTTCTACAATCATTCGACTCATAAAAAGACATGCCCGCCGATATTCAAAATAAAAGGTCCAATTTCTAAAGGGAATCTTTTGATGAAACCTTTATGTCATTGATCGTACCGGTTTCCCATGATTCTTTTTCTGCAAAGATTTTTTTTAGAAAAGAATGGTTGAAGGCATGGCCGGATTTCTCAGCCACAACATGGCCCAAAATCGGCATACCCAGAAGTGAAAAATCACCGATGCAATCAAGAATTTTATGTCTTACAAACTCGTCTCGATACCGCAAACCGCCTTCATTGATTACATCCTTGTCATCGATGGCAATTACATTTTCAAGGGTAACGCCGCGGGCCAGACCATTTTTTTTTAGATATTCATATTCATGTAAGAACCCAAAGGTCCTTGCTTTAGAAATTTCGTTTTCCCAAATGTGGTCCGACACATCCACGGAATAAGACTGCGTGTTGATCAGCGGATGATCATATTCAATGGTACAGGTTATTTTATACGTTGAACATGGATATACACCGACCATTTTGCCATCTTTTTTAAGCTCAATGGGTTTTTTAATGACAAAAAAATATCGAGGAGTGTTCAGCTCCTTTATTCCCGATGCCTTTATCAGGGAAGTAAAGGGGTAGGCGCTTCCATCCATTATCGGCATCTCATAACTGTCGATCTCCACCAGTGCATTGTCAATTGATAGACCGGCAAAGCTTGCCATAAGATGCTCTATCGTTGAAACGATAAAACCCTCAAAACCGATAACAGTTGCCAGGCTTGTATCCACAACCATATTAAAATGGGCAGATATGACAGGACAGTCCAAAAGATCTGTTCTGATGAACTTGATACCATGATTCGGCGGTGCAGGCTTTATGGTTAAATTGACTTTTTTACCCGAATGGATCCCGACACCCGAGCAATGCACCGGTTTTGCGACTGTTCGTTGTAAATAATACATATAAATATAACTTTAACAGCGATGCTGTGTTGTTTAGCAGTGTTTATCTGAGTTCAAAAACGGTTCATTACACTACCAAATGAATCCCTTGAGTATTCATAACATATTTAATGAACTGAACACAATGTTCTTTATAAAATCGTTTCGTAGTTTTATAAATAATTTGTAAAAAAGATTTAATTGAACAAAAATAAAGTTTTTGTTAAACGTCTGAAACATAAATACGAAATAAATAAAATCAATCTTAATCTTGAATCACATCCCAAATTTTTATTATCCCTGTTTAATATATTGAACTTAGTACATTTATTCTTAAATGCGGTAACGTATTTATTGCTTGGTTTATTCATTATATTCACATAAAAGTATAAAGTGACTAAAGCTAAGGTATTCTATGATTTTTTTATAATACCCCAAAGGAGGAGGCGTGCTCGCAAAGGTTTTAAGCAGTGCTGTTATTGGAATCGATGCATTTTTAGTCGAAGTGGAAGTTGATATTATATCAGGACTTCCCACCTTTACCACGGTAGGGCTTCCGGAGGCTTCAGTAAAAGAGAGCAAAGAACGGGTCAAGTCTGCCATCAGCAATTCAGGCTATACCTTCCCGGATGACAGAATTACCGTTAATCTTGCACCCGCTCACATCAAAAAGGAAGGAACCGGTTTTGATCTGCCCATCGCTTTAGGAATACTAACGGCGACCCAAATCATTTCCCAGAATATCATATCCAAATACCTTGTCTTGGGCGAGTTGTCTCTGGACGGTCGCATTAAACCGGTGAAGGGATCTCTTCCCATGGCCCTGGCTGCAAAAAATGCCGGATATGATGGCATCATCGTGCCTTATGACAATGGTCGAGAAGCATCGGTTGTGGCGGGAATAACGGTTCTGCCGGCTAAAACATTGCCTCAACTGGTGGGTTTTTTCCGCGGATTTACTAAAATAGAACCTGAGAAAGCCGATATTTCCAAAATATTTGATTATGGGAATACGTTTGACGTCGATTTTTCAGAAGTCAAGGGACAGGAACACGTCAAACGATCTCTAGAGGTCGCGGCTGCGGGTGGACACAACCTGATAATGATCGGTCCCCCGGGCTCCGGAAAGACAATGCTGGCAAAACGGGTCCCGACGATACTGCCTCCGATAACATTTGAAGAAGCCATTGAAACGACAAAAATATTCAGCGTCATCGGAATGCTTCCAAAAGACGAGGCGCTGATAACCAAGCGGCCATTCCGATCACCCCATCACACCATATCGGATGCAGGGTTAATTGGCGGCGGTCATATTCCAAGACCCGGCGAGGTCAGCCTGGCGCATCATGGTGTCCTTTTTTTGGATGAGCTTTCAGAATTTAAGAAACATGTGTTAGAAGTCCTCCGACAGCCTTTGGAAGATCTTCAGGTCACCATTTCACGGGCAGCACTGACCCTGACGTACCCGGCAAGTTTTATGCTTATCGCAGCAATGAACCCGTGTCCTTGCGGGTACTTTTCCGACCCCAAGCATGAGTGCAGATGTACCTATCCCCAAATTCACCGATACCGGTCAAAAATCTCCGGGCCGCTGATGGACCGAATCGATATTCACGTGGAAGTTCCGGCAGTTCTCTATAAAGACCTTATGGGAGAATCCGATTCAGAATCTTCGGAGGTTATCGGCGCACGTGTTGCCGCCGCCAGAGCGCATCAGCTCGAACGGTTTAAAAGAACAAAAATTTACTGCAATGCCCAGATGATCAACCGGCACATTAAAAAACACTGTCGGATTGACGAGGCCTCCTGCGATCTTCTTGAAAGTGCCATCGACAAACTGGGTTTGTCTGCCCGGGCCTACAACCGCATCCTTAAAATCGCCCGCACCATTGCCGATCTCGACGATGCATCCGACATCAGCGTTGATCATATTGCCGAAGCGGTTCAATATCGAAGTCTGGATCGCGGGAAACGGCTTTATTGAATCCTTTCTACAATAAGAATCTAAGATCAAATTTATCATGAAGGAAATATCATTCATCTGATTCGCATTTATTTACAAAAGCTTGTCTTTATTCATCTCAAATCCCTTCAAATATCCGTATGAAAATCCCTTCACATGCCCGGCTTGTATATATAATGGATTGAATTTTATTTATTTATAAAACAATTGGTTATGTCTTTTTCATATACTTGGCACAGCCATTGCAAATAAAAAGCCTGACGGATTCATCATCCCAGCGCAAATGAAATAACACGGGGTTTCAGCGAGTTCGCAAGATAAGGTCGTTTTAAAGCGCTATACGGTTATTTCGAATGCTTCCGGATAAGACGGGACAAAAATAAAAGGAGGATGGTATGAAAAGAACAATTTGTCTGTTAGTGTGTGCACTGTTTGTGGTCGTTACGATGTCAGGGGTTGCCTTTTCAGCCGATAAGGCCCCGGCAATGGCTGAAGAGGGCGCAGCAATGCAGAATCAGGAACTGATGGTCACCGGGACCATCAATAATGCCAATCAAATCGTGGCTAAAGATGGCCAAATTTTCGATGTGGCCGACACCGAACAAGGCAAGGAACTGGCGACTCATGTCGGGATGAATGTTCAGGTAAAGGGAACCGTACTGGAAAGCGAGGGAAAGAAACAGATCTCCGTTTCGGCCTATGAAATCATAAAAAAATAACCAATCATCCTTTGGCAAAGGCAGCGACAAAAGCAGGGGGGAAACTTCCCCCCTGCTTTTGTTATATTAATAGAAAATAAAGAATAGAAACTTGAATGGTCTACATTAAAAGATGGCGAAATGCCATGGGGTCATCCCGATACATTTTTATTGACTTTTTGTAACCCAATTGGTCGACAATTTGTATTCCTTTTCTTAAGTGGCGGTATTTTTTGAACTTAACTTTGGTTTTAACATCCGATTCAATCAAGGAATCGGGTAGGTCAGGAATATATTTTTCAACGGTTGACGGCAGTAACGCGTATACCAGCCCTCCGACAATCGCTTCTTCCACACAAATCCAATCTTCAACGATGGCCTGTACTTCCTTTAAGGTTTTAGCCGCACTATTTTCGATTCTATCTTGGATCGATCTTTCAGTATATTGTCTTAAGAGGATATGGAGTGTTTCTTCGACAGGTGTTATTAACGCTGTATATGGATTTTTTGCACTGTTCTGCCAAATCGTATAATGATCCCTCGTAAATTCAAAAGATCCGCTTTCGTTTAAAGAGATATAGCTGGAATAAGAACCGACTTCACCCAGAAATATCTGACCTGTCAGCTCAACAGCGACCTCCTTATGATCTTTGTTTGAAAATACATAGGTGGCAACATATTCTTTGCCTAAATTATGCACAATAAATGCATTGGTGCCTTTTGTTACTGAGTTTTCAGGCTTGGAAACGCCCAATGTATGAATGGTGATATACGGATTCTTAAATTTCGTAAGTCTCAAAACGTCATTGATGACGTCATTACAATACCTTTCAAATACAGCAGTATATTCTTTTCTTGTCTCCGGAACATACATGAGCCGGTGTGAAATATTTTTCAGGCGCCATTGAATGGGTTGGCCATCGAGATCTGCCTGAATCTTCTTGATAACGTCAGGGTGTTGATCGAAAAATTCAATGCTTGATTTATGCAACTCTTTATCAAAAGATTTTTCAAAGTCGTTTAATGCGAAAAAGGGACCTTGTTTGTCTTCAAGTTTAATCAGATCTATCAAAATTGAATAATTTTTCGATGAATCAGACGCAAAAATTGCACCAGCCACACAGATGACAAATAAGACGGGAAAAATGATAAGCGGGTAATATATTGTTTTTGAATGCATTTGTTGCCGAATATTGAGTTATGATTAACGCCCTATATACTTTTATCGGCATTGAGTATAATTTCTGAACATAAAAATGCATGGAAAAATTGCTCAACTTAGTACATGTATTCGTAAATACGTATAACTTTTTTTATTTATTCGATATCGTAATTATGAATTAGAGCACTTAGGTATGAAGTTTAAGCTGAATGAAAACGAAAGAGGGATGGTTTTCGGGTTGGATAGGTTGCAGGGTTAGCAACCTATTTCTCTCTGAAATCGGCGAGTTTGATATTGTATTTTTTTATAAGTTCATAAACATCCGCACGATATTTTCCGGCCAGTTGAGCTGCCTGGCTGACGTTGCCTTTGGTCAGTTCAAATAGCTGAATAAGATAATTTTTTTCAAAATTTTCTTTAGCATCTTTAAATGATTTTAAACTTTCTGGATGAACGTTCTGGGTTTGAAGGATGAGATCCTCTGTAATGATATTGTGTTTCGCCATGGCCATGGCACATTCAATGGTATTTTCGAGCTCTCTGATGTTGCCCGGCCACGGATAAGAGATCAGTTTCTGCATGGCATCGGTTGAAAACGCGTTTACATTTTTCCCCATTTCCTCGGAATGTTTTTTTAAAAAATGCCTGGAAAGTATCGGGATATCCTCTTTTCTCTCATTGAGTGTGGGTAGTTTTATCGGAATGACATGAATACGATAATAAAGATCCTCTCTGAATCGGCCGTTTTTGACCTCTTGTTCGAGATTTTTATTGGATGCAGCGATGATTCTTGCATTCATTTTTTCAATCTGTCTTCCCCCTACAGAATAAAATTCCTTTTCCTCTAAAACTCTCAAGACTTTGACCTGCATGGAAAGGGGCATTTCAGATATTTCGTCCAGAAAAAAGGTGCCAAAGGCAGCCTCGGCGATAAGGCCTTTTTTACTCTTGTCAGCCCCGGTAAATGCACCTTTCTCATATCCGAAAAGTTCGCTTTCCATAAGATTTTCCGGTATGGCCGCGCAATTTAGAGCAATAAAGGGATGATCCTTTCTGTCGCTTGCAACATGCAAGGTTTTTGCGATCAACTCCTTTCCGGTGCCGCTTTTCCCCTCAATATATACATTGGAATCCGTTGCAGCCGCTAGTGTGACCTGTTCGAAAACGTTTTTCATCTTTTCACTTCTGCCGATGATATTATCAAACCCGTACCTTTCTTTGACCAAGCGCTGCAATTGTTTCACTTCTTTTGACAGCTTACTGGTTTCCAGACAGTTGTTTATCTGCATGAGCAGCTCATGACCGTCAAACGGTTTGGTTAAATAGCTATGTGCTCCCTTTTTCATAGCCTCAACGGCGCTGTTAATTGTTCCATACGCAGTGAGAATGATCACGGGGAGGTCGGGAATGATATGGCGGATATTTTGCATCAGCTGGATACCGTCTTGATCGTCAAGTTTCAGATCGATCATTGCCAGATCGAACGGTTCTTGTTCGGCCAGTTTCAGGGCCTTCTCCACACCGGTGGTCTTTGTAACCTGGTATCCTCCGGATTCAAGTCGCATCTGGATGACCTGAAGAATATTCCGGTCATCATCAACAACGAGTATTTTTCCTTTATGGTCGTCCATTATGTTCCTGTCCAATTGCTGGAAGGGCCTCTCTTTTCTTTTTATCAATACCCAAATCAATCTCTTTTAAACGTTTTATCTGATTTTGTAAATTTATTATCTGTTTTTTTTCTGTTCTCTGTTCATTTTCCAGCAAATCTACCTTTTTTGCATAGTTCATGTTCTGATTTAAAAGCCAAATCCAGATTTTTGCTTTGTCTTTAAAAACGGATTCAGGATATTCTTTGACGAGTTTTTTAAAAAAATGAATCGATATGCCATAATTCACATAGGTGTATTCCGGATTGGCATATATCAAGCCCATCATATAAAGTGCATGGCCGCCGTATTTTTGAGGAAAACGGTGTAACATTTCTTGACTTTTTTTTAATGATGTCAAGAAATCGCCATTGGAAAAAGACAATTTTGCCTCAAATAAAAGCTGGTTCGCTTCACTGTACTGATTAACCGAAAACGGATCTTCATTATACAGGTTATAATAAGGGGCGCATCCGGTTCCGGCAAGTAAAAGGCTCATCCAACAGGCAATGTAAAGAAAAAAGTGCTTCCTTTGCCGGGAATACTTTCTACCCATATTTTTCCTCCATGTACTGTAATTATATGTTTTACAATGGAAAGACCGAGACCCGTACCTCTGACGGTTTCTTTCCCGCTCTCTACCCGTTTGAATTTGTCGAATATTTTATAAAGATTTTTTTCGTGAATGCCACAACCTGTATCCGAAACCGATACTTCGACTACCTTATCGTCGTGTTTTTTTAAAGTGGTACTTACTATAACCGATCCTTTTGCATCCGTATATTTTAAAGCATTTGCGACTAAATTTTCAAGTAATTGGCTGACCCTTTCGGAATCCATCAAGATTTCCGGGAGCTTGGGCGGTGGAGTGAATTCGAGCGTAATATTTTTCCGCTGAGCAATGGGCGCCAGTTTCAAAATACACTTTTGTATGAGGTGGATCAGATCGGTGTGATTGAAATGATACTCCATCATCTTTGCTTCCATACGGGACAGATCCAGGATTCTGTTGACCGATACAATAAGTCGTTCGCACTCATCGCTGACAATGGTTAATAATTCATCTCGACTTTTGGGATTGTCGGTAAACGTTCCATCAATCAATAATCTCGAAGCTTCCCTTATAACGGTTAGCGGCGTACGAAGTTCATGGGATACGTGACTGATGAAATCCTCTTTCATTTCAGCCAGTTCCTTCAGCTTATCACACATTGTATTGAAATCGTTTGCTAAATCTTTTATTTCAGGAGGTGAGGCGATATCGAGAATCTTTTCGAATTTGCCTTTTGCAATATCCTTTGTTTTTTTCTGTAACAACAATATGGAGCGATTGATGCTCCGGGTATTAAAAAATGAGATCAAAATACCAAAAATAATGGAAAGTCCGGCAGCAATGGATGTGGTTTTAAAAACATTGGTGCTGATTTCGCTGGAAATTTTTATCTTTTCGTCTCTATCGGATTTTGCCGACCATATGATATATTTGAAATTGTTATTGATTTCTTCAACAATTTTTTCTTTTTTAATCTGATATTCCTTATATGGATATGCTCGGCCTTTGTTAATATTTTCGATTTCCTGGGTGAAGATGGAAAAATATTCATTAGAAAGCTGATTGATTTTAAAAAAGCTTTCTTTTTTCCCAGTACCGGCGATATGAAAAATTTTAATTTTCTTTTTTCCAGGAACCGTTACCAGCAGCCCCAGTTGCTCAATGTCTCTATTAAAATCCTCTTTAATCTTAAGAAAATGTTGATAAAAGTCATTGTCTTTGGAAATAAGGTATTTCTTTTCGAAACTGACCATTGAAAACATATTGTTCGAAAGGCGTTCGGTCAGACGAACCGTCTGACCATCAACGGATGAAGCCGCGCGTGTGAGGCGGGCCAACTGGTTGAGCTTAATGGTTACAAAAATGACCAGAAACAATACGAGCATCATTATGGCAAGATATCCGAAAGTCAGTCGTTTAAAGATCGTAAATTTCATGATGATATAAAAATCGGCAAGCTTTCTTGAAGAAAAGATGTTAAAACTCAATCACATGCGCGGTAAGCTCTTTAGATGGTATTTTGTTGCCCAGGATGGCCTGATAATCCTGGATTAACGGATAAAACCCCTCCTTTTTTGAATGAGTGTATATAAAAAAATGGGGTTTATATGTCAAACAAAACATTGAATAAAGATATTCTGATCGACACAAAAAAATGCTTCACCACATTCCGCACCACAAGTTTTCGCAATTTGACAATGTATTGATGGTTCATGTATATCTGGGTTGAACTGCATGTATTCCAAGACGGGGGTTTCGTACCGCTTGCCATTACAAGGTACTAG
The DNA here is from genome assembly GCA_963731025.1 of uncultured delta proteobacterium. Classification (GTDB taxonomy): domain Bacteria; phylum Desulfobacterota; class Desulfobacteria; order Desulfobacterales; family UBA11574; genus UBA11574. The sequence continues at coordinate 139,068 of CAVSVL010000042.1, read as the reverse complement.
TGGCAGGCCCAGTTGGAATGATGGAATGTTGGAACAATGGAATAATGGGTTCAGGGATGAAGTTATGTTGGATTGATGGTAGAATTTATACAGTCGATCAAGCTAAAAATGGATAACATCCTTTTAAAACCCAACCTTCCACTATTCCATTATTCCATAGCCTATATAGGCTTTCAAGCCCCAAAAAATGTCCTATATTTTTCTTGAATTATTGAAAAAACGAGAAGTTCCCAATATGCCATGAAACCGATTGTTGCCATAGTGGGTCGTCCCAATGTGGGTAAATCGACCTTTTTTAATCGTGTAACCGGGACAAGGAAGGCCCTTGTTGACAACTTCCCTGGTGTTACAAGGGACCGCCATTACAGTGATGCCGTCTGGAATGGGGTTGATTTTACACTGGTCGATACCGGCGGATTTCCGGGTGGTGATGAGGATAACTTTGCCCATAAGATACGTTCACAAATCCTTCAGGCCATCGAAGATGCGGATGTTATTATTCTTTTGCTGGATGGCAAGAGTGGAATTTCCCCATTTGATGAAGATGTTGTGAGGATCCTTCGCCCCCTGTCACAACCGGTCTTTTTTGCCGTCAATAAAATTGACGGGGTCGAACAGGAGGTTAAACTTTATGATTTTTATAAGCTCGGGATAAAGAAATTATACCCTATTTCTGCTGAGCACCGTTATGGAATCACGGATTTTTTAGATGACCTGACTGAGATTCTGCCAAAAACAGATACCGAAGAAAACGGTGACGTTGTTCGATTGGCGGTGGTGGGGAAGCCGAATGTCGGAAAATCATCTTTGATCAACCGGATGTTAGGGCAACAGCGCCTGCTAGTCAGTGATATGCCCGGGACAACACGTGATGCCATTGATTCTCTTTGTAAAATCAATGAAAAACCATACCTTCTTATCGATACAGCAGGTATTCGCCGTAAGGCACGGGTGTCGAAAAAGCTTGAAAAATTTTCAATTATCAAAGCATTAAGAAGCCTTGACCGGTGTGATGTTGCGCTGATTGTCATTGATGCCCATCAAGGGATAACAGAACAGGATATCAATATTGCAGGGTATGCCTTTGACCGTGGATGTGGTTGTATTTTATTATTAAACAAATGGGATCTTGTTGAAAAAGACAGCAAAACTTCAAAAGAATATTATGACCGGTTAAGAATGCAAGCCAAATTTTTAAGCTTTGCACCGATGACAACCATTTCAGCATTAACAGGCCAAAGGGTCTTTAAGATATTTGATATTGTTGAAGACGTATTTAAACAATACACATTGCGGATGGGGACCGGGCAGCTCAACAGGGTATTCGAGCAAGCAATTTTGCAGAACGAACCATCACTTTACAGAGGAAGGCGCCTTAAATTTTATTATGCGACCCAGATATCAACCAGGCCGCCGACATTCGTTTGTTTTGTAAACTATCCGGATGCCGTCCATTTTTCCTATAAACGATACCTTATGAATCAGATCAGGGATAAGGCAGGGCTTGACAAGACACCGATCCGAATCATTTTCCGCAAACGGACAGGCAAGTCCAAAAGATGATACTGAATTTTGGATGCTGGACAATTGTGGGGTCGGGGAGTTTTTCTAAATCCTTTAGTATTAGCCTCCGGCAGGAGGGCCAAAGCCTCAGAGAGCGGAATGGATGATCTTTCTTTAAAGCGACGAAGCCGCGTTGTATAAAATCGCGAAGCGATTTTATTAAAGGATTAACAATGGATCTGTTTGAATACCGCGCCCAAAAGGATGGTTATGTTTTGCGACCTCTTGCGGACAGAATGCGTCCTGTGAGCATTGACGAGTTCATCGGGCAAAGGCATGCTGTTGGAGAGAGGACACTGATACGGCATGCCATTTTGAAGGATCGGATTTTTTCTATGGTTTTGTGGGGCCCGCCGGGATGTGGAAAAACAACCCTTGCTAGAATTTTCGCAAGCCATACCCATTGTCATTTCGTCCATTTTTCTGCGGTTCTGTCAGGCGTTAAGGAGATCAGGTCGGTTATTGAGGATGCAAAAAACCAGCAGAAACTTTTTAGAAAAAAAACCGTTCTTTTTGTGGACGAAATTCATAGGTTCAACAAAGCGCAGCAGGATGCATTCCTTCACCATGTGGAGAGCGGTCTCATCACCTTAATTGGTGCAACCACCGAAAATCCGTCATTTGAAGTGATTCCGCCCCTCTTGTCCAGATGCCGTGTGATAACTCTCAATTCGCTTTCTGACGAAGATATTGCCGCCATTATGCGAAACGCCCTTAATGACAAGGATAGGGGTCTTGGGGACATGAATTTGATTTTCGATGAGGATGCACTTTCTCATCTGGTCCGAATATCAGACGGCGATGCCCGGACAGCACTCAACAGCCTTGAAACAACGGCATTTCTCATCGCATCGAGTCGCGAAGATCCATCAAAGGAAAAGCCCATAAATATAACGCTTCAAGATGTAGAACGTGTCCTGGAACGAAAGGCACTCTTGTATGATAAAACCGGTGATGAACACTATAATCTTATCTCTGCATTTCATAAGAGTTTAAGGGGAAGCGATCCGGATGCTGCAGCCTATTGGCTCGGTCGAATGCTGTCTGCCGGAGAAGATCCTCTTTACGTTGCACGAAGAATGGTCAGATTTGCGTCCGAAGATATCGGAAATGCCGACCCTCATGCCATAGGCGTGTCGTTGAATGCCATGGAGGCTTTTCGGTTTCTCGGCCATCCGGAAGGAGAACTGGCGCTTGTTCAGGCTGCCGTCTATCTGGCGACGGCCCCGAAAAGCAACAGCATATACACCGCTTACGGAGCGGTCAAAGGGGCAATAGACCAACATGGTGCTTTGCCGGTTCCTTTGCATATTCGCAATGCGCCCACATCGTTAATGAAGGAAATGGGTTACGGCGAAGGCTACAAGTATGCGCATGATTTCCGGGATGCCTATGTCCACCAGGACTATTTGCCGGAAAAACTAAAAAACCGACATTTTTATAAGCCTACGGACAGAGGTTATGAAAACCATATTAAAGAGTTGCTTAAAAAATGGCGGGATTTGAAGCGACAGAAAGAAAATACAAAAAAAATCAGTAAATGATCCGTGCTTGTTCACAAAATACACTTGCACTTTTTTCACAGCGGTGTACCGGACTACTGAGCAAAGGTCAATAGCATATGTGATGTAGCGGATACCGTGAAGTCTGTTGCCATCATGACGCTCAGGACGGCTATGGTCAGAATGGAGAAGACAAACAGCTTTTTAGCCCATATGCGTTCATCGGATTTCTTAAAACCTGCCAGGGCCATGGACAGCCAGGACAGGCCCATCGCGGCCGCCACTGCAAGATAGATGTAACCGGTATACCCGCCGACGGTCAGCATTAGCGTGGCAACCGTAAAGGCCAGTATATAGGAGACGATATGCCTTTTTGTCGCCGGCATTCCCAGATGGACAGGCAGTACAGGTATCCCGGCGGCGGTGTAATCTTTAAAGCGGTAAATGGCGATGGCATAACAATGGGGCATTTGCCATAAACTGAAGATCGACAGTAATATTATCGCTCCCATGTCAAATTGGTTGCTGACCGCGCAATACCCTGCAAGGGGGGGTGCAGCCCCCGCCAAGCTGCCTATCAGCGTGCTATATACGGAATTGCGTTTCAGATACAGGCTGTACACCACCACATAGATCGCAAAACCGATCAGCACGATGCCTACGGATAGCATGTTCGTTGATACCCGGAGCAGCATGATACCGACCATGCCCAGCAGCGATGCATAGAAGACAGCGGCTTTCTGCGACATCAACCCTTGGGCGAGAATGCGATTACGTGTCCGGGCCATTTTTCGGTCTAAGTTTCTATCGATACAGTTGTTAAAGACGCAGCCGGAAGCGACAACAAGGGATATGCCGATGATGGTCGACAGCAAAACGACAATATCAATTCGTCCTTTGGAAGCAAGAAGAAAGCCGCCTGCTGCGGTGACCAGGTTGCCGAAGATTATCGTCGGCTTGGTTACGAGGATATATTTTTTGATCACGTCAGGCATGGTCACATCATGCGATAATTGAGGTCGGCCATGATCCAGAGTGTCAACCCGACAAAGAGGATCATGATCAGCAAGGTGATTATCAGGGCCAACACATTCCAACGCGCCGTAGAAGTGGTATCCAGGTGCAGGAAGTAGTGCAGGTGCACCAGGATCTGCAAAATGGCCGCGCCAAAGATTCCGAATGATACGGCCCACCGGGGCAACTCCCCGCTCTGCATCACCAGCGCAAAGGCAATGGCGGTCAGCACAATCGAAAGAATAAATCCAATGGCGTAGGACTTGAAGCTTCCCCGGCCTGCGCCTGCGCTGTCGATTGGTGTCCGGTTCATCTACATTACCCCCATCAGATAGACAATGGTAAAGACGCCCACCCATACGACATCCAAAAAATGCCAGAAGATACTCAAGCGTATCAGCCTGGATTGGACAGGTGCGGACAACCCCTTGGCGATGATCTGGCCCATCATCACCGACATCCAAATCAAGCCGAAGGCGACATGACTCCCGTGGGTGCCAACCAGGGTGAAAAAAGCCGAAAGAAAGGCGCTCCGCTCCGGTCCGTTGCCGTCAAGAATCATATGGTGGAATTCATTGATTTCCATGGCAAGGAATCCGAGGCCGAGCAGAAATGTAACGAAGAGCCACCGCAAAACCAGATCCTTCCTGTTCTTGTTCATGGCCAGCATGGACAGGCCATAGGTTGCGCTGCTGAACAAAAGAAGCATGGTTTCACCGAATGTATAGGGCAGGTGAAACAGATCTTTGCCTGTAGGACCGCCGGCATAGTTATGACCCAAGACCGCATAGGTCGCAAAGATCGTCGCAAACAGGACGAGATCGCTCATAATGTAAATCCAGAACCCGAAGGCCTGGTTCTCAATGGTATCCGGGTGTTCAAATTCACCGGAAGAAACTGCGTTGAAGGTTGAAGTGTCAGTTATCATCGGTTACACCTGTGGTAAAATTTCCGGCATTGCCCAGTCGCCTGTCGGACGGGACATCGCTGCGGCGGTTGCCAACTCCCGATAGTGCAGATTTTCGATTCGTTCCACTTCGGCCGCGGGCACCGTGTATTCCGTGTCGTCATCGGCTGACCGGATGATTACCGTGACAAGCATGCCCAGGGCGCTGATGGCAGCCAGCCACCAGATGTACCAGACCATGGCGAATCCGAATATGAAAGACAATATGCCGTTAACAAAACCTGCTGCGGTGTTTTTCGGTATGTGGATGTCATGGTATCGATCCGGTTTCTGATGTGCAATGCCTTTTTCCTTCATGTCCGTAAAAGCGTCGATACCGTGCACCTCGGGCGTTGTTGCAAAGTTATAGACGGCCGGTGGTGAAGCCATCGTCCATTCCAGGGTACGGCCGTCCCAGGGATCGCCGGTCAGATCCCGGGCGGTATGGCGCTCTTTGATGCTTACGACCAGTTGAATCATTTGGCAGAGGACGCCGATCAGGATCACGGCAAGGCCGCCGGCCGCGATGATCAGATAGGGCTGCCAGGCCAGGTTGTCGTAATGGACCATGCGGCGGGGCATGCCCATGAGACCCAGAACATACAATGGGATAAACGCAAGGTAGAAACCTATCAGCCAGGACCAAAATGTCCGTTTACCCCACTTTTCGTTCAGGGTAAATCCTATGGCCTTCGGAAACCAGTAGGCATAGCCTGCAAAGTAGCCGAAAAGCGATCCGGCAATCAGCATTGTGTGAAAGTGGGCTATCAGAAACAGGCTGTTGTGAAGCACGTAGTCGGCGGGCGGCGATGCCAGCAGCACGCCCGTCATGCCTCCGGTAGTAAAAGTCATGATGAATCCCAGGGTCCAGAACATCGGCGTAGTGAACCGTATGCGGCCGCGGTACATGGTAAAAAGCCAGTTGAAGATTTTTACTCCAGTGGGAACTGCGATGATCATGGTCGTAATGCCGAAGAAGATATTGACGTTGGGGCTGGCACCCATGGTGAAAAAATGGTGCAGCCAAACGGAAAAGGAAAGGACCATGATCGCCATGGTGGCAAGCACCATTGAGGTATAGCCGAACAACGGTTTCCCGGAAAAAGTGGCAACGACCTCAGAAAAGATGCCGAAAGCCGGCAGAACCACGATATAGACTTCGGGATGGCCCCAGATCCAGAACAGGTTGGTATACATCATCATATTGCCGCCGAGGCGAGTTGGTGAAAAAATGCATGCCCAGATAACGATCGAAGGTCAACATGGCAAGGGCGACGGTCAGAACGGGAAATGAAAGAACCATGAGTACGGCGGTACATAAAACAGTCCAGACGAAGATCGGCATTCGCATGAGCGTCATGCCGGGAGCGCGCATTTTCAAGATGGTGACGAGAAAGTTGATGCTGGTCATCAGTGAGCCGACACCGGCAATCTGGAAAGCCCATATCCAATAGTCCACCCCTGTACCGGGGCTGTATTTCAATTCCGTTAGGGGAGCATATCCGGACCAGCCGGCCTTGGAAAATTCGCCCACTCCCAGTGATACCATGACCAGCAAGGCAGCCGGCCGTGGTCAGCCAGAGGCTGACCGAATTCAAAAAAGGAAACGCCACATCCCTGGCGCCGATTTGTAGCGGTATCACGATGTTCATCAATCCGACCATAAACGGCATGGCCACGAAGATGATCATAATCGTGCCGTGTGCGCTGAATACCTGGTTGAAGTGATCGGGAGGCAGAAAGCCGTGTGACATGCCTGCGGCAAGCGCCTGCTGTGATCGTATCATGACGGCATCGGAGAGACCGCGAAGCATCATGACCAGTGCCAGGATAATATACATGATGCCGATCTTTTTGTGGTCGACACTGGTCAGCCACTCTTTCCAAAGGATGGTCCACTTTCGGTAGTAAGTAATCAGGGCCAGGATCACCACGGCCAGCAGAATCGAACCGCCCACGGCACCCATAACGATCGGATCATGGTAAGGTATCGCAGAAAGGCCTAACTTTCCGAACATATCAACTTCCCTCCAAAGCGCCGGTTTTGATGTGCATGGAGCCGGATTCCTTATTCATGGCGCCGGGATTCATGTCCATGGTTTCATTGTATTTGCGCATGATGTAATCGAACAGATCGGGCTTGACCGAAGAGAAGTGCGACACGGGGTGATCGGAGCTCGGTTTTTGAAGTTTCTCATATCGGGCCAGATCGAGTTTGTCTGCGGATTGCTTGACTTTCTGAACCCAGGCTTCGTATTCTTCCCGGGAAACGGCAATGGCCTTGAAGTTCATATCGGCAAAACCGCGGCCGCTGAATTGCTGGTTCTGACCGGCATAGACTCCGGGTTCATCGGCCAGGAGATGCAACCGGGTCTGCATGCCGGCCATGGCATATATCTGGCTGCCGAGTTGCGGAATGAAAAAAGAAGTCATTACCGTGTCGGAAGTGATTCTGAAGCTCAGCGGGACATTGGCAGGGAAAACGAGTTCATTGACGATGGCAATATTCTGGTCCGGGTATATAAAGAGCCATTTCCAATCCAAAGAGACAACCTCGATGTTGATGGGCTTAACGCCGGTATCAATGGGCTTATAGGGGTCCAGACGGTGAGTGGTATCCCAGATCAGGATCCCGAGGACCGTGATAATGATAGTGGGGACCAGCCAGATGACCAATTCGATTTTGCCTGAACGGCTCCATTTCGGCATATAGGTCGCTTTAATGTTGGAGGCCCGGTATTTCCTGGGAAACAAGAAGACCATGATAAAAACCGGAATGACGACAATCAACATGAGCGCGATGGACGCAATAATGACAAATCGCTCGACATCACCGATGGGTCCTTTGGGATTGAACAGGAGTATGTCGCTGCAGCCTCCGAGAAAAAACGCAGTGCATAGCGACAATAATCCGATAAAAACCCAATCGCTTTTTTTATTCATTCATCCACCCCGGCGTCTGAAAAGTTTTTGCGTTTATCTCTTAATTTTTCTTTTAACAAAGGCAAAGCAAACCGTCAATCGTATTTATTCCCTAATTTTTTTGCAGCCTAAAGAAGGTGACAGGTATCTCCGGTTTCATGGAGCCGGGCTTTAAGCAAGGCTATCCCGTTGATCTTTCGGCGGATCGGCTTCCAAAAACAGGTTTGGTTCAAAGATTTCCCTTATTCAAACCCATGTTTCGGAAAAGAGCTTGACACCGATATAAAATAAAAATACAAAACACGTTTATACTTTGAAGGCTTGTCAAATTTAGGCTCGGTTTTAGCCATTGGAGTTCAAAGCGTGGAACAGGTTACAGGAATCGTCATCATTGTCGGAAACTACGGAAGCGGGAAAACCGAAGTCTCCATAAACCTTGCCGTGAATCAAAAGCGTGCCGGCGTTGATGTAAAGATCGCGGATCTCGATCTGGTTAACCCTTACTTCAGAACCAGAGAAGCGAGAAAACCGCTTTTGAAGATGGGGATCGAGGTGGTGGTGCCCGAGGAAAAATATCTTCAGGCCGATCTACCCATTTTGAGCCCTGCCGTCGCAGGATTAATCCGTCATCCGGTGGATTTGACACTGATTGACGCCGGAGGCAACGATGTGGGAGCAACCGTCCTTGCAGCACTGGCCGATTCTTTTAGCAATAAACTTGTTCATATGTTGCAGGTGGTGAATCCCTTTCGGCCGTTCACTGATACCATTGAAGGTTGCTTGAAAATGCGTAGTGAGATTGAAAGGGCTTCGAAAATGACCATCAATGGAGTCATCGGCAATGCAAATCTGATCGATGAAACTTCGGTTGATGATATATACAACGGATATGATTTTGTTAAAGCGTTATCCGTAGAAAGTCGGCTGCCGTTAGAGTTTATTACTGTCTCTGTGGAACTGTTGCCCGAGATAGATATGGGACGTTTTTCCTGTCCGGTGCTCCCCATAGAAAGACAGCTTGTTCCACCGTGGAAAAAAGCCGTAGAACTAAAAAAAATAAATCGTTCGTTGTTAAGCTCATAACTTAGGGGCTTCGCTCCAATTGGAATGATGGAATATTGGAGTAATGGGTTATAGGGCAATGCAATTTTGGGTAAATAGTAAAATTTGTGTCGAGGAAAAAAAATAAAATGGATAAGATCCTTTTAAAAACCAACCTTCCAGTATTCCATCATTCCATAATTGCATATCCGAGGCAAGCGTTCAATTTTCAAAAATGTCCTATATTTTCATTAAGTTGTAGAAATTCAGAGACGTTAAACTATAGAGGGGTTAGAATATATGCCTTATAAACATACCATCGACAAGGATCGATGCAAAGGATGCGGGCTATGTGTGGCCGTTTGCCCAAAGAATGTTCTGGAACTGTCCGATGAAGTGAATGCGATGGGCTATTTCCCTGCGTATCAGGCACGTCCTGGAGACTGTATTTTTTGTACGACCTGCTGTATCATGTGTCCTGATGTGGCCATCACCATAACCAAAGTCGTTGAAGAAACTCAAGAAGCGGAAGAATAGCTGGAGGGAAAATATGGGTAAAATTTTAATGAAAGGGAACGAGGCAATTGGAGAGGCCGCAATCCGGGCTGGATGCCTCAATTATTTTGCTTATCCAATTACCCCTCAATCTGAAGTTGCCGAATACCTTTCTCGCCGAATGCCGGAAGTAGAGGGTGTATTTTTACAAGGTGAAAGTGAAGTCGCCGTGGGATATATGCTTTTTGGAGCTGCCGGAAGTGGTGAAAGGGTTTTTACAACATCATCAAGTCCGGGGATAAGCCTGATGAGTGAAGCCCTCAGTTATATCTCATCTGCCGAGCTTCCGGCCGTTTTTGTTAATATTGTTCGGGGCGGCCCAGGATTGGGGGGGATATTGCCGTCCCAAGCGGATTATTTTCAGGCCACAAAAGGTGGAGGGCATGGTGATTACAGGTTGCTCGTCATGGCGCCGGCAAGTGTTCAGGAAGCCGTTGATATGGTCATGATGGCATTCCCTTTGGCGGAAAAGTATCGAAACCCGGTGATGATTTTAGGAGACGGTTTGATCGGGCAAATGATGGAGCCCGTTGAATTTTCAGATCACCTTAAATCCGAACCGAGCAATAAAGACAGCTGGGCAACAAACGGTATGGACACCCGTAACAGCAAGGAACGCAATTTGGTTAAATCTCTTTTTTTAGATGCACAACTCCTGGAAGAACATAATTTGGCCTTAAAGGCCAAATACGATCGTATGAAGCAAGAAGAGGTTCGATATGAACCGTATAACATCGATTCGGACTACCGGGCACTTATTGTGAGTTACGGCACCATGAGTAGGGTGTGCAAGACGGCCATTGACAATATGAAGACCGAAGGCCTTGAAGTGGCCATGATAAGGCCCCAGACCCTTTTTCCATTTCCTATAAATCCGATAAGGGAAGCAGCGTCAAAAGAGGGCTGCGAGGCTGTTATCAGTTTTGAGCTCAGCATGGGACAAATGGTTGAAGACGTCGAGAGAAGCGTTCAGGGGAAATGTCCGGTTTACTGGCATGGAAAAGCAGGTGGAGAAATACCCACACCTGAAGAAGTTATTGATAAGGTTAGATTATTTGCTCAAGTTTCGCACCCTTAACTTCGGTTTCAGCAACACCGATACAGTGTCGCAGGTTGGGAAATTTTTTAGGAGAAGACATCATGGCAAAAACATACAAGAAACCCGAGGCGCTTTCCGATCAGCATACCCATTACTGCCCGGGCTGCACCCATGGGATTATTCACCGATTGGTGGCTGAAGTTATCGACGAGCTGGGTATTCGGGGCAGAACCGTCGGCATTGCACCTGTTGGGTGTGCTGTGTTGGCCTATAATTATTTCACATTCGACTTTCAAGAGGCCGCCCACGGTCGAGCGCCGGCCATGGCAACCGGTATTAAAAGGGTTCGTCCGGACCTGATAGTTTTTACTTATCAGGGGGACGGCGATCTTGCAAGTATCGGAATGGGAGAAATCATACATGCGGCCAACCGGGGAGAAAAGTTTACCACAATATTTGTGAACAATACGGTCTACGGCATGACCGGCGGCCAAATGGCACCGACGACACTGCCGGGGCAGCGTACCACAACCTCTCCTGCAGGACGCGATGTTGAGGACGTTGGTATGCCCTTCAAAATTGCCGAATTGATCTCAGGCCTTCAAACGCCTGCCTATATTTCAAGGCAAACCGTTTTGAAACCGAAATATATTGTCAGGGGTAAGAAAGCAATTAAAAAGGCGTTCCAGTATCAAATGGAAGGCCGTTGTTTCAGCCTGGTAGAGTTTGTCAGCACGTGCCCGACCAACTGGGGAATGACGCCGGTGGAGTCGATTCAGTGGGCCGAAGAAAATATGCTTCCCTATTATCAACTGGGCGAATTTAAAACACCCGATTAAAGAAATGTATAGAATTTCTATATTATATTGAAATATTAAATGTTTTAAAAGTGTTTTCTTTTTTTCGGCTACCTGGAATGGTGGAATGTTGGAATAATGGAAAATTGGGTCTTAAAGTGGGAAAGTCTTTTTATGAAAAACGACAGAATACATTTAAACCCATGATTCCAATCTTCCATTATTCCAACATTCCAATCATGAGCGAAGCGAATCAATTTGAGGAGGACTGAATGCAAAAAGAAGTGATGTTTGCCGGCTTTGGTGGACAGGGCATTCTGTTGATAGGGAATATCCTTGCACACACTGCCATGGAAGAAGGTTTTGAAGTTGCCTGGGTTCCGTCATATGGTCCGGAGATGAGGGGTGGTACCGCCTATTGTCTGGTGGTTATCAGCAACAGGTCCATCGGTTCACCCATTATCAAGAATCCCATGCATCTTATTGCCATGAATCGTCCTTCTTTGGAAAAATTTGCACCGGTGATAAGGCCAAAAGGTGTTGTGGTCATTAACAGCTCATTAATCCCCGTATCCTCGGGTCGTGATGATGTTGATGAGTTGCTGGTGCCGGCAAACGATATTGCAAGGGAGCTGGGGAGTACAAAAGTGGCCAATATCGTGGCGCTTGGCGCTTTCGTTGCCCGCAGCAAAATTGTCGATTTTGAACAGATGCGAGAGTGTGTTAAAGAACAGTTTGCTTCAAAGGAAAAGCTCATTCCCATCAATATGGCAGCGCTTGATGCGGGCAAAGAGGCTGCTAAGTTGAAGTAAGGCACAAACCATGAAACTTTCTGTTCCAGACTATATTTTATCGATAAAACCGTATACACCCGGGAAACCGCTGGAAGAGCTCGAAAGAGAATATGGTATTGATGATTCCATAAAGCTCGCCTCTAATGAAAACCCTATAGGCCCATCCCCCATGGCGGTTGTCGCCATTAAAGAAGCCACTAAAAAATTGAACCGGTATCCCGATGGAAGCGGGCATGATCTTATTCGAAAAATATCGAATAAGATTGGGTTTTCACCACAACACATCGTTTTGGGCAACGGCTCGGATGAAATTATCGGTATGCTTGCCTTTGCCATGCTTCAGCCGGGTGACGAGGTCATATTGCCTGCTCCTTCTTTTCTCATGTATGAAATAATGGTCCGTGGTGCCGGTGCAACACCGGTATCTGTTCCTTTGGCATCGTTGTCGATCGATCTAAAAGAAATACAGAAAAAGATGAATTCAAAAACCCGGATGATTTTTCTGTGTAATCCCAACAATCCCACAGGGACGGTTATTTCTAAAAGAGATTTTGAAAATTTTATGCAAGAGATCCCACCCGAAGTGATTGTCGTGGTGGATGAGGCGTATATTGAATTTGTGCGGGATCAAAATTGTGTTAAAAGTTTGGAATATCTGGATAACATCACGCCGCTGGTTACGCTTCGGACCTTTTCCAAAGCGTATGGTCTGGCCGGGCTTCGTATCGGTTACGGCGTCATGCCGGTTGAGATTGCAGATGTTTTGAACAGAATAAGACTTCCTTTTAACACCAATTCTTTGGCTCAGGCAGGCGCCGGTGCAGCGCTTGAGGACACAATTTTCCTTGAAAAAGTCATGTCTTTGGTCCATGAGGGTCTTGATTATCTATATGATGCCCTGGACACTTTGGGGGTAACCTATTTTTCTACGCAGACCAATTTTTTCCTGATCGATGTTCGTAAAGATGCTGATGAAATTTACGAAGATATGCTCCGACAAGGGGTTATTGTCAGATCCATGAAATCATATGGTTATTCCAATTATATTCGAATCAATGTCGGACTTCATGAAGAGAATGTCCGGTTTTTAAAAGCGCTTGAGAAAAGTCTGGCATAAGTTAGAAAATAGGAATTAGAAAATAGAAAATAGTAAATGGATGCAGCTATTTTTAACTTGGCTATAGAAGATCAGGTTGTAACATTAAATAAAGCTCTCTTATACAGATGAAACAACTGCTTATTACCATAGACGGTCCTTCGGGAGCCGGTAAAACGACGGTTAGCCGGATACTGGCCGATCGTCTCGGGTACAGATATATCGACACCGGCGCCCTTTACAGAGGTGTCGCTCTGGCAGCCGTATCATCCGGTCTAAATCCGGATGACGATAGCGGCCTCGAAAAGCTGTGCAATACTCTCAAAATACGATTTGTGTTGGAAAAAAAGGGATTGCGGCTAATATTGAATGATTCGGATATTACCGATCAAATCAGGACCCCTGAAATAACAATGTTTGCCTCGGCTGTTTCTGCAAGGCCGGTTGTGAGGCGTTTTCTTTTGAATTTGCAAAGGGATTTGGGAAAAGAGAAGGGGGTTGTATTTGAAGGTCGTGACATGGGAACCGTGGTATTTCCGGGTGCTGATGTGAAGTTTTTTCTGGATGCATCTCCAAAAATCAGGGCCAAAAGGCGATACAACGAATTAAAATCAACAAACCCTCAACCGTTAGAGTCGGTTGAAAAGGACATGTACCGGAGAGATGAAAATGACAGTACCAGGGATTTAGCGCCATTAAAGCCGGCAAAAGATGCGATTCGAATTGATTCAACCGATCTTTCAATTGAAACTGTTGTTGAGCGAATGGTGACCATCATCGGAACTCTAACTTAGTGCTATGATACGAAAAGACAAACACCTTCTTTTATGCGTCCGTTCTTTCTGACGATCCCTAAACCACGCAAACAATCCAGGCTTTTTAAAAAAGATTATCCGTGGCGTTGATATTGATGTGTTTACAATAAAAAGTTCCCGGCCCCAAATAATTTATTTAAAAATAATCATTGTCTTTTGGGATTGAGTCTGATAGCAAAAGCGTTTATGCTATCTTTGGTTATAGCAAAATAAAACTGGTCTAGGGGGTATTGTATTTAATGGAAAATTTTGAAGCAAACAATTCAAACAAAAATTTGACGAATGAGACATCCGGTGAGCAATCAGATGCGGAAGGCACTAAGGAACAAGACGTATTGAAAACAGATTCATCTGAAGAAGAAACACCATCTGATGATATTCAAGATCCGGTTAACAAGGTGGTAGATGCTCAGGAAACAACTTCAGACTCTAAAGAAGATCAAGAAACAACCGGTGGTTCGGAAGAAGTTGCGGAAACAACCGGCGACTCGGAAGAAAGTCCTGTTACATCAGAAGGCTCTAAAGTAGCTGACAAGCCAAGTGAAAGCATGGACGACATAATGGATATGTACGAGGAGAGCTTTAAGCGATTCGCTGAAGGTGAAGTTGTTACCGGAAGAATAATTTCCGTAGATAAGGATTATGTTCTGGTTGATATTGGGTACAAATCAGAAGGGCAAATAAGGATTCAAGAATTTCAAGATGAGGACGGAAACTTAATTGCCAACGAGGGGGATTCGGTTGATGTCATGGTGGAATGGTGGGACGATGAAGAAGAGCGCGTCGTTCTTTCCAAAGAAAAAGCCGCTAAAGTAAAAGTATGGGAAGATATTAAGAATTCTTACGATGAAGATCAAACTGTGGAAGGCGTTATCGTCAATCGCGTCAAGGGAGGATTTTCCGTAGACATTGGTGTTCAGGCATTTCTGCCCGGTTCGCAGGCGGATTTGCGTCCCATTCGCAACCTTGATGAAATGGTTGGGAAGACATTTACGTTCAAGATTCTAAAATATAATCGAAAACGGAGTAATATCGTTTTATCCAGGAGAGTTATTCTTGAAGAAGAACGCGATTCCAAGCGATCTTCAACACTGGAGAGCATAGAAGATGGAAAAATTGTTGATGGTATTGTAAAGAATATCACCGAATATGGTGTATTTGTCGACCTTGGCGGTGTAGATGGTCTGCTTCATATTACGGACATTTCATGGGGGCGGGTTAAACATCCATCGGAGCTTTTTTCAGTGGGTGACAAAATAACCGTGAAAATATTAAGCTTTGATATTGAACGGGAGAGAGTTTCTTTGGGAATGAAGCAACTTACCGAGGATCCCTGGCTGGCAGCCACAGAAAAATATCCCATCGGTTCCCGTGTTAATGGAAAGGTCGTCAGTCTAACAGATTATGGTGCATTTGTTGAGTTGGAGGAAGGTATCGAAGGACTGATTCACGTTTCTGAAATGTCGTGGACCCGAAAGATTCGCCATCCCTCCAAGGTTGTTTCCGTGGGCGATGTGGTTGATACTGTCGTGCTGGATATCAAGCCTGAAAGCAGACGGATTTCTTTGGGCATGAAGCAGGTTGTCCCCAATCCTTGGGATGTTATTAGTGAAAAGTATCCGGTGGGAACCACCATTGAAGGCAAAATAAAGAACATCACCGACTTCGGCCTTTTCATCGGAATTGGAGAGGGGATTGACGGGCTTGTACATATTTCCGATATTTCCTGGATAAAGCGGATAAAACATCCATCGGAGTTATATAAAAAAGGTGACGTGGTTCAGGCCATCGTATTAGATATTGAAAAAGAGAATGAAAGGTTTTCACTGGGGATCAAACAATTACAGGAAGACCCATGGAAAACGGTTGCTGAACGCTATGAAGTTGGAAAAGAAATTACTGGTACCGTGACCAATCTGACCGACTTCGGTGTTTTTGTAGAAATCGAAGAAGGAATAGAAGGGCTTGTGCACGTATCTGAAATTAGCAAAGAAAAGATAAAGACCCCCATCGGCAAATTCAGTATCGGCGATGTTATTACAGCTAAAGTTATGAATATCAACAGCCAGGAAAGGCGAATCGGCCTTTCAATCAAGCGACTGGAAATCGAAAGCGAACAGAGCTTATTAAGCGAATATGTCAATAACACCAGATCTACGACGTCAACTTTTGGGGAAATTTTGCGGGAAAACCTTCAAGAAAAGTTAAATGAGGAATAAATAGCGAATTATGTTCTCACGCAGGCATCCCTATCTTTTTTTTATACTGATCTTTTCTACAGTTGTTGCCACAGCAATGATATTGATGACATTGCTTGTTACGCTAAGTACAAGGGATACGGATTTCGAATTTGGAGAAAAAGTCGGTGTCATAGAGATAAACGGTGTTATTGCGGATTCCAAGAACGTCCTTGATTATCTCAAACGTTTCCGTGAAGATAATGCGATAAAAGCGATCGTCGTTCGAGTCGATTCACCTGGGGGCGCTGTGGGCCCATCGCAGGAAATTTTCAGGGAGATCAGAAAGACATCCGCTACAAAGAAAGTGGTGGCCTCCATGGGGACCATTGCAACATCCGGAGGATATTATATTGCTGCCGGAGCAAACGGAATTGTCGCCAATCCCGGGACCATAACCGGAAGCATCGGTGTCATCATGGGGTTTACAAATTATGAGGAGCTGCTTCAGAAAATCGGATTGGTTCCAATTGTTGTCAAGAGCGGCAAATATAAGGATATCGGATCACCGGTTCGAGAGATGAAACCTGAAGAGAAAAAAATCCTCCAGGAATTTGCAAATAAAATCCACAAACAATTTATTAAAGATATCGTTGACGGGCGAAAGATGGATATAAAAATGGTGGAATCGCTCGCCGACGGACGCATTTTTACGGGTCAGGAGTCAAAAGAAATGGGTCTTGTGGACCGTCTCGGAAATTTAGAAGATGCCATTGAGTGGGCAGGCCGACTCGGCGGAATAAAAGGGAAGATCGCCACGGTTTATGCAAAGGAGAAAAAATTTTCCTTTTTAAAATATATTACGGATTCATCTGCCGAAACGCTATTCAACCGTATTCTTGATCCGAAATTATCGGCAGACTATATATACAGACCGGAGTAAACCCTAACGTTACAAAAGCTCATGATACCGTAATTCTTTCGTTGCCAAGGGTTCGCGCTAGTTTACTACAGCGTCACCCTTGGACGCCTTTCGTAGTGAAACGAAGATCCCGTTATCGGGGGGACTTGCGGCATCCTAAGCGTTTGAAACGTTAGGGTAAATCCTATCGTTGTAGAAATAACACATCGCCCACTATATGGGCGTTTTTTTATTCAAAAACACTTACATCTCCCAAGCCTTTTCGGATGACCTCCGGGAGGTCATCGATCAGGGATATGACGCTTGAAGGGTTTCCTGTAACAGGGCCTCCGTCAATCACCACATCTATTCTAGGATGGAAAAAATCGTGAATAAGAGAGGGATCATAAAAGATTGTTCCATCCGGCATTGTAGCGCTCGTCGTGATAATGGGATTTCCCAAGGCTTGAACCAGAGAAAGACAAATCCGATTGTCCGGGACGCGAATACCGGCTGTTTTTCGATTGGTCAGCATGATTTTTGGAACCAGTTTCGAACCTTCCAGAACAAACGTGTAGGGGCCCGGCAAAAGTCGTTTCATTGTTTTGTAGGCATAATTAGACACTTTTGCATAATGGCTAATATTCTTTAGGTCCGAACAGATAAAGCTAAACGGCTTGATTTTTTTTCGTTGTTTTAACTGGTAAATCTTTTCTATGGACTTTTTGTTCATAATATCACAACCGATTCCGTAATATGTATCGGTTGGATAGGCGATGATGCCACCTTTTTTAAGTACATCAGCCACTTTTGTTAGAAGTCGTTCCTGGGGGTTTATGGGATTTATTTTAAAAATCACGGCAATCCTTTTGAAAACATTACCGCTTCAGGTATGATTAAATTTTTGCTGAAAGAACTCGTGAATAAGGGATCGTAATGAAAGAACCTACCCGGGCTATTAATAAAGGCCTATGCTTTATTAGGCGATTTCATCCATAAACTTAAATCGCCGAAGGTTCTTTCAAAACGATTCCTAATTCACTCAAACAGCTTCCAGACAAAAACTTAATCATACCTGAAGCTTTTTAAAAAACGATTTTTGTCAAAGGCCTAAACTACTATCATAGAATATGGAGAATGTATTTATTACAGGCACTAGTGTAATGTCAAGGAAGCGAAGCGGTGTTTTTAACTATGTCATCCATAAATGGTCTTTTTGTCCAATATCTGCGTTATGCTCAAAAAATAATCCTCGGAATATCAAACATATGCCTGTGGTTATTTTTTTCGCATGCCTTGATCTTGAACAAAAATCCTCATTTATGGATCGACACTGTTAATAAATTTATTGTTTAATAATAAACATAGAATATCAAATGGTTACAATAGATAGCACTGCCTTCCCTAATAAAGATTGCAAAAGATAAGTCTATTTGTTATGCGATAATATCTTACTCAAAATTCGCACCCAATATCGCTAAAAAGTTTTTTTGAAACAACGATTAATGGAGGAACCCATGAAAAAAATACCGCCTGAAACGGCGTTTTCTTTCGATGATGTCTTATTACTCCCGGGCTACTCGGATGTTTTGCCGCGAGATGTTGACACCCGATCTCCTTTAACAAAACATATTACATTGAACATTCCTCTTGTCAGTGCAGCTATGGATACGGTAACTGAATCGAGAACTTCCATTAGCATGGCTCGCGAAGGCGGAATCGGTTTTATCCATCGTAATCTGAGTATTGAAAGTCAATCGATTGAAGTTGACAAGGTTAAAAAATCTGAAAGCGGTATGATTGTTGATCCGGTAACCATTCATCCGGACCAGCTTGTTCATGAAGTGTTACACCTGATGAACAAGTATCGCATTTCAGGGGTTCCGGTGACCAAAGGAGACAAGCTGGTCGGCATTGTGACAAACAGAGACCTGCGGTTTGAGGTCAGTCTCGATAAAAAAATTTCCGAGGTCATGACCAAGAAAAATCTTGTGACGGTTTCAGAAGGGATTACCCTGGAAGATTCTAAAAGCCTGTTGCATAAGCACAGGATCGAAAAGCTGCTGGTGGTTGACAACAAAGACCGTCTGATCGGCATGATAACGATAAAAGATATAGAAAAAGTAAAAAAATATCCAAATGCCTGTAAGGACGCGTTGGGAAGACTCAGGGTAGGGGCTGCCGTCGGAGTGGGGCCGGATATGGAAGAACGCGCAGAGGAACTTTTGCGAGTGGGTGCTGATGTTATTTTGATCGATACCTCCCATGGACATACTAAAAATGTGATTGAGGCTGTCAAAATATTAAAAAGCAATTTCAATGATATCGAACTGATTGCAGGGAATGTGGGTACGGCGGAGGGGGCCGAAGCGCTGGTTAAAGCAGGTGTGGACGGCGTCAAAATCGGAATTGGACCCGGATCGATTTGCACGACTCGTATTGTAGCGGGTGTCGGCGTTCCGCAGGTCACTGCGATTACGAACTGCACCGCGGTATCCAAGAAAACAGGCATACCTTTGATTGCAGACGGTGGTATAAAATTTTCAGGAGATGTAACAAAAGCGCTTGGCGCAGGCGCCCACGTGGTGATGATCGGAGGGCTTTTGGCCGGAACTGAAGAGAGTCCGGGCGAGCTTGTTATTTATCAAGGCCGCAGTTATAAATCCTATCGGGGTATGGGATCCATAGAAGCCATGCAGAAAGGGAGCAAAGACAGATATTATCAGGATGAAGATCTCCAAGGCGACAAAATGGTCCCGGAAGGTATCGTCGGCCGGGTGCCTTACAGAGGAAAACTGGCAGACAATATTTTTCAGCTCATCGGCGGATTAAAGGCGGGTATGGGATATGTGGGATGCCGCACGCTGGATGAACTCAGAGAAAAGGCTCGCTTTATACAGATAAGCGCAGCAGGTATGCGTGAAAGCCATGTTCATGATGTGATCATAACCAAGGAAGCGCCAAACTATCGTCTTGACTAGAACCTATCTCAAAAACAATCTAAGCGTCCATGGCTGCGTTGCGAAACAGTTCAAAATGCTCACATACTACGTGTATGCTCCGCTTTTTCACTGTTTCGCGCCTTGCCCTGAACCCTAATCTTATTTTTGAGATAGGTTCTAATTAATTCCTTTTTCTGATCCTTGATTCCAACCCGATTAAACTTATAAGACAAGACATTACGCAATAAAACACATGTTGATAAAATGACTCAAGCATTACCCCACTTTGCTCATCTTCATGTCCATACCCAGTACAGTCTTTTAGATGGCGCTATCCGGATCGATCGCTTGCTAAAGCGTGTTGCCGATTTTGATATGGACACGGTGGCGATTACCGATCATGGTACCATGTTCGGAGCGTTCGAGTTCTATGAAAAGGCCAAAAAAGCCGGAATAAAACCGATTATCGGTTGTGAATGTTATCTGGCACCCAGACGTCATACCGACAAAACCCCCCTTGATAAAGGTGGACTTTCACATATCATCCTTTTGGCAAAAAATCGGGAAGGATATCGAAATTTATGCAAACTTGCGACCATCGCCCAGCTTCAAGGATTTTATTACAAACCCCGCATCGATAAAGAACTTCTAAAACACCACAGTAAAGGGCTTATCGGCCTGTCGGCATGTCTTCACGGAGAAGTCCCAAGGATGATTCAGGAAGGTCGAATGGATAAAGCCGACAAAGCGGCGCGTGATTACCTTAATGTTTTTGGTGAAGGGAATTTTTTTCTGGAAGTTCAAAACAACGGTATCGATATTCAGGAGTCTGTAAACCAGGCACTTTTGGATATGAGTCAAAGACTTTCCATTGGGCTGGTTGCTTCGAACGATTGTCATTATCTCGACAAAGAAGATGTCCGTGCCCACGATGTCCTGTTATGCGTTCAGACCGGGAAGACGGTTCATGAAACGGATCGGCTCAAATTCAGAACCGATCAACTCTATTTAAAATCTAAAACAGAGATGTATGACGCGTTTAAGGATTATCCGGGGGCACTTGAGAACGCCGTGGATATTGCCAGGCGCTGCAACCTGGAGTTCGACGTTAAATCCTATCATTTTCCGAAATTTGATGTGTCATCAGACCATGCTGTAGACGAGGTTTTTGAACAAAAGGTCATGGATGGATTTAACATCGTCATGGAAAGCGTAAAAAATAAACATCCAAATACCGATGAGAGGCTTTATAAGGATCGAATTGAAACTGAAATCGATGTCATTAAAAGCATGGGCTTTTCCGGTTATTTTTTAATTGTGGCCGATTTTATTCGCTATGCTAAAACCAACGGTATCCCTGTCGGGCCCGGAAGAGGGTCGGCCGCCGGAAGCCTGGTGGCCTATTCTCTTGGAATTACCGATCTGGACCCCATTGAGCATGGTCTTATTTTTGAACGCTTTCTCAATCCTGCCCGGAAAAGCATGCCGGATATTGATGTCGACTTTTGTATCAACGGCAGAGAGGATGTCTTTAAATATGTGGTTGAAAAGTACGGGGGGGGTGATTATGTCGCCCAGATCATCACCTTCGGAAAACTAAAAACCAGAGCCGTTATTCGTGATGTCGGCCGTGCTTTGGATATCCCCCTTAGCGAAGTGGATGCCATCGCTAAAATGGTGCCGGATGTGTTGAACATCGGTCTTGATGATGCCCTCGAACAGGAGCCCCGGCTCAAAGAACTGGCAAAAAAGAACCCCGAAGTTGCCGATCTGATCAGTGTTTGCCGCGTATTGGAAGGGCTTCCAAGACATGCTTCGACCCATGCTGCTGGCGTTGTCATTGCAGATAAGCCGCTGGTGGATTATATGCCCCTTTATAAAGGTAAAAAGGGTGAGGTTGTCTCCCAGTTCGACATGAAATGCGTTGAAAAGATCGGCCTTGTCAAGTTTGATTTCCTGGGTCTTCGTAATTTAACCGTGATTGCAAACACCTTAAGCCTTATTGAAGCCCAGGGAGGCATTTCTCCGGATCTTTCAAACCTCGATTTTAACGACGCCGACACCTATCGCCTGCTTGCTTCCGGTGAAACAACGGGAGTATTTCAGCTGGAAAGTTCAGGCATGAAAGATTTGCTGGTGAGACTAAAACCGGAAACCTTTGATGATATCATTGCACTGGTTGCGTTATACCGGCCCGGGCCCTTAGACAGCGGCATGGTTGATGATTTTGTTGAAAGAAAGCACGGGAAGAAAACCGTGGAATACATTGTTCCTCAGCTTGAACCGATTTTGAAAGAGACATACGGAGTGATCGTTTATCAGGAACAGGTGATGAAAATTGCCGGTGACCTGGCCAATTACTCCATGGCCGAGGCCGATGATCTGAGAAAGGCCATGGGCAAGAAAATTCCTGAGATTATGGCCATGCACCGGGAACGGTTTATGCAGGGAACGTTGGACAACGGCATTCCATCCGACAAAGCCGGGAAGATATTTTATCTCATGGAAAAGTTCGGGGGGTATGGATTCAACAAATCCCATAGTGCGGCATATGCGTTGATCGCATATCAGACTGCTTTTTTAAAAGCGCATTTTCCGGTTGAGTTTATGGCTTCATTGCTGACCAGTGAGATGCAATCGACAGACGGTGTTGTCAAATATATTGCTGAATGCCGCAGCCACGGTATTGAAGTATTGCCTCCGGACGTCAATGAAAGCGGGAAAGAATTTACCGTTGCCGGTTCGAAAATAAGGTTCGGACTGGTGGCCGTAAAAAATGTCGGTGGAAATGCCATTGAATCTATGATTGAGGCCCGGCATAATGGAAAATTCTTATCTCTGTTTGATTTCTGTGAGCGGGTCGATCTGAAAAAAGTAAACAAACGTGTTGTTGAAAGCCTTATTAAATGTGGCGCATTTGATGCCACGGGAAATTATCGTTCACAAATGATGGCATCGTTAGAGGACTGCATCGATTATGGACAACGCGTTCAGAGGGAGAGGATGGATCCTCAAATGGGGCTGTTCGATTTGACCGGAGAACAAAAAGCCATTAATCTGCCGTCCATGCCCGACATCGATGAGTGGGATGAAAAGGAGCTTTTGACCCTTGAAAAAGAATCGCTTGGGTTCTATATCACCGGACATCCATTGAGCAGATATGAAAATGTTCTGGACAAGTTCACCAACACCAACTCGGTGACACTCAAAGAACAAAATGACGGTGATGCCATTAGAATCGGCGGTATGGTCACAAACACCAAAATTATAAAGACCAAAAGGGGCGATTTAATGGCCTTTGTGGCGCTTGAGGATCTGCATGGTTCGGTTGAAATTATCATCTTCTCGTCGCTTTATGCAAAAGTATATGATCTTTTAACAGATGACAGCGCTATCCTGGTTCAAGGACACCTTCAAAAGGAAGAAAATTCAATAAAACTATTGGCGGATGCCGTCATACCTATGGATAAAGCCGAGGCGACCTGGACCACAAGCATCCATTTTAATCTTGACATCGCCCGCACTGATAAAGCGTTGCTTGAAAAGCTGAATACCGTACTCAAAAGACATCCGGGTTCATGCAAGGCTTACATTCACTTGCGAAATTCTGAGAAAACCGAAACGATTATCGCGCTTTCCGACACCATAAAATTAAACGCCGGTCCGCCACTCATTCGCGAGGTCAATCGGCTTTTGGGATACAGTGCCGCTGAAACGGTTTGTCGTCCGGTGGAGTCTTCTTCAACATTCAATGGATATAATGGGAAGAGAAGAAGAAAGAGATGAGAACAATGAAAGTGCCTTTGCTCGATTTAAGAGAACAGTATAAAACCATAAAAGAAGAAGTCCTGGAAACTGCTGAAGAACTTTTCGAAAGTCAATATTTTATCTTAGGGCCCAGGGTGGCGTCTTTGGAAAAAGAAGATCGCCACATCTACAATCAGTTTGTGATCCGTGTAAAGGAAAGAAGAGATGACCTTCGCGGGTTTTTAAATGATGCGGAAATAGGGACGGAAGTGTATTATCCGGTTCCCATGCATCTCCAGGACTGCTTTTCTGATTTGGGTTACAAAAAAGGGGATTTCCCTGAAGCCGAACATGCGGCCTTGCATACGGTGGCCCTGCCCATTTATCCTGAACTTTCAGATGATCAGATAGAATATGTGGTAGAGAAGGTAAAAGCGTTTTACCTAAAAAATGCATGAAAATTTTTCATCCTTCAGGATCACCGCTTTCACCGCATTTGCTGTGTTGCAGTGCGTTCGCGCTAGCTTACTACAGCTTCACACCCTGCGCCTTGCAACTGCGACGAAATCGGCAATTGCAGATTTTAGGTTCTTTTTTTAGAAGAAATGAAGATCCGGGGTTCGGGTGTTCTCATAGGTGGGAGAGGTGTTGATTGAGCCCAGCTAATGACCTAATTTCTGGAAACAAATCACCAGATTATTTTGCAGCTTTTCATTCTGACGCAGCTTGACAAGATGGATATATATACATATATTTAACGATAAATAGACTATCCCAACATTTCTCTTTTCTACTTTTTAACTAACACCGGTTTGAATTTAACCGGGGCCAGCCTCGCAACAGCTAATCACATTGCGCGCTTTCATTTATTGATTTATTTCAAAAGATTATACTCTTTATCATTCTTTTCGCGTCAGGCTTAATTCCATCAATCGCATTTGCGATCGATTTGGAAGGCAGGTTCGAACAACATATTATTTTGTGAAAAAGGAGAATATGAACCATGAAACTCAGACCATTACAGGATCGAATTTTAGTTCAACGGGTTAAAGAAGAGGAAAAAACAAAGGGTGGGATCATCATTCCGGATACGGCTAAGGAAAAACCGGTTGAAGGCAGAGTGATTGCTTCCGGAATTGGTAAACTCAGCGAAGAGGGAAAGAGAATAGCGCTTGAAGTCAAGAAAGGCGATCGGATTCTATTTGGCAAATATTCGGGTAATGAGATAAAAATAGAGGGTAAAGAATACCTTATCATGCGCGAGGATGACGTGCTCGGCATCATCGAATAAAAACTAGGAGGTTAAGGCAACATGGCTAAACTAATAAAATATGACATGAAAGCGCGTGAAGCGATGCTGAACGGGGTAAGAACCCTTGCTGATGCGGTTGTTGTTACTTTGGGTCCTAAAGGAAGAAATGTCGTCCTCGACAAATCTTGGGGATCGCCAACGGTCACCAAAGACGGTGTCACGGTGGCCAAAGAAATCGAATTGAAAGACAAATTCGAAAACATGGGTGCCCAGATGGTAAAGGAAGTCGCCAGCAAAACAAGTGACATGGCCGGTGATGGCACAACCACTGCTACACTTTTGACCAGATCTATTTATGAAGAGGGGCAGAAGCTGGTGGCGGCCGGCCATAATCCAATGGCCATTAAACGGGGGATTGATGCCGCGGTTGAAGTCGTTGTGAAAGAACTTCAAAATTTGAGCAAACCCACTCAAGACCAGCGTGAAATTGCCCAGGTTGCCACCATTTCGGCGAACAATGATGAAACCATCGGCAAAATCATTGCCGAGGCCATGAAAAAAGTTGGTAAAGAAGGGGTCATCACCGTTGAAGAAGGCAAAAGCATGGAAACAACACTTGAAGTTGTTGAAGGTATGCAGTTTGATCGAGGATACCTATCACCATATTTTGTGACCAATGCCGAAAAAATGGTCGCTTCTTTGGAAGATGCTTACATTCTGATCAATGAGAAAAAAATCAGCAACATGAAAGATCTTTTACCCATCCTTGAACAAGTCGCCAAAATGGGCCGACCTTTATTGATCATTGCCGAAGATCTGGAAGGTGAAGCATTGGCAACCCTGGTGGTCAATAAATTGAGAGGCACCCTGCAGGTCGCCGCGGTCAAGGCGCCGGGTTTCGGCGACAGACGAAAAGCCATGCTGGAAGACATTGCCGTTTTAGCCGGCGGTCAGGTGGTCTCCGAGGATTTAGGGATCAAATTGGAAAATGTAACGGTTTCAGATCTCGGGAAAGCCAAACGGATCAACATCGATAAAGACAACACCACCATCGTCGACGGTGCCGGTTCGCGCTCGGCCATTGAGGGCCGGGTGAAGCAGATTCGAGCCCAAATCGAAGAAACCACCTCCGACTACGATCGTGAAAAACTTCAGGAACGGCTGGCCAAACTGATCGGCGGGGTGGCGGTGGTCAACGTAGGCGCAGCCACAGAGACAGAAATGAAGGAGAAAAAAGCCCGGGTCGAGAATGCCCTTAACGCTACCCGAGCGGCTGTAGAGGAAGGAATCGTTCCGGGCGGTGGTGTGGCGCTGGTTCGCTGTTTGGCCGCGCTGGAAAAAATGAAAATCAAAGCTGATCAAAAGCTGGGGGTGAAAGTCATCATGCGCGCCATGGAGGCACCACTTCGTCAGATTGCCAACAATGCCGGTTCTGAAGGTTCTGTCGTCATCGATAAAGTCAAAAACGGCAAGGAAGCTTTTGGTTACAATGCCGAAACAGACACCTATGAAGATCTGATGAAAGCCGGTATAATGGATCCGACCAAAGTGGTCCGGCTCGCATTGCAAAATGCGGCAAGTGTGGCTTCATTAATGCTGACCACCGAGGCCATGGTTGCAGAAAAACCCGAAGAAAAAAAGGAGATGCATCCTGGAGCTTAAAGAATGGGCGGCGGAATGGGTGATGTAAACTTCCCTAGAAAATCCCGTAAGGGGCGCAATCTCCAGACCGGTGAGGCCATTAAAATTATGGCTTCAACTGTTGTAAAATTTAAAGCGGGGAAGAAACTCATAACAGAGCCATCTCCGATATTGTTCGAGTAACATTTCGTTTTTGCACGTTTAAATGCGCAATTCACATTTTTTTAGAAAAAACAGACAATTAGCTTGATTTCCCTCTAAATAAAGATTATTATATGTTTAATCAATTAAGTTCTGCTTTATCTGCGGGACCGTTTATCTCTGAAGGAAAAATCCATTTGTCAAAGTGGCACCCTCCAGTTTGTGACGTTGAAAATTTTTAAGAAAGGAGGATGTTATCATGACCAATGGAACTGTTAAATGGTTTAATGACCATAAAGGGTTCGGATTTATTGAGCAGGAAGACGGAGCGGATGTGTTTGTTCATCATTCTGCAATCAATGCAGACGGTTTTAAATCCCTCAATGAAGGCGACCGAGTTTCCTTTGATATAGAGCAAGGACAAAAAGGTCCTGCCGCTGCAAATGTCACTGTGATCTAACCTTAGTTTCTGAGTTAAAAAGGCATCCCTTCTAATATTGAGGGGATGCCTTTTTGTATATTAAGAAAGCTATTTCGTATTTCCCCACAAAGAACCATTAGCACCCCGTCAGAAATATCAAAAATGTGTCATATATGACCATGCGTCATATATGACCCTTCTTTTGTATCGATTCATCCCTATATTTTCGACCGCTTTGATCTTATTATTCAATTAAATATCAATCGGATATATGAATATTACTCAGATTCATCCTGCTTGGCACGAAACTTGATGATGTATTAGATAGTGTGAATGTTTTTGTATCAATCCGTTAGTAAAGGAGAATATTCGTTGTCATGATCATTGTCAGTATAACAATGACTGTACGTCCGGAAAAGCGGAAGGAGGTTATGCAAACACTTCTCTCAATGATTGAGCCAACGCTTCAGGAAAAGGACTGTCTGAGCTGTCAGGTCTTTCAGGATATCGATAGGGTACTTGTGGGAATAATCCCATTCCGGCCATACAGAGTGAAGGTGTAAGGAATATCATGAATGAGTCAACCATCCGAAAATCAGTGGTGGCCTCAACGATCAAGGGTCCGCAGATGCGGGTGCCCATGGGAATTCGATGCCTATCATGGTTTGCATTACTGATGTTTGCGAATCTTCCGGCCCTCGCCTTTGCTTAATCGCCATGCCCCGGAATTCATGTGAAGATTCTGAACATAAGAAACAATAATGGACCCGTAGCGTGCGCGCTGATCGAATCGTCGGATGGTTTCCCTGCCGAGTATCTGCACTTTGCAACCAATATCATGGTAATAAAAGTTCGCGATAAGCAGGCGCGTTGCGACTTTTTAGACATCCCGCCGGGAACGTACGCGCTTGTCGTCGTTCATGATGAAAATATGAACAGCACGCTTGACACTAACTGGCTGGGGGTCCCAACGGAAGGCTACGGTTTTTCAAACGACGCAAAAGCCATGTTCGGCGCGCCTTCGTTTTCTGCCGCGAGCTTCCCCTACGACGGGCGAGACATGACGCTGACGATCAGTTTGAATTATTGAGCGCCCGTTATATGAATACAGAAAATTTCTGATCTTGAGAGAAAAAACAGATCGGAATCAGCAAAATCGACCCCTATGAAATTGTTCATAAAATGTTAGAATGACGTGAAACAAGGAGGAAAAAAATGAACTTTAAACTGATATTTAGCATAGCCATGGCTGGAATGGCGGTATTATTCATAATCCAGAATGTCACAGTTGTAGATATGAAGTTTTTATTCTGGACGCTGTCGATGTCAAGGGCATTGTTGATGTCCCTGATTTTGTCAGTAGGAATTATCCTGGGCTGGTTGCTTCACAGTTACTTCAAAAGATTAAAAACAGTAAGAATGCAAAACAAGTCGTTCTAACCGACAAGGCCTTCGCTTGATATTTCCGGCAGAGAATACTCATTATTCAATTAGTTAAAAAGGAGAACTGATATCAAGAGAACGTTAAACTATCTCTACCTTCCCGACTTTCCGGGCAAATATGTTCTTAAAGAATTTCAGACCTATCGGAAACGGAAAACATGGTACCAAAATGTTTGATTACCCAATTGAAATTGGATTAAAAGACGGGACACCCGTTTTAATTCGGTTGTTAAACCAAGATGACAAAGAGGAATTAAAGATTGGATTTGAAAAATTATCAACCAAATCAAAATATCGTCGATTTTTTGTACCTATAAGCAGTCTCTCAAACAGTCAACTGAAACATTTGACAGAAATTGATAATAAGAACCACTTGGCCTTGTGTGCTTATATTGTAAGCCAAGATGGTATGTTTGGGATAGGGGTCGCTCGATATTTCAGAGTAGAAGACGAACCAGAAACGGCAGAATTTGCGTTAACAATAATTGATGAATATCAAAGTCAAGGTCTGGGGACAGGGCTTTTGAATTTATTAATTCAATGTGCACGCAAAAATGGAATTCGTAAATTTATCGGATATATGCTGGCAGAAAACAGTTCAATGCTGAAAATCCTTAAGCATCTTGGAGCCCAGATTCGGAGAGAGGATGGTCCAATCCAACGAGTTGATCTGATATTATCTTCTTAATCACTTTTTCTTAAAAACTTTGATGTTCGGCAAAAACACTTTGCTAAAGATTCAAGGTTTGAATCCAAATCATCACAATGATTCCTGAAATATCATCTATAGATTACAGCCGCAACCAACCCATTGAGAAAAGTATCAGAAATCTCAGACAAACGTTTTAGGACGGTTGTATAAATTAACTTTATATCTTTACTGCTTCAAGGCATAATTGTATGCGTCTATGGCCTCTTTTTCCAACATATGCCCCTGCCCCTGATATCTGGGTGAAAAATGAAAGGGTGTCATTTGCTTGACTTTGGCTTTGCCTGCAATGAGGCCGGCCTGACGGGCGGTCAGGTGACATTTTTTTTCGGCGATATCTTTGTCTTTTTCTAAAAAAGACGCTTCAATAAAAAGATGGTCGGAATCTTTCACCAGATCAATAATCTTTTCGATGTTCGATTCGTTGTATACCACGTCTGCAATATATGAAACCTTCTGGCCCGGAGTGGTCAAGGCAATTTGTTTCGCAAGGTCCCCCAGGACGAATACTTTTTTGTGTTGTTCTTCACCGTATTTAACCTCAAATTCCGAATCGGGGTTTTGATGATTAAACAAAGCCTGTTTGAATTCTTTTAGCCAGGGACCGATTTCCAGCCCGAGTCCGGTAACAGCATCTTTTAAGATATTCACATGAAATTGTTCCTTTAAGGTGAATCCGAGACAGGGAATACTGTGATCGAGGATCCGGGTAAAAACGGAAAAAGAGGGTTCTTTAAGAAGAAGCCCGTTAAAAGAGTTTTTAACCGACTTTGAGGACGGAAGGAATCCGTTTTGGCAAATGTAATCCTTTGTCAGTAAATGATCATCATGTACCTCGGTGACATGCAGGGCCAAATGATTGCTGTAGTTTTGAACAAGATTCCATGAATATCCCGCGAGTTTCCCTTCAATATTTTTTATAAAATTTTCAGGACCATATAGGTAAAGATCCTGATCGCGGCCAAGGACAAGTCTCAGGAGTCTGTCAAATCCGATAAAATGATCCATATGCGTATGGGTAATAAATACATGATTGATTTTAAGAATATCTCTGGATGACAGTGAATAAATATCTCCGAGATCAAAAATTACAGCGCGTTTTTCAAAAAAAAAAGGGATAAAAAGACTTGGATCATCAAAAGGTCCGTTTACTAACCTGGGAAGGAAAGAAGGGCGCATGGTCAAGTCAGTTTTTTTACAACTTGCCGATTGATACAAAGGTATATCTCTTCGTCTGAACCGTAAATATCGACCACGACTTTATGATTGATCAGGGTTTCTATGACGAATGCGGTAACGTAAAGACTCACGACATGTGGATTCTGTACGAGATGTCTGAAAGGTGCAATCTTGTAGTCGACATCAAATTCGTCGCTACGACTCAACCTGTCTATACATTTTGTTATCTGCTCTTCAAGTACATTTTTATTCGTGGTTTCAACAAGATTATCTTCGACAAGCTTCATGGCAATGGCATTGGAAAGGGGTTCGATACTATCTCTCGCATCTTGTATTGCTTTTCTGCGGGCATATTCTTTTGAAGACTCGATTCTCGACAATATTTTTGCTTCACGACTGCTGGGTCGAAATATTTTAGCCATAATATGTCACCTTTAACCTAACGTTTTATTGTTATGTATCAAGCGCAATAATAATCCCGAGTATGGTCTATTGCAAGAAAAATGTTTGAGTTGTCAATGTTGTTCCTAATGCAACATTGGGGCTATGGTTCTTCAATAATGATTTGAGCACGCTTCCGGCCGTTCCAACGGTTCCAGCGAAGACGGTATGCCATCTGATCAAAGGTGTCTTCCAAGGGGATTCGGGGATCTACATTAAATTGTATTGCGTTGAATGTTTTTCCTGTATGTTGTTCTAATACCATTTGCCTGTGATGATTACCGACATATTTTGATGATACAACATGAACCTCTTTTGTCATAAAAAGCGGTTCATGGTTTGCGATACCAAAAGGTTTCAACGATTCAAGTTCATCAATCAGCTTGTTTGAAATATTAACAAAATCGAGTCTGTAATCGATTGCAATTTTCGGTATAAAATCAGATGGTTTTGTCATGCGGGTCACAATGTTTTCAAAGTGGTTTTTAAACCGGTCTATATTTTCGGTCTTGATTTTAAGGCCTGCTGCCATTGGATGTCCGCCAAAGTCTTCAATACTTTCAGCACAAGCCGACAACCCCTCATACAGATTGACCTCAGGAATACTTCTGGCGGATCCTTTTCCGATTCCGTCTGCTGTCGTGATCAGGACAACCGGGCGAAAATATTTTTTTATAAGTTTTGATGCAACAATCCCAAGAATTCCTAAATGCCAATCTTGATGGACCATGACCAATGTGTTTTTTCGAAGCAGATGCGGATTTTTTTTCAGGTGATTGTGTACTTGAGTCAGTATGTTGTTTTCGATCTCTCGCCGGTTCTGGTTCAGATGGTCGAGTGAATGTGAAATTTTCCGTGCCGTCTTGACATCTTTTGCTCTTAAAAGTTCAACAGCAATTGATGCGTGATCGATCCTGCCGGCTGAGTTTAATCTGGGGGCCAGCTGGAAAACAATATCATCACCGTCTAGGACATGTTTATTGATTTTGCAAACTTCGATCAGTGCATTCAAACCCGGTCGGTGTGATGAACGGATAATGTTCATACCGGCTTTAATCAGTATCCGGTTTTCACGGGTTAAAGGAACCATATCCGCCAGGGTGCCAAGAGCGACAAGGTCACAGTAATTTTTTAAATTGGGTTCCGGACGGTCTTTCCAGAAATTTGTGTCTCGAAGCTTTTTTCTAAGACAAATCAGCAGATAAAACGCGACGCCGACTCCGGCAAGATCGTTAAAACCGGATAAACAATCGTTCCGTTTGGGATTTATCACCGCGAGGGCAGGCGGTATTGTTTCCGATATCTGGTGGTGGTCGGTAATGATGACATCAATGCCGGCGTCTATTGCAGCGTTAACCGCATCTTGACCTTCGGACCCGCAGTCTACGGTGATAATGAGGTGTATGCCGTTGGGCATCGCGACATCTGAAATATGTTTTTTTTTCAGACCAAAACCTTCAGCTATTCTGTGAGGAATGTAGTAAGACACATCCGCATTTACGGATTGGAGAAATTCCAGAAGGATGGTTGTGGCGGTAATTCCATCGACATCATAATCGCCAAAAATCAAAATTTTTTCTTTGCGTGTGATGGCTTCTACAATTCGATCAACCGCGACATCCATATCCTTTATGGAAACGGGCGGGCTTAACTGGTTGAGGGATGTGTTGAAAAAGTTTGATACATCTTCTGTGGAAAAAATATTACGATTGATCAGGATCGAGGCAACGGCCGGATGGCAATTCAGTATCCCGCAAAGTTTTTCGATCAAATGAATGTCAGGCTGAAGTATTTGCCACTCTTTTTTCATTAAAAGGCTTTTTGTCTTAAATTATCTAAAATTAAATTGCCAAACAGTTAAATGGAATTCATATACTGGAGTGGTGAATGATGTCAACGCGCAATTTTTGTAGAACCTCGGAAAATCTCAGAGGTTTGAAACAGCTAAACTGTATGTGTGTTGCTGAAGATAAAAGGTGTGAAAAGTTTTCGTCCAGACTTTTTTATTGAAATTGTAGAGAGCAAGATGATAGAAAATATAATACTGGTTCAACAAATTATTGGGTTTTTTCTGTTTATCCATCGCATTCGCAAGATTTTACGTTAAAAAATCTTTCCGGCTCACTGAACCCTAATGGCGTTACCGGAAATTAAGGATGCGAAAATTGAGCAATCAGATTATGTTTAAAGATTCAGATTGGAAACGATAAAAAAAATTCTTCGCATTGATCGCAGAGAGATCTGTTTTCTAAAATTTATTTTAGAAGCATATGACGGTATCGCAACATTGACCACCATTGACTCCCATCAAGGTATCGTATTGCTCCGAATTGCTCTCGGATGTGAAGATGAGGTTGACACAATTTTGCAGGATCTTAAAAAAGACATTATCATCGATGATTCCGTAACATATCATTTATAAAAAAAATGAAAAAAAAATATTTATACATCAATACCATCGGTTGTCAGATGAATGTGTATGACTCCGAACAAATCGCAAGTGGGCTAAAGTCTTTACAATATGAAATGACCCCGTTTTTAGAGAAAGCGGATCTGATTATCGTCAATACATGTGCCATCAGGGCAAAGGCCGAGCAAAAAGTGTTCAGCTTTTTAGGACGGCTGGCCGGTCTGAAGAAAAAAAGACCTGATCTGGTTATCGGGGTGGGCGGATGTGTGGCGCAGCAGGAAGGTGCAAAGATTTTAGCGCGCGTGCCGCATCTCGACCTTGTTTTCGGAACACATGCCATCGACCGTTTGCCCAGTGCCATACAGGCTATTTTGTCGAAGAAATGCCGTATTGTTGACATTGAAATGTCGGATCAAATTAAAGAACTGGATGTTGTCACAAATGGGATTGATAAAGAGGATGTGTCGCGCTTTGTGACCATCATGCAAGGATGTGATAATTATTGCACTTACTGCGTTGTTCCTTATGTTCGAGGCAGGGAAACCAGCAGGGATCCTGAAAATATTATTAGCGAAATCCGTAGTCTTGTAGAATCTGGGGTGCGGGAGGTGACCTTGCTTGGCCAGAACGTTAACAGCTATGGGATGAAAGAAGACCTTTGCACATTTTCCGAACTTTTACGTCGCATTAACGACATTGACGGACTTTTGAGAATCCGGTTTACCACCTCACATCCAAAAGATCTTTCGGAAAATCTTATCCATGCTTTTAAGGATCTTGACAAATTGTGTCATCATATTCATTTGCCGATACAATCGGGTTCAAACAGGATTCTAAAAAAAATGAATCGGAAATATACACGGGAGATATATCTTGAAAAAGTTGAAAAACTGCGTAATACTTGTCCTGACATCGCCATTACGTCTGATATCATCGTGGGTTTTCCAGGAGAGACAAGGACGGATTTTCAAGAAACCCTTGATTTGATTGGGATGGTGAAATTTGATGGTCTGTTTGCCTTTAAATATTCTGATCGCCCGAATGCTTCAGCCGCCCGATTTTCGGACAAAATCCTGGAAGATGAGAAGAAACAAAGATTACAACAGGTTCTGGATCTGCAAGATCAAATCACCACCCGTAAAAACAAAACACTGAAAGACTCGATACAGTCGGTCCTTGTGGAAGGTTTCAGCAAAAAACAGAACCAAATCAATACGCCGGACAGCAGTCAAAATGCCCAATGGACAGGCCGTACCTCAACAAACAAGATTGTAAACTTTTACAAAAGTGATGATACGGATCCCTGTAATAAAAACGTGATGGGTCAATTGGTAAATGTCAGAATTTTAAAAACATTTTCCCATTCACTATGGGGCGAAATAAATGGCAAAGAACCAATTTCTTTTGGTTTGAGAGGAGAAAAGAGTTATGTTGCATGAAGTAAACATAGCAAGTATGGCAATAGATCCGACGTCAAATACGCCGATAATTATTTTAAAGTCGGTTAAAGGTGATCAAGCGGTGCCGATATGGATCGGCCTACTCGAAGCGACATCCATTGCGTCTGCGCTCAGAGATATCAAATTCGACCGGCCCATGACCCATGACCTTTTCAAAAACTTTATCGACAATCTGGAGATGGTAGTATCCAAGGTTGAAGTGTGTGATTTGAGAGATAACACATTTTATGCCCGAATATATTTTGTATCCAAAGATAAAAGTTTCGACATGGATGCCCGCCCAAGCGATGCGATTGCCATCGCCCTTCGGTTTGGTGCACCAATTTATGTGGATGATAAAATCTTTGATAAATCTCAAATGGTCGATGGCGATTATGAAGTTTTAAATAAGAGTGAAGACGGGAAAAAATGGGCGGAATATCTTGAGAACCTTAACCCTGAGGACTTCGGTAAATACAAGGTATAACGTCCCGTTACCATAAGTAAAAACAACCTGCCTCCTGAAATGATTGAGACTTAAATTACAAACCTGCCGTTTTCATAGATGGTTACCTTTTTACCGGATACAAGATGGGCGGTAACCCTCTTCTTTTCAGTATTGACGAGGTCCCAGTGGAGGGCTGAATCGTTGAAACCGAGGCTTTTCTTTCTTTCTTTGGTCAATTCCTTTTGATCGCCGTTATATGTATCGCCATAAGAAGAACCCAGTGCCAGGTGGCAGTTTCCGTATTTACCACCATAGTTTTCATCAAAAAGTGTATTTGCCATGAAGGTGTTGATCCTTGAGAATCTATTGTCTGTTAAGGAAAATTCACCCACTTTGTTAGCGCCTTGATCCATTGAGAGTTGTTTTTTGACAAAATTTTCTCCTTTTTGTGCGGTGACGTTGACCACAGCGCCTTTTCTAAATTCAAGCCTTACCCCTTTTA
Source organism: uncultured delta proteobacterium (assembly GCA_963731025.1). Taxonomy (GTDB): domain Bacteria; phylum Desulfobacterota; class Desulfobacteria; order Desulfobacterales; family UBA11574; genus UBA11574. The sequence goes on along the minus strand of CAVSVL010000042.1, from coordinate 103,191 downwards.
CATAGTTGCCGCTACGAAATGAGGGCTGATTTGCAAAGTATATCCCTCGGGTACCTCTCCAGTCAGGTGACAGAAATATTTCAAAGCTCGGGATATTATGGCCTGAAATACCGATCCATTTTCTTTTTTCTCCCGGTGTTATCGTCAGATCTACATTTTCTGATTCAACATGATAGGCATTCACCTTCATGCTGTTGAGCCACTTTTTAATGGATGTTGCACCATTAAAGATATCCTGCCAATGGGAAACCGGTGAAATTTTGTTCAGAAAGCATGCGTTTATGATTTGGGCCGTATAAGCCTTCATTGAAAGTTTGGCATGTCTGGCCAATTCTTTTGTTGGAAAGACGCAAAGGGTCCATCCGAAATCACCGGCCTGATCTCGGGCATCGAGTATATCACGCAAATATTTTCGGGCCACGGCAGCCTTGCCGATCTTTTTTGCATCTATATGACTCAAATGTGTTATGGATTCAGGTGCATATAGAAAAATGCCGCCGTTTAAACAATTAAAAAGTTCTTTTTCACCGGGCGGCTGGAAAATAATCTGCTCGTTATTTGATTGTTCAAAAAAGTGCTGCTCCATATTTGCGGTGAGGTTTGTGCGCTGGACAGGATGAATTCCCATATCCACGAGTTTTGCATAAACAATTTCGGCAAGCCGGACAGCAGGCATATCATAACGGATAAGCACAATGTCATTTTTTTTAAATTTCTTGGTTCTGGCAGTTTTTAGTCCCCACAGTAATGCATCTGCATACCTGTCCAGCTGTTTTTCAGTGAACATTAGCTTTATCTCCCGATTTATTTTTTACATTGAAAACCTATTACTCTGAGCCGATCAGAGATTTGTGGCTCTGTTTGAAGAATCGCTGGAAGAGTTTGAAGTGAACTCAAAGTTTAATGTGAGCTAAAGTTAAGAAATTCTGCTAATTATATAAAATCATCGGAGCGAAGCGACTCAAATACTTTGGCACTTTAGATCAGTTTAAACACTTTTAACTTGTATAGCTTTAACAAAAACACCTCTTTCAGGCAAGCAAAGCCTGGTTTCCTGGACCAGGATTTTAACTATGGATGATCGTCTTTTAAAAAAAGGCGATGATATTCCGGATCTTTAAGATGTTTCTTAAGAATCCGTGTCAGCAGAGAAAAAATTTCTTCCAGTTCTTCATGGGATAGTCTCGGGATTAATTCTTCCATGAGTGTGTCATCGGAGAATTTCTGAAGATAATAGATTATCGTATTTTCATCGGTTTCACGGTCGAAACCCATCCCCACAAGACCGTCATATGTTTCAACATGATTGTGTGTGTGGTTGGCCATTTTTTCTCCCAAAAAATATTTAGTAACATTTTAGCCTTCTGGTAAAATTACCGCTTCAGGTATCATTAAATTTTTGCTGCAAGAACTCGTGCATAAGGGCTCGTAATGAAAGAACCTGCCCGGGCTATTAATAAAGGTTTCTGCTTTATCAGGGGGTTTCATCCATAAAGTTAAATCGTCAATGGTTCTTTCAAAACGATCCCTAATCCACTCAGACAGCTTCCAGTCAAAAATTTAATGATACCTGAAGCTCCTTTGAATCGATTTGTTTCAAAGGACTAAGCTATTATAATATTTAGTAATTTCTGAAGATTTTCACCCAAATATGGCTAAAAAACCTTTGAGTCGCAGGTCAAAATAAATATATTTATAAATTTAAGTGTTATGATACCTAAATTGAGCGATTGTCGAGTTTGCCGGTCGTAAGATTCCGCCTTTCGGGAAGATGCAAGGCATGAGACATGAAGCCGTAGTCTGCTACTGCAAATGTCTCATAACGCCGCAGATTCGGTAAACTCGACAATCGCTCAGCTTGGGTGATAATATTGCTGAATAGCCTCACACAGTCCGGCAATGGTGTAAGATTCGGCAACAATATGGACATCGAACCCAAGATTACGGGCGGTATCGGCAGTTATGGGACCGATGGCGGCAATGGTGGCACCTTGAATCAGGTTGTCCAAACCTTCAGATGGAAGAAGGGCGCGAAAATTTTTTGCGGTGGACGAACTGGTAAATGTAATCATATCTATGGTGCGCTCTTTGAGTCGTTTTAAAATAATATCGGTATCGTCTTTGACCGCTTTGGTGCAGTATGTCGTCACTTCATCAACCACAGCTCCCATCCTGGTCAGTTCTATAGGCAGAACCGGTCTTGCTTCTTTTGCCCTCGGCAGCAATATCTTTTTCCCGACAATATCTTCTTGTGCAAATGCCTTGACAACAGATTCGGCCCTGTAACTTTCGGGAACGATATCGCTTTTAAGTCCAAAGTCGAAAAGCCTTTTGGCCGTAGCCGGGCCGATGACCGCTGTATGAACATGGTTTAAGGCGCGCACGTCTTTGTTTTTTTCAAAAAGGCGATTAAAAAAGAAATTTACGCCGTTAACGCTGGTAAAGATCAGCCATTCATAAGATGAAAGATTATCGATGGCAGTGTCCAATGGTTTTGTATCATCGGTTGGAACGGTTTCTATTGTCGGACATTCGATACACTCTGCACCGAGATCGGAAAGACGCTTCACCAGGTCACTGGCCTGTTCCCTGGCTCGGGTCACCACGATACGTCGTCCCATCAACGGCCGGTTTTCAAACCATTTCATGGTTTCTCTCAACGTTACAACATGGCCCACGACAATGATGGCCGGTGGTTTAAGTCCGGTGGCTTTTACACGTTCGGCGATGGTATCAAGGGTTCCGGTGACGGTGAATTGCCTGGCCGTCGTTCCCCAGCGGACAAGGGCGACGGGTGTCTCGGGATCCATGCCGTGGCTTAAAAGCCGGTCTGCTATGTGCGGCAGATTTTTGACCCCCATCAGAAAAACAAGGGTTCCGATTCCCTTGACAAGTGATGCCCAGTCGATACTCGATGCTTCTTTTGCAGGATCTTCATGACCGGTGACAAAGGCGACGGTGGATGTAAATTTTCTGTGCGTCAGTGGAATTCCGGCGTAGGCCGGGGCTGCGATGGCCGATGTGACGCCGGGTACGATTTCAAAGGGTATGCCGGCCTGGATTAATACTTCTGCTTCTTCTCCGCCACGGCCGAATATAAATGGATCTCCTCCCTTGAGACGGGTGACCGTTGAACCGCTTTTGGCCTTTTCAACGATAAGGGCATTGATCCGATCCTGGGAGAGGGTATGATCCCCGCCCTTTTTCCCGACGTAAATAATTTCAGTATGTGTTGAAGCATGCTTTAAAAGAGAAGGGGACGCAAGAAAATCGTAGATGAGGACGTCTGCCGTTTTGATACATTCCAATCCTTTTACAGTGATCAGTTCCGGATCACCCGGACCGGCACCGACCAGATAGACTTTAGGTTTCATTGGTTTGATGTTCATCGGTTTTAAGGTTTTCTATGATATTCATTGCCCCCATATCAATCAAACGATCGGCAAGTTTTGTGCCGATGATCTCGGATGAATCTTCAGAGCCGGCAAGGGTTTCCTTAAACAGCGTTTTGCCGTCAACGGTCGCCACAAGACCGGCGAGGGTAAATGTGTTTTTATCGATTTTTCCGTAAGCGGCAATGGGCACCTGACAGCCGCCTTCAAGGCGGCTTAAAAATGCGCGCTCGCCCAAAATTACCGTTCGTGTGTGCGGATGTTCAAGACTTGCGACAACCGGTTCAACCACCGGGTCATTTTGTCTGACCTCGATGCAAAGGGCACCCTGGCCGACTGCCGGGAGCATGATGTTTTCATCCAGGTATTCGGTGATTCTGCTTTCAAGTCCCAGGCGCTTGACACCTGCCGCAGCCAGGACGATGGCATCTAAGTTTTCAGTTTCGAGCTTTTTAAGACGCGTATCAAGATTCCCTCTTAAGGGCAAAACGACCAGATCCGGTCTGGCATGAAGAAGCTGTGCCTTGCGCCGAAGGCTGCTGGTGCCGATTCTGGCACCGGACGCCAGTTCTGAAAGGGGTTTTTTATGTCTGGAAATCAGAACATCCTGAGGAATTTCTCGCTCAGGAATTGCGCCGATACATAACCCTTTCGGTATGTCACCCGGCATATCCTTCATGCTGTGCACGGCAAGGTCTATTCTACCGTTTATAAGTGCTTCTTCAATTTCTTTGACAAAAAGACCTTTGCCGCCGACGTCGGATAGGGGCACATCGAGGATTTTATCGCCCTTTGTTTTTATGATTTCAAGTTCGATTGAAAGAAAGGGGTGTTTAACTTCAAGGGACGATTTAACCCAGTTTGCCTGCCAGAGCGCGAGTTTGCTCCCCCTGGTTCCTATTTTGAGTGTTTTGTCCATCAGTGAGTACAACTTGTGCAGCTGGTTGCCGCACATCCGCTGCATGATGATGTTCCGGCAGCACCTTTGACGGTTTCTCCATGCCCGCCCTTGCTGTAAAAGGTAGATGCAGACATCAGTTTTTTCACTTTTTTGCAATTGCATGACGGGCAATCGGGTTGTTCATTCCCGAAAACCAGGCATTCAAAATCTTTATTGCATTTGTCGCAATGGTATTCATAAATCGGCATGATTCTTTGCTCCTTAATTTTTTTTGCCCAAATCCGATGGATAACTTAATCATTTATATGATTAAATCAACCTGTTGTCGCTCCTGATGGTGAACATAAGCTATTCGATTGTTTCGATAATTCCGGCAGCAATCAGCGGCAGCATAATTTCATGATGGCCCGTCAAGTGGAATCCTTGCCCCCCGTCGGCCGTGGGCCGGTTTACCACATTGGTCATCGGACGGTATTGCCGGATAAAATCCATGTTCACGGTGGTGAAATCATTCAACCGGTGGCCTAAATTCCGTGCCAATGTAACGGCTTTTAGAAAAACTTCCGGCAATATGACGGCAGATCCGACGTTGAAATAAACGCCCTTTTCAAGTGTACTTACCACGGATGCGAAGGTTCGAAAATCTAGGTGGGTGGTTTCACCGGTCGCTTTTGCATCAAATCCGGGATGCATATGAATAATATCGGTTCCAAATGCCACATGCACCGTAACGGGTATACCGAGCCGGCAGCCTGTGGCAAGGATGCTGTGTTCTAAAAAGAGCAGTTTTTTTTCGATCATTGCAGCCCCGATGCTTTCCCCGAGTCCTTTGGATGTTTTTCCGGCGCGACGGATGGCATCACATAAAAAAGCACCGGTTTCATGGGCCATGCCAAAGGTGCCGTCTCCGATGGATGCGGATACATCCTCTGATGTCTGTCCCGCCATGGCCAGTTCAAGATCATGAATAATTCCGGCACCATTCATAGCGACAGCCGTGATAATACCGCGCTTCATGAGATCGATAACAATGGGGTTCAGGCCCACTTTAATGACATGTGCGCCCATGGCAAAAACGATGGTTTTATTCTCCTTGAACGCTTTTACGGTGGATGAAATGACGGTTTTAAGATGATTTCCGGCAAGTATATCCGGAAGCCCGTTAAGAAAATCCTTGAAACTATATCCTTTTTGCCATGTTTTTCCAAATGCGTCTGTGGATACTTTGCTTTTTCGTTGGGAGAGCGGGTATGTTTTTACTCCGCTCAAGTCTATGGGTTCAAATTTTTTCTCCATAACGTCTCTTGTGTGGTAAAAGTGTAGCCCTTTGAAACAAACCGATTTCGGAAAGAGCTGAGGCGATAATATTTTTAAAAAGCTAACGTGTTGCTATTATAGAAATTTTTCCGGAAACAATATCCGGTCCACAAGGTCGCACAAGATATGACCCAATAAGGAATGGGCTTCCTGTATCCTTGCAGTGACATCCGATTTTACAGAAAAAACATGATTTGCGCACTCGGCCAGTTCACCACCACGGCCGGTGAACCCAATGGTGAAGATCCCGATATCTTTTGCTGCGTGAACAGCTTTGATCACATTTTTTGAGTTGCCGCTGGTACTGATCCCAATGGCAATATCGTCCTTTCTTCCGAGAGCTAAAATTTGTTTGAAGAATATGTCATCAAAATGGTAGTCGTTCCCGATGCTGGTGATGATGGATGTATCGGTGGTCAATGCCAGGGCTGCAAGGGGCGGTCGTTCGATCTGGAACCGGTTGACGAATTCAGCGGCGATATGCTGGGCATCTGCCGCACTTCCCCCGTTACCGAAAATCAGGATTTTGTGACCGGAGGTTATACACACGGCGAGGAGGTCCGCTGTCCTTTGAATGAGATCGATATTTTCTTTGATGAACTGCTCTTTGACGTTGACGCTGTCTTCAAGCGTACTCAGGATAATGTTTTTCACTATAAACCACCATTTCTCAAACCTAAGCTGACCTCTGACCTCTGATTTCTATATCCTTTATCCGGCATCCTTTATCAATTTTTTTATTTTTTTAATCATTTTCCTGGCGTCGTATCCAAAATCATGCGCCTTTTGGAACTGTATTAAGGCATCTTCAAGTTGGTTTCTTTTAAGGTAAAGGCTGCCAAGCCGGTATCGATAAAGGCCGTTTTCGGGTGCAATATCGATACTCTGCTGGCAAAAAATCGTCGTAATTTCGGGATTTTCGCCCAAAAGGTCAAACAGGCAGCCTAAAGCTGATAACGATTCGGCATCATTCGGGTTTAGACGAATGGCCTTTTTATAGGCTGAAATCGCTTCATCTGTCATGTTCAGGGCCGTGCAGCACTCACCCAAAGAATGCAGAACAGACCATGACTGGGGATTCAGTTTTAGCGCTTTTTCAAGAAATTCTTTGGCCATCTCCGAATTCCCCATGTCCAGATAAACCCTTCCGATATGAAAAGCAACTTCAAAGATATCCTCTTCTTTTTTCCGGTCTGCATCCAGAAAGTATTTTAGCGCTTCAGCGTTTTTGCCGGTCAACATGTTTACCAAACCGATGTTGTATATGGCCATAACCTCATCAGGATCAAGCTTAAGGGTTGCTTTAAATTCTTTCAAGGCTTTTTTGTAATCGCCTAAAATACCATAACATACACCCAAACTGTTACGAACGTTGATATCTGAAGGGTCAAGCAGGAGTGCTGTTTTGAATTCCGCAATGGCGCCGTGGATATCTCCATTTTGATACAGGTTGTCTCCGCTGATGTTTAAGCTCACGGCATCGAAGGGAACGATACTGTCAGGGCCAAAGAATTCAGCATGATCAAGCGCTTTGCCGGCATTTTCTATGATCTGACTTCTGGTGAAGCTGAGTGTTGGATAGGAGGCAATTCCGATGGAAACGGTTTCATCTGTAGATTCTGCAAGGATTTTTTTTATTTTTCGGGCAAATTCCAAAGGAGGCGTTTGATTTGTCGGGAAGAAGAAACATCCGAACATTCCCTGGTCTAGCTGTCCCCACATCCCGTTTTCACGACTGCATACGGTATCAATCACTTTCGCCACATCGAGCCAGATATCAATTTGGTCGTTGTCGGCTGTTTCAGAACCTTCATGATTTAGACGATCAATTTTGATGACCATGGATTCAAATTTTTCTGAAGTTTCGAATCGGTCCAGGGCCTTTTCGATAAAGGTTTTTCCGGCCAGGATATCCGGGAATGCTTTTAAAATTCTGTTCGTCTCAACCGAAGAGAGGACTTGGGCCGTATCTTTTTTGGCTATGGCGTCTGTTTTGTAAAGGAGAAATTCTTTACTGGAGGAACGGTTGTGAAATAATTTCGTTTTTTGTTGCATCATACTCCGGCCCTTTTCAGCATATGTTTAAAAGCATTTTCAATGAGTGGCAGTTCATCATCAAGTATGGTTCTAAGATCCATGATAAAAAGATCTTCTTCGATTCTTCCAATAACGGGGCATGTATTGTTTCGCATCTGTTTTTCAACGGCACTGGTTGAAATTCCCTGTACTTTGACCCCAACCCCTTTGCTGGGGAGTTTTAAAAGTGGGAGTGAACCGCCGCCGGGTCGTGAGAATATATCGATGAGGCTTACGGATAATCTGGGATCGTCGATGTTTTCAAGCATTGCAAAAAGGGTTTTAGCGTTTGATTCAATGTGATCAAGAGGAAGTGTCATCAGGCGTAAGGTCGGAATGGCATCCATTTCTTTTTCTATGTTTCTGTAATGTCGCAATGTACTTTCAAGTGCGGCAAGGGTGAGTTTGTCGATGCGAAGTGCTCTGTTGATGGGATTGTTTTTGATTTTTTCAATAAAATTATTTTTACCGACGATGATGCCTGCCTGGGGGCCGCCAAGAAGTTTGTCTCCACTAAAGGTTACAATGTCTGCGCCCGCTTTCACCGATTCCTGAACCGTGGGTTCTTTCAACAAACCGAATTGTGAAAAATCCACAAAGGTGCCGCTGCCAAGATCTTCCATCACCGGAATTTTGTACTTTGCACCGAGATCAACCAATGATTCAAGAGAAACATCGGCGGTAAATCCGACGACGCTGTAGTTGCTCGTATGGACTTTTAAAAGGAGGGCCGTGTCGTTCTCGATGGCGTTTTCATAGTCCTTAAGATGGGTACGGTTTGTCGTACCGACCTCTTTTAAGATTCCGCCGCTCTTGGCCATTACATCAGGGATTCTGAAAGATCCGCCGATCTCCACGAGTTCTCCCCTTGAAACAATCACTTTTTTGCCTTTAGCGATGGTTTCCAGAGCAAGAAAGACGGCGCCCGCATTGTTATTGACCACCATTGCGGATTCGGCGCCGCTGATTTCACAAAGGATGTCTTCAACGATGCTGTACCTGGACCCCCGTGCTCCCTTTGATAGATCGAACTCCAAATTCGAATATCTTCCTGCAATGGTTAAAAGATTTTCAATGGCATCCTCTGCAAGTAACGAGCGCCCGAGATTGGTATGCACAACGACACCTGTGGCATTGATAACACGGGTCAGGTTCGGCGTCATCATTTTGTGGACACGTTCTTTTATTTTATTGAGGATTTCAGAATTGGTGAGTTCTGCGTCCGCGATGTTGGGCTGGTTATCCAAAATGATGATTCTCAGGTTTTCAACAACAAGGCGGATCGAACGGACTATCACAGATTTCGGGACATTGTCAAAAAAAGTATCTGCTTTTGCCATCTCAAGAAGAGAATCCACCCCGGGAATCATTCGCAAGAGGGTTTGTTGGTTTTCGGTAATGTTCATTTTTTCCCCAAAAGTTGTCTCTAATTTCAAAACCGGTGGTTTAGAATAGACTTCATAGCATTTTAAGACCTGTTATTTCAATAGATTTATTATGAATGTGAAATACTTATTGAGAATTTTCTTTAAGGATTGGAAATTATGCGCTATGTAGTTCTGTAACCGTGAATGATGTGTATTTTTTAGCGATCAACTTTGGTATAAACAGCGACCTATTTGATGATAGATGGTTTACCGGTTGTCCGGTTTGCTCGTTTTGAGTTGATAGTTGAATTGAAACGGGCAACGGGCCAACAGGCTAACAGGCATAACCGTGTTGATGGAGGCTATATATCGCTTTGCCGAAAACTGCTTTTATCGTCAACCCTCATGCCGGAAACGGCTCGACAGGATCAACCTGGCCGTTTATTGAGGCACTTGCTAAAGATAGACTGGGACCTTTTGATACGTATATGACCCGGAGACCTGGCGATGCGGTCATATTTGCAAAAAATGCCGTTGCTGAAAAAACAAGGCGTCTCGTCTGTGTCGGCGGAGACGGTACGTTGAATGAGGTTGTTAACGGTGTCATGAGGATTGAAGCGTCCGTGAGATCGGAATTGAGATTGGGTTTTATCCCGAACGGCACGGGTTGCGATTTTGTCAAAACCGTTTCAATACCCCAGGACATCGAACAGGTGATGGATCTGATTGCTTCAGACCACACGCGCAGCATCGATTTGGGCGTTCTTTTTTTAAAAAATCACAAAGGCCGTGATCGCTGCCGATATTTCCATAATATCGCCAGTTTTGGCTTAGGAGGTGAGGTTTCCCGGCGGGTCAACCGAACGACCAAAGCACTGGGGCCGTTTGTTTCATTTATGTGGGCAACACTCATCTCCATTTTTTTGTATGGCAAGAAAAGAATACAGATCCGTGTCGATGACGATGATAAAAAAAAGATGGTTGTTTGGAACGTGGCGGCGGCAAACGGCCAGTATCATGGCGGCGGTATGTGGATCGCTCCGGATGCATCGGTTTGTGACGGTCTGTTACACATTACCATCATTGGAGATTTGACAATCCCTGAAGTGTTTTTAAATCTGTCGAAACTGTACAACGGACGGATATACGACATTGACAAAGTCATTACCAATACGTGCAAAAAAGTGTCAGCCATATCGGATGACCGGGTGCTTCTTGAAGTGGATGGAGAACAGCCCGGGATGCTGCCGATTGGCGTTAGAATAGTACCGGACGCTCTGAATATTATTGCTAAATAAGCAAATTAAAGGCGAATAGTTAAAAGATGAAGCAAGCAAAAGATTATATTATTTTTCCGCTGGATGTTCCGACAGAAAAGGCGGCCAAAGCGTATGTTGAACTGCTTTCAGGATCCGTGGGTATGTTCAAGGTGGGGCTGGAACTGTTTATTCGATCCGGACCGGGACTTATCGATTTCATTAAATCATCAGGGAATGCGAATGTTTTTTTGGATCTCAAACTTCATGATATCCCGGAAACCGTGTTTCGTGCCATGGAAGGTATCGCAGGTCTGGGCGTTGCATTTGCGACGGTTCATTGCGGAGAGACGCCCAGGATGCTTGAAGCTGCGGTTAGCGGTGCTAAGGGAAAGGTCGGTGTGCTCGGGGTGACGGTGTTAACCAGTGTTGCAAGTGAAGACATTAAAGCCGCAGGCTTTAGGAAACCTTTTTATGAGGACCTGACACGACTTGTCATCGAAAGAGCGGACATGGCAAAAGCTGCGGGTTGTACCGGTATTGTCTGCTCCGGCCGGGAAGTGAAGATGATTAAAAAGACCTTGGGCCGGGATTTTATTGCCGTGACGCCGGGGATACGCCCTGTTTGGGATGACATAAAAACGCATGATCAAAAGCGTGTTGTTACACCGGCCATTGCGGTTAAAAACGGATCGGATTATCTTGTGATCGGCCGTCCCATCAGAGATGCAAGCAATCCCAAAGAGGCCGTCCTTAGAATCGTCAAAGAGATCGAGGCTGTTTTGTAACATGTCCATTTAAACATATGACCCATTTGACTTTATTACGACCCCATATAGTGCGCTCATATATCATCGATAATGCAGAAAAAGAATAACATCCGCAGCAATATTCGACCCAGTTGGCCGCTTTACGACCCTATCTGATTCGCGCTTGTATTATGAGCAATGTCGCAAAAAGCCGGGACATTATTTTAAGAAATCCGTATTTATTATTTGACAAAATTTAAGGTACTTTATATTAGAAATCTCTTGGAATCCATGATTTAATAATCAAGGATCGAGGCCGTAACGATGTTTAAGACCATCTATCCTTTAAGCGAACTTTTGGAGGTCTGTTAAATGGTTTTTAATGTGCTTCTTTATATTTCCCTCGGTATTTTCATTCTCGGGCTGATCTACAAGGTCTATACCTGGTTTTCATTAAAAATAGGCATTTCAGCTCAAGACTACACGCCTTCTCAGAGATTTTCGGCGGCCGTCAAAGGAACCGTCGGGGTTGTTTTCAGTTCAAAGATTTTGCTCCTTATCAAAGCCTTTATTCTGGACGTATTGCTGCAAAGAAGGATTTTAAAAGAAGATTTTCTGCGCTGGTTGATGCACATGCTCCTTTATGGCGGATTTATGCTCCTTCTTTTGATGCATGCCTTGGAAAATTTCATCTCTGCAAAACTCTTTTCCAATTATCATTCAACCGTCAATCCATTCATGTTTTTAAGGGATCTCTTCGGATTCATGGTGGTGGTCGGTATCGGTATCGCGATATTGCGACGATTCATTATGAAAGTGCCGCGGCTTAAAACCAGCGGCATGGATGCCTATGCGATCTTCATTGTGGTGATAATTATTTTTTCGGGCATTATCTTGGAAGGTGTTAAAATTACGTCTCATACGTCATTTAAGTACATGGTGGAAGATTACGCCGGACTTTATCCGGAGGATGATCCCGAAGAATTTGAAGCCCTGGAAAGCTACTGGGTCGAAAATTATGCAGTTGTTTCTCCAAATGTGCAAGCTCCCTTTGACGAGGATATCCTGGAACAGGGAATGGAAAGTCACGAATCATATTGTGCGGAATGTCATTCCCGTCCGGGGTGGGCGTTTACGGGTTATGCGGTTGCTAAAGCAATAAAACCGGTTGCTTTGCCGCTGGATGATGTGGATGCGGCAAACATCCTGTGGTATATTCATTTTTTGGCGTGCTTTATCGGTCTGGCCTATCTGCCCTTTTCCAAAATGTTTCATATCTTTTCCACACCCGCGAGCCTGCTGGCCAATGCGGTTATGGAAAAGGAAACATCGGACCCGGCGAATGTTGTCACACGACAGGCCATGGAACTGGATGCCTGTACTCATTGCGGTACCTGCAGCCTGCGGTGCTCCGCCTCGACATCCTTTGATGTTCTGGGCAACGAATATATCCTGCCTTCGGAAAAGATGACGTTTCTCAAAACACTGGCCAAAGGGAAAAAACTCTCCAATGATAAACTCCATGCCATTCAAGAAGGCGTTTACCTTTGTACAAACTGTGATCGGTGCACGGTGGTCTGCCCCTCCGGAATCAATCTAAAGGAACTGTGGTTCAATGTCAGAGAGGATCTGATACAAAGAGAACTGCCGGAACTGCTGATGCTGTCACCGTTTTCCTTTTATCGCGGGTTGAATCGAAATCATATTGCTGCGGATGAGTATCGTACACCCATTGAAACAGCGAGTCGTACGGTGGCCTGCAATTTTGAGCAGGCGATGGACAAATCTGTGCCGATTTCGCTTTCGGACAAAGAAAAAGATGTGTCGAGTCAATTACCTGGCGCCGAAACATTTGTCCATTGTTTTGGATGCCAGACCTGCACCACGGTGTGTCCGGTGGTGATGAACTATGAAAATCCTCAGGAGGTCGTGGGGTTGCTGCCCCATCAAATCATGAACTGTCTCGGATTGGGTCTGACGGAAATGGCGACCGGTCCGCAAATGCTCTGGGATTGTTTGACCTGTTATCAATGCCAGGAGCACTGCCCGCAGAGTGTGAAGGTGACGGATGTGCTCTATCAGTTAAAAAATCTTTCCATTAAAAATGCATGCATGCCGTCGGAAGAAGCGGCTGACGTTTCAGAATCGGTCAGCCTGCCCTTAGAAGAAGATGCTGCACCTTCAGAAGCAATTGAAGAATCCAACATGACATAATGAAAAGGATATCATTATGAAATACGCATTATTTTTAGGATGTAATATACCTGCCAGAGTTGTTCAGTATGAAACCGCTGCAAGGGCGGTGATGCGAAAGCTCGGTGTTCAACTGGTCGATAACCGGGATTTTAAATGCTGCGGTTATCCTGTACGCAATTTGGACCGGAAAGCATTTCTTCTTAGTGCATCGGAGAATCTGGCAAGAGCTGAAAAATTGGGCTTAAATATCATGGCCTTGTGCAAGTGTTGTTTCGGCAGCCTGAAGGAAGCCCAGAGTTTTTTAAAAGAAGACGGAGATCTTCAGGAAGAGATCAAACATGCCCTTGCGCAAAAAGGTTTGCAGTATGAAGGTAAATTTGAGGTCAAGCATTTTCTTTCCGTACTGTATCATGATGTCGGACTCGATGAGATAAAAAGTAATGTCTCCCAATCCTATAGCGGGCTCAAGATCGCAACCCATTATGGATGCCATGCATTGCGGCCGAGCAAGGTGACTGGCTTTGATGATCCGGTTGCTCCGTCTTTATTTGATAAACTGGTGGAAGTGACAGGTGCCCAAAGTATCGATTATAAAAGCAAACTGGAATGCTGTGGGGCGCCGGTCCTGGGAGTGAATGATGATCTTTCCATGGATATAACGGCAAAAAAACTGACAAACGGGAAGCAGGCCGGCGCCGATTACCTGTGTGCTGCCTGCCCATATTGTCAACTGCAATTTGACCATGTTCAGAAAATGATGATGTCTCGAAACGGCAGTGAGGCCCTTGCGTCAATTGTCTATCCACAACTCCTCGGTCTGTGTATGGGGATTGATGAAGACACATTGGGAATCCACATGAATCAGCTCGACATTACTGAAATTACATCTTTTTTAAATCAGGAGTAGAAAATGTCAAAAGAAAAGACAGGCGCGGTAATGGTGGTCGGTGGTGGGATTACAGGGATGCAGGCGGCATTGGATATGGCCAATGCCGGCTATTATGTCTACCTGGTTGAAAAGTCCGGTTCCATCGGTGGGATTATGTCGCAACTGGATAAGACCTTTCCCACCAATGATTGTGCCATGTGAATTATTTCACCCAAACTGGTCGAGGTCGGCCGGCACATCAACATCGAACTGATTACCCTTGCAGATGTGGAAAACATTTCAGGGGAAGAGGGTAATTTTACGGTAAAAATCAACAAACGTGCGCGAAGCATCAACATGGATCTATGCACCGGGTGCGGCAGTTGCGTGGAAAACTGTCCGGTGATGTATGAAGCTCAGGTATGATTTGGCCGTTTAAGGTATCGATAAGCATAGGAGTATGATATTTATGGAAAATTCAGAAAAAATTGATTGGCCTAAGATCGATGAAATCGTCGAAAAATATAACGGGAACCGGGAAGCCCTGCTGATGATCATGCAAGATGTCAGCGATATGTATAATTATGTCCCACCGGAAGTGGTCCCTTTTTTGGTTGAGAAATTGGGTGTACGAAAAAGCCTGATTTACAGTGTCGCTACTTTTTATAAGACCATCAGTTTAGAGCCCAGGGGTAAATACATTGTTAATGTTTGCACCGGAACGGCCTGTCACGTGCGGGGTGCCGACAAAATTATGGATGCATTGCAGGATCATCTCCATATCAAAGAAGGTGAAACCACCGATGATCTTCTGTTTACCTTAGAGGGGGTCCGATGTATCGGGTGCTGCGCATCAGGACCTGTTATTACGGTGAATCAGGAGACTCACGGCGGTCTTGACCGGGCTACAGCGCTCAAAACCATTGACGAATACAATCAAAATGTCTCTTAAACGTACGGAGTAATGGATGCTAAACCAGGACATGACAAAATTAGAAAATAGAGAGGCTATTGAAGACCTTCGACATTCACTGAAAGTTTCGCAAAAGGAAGATGGAAAGCGATTAATCTCCCTTTGTGCGGGGTCCGGTTGCGGCGCTTATGGAACGGCAAAGGTTCATAAAGCACTGATGGCGGAACTGACTCAGCACGACATGCAAGATGACGTGGAAGTTAAACTTTCAGGCTGTCACGGTTTTTGTGAAAAAGGTCCGATTCTTGTGATCCATCCCGAAGGCATATTTTATCCGCAGGTCAAAGAAGACCACGTTCCTAAAATTGTAGAAGAAACCCTTAAAAACGGCAATTTGGTCAAATCGCTGGTTTTTAAGGATCCGGCAAGCAAAAAACGAATTTCCCATGAGCATGATGTGCCGTTTTATAAACTCCAGCAACGGATTATTTTCGGAAACAACGGCCTGATCGATCCCACCAGCATCGAAGACTATATATCGGTGGACGGATATTCGGCCCTTGAAAAAGCGCTTTTCGATATGGCACCCGAAGAGATCATCGATCAGATCAAAAAATCGGGTTTAAGGGGTCGCGGCGGCGGTGGATTCCCCACAGGTATTAAATGGGCGACTTGCGCCAGGCATGACGGTGATCGATACGTGATTTGCAATGCGGATGAAGGGGATCCCGGTGCTTACATGGACCGGAGTATATTGGAAGGTAATCCCCACAGTGTTTTGGAAGGGATGATTATCGGCGCCATTGCCGTGGGGTCTCATGAAGGATACGTTTATGTGCGTCACGAGTATCCTCTGGCCGTAAAAAACTTTTCATTTGCATTGGAAAATGCCAGGAAATTTGGACTTTTAGGAGAGAATATTCTGGGTTCCGGTTTTGACTATGACATTCATATCAGCCGCGGCGGCGGTGCCTTTGTATGCGGTGAATCCACCGCTTTAATGGCGTCGCTCGAAGGCAATCCCGGCCGGCCCCGGGCCAAATATGTTCATACCGTGGAAAAGGGTTTTCGAGAAAATCCCTCGTTGTTAAACAATGTGGAGACCTGGGCCAATGTGCCGGTGATTATCAATAAAGGTGCCGAATGGTTTGCTTCCATCGGGACGGAGAACAGCAAAGGGACCAAAATCTTTTCACTGGTAGGGAAAGTGGTCAATACCGGTTTGGTGGAAGTTCCCATGGGAACGAGCTTAAGAACCATTATTTTTGACATCGGCGGCGGGATACCCAAAAACAAGAAGTTTAAAGCGGTTCAAACCGGCGGTCCTTCGGGCGGATGTATTCCTGAAAAGTACTTGGATTTGGGCGTCGATTTCGATGAGCTGACAAAAGTGGGCTCCATGATGGGGTCCGGCGGTATGATTGTCATGGACCAGGATACCTGCATGGTGGATGTGGCCCGATATTTTCTAGATTTTCTCAAGGAAGAATCGTGTGGTCAGTGCAATCCCTGTCGAGAAGGGATCAAACATATGCTGGAAATTTTAACGGATATCTGTGGCGGAAACGGGAAAGAAGGGGACATCGAGCTTTTGGAAGAAATCGGTGATATGGTGGCCAAAGCCTCCCTTTGCGGCCTGGGAACTTCGGCACCCAATCCGGTACTGACCACCATCCGTAATTTTCGTGATGAATATGAAGCCCACATCAGGGATAAAAAATGTCCTGCCGGTGTTTGCAAGCCGCTTTTTCATTATGAAATCGATGAAGAAAAATGTACGGGTTGCACATTATGTGCGAAAAAATGTCCTGAAGTCGCCATCACCGGTGAAAAGAAAAAGGTTCATTATCTGGACCAGGATAAATGTATCAAGTGCGGCATTTGTTATGATGGGTGTAAGTTTGATGCGATCGTTATTAAGTAGTGTCTATAAAAAAATATAAGAGTACACAAGAAGGTTAACCCAATGATCAGTTTCACACTCAACGGAAAAACAGTCCAGGGGAAAGAAGGGGAATATCTCCTTAAAATTGCTGAAGAACATGGAATAGAGATTCCGACTCTTTGCCATCACAAAGCACTCGAACCAGCCGGCATGTGCCGTCTGTGTACAGTGGAAATGCACTACGGCGGACGCGTCAAACATGTTACGGCCTGTAATTACCCCATCTGGGAAGGCATGGAGATAAAAACCGATACTGAAGGCATTCACCAGATTCGCAAGCTCATCGTGGAAATGCTGCTTGCCCGTTGTCCGAATGTGCCTGTGATCAAAGACCTGGCGGATCAATACGGTATAAAAGAGCCGCGATTCAAAACAGAAGACGACGATTGTATTCTCTGTGGTCTTTGCACGCGAATTTGCGATAAGATGGGGAGCGGCGCCATCAGCCTTACCGGCCGGGGTGTGGAATTTAAAGTGGACACACCGTTTCATGTTCAGACGGATGTTTGTATGGCCTGTGGTGCGTGTGCATCTGTCTGTCCCACAGGACATATCAATGTCGATAAAATTAAAGAACTTATCACCAAACATACCCTTAAGCCAATCCCTTCTGAGTATGAAATGGGACTTGCGGGCCGCAAACCGGTTTATGTGCCGTACGCCCAGGCGGTTCCCAATACACCGGTGATCGATCGTACCAAATGTGTGCATTTTAAAACCGGCGGCTGCCAGGTATGTGTCGAATTTTGCGGGGTGAATGCCATTGATCATACCCAGCAGGACGAGAGCATAGAAGTAAAGGTCGGTTCGATCATATTGGCACCGGGAGCAGAGGTGTATGATCCCGGATTGCACGATACCTACAACTATGCGAAGCATCCCAATGTGGTGACGTCCATGGAGTTCGAGCGGATTCTATCGGCATCGGGTCCGTACGGTGGACACATGGTTCGGCCGTCGGATCATAAAGAGCCGCAAAAGATTGCCTGGCTGCAGTGTGTGGGTTCCAGGGATGTGCACCTGGGCGCTCATGGCTACTGTTCGGGGGTGTGCTGCACTTACGCCATCAAGGAGGCCATGCTGGCCAAGGAGCACAGCAGCAACGGATTGGATGCGGCGGTGTTTTACATCGATATGCGCACGTTCGGCAAAGACTTCGAACAGTATTACAACCGTGCCAGAGAGGAGTCAGGGGTCCGGTTCGTCAAATCGAAAATCACCCATGTGGAATCCAACGACGAGACGGGCATGCAGGTGATCCGGTATGTGGACGAGGCCGGCCGGCGTCTGGAAGAGGAATTTGATATGGTGGTGCTGTCCGTGGGATTGAGTGCTTCTCTGAAGACGGCGGAGCAGGCCAAAAAGTGGGGCATCGATCTGGATCATTACAACTTTGCAAGCACCAACAGTTTTGATCCGGTAAAGACGTCCCGCCCCGGCATCTATGTATGCGGTACGTTCCAGGGCCCCAAAGACATCCCGTCTTCGGTAATCGATTCCAGCGCAGCAGCGGGGGTTGCCGGGAGCAGTCTGGCGGATGTTCGCTGGACCCTGACCAAGACCCGGGAGATTCCCGAAGAAAAGGATGTTCGAGGTGAGCCGCCCCGGATCGGTGTGTTTGTGTGCCGGTGCGGGACGAATATTGCAGGGACCGTGGATGTGCCGGACGTGGCGGAGTTTTCCAAAGAAACTTGCCGGGGTGGTGTATGCGGAAGAAAACATGTTCAGCTGCTCCCAGGACACCCAGGACAAGATGACCGAGATCATCAAGGAACATCGCCTGAACCGAGTGGTGGTGGCGGCGTGTACGCCCAAGACCCACGAGCCGTTGTTTCAGGAGACACTGATCAACGCAGGGATCAACAAATACCTGTTCGAGATGGGCAACATCCGGAACCAGTGTTCCTGGGTTCATAAAGACGATCCGGACCGTGCCACGGAAAAATCAAAAGATATTGTGAGAATGGCGGTGGGCAAGGCCGGTCTTTTGCAGCCGTTGGCGGAATCGACCATGGGGGTCACCCAGTCGGTTTTGGTGATCGGTGGCGGGGTTGCCGGCATGGCGGCGGCCCAAAACATGTCGCAGCAGGGATATCCAACCTATCTGATCGAAAAAGCGGATGCGTTGGGGGGTCAGGCTCGGCACCTTCATGAAACCTGGCGGGGCGAGGACATCCAGGGCTATTTGACCCAACTAAAAGATACCATTCAATCGGACGATAACATCGAGGTGTTTCTAAACGCCAAAATTACCCAGGTGGACGGTTTTGTGGGGAATTTCAAGACCACCGTCACGAGCAATGGAGAAAATCGAGTTCTCGAACACGGGGTGACCATCATTGCTTCCGGGGCATCGGAATTTAAACCGGATGGGTATTTGTACGGCCAGGATTCGCGTGTGGTCACGGGATTGGAGCTTCAGCAGCGGTTTATCGACAAGGATCCGTCGTTGGATGACGTGGGCACGGCGGTATTTATCCAGTGCGTGGGGTCGCGGATACCGGAACGTCCGTATTGTTCCAAGGTGTGCTGCACCCAATCCATCAAGAGTGCGATGACGCTAAAAGACATCAACCCCCAAATGAATGTGTTTGTTTTGTACCGGGATATGCGGCCGTATGGTCTGCGGGAGGATCTTTACCGTGAGGCGCGTTCGGCGGGTATCCGTTTTATCCGGTACAATGCGGATAAGGATCTTAATGTGACCAATGGAGACCAAGGGCTCAAGGTGAGTTTTGAGGACCGGGTACTGGGAAGGATGATGGACATTCATCCGGATCTGTTGGTTCTGGCGTCGGCGGTGGTGCCGCCGGCCGAGAATCCGCTGGCGCAGTTGTACAAGGTCTCGGTAAATGCCGACGGATTTTTCGCCGAAGCCCATGTGAAACTTCGTCCGGTGGATTTTGCCACGGACGGGGTGTTCGTGTGCGGGCTGGCCCATGCGCCCAAACCCATCGATGAATCCATTACACAGGCACAGGCCGCTTCAGCCAGAGCGGTGACCGTTCTTGCCCTCAAAGACATCAAGCTGGGTGGCATTATTTCTTACATTCGACCCGAGCTGTGTTCGGGATGTCTGGGATGTATTAATGTCTGTCCGTTTGGGGCCATTACTTTTGACAACCAGAAATTTGTGGCTGAAGTCAATCCTGCTTTGTGTAAAGGATGTGGCGCCTGTTCAGCGGTATGTCCTTCTGAAGCCCCGGCTCTCATGGGATTTGATAACAATCAAATCTATGCCCAAATCAAGGGAGCACTAAATTTTTAAATAAAGTATACAGGGGTCAGCGGTCAGGGATCAGGGGTCAGTAAAGAAGAATTGTCCTTGGCCCTGGTCCCTGACCCCTGACACCCGGTCCCTAATCTCTGACCCCGTTACCATTATGATCATCGATTTTCATACTCACATCTTCCCTGAAGCCATCCGTGATAACAGGGAAACGTATTTTCCTTCAGAACCTGCCTTTAAACTTTTATACGATTCACCGGGATCAAAACTAGTGGGGGCAAAAGAAATCGTTGCCGCAATGGATGAGCAAGGTGTTGACAGATCTGTGGTCTTTGGTTTTCCGTGGCAAGATCCGGCATTGTTTAAAATGCAAAATGACTATATCATGGAGGTTGTCACCCGATATCCCGATCGCCTTGTGGGATTGTGTTGTTTTGATCCGTTTAGCAAAGAGGCTGTTTCCGAAGCCAGACGGTGTCTTCAAGGCGGTCTTTCAGGGATCGGCGAAATCGCTTTTTACCAATCCGGCATCGATGATACTGCGCTGGATATGATGACGCCGTTGATGGAAATTTGCCTCGACAAAGACCTTCCCTTTTTGATCCATACCAATGAACCCGTGGGACATCTGTATCCCGGAAAGACCCCCAATACCCTCAAACAGATTTATACACTGGTTACCAGATTCCCGGAAAACAAAATCGTTCTGGCCCACTGGGGCGGGGGCATCTTCTTTTTTAATCTTTTAAAAAAAGACGTCAAAGAACGTTTTAAAAACGTATATTTTGATACGGCTGCGTCTCCGTTTTTGTATGATCCTAACATATACAGGTATGCGGTTGAGATAGCCGGTGTGGATAAAATCCTCTTTGGCAGCGATTTTCCTTTATTAAAGCCTGCAAGGTATTTTAAAGAGTTTGAAAACACCGGGATGACCGGGGCGCAAATTGATGCCATTTCCGGTATGAATGCCGCAAAACTCCTCAAACTGTTGCCATAGCGCACGCTTCATATTGGTAAAGGTCCCGACGTCGGATTGTCTGCAAGACATCGGTTCAAACAACCAACCTTTTAAAAGAAGGTCATGCGATGATGTTAAAAAGATGGTGCTTGGTTGTATTCGTGTTCATGACGGCAAGCCTGATAATGACGGCTCCGGGTGTTTCAGCGGAATCTTACCGGACGTTTAGGCAAACAAACGGGCTTCAGGACTATGTTCCGCCCGAGTGGTTTTTAAAGGGGTATTTCATTGCCCGCGAAAAAAATCCGGGTTACGTTTTTGGACCGGTTCAGGATTTTGTCGGAGCGCTTGGCGGCACAACCACATGGTTGATCGAGGATCTGGAGCTAGAACGCCTCGATGCGGCCGCTTCAGACGGAAGGAAAATCGAATATTCGCTGTTTCTTGAAGCAATTTTACCTGATCGCACGGAGTACTGGGTTTTCGTGGTGCTTCCGTATGAAAGCGCACAGGCGTGGTACGATGCAAAGCGAGCGTATCACGGAAGAAAGGCCGAGGAATATTACGGAAAAACCCGGAGTGAGCTTGAACGCGCTTGGAGCCAGGGGCTTAACATTAACGCCGAGCTTCGCTTTTGGATCAAGAACAAAAAGACCAGCCTGCAGACCCCCGAGGACGTGATCATGAGCAGATACAAATTTCAGCCGGTTTTCGACCTCGGTACGGGTCGCCGGTTGTCCTCGGCCGCCAAGACCGAGTAGTTCGGCATCCAAGGAGGTATAAATCATGTCATTTGATGAAAATAGAAATAATAAACCCAATCGGCGCGATTTTTTAAAAAAAGCTGCGGCCATGGGATTGGGGGCTGCGGTGGGTGGTATCGCTCTCCGGCGGCCCCATCAGGCCTCGGCCCAGACCACCCTTCCAAAAGCGCCGATGCCCCGAAGGCCCTTCGGCCGGTCGGGCATAAAAGTCTCCACACTTTCACTGGGGGGGATGTTCGACATTTTGAACAATCGGTTAATGCTCGCCAAAGCGCTTGAGTGGGGGATCGACTATTGGGACACCGCCGAAGGGTACGGCGGCGGCCGCAGTGAAGAGGGTATCGGTCGTTGGTTCGCCCGAAACCCCGATACCCGAAAGCGAGTGTTTCTGGTGACCAAACTTTCACTGAGAAGAGGGACCGATTTTACCCCCCGGCTTGAAGCGTGCTTAAAACGGCTGCATACCGATTACATCGACCTGCTTTTTGTGCATGGCATCAGAGGCATCGATGAGATGACCCCTGATTTGAAGTCCTGGTCCCGGGCCATGAAAAAGGCCGGCAAATTGAGGTTGTTCGGTTTCAGTACACATTCCAATATGGAAGATTGTCTTGAGGGGGCTGCCCGGCTGCCGTGGATAGACGGTATCATGTTTACATACAACTTCCGTTTAATGCACGAACCTCGCATGAAAGCGGCGGTTGACGCCTGCTACCGGGCCGGTATCGGGCTTACGGCCATGAAGACCCAGGGCGGCGGTCCGGTCAAGAGCGATTCCGATTCTGAGATAAAGATGGCAGGCCGCTTTATGAAGAAAGGATTTACAGACCATCAGGCAAAGCTTATGGCTGTTTGGGAAGAAAAGCGTATTGCCAGCATATGCTCTCAGATGCCCAATCTCACCATTATGGCGAGTAACGCGGCGGCGGCAGTCGATCAAACCCGCCTTTCACTGTCCGATCGTGCCTTGTTGGCACGATACGCCAGGGAAACCAGCAGCGACTATTGTGCCGGATGCGGCCGTCTTTGTTCAGACGTGCTTGGCAGCAAGGTACCGATAAACGATGTCATGCGCTGCCTCATGTACGTTCATTCTTACCAGGATTTGACGCTGGCTCGTTCCACCTTCGAAACGATGCCGGTTCAAACAAGAGCGCTTTTGGCTGAGTTGGATTTCAAAGAGGCGGAACGGTCGTGCCCTCGAAACTTGCCCATCGGCCGAATGATGCAAGAGGCGACGAATCTTTTGGCCTGACCGAAAACCGTCTTTTCGAACGTGACGCATACTCCCACGGACTTAAGACCGTAATGGAATGCTTTTTGCTTGGCGGGGGGTTATTTACTCAAAAGGGCCGCAATATCCAACTGATTGATCAAGTCGGCATAAACTTCGCTCACCGTGATACCGGAATCATCCATACCCGGGACGTCGACCCGTTCCGATTCCCCGCTAATCGTCTGCTTTACAAGCATATTTCCATCTTTCACCCATCTGACGGCATAACTCATCTTAAAGTACCATTTGTAATCTCGCAGATCGAGCTGAAAGAGTGTAATTGCCACTTCCAGCTTTGGGATTTGCAAAGAGGTGGAATCCACCACCCGAACCCCCATCTGATCCAGGCGTTTTCTAAAAACCTTATCGAACAAGGTTTTTAGATCGTAAATTCCGGCAATGGGAGCATCTTGGCCTTTGGGCGCCAGGATCAGCATATAGCTGTTATGAAAATCTTTTAGCGCTTCTCGGGCAGTGATGCTTAACGGATTCGGATTGGTCCGCTGATCCACCACGCTCAACCGGATCTCTGTTATTGCCGGCTTATCTTGAATGTTTTCAGGCAGTTGGTAGTTGACTTTAATGTAAGGACGGGATGCGCAGGCAGACAAGGTCAATAGGATTAAAACGAACATTGACAGGTATTTCACCGCGTTTTTGATAAATGGTAATAAGTGTTTCATTATGGCTTCCTTGATTGGATTCGCTGGTTGGCCCGAATATGTCACGTATTCGAGACGTTTGTTTACAACGTTTTCTATGTACTATAATTAAAGAAAGATATCAGGATAAAATCAAGCCAAATCTCTACTTCATTAAAACTGCCACATTTTTTCGAGGTATGATTAAAAAAAATCGGACCGCTCAGGCAGCTTTCGAAAATACCTTGGACGTGCCGGCCGCTGGAAGAGCCGTTGGTAGCTTAGACGGAGGAACAACGTCTGACAGCCCACGGGTTAACCATCCGGAGCGGGAAGCCGTTAGCAGTCCCCAAAGCGAAATCCAACACAAACAGAACAACCAGTAAAAAGAATAGGGGATCGCCCAGTACCAGCCGAACCACCCGCCGTAGCGCTTCTGATATACCAAAGCGGGTAAGAAGGCGCTGATGATGCAAGCCATTGTCAGGGTAAACAGCGTATGGACGGGAGCCAGCAGCAGTTGGGTCATCACGGCGAACTTGAAGGCTTCGCCTATTGTCATACGAATAAATTGGGTACTGCTGAACAGCCGAATCCAACCGCTGCCGCTATCCGTGGCTCTGAAACGACCGATCATGAAGGAGAGCATCACCAGGTTTTCGCGTACGTTACTTCGTGCCCATCTTAACAACATCCTGCGCAGACCCGTGAACGTGATGGGCACTTTGGTCAATACCACGGCCTCACGCTGATAAACCACGCGAAAGCCGCAACCTAAAACCATGTTGGTCAGCGCGCGGTCTTCACCGATGGCAGCATGGCGCCCCATAAAGGTCTGATTGATCCAGCTTGGTAGATAGGGGGTGATCACATCCGCCCGATAGGCTGAAAGTGCACCGGGCGTACAAAATACACCACCATAGACGCTCTGGCCGGATCGGATGAAATCAAAGCCGCAGGTAAACGAAACCTCCATCATTTTAGGAATGGCGCCTTCGGAAAGATTCAACACGCGCACATTGCCGGCGACGGCGCCGACACGCGGATCACTGGCCAGAGGACTGACCAAATGGCGAAGGGTATCGGGCAGTACTTCTGAATCAGAATCAATGGTCACATATATCTTCCCGATAGCTTCAGCGAAACCGGCCATCAATGCATGGCGTTTCCCTCGGTTAAAAGGCTGACGAATAAGCCGCACGCGCCAGGGAAACTCTTGTCGGGCAGTTTCCATCCATTTCCACGTATCGTCCTGAGAGCCGTCATCGACACATATTACCTGCATTTTTTTCATCGGATAATGACTATTCATAACCGATCGAACGGTGTGCAGAATCTGCCGGCCTTCGTTGTAGGCCGGTATAACTATCGTAATCGTCGGCAAGGCGCTGTCGAATAGAGGCGCATAGGAACGATAGCGACAGGCAAACCAAATGCGCCATGACAACAATAAAAAGCACCAAAGGGTTAACCCAACGGCTAAATAGTGTATCGTCGGCCAGGATTGCACAAGATTCCAGGATTCTACATATTTCCTGGCTTCCACCTGCCACCAGGTTAACGTTATTACTGATATTAGAGTGCAAAGCAACAGCCACGGGAAAAAAATATCTGCCTTAAAATTGTATGAATTATTTGTGTTTGACATATGTTACCTCTGATGAATTTAAAATTTGCTGGGAGGAGGCGACCTTTTCAGTGTTACGAAATTTTAAGCTGCTTGCCGCCTGAAAAAGATCCCCGCAAGGAAGGAGATACAGCGATGAAGCTTCATATAAAAAAATCGTTGCTGAGCTATCAGCGTTTAGATGTTATCAAAATATCATTTGCTGATGTCGAAGCCAATATTCGCCAACCAACCAGAACCTCATCTATGCTCATTCATAGATTCTATAGACGACACATATTAAGACTCCCCAAAAAAACAATGGCAAGCTTACCCGGACTTATACCCGGATCATCGCTGCATTTATGGTTTGTCTCTCCAATTGTTATAAAACGCAAAAGGGAGATTCCTGCAATAGGTGTGCCACACAAAGTAGATCCACTATCTATTTAATATTAAAAGCATTATCGTTTATAATCGGATGAACATATGAGGCTTATGAAGGGAAAGACATACAGGTTTTGTAATAGAAGAATTTAAGAATTACACTTAACCATCAATAATTATTATATTTATATGCGAAGGGTCGTATGTTTATGTGAAGGAATTTGGATACATCGCGAATAGAGCGTGATGGCCCTTTTTTAAGGAGTATGAATCTAAAACCACCTTTCATTGGTACAAAGGGGTGTCTAAATTCGTAGACCATTTAACCGGGGACCCCTTGTACCCTTAAGATAACATCTATTCAATTGGAGATGCCCAACTTGTTTTACCCTTATTAACCACAACTAATCAGGAGATGATCCTATTTTTAATACCAACTCAAATCCTTTACGATCCGCCCATTTAACTAAGGCACCTTTAAGTTCTTCAAGTCCTTCTTGATCGGTTTCAGAGACTTGGGCCCGGAAATCAACAGGTAAATTTTCCCAATCGAGATTGGTATGCACGTACCATACAGTATCATTCGTATCGGCGGATATTGCTTGTGTAATTTCTACAAAATCATTTCCCTTTTTAAACAGCATTACCTTTCTCCTTATTAATTAGAAAATTGAATAACATATATTTTCAAATCATCCAAGGAATTTTAAAGGAAAGGCACGACTCGGTGAGTATCGGAGTTTTATTTCTTATTTAAAGGGATAAAAAAGGCAGCGTCTTTGTCAAAGCATCTT
Organism: uncultured delta proteobacterium; assembly: GCA_963731025.1. GTDB lineage: Bacteria > Desulfobacterota > Desulfobacteria > Desulfobacterales > UBA11574 > UBA11574. Next base: position 76,553 of record CAVSVL010000042.1, on the reverse strand, counting down.
TTTTGTGTGGTTCTGCAGGAGATAATCCAACTGGAAGTGCTGACTGGACTTCATTTCCCCAAATTGAAAACATCGCTGTCTATTTGTTTGAGAACTCAAAAGGGACTTACCACCTACTTCAAAATCAGAAACAATTTTTATCTGAACTTTTTCAATATAAAAATTACTGTCCATTATGAAGACATCCAATTCGGAAGACACGCTTGACTGCTTTCCATTGATCGAATAACGAACCGCCATACCATCCCTGCTAATGTTAATAATTTGACCAAAGATAACGGGTTTATAATTAATTATTGCATACACACCATCTTTCGCCTGAAACCGGTGATAACTTCTTTTTTCAACCGGCCCTTCCGTATTTTTCATGGCAGCAACTCCTTGCTAAAAATTGTAATTCAACGTATTTCTAAAGCTGAAAAAAGATAGAGAAGGGACATTTGATCAGATGGCTCCAAGCCCGCTCATATTCATCGCTCAATTATTTCCTAACTTGGTGAAATTTTATTTCCATTTTCCCCGATAAAGATAAAATTGCTAAGTTTCTTGTTTAAGATGCCAAAGTTCTTTTCAAACACGGTCCGACCAAACGGATGGATGGTTTTTAGGCCACTGGTGTCAATAAATATTTCCCAGAAACTGCTGGCAGCTTCATTTAATATATTGATCAATTCGTGTGCTGAGTTTCCATCAAAATCACCATTTAATTTCAGGTGGAGGCTGTCTCTTGTTTTATAAGAATAAATTTGGAAATTTGATGCCATTGCCTTCCTCATAAATAGGACATTGTTACGTGCCTATAAATGTATTTTTTAAAGCTTTTTCACTCGAACCCTTGGGCCCTTTGGCCCTTATCAATCGACCAACTCTTTGGGAGAAGAACCTATTTTAAAAACTATACCGGGAATCAATGGAAACTCGAGTCTTAGTTTACTGAAATAATTTGGATATACAAGATGAGATGATTATGGGTATAATATGGGGGAAAACCCCATATTATGAATAGGATGACAGGTACGTCTGAAGGTTGATTCTTTTGTTTTTTATACCGATTTTCTTTCGAATGTTGTTTCTATGGAAATCTATGGTGCTTGATGCCAAATTCATAATTTCTGCAATCTCCTTTGTGGTATTCCCCTGTTTGATCAGATTTGTCACCTGAAGTTCTGTGGGAGAAAGCTTTATCAATTTAGAAGACAAGCCGTGTACAAAAGGAGAAACAATATCATTTAAATTTGATTCCATAATTCCAATATAGGCCCGTTCTTTTTCGCCCAATTTTTTCATTTTTAATTTTTCCAGATAGGGTAAGACCAACTCCCTGACATTCAACAACACCTTTTCTTCAAGTTCAACTTTGTCTTCTTCCCTTTGTTTCAACAAGACCTTTAATGCTGTATTTGCTTCTTCAAGACCAATGGTTTTTGCCTCCAATTCCATTCCTTTTTGTTTCAGGGCTTTCTCCGCTTTTTTTCGATTTGATATTTCCTTTCTTAATTCTTTGTTGGTTTTTATGAGTTCTGCGGTACGCTCCTTAACGCGTTTTTCCAACTCGCCATGTGCCTTTCGCAAAGCCGTCTCACCTCGTTTTTTCTCCGTGATGTCTCGATTACTGGCGCGTCTTCCGAGAAAGCTGCCGTCATCACCGAAGACGGGTTGGCAAATGTGTGCGACCCAGCGTTCATCGCCATTTTGTGTTATGATGCGAAATTCTATTGTTTGTGCATCCATACTTTCTATCTCGTCTTTAAGATGCCGGATGAACAACTTGTGGTCATCAGGATGGACCATCTTTTCGAAAAGTTTGGCATCTGAAAGGAATTCATTGGCACTGTAACCAGAGATACGTTGACACGAAGGTGAAACATATTGATATGTCCCATCAGGTGCGACCCAGGATTCCCAGTCGTAGGTGAAGTCAGCAACCGTACGAAATCGCTGTTCGCTTTCTCGAAGGGCTTGTTCAGCTTCCATCCGTTCTGTAATGTTACGAACATATTCGACAATACCGCTTGGATTCCCTTGTGCGTCTAAAATAGGAAAAGAATACAGCTCCAACCATCCGACGGATTGTCCTGACTCAACAAAAGGCACAATGTCCATTTGCAGGCTGCCTTTGTCAAGCGCTCTTATAGAAGGACAAATTTCGCAAGGCTCCGTTCTTCCGTGATAAAAGTCATAACATTTCTTTCCCTTGAACGGCATGGCATGGGCGTACCATTTCACCATTGTATTATTGATCCGCATAATATTTAAATCTTTGTCAAGAACGGAAATGCCGTCCTGTATGGCATCAAAAATGTTCTGTAAAAACCGTTCACTTTTCCTTAATTTGTCTTCGGCTTTTTTGTGACGGGTGATATCAAAAAAAACACCGGTTACATATTCCATATCTCCTTTGCTATCACAAACGATCTGCCCTCTTTCTTGTATCCAATGGATATCCCCGGTTTTGGATTTGATCCTGTATTCCCTTAAATATGACTTGTCTGTTTCTAGAGCCTCGATAAAGTGTTCTCTGGCAGCTTCAACATCTTCCTCAACGATGATATCGGACCATTTCATTTTCAGGGCGTTAAATTCATCAACATCATAACCGGTCAATAATTCAATTTTTCGATCAAAAAATTCAACAGACCAGTCTTTGTATCCTTTGTATAAAACACCCGGGAGATTATTCACCAACAGTCTGTATTTTCTCTCACTTTCCCGGAGCTGCTCCTTAATCCGTTTACGATCAATACTTTTTTCCTCTAATTTCATAATTTTCTCTCTGGGTTCTATTTTGTGGCTTTTCTCCAATTTAGTTGGATAAGAGGGTCTGATGGACATCGCTGGGGAGATGATATTCTGTGTTTGAATTAAAATAACATAAGAAAAAATGAAATTGCAATTGTTTAATTTTTGGAAAGATACAAGAGATCTGCCCGGTGTTCCCCGGTACCAATCAACGAGATTGCACGCCAGGGACCTCTAATCCTGCCAACCTTGGCATAACCCGTAACTTTCTTATTTTTCAATCTGTATGAACCTTATATCTTATGCTCTTACAGGATAAAAAATGGCGATTGACAACCTGGTTCGCCTTTGGTATCTGAGCTTCGATTGTTACCGCAACCCATAGGCTTTCATAGGAATGATAAAAGGCAAGCATAAGGTATTTATAAAGGAAAAATCTGCATGATAATCCAAAATAAACATATCGAGAGCAAAGTAAAGGCGGCCTTTTACGGACAAAAACGATGGTATGCTTTTTAACCGCACTGGCTTTTCTTGTTTGCGGTTGCAGCGCGGGTTTTATGAAAGACATGAAAACGAATATCGAAGATATCAAGATCAGCTCTCGCATGCAGAAGAAGCAACACCACGAACTGATTCGCACCCTCCAACCGATGGTTGACCGTAAGGAACCCATATCGTCTTTCCGCTTGTTCCTCCTCGCATCGGCGTACTACGAAATCCGTGATTATGAGAAAATGTTCAGGACGGTCGGTTTGCTGGAACATCAGATCGCCAAGGGAGATGTGGCCGGGTACGGAGGAAATCTTACCGTATATCCGCAAATATTGAGAGGCTACGCCTATCTTGACCAGGGAATTTTCGGCAAGGCGCTCAAGGAAGCGTCGGAAGCCATTGTCGTGCTCAACCGGGACGCAAAGGAGGGCAACACGTTCTATCGAATTCAGCTGATCGACATCTCCTGCATTGCAGGGGTCGCATCGGCCCTGACCGGGCGCATACATGACGCCGACGCACATCTCAAGACCATTGAGGATGTTACAACTGTCGGTGCAATCATTGGGCCGGAAAAGTATATCGCTCAGGCCAAGATATACATGGCCAAGAAAGACTACCGAAGCGCCCTGGCAGCGATCCGGAACCCCAAAGCTAAAGTCTTAGGTCTTTATACGGCTTTTTACGATCAGACCTTCCAGGAAATCCCCAAATATTTCATCCTCGTCAAGTGTCTCTACGAAACAGGTAGAGAGGAAGAGGCGAAAAAAGGCTATGACCAGCTCCTCAATCATCCCCAGATCCGTCAGATCGGGGGGCTTCTCTGGCCCATACTTTTAGACCGAGCACGCATTGCCCGTCGCGCCGGAGATGCAAAACATGCCGAAAATCTTTTGAAAGAAGCTGTTGACGTCATCGAAAAACAAAGAGCGTCCATTAACACGGAAACCGGTCGAATCGGTTACGTCGGCGACAAACAGGCCGTTTACCAGGAACTGATTTCCCTATTGTGTGCCGGCAATCGCGCGGCGGAAGCTTCGAATATGTTGAGCGGGCAAAAGGTCGGGCCCTCGTGGATCTTTTGGCATCCCAAACAAAGCTTATCGTCCGTGGAAAAAACCCTGCAGACATCAACCGGACATTAGACCGATTGTCCCATGCCGAAAATGCGGATGCAGCAATCGCCGATCCAACGGCTCAGAGCAACAGCAACGGGACTCGGGGCATCGTCGTGAAGCTGAAAAAAGAACTGCTGGCAAAGGACCCGGACCTGGCTTCAATTACTACGGTAACGGATACGAACATCAAAACGATTCAGGCGTGCCTGGGCTCGGATGAAGCCATTCTGGAGTACTATAGCACAGAACGGGATTGGTTTGTTTTTGTTCTTAAACGCAACAGTATTCGGGTAGCCGCCATTAACGGGGCCGGACTTGAAAAAGATGTTTTGGATTTCAGGGAAAAGCTCACCCGTGTCGGTTCCGAAAATTATGCCTCCAAGGCAAGGGCACTCTACCAACGGCTATTCGCCCCCGTGGCCGGACAACTGACCAAACCCAAGCTGATTATTGTGCCCCACGGCATGCTCCATTATCTCCCCTTCGGCGCCCTCTCTCAGGAAAGGATTTTTTGATTGACCGCTATCAGCTGAGAACCCTGCCCAGCGCAAGCATTCTCAGTATCCTGACGGACAGGGCTAAGAGCCGTAAGCAGTCCGCCCTCATCCTGGGCAACCCGGATCTGAAGAACCCGGCTTATGATTTGAAATACGCCGAAAAAGAGGCCCTGTCTCTCGGCAAGATCATCCCGAAGGCGACCGTTCTGCTGAGGAACAATGCCCGGGCAAGCGTGATTCGTGAAAAGGGTAGTCATTACCGCATACTTCATTTTGCAGCCCATGGCATCTTCGATCCGAAAAACCCCCTCAATTCAGCCCTTCTCCTCGCCGGAAACGGCATTGATCAAGGCCTTCTGCGGGCTGGGGATCTCTATCAACTCCGGTTGAACAATGACCTGATCACTTTGAGCGCTTGCGAGACGGCCCTGAGCGCCATTTCAAAAGGCGACGACGTCATCGGCTTTACCAGAGGATTTCTTTACTCAGGAGCGCGATCCATCGTCTCGAGTCTCTGGAAGGTAGACGACCAGGCAACACGAGAGCTCATGGTCGGTTTCTACAAAAGGCTCCCCCGGATGGAAAAGGATAAGGCTCTCCGCGAGGCTCAGTTGATGGTTAAAAAACGCTACCCCCACCTTACTGGGCGGCTTTTCAACTGACGGGGCTGTCGAAATAGGTTATGACCGGGACGCCGACCGACTGCGAAGTTCTCCTGTAAGGCAAAATTTCGTTTTGTTGGAAAGTGGCTCCGGTTTCAGACACCCACCAGCGGAAAAATATGTTCCTTAATCCAGGCGACACCCGAGTCGGCCTGTTGGCGGGCCCGTTGAGTGCTTTCCCGGCTGACAGAACGGATCAGCGGCGTCTGTTCCGAAAGTTTCAGGTTTTTCCCCAGCAAGTGTCGGTGTTTGCTGACAAAGTCGTCCGGCAGGTCATCGGACAGCTCAACCCCTTTCATTATCGCCCAGGACGAGGTCCACGCCCGGGCAACGTTCATTATGTCATATCCGCCGCCGCCCAAAGCCACCCAACAAAGTCCCCAGGACTTGATCTCTCGAATCAGTTTGCAAAAACCTTCGCTTGTAAGGTTCAGCGAAGCCAAAGGGTCGGAGGTAAAGCTGTCCACCCCAAGCTGGGTGACCAGTACATCGGGGTCAAAGGCGCGCACCAAGGGTGGAACCGTTTCATTAAACACCCGGATATACAGATCATCATCGGTGCCGGGAGCCAGAGGAAGGTTGACGGCAAAACCACGGCCCGGCCCTTGCCCCATTTCTTCGGAAAATCCGGTGCCCGGGAAAAGGGTGTGGCCGTTTTGATGAATGGAGATGGTCAACACCTGATCCGTATTATAAAAAGCCGCTTCAACGCCGTCACCGTGATGGACGTCTAAATCCAGGTAAACAACACGCAAACCATCCTGAACCATTCGGGCGATTCCGATGGCCGGATCATTTAAGTAACAGAACCCGGAGGCTCGGGCGGATAGCGCATGATGCAATCCACCGGCAATATTGAAAGCGATCCGGCGATTCTCATATCTGACCTGGCGAATGCATTCCAACGTCGCTCCGGTGACCAGCAGGGACCAGTCATACAATCCTTTAAATACCGGGTTGTCACCGCTCCCCAAGCCATAGTTTGCTGATGTTGGCGGTGCCTTGCCGGTATTGGCCTGACGGAGAATTTCTATGTATTCTAAAGTGTGGACCAGGCGCACGTCTTGTTCATCCGCCTCCCGGGCTTTCACCCATGGACTCTCGGGGGAATCGAATAACCCGTAGGCTTCGATCAAATCCATGGTTATTCGGAGCCTTTCCACCTTCAAGGGGTGATTGGGTCCATAACTGTGACGGTTGAATCGCTCGCTAAAGACAAGAACTTCCTTACGATGTCCGCTCATAGGTTAATCCTAATTTTTCATAAAAATTGGTTTTACATTGTAAGGATTAAAAGACCTTATCGACAAATAATTATAATATCGAATTATTATTCAACTTGGAAGGAACTGTCAATGAAGAGGATAAAGTTATGTCCTCTAAAATCGAAATGTCCTACGAAAAATATATGGTGATATACCGGGCGAATCCATCCCGGTTCAATAACCTGATGATTATATTAAATATCAGTATGTTTTTTCTCTCCGGGCTGGTTTCGAGGGGATACTACTATACGTTTTATTCCATATCTACTGGGTGCGCAGTGGTGCTCACACGAGCGTTTGATCATCACCAGGGACGCTTGCATAACTCAAAAAAATGATTACTAAACGATTATACGGTCTCTATTACTACCCCAACCTTTAACAAATCGGAGGCTTTCACATTTCAAGCAAGATTCGGGGATTGACGACCTTCCAACTCTAATAACTCGAACCAATGAAAAACCAGACCCGATTGTTTTGACGCCGAAGTGAAGAGGAGCACATACAAAGATAACATGAACCTATCTCAAAAATAATCTAAGTGCCCATGGCTGTGTTGCGAACCGGTTCAAAATGCTCACATACTGCGTGTATGCTCCGCTTTTTCACCGTTTCGCGCCTTGCCCTGAACCCTAATCTTATTTTTGAGATAGGTTCATATTCAATCAGCGGGAAGTTGAATTCCGAGAACAGAAAGGTGGTGAGAACATGCCTGTCATATATGCAGAAAACAAAAATTTTGGAGATAAAGTACATTTGATAACCGGCACGGTCGCTGCGCCACAAATCGAGAAATCCAGGGAGCATTGTTCGGAATACGATTCTGATCTTGGCGACGCTGCCTTTTGTTACAGGGTGTGTGGCGAACTTCCAAAAGGTAAACACCCCATAGCATATAGATATTTTAGCCGAGTCGCCCATCAAGGCGAACACGTTGACTGGGTTGAATGTGCACATGACGGATGCGAAGGGTATGATCACCATTTTGATGAAGATACCTCAACCGTTTGTTGTAGTTTTAAATTATGGAAAGGGCTTGGGGGGCATTGCAATTTGATGATTGAGGTGGCTGTCGTATAGGATCTGAAGATGAAAAATGTGGATTTGAAATGACGAAACCATGTATTTTTAAGGACGCTCGCTATAACTTTCTTATTCAATATTAACCGTATTTCGGCTACTGGCCAAAAACGCCTTTTAGCAGGCCTTTAGTGGTTTCTTGAAGTTGTTTCAGTTCCTCTTTTTCCAGTATTTTTTTGACCTCATTTGATTCTAAGACTTTTTCTTGAAGCTGTTGTTTGGCAATGCTCTCAAGGTCCGGCCTAAATTTTGGAGAAGAGAAATTTCCCGTTACCAACACCGGCACCATAATTCCGGAACGCTGTTTTTCATCCCCCTGTCCTTTGATAGTGCCGACGACCGTGGGCTCGACTCGGAAATCTAAAGTTTCCTTTACAAGATCGGCATTTCCGTTTGCGATGACTCGCAACAGAGGTGACTTAAGACTTGTTTGCGGCGTATTCACCACCCCTTTGGTTATGGTGAAGGGTGCTTTAAGTTCTGCAAAATCCGTCTGAGGTTTCTGATCTGCTTTTTCTGCAAGACCAAACGCAGCTTGTGTATTTCGGATCATACCGGCAAGATCGATTCCTTTGATGGCACCGTTTTTGAACAATAATTCGCCTTTACCATTCAACGTTTTTTTGATTAACACAGGATCATCGCCAGCCATGGACAACGTCACATCTGCATGGGTGACACCTTCCAAAATGTCCTTATCCAAAACGTCGCGCAGCAAAGGGCCAACCTCAACTTTGTCGACGAGCAGGCTTATATCGTTCCTGGGGACATCTTTGGTTACGTCGAGCGTCGCTTTGCCGGATACATTTCCCTGATACATGTTAAATTTTATGGGATTCAGGTTGAATATCCCGTTTTTTGCATCGATCTTCAGGATTAAACCTTGAATTTTTGCTTTACTTGCAATTAACCTGCCGATTTTCAGTTGTCCATCAAGGATAAGCTGACGCAACGGTGTGTAATCTGTCTTTTTTGTCGATCCGGTCGTAGCTTCTTTACGCTTTTCCACTTGTTGAGATGTCGTCTCTTGATTCGGTTGCTCCGAGGAGGATTTCTTGTCTGATTTTTGAGGTAAATATCGATCCAGGTCAATCTGATCAAGATTCAGATCAAATTTCACTGAAGGTTTGGAAAAATCAGATGCCTTAATCGAGAAAATCAGCTTGGATTCATCAAGATCCATGACACCGTTGGAGACCGATATATTTTTAGAATTTGCTTTGATATGGGATTTGACGGTCATCCGATTTAAGACTTTAGGATCAGTCGTTGTTATCGGAAACGTCCGGCCTAAAGCTGCCACCACTTTTCGGGGTGAAAATTCAGCGGTCTCCATGTCCATTTCAATGCCGGGGGTCGCATCCAGATTTTCGAGAGCTCCCTTGAACCGAATGGTTAGCTCATTTAGAGCCTTTAACGATACATCCATTGAAACGGATCCCTCTTTAACACCCTTATCCACCGGTCCCACAGAACCTTCTATTGACAACGGTTGCTTTTCCAGAACGGCTGAAAATTTAAGCTGCACAGGGCGATCCAGCGACACCTCTTGCGTGGTTAGATTTATATCTGATATTTCCTTACGTGCACCCGTAGCATGGTCAATCCACAGAACCGTCCCATTTTTTACGGAAAACTCTTCAACCTTTAGAGCACCAATCGGTAGGCCGGTTTCAGAAGTTTTTCCAACCGATGCTTTTTTGTCCATCTTTGGTTCGGAGGTTTTTTTGGGCATTTCCCAGTTTACGCGGCCATCTTTATTTTTTACCAAAACGATGCGGGGTTCATTTAAGATGAATTTTTTAACTTGGACATCTTTAGATAAAAGAGGTAGCAGTTTGATTCTGACTTCAAAGGATTTTACATTTACAAAGTCCTTTTCTTTAAATCCTTTTATATTGCCTAAATGAAGATCTGAGAACGAGAAGCCGATCCACGGAAAAAGAGAAAAACGAAGATCATCACTAACAGAAAAAGGGCGTCCGGAAGCTTCCGCGATTTTTTTCTCGAGTTCGGGTTTGTATTTTTGAACATTCACAACCCTTGGAATTATCAAAATGGCTGCAATGATGATCACCACCAAACTTGCACATATGATAAGCCCCCATTTTAGTACTTTACTCATGTTGTAACTCCTTTATCTATATAAAAATATAAGAATTATCTTTTTAGTCTCTCTTTTTCGATATTTTCCAATTTTTTTAAAAGACGCCTGATGTTTTTTTGCTTTCCTTTGTCTCTCAGTTTTTTCTGAGATTCAGTATAATATTGGTGGTTTTTTATAAATTCGAGGGTGCCTTTGTACCATTTTGCTTCATCATTGACATCTATTCCTTTTGCACCCCATCCTTCTCTTAATTTCCCATCCAATTTGAAAAAATCTTCTCTGCCGAGGTGGTCGAGATCGGCATCACAAAGGATCTTTTCAACATGGGTTTTCGGTTCACGCTCAAGATCAGTTGCCAGTATCATATTTTGAACCTTTACAACTTCGTTTGGCTTATAACCGATCAATTTAAGGATTCTGCCTGCCATTCGTGCTGCAATCGGCTCATTTTTATCATATTTTATAATGAAACCCGTGTCATGAAAATAGGCTGCGGTAATTAACAATTCTCTATCACGTTCGGAGACATTCTCAGATATTGCAATTCTGTTGGCAGAAGCAACGACGCCTTTGGTAGGATGAAGTGTATGATTGGCATCATGATATTTAATACCTTCTGGCAACTCATCTCTAAATAACTCCCTAATATAGAGGTCCACGATTTTCAGCCGGGGAGTATGAGGCTTGTATCTTAGTTTCATATCAAGATTAGCTAAAATTTGAATATGTTATGATTATCCCAGGTGTTTGAAAACATTAATATTGCCGATTTGGTTGAAGATATCCAAACTATTGGAGCAAGTCAAATCTATGTGGTTTTCATTCACAATTCAGGTTTTGACGACAGTCTTTCGGATCATACTATTGTTTTAATGCATTAATGTACGCTGTTTCATTATAGCCGTTGACACCTCTCCCGTTTATTACAGCAAAAGGCACGCCTTGTTGGTGGTCAAGTCGCGCTTTTCGGCGTGCAGCTTCTTTGTCTTTTTCAATATCGTATTCAACAAATGCAATTCCCCTGGATCGAAAAAAAGCTGTGGCCTTCTTGCACCAGGGACACCAGCTGGTCGTATACAACTCAACTTTTGGTTTTATTGCTGATGGTTTTTTTTGAACGGTATCCGAAGGATTTAAGCTGTTGTCCATGCTTTCGTTTTTTGTTGAATTATTGTTCTGTGTATATTCATTGTTTTCCGGTGTTGTATATGTTGGTAAAGTTTCAATATCTGAATTACCCGTATCATTAGGCGGCGCATCCGAAAAATGTGAAATGCTATTTTCATCAACCCACCTAAACATATTCGCGAGTGAACGATCTACGAAAATAACGACCATGAAAATCAACAAAAAAGGTCCAAAAACGATTAAATATTTCCGAAATGGTTTTGTCATTTGAATGTTTCCTTATACAAAAAAATGAATAACGGGCGCGAGATGGACTGCACAGAAAATTGTGCAGTTGTGTACGGACTATTGTGCATTTTCTAACATCATAAAATATTTTAATTTACTATTCAAGATTTGATATCATTCTCCCTTCAAATCCCATTTTCAAGATTGACGCCCAATTAACTTGACACACAAGTTCAAACGCTTATAATTTCTCTTATAAAAGTGGTCTCAACATTCCATAAGGATCGTTATTCTTTGCCGATATTCGTCAAATGCCGGTAAAGTTATAAGATTGATCGAGTGATAAATTACGATAATGAAAAAATTTTACAGCATCATACTGCTTTTCGCGTTGCTAATCACTGCCTGTGCTACCAGCATAACGGGGAGGCGTCAGCTGATGATCGTTTCGGAAGACTCGGCCATTGCCGCGTCTAAGACAGCATACACCGAAATGCTGAAGCCATATGCCGAGAAAGGCGAGATCGATAACGATCCGGTGTTAAAGAATCGGGTCTATAAAATCACCGGGCGTTTGATTGCCCAGGCCATTAAAATGCGTCCGGAGACAAAAAACTGGGATTGGAGCATCAAGATTATCGATGATCCCGAGACAGTCAACGCATGGGCCATGGCAGGTGGAAAAATGGCGCTTTATACGGGTCTGATAGAAAAAATCAAACCCTCCGATGACGAGCTGGCACAGGTCCTGGGCCACGAGATCGCTCATGCTTTGGCCAAGCATTCGGCTGAAAAGATGTCGGTAGCCATGGCCAGTCAGATCGGTGTGATGGCGGTGGGCGTCGCAACGAAGAGCAATGGATTGGCACTGACAGGTGCGTCGCTGGCCGCCGCTTTGGCAGTCCAAATGCCAAACAGCCGGGCTGCAGAGTCTGAGGCGGATCGTATCGGCATCGAGTTGGCAGCCAAAGCAGGTTACAATCCGCGCGCCGCTGTCACTTTATGGCAAAAGATGGCCAAAGTCGGTGGTAAAGGTCCTCCCGAATTTCTCAGCACCCATCCGGCACCGGGAAACCGCGAAAAAAACCTCGCTTCCCTCATACCTCAAATGATGCCCTACTACGAGCAGAAGGGAACACGTCCAGCCTACAACCTCAATTGAGATAGGAAATTATCTGATTTGAAAAAGGAGGTATATCATGAATTTCAGAACATTAGGCAAACAAGGCCCAACCGTCTCGGCCATTGGATTGGGATGCATGGGGATGTCGGAATTTTATGGTTCGACCAACGAAGAACAGTCGATTCGCACCATTCACCAGGCGCTGGATTGGGGAATCAATTTTCTCGATACGGCCGATATGTATGGCATGGGCCACAATGAAGAACTGGTGGGCCGCGCCGTCAAAGATCGGCGGGACAAGGTGGTGCTGGCAACCAAGTTCGGCAATGTGCGTGGTACGGACGGAAGCTTCATGGGGGTCAATGGAAAACCTTCCTATGTCAAAGAGGCGTGCGATGCGAGTTTGAAACGCCTTGGCGTGAATGTCATTGATTTGTACTACCAGCATCGGGTTGATCCCGATACACCCATCGAAGAAACCGTTGGTGCTATGGCAGATCTGGTCAAGCAAGGCAAAGTGCGTTTTCTCGGTTTATCGGAGGCTTCCCCTCAATCGATCCGACGGGCCTATTCAGTATATCCGATCAGCGCTTTGCAAACCGAATATTCTCTGTGGACCCGTGATGTCGAGGTCGAGATTTTGGCTACCTGCCGTGAATTGGGGATCGGGTTTGTACCCTACAGCCCGTTGGGGCGCGGTTTTTTAACCGGCCGGATCAAATCGGTCGAAGATTTGGAAGAAGGTGACTGGCGACGCAATTCTCCCCGTTTTCAGGCAGATAACCTAAAGCTCAATCTGGGCATCATTCGACGGCTCGAAGAGATCGCATCCGCCAAACAGTGTACTTTGGCCCAGCTTTCACTGGCCTGGCTGCTGGCCCGGGGGGAAGACATCGTGCCGATTACCGGTACCAAACGTACTAAGTACCTGGAGGATAACCTCAAAGCCCTGCAAGTACAACTCAGCAAAGAAGATCTGGCGCAAATCGATCAGGCCGTACCGTTAGGCGCTGCTAAAGGTTTGCGCTACCCCGAGGGGTCGATGAAAGCAGTCAATCGTTAGCCACCTGAATTTTGCATGAAAATCCATGAGAATCTTTAGAAGGACTTTTTAAGCAAAATATATTCTATTAAGATAATCCTTAGACCTGTTATTTTATACCCCAAATTGTACGTTTAAGTCCAAAAAACGGCTAGTTTAGAGTATATCTAAATACTTATCGTGGCCCGACCCCAAATTCCCACTGTCAGTGTTTGGAGACTGCGCTACTGACCCCTGATCAGTTTTTACTACCGGAAAAGCCTCAGTCCCTATGATTTACTCTCTCTATTTCATCAACAATGGCGCGACTGAGGGTGCCTATAGCCCGGCTCTGGGCCGCAACCAGTGCGTCATAGTTTTCTGCGGATACGGGCTCTCTAATACGGGTATTCTTCATCACGGGTTCATTCGTGTCTTTTTGATTCCATACGGACCAGGTCACGTTTAACACAACGTTCCCACCAAACCGGCCGTCAAATTGCTCCACAGTCAGCGGAATACGATAAACAGGGGAAAACGGATCGGTCCAGGGATATGTGACCAACCGATCTGCGGGCAGAAGCATGGAAATGTTCCTGGCCAAAACTCGTAAGAAATCTTCCGAAAACGAGCCGGCCCATCGATGGAACTCGGACACCTCTACACGGTTTTGGCTTTTTCGGGTCACGATCTGTGGCCGGTCAAGAAATTTTGGAAATTCCACCGGCCCCACACCGATGGCAAGGGTATCCCCGGAAACAGCTTGAGAACTATCCGGTTGCATCTCGAAAAAGGGATTCAGAGTATAATACCTCACCGCAGGAGTGGTACTGCACGAAGCAAGTAAAAATACCATAAAGAAAAATACCCGACCGATGTTTCCAAAACCTGCTCTATTTTTCATTGCGCTTTTCCTTTCCAAAAACCAGGGACTCGGGATGTCGTCCCAGATAATCAGCCAGTACGCTGATATTCCGGGCTGCGTCGGCCAGCTCTGCCAGCGCACGTTTCAATTCGTGACCCGTGGGAGACTCGGCACTCAACAGTCTGTCCAACTTAATCAAGGTGGTTTGAGATCGCTCTAACGTTGCGGTGGCCGCAGGGGCAACCGTTTCGTCCAGATTATGCATGATCTTGACCAACTGTTCGGCGGACTTATTCAAGTGCGTCAGGGTCTCTCGGAGGTCTTTGCCGATCTGTTCCAGGGGAAGTTTTTCCAGCTTGTCCACAATTTTAGTTATGCCTCTGGTGATCTCTTCTCTGGAGGTCGGAATAGTTGGTATTTCCAGATATTTCCCGCCGTATACGATCTTCCGGGGCGATTCATCCGGATACATGTCCAGATCAATGTAAAGTTGTCCGGTCAGGAGATTTTCCTGCTTGAGTTGCGCCCGGAGGCCTTTTTCCACAAGAATCTCGTTCCCACGCAGTCTTTCAATGGCTTGCCTGCCGGTTATTGCAATCCGCTCCGGTTCTATCTCAATTACAACAGGTATTCGAAAGGCCATGGCATCATAGTCAAATTCCAATTTTAGATTAATAACCTCTCCAATCTTGATGCCTTTGAATTTCACCGGCGCGCCCACGGAAAGGCCTCCTACCGAACCTTGGAAGTGCAACAGCCAGCGGGTCTTTTCCACATAAGTTTTCTTGTAGATATCCTCCCGTCTATCGTACAGCCGAAAGATCCCACCCTCTTGGGCGACCGGACCGGGTTCCGAATCCATGGGGGTATCAAAGGCAATCCCTCCGATCATCAGGGCCACAAAGGATTCCGTGTTCACTTTGATTCCGTTGGCATCAAGGGATACGTCCAGCCCTCCCGCATTCCAGAACCGCGTATTGTTATGCACGCGCTCATGATGTGGGGCATTAATAAAGATGTTGATATCAATGGCTTGTCCGTCTTTTTCCAGTTCGTATGCCACAACCTGGCCCACCTGGATCTGCCGGAAATAGACGGGCTTTCCGACATCCAGGGAACCCAGTCTTTCTGCCTTGAGAATGAAATGGCGACCGGGCAGACCCGTGGTTACGATAGGCGGTGTCTCCAGCCCCTTGAAGGACCGGACAGTTTTGCCGGGTTTTCCCGGATCCATGCCGATGTAAGCTCCGGAAAAAAGGGTGCCGAGACCGGAAACTCCGCCGCCGGCCACCCGGGCTCGTACCACCCAAAAGCGGGTGTTTTCCGACAAATAATCTTTGGCCTGTTTCATCAACTGGGCCGTTACCATGACTTGAGACAGGTCCGATCCGAGACGGATCTTCTCCACTTTACCCACTTCCACGTCTTTGAATTTGATTTTGGTTTTGCCAGCTTCCAGCCCTTTGGCGCTTTTGAAGGTAATGGTGATGGTGGGGCCCTTTTCGGTTACGGCCTTGTATGCCAGCCAGCCGCCGATCAAAAGGGCGACCAAAGGCACGATCCAGATAATGGAAACACTTATTTTGGGTTTGACAACGGCCCGGGTTGCTCCCGAGGAGGTGGTTTCACCCCTTGGCTGTTCATTCATTTTTATCCTCCGTTTGGTCCCATATGAGTCTGGGATCAAAACTCATGGCTGCGAACATGGTAATGATCACTAACGCGCAGAAATAGACTGCCGCCGGACCGGCTTCGATGGTTGCCAGGGCGCCTAACTTCACCAGGGCAACCAAAATGGTCACCACATACACATCCACCATGGACCAGCGGCCCACAACCTCGGTCATTCGATACAGTTTGGTGCGATCCACGGGTCGCCATGTTGATTTGCGCTGGACCGAAAAAGACAAATAACTGAGAGTCAAAAGCTTTATTAATGGCACAAAGACACTGGCCACGAAGATGACCAGCGCAATGGGCCACATGCCCGAAGAAATAAAATACATGGCTCCGCTAATGATGGTATCGGTCTGCTTTTTCCCCAAAGAGGTGACAATGGTGATCGGCAACACGTTGGCCGGAACATAAAATATTACGGCTGCCAGGATCAGTGCCCAGGTCCGTGCAATGCTGTTGGGCTTGCGCCGGTGCAGGTGCGTGCCGCATCGCGGACAGGTCAATCCATGACCTCCGTGGGAAGGTAAACGGCACAGGAGATGGCAGGTATGACAGCCGATCAGGTTGGCCCGTGCAACGGGGATGTCTCGGGTACTCTCTTGAATTTTTATTCTTTCCCACACCGCATGCGGATCCAATACCGCCAGGGACGCGGCCAAAATAAAGATCAAGGCCATGAATGCAAAAACCGCGATACCCGGTACGATCGTTGCCATTTTGGACAGTTTTGCAATGGAAACCAGAATACCCAGCATGAATACTTCCATCATGGCCCATGGTCGCAGGGATTGGATGAACCGAAACACTTCTTTTAATTTCCAGGGGATCCGGTTCAGCCTGAGCGGTACCAGAACATACAGCAACCCCATCATCTGTGCCGCAGGCATGATAATGGTCGTCAACAGCACCACGGTTGCCAGGATCCACATTCCCTGATGATAAAGCTCCTGGACGCCGGTAATCAATATGATCTCGCGGGCCTGGGTCTGGAGTTTGAAGCCTAAAAAAGGAAAGGCGTTCGCCACCACAAACAGGATAAGCCCCGCCACCGTCAATGCCAGCGTACGCTCCAAACTATCGCGTTTGTGCTGATACAACAGCGCGCCGCACCGGGAACACCTGGCTGCGCTTCCTTCGCGCACAGGGCCAACCCGATGAATTAAATCACACTCGTGGCAGGCTATTAACGACATGACGCCTTCCCGAATTGATCATAAGCAAAACCGAGAACGATCATAATGTATTTAATTCAAAAAATAGTTTAATGTTTCGAAATTCTTCTGTTTTACACAATTTTCAGATTTCCCCAACCTTATCCTGTTCAAGGTGAAGGTACTGACACTTCATATTATTTAACCTCCCTTAACCAGTGATTATATAGCTCTGTTTACCATGTAAGGTTAATGATATATAGAAGTGTTGTAAAATGTGAGGTCTTCAAATTTCAGATACCTAACCATAATGGCAGGTTCAAGCATCTCGATTCCCAGTATATATATCCTATTTCTTACAAAATTGCAAAAAATGAAAATCCCCGAAAAAGAATCTGCCGCTGTTTAAATACGATATCACAAAAATTTTAGGCTCTCAAAAACTTGTTAGCAGTTATTCAAAGTTCCGATAATAAAAAAGGCAAAGTCAAATGACCCCACCCTTAGTTAGTGTCCATCCATAAATGAGGATTTTTGTTCAAGATCAAGGCATGCGAAAAAAATAACCGCAGGCATATGTGTAATATTCCGAGGATTATTTTTTGAGCATAACGCAGAGATTGGGCAAAAAGACCATTTATGGATGGACACTAGTTAGTGTCGGTTGATTGTTCCTTATATTTCCGTCTAAATCAGACAAGTCCAACAAAACAAAAAATGAAGATAATCATTAATGCCACAATGGTTGTAAATCGCAAAGGTTTAGGTCAGGGAATATCAACCAACTCATAAATATTTTCAGCCTGTATGCCGTCCAAAAAATCAAACGTTATATATTCAAACTGTATGCGTTTAAATGCAGGTTTTTGGAACGAGCAGGTAGAGAAGGCCATCAAAACAAAATTGCGTCCTGAATTACAAAACAAACCCTGTCTGATGAGACGCAGGGGTTCTTATTCTCCTCGCATTTGGGGTCAAAAAGGACCTTTTAAGCAAAAAAGATCTTGGCAAACATCACGGCGAATTCTTCAAAGGTCGTCTTGGTCGTATTTTCCGGTGTGCGGGGCACATTGACCAGCTTCTCGTTGATCGCCTTGCTCATTTCGATGAAAAGTCCTGCCACATCAGGGCTGAAACCCATATCCACCAGCGCTTTTTCAGTATCTTGGTAAGAAAATTGAACATATTTTAGATCTGGTTTGTCGATCTTTTTGCCGATAATTTCAGCAGCCTCGTTCAGCAAAAGGTCTCTTTGACCGAGAAGATCTTTCGCCGACGTCCCGGAAAAGTCTCTTTTAAGTAAACGATCCGCTGCGAACCCTGCAATGTCCCGAGTCGCAATCATGGGCATCTCCATATCCCCGCGAAGTGCCGAACCCATGATGTCCATTTGTTTGATCATGTCGATGGTCTCCAGCAGGTTTTCCATAAAGTAGGTGGGCCGCAAGTGCAGGATGTTGACCCCCTTTAGTTTGTTCAGTCGCTCTTCCTGGTGGTGCAGTCCTTTGATCGGCCCTGTCTTGTCTGGAAGATGAGCGCCCTGGCTACTCAGATTAACGATGTATTTTACGCCGGAAGTTTCGACGGCCTCAGCGATGGATTCCCCGATAGTGTTCTGAAAGCCTATAAAATCCGGGGCCTGGTAGTCTGACGGTATCATGGTGAAGGCAGCCTCAACACCTGTAAAGGCTCTTGTCAAAGCAGCCGTATCGTCCAGAGAAATGGCTGTAATCTCAGCGCCCTTGGCAGACAGGTTTTTAAGATTTTCCGCTGTTCTGGCAATACACCTGACTTTTTGTCCCTTTGCCAGAAGATCGGCCGTGATCTTGCTTCCGATATTTCCACTAGCTCCTGTTATGGCAATCATGGTGAACTCCTTTTTTTGGCTAATTAGCTCCATCCATAAATGGCTTTTTTTGCCTTGCTCTGCGTTCTCCGCGGGTTTGATCAGGGCAGAAATTGCTCATTTCTGAATTGGACACTTAATTGGGTACATTACACTTCGTGGATGAACACTAATTATAATTTTTCAGTATGTTACATTAATTTATAATCTAATGCCAATAAGACGGGAATCAAGGGGGAATGGGACTTCTTATCCAAATTATAAGGATTAATTGCGGTGGTTTGTTGGAGATATAATCTTGACAAACCACTACACTGTAGCATTTTACAAGTATATGTTCTTAAGGGGATAATAGATAAGTAGAATAACCAGAAATACTAAATTCTATTTTTAAGATAGACTTAAAAAAAAAGGAAAAAAACATGAGCCAGCGAGCTAAAGATATATCCAAACGAATAAAATCATTTGCCGACGAAGTGATCACATTTGTGGAAAGTATAAACAGAAGTGACTGGAACAAAGTCTGCAACTTGGAAGATTGGACCGTGGGTGTCACTGCGCGTCACATTGGAGCCGCGCATTTTGCAATATCAAAAATGGCAGAAATGATTGTTAGAGGTGAAGATCTGCCACCTTTGAGCATGGATCAGATCAATGCGATGTCCGAAAAGGATTCTCGCAAGCATGCGGATTGCACCAAGGCCGACGCCTTGGAATTGCTACGAAAAAATAGCGTTGAACTGGCCGCATTCACTGCGGGGTTGACCGATGACGAACTCGACTGTAAAGGCAACATGCCCGCTTTCGGAGGCGAAGTGACAGCCGGGCAGCTTTTCGATTTCATCATATTCCAATCAGCAACCCAGCATTTTGACAGTATGAAGGAAGCTGTTGGAAAATAGTTCGGCTCCGATTCTCATTCCAAAGGCGAGAGTGTTTTGCCTCGTATGTCAGCACGTTAGAACAGTACATTAAAAGCCCCAGTTTTTTCGTCATTCTGCCGTCAAATCACACTGTTTGATTGGTCCGATCCGCCAAACACTGACAAGTTATCTCGTTTAAAGGCGGGGCTGATTTAAAAACTGGTCTTATTTTTTCGTCATATGACCTGGGACGAGTTGCCTCACACTCGGGACGGACAAACTCAACAACGAAGATGAAATGAACAAATGTCATCCACGAATGCCTGGTGGAAATTAACAAGGAGGTGAATCTCATGACCTCAGAAAATAATCAAAAGGCGTTTGACGCCGAGAAAGCAGAAGCATTTTCAGAAAAACTCTTAATGGCACTCAATTATGGCTCATTGTCGTTGATGATGTCTATTGGGCATCGCACGGGGATTTTTGATGTCATGAGAGCATTGCCCCCATCGACCTCGGAGGAGATGGCTAAAGCATCCGGCCTGAACGAACGCTACGTCCGTGAGTGGTTGGGAGCCATGGTCACTGCCGGGGTGATTGACGTCGACCCGAAGAGCGCAAGATATACGCTGCCGGCCGAACACGCCGCTTTTTTGACCCGGGCGGCGGGTGCAGACAATTTTGCCGTTTTCACCCAGTACATCGGTATACTGGGCTCTGTGGAGGATAAGATCGTCGAGTGTTTCAAAAAAGGCGGCGGTGTGCCGTATGACGATTTCCTGAGATTCCACGCCGTAATGGCAGAAGACAGCGGGCAGTCGGTGCTTTCGGCGCTCGAGTCCCACGTGCTTCCGCTCGTGTCCGGTCTTACCGACAGACTCGCTAAAGGCATCAGTGTTTTGGATATCGGTTGCGGTAGCGGGCGAATACTGAACCGGTTGGCCGAACTGTATTCGAATAGCCGGTTTACGGGGATGGACATTTCCGTGGAGGCGATCGGTACAGCGCGTGTTGAGGCATCACAGAAACGTATGCAGAATGTTGAATTTGTGGTCCGTGACCTGAGCGATTTCGACGAAACAGCCGAACCTGAGGCGTTCGATCTTATCACTTCTTTTGATGCCATACATGATCAGATCAAACCGCTCAACGTTCTCAAAGGCATTTACCGTACTTTGAAATCCAACGGCGTTTACTTGATGCAAGATATTAGGGGATCAAGCCACGTCTATAAAAATGTTGACCACCCGATCGGAACATTCATCTACACCATTTCGACGATGCATTGTATGACGGTCTCTCTATCGCAAGGTGGTGAGGGACTGGGTGCCATGTGGGGTGAAGAAAAAGCGCGGGAATACCTAAAGAAGGCTGGTTTTAAATCGATCGAGACAAACCAACTTGCGCACGATATTCAGAACAACTGGTATGTGGTCAGAAAATAAATCGATGCCCATATTGTGGTTGTCCTGTCTCAGGCAAAAGTTTTAGTATTACAAACGAATGTTATAATTTAAGGAGAGGCCTGAAAATCTGGCCGACACCGTTTGTTTTGCGTTTTACGTTCAGCGCTCAATCCGGTTCCAGGTACCCGGAAGGTCTAACGTGCTGAACTCATGTTCACATCTTGACCATCACCTTGATCGCCTCACGTGTATCCATCGCCCGGTAGCCTTCGGGCACGCCGGCGAGGTTGACGGTGAGATCTAGGACCGGGGAAGGATCGAGCCTGCCGGCCAGCACATCGACCAGAAGCTCGGGGATATAGGCGCGTACCGGCGCCACGCCGCCCTGCAAGGCAATGTTCTGGTAGAACATTCTTCTAAAGTCCATTTCCGCGCTGTGGTGGGGTACCCCAACGAAGCCCACCCTGCAACCGGGGCGGCAGATACCGATTGCGCTGTTCAGGGAATCGCTCGTTCCCACGCATTCGAGCACGGCTTCGGCCCCACCTTTGGTCATTTCCAGCACCCGGTCGATGGCTTCATCACCGCTGCTCATGACGAGATCGGTTGCGCCGAATTTTTTGGCCAGTTCCATGCGACCGGCCCGGTGGCCCAGGACAATGATACGCCCGGCGCCAAGCCTGCGAGCCGCAAGGACGCCGCACAATCCCACTGCGCCGTCTCCAACGACGGCAACCGTCGCGCCTTTGCTGACGCCTGCGCAGACAGCAGCATGGTGCCCCGTCCCCATTACGTCGGTGAGGGGCAATACGGCCTTGAGGAGAGCGGCATCATTTTCGATGCTCTGGGGCAACACCACCAAATTGGCGTCCGCATAAGGGGCGCGAACCATTTCACCCTGTCCCCCGTCGTTTTTCATTCCCCAGAAACCTGCGTGAAGACATGAGGTTTGCAGGCCTTTCCGGCAGAATTCACAGTCTCCGTCGGAAAAAGCAAAAGGGGCGATCACCCGGTCTCCCTTCTTGATGGTGCGGACCCCGGGACCTGCCTCCTCGACAATCCCCATCCACTCATGTCCCGTTCGCCAGCCCGGCTCAAAGGGTGTAAGTCCCCTGTAAAACCACAAGTCCGACCCGCAGATGCAGGCGTGGGTCACACGAACAATAGCGTCGGTGGGTTCCGTGATTGCGGGGTCGGGTACTTCCTCAACGCGCACATCTCCAGGTGCTTGAAAAACGGTTGCTTTCATTTTCGACTCCTCGATTTTGATTTTTTACCACATACTTATTGTGCCTTTTGAAACAATAAGCATAAATTAACATTGTTCAATATCCCCTGCCGATTGGGATCTATTCCTCAAGAAAAGCAGGTCCCATTGCAACAGTTAACGGCCGGTGAGATGGATTAAGTCAAGATAAGATTATTTGGGGTCTGTCCACAGTAACTATCTATAATAACATAAAATGAAGAAAAAAATAGGCCCTAAAATCATCTTATTCGACTCTTTTTGACCCCAAAAAGAACCTTTTAAGCTAAATAGTATCTCAAAAATAATCCTTAGACCTATAATTTAGCACTCAAAATTGTACGCTTAAGACAAAAGGACAGCTATATTTAGAGTTCTTCTTACATATATTAAAATACTTATCGTGGCCTGACCCCATTCCCCTAATTTATTGACAATTACATCGGAATCTTATATAATATCTTTAAAATACAGATCGAAAGGGCAAATCCGTTGAAAGGCGGAGACGCAAAGTCGCGGGTCTAAAGCTGAAAAGCTATGACAGCCGGGCTGCCGAAGTTTCTAATAGCCTTCGGGAACGTTTGCCCGAAGGTTTTTTGTTTTTAGGTTCTTCCGATCTATTTGTGGTCTTGTTGTAAAAAATATTTGGAAGGTGGTGATAAAAAAGAAGCAAATACTTTATGAATTGTTTTTATAAAATTCAAATTATTTTACCGTGGGGGTAAAAAATGAAACGAATTTTAAAAGTTTTGATGCCTGGCATGCTACTCGTCATGCTGGTTCTCGGGATTCTATCATCAGTGGCAGCCAAGTCAAAAAATGCAATCTGGACGAGTAAATAGATGCCAAACAGGTTGCTAAACTTTTCAAATTCACGGGAAAAAGGACGGGTATCTGAACCAGGTTGTGACTTACCAATGTGTTAAAAATCTTCTGATCAGATCCTACCCGAAAGATACCATCATATTCGTCCCGCTTGAGCAATAATACTGATGAGAACATTTAAAATTAGAAAGTTATGAAAGAAACCATTCTAATTGATACGAGTGAAGTCATTAAACTTTTTAATGTTTCTCTTGAATCTTTAAGAAAATATAAGACGCTTGGGTTGATTAAGGCATGTAGATCAATCTGGGATAAAGATCTTTTCGACAAGGGAGATATATTAAAAAGAAAAAAAATTGTAGAGTCATGTAAGAAAAATGGAATGGGTCTTGATGAAATCGTAAAATACATAAAAGCATATGAAATGGATAAAAACATCCAATTCGAATTTAAAAATCTCAAAGGAGCAAAGACATTATTAATAATAGAAGATGATGAATCGGTATGTGAATTTTTAAAAACATATTTAATGCGTGCTTTTTCTGTAAATGAACTAATAATTTTCTATGCAACAGATGGTAAATCCGGAATAAAAATTGCCCGTGAAATACCGCAAGATCTCATAATAATAGATATGGTTTTAGATGTAGGAATGGATGGAAGGGCGGTTTACAAAGAACTAATAAATGATCCCCGAACGGACCAGTCAAAGTTTATCTTTATTTCAGGTAATTTTGAATTCAAATCCAAGAAGGGAATATTTTTTAAAAAACCCGTAGACATGAAAAAATTCGTAGATAAAATAGAAGAATTAATTGGGTTAAAAAAGAGGAATCAAACCAAAAAAGCTTTTTGTTGATGAAAATTCTATTTCTTAGAGAATCTACGGCTAAAAGGCCGGTTTTTTGGAGGAAATGTAACGATAAGATGCGTGGTCCGATGTAGTGATAGCCTCAGAATATTTTGGATTTTATGCTCGGGATATTGTGCATTCTATGGATTCAATCATCACCACTATGGACTTCGCTTGTACGATAAACATATGAAATTATGGCTAAAATGATTTTAATTCACTATTCAAGATTTGACACTATTCTCCCTTGAGTTCTCTGTAAAGCCGTTATCGACGCACATAAAGGCCGTATCGACATCAGCAGTGTCCCCGGTAAAGGGACCCGGGTGTTGCGCTTCCGTTACCATAAGGGCGTTTTATCCCCAACCCGGAGGATCGGTCGGATTGCGCATGATGTAACCCACCTTCAACGGATGATTGAGGCCATTCCTGACTTGACAATCCGGCCGGATTGCAGATAATTTATAAATTAAAATCCAAGCCGTAAAGCCACGTTCCATTACCTTTTTACGTTTCCTGACACGGAAACACAAGTATAACGCGACCAACCCGGGAGGTTTTATTGAAAAAGCTGCTTTTGGAAATGTTGATCTGTCCCGCCTGTCTGCCGGATGAAATCCAGCTGAATGCGCACATCGGTCAGGAACAAAAAGATAATATCGTAAAGGGGGTGCTGAACTGCCGTCAATGCGGAAAAAATTATCCTATACAAGACGGGGTGGCTGTTCTGGATCCCCAAACCTTTCATCCCAATCAACCCGCGGAAAACAAATATGAAACCGCGTCGGTCGTATCCTCCTACCTGTGGAGCCATTACGGGGATCTTCTGGATGAGGAAAACGCCTCTGATGCCTATAGTCGCTGGGCGGACCTGATGTGCGATTACTCGGGTCTGGCCGTCGATGTGGGCGCTGCGGCGGGACGCTTTACTTTTGAAATGAGCCAAAAGAGTGATTTCGTCATCGGTATCGACAACGCGCATGCCCTTATCCGGGCCGCCCGGGAGTTGATGATCAACAGGCGCATGACCGTCGCTCTGAAGCAGGAGGGGTATCTGACACGGGAGGTCGAACTGACCCTGCCGGAAGCGTGGAACAGCGATCGGGTGGAATTTATTGTGGGGGATGCCCTGGCGCTTCCCTTTCGAAAGTCGGCTGTTTCGTCACTGGCCTCTTTGAATCTGGTCGATAAAGTTCCCTTTCCTATTAAACACCTCGAGGAAATGAACCGGGTTACTGCGGAAACAGGCGCCCAGTTTCTTTTATCCGACCCGTTTTCATGGTCGCAGGAGGTTGCCGCTGAAAAAGACTGGCTGGGCGGACAGGCCGACGGACCTTATTCGGGAAGAGGGCTTGATAATGTCATGGCACTTTTGAAGGGGGATCAGAACCGTCTCTTGCCGACGTGGAGCGTGGAAACACACGGCCGGATCTGGTGGAAGATCCGTACCCACGAAAACCACTTTGAACAGATCAGAAGCTGCTACGTAAAAGCCGTTAGATAGTTCGAGGGGCCCATGCGTTGTGTTATGCGGACCTGTATTTATGATCCTGCGCAATATGATAAATGCCTACAGATTTAAAACCTATTTTTAAAATGTGGATCGCGTTTGGTGCTCAGCCAAAAAACCATGGTGGGCCATGGGCCGGGAGGCCTTTTTTTAAAAGGAGATTTCATGAAAAAACACACCATCTGCCGTTTTTGCTCATCATGCTGTCCGATTGTCGCTGAAATCGAAAACGGCCGGTTGATTTCAGCCCAACGTAAGTCATTTTTATCCGACGACAAACAATTGATCTGTCCGAAATTAAAGGCTGCCGCCGATATCGTCTATTCCCCCGAACGGCTTACCAAGCCCTTGATCAAGGATGGCAACAACGGCTTTCGAGAGGCTTCCTGGGACGACGCGCTGGATACGGTTGCCGAACAGTTTAACCGCTTTAAAAACGAATACGGGGCTGAATCGGTCGGTTGGCTGAGAGGTATGGCGGCCGACTGGGGCGCGCCCTGGGATTATGTTAACCGGTTGATGAATGCCTTTGGTTCGCCCAACAGTATCGGAAACGGATCGGTCTGTCATGTGGGGCGTGAGTTTGCCCATACGGCGACTTACGGCGCTATGACTGTGCCCATGGTAAAAGTTTCAAACTGCATCCTGGTCTGGGGCAAGAACGACCGTGATACCAATCCCACTGCCGCCGAGGGGATACTGCATGCCAAACAGAACGGCGTCCGGCTGATCGTGGTCGACCCGGTCAAGACGTATCTGGCCGCCAATGCCGACATCTGGCTGAAAATAAAACCGGGCCATGACGGTCTTCTGGCCATGGCTATGATTCATGAAATTATTTCCCAGAACCTTTATGATGCCGATTTTGTCGGCCAATGGACCGTCGGCTTCGAGCAGTTAAAGCAGTCAGCAAAACAGTTCCCGGCCGAAAAGATCGCCCGGCAGATCTGGCTCGACCCGGACATGATAAAAGAAGCGGCGCAGGTGTATGCGACGACCCGTCCGGCCTGTATTGTGGACGGCAACGGTTTGGACATGCAGCTGGACGCCTTTGATGCCACCCGTGCGGTAGGTATGCTCAGAGCGCTGACCGGCAACCTGGACGTAAAGGGCGGGGACTATCTCCCTCAGCCGGTGCCGGCCCGCAATATTCAACTCAAAGACCGGCTACCTGAAGGAGTTGTGTCGATTACCGATGATTACCCCTTGTTCAACGAATTTAATGACACTTGGGGCAGGCATGTACAGTCTTGTATGGTGGACGCCATTCTGGATGAAAAACCATACCCCATCAGGATGCTGGTGTCACAGTCCGGTAACCCGGTGGTGACCCTGATGGACTCGGGCCGGGTACGGCGTGCCCTGGAAAAGGTCGAATTCCTGGTGGTGATCGACATGTTCATGAATCAAACCGGCGCAATGGCCGATGTGGTGCTCCCTGCCGGCAGTTGTTTTGAAAAGACCCAGCTCAACCGGGCCAGCCTTCGCAACAGTCCGGTCCGCATCCAGGATCAGGTTATCGCGCCGATCACAGACAGCCGGCCGGACTGGCAGATCATTTTCGAACTGGCCCGACGGATCGGGCTGGAAAAAGAATTCCCCTGGCAGACGGTGGAAGCAGCCATCGACTACCAGCTGGCGCCGTCCAATATCACGGTCGACATGTTGCGGGAAAATCCCGCTGGCATCATGGCCGCCGAGATGGCCTTTGAAAAGCATAAAACCGGTGGCTTCAAGACGCCTTCAAAAAAAGTGGAGTTTTATTCAAAAACGCTCGAGGTAAACGGTTTCGTACCGGTTCCCTATGCCAACGGCTATCTTGAGGAGCCGATCAGCTTCCTCGATCAAAAGGAAGACTATCCCGTCTTGGGGATCAGCGGCGCCCGGACCAACCGTTTTACCCATTCGCAATTCAGAAAAATTCCGTCGCTGCTAAAAGGCGGGCAGGGCTGCGTCGTCGATGTGAACGCCAGCGACGCTGCCGCATACGATATTTCAAATGGTGATCGCGTAAAAGTGGAAACGCCTCGGGGCCAGCTTATCATGGCCGCCAAAATATCCGCTGCAGTCCGACCGGGGTTGATCCGAATTGCTTGGGGCTGGGGAGAGATGAGTCTGGATTACAACTTGAACAGTCTGACCGACGACGACCGGCGTAATCCGATTATCGGTACGCCCTCGGGCAGAAGTTTCATGTGCCGGCTTTCGAAAGTAACAGAGTAAATCAGGCGGATAAATGGATAAGCGCACACGCTGTTAAGCAAGGGCAAGGACTGAGGGGGAAAGTAAACGTTCCGGTTAAACAAAATATAATCTCTTAAATAATCTTTAGACCGATCTTTTTGCACCCAAGATTGTGCGTTTAAGACCAAAAAACAGCTACTTTTCGAGTTCTTCTTATATATTTAAATATTTATCGTGGTCAGACCCCTATTCGTTTATTATTTCAGCAGATAATCCTCCAGGTAAAATTAAGGGACATCCTAATATTCCCTTGTAAGTTCCGGATACTTGTCCGCCGGTTTTTTGGAGGAAACGTAACGATAAGATGCGTGGCTCGATAAAGTGATAGCCTCAGAATATTTTACGCTTTATGCTTGGGATTTTGTGCATTCTATGGATTCAATCATCACCACTATGGACTTCGCCTGTACGATAAATATCTGAATTTATGGCTAAAATAATTTTAGTTCACTATTCAAGATTTGACACCATTCTCACCATTCTCTCCTCTTTCGATAACACCCGCTCAATTGATGGCTTCAGGGCGATCGCAAAACCGCCAGGTGTATTTCATGCAACAGCTGTTTTAAGCCGGGTCTCGAAGAAGGCGGGATTTATTGCGTGGTTGAAAAAAAAGAGCAGGAAAAGACGGCCAAAAAATAACTAGTATCCGGCTTGCATATCGACAAGATTGATCATCTCGCCCTGCCCCGACAGATAAACATTCAAGTTGTGTGCGATGATCTGCATGGCCCGAGCCATGTATTGGGGTGACACGCCGCAGATGTGCGGTGTCAGAATGACATTGTCCAAGTCCCACAGAGGGCTTTCCGGGGGAAGCGGTTCGGTATAGTAGACATCGCTGACCATGGCTCTGATCTTTTTATTGCGCAGCGCTTCAATCAAATCGTCCTCATTGACGGTCCGGCCGCGGCCGATATTGATGAAGCAGGCCGTGGGCTTCATCTGATCGAAAAACCGCTGGTCGATCAGCTTTTCCGTTTCCTGTGTATAGGGCAGCAAATTGATGATGTAATCACTGCGTCGAAAAACAGCGGCCATATCATCCGGAGCGTGGACCTCTTCTACATGGTCGACCGGCCCGGGGATGCGTTTGACCCCGATCACACGCATCCCCATCAAGGCGGCCTTTTTGGCGATCTCTGCGCCAATGACGCCCAGCCCGATAATCCCAACGGTGGCGCCATGAATCTCCTCTTGCGGCACCGACCTCTCCCATTTTTTCTGCAGCTGATTGCGGAACAGCAGATGAAAGCCGCGGGCCAGGTTGATCATCGCTGCGACGGCATATTCGGCCATATGGATCTTGTGGATGCCTCGTCCGTTGGTCAGCACAATGCCCCGGCGTCTGATTTCGTCCAGGGGCATATAGTCGACCCCTGCGCTGATGGCCTGAATCCATTTCAATTGCGACGCCGCGTCGATCATTTTACGGTCGCACTGAAGAAAGGTCAGCAAAATTTCGGTCTCTTTTAGCAGAGCAGGTAGCTTTTCAGAATCTGTGCACCGAACCCATTCCAGCTGCGGATAATTTTGCTGCAGCTGGTGAAAATACGGGTCCGGCAGTTCGAAATTGATCAGAGCACGTGTCATTGTCTCATCCTTTTTCCTCTTTATAAATCATTATAAAACCGAATACCGTAGCAACTGCTACAATCGCCTTGTATTTTTAATAAATATCAAATTCGAAATGTACATATCAAGAATAAATTTTTTCAAAGAGGCTGTCGAGTAAAACAAATATATTGGATGGTCAGGTTTGCGCATGTTCAGAATGATCGTACCATCTAATACCATTTCCATGTCCATGCCGTTTATCCGGGGACCCGGCCTGGTCAATCGATGGTTTCAGGGTGATCGCAAAACCGCCAGGTGTATTTCATGCAACAGTTGTTTTAAACCGGGTCTCGAAGAAGGCGGGATTTAATGTGTGGTTGAAAAAAGAGAGCAGGAAAGGGCGGCCAAAAAATAACTAGAAGCCACCACAAATTGATGTTTAACTTGGATGATACGTTATGGAGGCACAGCTTATGGACAATATTCCGGTTGTGGAAAACGGCAAGTTCATCGGTGTGCTTTCAAAGACAACGCTTTTGGAACACTATCGCGAAGAGCTTATCGCTCAGACTCAATATCTGAAGATATGATTTAAATTGTGGTCAGACCCTTATTCGCTATTCGCCTATTTCTTTCTATTCCGGAGATTTTTGGCAGAAGATCATTTCCCCTGAAAATCCGGCATGCGTTTAGAGACAAAGGCGGCGATCCCTTCACGACCATCTGCGCTGGCTGCCATTGCTGAAATTGTGCGGGATTCTCTTTCCATCTGAGATTCAAGGCTATCGGTTGTACCGATGAGGATCAAACGTTTGGTCTCACCGAATGATCGAGTAGGCCCCTTTGCCAAATTATGTGCTATTTCAAGGGCGGCAGATAGTACTTGATCATCAGCAACGACTCGATTAACGAGACCCCACTCCATGGCTTGCTCTGCCGACAATATAGGATTTAACAATGCCATCTCCTTGGCACGGCGCAACCCCACAATACGTGCCAAGAAATAACTGGAACTGCCGTCCGGAACCAAGCCTATTTTAGTGTAGGCCATGGTGAATTTAGCCGATTCCGCAGCAATGGCAATATCGGTGGTTAGTGATAGGCTGAAGCCCCCTCCTGCGGCTGTTCCGTTTATAGCGCCGATCACCGGAGCGTCCATCCAGTTAAATCGGGATATCGCTGCGTGAAAGGTATGGGTGATCTTTGTAATATAGCGAGAGATTCCTTCACCCTGGGCGTTAAAAGCCTTCAGATCGCCTCCAACGCAAAACCTATTGCCGTTACCGGTCAGCACCACCGATCGAACCTCTTGATCTTCGTCACACCTGATGGCGACATCCAGAAGTTCGCGCCCCATCTCCGGAGTAATTGCATTTCCCTCTTCAGGACGGTTTAGACGGATCAGTCCAACGCCTTTCTCTATTTCAAAAATGATTGAATTGTAAGTCATGGTTCTTTGGTTCCTTTTTGACATTTGGGGTCTGACCACAGTAACTAATTATAATAACATCAAATGAAGAATAAAACAGGCCTTAAAATCGTTTTAAACGACTCTTTTCAACCCCCCAAAAGACCTTTTAGCTAAATCGTATCTCAAAAATAATCCTTTCTGCATGTTTTCACATCGCATATATGTAGGAGATATCTCACGATATTGATTTCGTGAAAAGCCTTAGACCAATAGCAGTAATGCGCCCTTCATTTTCTGCTATGGAGCCCAGTGGAATTCCCGTCAAGTGGCCATGTGGTTTCATCCCTTATTTTTGTATAAAGATATTGATCTAAGATCTTTCCATTTTTAAAAACATTGCCGCGAAGTGTACCTTCAAGTATGAATCCAGACTTTTCCAGAACACGCACAGATGCTGTATTATTTGTGTAAGGCTCAGCAAATATTCGGTGAAGTTCAAATCTTTCAAAAGCAAAGTCGGTGAATTTGCTCACTACCTCAGTCATGATTCCTTTATTCCAGAAGGGTTCAGCTAACCAATAACCCAATTCTGCTGTGTAACGGTGAATGTCTTCTCCGAGCATAAGCCCAATGCTGCCTATCGCCTCTTTCTCATTTGCTATTGCGAAAAAAGTCACAGGTTGTTGTTCAAACACCCTGGTAAGAAAATCTTCGGCATCGGAAAGATGATACGGGTGGGGGAAGCGATCCCGGAGGTTGAGCCAAATCTTGCGATTGTTTGCATACTTAGCAATAGCGGGAGCATCTTCCTTTTTCCAGTACCGTATCAAGTAATCTCTTAATGATATCTTCATATACTTATAGACATAACGTAGTGCTTATCCGGCTGATGTTGAGCGCTAGCGAATATCCAGCCGGCATCCGGTACATGGTTAGAGAATTTTCTGCATCCAAACTGTATCGAATAGCTTTCCTTTTTTCCTTCCCACATTTTTGAAACGCCCGCATTCAATAAAACCGTTCTTTTTATGAAAATCGACACTTCTGGGATTGAGGGAAGATATATTGGCTAAAATATTCGTGATGCCTTTTTGCATTCCTTCTTTTTCAAGGAGCCTTAGCAGCTTTGTCCCGATACCTTTCCCCGTATGATCTGGGTGAATGAAATAGGTTATTTCTGCTGTTTTAGAAAAGGCCGGCATTGGATTATGTGAACGCAACAGTCCAAAACCAACTACCCGGCCATTTTTATCTTTCACTTTTGCTGTGGGATAACCATGAGCCATTTGTAAAAACATATCAAATGCTTCATAAGGCAGTTTGGTCTCAGGATATGCTGCATAAGAATTTTCAATATAATGATTAAATATATCCATTATTGATTTGCGATTTTCCTTTGAAATTGGAGACATTGAATAATCCATTATATTTACCTATTAATATCTTGGAGTAATCCAAAAAATTGAAACAGGTCCAATTCGTGTGATCTCCACTACATATCACTGCCAACTTTTTTTTCGCTTTTTGACCATATCACAAATTCGGAAGTTTAAATATAGGTAGAGGGATCGAGACAACTATGGTTTGGAGATACAGTATTATGGTATCACAGAAAAATCAAGCAGTTGATACTGGGACGTTATTGCAGCTATCGCAGTTGCGTGCCAGTCAACAAAGGTATCGTAACGGATTTAATAGAGGGGTAAAATATTTTCTCCATAATCTGGAAAAGAGTTGATGATATCCTCCTTTAACGCCCGAGCATCAGGATAGCGGTCTTCCGGGTTCTTTTCTAAACATTTCAATATTATGCGATCGATTCCCGGATCTAATTCTTCGTTGAATTTACTCGGTGGAGATGGTGGAACGCTAAGGATTATGTCCATGAGCACCTTCTCCACTTCATGATAGAAAGGGAACATCCCTGTGTAAAGCACGTACATAACGACGCCAACTGCCCAGACGTCCGAGCGCATCTGACTTTTTCCCATAATCTGCTCGGGTGCCATAAATGGCCGGGAACCTGTTGTCGTCTCGAACATCTTTTTCTCTCCGAGTTCTTTGGCCGTGCCGAAGTCCAGAAGTTTTATGGTCCCGTCAGGCTGAACCATCACGTTTCCCGGCTTTATGTCCCGATGGATAATCCCGATGCCGTGGCAATGCGCCACCACGTCTACAAGCTGAATTACCACCGACTCTATTTCCTCTTCCTCGAGCTCTCGTTCAATCACCTCATAGAGTGTTTTCCCGGATATAAACTCCTCAATCAGTGCTTTTTTGTTATTTATTTCTATCATGTCAAAGATTTTTGGAATCCCTTTATGTCCTTCAAGCTTCCTTAATATACGGGCCCCTTCTTCAAACTTAGCGTTAAATTTTTTGCTTAGAGGAATCTTGACAATAAAAATCTTTGGCGGGTCCTTTGTTACGTCCTTGATCTTCCAAACCTCGCCGAAGCTCCCTATTCCCAACCTGTCCAGTTTCTCATACCCAAGGTCCAGAAGTTCTTTTTCAGTTGACCTGGAATATAAACCTTGAAAAACCCGTTTAAGGAATCTCGAAGCACCGCCGCCTTTTTCCATCGGGGCGCATACATCTATCCTTAACCGTTCATATCCGCCGTCGTCCGCCATACAGGCGTATACTCCCAATCTTTTTACCAACTCTTTAGAATCCACGGGATAGGTAAGAAAGTCGACCGCACCGGCTTTCAAAGCTGAAACGACAACCTCTTCGGAGAATTTTTCCAGAATCACAATCACCGGCTTTCCGAGCTTAAAATCTTCAATAATCTGCCCAGGAGCAAGATTGAATCTTTTCGAGGATAAAAGGGCGACATCTATCTTTTTCTTTTCTGCAAGGATCCGACGGGCTTCTTTGAAATTCACGGCTGTATAGACTCGATAACCGTAATTGTTAAGAATCTTTTTTAATTTGGCACCTCTAACCTGGTCGCTGTCTATAACTAAAACAACTCTTTTTTTATCACACAGGGTCCGATCCATTTATATAAATCTCCTGAAAATTCGTCAGCCACAACATCGTTAGGCAGTTCAATGTTCGGAAAACCATTTCACAATAATTTTTTTAGTCGAGTAGACCGAGGGAGCTTCCCCCTCAGTCCCTCACGCAACCGAACGTGAATCTCTCGATTCATTCGGCTCCTATCGACCAGCCAAAGATCCTGCACTAAATCTCCAGTGTGCAAACAAACCTCGATCGCGACGGGCTATCCTTCGTAACCAAAGGGCAGCCTTCCGCTTTCGCCCTCGCAACCTTCTGCATTTCCTCATCGCCCACTTTCTCAGAGCCTTGTTAAGTTGGTTGAATATCGGATAAAGCGCCGACCTGTAATATTTGCCATAATAATTGATCCACCCCCGCACAACAGAGTTTATGATGCGTGAAATCTCCTCAATCGACTTATCACTCATCAGATGAATTTCCCAGCTCCTAATGGTATCCCCCATGGATTTTGCCGCTTTGTTGCTTAATGCAGCAGGATTGAAGCCTACGAAGAATCTTTTCTTATGTCGAGCCTTTGCTCCGCGAGGTCTGAACGTATAACCCAAGAAATCAAATTTCTCGTTTACATAATTTCCCCGCCTGTAATCATCCTTACAATAGACAATCTGCGTCTTCTCAGGATGCAGTTCCAGCTTACACTCCAAAAGCCGCTTTTCAATGACCGACTTTATCCACTCTGCTTGCCTCTCGCTTTTGCCGTGCACGATGATATCATCGGCGTAACGCTCGAACGGAATATGCGGATGGTTTCGCCTCATCCACTCATCAAACGCATAATGCAAAAAGAGATTGGCTAACAGCGGACTGATCACCGAACCCTGGGGAGTCCCTTTGTCACGGGCTACCAGAGAACCATCCTCCAGTTGAGCCTGGGCTTTGAGCCACCGCTCAATGTATAGCAGTATCCATTTACAATCGGTGTGTCTTCGAACAGCACGCATCAGCAGATCATGATCAATGTTGTCGTAAAACCCTTTAATATCAAGATCCAAAACCCAGTCGTAATGCCAACACCTCTTGCGCGCTACTCCCACAGCCTGAATCGCTGATTTGTTTGGTCTATAAGCATATGAATCAGGATGAAAATGCGGCTCCACAAATGGTTCCAGATACTCCTTCGCTACCATTTGTGCGATGCGGTCGGCCACTGTGGGCACTCCCAATCTTCTTTGACCACCATCCTTCTTCGCTATCTCTACCACCCGAACCGGTGGTGGAAAATAGCTGCCCGACGACATCCGATTCCAAATTTTGTATAGATTGTTCTTTAAGTCCTTCTCAAAATCCGAAATCGATTCCCGCTCTACTCCTGCTGCTCCTTTGTTCGCTTTTACCCGCTTGTATGACTCAAACACAACTCGTTTGGAAATACTAAACGGCTTTGCCTTACTCAATGGCTCCTCCCATTATATGGTTGACCATATTATAAAGCTGGTCGATGCAACCCCTTCGCTCCACCTCCATTACAGAGACCTCATCACTAATACGGGTTGCTCCGCCCCCGTGGCCTGTATCGGTACTCTCACTCTCGTGGGTCTTCCACTTGAGTTTCTCCCTTAGCATCGGGCCGACAGGTTGTCGGGTAGATCAGCCGTTACCGGCTTTCACCCCCACAGATCCCATCGTGCGGCTTTCCCGCAATGGGCTCCTCCCGAAGGTAACCCAAGATCAGCTGAGGCCATCGTTTTAGGTGCGAATGATTCTTGGAATTGGGAGAGGAAAAAAAAACCTTAAGAAGCCGGTTAAATCGTTCCCAGGTCATCGCATTTTTCTGACTTCGTCGGCACAATGCCCGGAACCACAACTTACGAACCTCATAGGCAAAGCTCGATAAGGCACGCGAGTTCCCGAGAATCCCGTAATAGGCATAATGACCTCTTAGGACAGCAGCCAACCAGCGATGCTGTTTCTTCAACGGCCAATGCATCCGACGCCTGGCTTCGATCCTCAACTCCTTGAGTTTACGTATCATGCGCGCACCTTGAGTCTTTCTCATAATAAAGAAACGTCCCTTCTTATTCATGCTGCAATAGTGCGTGAATCCAAGAAAGTCGAACGTCTGCGGGCGTCGCATACCCCGTCTCTTTCTCCTCTCGGATGCAAACCTGCCAAATTCCAGAAGACGGGTCTTCTTCTCATGCAGACCGAGGCCAAACTTTGTTAGCCGCCCTTTGAGCTCACCCAACATGCTTTTCGCATCCGTCTGTTTCTCGAAGCCCATTACGAAATCATCACAGTATCTCACGATGACGACTTCTCCTTTAGCATGGCGCTGCCGCCACTGATGAACCCAAAGATCAAGACTGTAGTGCAAGAAGATGTTGGCTAAAATCGGGCTGATTCCAGCCCCTTGCGGTGTACCTTCCAATGTCTTGAACCATTTGCCGCTCTCCAGGACCCCTGCCCGCAGCCACTGTCTTATTAACCGCAGTATCCGTGGATCGGCTATCCTGTGCGCAACCATTCGCAAAAGCCACTCGTGGTCAACCGAGTCGAAAAATCTGCGAACATCTGCGTCGAGCACCCAGTTTATTTTCCGTTTAATTAGCGCTGCATTGAGAGCATCCAACGCCTGATGTGGGCTTCGTCCAGGCCGAAAACCATACGAAAAGCCAAGAAAATCGACTTCGTATATGGCGCTCAGAACCTCGGCTACCGATCCCTGGACGATCTTGTCTTCCAGAGCTGGTATGCCAATCGGTCGCTGGGCTCCGTCAGCTTTGGGCACGTATACCCTTCGCACTGGTTGAGGGCGGTAGCATCCCGAGTGCACCCGGTCGCATAAATCTTTAAGATTAGCTTCCAGATTACCCTCATATTCTTCTACCGTAACCCCATCGACACCTGCACTGGCCTTCCGCCGTTGCCGGTTAAAGACTCGTCTTAGGGCCTCAACATCCATGTGATGCATCAACGCTGTAAACCGGGTCTTGCGCGATCTCCTCGCCGCCTCGTTCACTCTGGCAAGATTGGCTGGCAAGGCTGCCCGACCCTGCGTTCGGACCTTCGCCTTCTCACCAGAGATCCCCTCAGGCCGGGGCCTTCCCTCCGCACACCTCGTACTATTTTCCTTCGGTGACATCATCAGTACTACACCCCAGTCCGCCACCCCGCCTCAGCTCAGACCAAGACTCCGGTCTTCCCTCGCCTTGATCCCCCTATAGTGACCAACAATAGGACCCGACGGGGCTTCCTGGGTTCCTGCGCCATCCTTTCGTACGTGATGTGTTCTTAGACCCCGGTGGAGCAGCATTGTCTCGCGATAACGACAGTGCATATGCTGCCTTCGACTCGTGGGACGGTCTCGGCCTCCACAATTAGCGTATTTCGTGGCTCAATAGCACACCCCGCACAACTGCTGTCTACGCTTCGAACGCCCTGTTACCATGGCGCTCGCAAGACTCGCTCCCGGCCCGCTCGCTAAGCTTTAGCCGGACGGGACTTCCACCCGCAAGATAACACAAGCTTCTCCCAGCGCACCCCACGTTCCGCACAAAAGCCTGGATCAAGTTCATGCCACCTTTATGCCGGACGCCGCTCAGGCAGTAAACAGGTTTCCCCTGAGCTTATCCTGGAGACCTGCAAGCACCCCAGTTTTGACGCCATCTCTGATATTTCGACACCTCATCAGTGATTCGCTTGCGCTCATCTCCTTGATCCTCACCTGACACGATCTTTTGCCATGCCTTTTCCTCAACGCTCACCACAAAGGCTCTTTACCTATGCAGCTTGAGGTGGTTTGAAGCCTGCTCCTGTAAGCCGGCTCCGAGGGGCCTACCCTCATCTTTTGTGCAGTTACGCACACTTTATATAAAAAGCGCGCTCGTGGCGCACTTGCAGCTATCTAAGGTTTCGTATTAATGATTCTGAACCTCAATCAACACTCTTCATATGATGGTTTGAATGCATGATGAATAAGGCAGAAGTATGCACTTTTTTCAAGGAATTAAAAAGTCATATAAGATAGATATTGGAACCAGTGAATTTCTATACATCGAAATATTTTTTCAGTGTATCTACATTTTCTTCATGCTGCACCTTAATCGCGTCCATGAATAAGTAGGCCGATCCGGTTGGAAGATGGCTTTGGAACTCCCGAATTTTACGCGCAACCCATGCTTGACCGCGGATCAAAAGCTGGATTTTTTCATCAAGATTGTCCAGTGCACGTATTTTGTCCACGAATGACCCTGTTTTGTCGCTGGGTTTGGCATTGAGATCATGAATAAGGCTTACCAAGATACGGCAGTTGACGCCTTCATCCCGTAAAAACTTTTCCAAAATAGGCTTTAATCGCTGATCCTCAACTTGCTTGTTCATTTCACTCAGGACAGTTACACCTGCACGTTCTGCTTCAAGCAGCATGTTGTAAAAATCTAAAAGTGTATTTGTGTCGGTTTTGCTCATAATGATTCTCCATTTAACGCCGTATAAATTTGTCACATATCTTTCATATAAATAGTTTCGTATAGCTCTTCCAATCGAACGAGATGTGCCTCTTCATCCTGGTACAATCTTTTAAACATCTCCTCCATTGGAGCGCCACCACACTGCTCGGCCATTTTTTTATAATAATCAACGGCGCGCTTTTCATCATGGATGGCGTGTATCATAACGTCCTGATCGTCAGCATCATCTTCCAAAGGTTTTTCCATTAAAAGAAGCGATAGTTTCATACTGGGACCTTCTTTCATACCTTCTTCATGAAGTGCCACAGTTTCCTCAAAATAGGCTTTTTCCAAAATATATTTGTGCTCTAATTCTTCCAGTGCCAAATCTTTTACAAGGTCTTTGACACGAGGTTCCCTAATTTTTAGATAGGCTTCTTTATAAGTTTGGAAACTTTTCATCTCCATCTCAATCGCCTTTTCCAGGGCGACTTCTCTTGTATAACAGACATCTTCGTTTCCCATTGTTTCCTCCTTTATGGTCTATAACCATTTCATAGTGTATTTGAGACGAGAACCTGTCCTCTGCTGAAGTAATAAATCTGACGGGCGAGTACTTCTCTTGCCGGATATAGAACATCACCATCCGCATCTTGAAACGTGTCCGGAAAGGATTTTGTCCGTGGGATCTGCTTCAATCTGGTTATGGTGGTTGGTTTAAAAAATAGCTGCGATCCTATCTCGCAATCAAAACCTGAGGAGTTTTATCCATTTAAGGACTCGACATACTCTTTAAGAGCAACTGCATTGTTTATCAGTTGCTCTTTCGAACTGTAAACAAAAGTTACCGTTCCCTTACGCACATACTGGAGAAGCTCTTTTAACAGCTTTGGATTACCATCTAACTCCTTAAAATAACGAGATTTGAACTCAGGCCATTTATTTAAATCGTGACTAAACCAGTTGCGCAGCTCTGCTGAGGGGGCGAGTTCTTTGGGCCAATAGTCTACTTTTGCCTTTTCTTTTGAAACACCCCTGGGCCAAAGCCGATCAACCAGGATTCGGTACCCATCGGTATCATTAGGATTTTCATATGCACGTTTGATTTTTATTTCCATATTATTTGCACCCAGTGTACCGCTTGGCCGAGATTAATATTCACTGACTTGCCTTTTCATGGTCGCGTAAGTAATCACTGCGGCTATAACAAGGGGAACGACCCCGAACACGATGAATACCGCGTCGCCCGGCAAGCGCATCCATTCAAGAAGCCGGACGGTGTGGATGGTAAAATAGTCAGCCCCCCTTGCGTGCCAGTAGCCATTGTTTATGACGTCTGAGAGCTGGAATATTCCCTCAGGAAAT
Organism: uncultured delta proteobacterium; assembly: GCA_963731025.1. Classification (GTDB taxonomy): domain Bacteria; phylum Desulfobacterota; class Desulfobacteria; order Desulfobacterales; family UBA11574; genus UBA11574. Next base: position 36,856 of record CAVSVL010000042.1, on the reverse strand, counting down.
AGACTGCACACAACCATCAGGGCAAGACCGATATTGAGTCCCCAGAATGAAACCCGGATAAATTTCTCAGGCCGTCTCCATTGCTCGTCCGTGAGCACCTGTCGAAACCCGAGTACCATCAGGGCCACCGCTTCCATGCCGAAGACCCCCATCAAGGCCGCATGTCCATGGTTTGGGGTGAGGACAGTGCCGATCTCAAAGTAGCTGATAATGGGTAAATTGATGAGAAATCCAAAAATACCGGCACCGACAAAATTCCAGAATCCAACAGCCATCAAAAAATAGAACACCCATTTATACGGAAGCTGCCGCTTCTGCCTGCCGGTCTCATCGCCGGTGCGGGTCAGTCTTACGAAATCCCAGGCGTCCAGTGTAAGCAAGGTCAAGGGGATGACCTCCATAGCGGAGAACAGCGCTGAAAGCGCCATATTCAGATGGGTTTGTCCAGTCCAATACCAGTGATGGCCGGTCCCCACGATACCCGCCCCCAAGAAAAGGATGGCATCCAGGTAGATTATACGGGTTGCGTTCTTGCGGGAAACCAGGCCGAGTTGATAAAAAAGAACCGCCACCATGGTGGTGACAAAAAGCTCAAAGAAACCTTCAACCCACAAGTGGATAATCCAAAAACGCCAGTTGTCCACCACGGTATAGTTGGATGTGCTGTTAAAGAAAAAGGCGGGAAGGTAAAAAAGCGGTATGGCCAAGGCGGCAATCATGAACAGGGTGGTAATCTCCTTGTGCTTGGGATCTTTCAATGCGGGGGTAACGACTCGGTAAAGCAAAATCAGCCACAAGACCAGACCCACCACCAACAGGACTTGCCAGCCGCGCCCGAGATCGAGATATTCCCAGCCCTGATGGCCGAACCAGCTCCAGAGATTGCCGAGGAGTTGATTGATTCCAAGGAGTTCTCCCAGCAGGCTGCCGACAACGACCAGAACCAACGCCCAGAAAAGGAGGTGAATCCCCTTGGCCTGGTACTTCGGTTCTTTTTTGCCCAATGAACTGGCAAGCAGCAGACCGCCTCCGATATAAGAGGTGGCGATCCAGAATAACGCCAGCTGCAAATGCCAGGTACGCAGAATGGTCGTCGGCAGAAACTGGTATAGATTAAATCCGTAAAACGAGCCCGGTTCAGCCCGGTTGTGGGCCACGGCCCCGCCGATCAGTACCTGCGCGAGGAAAAGCAGGGCAACGATCACAAAGTATTTTAAGATTGCCCGATGACTTTCGGTGGCCTCACCCGGCAGCATCCGGGGTCGCAATTCTTCGCTTCCGCGTTTCCAGCCGAGATAGTCAAACTTGCCGAAGGCAAACAAGATGGCCGCCGTTCCGCCAAGCAGCGTGATGAGGCTCAAAGCACTCCAGAGAATGGCGGCGCCGGGCGGCGTGTTTCCGGCCAGTGGATCATAGGGGAAATTGCTGGTGTATGAATAAGACTTGTCGGGGCGATTGGCCACGGCCGCCCACGCCGTCCATGCGAAAAAGGCGGTAAGGTGCTCAAGTTCTTGGTGATTGGTCAGATATTTCGGGGGCAGCCCTCCATTGCTGGATTCCCGGGAAAAGTGATTTTGCCACTTGGTGATTTGCCGTCGGTAGGAGTTCTCTTCAGGCTTCGTAAATAACAAAGTTTGCGCATTAGGATCGAAGCGATTTTTTTTGAGGAGTTGCGGGATTTCGGCCTTCACCGCTTCTCGTTCCGCAGGCTGCAGCGCCTCTAATCCCAAATGATAACGCTCCTGGGCCAGGGCTTCGCCGACATCCTCGGCCAGGCCATGAAGATATTCAGCCGAAAAATCGGGGCCGAGATAGGCCCCATGCCCCCAGATGGTGCCGTTTTCCATCAAGGCATACTTCAAAAATACCTGTTGGCCGGCCAAGATATCTTCGCCGGTAAAGACGGTATCGCCTGCAGCATTGACCACCTTTTTTGGAATCGGGGGGCTGTCTTTGTATGTCTTTACCGTTATAAAAATCAGAATTGTAAACCCTGCTATAACGGTAAATATGAGCCCCACCCGCCACCACGCCGAGAGTTCGGAACGGAAAGTCTGTCGAAGGTTCATGGGTTCATCCTCCCTGCAAGAAATTTATGCCACATCCTGTGAAAAACGATCAAGATGCGAAATAGTTAATCAAAAATATGGAAAAAACAACATTAAATCACCGGAACAGGCGGTGTATGGCTCAAATGGAAAGATTTTCACTCTGATTAGCCTTTCCTATCAACCAGGAGATAACGGCTATGTTATCCTTTATTCATCCCAATGGATGCATTGAACAGGACAAGTTTCGATGGCCTCATCAATGCATTCTTCAGAACCGCCCTCCGGCATAAGAACAAAAGCCTTTTCAGCCTCCTCGTCAAAACCAAACACTTCAGGGCAAAGTTCAACACAACTCTCGCAACCGATACATTCTTCCGTTTCAATGTAAACTTTTTTTCCCATGATATATTTCCTCCTATAACAACATTGGTGGTCAAGTTTTTCAAAATTAAACGAACTTGTGTGGATAATCTGAAACAGTATTTATAAAGCTAAATTAAGCTCCCGGCATTGAAGTCAACTATTATCTTTAAAGCTAAATTTTCTGTCTGCAAACTTCACATAAGCAATAGCTGCCGTCCGATAAACCAAATGCGCGAATTTTGAGTATGGTAGGTATGCAAATGAGCAAAACACAAGCATCAGGTGAATGAAATATATAACATATGTTCCGGCAGCCCATCCAGCCAAACGGGCCATTTCGGTTGCCATACCCGTGACTCCCAATCCAAAGACGAGGTAGATAAGGCACCAGTCAAAGTATGTGGAGATATGCTGTGGTTTGGACAGCCGGCTTTTTATCATTAGCCCGCTACCTATGATGAGAATTACACCGCTAATGTTAGCCAGCCATTTAACGGGATTTAATTGCGAATAAGGTCCATGTTCCTGGAAAACATATAGTGCAATAAAGAAGATACTGGTTACGACAAAAAGGCCTATATATCCGAACAGCACCATCATATGTGCGGTGGGTCGTTCGTTATTTTCACCACATCTGCTAAATCTTTGATGTTTGAGTATTTCAGGAACTGTCCTGATGAGAGAACGAATAAATCTTTTTGGATCAATTGTTTTTTCTTTTGTTTTCCCTTCTAATAGAGCATTCTGATGAATATCATTAATAAATCGATTTAAACCTATTGTAAAAGACAAAAAAGCCCAAACTGCAGCAGGAATCATGATTATGTCAACAAGCCATGTGGAAAAAAAATGGGAATGAACAATTGGTCCACTTTCTGGAGTGAAATTCAGCAATCCGGTCGGCACACCAACGATAATAAATAAAATGATAGGAATCGTCAATAGCAAGGGAAGTTTTTTAGGGTCTGATAGGACTTTTGCAATTGGCTTTGGCCATGCATATTCAAGAATTGCTTGCATCCTTATGGCCGACATTACATCCGCTGGTTTTGCCTCTCTGGGACAATGGACAGAACAATCACCACAATTGTGACATAGCCAGACATCTGCATCTTTTAATAATTGGTCTTTCAAACCCCAGGAAGCAGCAATCATCTCCTTGCGTGGAAACGGTTTATATTCAGGTGATATCGGACACACAACCGAACATGTTGCGCACTGGTAGCATTTTTTAACATCATGCCCACCTATGGATATTACCGATTTAATAAAGTTTAAATCGGTATCAACAACATTGACTTTTTTCATTTCCAATGCTTCCAGTCGATTTAAAATGAGGATTCACTGTTTTTGAGTTAATAATCAGACTTCTAAGCTTTAAACCAAGAGATGATACATAATCAATAAGTCTTGACATTTTTTTTACCGCCAAAATACCGCATGAACTGTGCTCTTTCATATATCGATGGATCTATGCTTTTGCTCTGGCTCATTTTTCCTTTGAAATCAGATAATCGCTTAAAACCTCTACTCACCATCCAGCTTTTTAAACGCTCCAGCAACTGTTCAAGGTACCCTATACCATGGTTATATAGGCAAGACACGACTTGAACCGCATCGGCGCCGGCCAAAATCTGCTTAATAACCGCATCGCCATCGTGGACACCGGTTGAAGCGGCAAGATCACAGTCGACCTTTTCTGCCATTATTGCAATCCATCGTAAAGAAATCGCCAATTCTGAAGGCGTGCTGAAAACGAATGAAGGCACGACTTGGAATTTGCCTATATCGAAATCGGGGCTAAAAAAGCGGTTAAAGAGAACCAGTCCCTTAATGCCTGATTTTGACAATTTTTGAATCATGGGCCCAAGATCGGTGAAATAATGACTAATTTTCAATGCGACCGGGATAGAGACTTCTTGCAGGATTTTCTCAATAACCTGAAAATATATTCTTTCTGTATCTTCTTTTGATCGGCTGAAGTTTGATGGTAAAAAGAACATATTTAATTCGAGTGCATCAGCTCCTGCTTGTGCTAAGTGTCTGCCGTAAGCTATCCAATCAGCGGAATGATAATAGCAGTTGATACTTGCAATAACGGGTATGGAAACATTGCTCTTGCTCTCTTCAATAAGTTTGATATATTTATTTAAATTATCCTCTCGAATTTTGTAATCATAAAAGTCAATTGGATTTTTGCGACCATCATAATCAAAGTATTTGGGAGGAGAACCGGTTTTTCCTGCTTGTTTGATAAAATCCTCATACTCATAAGCTATCTCTTCCTCGAAAATAGATTTTAATACAACAGCGCCGGCACCATTTCCTTCTAAACTTTTTATCTTTTTAACCGAGCTTGTTAATCCCGAACTTCCTACGATTATAGGATTCTTTAGTTTAAGACCAAGATATTCGGTTGATAAATCCACCATTTTATTTTCCCCCTTTTACCATTATAAACTTGATTTCGGATCTACCCTATGACGACTTGATAAAAACGGGGCGTGGGATTGCCGTCAAATAGTGGTTTTACATGCTCACCTGCTTTTTCATGGGCAGGACTGCTCTGCACTGCCTTGAAAGTATCTTGATTTTCAAACTCAACGATAGCGGCATAATTGCCCTCCCCAAAAGGCTTCAAAAGCCTCCTCCTGATAAAACCCTTAAACTTGGAGAATTCTTCGTTTGACGAGACAAACCACTCTCGGAATTCAGCATCTTTGCCTGCTTTTATCGGCGGAAAAGAGATTAGAACTACAAACATAATGTCACCTCCATATAGATTCTCATTAAATAAATGCACAACGTTTTGTTTCTATGCCCAATCTTTCTCGATCCAAATCCCCTTTTAGTTGGCTCGGAAACTGGGTGAGGATGATGGGTCCTCCCAGACCAACTATAATAAAACAGTTAAACCTTACTTCATATACACACTTTCTAAATGGTCCAACATTTTGTGAAACTCTTCGTGTTTTCCAACTCCGATTTTTTGTTTTTCTATTGTCTCAAAACCTTCCCATAACTCCGCCTTTTTCTCTTCCGACAGACGATTATCCCCGATGGGAAATAGGACATTGTTCTCTTTATCAATATGTTGACGCAATAAAGCGATGTACGCTCTTGCATTTTTAGCAAGCTGAGCTGCAGCTGCACGGTCACCCTCATTGTATTGTGAAAACGCCTTATTCATTTTTTGGACGTATTCACGCCCCTGCTGGTGTTCTGCGAGCATGACCCCAATCGGTCCGCCGTCTCTTTGAACCCCAATCGCTTCCAGAGCCGGGAAAAGCAATTCTTCTTCTTTTCCATGATGGCATTTATCCACAAATACGATGAAAAATTCTATCAGTTGATCCAAATGCTCCGGGTTCAAAATTTTTCCGGTTTGCTCGATATTGGTACAAATTTTATCCAGAATCTTTAGCGTCAACTTGACGGCTTCGTGCTCCATTATTAAATCTTGAATCGGTTTCATGAGATACCCCCTTTCAACATATAACGTTATAATGTGCCCGCATAATGTGAATTGATATTCACACTATATTTAAATAAAATTAAGCTGTTTCCAGTGATTCTTTAAAAATCTTCCAGGCCTTTTCGGCATGTTTGGTTACATCAAACGTTTCATCACTGATATGCCAAAGTATCGCCGCCGGCTGGATAATTCCTAGGAACATTACGGAAACAGTATCCGAGTCCACATCTTTACGGATGCGATTTTCGTGCTGGCCCTGCCGAACGATTTCACTGATTTTAGCAAGATATCCGCCGATTTTCTGATTCAGTTTTGCCTTTCGATCAATGTTTCCACTATAAACCTCTTCAGAAAAAATAATCCGAGGAATTGCGTGGTTCTCTAAAATCAAGCGTATATGACGCGTTAGAATCAACTTAAGGCGTTCAAAGGGGTCAATAGTTGCGCTACATGCTTTCGAAACATTGTCCATGAGTCGATCAAAGATAACGTCCAGGACGGCATCTATTACTCGATCTTTACTTTCAAAGTGACGGTAAATCGCTGAGGGAACCAGTCCGACTCTTTTCGCCACTCTCGCAATACTCAGCCCTTTCATACCGGTGGTGTTCATTAGATTCATCGCAGCCTGAGCGATCTGTTCCTGCCTGATTTGGGTATCCAATTTATCAATACTCATAGTGCTCCCCATATGTGAATTATTATTCACATTGTAACAACAAATGAATACCTGTCAAATTTTATTTTATGTTTCTATAATGGCTGGTTTAATATTTTGATAAAAAAAGGGTCGGTGATGAAGTTTTAATCGTAGGCAAAGATGTGAAAGATATTATCTGTGAGAATACTATATATCTTGCAAAAAGTCAAAATATCTTATAATTCCAAGCTGATTTAATACTCCATTCTTATATTCATTTAACAATCGTACTGTATTATGGAATCTTTTGGACAAAAAAATTTATTGGTTTGGAAGTGTAGTCGCAACCTTATAATTTATCCAATTCACGAAAAGCGGTGAGTTCTTCCGTGCGCCCGATGACACCTACAATATCGTTCGGATTAAAGGAAAAGTCGGGATTGGGGTTGGAATATAAGGTGCCCTTCCGCATAACCCCGACTACGGTGACACCGGTCCTGCTGCGTATCCTTGAGGCTTCAATCGTCTTGCCGACGATAGAGCTGTCAGGACGCAGCGTTATCCACGTTAATTCGAATAAGTGACGAGCGTTCTGCAATTGCGCAAGCGTCTTATATTCCGTGTTTAAATTATAAAGCGGTCTGTAGAGTTCTTGCCGCACTTCATCTGTAAATTGCTGTATCCGGTCAGCAGGTATGTCAAGGCTGAGCAACGCCTGCCGCGTAAACTCGAGACCCGCCTCAAACTCCGGCTGGATGACGTTATATACACCATGGTCGTAAAGCGCTTTCATGTGCTCTACAGCTTCGGCTCTTGCAACTATCTGAAGGTCCGGATCAAGTTTTTTAACCTGGGATACAATCGCCTGGGAAACAATAGTAACCGGAGTCGTGATCAACAGCAATTTGGCTTTATCGATTTCTGCCGCTTCCAAGATGATCGACTGACTGGCATCTCCGTATATTACCGGAAATCCCAATGATTTTATTTGTTCAACGCGGCTGTAATTGATTTCTAATATAACAAAGGGCATTCTGATACGATATAGAACGTCGGCTATGTACTTTCCGACTCTCCCACCGCCTGCAATCACTAAATGGTTATGCAATCCGTTTTGAGGGAGATTAATTGTATGTAGCTGGAAAGGTTTGAGCCAGCGGTTGCGAAGCTTATATAATGGACCAGTAAATCCTGATACAAGGGGTGTTAAAAACATGGTTATGATAGTTGTCGTAAGAATTAAGGAATAAAATTCCGTAGAGATAGAATTTGTGCTGATGCCGACCCTTGCAAGAACAAAAGAAAATTCGCCGATCTGCGAAAGACCCAATCCCATTGCGAAAGGCACGACATTTCCATAACCGAAGATTTTGCTTATTATTCCAAAAATCAATCCTTTTCCAACCATTATAACAAGGACCAAAAGCAAGACCGTTCCTACGTTGGATATTAAAAATTTCGGGTCAAGAAGCATTCCCACCGATGTAAAAAAGAGTATGCTAAAAATGTCCCGCAGAGGAATTATGTCGCTCAGGGCCTGATAACCATAATCTGATTCACTGATAAGCATGCCGGCAACAAAAGCACCAAAGGCGAATGAAAGCCCAAACAGATAGGTGCCGTATCCAACACCCAGTCCCATCGCAGTGGTTGTAAGAAGAAATAATTCTCTCGAGTTCCATCTGGCCACATATTTCATTATGTAAGGAATGATCTTTGTACCGATGAAAATCATTAGGACCAGAAAAAAGACGGCTTTTAAGGCGGCAACTCCCAATAGCGGCAAACCCGCTTTTGGATTACTGAGTTGCGGCAGGATAATCATCAACGGCACGATTGCCAAATCTTGAATAATGAGCATTCCTATCATTACGCGACTTGACAAGGTACCCATATGTCCCTGGTTCTCTAATGTTTTCAGTATAACCATCGTACTGGATAAAGAGATCAATGCGCCAAACCAAACTGAGGGTATCCAGCGCCAACCCAGCCAGTGACCTATGCCAAATCCGTAAACCGTTGTCAGCAATATCTGTATGGGTGTGCCAACCAGGGCGATATTGCGAACAGGCTTTAAATCACTGAACGAAAATTCAAGCCCCAGAGCGAAAAGCAGCAACGCAATTCCGATTTCAGCCAACATCTCGATATCATGAATTTCGGAAACGGTTATGCCGCCGGTATAAGGGCCAACCATTACACCCGCAAGAATATACCCTAAAATTAAAGGCTGCTTTAGTTTTTGGGCAATTAACCCACCCAGTAAAGCAACCATCACAATGATAACTATGTCACTTGCAATGCCCATGGAATATTGTGACCTTTAAAAACATATCATCCCGTTTGAATTATAATAGTCCACCGCGAAAATAGTTATTTTATGGGTGGTATTACTTAGATGTAATGATTACTTGACCACGAGAGGTAAAAGAAACGCCTTGATTACTTTTTGTGCTAATCATTATTGATTCAACAATGGGTGGATTAATAAATTTGTTGGATTTCCATTCAACAATAAAGTTGGCACCTGACCCACCAGCTTTGTCTCTTTCTGGTACGACATAGCGCAATGACTCTAATGGGTTTAGAATTACTGGCTTTTCTACATATTTTTTTAATAGCCTCCCTTGCGTCTCGTAATAATCGACTAATGTGATTTTGATTTGATGCTTAGGATCAATGTTTCTGATGCTTAATGTTACCGTCAATAAGAAAGGCGTTTCTCTGTTTCCAATGTAAATATGTGAATAAGCAGGCACATAAATGATTTGCCCGTCAGACAACCCGATTTTCTCGTCAGCATTTACAGGAAGAGGTGAAAAAAAACAAATGGATAAAAGAATAAGCAAATAAGCAAAAGGATAACTCGTTTTCATGGTTACTCTCCAATTAATTATATGTGTCAAAAAATGATTATCTGCATAGAATCGTAAGTTAGAACAAGCCGTAACAAGACACAACATACTATAGAAGGCAGGCAAATTGGGCCAGAATCAGTTGTGGCTTGAATACGGTTATTCCAAAATATTGATACCACAGCTGGCTAAAAAAACGCAAATTTAGAGTTTTTCGATAGTCTCTGCAGGTATCACCAGAACTATCCGAAAGTTTATATCTTGGATTATGCCGTTGCCTTCTTTTAGCGTTCGATTCCATTTAGCAATGAAGAACATAAAATCTTAGACGTCCCTATTTACCACTAATTTTCAAATGTTGATATTTTATCCTTTGCTTTTTGGCGAACCGTCTGCCAGTTGGTTAAACCGACAGTTGATGATGTTGCATCTCCGGGCTATCTCGTTGGAGACCCCTTGATGATCGCGGTGGAGATGAAAATTTAGCCACGCCGAGGTTTGGTTTAATTCCCAAAGCCGCGGTGGGACACATCCGTCAATTATCTGTCGGGTCTGTCCTGCATTGACCAAACGCTGATAGGCACGAACCCAGACACAGGGACGTTCCGGGAATACCTCGCAACGGCCGTTGCTGCTTCCGCCGCAGGCGCCATTGCGGATATGTTTTGGGCATTGGGATTCAGGGCACAAAAAACCCACATGTTGAATACCACAGTCGCCGCACTTAAGGCAGTCAAGGGTCAGGCGCTTGGGCATATCTTCGACCAGATACATCAACAACTGGCTTCCAGGCTTGTCGTCAATCATTTGACATAACTTGCGACATGTATGCCCTAAGGAATGGCGAGGTTCAAAAATAGTGTCGTGTATGCGCCTTAACAGAAAGTATCGCAAACGCTCAATCGGGCCGGGGCGGGGCGGATCAAGACCGAAGCCGGGTGCCCCAGATTCCTCCTCAGACTGAGAAGGAAAGGCATAGAATCCACCGGGTTGAGGGAAGTCAAAGTCGGACAGGAACTCCTTCCACTGGTCCTGAATAACTGCCAGGCGATCGAGAATGAGGCCTACCAAATCGAAGCTCCGATGGATCCCACCAATGTGGATCCCGGCATATCCGAGTCCCTTGAGAACGGCTGCCAGTCTCGCGGCGCGTTCAATGACTGTCTGACGGCCTGAAATCGAATCTTTCCACTCGTCTTGAACACGTCTTAAAAGTGCATCGGTAACCACTGCACCCGGTACCTTGCCGGCATTGATAATGCCGGCAGTTTTGGGAGTCAGCACATAGACTGATCCCAAACTTGGTAACTCGATACCCATAAATTTTTGGATTTGAATCAATTCTTTAAACTTGCGGGCATCATACCCCAATTGGGTGATGATGAATTGAGCGCCAGCCGCGGCTTTGCGACACAGTTTGGCGTATTGGGCAAAGCTTTCGCCTTCGGTGCGCTTAAACGGCGAGACCGCACAGCCTGCAAAGAAACCCTCTGGATCACCAGATGCTATAATGCGCTCGCTGAGCATACCTATCATAATTTGCAGTTGCACCGAATCGATGTCGAAAACAGGTGCCCCTTGTCCACCGAACCCCTTGCCGGAATAGTCTCCGTTCAAAGCCAAAATATTTTTCATCCCCATCTTAGCAAGTTGAAGTGCTCGACTTTCCATGCCCACGCGATTCATATCCCGGCAGGTAAAATGTACAATGACATCCATTCCGATTTTAAAAATATCGTGGCCCAAAACATCAGGACTAAGCGAGGGATTACCACCTGGATTGTCTGTGATAGAAACGGCTGTTATGCGGCCATCGCTAAAAGCGTCGCGGGCAATACCCAAGACGGAATCTACCGTGCGACCGGAGGCTTCCCGTCCGGGCACCAGTTCCAACGTAACCACAAAATGATCAGGGTCAGAAAGATTGAATTTGAAAACACGCAACATGTCGATAATCCATTTTACCAATTGAGCGACTTTATTCATTCATTAAGAAAAAATTCTCGATCATCATAATCTAAAGTTTGTGCCTTGTGGAAAGCTGACCTGACGCTACTTTTTGTACCTTCTTTTAAGTCATATGAAGAAAGGTTTCTTAAACGTAAAGGTACTCAAAGGCGGTGTTGAAGCCTGGAAAAATGCTGGATATCCAATTCAGACATAACATAATAATATTTCTAATCTTCTTCCCAATGGATGCATTCTACGGGACAAGATTCAATAGCTTCTTCAATGCAATCTTCAGGTCCGCCTTCGGGAAGAATGACTTCAGCTTTTTCTTCATCTTCGTTAAATGCAAAGACCTCTGAGCAAAGTTCAACGCAACTCTCACAGCCAATACATTCATCTTTATCTATAATAACTCGTCTTGCCATTTTAACACCTTCTTTTATGTTTTTATAGATGCATTCTCTTTCATGAATGCCAATATAAAGATAAGATTTAGTAGGATAAAAGCAAGGGATGGGCCCAGCTCTCAATTATTCTCGGGCTAAATTGATGCTGATGCACACTTTTTTTAAATAATTTACCTTCAAAGTCTTTTAGTAGACATCATATTCAACAAATAACTGAATTGTTTTAATTTAATTCCAGCCTACTTTGTTTTCCGGTGTTGAAATGAGACAATTCGTACTTAACTTGTATAATAATGTATTACTGGTACAATTCGTTGATATTTTTCAAATCTTATACCTTGTGTACGATAAATGACCAAACATTTCAATTTTATGGCATCGGAAAAGGAGTGATTTTTATGTCAGAAAATCAAAATATAAAAATAAATAGAACCTGTATGGGAAGATGCAAGTTTAAAGTGAAGAATTGCTGGATGGATGAAGACGGAACGTGGGACTGCTCAACTAAACTTGAAGATTGCTTTGAGCAATGCTCGGTATAATCCTGACGATAGAGGGGTCGTTAAAAGGGGGATATCAGACTTATGGGCCCCCCTTTTTTCCTTCAAAGTGCGATTTAAAACCTATAAATCCAGACTGCGATACTTTCTTTTCAAATTTAGAATAGGTTTCCCAATTTAATTGCTCACCCCCGACACGTTTAAGAATCTATCTATTCTTGACATGAAATCAAATCACATACCAGATGTCTGGATTAAGCCTATTTTTTCAAATGAAACCTTCTAAATTTGTCTCAACAACAAAACCATAGAGAGGGTTTGAATGGATAATTCATTAAAAACAAACCAAGGAATTCGATTGTTGGTCCAAAAATGCCGTAATGAATTTAGGCGGTCTGAAAATAAGGATTTTTACGAAAAAAATGGTTATAAAGAGGCCGAGAAAAAATTTGTGAAATTTTGTCTAACAGGCAATCCGGATTACAATTCCGATTGAGCGTTTGCAGTTAATAAATTCTAATCTTACTTCTATTAGATCTTCTGACTACCATGACGTAAGTTGATTAAAACATGAGGGTGAAATGAGACAAAAAACAAAAGTTCTTTTTATTTGTAATTTGATATGTCCAAAGGTTTTTTAATTGTTTAGAACCAATAATAACATATGAAAATTTAGCTAATTATGAAACTAAAATACAAACCTCATACTTCTCGACTGAAAATTGTAGACCGTTATATAAGAAGGTTATTAAAAGATGAGCTGCCAACAGGGCTTAAATTTCATATTGCTGATCATACACTTCATCCAACCAAAGGAGTCGTTGCTTCTGCCAACAGAATTGCAATATCTGAGAATATCTCCGAACATGATAGAGAATTATTAATAACCGCGGCCTATTTTCATGATTCTGGTTACATTAGAAAATATAATAAAAATGAACCAATTGGGGCAGAAATGGCAGGCAGAATACTTAAATTGTTCGGTTATAAACCTAACGAAATTGTTAAGGTTCAAAAGATGATATTATCAACAGATCTTGAGCGTGAACCAAAAACCCATCTTGAAAAGATCCTCTGTGATGCTGATCTCGACCACTTCGGCAGAAAAGATTTTTTCAAGTTGGACGGAAAATTAAGAGAAGAATTGCGTGCACAAGGAATAGATGTCAGTGATGAAGCAAAATGGTACAAAGATACCCTCGAACTTATAACAACACACCAATATTATACTGAATCACAAAAAATACTGAGAGAAAAAAGGAAGCAAAAAAACATTAGGTGTTTATTAAGAAAATTGAAAAATATCGACAAAAAGGCCGGGGCCAAAAATAGTCTTGTATCGTCTTATGACTACAGAAAGCACACAAAAAACTGCAATATGCCCTCAGTGATATAAATCATTTATCCGTATTCAGCAATTTCCGAAACTGATGATAGAATGGAGAAGATTATATGAATAAAATAAACAATTTACCGTTCTTTGAACTTCCTTCTACCTGCGATAAAACCATGAGCTCCCAGACTTTCTGGCAAAAGCGAAATCTGCTGCTGCTTATGCTGCCCGATGCCGATAGCGATTATGGCCGAAAATTTGTCGAAAAACTCAATGAAACATACCACAAGTGTCAAAAGCTCGAAGCGGAGATTTTGGTGGTCGTTGGAGGAGAAAAGGAAAAAACCGAAGCGATGTGTCGCAAGTTACGATCCCCATTTCCTTTTCTCTTCGATGTGGATCGGTCGGTATATTCAAAGATCATTGGAAACGAAGATAGGGATCAGTTATGGCTGATGGTGGTCGACCGTTTCGGAACCATCTGGAGTACAAACCTTGCCTCTCAAAGAGACGATCCGGGAAAATTGATCAAAAACGCTATGGAGTCTTTGGATTTTATCAACCTGCAATGTCCCGAATGCGGGGTTCATGATATGCCGGTGCCGACAGAATTATAAAGCTAAAATAGGTTCTTGGCAAAATTTGATCCACTGGGATCTTAAACAAACCATGGGACAGGCCATCCGTAAGAATTCGACTGAAGCATTCCCCTCACAAGCCGGCTATGATAGTTGATGACTATTTGTATCTGAGATATATAAAAAGATAAAAAGACCATTAGCTGAGTTCACACCTCCCAGTTCCCCATATCTATCTCTCGGGAATTCCTTTCTGGTTGACATTCCCATGTTCTGATTTAGTTTTTTTACTTAAGATTTTTATGCAGCATCTTAATCTTGAAGGAGATACTAATTAACATGAAAGGGTTTTATCAATGATAGAAAGGCGGAAGCATCAAAGGATTAACATTGCACTTCCTGTAAGACTTAAAACCATAAATTCAGACAATAGAAGGGTTTTAGATCTTGCAACTAAAGACATATCTTATACCGGGGCATTCATTCTTACAATTACGTCTTTTCCAGAAGGAACAACATTTAAATTGGATTTCACCCTTCCAACTGATAACCTTAAAGAATTTTATGACATAGAGAGTTTGAAAGGCTGCAAAGGAAATATTGTGCGTTCTACCCCTCAGGGTATCGCGATTTGCTTTGACGGTGAATGTAATATTGAGGGTTTAAAGGCTTTGCCAAATACACCAACGTAGATAATTAATCCTATGTTAATAGGGATTCAAACAGGTTCGGAAAGGATCCTATCCGCCATTTTTCCTCACCTCCTGTAATATTGTACGAGACATTTTATTCCTTTAAAAATATTATCGCGTAATGTTATCGTATAAAAATTGTTGAATAATTCATTAAGTTGGACATTAATAATTAGAATTCAATATGGCTTTGCTCGTCAGAGCAAATTAAATTCAGGACTCTTGACAAATTGTGGTAATGTTCACAATTTTATATAGATAAGTTGCACTATGGAGCAACGTGAAGGTTAAAGCATTAGATTATAATTTTTATTCCAAAAGGTGACCCCATGCGTAAAAAGATAGAAGAAAAGGAAAAGACAGATACCTGCATAATACAAAAAAGAGATTCTCAAGGAGACCCCAACCTGTGTTGTTGCTATATTATAGATTCAGACGGAAGATATGTAGATCCTTGTTATCGTCCAGTTACAGACTGTTGTTAAGAAAGTATTTATGCAGGTGACAAGAGCCGCCGAAGATGAATAACTTTAAACCAAGTATCAGTTCCTGTACCGGATGGTTTGTATTTCCCATTTGCCCAATAGGAGGTGGAATTATGGAAAGTGAATCCTTAAAAAAAGCAAAGCACTGCTTTTCACATGAATATGATCGGCTGGTGGAAAATCTTTCCATCTGCGACCGATATTTTAAAAATCCGACCGAACGACACTGGTGTTACCGTGTTGCCTCAAAGATAAGCGGCCATCATTCCAAAAAATGTATTGTAGATGATGAATAAAATTTTGCATTTTTTGTTTTTTTGAGTGTAGGTACCCCTTCAAATTTATTAACATTTACGTAGAAATCAAGATGAAATACGGAGTTGAGCGGTGAAGATTGCGTTGACAGGAATTAAACCGACCGGTACTCCACATATCGGTAACTATTTAGGAATGATTAAACCGGCACTCGAGCTGGTTCAACATTACCGGGCATTTTATTTTATTGCCGATTATCATGCTTTGACAACCCAACGAGACCCTGAGATGCTGAATCGGCAGATATTCGAGCTGGCTGCTATGTGGCTGGCTTTGGGACTCGATCCAGAGAAAGTTGTGTTTTTTCGACAGTCGGATGTTCCGGAAGTTTTCGAGTTGACCTGGATTCTATCCTGCCTCACCGCCAAAGGACTTCTGAACCGTGCCCACGCATATAAAGCTGCCGCAGATGAGAATATCCGACAGGGAAGAAGTGAGGATGATAATATCAACGCCGGGCTGTATAATTATCCGGTATTGATGGCTGCCGATATCCTGCTGTTTGGGACCCATGTGGTACCGGTGGGCCAGGATCAGAAACAGCACGTCGAAATCGTTCGAGACGTGGCATCGAGCTTCAATTCTCAGTATGGAAAAGTTTTCACGATACCGGAAGCTTTGATTCGAAAAGATGTCATGAGCGTACCTGGCGTGGATGGGCGCAAAATGAGTAAGACTTACCGAAACACCATACCTATCTTCGCAGATGACCAGGTAATCCGCAGGCAGGTCATGGGTGTCATCACAGACTCGAAACCACCAGAAGCTCCTAAGAATCCGGAAGCGTGCAATGTCTTTTCATTGTACCGGTATTTTGCTCCGTCTGAAGCGGTTGAGAAGACACGAATGGTCTATCTTAAAGGAGGAGCGAGGTACAGTGACATCAAAAAAGAACTTATTGAATTGCTGCTTGAAAAATTTAAGGAAGGCCGTCGGGCCTATGATGTTTTGTTGAGAGACAAACCGGGCATAGACCGAATTCTAAAACAAGGGGCAGCAACAGCCAGAAATATTGCAAAACCCTTATTGAGCAAAGTACGCCAAAAAATTGGAATCGACATAAAAGATCTATAATTTACTATTCACTTTTCACTATTTAATGTATATTGTTTTCTATAGAAATAATTATATGATCCGTGGAGGGAATATCTATGGCAAAAAATGTAACCCAAAAACTAATAGAAGCCCATTTGGTTGATGGGAACATGCAGCCGGGAAAAGAGATCGGCCTTAAAATCGATCAAACACTCACCCAAGATGCTACTGGAACCATGGTCATGCTGGAATTCGAAGCCATGCAGATTCCACGAGTGAAAACAGAGGTTTCAGCTCAATACGTCGATCACAATTTGCTGCAAACCGATTTTAAAAATGCCGACGATCACTTGTTTTTATGGAGTTGCTGTCAAAAGTTCGGTGTCTGGTACAGTCGCCCGGGAAACGGGGTCAGCCATCCGGTACATATGGAACGGTTCGGGGTTCCGGGAAGAACTTTGCTGGGTTCGGACAGCCATACCACGGCAGCCGGATCATTGGGCATGCTGGCCATGGGGGCGGGAGGACTGGAAGTGGCCATGGCCATGGCCGGGGAACCCATCTATATTAAAATGCCCAAAATTATGGGGGTCCGCTTGATCGGCAGTCTGCCCGACTGGGTCAGCGCCAAAGACGTCATTCTGGAAATGCTGCGAAGGCATGGCGTCAATGGCGGATACGGCAAAATCATTGAATATTATGGCCCGGGATTAAACCGTCTGTCGGCAATGGACAGGCACGTGATTGCCAACATGGGAACCGAGCTTGGGGCTACGACTTCAGTGTTTCCATCGGATGAGGCCGTGCGAAGATTTTTAAAAACCCAGGATAGAGAAAAAGTTTGGACCTCCATTCTGGCCGATGAAGACGCCGCCTATGACGAAACCGATGAAATCGATTTGTCCGGTTTAGAGCCGTTGATTGCGCTACCGAGCAGTCCCGGAAACGTGGTCCCGGTAAAAGAAGTTGCAGGCCGCGAGATTTACCAGTCTTATATCGGTTCATCCGCCAATCCGGGGTTTCGAGATTTTGTCATGCCTGCCCTAATGGTAGACGGCAGGCAAGTCCATGGTCGTGTTTCTTTTGATGTCAACCCCACATCACGACAAATACTGGAAAATTTGACAGTGAAAGGATTTTTAGAAAAGTTGATCCGTTCCGGAGCACGCATTCATCAGGCCGGATGTAATGGATGCATCGGCATGGGACAGGCACCGGCTACCGGAAAAATCAGCCTGCGAACCGTACCTCGAAATTTTCCAGGCCGCTCCGGCACCAAAGAAGATCAAGTGTATTTGTGCAGCCCGGAAACAGCGACTGCTTCTGCATTAACCGGT
This sequence comes from uncultured delta proteobacterium, assembly GCA_963731025.1. Lineage (GTDB taxonomy): Bacteria > Desulfobacterota > Desulfobacteria > Desulfobacterales > UBA11574 > UBA11574. Next base: position 18,840 of record CAVSVL010000042.1, on the reverse strand, counting down.
GTCATCACCGACCCTCGTGCACTGGACATGCCATATCCCCACTATGAAGAGCCTGAGGGGATTCAAATCAACACCCAGATGTTAATCGCTCCTCCGGATTCTGGAAAAGACATCAAGCTTGAAAAAGGTCCAAACATCAAGCCGCTACCGCCGTTCGATCCGCTGCCCGATACCATTTCCGGTAAGGTTCTGCTGAAAGTAGGAGATAATATTTCGACCGATGAGATCATGCCTGCAGGCGCTAAAATTCTGCCTTTCCGCAGCAATATTCCGGAAATCAGTAAATATGCCTTTAGCCGGATCGATGAAAACTTTTACGATCGGGCCATAAAACACCAGCAAAGGGGCTTTGTCGTGGTGGGAGGTAACAATTACGGACAAGGATCCAGCCGTGAACACGCTGCACTGGCCCCCCGTTATCTGGGGCTTAAAATCGTCATTGTCAAGAGTTTTGCGCGTATCCACTGGCAAAATTTAATCAACTTTGGAATATTGCCGCTTACCTTTATCGATCCTGTAGACTACGATAAAATTGAACAGGAAGATGAACTTGAAACGAAAGATATTCGTCGGGTTTGCGTCAGGGTAAACGCATCCGAATCACCAATAAAACTAAAAATGAAACTTATGAAACGGAACATGCGTTGAGTGATCGCCAGATTGAAATGGTTCTGGAAGGGAGCCTGATCAATGTTGTGCGAAAAAAACAAGGAGCCGCATAATATGGATGCTCAAAAACTTTATGAAATGATGAAGAAGGTTCAGGAGCCCAAAGGTTACTTTTTTAATAAAAACAAAGAAAGAACCTTTGAGCTTTTAGAAGCTCTGATTACGAATAAAGACCGTTACGGGTATATGGGGTGTCCCTGCAGACTGCTCTCGGGAGACAGAAAGGCCGACCGGGATATTATCTGTCCATGCATTTACAGTGTACCGGATATCGAAGAATATGGCAGTTGTTACTGCAACCTTTATGTTTCAAAAGAATGGAACGAGGATAACATACCTCACGAATACGTTCCAGAACGGCGACCGGCAGAGAAAACCCCTTATTGAAAGCAACGGGGACCCCTTCATAAATAAGGAAGTAAAACTCTGAACGAACAGGTATCAGTGAACATAGACGGTTTTAATATTGACGAACTCTTTGATGCCGTAGTGCGAAAGCTCGCGTCCGTAACCACTTGATTTGATACCCCCGAAGGGAAGCCGGGGGTCTGATTTTACAAAGGCGTTCACAAAGCAGCATCCGGCTTCCAGTTCTTGTGTGGCAATCCGTTCGCCGCGTTCGATATCTTTGGTAAAAATGGCCGCACCAAGACCGAAAGATGAATCGTTTGCGACTTGAATGGCCTCTCTTTCATCTTTAGCAGAGATGATTGCGCCTACCGGCCCGAAAATTTCTTCTTCATATGCGGGCATACCTTTTTCAACGGCGCTGAGAACCGTTGCAGGATAAAAAGCCCCTTTCCCTTTGGGGATTTCTCCGCCGAGAAGACATTTTGCTCCTTTTTCAATGCTTCGGACGACCTGCCGGTGAAGATTTTCGCGCAGGTCGAAACGTGCTTGAGGTCCGATGTCAATGTCTTCTTCCAGGGGGTTTCCCATTTTTTTTGCTCGCATGTGGTCTATAAACATATCCTCAAATCGTTGGCGGACGGCATCGATGACGATAAAGCGTTTCGCGGCAATGCAGCTTTGACCGGAGTTCAGAAGTCTGCTTTCTACACATGTTTTGGCTGCAGCTTCAAGATCTGCGTCCTCTAAAATGATATACGGATCACTTCCGCCAAGTTCGAGCACCGATTTTTTTAGCAATTTTCCAGCACTGGCCGCTACTGCCTGACCCGCAAAATTACTTCCGGTCAAGGTTACGGCTTGTATCAGTGGATGTTCCATAACTTGCTGTATGTGTTTGCTGGGAATTAATAAATTTTGGAAAAGGTTTTCGGGAAACCCAGCCTTGCCGAAAACGTCTTCGATGGCCAGAGAACAACCCGGCACATTCGAAGCGTGTTTCAACGCAACGGCGTTGCCGGCCATTAGTCCCGGAGCCGCAAATCGAAAAACCTGCCAAAAAGGATAGTTCCATGGCATGATAGCGAGGATAACGCCCAAGGGTTGAAACGATACGAAGCTCTTACTTGCGTCGGTCTCAATTTTCTCGGGCTCCAACATTTTGAAAGCATTATCGGCATAGTATTCACACACCCATGCGCATTTCTCAACTTCTGCACGGCCTTGCCGGATGGGCTTTCCCATTTCCATGGCCATTATCTTTGCATATTCTTCCTTGTTTTCGGTTAAGATTTGAGAAGCTTTCTTCATTAATCCTGCCCGTTGGGAGAAACGCGTATCCTTCCAAAAATTAAATGCCTGATGTGCACCTTCTATACATGTTATAACTTTATCGAAGGGTGTTTCTTCATAAATTTTGATCGTATTGCCGTTTGCGGGATTGATTGCTTTTAATGTCATAGGGCCTCCTCGTTGGATTAAGAACAAACATTTATATGGAACAATATAACCAATAAATATCGTCCTTCAATGCATTTTAAGTTGGATATCCCAAGAATTTCATCATTCGTTTTAATCGTATAATGTTGACGAAAGTATTAAAATGAATATTTTAATTGATGTGCGATATTACATGAATTTTTACCAAAAACCGTTTATGCACAAACACGAGTTGGATAGCAATGCGTAATAATTATTTAAATTGAACATATCATCAAATCAACCACGGTTGATTTTTTTAATACATGGAGGTGTTATTATGATCCACAAATTAGAACCACTTCCATATGCCTATGACGCCCTGGAACCTTATATCGATGAACAAACCATGAGGATCCATCACACAAAGCATCATCAGACATATATTGACAAATTAAACGCCGTGTTAGAAGGACAAAAGGCGTTACAAGATATGAAACCGGAAAAGTTGCTGAAGAATCTGAACACGATTCCGGAAACCATCAGAACTGCCGTGAGAAATCACGGCGGAGGACACGTGAATCACTCGTTCTTCTGGCCGCTATTGAAAAAAGATGTAAAATTAGAAGGAAAAATAAAAAACGCCATCAATAACAAGTTCGGAGGTTTTGATAGCTTTAAAAAGGCGTTTTCCAACGCTGCCGCCCTGCTCTTTGGAAGCGGCTGGACATGGCTGGTATTGGATAACAATGATCTACAAATTACCACCACCCCAAACCAGGATAGTCCTTTGAGTCAGGGTAAGACACCATTGTTGGGACTCGATGTTTGGGAACATGCCTATTATCTAAAATATCAGAACCGCAGACCTGAGTATATTGAAGCGTTTTTTAATGTGATTAATTGGAATAAAGTTGACGAACATTTTAGAGCGGCAAGTTGACCGAATTAGATTCAAAAATGATAAAAGGGGGTGGCCCTGAAAATCGCACGGTTTCATGCATGCTTTCATTAAAGGGTTGCCCCCAAATTTAACCATTATCCACAAATATTACATGATGTTAAGCATTTTTCATAGTTTTGGTTTCGATGATCGTCTTCTATACTTATATCCGGATGCCTCCAATATTTATGAATGCATTCGCTGATACAAAGTTGTTCCTTTCTGGAAACTTTTTTTTCTTTCATCATCCAGCCCTCCTTTCGAAAGGATTAAGACAATTTAACTTTGTCCGCACATAATCTAATCATCATTTATTTTCATGCAACACACCTTGATGCATCGATTGGTTAATGTGTTCATTTTTCTTTCAATCCTTCGCTTTTGGGTAAATTATTTGTCAAAAATATAATTATCATAATAACCGAGCCAAGACCGGCGTCAAAATTGAACAAGGATAACCTAAATTATGAATTTTCTAACCTCAAATGACATAATTTAATGTGTTGCCCTCCAGACATGATGCAGTTCCTTGGAAGAGTGGATCACCGTAATCGCCGGTGCAACAGCTAAAGATGCTGTCAACCATATATTTAAAACAAGACAAACATACGTTATTGTGCTATGTGGCTGTCTTTTTACCGATCAATATGGATAACGGCCAATGAATTTCCATAAAGTCCGAGCTGATATCCCATAACTTGGTCAATTTTTTTTCAATCGATTCAATCGGATCATTACCTTTATTATCCCTGTAACGCGTTACAGCAGACCAGGTACTAATGTAACCAATAAGTTGTTTGATGGTCCATTTTGCTGACATGCGAAAAGATGGGCTATGCAATTTATGGAACGGAAAAGGTATATTCTCATATCCATTTTCGACGAGTTTTCTTTCAGGAGGCCAAAATTCACCAACAACGTTAAAATAAAAATGTTTGATAATAGAGTCTATTTCTGGAGAAATAGTTAGCAAATTATATGTCCAAACCGCAATAATACCATTTTGCTTCAGAACCCGCTTAGCTTCCTTGTAGAACTGGTCAAATTCAAACCAGTGTAATGCTTGTGCTACAGTTATCAAATCAATTGATTCAGTCTGGATTGTAGTTTTATCGGCAGGCGCTACTTTGTATAAAATTTTTTTATGACGGATTGCATTCTTAATCTGCTGTTCACTGGCATCAGTCGCAATTACTTTTTGGAAATATTCTACCAAACCATGAGCGGCTTGCCCTGACCCTGTTGCACAGTCCCATGCAAGATCATGCCCCGGTGTTATTGATGATAAGAATTTAAATAGTAATGCCGGATAATCTGGACGATATTTGCCGTATTTTTCAGAATGAACAGAAAAATGATCTTTAAAGTTATTCTTACCCATTAATTAATGTAAACCTATGTTCAATATAATAAGGCTATGCTTTTGATGGCTTTTCCTCAAGACATTTTATACATCGGCCATATTCATCCACACAATCCAGTGATTTAGTCCGGGATATTCATCACCGAATGCCGGCAATTTTAAAACCGGGAACATAAGAAACGTGGCTTGACCCTTTGAATCAGGATGTAAAGGAATTGGGACGACTATAATTGAACAGATGAGATTTGGGTGCTTTCACTAATGCCTGTCCGCATTTTCCACAATATTTGTCTTCGGAAAAGTTTTCAAAACCGCAATTATTGCATACCAGTATGATCCTATCACCGCATTTGCGGAAATATTTTCTGTTTTCTGAATTTTCCACATTACAAGAGGGACATTTCATTCTTTTCTCGCATTCTTATCTCTCGACAGGTCAAAATGAATAGTAAAAGATATTGATGGATTGAACATGAAAAGCGGCCCGGCGTTGATTGCCATAAAAGGTTGCCCGTTCAGTTCAAAATATATGATGTCGCAATCTCCTGTCGGCGTCGGAACCTCATGGATCGTCGTGATGTGCGTAATTTTGGAGTTAGAGAAAATAGGTATAAAATCTGGCCGCTTCTTTAGCTTCTTTATTGAACCATATATGGGGCGTGATTTTTTCCTCCATGCCTTTTGGCGTTTACGGCTTCTCCATGGCTGCAAAAAACGCTTCGGCGCCTTTCTGAACCTCTTTTTCGGTCAGGTCGCGCTTATGCGTGGCGATTGTCCACTGATAGCCGAACGGGTCCTTCAGTGTTCCGCAACGGTCTCCCCAGAACATGTCCGCCACCGGCATGACTTCTGTGGCTCCGGCAGCGACCGCCTGCTCGAAAACCGCGTCCACATCCGGTACATAAACATACAGACTGATCGGCGAAGCGCCCAGGGATTCTGCGCTTTTACAGCCCATGTCGGACATTTCATCGCCCATCATCAAGATCGAATCGCCGATCCGGATCGTGGCATGCATGGTGTGCTTGCCGTCCGGCGATGGGAATACCTCCGCATTTTTGGCCCCAAATGCTTTTTCGTAGAAGGCAATGGCCTTCAGAGAATCTTTTAGTGTCAAAGAGGGAGTAACCGTGTGGAATCCCTCAGGTATGGTTTTTATTTCTGTTTTCATAATGTTATCTCCTTATTTTCCGGTTCTATAAGGATGTTTTGGAAGAAGTTTTCGGTTTTTACGACGGTTACTTTCTCGCCATCATAGAACCGATGATTACCACTTTACTTGATGCGTATAACCATAAACATTATAAATGATGTTGGCAATACGGTCTTATATCTTTGATAGTATCTTATAGTAATTAATACCTATTCGGTACGAAATTAGATTCGAACTGCAAATCAAAAAAAATATTCCGATATCGATATAGTGAAATTTGCTTGACATTCCACTTTGAGGCAATAACTTTTTATACCGAGAGTCCAATATGGCGAGCTATCTTGTCTTTGCTAAACGCAAACACGACCGTTTAAAAGATCTCTTGGAGAACCTGCGTGAGAATGAATACGCATCAATACGGACTTTCTGAAAAACCATGACCCATTCGCTTTAGAACGCACGACTTCGTGAAGATGGATACACTGCATGGTAGGAGGATTACTGTTCGCCTTCCTTGGCACAGGAAAAATCGCCGGCCTTGGATGAATTCTTTGACGAACTGAATGTCACACCGGTTCAACAGGATATGGGCCGGCAAAAAATTGATGAACCTCCACGGCTTTTCCCTGAACTCATAAACGCCACTTGAAGACATTCCAAATCGAGCTCTTCGATCAAAACGGTGTCGCCTGTTGCCTTGAGACAGACCTAAAAATTTGGAAAACTATTGAATGTTGAAGGTTGCAACCAGGCTGAACACTAAAGTGTGTCCGGACATTCAAATTATTTGCCTCTGAGTTAAGGGATTGTGTAGTTAGCCGCAGACAAGCAAATTGGACAACACTGGATACCATCTCGCACTTGAAGTTGTTGTTATTTTTTTCGAACCTTATGCTTATGCATTAAAGGAGGTATAATTATAGAGAAATTAAAGGAAGGTTGGCAGATACAAGGAACATACAATGAAGCATGTACTTCGAGGGTTTTCGTTTGAAGGAATGAAAAGTCAACGGCGTTGACCTTTACGCGTCTAAAAATGTACGTTTTTTCGCATATTTTTAGGTGGTACACTACAAAGTAGTCATTAAAATGTAAATTAGAAAAGTGTAAAATTATGCAAAAGTTACGTGTTGAAAGTTTTTCAGTTTCCATCGATGGGTATGGTGCGGGCCTGAATCAAGGTCCAAAAAACCCTTTAGGAATTGGTGGTGAAAGCCTTCATAAATGGTTTTTCCCAACAAAAATATTCCAACAATATGTAATGGGAAAAGATGAAGGCACAACTGATGTTGACAACGACCTTGCATCACGTGGTTTTTATAACATTGGTGCATGGATTATGGGTCGTAATATGTTTGGTCCTTTACGAGGTCCTTGGCCTAATGAAGAATGGAAAGGTTGGTGGGGAAAGAACCCACCATACCACGTACCAGTTTTTGTCCTTACAAATCATAAGAGGAAATCATTCGAAATGGAAGGCGGAACCACATTTCATTTTGTTACTGAAGGAATTCAAGCTGCGCTTGAAAGAGCTTTTGAGTCTGCAGAGGGTAAGGATGTAAGGATCGGTGGTGGTGTAAATACGATTCAGCAGTATCTCGATGCAAAATTGATAGATGAGATGCATATTGCTGTTTCGCCCGTCCTTTTAGGATCTGGGGAAAATCTATTTTCAAAGATAGATTTAGTTTCACTGGGATATCAATGTGTTAAAAATGTTCGCACTGATAATGCGACACATTTTATAATTAAAAAGATGGATTGTGACGCCTAACGCTCTTTTTACGGAGTGCAAAAAGCCGCACCCGCTTGAAGAGATCGTTATAGGATTGGACTTTAACTTCGACAACGAATAGGAGGACAAAATGGGAAGAATCGTCGTAACCGAATTCGTCTCGCTCGACGGCGTCATGGAGGCCCCAGGCGGAGGCGAGGACTTCAAGCACGCAGGTTGGACCTTCAAGATCAATCGTGGAGAGGAGGGCGACAATTTCAAACTCGACGAAACCCTCTCGTCCGTCGCGCTGCTTTTGGGGCGGGTGACCTATGAAGGCTTTGCCGCAGCCTGGCCATCCATGAAAAACGAGTTTGCAAACAAGTTCAATAGCATGCCCAAATATGTCGTCTCCTCGACTCTTGGGAATGCCACTTGGAACAATTCGACGGTGCTCCGGGGCAATGTGGTGGAGGAGGTCTCGAAATTGAGGCAGAAGCTGGATGGGGACATCGTCGTCCATGGCAGCGCCCGGCTCGTGCAGACGTTAGTCGAACACGACCTCGTCGATGAATTGCGTCTGATGGTCTTTCCGCTCATTCTCGGGACCGGCAAACGTCTTTTCGGCGACACGGGCGACATGAAGCGCCTGCGGCTCAGTGAATCGAAGACGGTCGGTGATGGCATCGTCATCTTAATCTATGAGGGGTGATCCGGACGGCGACTTTCAACGATCCCGAGGTGGACGCCTTATTTGTCTTGAGCCCAGAATAAGGTGAGACCGATCCACGGAGCTAAGCAAATGGGCCGTATAACATGCAAATTCAGCCGACGCAAAAGCGGCACGGATGATTTACGGTGTTAGGCCAAAATTAATTGAGATTAAGGAGTTTGAATTATGAGAAAACTTATTGTTGTATTATTCATAACTCTCGACGGCGTTATACAAGCACCTGGAGGTTCCGAAGAAGATACATTGGAAGGCTTCAAGTATGGCGGGTGGATGGGTCCCTACATGGACGACTTTTTGGGCAAGGTGATGGGGGAGCAGATGCCGTTAGAACGATCTGAGCTGCTTCTTGGGCGGAAGACATACGAAATCTTCGCAGGATACTGGCCGCACAACGCTGCTGGTTGGCCCGGCATCAACGAAGTAAAAAAGTATGTTGCGTCTCATAATTCATCGTTCAAGCTTGATTGGGAGAATTCTGTGCTTCTCTCGGGCAATGTTGCCGAAAAAGTGAAGAAACCTAAAAGTGAGGACGGCCCCGACCTGCATGTTTGGGGAAGCGGCAACTTGATACAGACGCTCTTGAAGCACGATTTGACTGATGAATTGTGGATCAAACATTTCCCTATAACGCTCGGCCCAGGCAAACGCCTATTTGCCGAGGGTACGACTCCGGCGGCTTTCAAATTGACTGACAGTAAAGTATCGCCACTCGGCGTTATTGTTGCTAATTACAAGCGTGTTGGTGAAGTGAAAACAGGATCGCTTGGAGCTTAAGTTTTTGTATCTACGCGGCGAATAGCATCACCTCCTAGGCATCTGGACACGCGCTGGGTGTGTACAGTTGAACGGCGCCGTTAGTCGCGTTGCGTAATGAGGAACTCTAATGAAGGTATTTGTTGCAGGCTCAACCGGGGTGATTGGTAGGAGTTTTTTGCCTCTTTTGGTGAAGAGTAGACATCAGGTGGCGGCATTAGTTCGCATCCCTCAGAAATCCTGGGACGTGGAGGCGCTCGGGGTAAAACCTATTGTCACCGACGCGCTTGACAGGGAGGTACTCTTGGCCCATCCGCTATCTTGAGGAAGTGGTGTGCAAGGTCACCGATATCGAGACATTCGCAATGCGTTACGGGATCCTTTACGGATCTGGCGGCGTGGTTTCATCGAAGGATTTGGTTAATATCTTGTTAGATCTTATTACTATTCAGAAAAGGAGATAAAAACATGAGAATAGCCGTCATTGGACCAACGGGTGTTTTAGGCCGCGCATTGGTCCCTATACTCATGCAGAAAGGTCATATCGTACGAGCTTTGGCACGTTCAACTACAAAAGTACACAGGTTATTTCCACAGCTTAGAGAAATAGTTGAATGCGATCTGCTGTCAAACATTGCAGAAGATCTGCCGTCGATGCTGGATGGTTGTGATGCAGTTGTACATATCGCAACCTCTATCCCTCTTAATTTCACAGACTCCAATGCGATGAAGGCGAATACACGCTTGCGGACGGCTGGCACTAAAACACTGCTTGATGCGTCTCTTAAAGTCGGGATCAGACGCTATATCCAACAGAGTATCACCATGGCTTATCCCGACCATGGTGATAACTGGATTACCGAAGATATGCCTCTTGATGCATCCCCGAGGCGCACAGGAATTTGTTCCCCTGTGATTACCATGGAGCAAATGATACGGAACATCCCGCTTGAAGATCTTAAATGGTGTATCTTGCGCGGCGGTACTTTTGTGGGCAAGGGCACGTTCCAGGAGAATGCTATGGAAAGATTGCGATCCGGCAAAGAAATTGTCTCCTGCGACGGCAGCAACTTTACTTCTCTAATTCACGTCGAGGATATGGCGGCCGCAATTGCTGCTGCTATCGAAACCGCTCAGGCCGGGTCAATATTCAATGTGGTGGACGAACCACTACGACGGGGTGAATATCTCGACCGCCTTGCTGATTCCATAGGAGTAACCAGACCAGAGCGAGATAAGACAGTTCCATGTCCACCGTCTTGGCGTTGCAGCAACCAGGCGGCTCGAACTGCGATGAACTGGCAGCCGCTGCACAGCATAATTCCTTGAAAACTGATTTCTAAACAATAATTTCGACTTTTGATAGGATTCAGAGGGATACGCTTTTCATTCCTCGGTATTTTTGCCAATTAACGTCATGATGAATCTGGCCAACAGTCCTCGCTTTAATATGCGGGCTTTTTCGAGATCAATAAATATACGCGTAAGGTAAAGCTGGTTTTAAGCTCACCTTAAATCTTCAGTTTACCGTTTATAACTACAACTCCGACCACTCATGCGGCATTGGCAAGATAAGGCAATCTTCGGCAATCACAAATTATATGGGATAGCCAAAGGCTTCCTGAATCGCACAGCAAGAATTTACATTAATGTAAATGGTATTGAATGGATCTATATTCTGTTTATTTAGAAAATATCCAAGTTGATGTTTTGACATTAATCATATCCACACTATTTTAGGGAGTAGTCTCAATAAGTTCATAATTCCGGTCTAAACGAGAACTATTGTAATGCCTTTATTGCGGGTAAAAATATAAAATCAAGATCGTAATTAAGTAATATTAAACAGTTATCGAATAGATGCTCTGTTATTTATTGTATAGCCTTGGAAACAATTATGTCATTTTCATAGCTATCCGAGTTCAACCACAGGAAAGGGAGACCGCTACAAAAGATCATGTTCACCAACGGAGGGAAATATGCAAAAGATAACGCCATGCCTTTGGTTCAACGGTGACGCTGAAGATGCAGCGTCGTTTTACGTGACTCTGCTTCCGAATTCTAGAATCGATCGAGTCTTCCGTTCGCCCGCGGATACACCTAGTCGGACCGGCTGGCTCTGTCCTTACTGTCGAATTCACGTTGGCAGGAATGCAGTACGTCGGGCTGAATGGTGGTCCTGAGTTCAACTTCAACGAAGCAGTGTCCTTTCAGATCCATTGTGACGATCAGCAGGAGGTCGATCGACTATGGGCAAGTCTGTTCGATGGCGGGACAGAGATTGCATGCGGATGGATCAGGGACAGATGGGGACTGGCTTGGCAGATAGTGCCGGTTCGATTGGAGGAATTGCTTAGAGATCCTGACCCAAAACGGGCGCGCAGAGCGATGGAAGCGATGATGAAAATGGTCAAGATCGATATCGCAGCCCTTGAGCGGGCAGCAGATGGTTCGAGCTGACATTCACATTTATCCACCCACATGTGTACAGACGGCCGATCAAGACGATTGGACGGCGATCTTGAAAACTGCGCCTCGGCAGGCGCAGTTTCCAAGGCGTATCCATCGCGACGTCAGCGCGCCAAGTTGTCGATTTTGCGAGATCCCATTTGACTTCTTCCAAAAAGCAAAACGTTCAGGATTAATAATCATGGCGACCCCATTAATCGGAACAAGCGAAAGCATCAATAATTTGTAGTAATTCAATTTTGATCTTGCAGTTACCGATTTTGAGGCAAAATGGTGGAAATAGGATTGGGATTTCGGAAAATTATATTTGGTTAAAAGCCGGTTGCGAGCACGGAGTCACATGGTATGTTTGGTTACTATAAAAAGGGAAGGTGGTGCAAATGTGGTGCAGGCCTAAAAATCACATTGATATCATTACGAATTTTCTGCAAGTAACGGGTTCGACTCCCGCCGCCTCCACCATAAAATATATAATAAAATCAATAAGTTATAAAAATTAGCCTCACTAAGTATGTGATATTTCGGTGGTGTAAATGTGGTGCAACGGCAGGTCGCGATACAGTAATATCGTGGCCTTTTTTATTTTGGACACGGGAGCTGTTTAAAATAATTTGATTCATTGGATGGTTAACGTGCCCCGGCTTCCACTTTTTGTACTTTGAGGGCAGCACTTAGCACGTGTTTACTATCAGAAGTTTTATGAAATAATTTCTCCAGCCTTGTTTTTTCAGATTAACACCCGCTGACGCATTGTTTCCCGTATGCTACGGCGACCGTCCATAACGCCATGAATGATAACCACCTTGCCGATGATCTGATAGATGATTCGATATTTTTTTATGACAATTTGACGGCATACCATTTAGCTGAAACCTTCAAGTTCAGTTGGGACGTGACCGCGCTCGGGGTTTTGTGACAAGCTGTCACAAGCCTCGGTGAGTGTTTCTAATAACAGTTTGGCCGTTTCAGGCCTTCCATCTGTCTTGAGGTAGCGGCATATTTTCAGAAGGTCTTGCCTAGCCCCAGTGGTAAATTCGGCTTCATACCTCATTTTTTAGGAAAATCCTTTGAGATCATGTTGTCTAATTCTTTAAGCAGCTTTTTAGCCGGAATAGTTTTTCCTTCTTCAAAGTCCTTTTGCCCATGAGCGACCATTTTTAGAAGAGCCAGGGCTTCTTGAATTCGCTCGTACTCGGTGATATCCTGAATGACCGCTTTAGCTTCTCCGTGTTGGGTAATAATCATGGTGCCGTGATGTTCGTTAAGCTCGCGAATTACATCGGCAGCATGCGCCTTAAAGTAGCTGATAGGTTTTATGACTTGACTAAATTTCATGGCATGGTCCTTTGTTAGTATTTTTACAGTTTATTAATAGAAGATCATAAAAAGTTGTTCGTCAACATGCATTTACAATTTCAAAACCTTGTGTTATATAAAATATTCTGTTTTTACCGGAAGTTGTATCCAAATAGTCATCTGTGTCCATCTGCTTTTGTTTGTGGTTAAATAATTTAACAATAGCGTCGGGAGACGGAAAATGGCCAAATCCCATCGGAAAAGAAGAAAAAAGGCCACGCGTGCCGGAAAGTTGCGAATTGCCGATCATTGGAATGCCATCAGTATCATTGCCAACTCTCAAAGCAATCCGCTGAAAGCAGTGGCCGAGTTTGTGGAAAATAGCATTGACGCGCGGGCAAGACATATTGTCATTACCCGTGGGAAGAGGAAAGGTGAATTCTATCTCAAGGTCAGCGACGATGGTGAAGGCATCCCGAAAGACGAACAAGGAATGCCGGATTTTCGGCACGTGGCGACGCACATTTGCGATTCTGTCAAGCGACGGCTAAAGGCCGAAGGCGCAGAAGGAATCCAGGGCGAATTCGGCATCGGCCTTCTCAGTTTCTGGACCCTCGGCCGGACCCTCGGCATGACCTGTTGCGGGGCTGACAGCAACACTTACGAGATGACCATGGCCAGGAACTCACCTGAATTCGAGGTTTCAAAGAAACGCGTGTTGCTTCCTTTCAAGGGAACCGATCTGACAGTCTATCCCCTGTTACCGGGTTTGAGATCCTTGACAGGTGAAAAGATTCAGCGATATCTGGCATCCGAACTCAGGGACCGGATCAAAAATTCCGGTGTAAAAATCAAAGTTGTGGACCGAACCGGTCGGACAGAGTATATTGTGGTCCCGCGGCAGTTTTCCGGGCGGCTGCTCCATGATATACAACCTGATACCACTGTATGGGGTGATATCTACCTGGAGTTATATCTTAGCGATCCCGGCTTGGCTAACCAGGTTGGATTGTATCGACGCGGTACGAGGATTTTACCGTTAATTACCGAACTCGATCAATTCCAGAAAGAACCGTGGACCGCAGGTTATCTTCAGGGTATTATAGACGCGTCATTTCTAAGTCTTACGCCGGGCACACGTCAAGGGATCATTCGCGATGAACGCTTCGATGCTTTTTGCATGGCCATGGCACCGGTGGAAACGTACCTTAAGCAGGTGATCGAAGATCAGCGCAAGGCAGAAGAGGAGCGGTCCAGCCGCAGAATTTTGCGAAAAGTGCAGCGCGCCCTTAAGGAGGCGTTTTTGCGTCTTCCGCAGGAAGAATATGACTGGTTCGATATTCAAAGCGGAAAAACGCCCAAGAAAAAAGACGCTCTTTTTTCGGAAACATCGACCATCCAGGGGCCTCGTGATGCGCAGGTTCGAGAAGCAGAAGCCTCCGAAGCCGCCCAAGAGATGGATGGCGAAGCAGCCGGACAGATGGCGTTTTTTGAGTTTGCCGGTCCGCTGTTCAGTGTGCTGATTTCACCGAAATCGAGTGTGCTTCCCATTGATCAGCGTAAGAAATATCGTGCCGTATGCCGCGATCGATCCCGGCGCATTGTTGTGGAAAATCTGGTGTATCGCTGGGAAATCACGGACGGAGAAGGTCAGCTCCTGGAGAGCGATGGTGAATCAGTGGTTTTCATCGCGCCGCCAGAGCCGTGTTTGACAACATTACGGGTGGTTGTAAGACAGGACCAGATACAATGTGAAGATGAGGCTTTGATTACCATTACCGATTCACTGGTGGAGCAATCATCAGGTACCGGAGGATTGCGCAAAGGGCTTCCAGGATATACCTACCGCCGGGCTCCGGGAGAAATGTGGCGCTCCAAATTTGATGTGGATAAGAATGTCATTGTCATCAATAACGGACATAGAGACTTCGTGTACGCAGGAAAACAGAAGATCCGTAAACTTCGCTACATTTGCCGCTTGTTCTGTAAAGAACTGGTTCGTCACAATTTTTCAGGTCTGCCTGCTGACGAACTTCTGGAAAGGATGATCGAGCTTTCCCTGTATACGGAAGAACATCTGAAATGAGAAGATGTAAAAATGAAATCCATGTATTTTGGCCGGAATGACCGTCTGTCCCCGCGCTGTGACAGTTGTTTTCATTGAATTCACCTCCCCAAAGACAGACTGCAAGATTTTTTCAATAATACGATCTTGTTGCCCCACAAATAAATATATGGCGGGTTCAGGATGTTTCATGATATTTCTCATAAATGGGTTAATAACCCATTATCAATAAATAAAATAAACATCAGTTTCGCAGGTAAAATTGAAAGGATAAAGATAAAAGATGAAATAAGGATTGACAATGGTAACATATGTGTTACTATAAAGGATAGCGAAACCAATCATGGATTTACTAGAATATTTAGACGAAAAGGGTCGGAGCCCGTTTGAGAACTGGTTCAATAGGATCAATGCTCAAGCTGCCGCAAAGGTTACGACAGCGCTTGTGAGATTGGAAAGCGGCAACACCTCTAATGCTAAAAGCGTGGGTGGTGGTGTCTATGAATTAAAAATCGATTTCGGTCCAGGTTACAGGGTTTATTTCGGCTATGACGGCCCTAAAGTCGTGATTCTCTTGGCTGGTGGTACAAAAAAGCGTCAAAATAAAGATATTGAGACGGCAAAAAAAAAGATGGAATAACTACAAGGAACGGAAAAAAAAGGAAATGTAGAAAGGACGGCTTTTAAAATGCCTCTTACCCGAAAATTCAAAGAAACAGTAATGCTCCGGGCAAAACAAGATCCGGATTTCCGCCAAGAACTCATTGTTGAGGCGACGAACGCTTTTCTTGACGGTGATATTGACACTGGAAAACGATTGATTCGGGATTACCTGAATGCAACTGAAGCGATCCCATCTATCGCCGAGGAGTTGGAACAGAATGAAAAAAGTATCCGTCGAATGATCGGTCCCCGAGGAAATCCGACTTTGAGAAATTTCACCAACCTTTTAAATGCGTGTAAGCGTCGTGAAAGTTTGGAGCTTCGTGTGTGTCGTTGATAAATACGATTTTGTTATTTCATAGATTTGAGATTCTACTGCTTTAACTTACAAAGTATTGTCAGATCATCTTCATCTCTTTATACTTATGAATTTGCTTGATTCTTCTTGACCAAATACTTATGCCACCTATTGATCTCTAATTTAACGCAAAATACAGAAACCGGGTACAGGCGATAAGCTCGGTGGCTGTAAAAAAGGGTAGGGTGGTGCAGATGTGGTGCAAGCTTTAAAAAATTATTGATATCATTGATAATAATCATCGAATCGCGGGTTCGACTCCCGCCGCCTCCACCATAAAATATGCAATAAAATCAATAAGTTATAAAAATTACTCTCCCAAATATGTGGTATTTCGGTGGTGCATAAGTGGTGCAACGGCAGGTCACGATGCAGTAATATCGTGGCCTTTTTTATTTTGGACGCAGGAGTTTTGTTTAAAGGTAGAGAATAAGCACTGTAACCCGAGGTAAAAAGGTCAAGCAGATATATCAGACTGGATGGATTGGATAGCATTCTGCGCGGCATGAACCAAGAATGACGATCTGGACATACCTTGTTTTTTAGCAGCGGCATCAATCTGCTTTAGTGTCATTTCAGGTACAGTAACATTCACTCTGACTGTACGGGGTTTAGCATCGGGTACTGAAACGACCAAATAAGCGATTGCATTGGCGTAATCAGGGTCGTTCATGATTTCTTCGAGCTTGGTGGAGGGAACAGGCAATTGTTCGCCGTCTTCGAGCATACCCTGGATGTGAAGGGTAAGAGCTTCTTGGGCCATATCCTTGGCTTCATCGATATTTTTTCCAGCGGTGATACATCCGGGAAAGTCAGGAAAAGATACACCGAAATCTGATTTGGTGTCTTTATGGACGATAGCAATATAGTTAGCCATAGTAATACCTCAACTGAATTTGATACCTGATTGGCGTTCGATGCTTTTCAATGTGCCAATCGGTATATCCTTTTTGGGATGTGGAACAGTGACGCGCCCTTTCCGTTTTGGATGCCGGAATTGGGTGTGAGAGCCGACTTTTGCAATTTCATACCACCCATTTTGTTTGAGTATGCGTATAATTTTTCGGCTATCCATAGTGTGTATTAATACACACTATATGATGTTTTGTCAATATTAATAATTTTCGGTTACATTTCATCTCAAGTTAGATGTGTCTAAAGCCGCGCCGCTGAAGCGTCCGGCACAGCACAATGGATAGTTTTATTAATTTGTTGATTTGATCTCTGTAACCGTAACCGAGGGTTTACATGTGGGTCTCGACTTTCTGGCAAAATGGAAAAACGTCCTGGGCGGCAGGATTAAAAGTTTTGAGAAAAAAACTGATACGGCTGTTCAGGCCGGCAAGGAGAAACTTCGGCAAATGGCAATAAATATCGGCGCCAATGCTATTATCGGGCTGCGAATCGTTCCGTTATCGGTACCTGTCAGCAATGATTCCGTGATTACCGTGAGTATGTATGGAACTGCCGTAATAACAGTTGCAGTTAAAACCCAATTGCAGGGATATGAAACCGGGAAAGTTCCAAAGCCTATCAATCCTGGGAAAACAGGAGGAGTTTTTTCTTGGAAGAAGAATAGAGAGGATCAAGATACTGGGGAACAATTGGGTAAGGTCAAAAATATAGGGAATGCAAGGAGAAGTTTATAGTGTTCTAGCCAATTCTTAGTTGGTAGGAGTGAAATATTGAAGGGCAGGGGGCTTTTTGGTAATGGAGACCATGCGTATCACAACTTCTAAATCAAACTTTAGATGAAGTATACTTAGAAATAAAATGTAATCAGGGGTCGGCACAGGTTGGAGTAATCGCAAGAATTGAATCAGGTGCGATTCGTGTGCTCACCATCACATATCACCTCTAACCTTTTTTCCGCTTTTTGATCATATCACAAATTCAGATGTTTAAGAATAGATGGAAGAATAGAGACAACTATCGTTTGGTGATAGGGTATTAAGGTATCACTAAAAATTCGGGCACTTGATATCTTTTAGTCATTGCAGATATCTGTGTTCTAACCCCCCGCATAACCGGCCAAAAAGGCCGGGCCGCAAGACATGAAGATCAACAATAATGTTGACTCCGGCCCTTTTGGTTTTACGTTAATGCGGTTGTTCGCAAGCGCTCAATTCTCGCTCGCAACTCCGGCTTACTCTTTGGTTGTTTTCTTGATTCCTTTCTTACCCCCAGTCATCGGTCCTTGACCAGAGCCTTTGCCCTTACCATTGCCTGTGCCATGACCGTCTTTCGAGCCCTGACCTTTTGGTCCAGTTCCATCTTTTTTTGGCATATGAGTCACCTCCTTCCCGCTTGCGAACATATTTACTGGATAGTTTTCTCGATAAGCCATGAAAATCGAACATGTCAAAACTTGTGTTTACTTACCAAACGATAATCTGAAGTAGTTTATTCCAATTCTATCGCTAAACATTCCCAATATTGTTGGGAATAAAGAAATTACTGTATTATTTCCCTTGAAAAGCTATATTTTGACGAACTTGAAAATCTATTCACAATTTTCACAATTTCGATACAATAAAATTATAAACATTAAACATGCCTTGCCCGCCACCCACAAAAATCCTAGCACCAGTAAGACAACTAAAATTTGAACGGTTCGGTTCGACTTTCTTTTCACATCTTTTCGAACCGTGTTTTGTTTAACTTTAATCCCTTTTCTCATATCTATTGTGATGCCTCTTTTTTCTCTTCCTTGACCTATTTCGGCTTCCTCCGAGAATCCATCATCTATTCTGTTTTCTTTTTGACTGCCTTTTGAACATCCTTGACCGCTGCGGTCAGCTTTCTTTCCGGCCTTCTCCATGGGCCCCTGATTTCCGCAGGCAACAAAACCAACTATAAAAACTACTGCAAAAAATGACGATACAATACGTTTG
>CAVSVL010000041.1:0-520435 GCA_963731025.1 uncultured delta proteobacterium | reverse complement strand
AATTTAATTATGTTTTGAGATTTAATTCCCATCTAATTCCATTTTCTTTCCTAAAAGATTAAAAAATCCTTTTAATTCCTATAATTCCCTAAACAGTCGAAAGGTTGAAAAAGTCCCGAGCCTCAAGTACTAAAAGGAAAAGCCCGAAGAGCCACCTTCGGGCTTTAAAGAAGAGCTACTGCAATCAGCCGGAAGCTCCTCCCATATACTTCATTTCTACTTCATCCTCCGGCTTTTTGCAAGACCGGAGGCATGTCCATTCTGCTATTGATCCAAATTCGCTGCCGCTGGTGTGGGTTGACTTTCTGTATCTGCCGGGCTTGCTTCAGGGGACAGGCTTACTGCAGTGATCCATGCCGGATTGCGGGAAAACGAAAAAATCACTGTGAAGCCCAAAGACGGTATCGCCGAACCGATAAAGGTAAAAAAGCTCATCGCGAAGCCGAAAATCGCCGCCGGCATGGCCTGAGCGAAAACAATCAAAAAAACATGGATGATGCATCTTCAACAGTCGTGCCCGAATGGGTTATGAAACCCCTATGCAGGCTTTGGGGTCGTATTTTTCATAAGAAAAATCGCCCATATTGCCTTTTTTGCGGATGTGACGGTCAAATTGTGGATCAATTTCCCCGCCGGGGATACGGCTAAAGATGAAAGGCGTTGACATGATACGTAAAAAAATACTCGTCCCCGAACGGATAAGACAAATTGAGGGCAGCTTTGGCTTTATTCCTCATCGTTTCCTTGCCGATGGATTCTTAGCTGCGATGAGTCAGTACGAACTGCTGTTATATCTGTTTCTGATACTGGCCGCTGACCGTTATGGCCTGTCCTTTTATAGCTGCAATTCCATTTGTTCTTTGCTTGGCCTCACCGTCGATCAATACCTGAAAGCCAAAGACAGCCTGATCGAAAAAGATTTGATCGCTTTTGACGGAACCATTTTTCAAGTACTTTCTTTGCCGGCGCCATTAAACGCTGATCGCTGCCAGAAGCCTCGATCAACGCGAGGAAAAGGCCCTGTGTCGATTGTCCAAGTTTTTCAACAGTCGCTCAAAGGATCAACCCATGATCGATAACCCCTTTCAAGCACTAAAGCAAGCTATTGACGAATATCTGCAATGGATGCTTTCCAACGGCTATTCTTTTTGCACATGTGATACCTATCGAAATGAATTAAACCACTTTTTCCTCTTCATATTCCGCAAGCAAATTGACTGGAATGATATCTTTACCCTTAACACACTCAAAGACTTCCAAAAAAGCAAACAAGATACTGGACCCGCGGTAAGAGGACTTTGGCAGTATCTATTTGAACAAAAAAGAATCCATCAGCCCCTATACCCGCCTCCCCGCAAACTGCCGGATCCTTACGAGGACTATTTGCGCTATTATAATCAAACCCGGGAAGTGTCATCCATCAAGCTTGCTCATATCAGAAGAGTCCTTTGCGCTTTTCATGATTACCTTGAAAGCCACAACATCAAACTCTCTTTAATCCGGATTGAACAGATCGATGCCTTCCTGGCAGAGTTTTTTACCGGGTTTTCTGCCAACACCCGCACAACATACCGTTCCTATCTTCGGGGGTTTTTAAAATTCCTGTATTACTCCCGAAGGTTCATCCGCAAAGACCTTGCACCCCTGGTGGTCGGCGCCCGTCAAGTTGATCAAAGCAAGCCGCCTAAATTTTTACGCCCCCATGAAGTTCAACGACTCTTTGACAGCTTTGAACTTTCTTCATTCAAAGATCTTCGAAATTATGCGCTGATACATCTGTCGTATGGTTTGGGTCTGCGCCCGGATGAAATCAGCCGCATCACTTTAGACGATATCTCATTTGCACAATCGGAGCTGACCCTGACGCATCGGAAAAACGATCGCCCGGTCAAGCTTCCGCTTCCTGAAAACACCATGAAAGCCATTGCCGCCTATATCATCGGCGCAAGACCTAAAAGCAGCCACCGGAGACTTTTTTTGAATCTGGTGGCGCCTCACCGCCCTGCCTCCGCCACCTCGGTGGGCCAGCATATCACCGCGTGCATCAAAAAAGCAGGACTGCCCGGCACAGCTTACTGGCTCAGGCACACCTACGCTCAGAACCTGTTGGAGGCAGGTGCCTCCGTCTATGAAATTAAAGAGTTGATGGGCCATAATACCATCAACTCGGCTGAAAAATATCTCCACGTTTATATTACACTCATGCGAAGGGTATTATTCGATGAAGACCTTTGAAAGCTTTCTGGCTCCCCAACTCGATGAATTTATCGCATATCGTCAAAACCTTGGGTATTCTATAAAGCCGATCCGGCCCCGTCTTTTATGTTTTGATCGCTTTGTAAAAGACAAAAAAATCAAGCCTGGCGTATTATTGCCGCCTTCCTTTTTCCTCGATCTCAGGAACAGCCTTAAAATGGAACCAATGTCTATAAATGGTGTTCTTAGCGCTGTTCGCGTCTTTTTTAATTTTATGGTACGAATGGATTACTATACGGCAAATCCGCTAAAAGATATCCCGCCCGTGCCGGAGCATTCGTTTGCCCCCTTTATCTTCTCGCCGGAACAAACCGAGCAGCTAACTGAAGCGCTCTGTAACAGAATCCGTAAAGAACCAAGATACTACTTAAAAGATCTGTCTGAATATATGGCTATTGTCCTTATTGCTCGATGTGGACTCAGAATCAAAGAGCCCCTGAGACTGAAGCTCCATCATTATCGGTGCCGTGAACGAACCATTTACATTGAAAAAACCAAATTCAACAAAGACCGTCTCATCCCGGTTCCAAATTCTGTCGCTTTGGAACTTGACAACTACTTGTCTGTTCGCAACGCCCTGATGAGCGAAGATCAAAATCCATATTTATTCGTCAAAAACAAACAAAAAGGATTAACTGACACCAGACTGCGTTTTATCTTTCACCGGGCAGTCCATGATATCGGCATTGATCGCCCCAGGCAGGTAATCGGCCATATGATCTTTGCTTCACCAACTCCTCATAGCCTGCGTCACAGCTTTGCTGTAAATACTTTAAAACGGGTAAAAGAACGCGGCAGTTGCCCTAAACAGGCACTGCCCGTTTTAGCGGCCTATATGGGCCATCGGGTCTTTCAATACACAGCTAAATATCTGAAGTTCATCGATGCCGAGCAGCGTCAGGGGCTCTTTGATTTTGCCATCTCACAAAAAGTGGATATATGAAACTTGAAACGTGCATCTACCGGTTCTTCGAACAATACCTGCCGCGCATAAAGGGCAGCAGTGATCAAACCATCAAAGCGTATCGGGATGTCTTTTCCTTGTTCCTGCCCTTTGCGGCAAGAAAGCTTTCCATACAAATAGCTTCTCTCAGGGTCGAGCATCTTACCCCGGAGAT
The DNA here is from genome assembly GCA_963731025.1 of uncultured delta proteobacterium. Classification (GTDB taxonomy): domain Bacteria; phylum Desulfobacterota; class Desulfobacteria; order Desulfobacterales; family UBA11574; genus UBA11574. The sequence continues at coordinate 517,061 of CAVSVL010000041.1, read as the reverse complement.
GATTCTTTCTTTTCTCGATCACCTTGAATCGGATCGCAGCAATGCTGTCCGAACTCGAAACCATCGGCTGGCTACCATAAAATCTCTGGCAAAGATGATCCGGTTAATGTATCCGGAAAAACGCAAGGAAGCTCAACGGATACTGGACATTCCGCAGAAACGTTCACAAAGACAGCTTATCGGCTTTCTCTATCCGGATGAAACCCTGAAGGTCTTTCATTGCGTCGATCTTATCAAAAAGAATGGCTTTCGTGACTACACCATCCTTCATCTGCTGGAGGACTCCGGCGCCAGGGCCAGTGAAATCGCAACACTTAATCTCGCCTACTTCGATCCCCAAAATAGTACGCTGATCATCCTGGGTAAAGGTAATCGCTATCGACAAATAGAACTGGAACAAAGAACCGTTCAGCTCATCAAACGCTATATCGGCAAATACCGCGTTAAACCCAAACCGCTTTATCAGCATCGCATGTTTATCAATCAACGCCGAGAAGAGATGACCCGGCATGGTATTTACCGCATCTGTAAAAAATATTTGCAGAAAGCCTTGAGTCCGAAGCGCTTAAAAAACATCAACCCGGTTCATAGCTTTCGTCACAGTTGCGCAGTCAATATGCTTCTTATCCGGAAAAAGTCTTACGGATATCCAAAACCGCCTGGGTCATGATAGTATTCAATCCACAACACTTTATACCCACATGGATTTGACTCGCAAGCAGGCGGTACAAAAGAAATTTATCGAATACATGAAATCCAACCTCTCTGAAGACCCGAAAATAACTGAATGGATTGATTGGGAAAATAAAAAGGACATTATGGAATGGCTCGATAGCCTTTAATGAAAAGGAAAGGCCATAGGTCCGGTTAAAAAGCGTATATAAAGCGGCAGATTGTTATGTTGACAATTTTCTTTCAAAATTGTCAATTTGTTTATAACGTATTGTTTTTATGTGTAATTTTAATATCCATGGGTCAGGTTAAATATTATAACAATTTTAATTGGTTAGGCATACTCGCAACATAAATTCTCTTATCGGTAGTTCGGTTGCGGCTGCGATCTGTAGATGATATTTCAGGAATCATACTGATAATTTGAACCCAATGCTCACGATTTTTAGGATCACCCTCATTCATCAACGAGGCAGACTCAAAAAAACCGGCAAACCGGTTAAAACTCAGACCACAATATATTGATTTCTCCTGCCTCAATCCAGTCTGAAAAATGAGGCTCTATCCAAGTGTGATACTCATAACATATCAAATTTATTGAGGGATTTTATGCCGCAGCGATAAATTGCAGTTATCTGTATCGAAACCTTGAGAGCTGAATTGATGGTATCACAGGTTTCACACAACCCCCCGTCACCCCAATATATTGTGTAGCTATTTAAAAAAGAAAAGCGTGGAATTCTATCATTGATTCACGCTTTTTAAATCATTGGTATGAAAGTTCAAAGATAGCTGTTTTAGATTTTCGATAGTGACAACTGCGTATCATAGGTTTAAATTTAAATGGTCTATATGGCGTTTTCAAATTCCAGACATTTCCATCTGTCGAACACAAGGTGTCCACGATTTCAGGGGACGTTTGCAGCCCTTGCAACTGTTGATCCCCTGTTTGATTTTGCAGTAACTTTCCACAACATAGTCGAAGAGTCTCGCATTTTTGACCGCCAAAGCCACTTCGTCGGCAATGGCCGATAGAACCTGGTCGTCTTCTTTATCAAAAAAATAGGTTTCCATTTTGTTGAGAGCGTTAATGACCCCAACTTTTTCATTACCGGAAATCAATGGTGCTGATATGATGGTTTTGGTTTGAAATTCATTCTCTTCATCGATTGAGCAATAAAAATCCGGATCGCTTTGACAATCGTTGACCACCTGTGTTTTCATTTCTCTCAGGGCCCGGCCGGCGATTCCTCTGTCAGCGGGGAACCGTTTCGACACCAGCCCCATACCGGTTTCGCCAAAGGCTGTATAAAATTCGAGTTCATTGGTGCTTTCATCATAAAAGAGGATTGAACTTTCTTCACAAAGGAGTTCCGATGTCACAATCCCGGTGATGGTAGTCAGAAGTTCCTGTAAATCACCGATATACGCCAGTGACGAGCTCACGGTTTGATACAGGTTAAGCATTCGTATTTTTTTGTCATTCAGCTCATGGAGGTAGGCATTGTTCAGAAGGGCAGATATTAGCGAAACAAATGAGATGTTTTCTAGTGTTTCAGTAGTAAAATATCGAATCGTTTGTGAATCTGCAACCAGAACCAGTGTCCCAATAAGGCTTCCCGGAACACGCAGGGGAATGGCTACTCCCATGGGTTTCAGTGTATCTGAATGTTCCATGACATTGAACGAGGTCAGCTTCCCTTCATTTAGTGCAAAAAGCAAAACAGAATTAAGTGTTTCCTCAAACTGGTTTTGTTTGAGAAACATGTCCTCCAGGCTATGAACGATATTCATAGGAACGTTTTCCGTGAAAAAGTGGGACCGGGTTGCATTAGGCTCCTTGAGAAAAAATCCAATCACATCCAAATTATAATGCTGTTTCAGCCAGTCTGTCATGACGGAACATTGCTCTTTTATGTTACGCGTTTCAATCATTTCAACCAGACTCATATTGACATCGTCTTTTTTTCTATCTTGTTGCATTGATTAACCTCACTGCTATAGGGTTCAAAGGTTCACTGGTGAAAAGTGAATAGTTAAAGGTTAAAAGTGATAGGTTCGTAAAAAGTTAAAAGTGAAAGGTTAAGGCAAATCAATCAAGGTTTCTTAAATGGCTGTTTTTTTCAGTTACTTTTTACCTTTCACTTTTTACTTTTCACGGTTTAGAGTTCATAGATTTCAATCTCCTCCGTCACATTCTTCAACTTAAATCTGCCCTTTGGTTTTGGAGAAAAATGCTTCTTTACCCGGTCTGCTGTGGATTTGGAAATATATATACTTCCCCCGGATGCCTGAGCGCCGATCCGTGCGGCAATATTCGTGAGGTTTCCCCTGGCGGTGTAGGTCCATCTCGAACCGGAATAGGTCTCGAATTTTGCAGCACCAACTAACGCGTGCCCAGAATTGATCCCCATATTGATATTCAAAGGTCGATGCAATCCGGAGCACTCTTCAAAAATTTTAGCCGACTTTTCTCGTATATCCAACGCTGTCCGCACGGCTTCCATAGCATTGGTTTGCTCGTCATCATTTAGAAAAAGGACCATCAGGCCGTCCCCGGCGGTTTCATTCACATCACCATTGTTGGCATAAATAGCATCCATAAAAGCAGAAAAGTGCTTTTCGATAACTTCATTGGTTTCAGTGCTCCCAAGCTCTTCACAGAGTTTGGTATACCCTTCGATATCTACAAAAAGAACAGAAAGATCCTGCTTTTTACTTTCAGGAATGGCATTCGTGGGAGATTTTTCGATCATCCTGGAAACCGTGACGGGAACAAACTTGCTCAGATTATCTTTGATACTTTCCAAAATCTCAACTTTTCTCATGGACGCCTTTAACTGGTCCAGGGCTGTTTCGAGTTGGATGTTTTTCTCATGCAGGTCCTTGTTGAGAGATTTTATCTCATCGAATGATCTGGCGTTTTTCAGGGCAACCACCAGGTTGTTGACAAGGGTATCCAGCAGTTCTTCATCATCCTTGTTGTAGGGCTCTCCGATAAGCTTCGCCCCAAGGCCCATAATTCCTGTACAATCCGTGTCCACGACAAAAGGAAAGGCACAGATCATTGCCGAAGGAAGAAGACCACAGGTTTTGAGGTCTTCTTCTTTCTGCATTGACATGACAAGATCGGTAGAAAGCAAGATTTCACTTCCACCGGTTTTTAACAATGAGACATCGTTGTCTTGAAATCCTATGGATACAAAGCCGTTTATCTCTTTGGAAGGAACATCAACCGTGAGGATAAACCCTTCGGACAAACCAAAATTACCCATGGTCATCAATAGGAAGTTCTTCAGGATTGTTTCGTATTCAACACTGCCGAATATGTCTTTACTCACATCGTAAAGGGTTCTCAGATAATAAACGCGTCGGTCCAGTTCTGTCTGGATGCGCTCTGCTTGCTTGAGTGAAGTTCTGAGTTGCTCGAGTTCTTTTTCTAAGCCCATGATTAATGTGTCAAATGTGAAAAGTGAAAGGTTAAAAGCAAAGTTGAACAACATTCCAAATATATTGTGTGAGAAGTGAAACGTAAAGAGTTAATAAACGGATAGTTAAAAAACCTTGATTATCTTGTATTTACCTTTTACCTTTTACGTTTTACTTTTTACCGTAAAGATCTTGAGAGACCGAATAACATTTTTGAAATTGTGTTCAATTCGTCCATAAGGTCGTTATATACATTTTCTTCTATAAAGTTCAAAATAAAGGACAACTCTATTTGTGTGTCTATCTCACTGATCGAACCTTGAGCTATATTCAGATACTGTTTAAATTCTTTTTTCCCTTTTCGAGCAGCACCCTCTGCTAAATTACTTGGGATAGAAATAGCAGCTCTGCGCATCTGAGAACTAAGGCCATATATTTCAGACTTTGGGAATGTTTCTGTTTCGTTATAAATATGTTTTACGAAATCCATTGATTTCTTCCAGACATCCAACTTCCTGTGTGGCCTTTTATCCATAATATCCTTTCGGAATTAATATACGAAAAGTCAAAATCAGATTTGGTAGTTTCGTAAAAATTAAGAAGTTAAACGTAAAAAGCAAAAAACTGATAATTCAACATCCTTTTACTTTTAACTTTTCACCTTTCACCTTTTACTTTTCACTAATGATGTATAGATTTAAAAATGGTTTTGAAATGGATTCTCACTTCCTGTCGGGTTTCTTTGAGTCGCTCGAGAAAGTGCTGTGCCAGATTCTTCATGATTGTACAGCCCAGCCAATGGTCTTCTATCATTAATTCTTTTAGATTGGACTGTTTTATAATGAATATTTTTCCTTCTTCTGAGCATCGCGAAGAAAGGCTGTATTCATAGGGAGGAACAAGAGAGGATGTTCCGGAACAATCTCCGGGATTTCGAGGATGGCAATGGGTAGTTCAAAGTCGTCGTTGACCGTCGTCAGCAACTCAATAGCCCCTTCTTTAGGATAAACAGTGCTTCAGCCGTTTGGCCTTCATGCATCAGAAAATGTCCCTTTTTCATCTGCTCCTCTTTTGTGATCTCTGACAGACGAAGCAGTTGGGAATCGGATAGTCCTTTGAAAAGGTAGCATGAAGACAGTAACTTCATAGTATTATCCAATAAGTTTCCGGGTTCAGAGGTTTAAAGTTCTGGGCTACGAGTTACAGGTTTCAGGTTGCTGATTCAGGTTGCGGTTGCAGGTTACAAGTTGCGGGTAACAGGTTGCAGGTTACGCGTTTCTGGTTACAGGCGCAGGTTCCAGTTTGAGAGTTATGGATTGAAGGTTACGAGTTCCGTGTTTCACGTTTTCAATTCTCAATCAGCAACTCATAACGCGCAACGCGCACCCCTTAACTTCCCATATCAGAAAGAGCCTCCTCCACTGTGTTGTAAATTCTGGCAAATTTTGTGATACCCACCATATTAAAAATTTTTTGAAAATGACCGGAAAGCCCGGTGATGAATATCTTCTGGTTGTTTCGTTTGGTTTCAGCCAATAGCTGGATGAGAACCGCTATTCCGCCGCTGTTGATGTAGGCACTTTCGTAGAACTTCAACAGTATCTTGCTCGTGTCCTGTTCGTTTGCCTTTTGATAGGCTTCACTAAAAAAGGGCTCGGAAAAGGCAGTCACGTCCCCTTGGACGTCAAAAATTGTAACATCACCTTGTTTCTCAAGATTGATTTCTATTTCATGATTCATACTTGGCCTACCTTTTCTTTTGTTGGACACGGATTAACACAGATTGTCAAGATTTTTAAATATCACTTGCTTCATTTATAATTGATGAAATTGTAAAAGGTAAAACGTAAAAAGTAAAAGGTCACTGAGATAAATTGTAAAACGAACACATTAAATGTAAAATGCCCACCTTTATTTTTTCCTTTAACCTTTCACTTTTCACGTTTAACTTTTCGCACTACACCTTTCACTATTTACTTTTCACATTTCACTCAGTTTCATCCTGTCAGTTTCAACCATCCTCACCATATGTCCATCTTTGGTTACCTGATTAAATTCCACCTGATCCACCAGTTGTTCGATCAAAAACATGCCCAGCCCTCTGTGAGGTTCCAGCATTTCAATTTTTTTATCGATATCCGGCTTTTTCGGTATTTCAAGGGAATCATTCATACCTTCTCCCTGATCCATCACGGAGACGCTGAAGACATGGTCCTTGTAATTCATGCTGACGAGCACGCGTTTGTCAGGATGTTCTTTGTTGCCGTGTTCCATGGCGTTAAGGCAGGCTTCAGACACGGCGGTTTTCAAATCTTCGATGCGTATCCGGCAGGAAGCCCACGATTTTGGCAAAGGACGCCGAGCACGCCATGGCAATCCGCTCATAGCCGAGCTTATTGGGCAGGCTGACTTCAATGGTATTTTCATTCAGCATTCTGATCATTTTCTCTCTTCAAGCATAACGTTACAGGGCTCCCATTATTTTACTTGAGCATGAGTGGAATGGCTATAAATCTTTAAAAAAACCTATCATACTAATTTAAAAAAATCAATTGGTTCAAATTTTACGTTCTGATCCCTTCTATTTTGATTTCTCATAATAATATCAATTATCTCTTCATATTTTACCAAATCCTTTGTAAAAGGCTTTATTCTTTTCCTTTAAAAGTAAACACTAAATTTTATAGTGAAAACTTGTTGCTTGAGTATATTATTTGATCCTGCAAAGACGTTTTCATATTCAATGGAAGCAACAAGGGGTATCGAAAACTTTTTCTTCTGAAACAATGGAATTGTCGAATAGGATAAACCGGCAGTGATTAAATGTTCGGTCCAGTCACTCTCTTCTTCAAGGGATTCATAGGCAAATCCCATATCTCCTGAAATTCTATCTTTCAATGCGAAGCTGTAATCATACTCGAGGGAAACACCAAATGCCTCTAAAAAACTATATGCCGCTGATACTTGAAATTCAAAAATATCTCCCTGATCTCTATCTACTTCTTCCTTATTGGAGGTAATGGGATGGTCCGGATCAATTGGAACTCTCAACGTCTCTTTATCTGGAAGTACAAGATCATATTGAAACGTGACATCAAATACAAAGTTTTCTATGCCTGTATAGTCGTTGTTCAAACGAAAGAGTAAGGCCCAAGCGCCACTACCAAATCCAATATCCACTAAATTGTCGGGATCATCTACCTCACCAGTGGGCAATCTTACACCTCCGGTAAATGCAAGCCGCCAGTTTTCTGTGTTCAGATACTGGTATCTGGCTCCAATTTCTATGTCTGCAAACCCACTACCAGACCAGGTTTCAAAACGCTTATATCCAAACCCTGCGATGTCTATATTCCCATCACCGTTTGTATCAAGACCATTTCCCAAAAGATTCTGGACATCTTCCGAAGTGAGAGGCCTTGTTCCCGGAACAAATAAAGGTGCCACCCCACCTGGCACAAAAGGGTTTATACCCACAGTGGCGTTCGTAGTATTAAGCGCGGCATTGACCTTGTTTTTGTTGATATAGTAAGGAACTTTTATTCCTAAAGATATATTGTCAGTCAGCCCATACTGAAAATCGAATATAATGTCCTGGAAATTATATTCAAAGTCAGCGACACTGTTTCCTATACTTGCTGAACCAGCCGGAAGCGCAAAAAATTCTTCGATCAAGGCCAGGTCGGGAAAGACACTACTGTTCAGAACACCGTTAAAATCTGCGGCAATGTCCTCGTCATGACCATCTGGGTCAAATCGTGTGTCAATTGGCAAATAATAACTGTATTTGCCTTTCAGGCTAAATACCCCCTTTGGCAAAACCTCCGCGGTACCGGCATAGACTGAACTTGTTATCCCCATAACCAGAAAAAAACAAAATAGCAGATATATAAACACTCTTTTTTCTCTCATTGCCGATACCTCCTTTTAAGATATAGAATCATAATCTTTTTATATGGCATAATCATGTTGTTTATTTTATCAACTTACAACTCTGACTACGATGACCGTCAGATCGTCATGCTGGATGGCATCACCGACGAACGCGTTGGTCTGGTCAATTATCTTTTTCAGGAGTTCGTCGGCATTCAGAACTTGAGATGCTTGAACTAATTCCAAGAGACGATCAAAACCGAACATTTTTTCATCTTTGTTCATTGCCTCTACTATGCCGTCCGTATAGAAAATTACGACGTCTCCTTTTGATAAATGTATATTCGTTTCTTCATAGTTGACATCTTCTAAAATTCCAAGGGGAAAGGTGTCTCCCACTGTCTCAATAAGGCTGGCTTTTCCTGTTTTTGAAGACAAATGAATGGGTTGAGCTTGGCCGGCGCTGCAAAGGGTTGCGGTTTTAGCTGTGGCATCAATTACCGCATACAAAAGCGCAACGAACATGCCAGTCTTGATATCCTTTTTTGTCCGACGGTTGGCCCGGATCATTATCTCGTCGACACTCATATTTTCTTCAGAGAGCATTCGGAAAATGCTCCGAGAAGCAGACATAACAAGTGCGCCCGATACACTTTTTCCGGTTACGTCACCGATGACTAAACCAACCTTGCTTTTTCCCATGTCGATAAAATCGAAAAAATCACCACCCACTTCTCTGGCAGAAAGCGAAAAAGCAGCAAGTTCGAGGCCCTCAATTTCCGGACAGACTGCTGGAAGCATGCTTGTTTGGAGGTCTCTGGCAATACTGAGTTCCTCTTCCATTCGCTCTTTTTCAATCACCTCTTCCACTAACATGGCGTTCTCAAGGGCAACAGCTCCCTGGTTTGCCAGTGTGTTGAGCAAATCGATGTCCTCTTGATGGTAAAACTTGCCTGACTTTTTATCTCCCAGTGACATCAACCCAATCAAACGATCCTCGTAAATCAATGGGATAATGAGAGTTGCTTCCATCTGATTAAACGTCTTTTCATATGACTCTCGATCCTTTTCAAAGGTTGGATCAATCTGAATATCGTATTTAGTTATTTCTTTCTTTTTCTCATTTATCTTTTGAACAAGGGGCTCATCGACTTGCAGTTCTAATTTTGAAAGCTTTAACTCCTTTTCTCTTTTTGTCTCTAAGCCCAGTTTCTGCTTCCACAACAACTTCGGTCTCCAATTTTGATGATCTTGATACAGCTGTTTTCTGCTGTCCCACCCCGGCCATTGTCGTCTTTGTCTCGTCCGGCAATATGCTTGTTGGATCTGTTCCTGATCGAAGATCTTCTCTTTTACCGGCCATTGCGAGGCACTCATATACTTGTTTTTCTTTGTTTAATAGCATGACACGACCCGAGTCGATAAACATGGTTCCCAACGCGATGTCCATCATGGAATTTAGGATTTTATCTAAATTAAGTAAAGAGCGCATGGTTTCGCTAACTTTCTTGATCGTCGCCTGATAATCGTATTCTAGGCGGTAGAAGATCCGATCGACAAATTTCTGTACACGATTACGCACAGGGTTGAAAAAAAATACAATAGCGAGGATAAAGATGAGTGGGAACATGGGGGACTTGGTAACCTCAAACCTGCCAAATGCTATATTGGAAATTAAAACAAATATAGCGTATGTACCTGCGATTGCACCTGTGGTCAATACATAACCATAGGCTCGTTTGATAAGTGCATCGATGGCGAATAGATCATGCTTGACGATCGTGTAGCCGATAGACAGAGGGAAGAAAATTAAAAAAACTGCATATCCTATTGTAGGATCAGGAAAAAGATAGGTGTCCCAGTAGAATCTTAAGAGCGAGTCAATTAAGGGTATAAGAAATCCAAAGGTAATTCCCAGCAATATCACCTGCGCCTGTCTCTGGATAATAACCGAAGGGTCTTTTAAGCGTCCCCAAAGCATTGATAGAATGAAAGTCAGCACGGCCAAATCAATATAGATATTTCCTGCGAAATCCAGGAGCGGTGCTGGATCCCAATAGTATTTAATCGTTATTTTATAAAGAATAAAGTGTATAAATGACAGCAGATATGGAACGATCCACAGCCAGGGCCTCTTTTTCAGGAAGGAGTGTGTTTTGGGAAATCTCAGGGCCAGGTGGATAATGGGTGCCGGGACAAAAGCATCAATAAAAAGACGGACATCATAGAGCCACATCGGGCGCATCAGATCACTGGGGGCACCCAAGCTTAATTGCATTCCAATAAAACTGGTCATGATGAAAAACAGCCAGCTTTCTGTTGCCCTGGGTTTCATGAGAAAAACAAGAACCCCAATTATAATATAAACCAGCCCAATTAAGAATAGAGGCACGCTGCGAAATAAAATTGATTCGAAACCGATTCGGCCTGTGGTAATACTGATATCTATGGTTTTCCCGTCTCGTTGAAGCGTGTAGGTGTTCACCGATCCAGGCTCATTATTTCGAACTTTGAAGAAGAGCGCGTCAAATGTGCTATAGGGTTTTCCGTTGATGGATAGAATAGTATCGCCGGCACGGAGCCCAGCCGCTTCCCCGATCTCCAGGACCTGAGCCACAACATTGGGGCCGGAGTCATACATGGTCCGCCATCCAAAATCAGGGCTGTTACGCCACCTGACCACGTTGACACCATACAGCGCTTGCACTCCAATTATAATTACCACACCAAGAGTGAAATACGCCCAGTTAAATCGTAAGTATAAGGTTGATTTTTCAGAACTCATATCACGCATTCGATAAAAATTGTTTTCATACTTTCCTCAAAAGTGAGGCCAGAAGGGTCAATGCGGCCACACCAATGGATGCGTAAGCGAAAATATCGCCATAAAGCGTGTAGAAAGTTTTTTTATTTGTTAAAGGTACATCCCTGACTATAAAACCGGAAACGAACAGATCTTCTCCGTTCATGTCCTGAACTTTCTCGACGATTTTTCCGTCCGGATTGATAAAACATGAAACGCCGGTAGGGGTAATCCGGGCTATAGCCACTCTGTTTTCCACAGCTCTGAAAATATTCATGGCCAGTGTTTGGTGGGGAAACGCTGTTGGACCAAAAAATCCCTCATTTGTCGTGCTCACCATAAAATTAGCCCCTTTCTTGACAAAACGCCGAAAGAAATCGGAAAACATATTTTCCCAGCAGATGGGGGTGCCGAATATGGCCCCTGAAACCTTAAATAGCGTGTATTCCTCACCCGGAAGATAACTCTCTTCTAAAGAGGTGATCCACCGTGGCCACTTGACTATATTTTGCAAGGGCAGATATTCGTTGAACGGCAGCAGCCGAATCTTGTTATATTGTTTCTCGATACGCCCGGACTGGGAGATCAAAAATTCGCTATTTGAGTAAGGCTGGTATCCCTCTTTTCGGGGGCCTAACTTTTCTTGCCCGGCACCGCCCGCCAAAAGAAACGCACCTGTTTCATGGGCCAGTTTCCCTACGGTATAGCGAACCATCCTGCTGGAGGCAATCGGCGCCGGGAGGGAAGAGTCAGGCCAAGCAATTAGATCCGGCTTTTCTTTGGCAGCGTCCATCGTCAGACGAGTATATACTTGCAGATGCTTTGCCTGATCTTTCAGTGGCATTTTGTTTCGGGTAATGACGTTCCCCTGAACCAGGGCCACACGGAGGTGTTTGTGATTTTCAGTTTTGGCTAATCTGTTCCACCCGTAGGAAAAGGTGAGTCCCAAAGCTATTACCACCGCCGAGACATGGACGATCCAATTTGTGCGATGGGCAGATTTTGTATTAATATAAGATGGTACTGTGTTTTTTCTGATAAAAAAGTCCGGTACCTGGCTCAGGGCCTGGTTGATCATGACAATTACAAACGAAATGCCATATACACCCGTAATGCTGGCAATCTGTATGATTGGCAGATATTGATGCTGGGAATGGCCCAGAAGATTCCAGGGCCAGGCGAGGAAAAAAAGATTAGACCTCGCATATTCCATCATCACCCAGGCAGCTGGTGCCCCGACCAAGATCCAGGCCCCAATGTTTTTACAGATCAGCCTGTAAAAAAGCCCGAATACAACAAAATACAGGCTGAAGGGAATAAGCCATAACGAGAAATTGAGCAGGCTAATTTCACTAATGTTTTTAGCCCAGTAAAATGCACCGATACCGAAAAACAATCCATACATAAAGGATAGAACGATTGCCGCAATTGAACCTTTCTGGCGCAGCGCGAAAAGAAGGGGTACCAGTCCGAACCACGCCAGGATGCCCAGGTCAAACGGTGGGAACGAGGCGGTCACCAAAAGCGCAGAAATAACCGGCAGAGAGAACAGAATGACATTCCTCATGTTTGCTCATTCCCATATGTTTATCTTGCGCAAAAGATCTACCTTTAATCCGGTATATGTTCACAGAGCTCTATCTGTCTTAATTAAGAGACTCCCTTTTGGTTCCATCCAGTAACATCTTTTTAATCACACGAATTCTTTCTATCTATCGCGATCACGACATCCATCAGGGTGAATACCGGGGTATCAGTTATAAAGCTTGTCCCCACATTTTCAACAACCTTGGAGACATCTTTTATGGCAAAGCAGGCCTTTGAGTTATCTATGACCCCTTGCGCGGCAAGATACGGGATTACATGATTCTTGATAAAATCCTCGATGGCAGTTTGCTGTGCTGCAAAGTCCCAGTAACAGACATGCGGGTCCACGCCTCCGAAAGAATACAGATTCTTGGTTGTCGCAAGTCTCATAAAAAAAGTCATTTTGGTATCAGGCCCTATGGGTCCCAGTAACGGATCATCAGGGCAATTGGAATCGCAATCAAACCTTTCGTAATATAAACCCATTGTGAAATTAAATGTTTCTCCCGGGGCTTGGGGGTCTATTGTGAAAGGTCCTCCTCCTTCCCCGATCTCTTTGCCGGATCGAGCTGCCAGTGCAGACTGTGTCATGCCCACAATCATTACCACGGCCATCAGAAAAATTAAGGTGCATTTAAAAGCCTTCATGGTATTATCCTCCTTTTTTGAAATTGAATTTGTTCACTGCAAAAACTTCAAACAACAATTACCTGTCGAGAGGTTAAAATGATGATGCAAATTCATCAAATAATGCAACGTCTACAGGATCTCCTCTGCCCCAATCAGTCCCGATGTACCATGTTACGGATGTTTTGCCCGTCCTGGTCGTTACATACTGAGAAAGGATGTGCTGTTCTCTAGCATCGTAGTGCCAGCCTCCGACTTTTTGAACGTTGTCTTTACGCAGCCTATTATCATGCCCCCACTCGTGGGCAAAGGTGTGCATATAATATGCTTGTTCAAGTGCTAGCCCTTCTGCGCCATCACTACCTACACATTTAGTGTAGCCAGCGCATGTTTCAGCAATATGGTTTTTAATCGCGTCGGTGAAAATCCTGATGTTGTCCAGTCCCGCGTTAGGCGTGCACCACTCTTCATCGCACTTTCCGAGAGTTTGTGAGCCCCCTAAAACTTCTGTAGCCATAATCGCTTTCTGTCCTAATACTGTATTCAAATCTCTCGGGCAATCTGATGGATCCACGCACTGAACCAGATGGACATGAGTATTCAAGTCGCTATCGTTATTAACATACAAAAATGGATCGGTTATGCCTTCCAGGTTAGATCCCGGCGGTGTAACGAGGATAACGACAGAATCCCTTACTCCTGGGGTAAGAGTCAAAGAGGTCTCTCCATCTACACCGACAAGATAAGATGGAAGAACGAATGTTCCTTCTTCAGCGTTAGTGGAATCCGTCGCAGTCCGAATCTATCGACTGGTCGCATGCCTGGGCCGGCACAACCATCAGGAGCATGGCCACCACCGCCAGAAGCATTAAGCCTATTTTAATATTAATTTTTTGTCTCTTTTTCATGATATGCCCTCCATTCGCTTTCATGCATGTAATTGTTTGCAATCTGCAGGTTAGCATTTTTATCTCTTTTGGGGTTTAATTCCCCGCAGCCTGTCGGAGCCAGGAAGAAAACCTGTTCCAACGGGGCTGCGGGGAATGGCTTTATTTTTTATTTCTTTTTACCTTTACCCTGATTCGGATCTGTCATTCTGACCCTGATCATCGTTGTCTTCACTCGTGATCATCACCGTAAACAGTCGTACCTTTTTGTGCAGCCAGTTCCGGGGTGAGCTTGATCCCCACTTCACTCTGAAGGTAATTTCTTTCTTTTTTCCGTGCTTGAGTTTGAACATCGTCTGTGTGGGAATCCATTTGCTGCCGACGTCCGTGATGGTGAACTGAACTGCTTCAGTTTCATTTACCACTTCGGCATCTAAGGATTCGTTGTCGGCAACAAACCCTTCGGGCGGTGTCACAGAGGTGGTGACCGTCCAGTCTCCGACGCTGTCAAACACAAAGGGATAGACTTCGGTTTCTGAACTCCACTCCATGTACTCGGGCTCGATGATAAGAAGCTCTGAGCCGGTAAATCTTTTGCTCTTAGCCGCAACTGTCTCTCCGGTACACTTCTTGATGACCTGGAAATTCTGGTAGTCATCAACACCGGGTGAAACATCGACCAGCCTACCGATATAATCGGAATGAGGCGGTGAAACGTCACCAGGGGGTATAGACTTGCCTATCATTAAGTAACTGCCCTCGGGAAGGAAAAATAACGCGTCACCCTGGAGAAAGGTTTCTGTGCTGTACAATGGGCTACAGGACCCGCTGGTGTACCAGTACCATCGCCATATATTGTCTCCCAAAATTTCCAGTTTGTGCCAATTCCATCAACACAGCTTCCGGGACTCCTGTCATAAACATTGATCGTCATGCCGACGATGGGTGCTTTAGAAGATCCCGTATGAGGATCACAGCTGCCCACCGTATGCAAGGTCGAAAATGTAGATTCGGTCCCGGTGTTCGCAACAATGTCGACAGCAACTTCACCGGAAAAGACCTTGCCGCCAGCCAATTCTCCCTGAACTGTGACATAGGGCTTGGCTCCCGGGACTGCCGTATCGCGCAGGCTCTGGACCGCCAGAGAACGATCGAATTGCACGTAAAGCGCATCTCCGTTTGCCACGGGTGTTCCGGTGATCGGAACTTCACCGTTCAGAAAAATCGATGAAGTAACAATTTCGCTCGGTGGATGATCCTGTAACTACGATTTTGGCAGATATGAGCGGGCTGTTTTCGGTTGCCCATGCCACATCCCAGGTGCTGGGATTGAAGCTGACACTCGCCCCAACCACGGGAACTTCTGCTAAAATTTCCACATCCTTTTGGGCGGTCCGCATCCAGCCGATCCATAAACCAGAATAGCAGGGAGAAGTTGGATCTTCATAAGTCGGAGGATTGCAGGTGGATGTGGATTCGTTATACCAGGGATCCTGGTACCAGTCGGCATACCAGTGGTCGATCTTATAGGTTCCGGGGGTCAGGTTTTCAGGCGCCACTGTTTGGGAAATGTCGCATTGTGAAACAGTACTCGCTGGCAGGATAAGGAGGAAAAGAAAGATCAGGTGGTGTTGATGGTACTGTTGTACCGGCCAGGGTAATGAGATCTCTCGGAATATCGTAGGCTTTCCCGTGCCGATCTCTTGGAACCACAAGGTTTCCACCTTGTTGCTCCACCATGTCCGGGTGTTAATACAATCCGGCCGGATCATTGTAATGGGGTCGGTGCCATTATTTTTAATGCAGATTTCATCCCATAGGGGTGCTCCTGCCGGTGCGGAGATAGTCCCAGCACCGCTGGTAAGGGTACTCGAGATTTCATATTCCTCGCAGGCGTCGCCAATACCATCGCCGTCATTGGTGCCATTGGAATCTTCCTGGCCGGGATTCGAGACATACGGACAATTGTCGCAGGCATCCGCTATACCATCACCATCAGTGTCCAATGATTGATCAGTATTATAATTATCCGGACAGTTGTCATCGGCACATGTATTGAACGAATAACCAGGATTGCCGAATCCGTCTCCGTCGGTATCCGTGCATGGGTCGCAGGCGTCACCGATGCCGTCGGCATCGGCATCTGACTGAGTAGGATTGGCAACAGTAGGACAGTTATCAAAATCGTCGCAAACACCATCTGTCAGATCGCCACCATATGGATCACAGGGAAGGGGAGGGGGGGAGGGGGGCAGCCGCATCAATTTCGAGTGTAAAAAAACCGGAACCGGGAAGCGGCGAGGTGTAACTGCTCGTAGTGGCTTCAATAGTATCTGTATAAACAAATTGTAATCCAAAGTCAATAGTATCACCAGGAGCAAGGCTGATATCACCACTTATACCGGTACTTAATGGATGCTTAAATTCTATAGAGGTATAACCTTCACCTGGATCTGTATGATCTACTGCTGCAGCATCACCATCATGTTAGGGTTTGAAAATTATCAATCTGAAGAAGTCCAGTGCCTAAATCATAGAGGTCAATAAATTGTCCAGAACCTGCTACCTCATACCACTCTATCCAGTCATCACCTGCGCTGTAACAGAGGGAGAGGACAGAATCGAAATATATAAATACAACGTTATCTGTATATAATACCTTATCAATAAGCAGAAGGATATATAGATCAGTTCCATCATGCTTGAGGAAAATACGCCCATCTACAAATTGGCTTGGGTAGTCATCATCGAAAAATCGAAAGTTGTATCCCCCAAGAGCGTCTGACCATTCTGTATAAGAGATGTTTCCGTCAATAGTGACAGGAATAGAGAGTGGCTTTGCATGCATAGGCAAACCGGCTAAAAGGTAACTCCCCGAAGCCCATGACGGGAACGCCGCCATTGCAGGCGCTGAAATGCCCAATGTTACAATGACAAATAGGCACATCCAAAATAAAGTGATTAATTTTCTTTTGCTGTTTATCTTCTTCATAACCTCCTCCTTTCTTCTTTCCTTTGATGAAGCTCTTAAAGATCTGAAAAAATTAAAAGATTGTAGTGATTAACGAAAAAACATCATTATTTTATTTTCAATCGTTATTTTTTGTATTCTTTACACAATCTTCGTTCCGTTCCAGGGCAATGTTTCCGGTATCAGTTATTCAAAATACTCGTTCCCGACAAGTTAACAATTTTTTAGACTCAAAATCTGACAACTTCTATCAAAGCAAATAGCTATTCCTATTGGTGTGGACCGTACGATAACGCCTTCACATTCTATCAGGCTTTGGGCTCCAGTGAGCTCAACGATCTTTTTACTTTTTGTGGTTAGACTCATTTTAATCCGCATGCCTTCGTAAAACGGACTCTTCATATCGACAAAAGCTCCGGAAGCAGATATATTTCTAGTATTGAGCTCAAACACCTGTTTCTTATCTAAAATAATAGTTTCCAATCTGGCCGGGAGATTAATAGGAAATCTTTCGAATCGTCGTCTCTCTTCCATTGGTAGGACCTTTCTTTGGAACAAGGTTCAGAGATTCAGGGTTCAACGTTCTGGGTTACAAGTGAAAAGTGAAAGGTTAAAAGTTAAAAGAAAAAAGTTAAAGCTGAAAACCGGCTGAATCAGAGACCTGTTATTTCAAAGGTTCCGAAGTTAGAGGTTCACGGTTACGGGTTCAGAGTTCAGTTAAATTGAGAACATAGTAAACGTGAATAAAATTATGAATCCTGTTCATTTAATATTTTATAGTGTCAAGAAAATCAATCCGCCGAAAGTATGAAATTGGGTAAAAAATTAGTATTAAAAATGAGTAAGAATGTTTAAGAATAAAGTAGTATGGTTTTTATTAGGGTAATACTTTTGTATTAAGGGGTGAATTAGAGTTGCGGGTTGCCGGTAAAAAGTGGAAAAGTTAAAAGTGAATAGTGAAATGAAATATTGAAAGGTGAAACATTGAAAAGTTCGGGATGAGAAGTTAGTCTGCGTAATATTTGTGTACACAACATCTCAAAAACGCTTCTTTTGCCTTTTCCAACGAGTTTTACCTTTTACTGTTATGAGGTTCAGGCCCTGTTAAATTCGCTGCGCTCGTCTTCTACGCAGGCCCAGTTAAACAAATTAAAGATTGTTTACAGGGCAAAAATTTAACGGGCTAAAGTTGCGGGTACGGGCTGTTAGAACGAGTTAGAAGGTTGGACGGGTTAAGAAGTTGCGCGTGGAAGCTGAGAAAAAAAAACGAGCCTAAAATTTGGGTGTTTATCTCATCGATTATCTAATTAACTTTACGTTTAAACTATAGTGAGACAGTTCAAAATTCAGGTAAAGAGCAGGTCAAATGTCGGGGGACGGATATTAAAACTGAAACGTAAAATGAAGTGAGCAGTGAGCTTGGAATAATAACTATCACAAAATATTAAGCTTTTCCTTCCAATTTCTTTTTTACGGCTCGATTTATTGTTATGGCAAATCCAAAAAATTTATCTGCATCTTCTTGGGTGGGCTTTCCATCAGGCAGGAGACCAACATCCACAGGATATCTTGATTCGATATAGAGACTGTCAAGTATTTGAACAATTTCATGATCAATATTAGCCTCCACATGATCTTTGACAATTTCTAAGAGTCTTTCAATTTGATGAATTTTGACGAATCCCAAATCAAACTCATCGATTATTGCTTTTAAGGATTTTTCGATAGCTTGCTGGGCATGAAAAGCCACCATGTTCGTGAGATGTTTTTTATCTTTTATTTCCTTTATAACATCAAGGTCATCTTTAGCTTTTTTTAGCCACTCACGAGGTATCTCTTTCATACAAGATTTTCCCTCTCTTTTGAAATCTCCTTTGAAAAAGCGCTACCCAATTTAAGAAATTTGTTGTGCATCGGCCTGGTATCTACAACCAGATCAATCGGTGTTTGTTTTTTAAATTCCGACAATATTGAAAAACTTTCAAATATATTTTCATTTTTTCTTTATAATTTTTCGGCATAATGTCGTCATTGGTTACGACAATAATATCCAAGTCACTTTCTCCATGCGGATTACCCCATGCATAACTGCCCGAAAAGAATTACTTTGTCGGGATTTATTTCTTTCTTAATCTTCTCTATTAACAATTCGATAAATCTATTTGAGCTGCCCTCTCATCGCCCCCCGACAATTCCGTCTGATTATATTTATGCACTGCCATTTCCTCAGATATTTTGTTTTGTTCTATAAGATGCAATTTATCATGGTTTTACTGGATATGCGCATTGCATGTTATGAGGTTCAGGGTTGCGGGTTGCGGGTTACGATTTCCCCTGTTAAATTCGCTCCGCTTGTCTTTTCCAAAGAATTTAACCCCGATGAAACAATTAAAAAGGTTTCATTGGGCAAGCGGGCTAAAGTTGCGGGTTACGGGTTACGAGTTACGAGTTACGAGTTGCGGGTTGCGGGTTACGAGTTGCGGGGGGAGCTGAAATCAGAAAAGAGAAAATAGAATAGAGGAAAGAGGATCAAAGGCCAGAAAATAGAAATTAGGAAAGAGGAAAGGCCTGTGGCCGATGGACCCTGGTTAAATACGCTTCGCTGTTGGTATCGCAAATTTAACAGAGCAAGGGTTGGCTTCCAGTTCGTATGAACTTACAGCTCGGAGAGAGGATCGAAAACTTCGTTTCCTTAAGGCTATAGGCAAGGGCGTAATAGCAAGAAGGAGAGGGAGTAAAAAGATTAAAAGATTAGATTTACGTTCCTATAATAATAGCGCTTATTTCGTTTAAGATATCCTTAATGGATGGTATGTTTGACGGGATTATTTCACCAGGCGTGTGTTTGTGGTAGGGAAAAGAAGCTATTTCGGGATGATGCGGAGAATTGTCATAACGAAAGACCATTTGACCGGCATCATTCATATAGTGCAACCTGTATTTATCTATAGTTAATTTTTCAGCAAATTCAGTGGCAAATATGGAAATGTCCAGAGTTGAGGAATCTATAATTGTGATTTGGCCTTTTAAATAAACGGTTTCTTCCCCAGGGCCAAAATATTTTTGAATGTTTGAAAATAAGACGATAGTCGAGGAATCGATGGTTTTTTCAATTTCTGCAACAAATTTTTGTATCACTGGATTGCTGACCGAATTTTGGACTGTGCCTTTCGCCACTTGGCAAGGAGTTTTGCAAAGGCATACCAGTCAAAATAGTCCGATTCATCTCCCATTTGCCCGGATTCAAATCTTTTCAGGAACACCTGTGTGCTAAGTTGGTGTTTTTGCTCAAACTCCTTAAGGATGTTTTTATAGAATGCCATGGCATTCGTGTATAGATTATATTCACGTTTTAGCGATACTTTGATGTCATTGGTCTGTTTCATAAGGTAATTAAACCCGGCTGAGTGTAAAAAGTCAAGCATTTTAGCATTATGCAGTTGGGTTTTATGGGATATACGCATGTCAGGGATCAGGGTCAGGGATCAGGGATCGGGGGACAGGGTTCCCCAGTGAAAGGTGAACAGTGAATAGTAAAAAGTGAAAGGTGAAAAACAGCCAAGAGTGAAAAGTGAAAAGTGAAAAACACAATTATCAGAAACATTTTACCTTTTACGTTTTACCTTTTACTGTCGAAGGTTGCGAGTTACGGGTTACGGGTTACGAGTTACGGGTTGCGAGTTGCGGGTTACGGGTTGCGGGTTACGAGTTGCGGGTTGCGAGTTGCGGGTTACGAGTTGCGGGTTGCGGGTTGCGGGGTAGGGGTGGAGTCGGAAGATCAAAAGGTGAGAGGGTGAGAAGTTTGGAAGATGGGGTCGCAGATTTGTGGGTTCCAGGAAAGGGAGGTTATAAAAATTGGGCGAACACCCGTTTGATTTTTTCTAAATCCTTAAGATGATTTTGCAAAACATCATAAACAATGCGGCGGTTAATCTCTACGTAATCGTGTACGAGAGTGTTCCGAAACCCTATCATCTGAAGCCATTCTTTTTCCATATGGGAGTCAATATATCCGTTCTTTTCTAAAATAGCCGGTATATCACTATACCAGTTAACAATGCCCAGATCTGAATCGGCGATTACATGATTTCCCATGTCCAGAATAGCCTCAATGGACAAATGCAAAAAACGTTCGGCGCTGCCATAACGTTCAGGGTCACTCGTAAAATCATCAAAACTATATTTGCGCAAATTGTACAATATGGACAGGTATTCATCCAATTTGTTCAATCGCTTGCGAATGACTTCCGGCCGAACCACGTTCGATTCTCCTTTTGTATGCTTTTCGCTGTGTTTCTAAGTAAGGCATAAAATCCAAATACTGTCGTATGATTTTTGAATACATGCTCCCACGATCAAAATTCGGTGTCACATAAATTAACCGGTTTTGTCGAACAGCTTCGTATTTCAAGACAATATCTTCGGTATCAAGAAAAACCAGGTCAACATCGCAATATCCAAGACTCGCAAATTCGGTCAAAAGCTGAAGTTTTTTCTTTTTTAAGGTCATGCTGCGAGACACAATAGCCAGATCCAGATCGCTTTCCGGATGCATCTTCCCCGATCCCATTGAACCGAACATGTATACCGCTTGAATCTGCGGATATCTTTGAAATACATCTTTCAGAGATCTAATATCATCACTGGTCAGATCTTTACCTCTAAACATTGTGCCAGCGCTCTGTGATGTTTTTAATTCATCGTAATTCTTTTGAGGGTCAACCATAAAGAAGTTTCCTTTTTTTATTAAGACATTAAATATCATGGTTTTTAACTAATTGCAATGTATAAAGGCTCAGAGGTTCAGGGCTTCGGGCCCAGTTAAACAAATAAAGACAGGTTTAACGGGCTAAAGTTGCGGGTTGCGAGTTGGGGGTAGGGGCTGGAAGATCAGAAGGTGAGAGGGCTAGAGGTTTGGAAGCTGAGAAAAAAACGAGCCTTAATTGGTGTGTTTATCTTATTGATCACCTTATCTTTTTACTTTTCACTTTTAACCTTTTACTATTGAATAGTGAACAGTGAATAGGAAATAGAAAAGAGGAAATAGGAAAGAGAAAAGAGACCCGGGGCAGGCAGGGGTCAGAGGTCAGGGCAGATGTCAGGGATCGGGGATCAGGTGTCAGGGATTGGGGGACAGAGGTGGATTTAGGCAGGTGCTGTGATCAAAGATTGTCCAAAAACTGGGAGGGAGTAAGTATTTTTATCTTGCCGTATGATTTAAGGCTTAATAAATGCTGATCGCCTGAAATGATCACACTGGCCTTCCCGGCTTTAGCGCAGTGCAGAAACTTATCATCCGAGGGGTCTTTTGGAATTATAGCCTGACCGGGTTTAAGGGTGACAATCTCGAAATAAGGTAATATTTCATTGTAAAGAATGTAATTGATTTCTTTTTCGGACAGGTCAAACTTTGGATAAGTTAGGACTTTTATGTATTCATCAATTATATCTTTTGAGACTAACGGTTGAATGCGTCCGCTTTTCCATAAAGAGATCAATCCCCCCGGTATGCCGCCGAATAAGATCGCGGATACTATTACGTTTGTATCTATTACCATAGTTAATCGTAAACAAAATGAAAAATTTTCTTATGTATCTGTTATTATTATTTTTGGATTCTGACTTGATGCCGTTTTGATTTTAATAAAGCTGCTGTATGTGGATATATATTATTAGTACACAATTCCATTTTGTTTCCCTTTCAGGAAAGCCGATAATGCCCATCTTCTTCGTTATCAAGGGCTCGCAGTAGTCTACTACGGCTTCACCCTTGATGCCTTGAATCTGGAGCATCCTCAACTTTCGCTCAACCATGGTGTCACGACTTTGATTTTGCCCATTTTATCGCTTCAGCAACATTATTCTCTTTTAGCCCGAGCTTCTTTACTTTCGCTCTGATCTGATCCAGGTTGGTATCGTAAAATTTTATGGGTTTCATTATAATGATCCCGTCCTTAAGTTCTATATCAAAATGTTTTACATTGGGGATTTTTTCAATTATTTTTTTTGGAATGGTGATCTGATTTTTTGAGGTTATCTTTGCGAGCATAATCGTTTCTCCTTACTTCATTATTTTATATATTCCTTACTTTCTTACCATTTCTAAAATGAGAAAGTCAATTGAAAAATAGTGAAATGTGAACAGTGAAAAGGGAAAAGTGAAATGTGAAATGTGAAATGCTAAATGTGAAATGATTACATTTAGTATTTTTAGAGGTAAAATTGTAATGGATAGACAGCGTCGGGGTTAAGGGCAGTGACGAGTGAAAAGGTTTTGGGTTCAAGTTTTATATCGATTAATGATTATC
Organism: uncultured delta proteobacterium; assembly: GCA_963731025.1. Lineage (GTDB taxonomy): Bacteria > Desulfobacterota > Desulfobacteria > Desulfobacterales > UBA11574 > UBA11574. Next base: position 493,904 of record CAVSVL010000041.1, on the reverse strand, counting down.
GACTTAAATTCTTTTATATCTTTAAGATCTCCTTTTATGTATTCGTAAACGTTAGTATTATCTATTTCTCCGTATAGATGAACAAGTCGATTCCTAAATTTTGCCATTTGGCGCAATTTATCTCCAAGCTCAGATGAAATGAGCCTTTCTTCTTGAATGACAAGGAACGAATCGGGATAATCTCTTGGCGCTCGTAACTTTTCAGATGCAATGATATGGTTTGCAACATCCAGACAACACTCAATGCTGACTTGAAGATAATACTTAGCGCTCCCTATCAATATTTTATCAATTAAAAAAGTTTCTTTAGGTGTTTTGGAAATCTTTTCTAAAATTTTGAGATATTCATCTAACTGTTGAAATTTATGCACAACTTTTTCAATCGAAACCATGATCTTCTTCTACGACTCTTGTATTACCGAAAAGTTTCTATGTATGTGCGATGATAGTTTTGAATAACGGGCAAAAAATCAAAATATGCACTTCGAACAGAGGTCTCAAAATCGACCCGGACAACTTCATCTCTTGAATATATTAAAGCGCCCTCTGAAATCATTTTTCCTAATATCACAAGCGGAAGATTATTTATAATGCGGACCTCAGAGGCTATTGACGTTTCCACACCAGCATCAATTTCCAGGGATAAAGACAGTTCGAGTTCCAAATACTTTCTATCCGGCACTTTCTCGATATAGATGCCAATATCAAGATCACTGAAAGGGTGTACAACTCCGGTGGCATAACTTCCGTAAAGGTAAGCAAACAATACAGGGTGCTTGCTGAAAATGTCTGGAGCGATTGCAAATAAAGAATTTATAATTTTTTCTATATGATAGTTTATCATTTCACGTTTTACTATTAATTTGGTTTAATAAAATTTTAATGGAATTACTTTTGCCATAATTTCAAAATCTTTATCATTATGAAGCAGGTGCAAGTCGTTCTCAATGGCTGTCTGAGCGACAATACAGTCGATAGTGTTTCGAATCGTGATGCCTTTTTTGCGGCAGTCAAAATATATTCTGGCTGCACAGGTGAATGAATCAACAGGATCTTTTGGGTGAAAAAAACGCTGGGAAATAAGATATTTTTTAAGGCGTTTGTATTCTTCTTCAGATTTTGCTCCCTGTAAAACTTCTTGATAAATGAATGAATTGATTCCAAATGGTATCTTTTGAAGCAAAATGGATTTAAATTTATCTGCAGACCTGTTTTTGATTCCCTTAAAGAAATCAATCAGCACCGAGGTGTCTATCAGAATCATTTCATCTCTCGCATCTGTTTATAATCATATCCTTCGGAGAATTCTATTTTTCCTTCAAGATCCAGGAGATTAAGACGGCGCTTATTTTCGACAAATTCTTTAAGGGCAAGGTGAATTAGTTCTTTTTTGGTCTTGGAACCGCTTAATTTTAATGCCTCTTTAACGAGATCATCATCTAAAACTATATTTGTTCTCACCATACACCTCTCTATACACATTTGTATATGTATAAACATTTTTTAAGGATGTGTCAAGGGAAAATAAAGGATCTGGGTTACGGGTTCAGAGGTTAAGAGTGAAAAGTGAACAGTTAATGGTAAAAAGTGAATAGTGAAATGGGAACAGCAAAAACAGCAGTAACAAAGACCTTTTACATTTCACGTTTTACCTTTTACTGTTGCTATAGATTCTTGGCGGCCCAGAGGGCTGCCTGGATGCGATTGGGAACGTTGATTTTTTTGAAAATTTTATAAAGATGAGTCTTTACCGTATGAGGACTGATGAACAATCTCTCGGCGATTTCCTCATTGGTTGCCCCAACAGCAATTAGGGCGAGTATTTCAGTTTGCCTATCGGTGAGTTTGTCACAGATGTTCTTTGAAGATTTATCATTGTCAGTACCTTCAAAAATACATTTGGTCATCATCTCCCGGGAAAGCCATAGTTTACCGTCGAGAACAGCTTGAACCCCCTTTAAAAAAATGTCCAGTGAATCATGTTTATAGAAAAAACCATGTATTCCTTTTAATACGAATTTCTTTTTAAACTCCATGTCTTTGGACACATTAAAGAAGACAACACGGGATTTTGATTTGTTCTGATTGGTAAACGTTTTAAGTTCGGTAAGCTGTCTCTTGAGATCTTTACCAAGGCAGTCACACAATACAAGACTCTTTTGAGCGATCGGGTTGGAATTGCCGGATGGAATTTGACTGATATTTTCAAACACCTCGCAATCGTTTCCGGTATTATTTGCCAGGTATGAGGCAATCGCCTCGTTTTGTAGCCTTCTGGGACCGACAATATAAAAGGTCATCTCAGTTGGAGGGCAAGGGTTTTTTTGTTTTTTGGAAACCATGATATTTATGTCCCGGATTACAACCTGTGCGGTATACGGCAATTTGCTAAATTCCACCCGGAAAAGCCGTGGTTATGATACAAATTAATCTGGAGCAAATGCCTAAAAAAACAGTATAATTTATAACGGATGGAGGTGCAATAGTCAATACTCTATTTTATAGCATAAAATACGGATAATAAATACCAGGTTTAGGTTCAAGGGTTCAGGGGTTCAGGGGTTCAGAGGTTCAGGGGTTCAGGGGTTCAGAGGTTCAGAGGTTCAGAGGTTTAATATCTTAATAGGTAATATTACATAATAGAACTTTAATGATTCGAAGCGGGCGGAATGAGTTCCTTGTTGCAGTTCAATCGATGAATAAAAGATGCGATCTGAGATTTGTTTTCTTGTTTTTTATTCTAAGTTTATTTCGGATATTTTTTCTGTGATTGTAAATTGTCCGAGGTGATAAATTCATAATATCAGCAATCTCTTTGGAATTGATGCCATGGCGTATTAGATTTGCCACCTCGATTTCTGTAGGAGTCAGGTTTAAATATTTCATTGACATTTTTCGAACAAATGGTGAAATAATTTCGTTAAGATATGACTCTAAAATGCTCAAAATAGCTTTCTGTTGATCATTCAGTTTCGTTTTTCTAATTTTTTTAAAATATGGCGCTGTCATTTCTTTTACATTCGTCAATACATTATCTTCCATTTCTTTTTTATCTTCCTGCCGTTTATCCAATAATACCTGCATTGCGATATTGGCTTCCTCTAGGTTGCTTTTCTGGATTTCCAACTCTTTGGTGCGTTCCTCCACGCGTTTTTCAAGTTCATCGTGAGCTTTCCGTAACTCCTCTCGGTCCGCTTGCGTTCAGTGATATCTCGATCAATACCTCTATAGCCACAAAGCTCGCCATCATCATCGAAGATCGGAATTCCACTGGTCTCTAATACCACAGGATAACCTTTTTTGTGGAGGTTTATGTTTTCAAGACAATTAAATGGCTGTTTTGACAAAGCAATAGTATTAATAATCTTTGAAACTCGATGGGCCTCTTCAGATGGCATTAGGTCAAAAGGCGTCTTACCCATTATTTCCTCTGGATAATGACCAAGAACGGCTCGAATTTTTGGGCTAACATAAGTGTAACATAAATCTTTATCGACTTCCCAAATCCAGTCACTGGTTGTTTCAGTTAGGTTACGAAATCGCTCCTTGCTTTGTCGTAAAGCTCCCTCTATCCGCTTAAACTCTGTGACATCGATAAGTACACCCAAAATCCCGAATATTTTTTTCTTGTCCCTTATTGGAGAAATAATATTGTAGAAGTGGCATTTGTCTCCTTGTACACTATCGTATACCACCTCACCCGTAACTGTTTCCCCTGAAAAAGCGCGACGATTATTTTCGATCCACAAGTTTTTTGTTTCGTCGTTTACAGAAACATACTTCGGAGATTTTCCAAGCAAATTTCCCCAGTTTTTCTTACAGATTGCATTTTGAAAAAAATAACGATTATTCCGATCAAGGGCAAAAATATCAAACGGCAAGCTTTCAACAATTGTCTGAAACATTGCTTTACTCTTTTGAAGTTTCTTTTTGATCCTTTTGCGCTCTGTGATGTCTCGAACAATACCTCTAAACCCGATTGCTCGCCCTTTTGAATTCCTTATTAAAGAAACAGAAATCTCTACATCTACTTTTGAGCCATCTTTCTTTATAAACTCCCAATCAAATATTTTCGTAGGTTCTCCTGTTCTGTAAACTCTGTTAAATATTTCATATGTCTTTTTTGCAGTCTCGGCAGTCATGTACTCACGGTTGTTCATACCCATCAATTCATTACGGGCATAACCATAAATTTTGCATAATGAATCGTTAAAAAAAGTCAGATTTCCCGCCAGATCTACTTCATAATATCCCTCTTCAATGCTACTAAAAATATGCTTATATTTTTCCTTACTTTTATATAATGCCCCATCCGTCTTTTTAGGCTTGACAGCCTCTTTTTCTAACCACTTAACACGTCTTTCCAATTCTTCGTAAGTTGGTTTTCTACCCATTTGAGAACCCTCCGAACGCAAATAAAATCGTGTACCGATTTTATGAAACTCCCGCAGGTAAACCCTCCGAAGGCGGGTGAACCTGCGTGATCTAATCCGCCACACAGCATAGGCGGACAAGTAAGCGAAAGACTAATTCCTATCCCCGTAGTCTCGAAAGCGGGATTTCCACTGTGTTCCGACAATCTGCGGGGGAATTCAAATTTAAAGCGCTGAAAATGAAATCGTGGACTCCTTTTTTTGCTTATTGACACTTGCTAATATTGTTTAAATAATTTACACATAATACCATACAAGGCAAGGGTAAAAATTAAACGCAGACCGTAACATGCCTTAACCATTCTATCTGCATAGACTTGTCTTAGCTTGAGACCTAAAAACTGCATGAAAATTTTTCACCCTTCAGGATCACAGCCTTCACCGCATTTGCTGTGTTGCAGGGAGTTCGCGGTAACTTATTACAGCTTCACGCCCTGCGCCTTGCAACTGCGGCGAAATCGGTAATTGCATATTTTAGGTGAGGGAGTCTTATGGACTTCAAAAAAATAGGATTCTATTTGGTCGAGAGTCAAACCTGTGATCAACAGGCGATCGAAGCGGCCATAGAAAAGCAGATCGCCCTTGAACATGAAGGAATCTATAAACCCATCGGACAAATCATTGTCGAGAACAAAGATCTGAATCCTAGCGCACTGCACTCTATTCTTCAGAAACAAGGGGAGGATTTGCTCCGTTCTGTTGAGCTTTTCAAAAATCTGCCTCAGGAGCTAATCGAAAAAATTTCCGGGGTTGCAGAATACCAAGCCTTTCCTAAAGACAAAACCATCATACACCAAGGGGATCAGGCGGATTCTTTTTACCAGATCATTTCAGGGTCAGCCCGTGTTTTTCGAGTCTCGGACGATGGTGTTAATGTCACATTAAACATTCTCGAACCAGGAGATAGTTTTGGCGAGATGGCACTGTTGACCGGCGAACCCCGTTCTGCATCTGTAGAGACTCAAGAAGCATGCGGTCTTCTGGTGATTTCGAAAGAGGCCTTTGACAAACTTGCATCTGAAATTCCTGAATTTTCTCTGGCACTCTCTAAAATCCTCTCCAGCCGGTTGAGCAGAGGGGGTGTTGAACTCGTTCATGCCTCGGCCACCGAAAAAGCATACCAACGTTTTATTTCCAAACAGGGCTTGGAATTGAGCCAAAGTTGATCGGTCGAAGCAGGGTGGTCAAACGGCTCCAGGACGAGATAAATGTAGCGGCCAAAAATGACAGAGCCGTGTTGATTTTGGGAGAACCCGGAACCGAAAAAAGCGATGTGGCCGAGCTGATTCACCGGGATAGTCAAAGAAAAGAAGGCCCTTTCCTATCCATTGACATCAAGACCGTAAGTATTGGGAGAAGTATTGACCGACCCAAAAAGCATGATCCCATTCGTCTTGAACTGGCCCAAAGCAGTGCCCTCTTTGGACATGCCAAAGGAACACTGTCTTTTGCACCGGAAAGGCGGTTGGGTTTGTTTCAAATTGGGGATGCCGGCACCGTAGTTCTTGAGAATATTGAGCATTTGATAGACAGTGTCCAGATCAAATTGGTCGATTTTATTCAGAATGGCCGTTTTCAGCCTGCGGGCGACCAGACGTTAATACATTCTTCGATCCGGGTTGTGGCCACAAGTTCTGTAGACCTGAACCAACGGGTTCAGGAGGGCAGGTTCAATAAACAGCTGTTCGAAATTTTAGGAAAAAATAAGACCCTGATTGTACCGCCGCTTAGAAAGCGAAAAAAAGATCTCCGTCAGCTTTCAGAACATCTTATAGAACATTACAGCAGACAGGCCGGGAAATCCATTGACGGTATTGACCTCGAGGCTTACAAAAGCATTATGGCCTACGACTGGCCGGGGAATACTGACGAACTCGGAGCGGTTATCCGGCGGGCTGTAAATCTTGCTCAGAACAGTCAATTAATCCCTGAAGACATCCTCATCGGTACGGCACCCCGGATCACAGAAAGATTGAGCTTTAATCTCTTGAATGTCAAACGAATCCGTCGGTTATTTCAGAGCAGCGCTTTTCCCGGTGGGGCTCAACTGGTCGCAGGTGCCTTTTTTTTACTGATTATTTACTTGGGTTTTTTAGGCACCCAGACAGCAAATCAAAATATATCTCTTGAATTAACCTGGGGGCTATGGGAACCTTTGGTCATTTTGAGCTGTATCCTGGCTGCCAGAATATGGTGTGCGGTCTGTCCGGTGGGAGCTTCAAGTTCGATCATAAGCCGCAAATATGGTCTAAACCGCAATGTTCCTTATTTTATCCGCAATTATGGAAGCTATCTGGCCGTTGCCGGCATCGTTGCCATCTTTTGGTCCGAAGTCGTGTTTAACATGCCGTTTTCTCCCCGGGCGACGGCGATGCTGATTTTGTTTATTTCCGTTCCTGCGCTCATACTTGCCCTGATCTATAAGCGAAGGATCTGGTGCCGCTTTCTTTGTCCACTCGGCAAATTGGCAGGATTTTTATCAAGATGCTCGATTTTGGAATTACGCGCAAATCAAAATATATGCAACAACGACTGCATGGAGAGCAGCTGTTATGTCGGGAAAGATCATCAGGCAGGGTGCCCTGTTTTTGAAGCGCCTTTTATACTTCATAACAACCAGGACTGCATCCTCTGTGGGAATTGTATAAAAAATTGTCCCAACCAGGTCCCGGCTATTAATCTGAGGATACCCGGCCAAGAGCTTTGGACTTTTCGCAAGCCGGATCTAACAATGGCAATTTTGGTGTCTATCATTATGGGAACCCAGTTATTTAGGGGTCTGGAAAAAAACGGATATTTCCATAAATTTGCCTTCGCACAGACTCAACCATGGATTTTTTATTCGGTGCTGATGGTAATAGCAACTTCATTGGCGTTTCTATTTATTAAAACATCCGGAAATGTAACTTTGGGGTCTAAAAACACCTCGTCCCGAGTAGCCTCGAATCTTTTTGCCTATGCTATTGTCCCGATGGTGGTCATTTTTGAGTTGAGTTACCAGATTGAACGATTGATAAGCAAAGGCGGTCAGTTTTTTCCCACTCTGGGAAGGCAGATCGGGGTTGATTTGAATTTCCTGATGGTGAGCATGGATCCTCTTTGGATTAACTTTTATCAGACAGTATTTATTCTGGTCGGCGTTTTTGCATCAAAAGCCGTACTGACAAATCTTTTTCGTTCGCACCTGGATTCTTCCTTAACGCATCTTTCTTTCCGGCATCAATGGCCCATATTGTTGCTTGCTGCAGTGTATGTTTATCTCTTCTGGGCCGGTTAACCCGAATATTTCATAAAAATTTTCGAGAGGCTTTTTTATTTTTATTACTTAGGTGAAATATTCGAGATAGCAGATAGGTTCAGAGTTCAAGGTTCAAGGGTTACAACAGAAAGGCATTCTTTGAAATTCTGCTCAAAATCGGAAATTCCAGACATAATCCATTGGCTGGGCAGACGTTATAAGAACGATTCAGTCGATGGACAAGAGATGAGACCTGAGATTTGCTTTCTTTCCTTCCAGACCAATTTTTCTTCGTATATTTTTCCTGTGAGTTTCGATGGTTCTCGGAGATACATTCATAAGTGCTGCTATCTTTTTTGTGGTATAGCCATGTCTTATTTGAGTTGCAACCTGAATTTCCGTTGATGTCAGTTTGAAATATTTTAGGGAAACTTTTTGCGTGAATGGAGAAATAATTTCGTTTAAATTCGACTCGACAATTCTCAACAAGCCCTTCTGTTGATCATTCAACCCGGTATTTTTGATCTTTTCAAAATATGGTTCAATAAGCGTTTTTACATTCGCCAGAACATTTTCTTTCATTTTTGCCTTGTCGGCGTCTCTTTTTTTTAATAAAATCCTCATGGCCGTATTAAGCTCCTCAAGACCTTTTCTTTTAATTTCCAAATCCATGGTTCGTTTTTTAAGTTCGTCATGCGCATTTTGTAGTGCCTCTTTTGACTGTTTGCGAGCGGTGACGTCACGATCAATACCGGTAAAGCCGGTCAGGCTACCTTTGGCGTCAAGAATCGGTTCGGCAATGGTCTCCAAATATCGTATCGATTTGTTCTTGTGTTTCCAACGTATGATAGACCCTCTCCAACCTCTTTTCTCTTTTTTCGCGTTTTGGAACCACTTTTGAACTTTTTTCGGTCTTCAGGATGCATCAGACTATAGGCTGAAATACCTATGATTTCCTGAACCTCATACCCTAAGAGTTTTTTTATGGCCTTGTTGGAAAATGTATGGCGACCTTCTTTGTCACATATCCAAACCCAATCAGGTGTGGATTCCACAAGAAGGCGATACCTTTGTCTCACTCTCTTGTAATTTCCTTTCTGATTGTTTGCGAAGAGTTATATCAAGTACTGTGAAGGTCACGCCCATCGACAAATCTTTAGGATCTATGGGAGAAGAACTCAAAAATACATCAATTATGCTACCATCTTTACGTTGCATACGTGTTTCGATGGTACCTATTCCTTTTTCATGGATTTGTTTGTATTTTTTTATCCCTACATGTTCAAAATCTTCATCGGTCGGATAAAACATCCTCGCACTCTTTCCCAGGATCTCTTCGGGTGAATAGCCTAGTATATCGCATAGGCGTTCATTCACTTCCATGACTACCCTGTCGAATACCACTCCGATACCTACTGGCAAGGCGTGCAATAAACTTCTTAAAGAGGCTTCGTTTTTTTGGAACACTCCATTTATTCGCTTGTGTTTAAGGTTTTTTTTCTCTAAGTAGTTGATCTTTCCTTCCAATTCTTCATAGATTGGTTTTTTTACCATAGGGATATCCTCCAGTCAGAAAAAAAGTCAATATTCCGACAAATTTTAACTAGCATGAATGATGTTAAAATGTTTTTTATTAATTTTCAATGGTATATTGTGAGGAAGTTAATGGGTAGAGAATAAATGATTAAGCATTGGAGGAAAACATCGCTATAAGAGAAAACACACCCATAAACACGCACATATCCAACAGGATCGTTGATTTTGAGTGTAAGCCATCTCAAATTTTGTGAGATATTCGGATTATTCTTCTTCGATCCCCGGAAAGATGTCATAAACATAATCGTGGGCATCCAACGCGGACTTGTTCAGGGTGCCTTCATGAACGCGCTTGACGACGTCCTCGCGGGAGAGGGCTGAAGATTGCCTCGAAAAGCTGCGCGCGCTCCTGCTCGTTCGCCGGTGCCATGACAAAGAGCACCCGGGCACTGTGCTGGACATAATTGGGCGACAGCAGCTGACGCTTGAGAATCTCCATAATGACAGACGCCTTGGCTTGGTCAAAACGGCCCGGATTGCCGAGGCGGTCCAGCTCGGCGAAGAACGCCGATGTCCATTCGTTGTGGTAGTCCCACAGCTTCTGGAAAAGCTCCTCGGTGAAGCGGGCACCGGCCTTGACCTCGAAGGCGTCTTCAGCCGGCGTGAGCCCATCTTCGGTGAGCGCAGGCCGTTTAAGATAGCCGTCTTTGGTGATGACGGCCTGGTGGTGGAGGAGGGTCCACAGCCACGATACATCGATCCTATAAGTGGCGAGATCATTCATGAAACGCAGCGAAAGCTCGTAGTCGTCGATGGCGGCCGCGAAGTTACCGTTGAGAATCTGGAAGCCGTAGTTCGCCGCCATGAAGAAGGCGTGCTGGATGTGCTCAATGGTGATCTCACCCTTGGGCACACCATAGATACTGTCCCAGAGTTCTTGCGAAAAGAGCTTCTCCGGCATGCTGAATAGGTCTTCGTCGACGACCCAGGGTGTGATCTTGCCCTGCGGGTTCAACAATCCGCGGGATTGCAGCAGGAGCCGCTCCGCCTCCACGAGACCGCTGGCGACCGTCGGCACTGGCTTGTCTTTCACCTGCACTTCCTGTGTCGGCGCATCGAGGATCGCCTGGAGCTGTGTCACGGAAGCCTGCAAAGGTGTATTGCCGGCGGCGACGTAGGAGGGTTCGGGGCTGGCCACCCAACTTTGGCGATAGGTATCGTAGAGTCGTCCCTTTACCTCTCCGGCAAGGATCTCTTCCAGGGTGGGCTGTCGACCTTCGGGCAGCTGTTCATCGGGTACAAAGATGAGACCCAAAAGACGCTCTCGTATCTTGTCGATGACCATTCCACGCAAGGCCAGTGGGTTGTATTGCGAGCGGCCATAGGGATCGGCCGGTTGATAAATCATTACCGCTGCCATTCCGCCAATGGGACCCCCATTGCTGAGCTCGCCATTCTTCATGCCGGCCATGAGCATCATCAGCGCGTTGTAGCGCTGATATGCAATCATGTTCGGTGTGGCCATGCCGATGGACTGCGGATCCGGAAACACACCCTGCGGATCCTCCTTCCACATCTCAATGATGCTGGCCAGGTAGTCCCAGCGGCCCACGTTTGTCCCAAGGAGCCTGCGTCGCAAGACCCATGCAATCACAGGCAAAACCGGCCTGCATTTCCCTCTTCGTAGAGCATTTTGATCTTGATGGTGCCGGGTTGGACGCCGATCAAGTCTTCCACATGAACCAGGAGCTTTTCAACAATAAGCGCTTCCTGAGGGGTCTGAATCTTTGGAATGTAGTAGTATAGGCCGGTGCCGATCCGGGTGAGGGACTCGTAGTTGTTGAGCGCCCAGAGGAGGGTGATCGGAATCATACCATGTACTGGTTGGCCTTTGACCGTTATGTGGTCATAGCGCACATGGATACTCGGAGGTCGGGCAAACCGGGTCGGCCAATTCGCCGGAGATTCTTTGATGTTGTACTCTCGCGTTTTACCTTTCTTTTCAACCCTGTAGGTGCGGTTGTCCCAGGCTCCTTCGAAGATCTCTTTTGCGTTTTCCAGGGCCGCGAAAATCGCAATCGGTTGATTCTCGGGCGTACCGTCGGGCCGGAAATGGGTTGGGGAGGCGTCTTCAAAATCCGGCATATTCATAGGCGCCGGGCTATTCAACGCATTGAAGGCCATGTCCAGCGGATACCAGGGTCCGGTAAGCTCCAAACCGGGGTTTTTCAACGGGTGGGCGTCCTTTGGGATGGGCGCTTCGTCGTTGAGCCGCCAGCGCCACTCGCTGTCCCGACCGAGAAAGTTATCAATCAAGCCCTGGACGATCTGGCGGTATGTCCAGGACTTTTTCGTTACGGGATCCTCAAATGTGTCGTCCCACTTCGGCCAGGAATATTTTTCGTGGACCGGTGCAGGAGAATGCAGTAATGCTTGGCGTGCAGTTAGGGCTACCGCGATCTCGGGATGCAGCTCTTGGGCGAGTGCGGCAATCTCCTGTTCCACATTGATTTTTCGATTGTTTATCGTTTTGGTACCGAAAAGCCTCGGAAAGCTCCGGAGAATGTCTTCGCGAATGATGGCCTTGTCTGAACCGTTTAAAGCGCTCTCTCTATCTTCTGAAGTTTGTTGTGCCATTTGCTCAACTCCTTGACTTCGTACATTTTTATTGCGCAGTTACTGCATGAATGAAATAGAATTAAGTTTATCTTTAAAAATTAATTATGAAAAAATAATAGTCAACACAAAAAATCACTATTTTGTAAATTATATATTTAAGATATCGTCGATAGGATTCGGAAAATTCCTTGACAGTAACTATTTTAATTAATATTGATTTGATAACTTTATGATTCCATTTAAAATTTAAACTCCTCATTTTAAGTTTTTATTTACCGGAGGTCGTCTGACGAGTTGGATTAACCTCTAATTGGGGTGTACCCGGTAATTTGATCTTTTTTCTGTTTACCAGCACTGATTTCTCAAACATTAGTTGAGATTCAAAAACGAAATGAAAGGATCAATCAGCGTGCTAAAAGTCCGCCCACCAAAATTATCTTCGGTGATTCCAAGACCTCGATTATCTCAGCGGCTCAACGAACATTACGACAAACAATTGATATTTGTATTGGGACAGGCTGCCCAAGGTAAATCGACACTCGCTGCTTCATATTTGGAAGAACTCAACATAAAACCGGCCTGGATTAACCTTTCCGCAGAAGATTCCGACCCGGTGAATCTTTTTCACACATTGATTTCAGCGCTTGAAGCAGCGGTTAACATCGTCGATTTTTCGGCGATCAAAGAATATCCGGCTTTTTCCGTAGGTCCTAAAGACGAGAACGCTTTATATCGCGATTGGCTCCAATCTATTTTTTCGCTGGTTTCCGATCCAATCCATATCGTCATTGATGGTTTGGACCGGTTGCATGCTGATGCGGCTTCACACCGATTTTTGCAAAAACTGGTAGAGGAAAAACCGTCTAATGTAATCGTGTGGATTTTATCCCGGACTGTTGCTTCATTCAAACTCGAACGGCTGAAGATGACCCAGAAGATGGTTTTACTGGATAACCAAGAGCTGTCTTTCACCAAAGACGAAATCAAAATTTATTTTAAGAAAATTAAAAAGATGAATTTAAATACCGGCCAGGCCAATAGAATTCATCAACTGACCGAAGGCTGGGTCGGCGGGTTGATTCTGCTTTCTGAAAAGCTGGATCGCTTACCGGAAGATTCAAGACAAACGTATCTTTTAGAAGATATGCCAACGGTTTTCAAAGCCGAGGTCTTTCAATATTTCGCTGAGGAGATTTTCAATGCCCAGCCGTATACAAACCAAAGATTGCTGATGATATCTTCCGTTTTCGAATCCATCGAACCGGCATTGCTGAACCGTTTGGCCGATATTAACAATGCAGATCAAATACTCATGGATCTTGTGCAAAGAAATCTCTTTGTGCAATCGGTTTATGAAGAAGACAAGGGGTGGTTGTTCCGATATCACCAGTTGTTTAGAGATTTTCTGCGATCTAAATTAGACTCAAATATTGCACAAGATGAAAAAAATTCCGTATTGAACAAGGCTGCGTCTTTTTGCTCACGCAAAGGGGAATGGAAAGACGCTGCGAATTTTTATCTTGAGGCCCGAAATTTTCACGAAGCGGCAACAATTATCGAGAGACTGGGGGCCGACCTCTTAAAATTGGGCAGAACAGCCGACCTGTCAAACCTACTGCTGTCTCTACCCAAAGATATTGTTCTCGATCGGCCCTGGCTCTTATTATACTTATCCATTACGAAACGGTTTACAAGCGCCGATGAAAATACCGTCAATCTTAAAAATGCCTTCGAATTATTCAAGATGCAAAAAGATGAACGCGGGCAACTTCTTGCCCTGGCATATTTGATCGAAGCGACAATGAATAGAGGGCGTGATCTCATTCCTATGGCGATTTTGCTTGAAGAGGCGGAAGCACTCCTTCAAACAACATCTATTGAAGCATATCCCTGGGAATGCGCAACCCTCTGGTATCAAGTCGGCTTCGGCCATACGATTCGAGGGGCCGACCAGAGAAAAGGCGCTCAAACCTGTCAGAATGCCTATGTGCTGTCAAAAACCATCGGGAACCAACCCCTTCAAATTTACGCGTTAAGCAAAGCCATGTTAGCTTTGTCTTTAATGGGCGATTTCTCAGAGGCGGACGAACTGGCTGCAGAGATCAAAACTTTATTAGAACATACACCGTTTCCTGAAATTCGCGCATTGTATTTGTTGGATCACAGCCAGTGTTGTACGGTTCGGGGAGATTTGGAGACAGCGCAGGTATGCATATCACAAGCCAATGAAATTATCGGCAACCATGGCCTGCTGTATTTATATCCGGTATTGTTTTTCTCCGAACTGATGCTAAAACCCCATCTCGGAGCTTTCAAAGAAGCCGAAGAGACCGGCAGCCAATTACTACAGCTCAGTTCAACCATGCAGGCGAACTTTATGAATGGTATCGCTACGATGTGGTTAGGCCGCAGCTATTACTTGAAGGAAGAATACCTTATTGCCAGACGACTTATTGAAAAATCGTGCAGCATTGTATCCTCCGATGAGAGCTATTCCGAGACCCATATCTTTTGGGCTAAAATTTTGATGGGGCTGGTGTTGTACCACCTCAAAGAATATGTCAGAGCTGAAATTTTGCTTGAGGAAGCGCTGAATCATTATGTGGAGCTTTCATCGCTTCTTACAGTAGCTGTCACCCATTTTGCTTTGGCGCTATTAAAACAGGCGCGTTCGGAAACCAAACAGGCTGCCATTCATTTGAAAGAAGGATTCAAAATCGCAGCCGACAAGAAATATGATTATTTTATCTTAATGAACCGAAAGGATTTGGTCAATCTCTGCATCATGGCCATTGAAATGGATCTACTCCAAACATACGACCACGTGGTTCAACTTCTCATACCCCGCGCTGATGACCATACCATTGATGAATTGAAGCGTTTGTTAAAGTATTCTGATGCAAAAATTAAAAAAAATGCGCGCCATGTTCTAAAATCGATCCATCAGGCAAACCTGCCCATACTGCACGTAAGATCCCTGAACGGCTTCAGCGTGTCCCGCGGTGAGGATATCATCACGGAAAAAGAGTGGGGAGGCAATTTGCCAAAACAGCTATTGAAGATCATACTATCATATGGGTTCGAAAGAATTCCCAAGGATTTGATCATGGAAGATCTCTGGCCCAATGAGAAAAAAAATACCTCCGAGACCAATTTTAAAGTGAATTTGCATCGTCTCCGCAAACTGCTCGAACCTTCTATGATGAAGGAATTTGGTTCATCCTACATTCACTTAAAAGACAACTTTATATCCTTGGATGAACGCTTGTGGCAGCTAGATATCGCAGACTTCTTGGATTTTAAAAGAAAAGCCGAATTTGCCGAAAGTAAAGGAGATACAAACAAAGCGATCACTTATTTAAAGGATGCGCTGAAAATATATCGAAATGATTTTCTGGCAGATGATCTGTACATAGAGGCGATTCGCTCCAAAAGAGAGGCGTATCGTCGAGAATATTTAGACATTTTGTACATGTTGGCTGAAATATACGAGAAAAGAGGAGCGCTGAAAAAAGCAGCCGCTTTTTACAAAAAAATAGTTGCCGTGGATCCGATCTCCGAAACCGCCTGCCGAAAACTGATGATCAACTGTTTCAACAGGGGCAAACGCAATGATGCCATCCGGGTTTACGAGGAGTTCAAAGATATTGTCAGAGCTGAGATGGATTCGGAACCGGACGAGTTAACATTCAGTATTTACCAAAATATTTTGCATACGAACACATCGAACTAGCTGAAAGGCGGGCGAGCTATAAATTCTTTGCTGCCCAGAGGGCTGCCTGGACACGATTGGGGACGCTAATCAACTTGAAAATTCTGTAAAGATGTGTCTTTACAGTATGAGGACTGATACAAAGCCTGTCTGCAATCTCGTCATTGGTTGCACCCACGGCGATCAAAGCAAGTATTTCGATTTGCCTTTCTGTCAGATTTTCACTGCTGTTCTTTGAAGATTTATCTTTGTTAGTCCCTTCAAAAATACATCTGGACATCATATCTCTGGTAAGCCACAATTTCCCGTCAAGAACAGCCTGAATCCCTTTCATAAACTTGGCAAGCGGATCATGTTCGTAAAAAAAGCCCTGGATTCCTTCTACAACCAATTTTTTGTTAAACTCCAGGTCGGTAGGCACATTAAAAAGAACGATATGGTTTGCTGATGGTTTATGGATGTTATAAGCTCTTAATTCGATCAAAAGGTTTTTCAGATCTTTCTTCCGGCAGTCCAAGAAAACAAGTCTTTCCCGGCTGTTGTTTTTGGGATTGGCTTTTGGGATATGATGAAGATCTTCCAATACAAAGCATTCATTTCCGGTCTTTCGTCTCAGATAAGAGGCGATCAACTCATTTTCCAGCCGTCTGTGCCCGACAATATAGAATGCCATTTCGTTTGAAGACCGCCTACTTTTTTTCTTTTTCTGCATAGGATAGCCTTGATGCTTGCAAACGCATAATTGCCAAATCAGTTTTACAAGTTTAGGGGCATTTCACCATTCTTATAGATTGAAAGGGTTAAAATGAGGTTAAAATGGCGTATTGAATTCTTTAAGCATGCATCAAATGAAAGTATATGGAAATATTGAATATTTGAGAGATTATGAATATGATTCAGGAAAGCCCTTGACAGCAACTCTTTAAATTTATAGTAAATTAGTAACTTTTTCCTACTAAGGATTAATCAGCATGCTAAAAGTCAGCCCACCAAAATTATCCTCGGTGATTCCAAGACCTCGACTATTTCAGCGGCTCACCCAACATGACGACAAGCAATTGATATTTGTATTGGGACAGGCTGCCCAGGGCAAATCGACACTCGCCGCCTCATATTTTGAAGAACTCAATATAAAACCGGCCTGGATTAACCTTTCCACAGAAGATTCCGACCCGGTGAATTTTTTTCACGCATTAATTTCAGCCCTTGAGGCAGCGGTTAACAGCGTCGATTTTTCAGCTATCAAAGAATATCCGGCCCTTTCTGCAGGTCCCAGGGATGAGAACGCATTATATCGTGATTGGCTCCAATCTATTTTTTCGCTGGTCTCCGATCCAATCCATATCGTCATGGATGGTTTGGACAGATTGATCGCTGATGCGGCTTCGCACCGATTTTTGCAGAAATTGATAGAGGAAAGGCCATCCAATGTGATCGTGTGGATTTTATCCCGGACTGTTGCTTCATTCAAGCTCGAACGGTTGAAGATGACCCAGAAGATGGTTTTACTGGATAACCAAGAGCTCTCTTTCACCAAAGACGAAATCAAAATTTATTTTAAGAAAATCAAAAAGATGAATTTAGATACCGGCCAGGTCAATAGAATTCATCAACTGACCGAAGGCTGGGTCGGCGGGTTGATTCTGCTTTCTGAAAAGCTGGATCGCTTACCGGAAGATTCAAGGCAAAATTATCTTTTAGAAGATATCCCGACATTTTTCAAAGCCGAGGTCTTTCAATATTTCGCTGAAGAGATTTTCGACGCCCAGCCGTATACAAGCCAAAGATTGCTGATGATATCTTCCGTTTTCGAATCAATCGAACCGGCATTGTTGAATCGTTTGGCCGATATTGACAATGCAGAACAAATACTCATGGATCTTGTGCAGAGAAACCTTTTTGTGCAATCGGTCTATGAAGAAAAGAAGGGATGGTTTTTCAGATATCACCAGTTGTTTAAAGATTTTCTGAGATCTAAATTAGACTCAAGTATTGCGCAAGATGAAAAAAATGCAGTATTGAACAAGGCTGCGTCTCTCTGCGCGCATAAAGGGGAATGGCAAAACGCTGCGAAATTTTATCTGGAGGCCCAAAATTTTCACGAAGCTGCAACAATTATCGAGAGGTTGGGAGCCGATCTCTTAAAATCGGGCCGGACAGTCGACCTGTCCAACTTACTTACAGCTCTTCCCAAAGATATCGTCCTGGATCGGCCCTGGCTCTTATTATACTTATCCGTTACGAGACGGTTTACAGGGGCCGATGAAAATACTGTCAATCTTAAAACTGCATTCAATTTATTCAAGATACAAAAAGATGAACGCGGACAACTGCTATCCCTGGCATTTTTAATCGAAGCAACGATGTTCAGAGGGCGTGATGTCATCCCTATGGCAATTCTGCTTGAGGAGGCTGAGGCGCTCCTTCAAGCAACATCTTTTGAAACGTATCCCTGGGAATGCGCAAACCTCTTGTATCAAAGCGGCTTCGGCCACGCGCTTCGAGGCGCGGACCAGAGAAAAGGCGCTCAAACTTGTCAGAATGCCTATGTGCTGTCAAAAACCATCGGAAACCAACCGCTTCAGATATACGCATTAAGTTGGGCCATGTTTTCCTTGACCGTAATGGGCGATTTCTCAGCGGCGGACGAACTGGCTAAAGAGATCGACAATTTAGTGGGAATGACGCCCTTTCAGGAACTTCGCGCCTATCACTTGTTAAATTTCAGCCAGTGTTGTTCAATCAATGGAGATTTGGAAAAAGCGCAGGTATCCCTAACACAAGCCAATGAAATTATCGGCAACCACGGTCTATTGTATTTGTACCCGGTATTGTTTATATCCGAACTGATGCTGAAACCCCATCTCGGAGCTTTCAAAGAAGCCGAAGAGGCGGGCAGCCAATTATTACAGCTCACTTCAGTGATGCGAATGAACTTTATGAAGGGTATCGCCTCAATGTTTTTAGGCATCAATCACTACATGAAGGAAGAATACCTTACTGCCAGGCAATTTATTGAAACATCTTGCAGCATTGTATCCTCCGACGAGAACTATTCCGATACCCATATCATTTGGAATAAAATATTGATGGGGCTGGTGTTGTTCCACCTTAAGGAATATGCCCGCGCTGAAATATTGCTTGAAGATGCGCTGAATCATTTTGTGGAAATGTCATCTCCGATTATGGTCGCTACGACCCATTTTGCTTTGGCGCTATTAAAACAGGCGTGTTCGGAAACTAGACAAGCTGTCATGCATTTGAAAGAAGGTTTTAAGATCGCCGGAGATAAGAAATATTCTCATTTTATCTTTGCAAGCCGGAAAGATTTAGTCGATCTCTGGCATCATGGCAATTGAAATGGATGTACTCCAAACATACGACTATGTGGTTCAATTTCTTATACCCCGGGTTGATGACCATGCCATTGCCGAGCTGAAGCGTTTGTCAAAACATTCTGATGCAAAAATTAAAAAAAATGCGCGCCATGTTCTTAAATCGATCCATCGGGCAAACCTGCCCATTCTGCACGTTAGATCCCTGAACGGATTCAGCGTGTCTCGCGGAAAGGACCTCATCACGGAAAAAGAATGGGGAGGCAATGTGCCAAAACAGCTATTGAAGATCATAATCTCTTATGGGTTCGAAAAAATTCCTAAGGATTTGATCATGGAAGATCTTTGGCCAAATGAGAAGAAAACCACATCCGAGACCAATTTTAAAGTTAATTTACACCGCCTTCGCCGATTGCTCGAACCATCTATGATCAAAGAATTTGGTTCATCCTACATTCACCTAAAAGACAACTTCATATCCTTGGATGAACGCTTGTGGCAGTTGGATATCGCAGAGTTCATGGATTTGAAAAGAAAGGCTGAATTTGCCGAAAGCAAAGGTGATACGAAGAAAGCGATCGCTTTCTTAAATGATGCGCTGAAAATATATCGAAATGATTTTTTAGCAAATGATCTATACATCGAGGGGATCGAATCAAAAAGAGAGGTGTATCGACAGGAATATTTACGCATTTTGTATATGCTGGCTGAAATATACGAGAAAAGAGGGACGCTGAAGAAAGCAGCCGACTTTTTACAAAAAAATAGTTGCCGTGGACCCGATCTCAGAAATCGCCTGCCAAAAACTGATGATCAACTGTTTCAACAGGGGTAAACGCAATGATGCCATCCGAGTTTACGAGGAGTTCAAAGAGATTGTCAAAGCTGATATTGATTCGGAACCGGACGAGTTAACAATCAGCATTTACCAAAAAATTTTGCATTCAAATCCATCGAGATAGTTGAAAGACAGCATGATGAGACCTTTGAAAAACACCTCTTTTTGCCCTATTTCTTTGTCAGGCTCAAATTTTAATCCTCAAAATACCTCATGTATTCCTGTGGTTAAAATTATCGCCTTCCTCGAACTCGAACAAAAATTCATATTTTTCAAAGGTCTCATGATTGTTGAAGGCTGGCTTCTTCGTTCTAAAATTTGTATCCTAAACTAAAACCGATAAATTGAGCGGTATTTTTATATTCGCCGCTTAGGATATCATTGTTGACGTTTCTATCCTTATAAATTTCAGCGATGTAGAAACCATCCACCGTCCACTTGCCGATTTTGTATCCGAATCCTATGCAGAAATTGTGCCCGTCTTCATCCGGATAGGCGGGCGATAGGGTGTGATCCGGCACTTGGGTTTCAATAAAGGCGTATCCTGTTCTTAAGGCGAAATTTTTCGTTTAAATCATATTCCAAACCAAACTTAATGAACCATTGATCCTTCCAGTCAAAATCGATTACCATATCGGAAAACCCGGCACCCGGAACTTCATGCTCAAAGTCCAGTGTTTGATGATCGAACCTCGACCAATTCAACCATTCAACATCAAATGCCAAGGTCAGGCTATTGATGGGTTTGTAGGCGATTCCAAAACTGACGGTTTCCGGAAAATCGACGGTGGTCTCAACCTCTGTTTTAAACTGAGGGCCGCCAAAGAGCGGCTGGAGGGCAGGTGCAATATTTTCGATTTCGGCATCTCCTTTCTGGTCAACACTTACTTTGCTCCGAAAGGCAAAACCAAAACTGAGTTTTTCAAATGGTGCTACAAGAATGCCTAGATTATATCCCCATCCGCCCCCATCGGCATTGAGACTGAATTTGCCGTCTGCTGCGCCGAACATGGATTGATCGATCATTTTTTCTGCGGTGTTGAACGAGTGAAGGTAATAAACACCAAGCCCTATGGACAGTTTCGGGGTGACCTGCCAGGCCAATGTGGGGTTGACGCTAAGGGTTGTAATCGTGCTTTCCGTTGAGATATATCTCGTCAGACCATCTTCGCTCCAGTATCCACCACCGATCCCGAACGGGGAAAAAATCCCCAGACCCAAAACAACGTTCTCCATATTGAAATCAGAAGAGATATAAAAATGCGGCGGGAAAAAAGCGTTGAAGTCTGTTTCTTCGGATGCACCCGAAGGGCTTGTATATTCTGCGGATGGAATCAGCACGGTGACACCGGAATACATATTGGTGCCTTTGACTTGTGTTAGCCCTGCCGGATTGTGCATGATGGCCGAGGGGTCGTCCGCTAAACCCGCAAAGGCGGCTCCCATACCCGCAGCCCTTGCGCCGTGAACCGGAGTGCCTGCGTGGGAAATATCCGGTGAAAAGAAAGATAAGCTAAGCGCGATTATAATAGCCCATTTTATTAGTGGCGGCATTTTTTATTTTTTAGGTCGGGTTAAGCAATTATGAAAAGATAGTGAGGATTTTCTTTCAACTCAACCTCAGCACAATTCTATAATATCTAAAAGCATAATTTGCTCCACACCAAATAATTGAGTAAACAACATGCTAACTTAAAGTCGATTTAAACAATAATCTAATTAAAAATCAGAAATTGAACAGTTCGGTCAATTAGATGCTTATAATAACCTTATGAATTCATAACAAAATATATGAACTTGTCAAGCAAATATTATAGAATTATTCCTAAATTTAAATGGTTGTACAATTTTGTGTTGTCGATTGTTCTTTGAATCGATGGACAAGTGGGACGTGATTAATGTGGTCAGCATAAACTTGCATTTATCAGTTTAAAAGTATTATGTGTGTGTTTCATATGCTTGGAGATGGCTTTTAACTCCAAACTTCGAGAAAGATTCAATACTTCTAATTTCTACTTGAGGATGTAATGTGACATGATGAATGGATATACCTTTGCCGGTTTTCCGGAATGTAGAGAAATCTCTGGATTGTCGGCAGATATTGCAATCATCGGCATTTCTCATGGGATTTCCTATTCCGCAAGCGTACCGGGTCATTCTGTTAAAGCCCCGATGGCAATTCGAAAAGCGGCAAAAGATATTCGGAGATGATAGATCACTATGATTATGACCTTGGCGGACCGCTTCTGGACAACAGCAATATCCGTGTGTCCGATTAAGGAAAAAAATAAAGGGTCATTTGAAATTCAAATTTAAGACTGATCTGCTGATTATCACCACCCTAAATCAGGACAGCCTCAATTTATCCGGTTTAAATATATTTTCGAATTAAAAAGACGGACCTTAACCGAAAATACTACGATATGAGGTTTTGCGACGTCTATTGGATTATTCATAATGAAGGGTGCTTTTTCACCACTTGACAATCAAGGATGCTATTGTATAAGATCATTCAAAAGTTGATGCCTTTTTTATGAGGTAGAAATCATGCCCTTGTTTTAGGGCTTTAATTTTATCTGTGACATTCATTATTTTTACGGCTTCCAATGCCATGATGTTAGTTTCTTTTAGCTTAGCAAAACCCTTATGATGCGATAGCATCTATCTTTGTTTTCACCGTTTTTGTGAAGTTGACATCCTCAACTGCATCGAGAACATCGCTTGGCGGAGGACACATGCATTCTGTTACGATTGCTGGAACCTTATCTCCCTGGGAACCGGGTGTGTTTAGCCTGGTTATTTATGGAATAATGATTCTGGCCTTGGTAGCCGTGCTTCTTTTTATCGCGTCATGGCTCGGGGAAAAGAAAATTAACCCCGACAAATTAAGACCTTACGAAAGTGGGATCATTCCCACCGGTTCCGCCCGCCTTCATTATCCAATTCCCTTTTTTCTCGTCGCTGTATTTTTCCTTATCTTTGACGT
Source organism: uncultured delta proteobacterium (assembly GCA_963731025.1). GTDB lineage: Bacteria > Desulfobacterota > Desulfobacteria > Desulfobacterales > UBA11574 > UBA11574. The sequence continues at coordinate 471,207 of CAVSVL010000041.1, read as the reverse complement.
GGAAGGCGCCTACATTTTTTCCTGGGCCATCTCCTGTGACAGACTCGGCTGGTCGGGATGGCTGCAAATCTCGTTTTTTATCATTATGCTGCTTTTAGGCCTTGTTTACATCTGGCGAAAAGGGGGACTTGATTGGGGACCGACGCGAACAAGAGATTAAACCTCCTCGATAAATACCTGGACCCGTTCATCAACTGGGCGCGGTCCATGAGCCTATGGCCGATGTTTTTCGGGCTTTCATGCTGTTTTGTGGAAGAAGCGACTGCGTTCACCTCTCGCTACGATATCGCTCGTTTTGGTGCTGAAGTGTTGCGTCCTTCGCCCAGACAGGCGGATCTTCTGATCGTTTCCGGTACGGTGTTCAAAAAAGTGGCCCCGGTGGTTCTGAGGCTTTACGAACAAATGGCGGAACCCAAATGGGTCATTTCCATGGGATCCTGTTCCAACACCGGCGGCATGTATGATGTCTACAGCGTGGTGCAGGGTGTCAACCAGATTTTACCGGTGGATGTTTATATTCCGGGCTGTCCGCCGCGACCCGAAGCGGTTCTGCAAGGACTTGTCCTTTTGCAAAAAAAAATTGCTTCGGAACGACCTGCCCGTTCCATCCTGCACCTTGGCGGCGGAACCCAGGGCACCCAGACACCCATTCTAAAGGACGGAAAAACCAAATCCCGTGATCCGCGCGGTCCTGGAATGGAGGGCGTTGTGATTCGGGGGTCGTCAGCGGTACCATCCGGGTTTTTTGAGAGCCGCACTGACCTGATGTGGTCCCCACCACCGGCTCGGATTGAAATCAGTGACAAGGACAAAGACCTTGCTGAAAATTTACAAGCGCGATTTGGGGACACCATTCATCTGCTTCCGAAAACTTCGGATATGCTGACGTTTCAGGTCGAGGAAGGCGGGGTAAAGAAGATACTTCGCTTTCTCAAGACCGAGGCGTTGCCCCGGTTTCGGCGCCTGGAAGATTTGACGGCCATTGACGAATCCGCGCGCAGGCCGGGCCAAAATCATCCCGATTACTCGCTGGTTTACAGCCTGCTTTCATTTGAGCCGGCTCACCGGCTGCGCTTGAAAGTGCCGCTGTGGGGCAATGATCCGGTCACCCAAAGCATTACCGATATCTGGCCGTCTGCCAATTGGTATGAACGGGAAGTTTTTGACATGTTCGGCATCCGCTTTGAAGGTCATGAAAATCTTCGCCGGATTCTTTTGCCCCACGACTGGGAAGGACACCCCCTTCGAAAAAGCCACCCCGGCAGGGCCACACAAATGCCACCCTTTACCCGAAATGACGCAGTAAAAAACCAGCCGCTGGATGGGGGTGTTTATGTGCGAAGATCGGACACAGAGGAAGAGCTGGTGCTGAATATCGGTCCGCACCACGTGAGCACCCATGGCTTGATACGCTTTATCGTTGCCCTTAAGGGTGAAGAAATCGCTGAGATGGACATGGATATCGGCTATCATCACCGGGGTGCCGAAAAGATCGGTGAACGACAAACCTGGCATCAATTCATCCCTTACACGGATCGTGTAGACTACCTGGCCGGCGCAGCCAACAACCTTCCGTATGTCATGGCCGTGGAGACCCTGGCCGGGATCAAGGTGCCGGATCGGGCCCAGTATATTCGTGTGTTGTTGAGTGAACTGTTCCGTTTGAGCAATCATCTCGTCTATTTCGGGACCTTTGCCCACGATGTGGGCGCCATGACGCCGACCTTCTATACCTTCCGGGAACGGGAGATGATTCTCGATATCGTTGAACGCATCACCGGCGGTCGACTGCATCCTTCCTGGTTTCGTTTGGGCGGCGTTGCCGCAGACCTTCCCGAAGGATGGAAATCTGCCGTGGATGCGTTTGTGGATATTTTTCCTTCCCGTCTCAAGGAGTACGAATCGCTGATTACCAAAAATGCGATTTTCAAGGCCAGAACCCAGGGCGTTGGACGGCTTTCTTTGGATGATGCCATGGAATGGGGTGTCAGCGGCCCCAATTTGCGCGCCTGCGGTCTGGCATGGGATCTACGAAAAGCGTTTCCCTATTCCGGATACGAGTCATTCGAGTTCGATATCCCAACCGCTTCAGAGGGCGATTGTTACGCACGCTATCTGGTTCGGGTTGAGGAGATGCGCCAAAGCCTTAAAATCATTAAGCAGGCTGCAGCACAGATGCCTTCGGGACGTTATATCACCGATGATTACCGCTATGCGGTCCCCAAAAGAAAAGACATGCTTAAAGATATCGAAAGCCTGATTCATCACTTTGTTAATGTGACCCGGGGCCCTAAAATTCCAAAAGGGGAGGCGTATGCGTCCTGTGAGATTCCACGGGGGGAGCAAGGATATTATGTGGTCAGCGACGGACTGGGATATTCGTATCGCACAAGAATACGGGCACCCGGTTTTGCCAATGTACAAGTGTTGCCCATGATGGCACGGGGTTGGTCCATATCCGATTTGATTGCCATCATCGGTTCCGTTGATTTTATATTGCCGGATATCGACCGTTAGCCCTAAATTTGTAATAGGGAACGAATGAATGCTGTCTGAAGAATTAAAGAAATCACTGATTGATAAAATAGCGAGTGTCGAGCATCCCCGGGAGCTGGTAGTGGATGTTATGTTCGAACTTCAGGATCACTACGGCTTTCTGAGTGACGAAGCCTTGGAAGAGGCGGCCCTTCTACTTGGCATGACGCCCCTTGAGATGGAAGAACTCGCTACGTTTTACACCTTTATCTTTCGTGAACCGGTGGGAAAATATGTCATTCATGTGTGCGACAGTATCATTTGCTGGATGGATGGATATGAATCCATTCGGGATTATCTTTGTCAGAAATTGGGGATAAAAATGGGCGAAACCACGCCAGACGGGTTGTTTACTCTTTTGCCCGTATGCTGCATCGGTTATTGCGACCGGTCACCAGCCATACTTATCAACCGAAAAGTGTATGGTCCCCTGACACCCGAGAAACTCGATAATATCTTAGAAGAGTTAAAAACAGAGGCCGGATAAATGTATCCTCAAGTCCTTTTTCAAAATCGCAAGCCGGATCGGATTGCCACGCTGGAAGAATACCGGGCAAGTGGCGGCTACGAGGCGTTGGCCGATGTTTTGAAGAACTTTTCTTACAAGGATGTTCGAGCCGTGGTGCTGGATGGCTTGCTCCTCGGAAGGGGCGGGGCTGCGTTTCCTGCCGGACGCAAGGTGATGACGGTCCCCGATGATGCGCCCTTTCCGAGATATGTCGTGTGCAACGCCGATGAAATGGAACCCGGGACTTTCAAAGACCGCGTGTTGATCCATGCGGACCCCCACATGCTCATCGAAGGAATGATCATCGAAGCATATTCGGCACGGGCGGAAAAGGGGATTATTTTTATCCGGCCCGAGTATGAGGGTGCCGCCCGGATACTGGATCGGGAGATTGAGAACGCCAGAGCAGCGGGTTATCTGGGCAACAACATTCTGGACAGCGGTTATGCTTTTGATATCGTGGTGCATCGAAGCGGGGGGCGCTACATCTGCGGGGAAGTGACGGCACAGATCAATGCCCTCGAGGGCAAACGGCCGAATCCCAAACAACCCCCCCCGTATGCCACGGAGAAGGGCCTCTGGGGCCAACCCACCGTTGCACACAATGTTGAAACCCTGTTCTGTATTCCGCATATCATTCGTAATGGCTCCGAGTGGTTCCGGAACCTGGCGCTCACCGACACCGGTTCGGGGACCAAAATATTCTGCGTCAGCGGCAAGGTCAATCGGCCGGGATGCTACGAGCTTCCCATGGGCATCCGTTTGAGCGAGATCATAGAAACCCATGCCGGCGGCATGCGGGACGGGGCACAATTCAAAGCGTGCTTACCCGGCGGGGCTTCCACGGCGTTTTTGACCCCTGAATTTTATGACATTGAGATGGATTTTGAAACCATGAAAAAAGCCGGGCAGCGACTGGGTACCGGAGCGATCATGGTGTTTGATCATAAGACCTGTTTGGTCGAGGCCACGTTGAATCTGACCGAGTTTTTCGCCCGGGAATCCTGCGGCTGGTGTACGCCCTGCCGGGAAGGCTTTCCATACCTGCGAGATCTGCTTTGGCGCATTGAGCACGGCCAGGGTCAGGAGGAATATATTTCGACTATCAAGCAAATGTGCCATCATCTATGGAATTCTTATTGCGCCTTTGCGCCCGGTGGAATTGCATCCATTGAGAGCCTTTTGACGTATTTTGAGGATGAAGTGTACGCGCACATTCGAGAAAAGAAATGCCCGTTTAAATAGAGAATGGGAAAGAGAGAAAAGGAAAGAAAAGAGGAAATAGAAAAGAGGAAATAGAAAATAGGAAAGAGGAAAGAGGAAATAGGAAAGAGGAAAAGGAAAGAGGAAATAGAAAAGAGGAAAGAGGAAATAGGAAATAGGAAAGAGGAAATAGGAAAGAGGAAAGAGGGGCAAAGAGCAGAGAGCATAGGGCAGAGGTCGGAGGTCAGATGACAGAAGTCAGAGGACTAAGGACGAGAGACGACGGAGGACGGAAGACAGAAGACGGAAGAAGGTTAGAAGGTAGAAGGTAAGAAGTTAAGAAGGTGGAGATTAGAGGTTGGGGGCAAATCAATCAACCATCAACAATCACCCTTTAAATGCTGCCTTTTGCAGCCTCCGAATTAAACAGGGCAAGCAATCATCAATCGTCAAGGGTTTTTCATGCCGAAACTGATTATCGACGACCAGGAAATCGACGTTCCAGAGGGGACCAAGGTGATTGATGCTGCCGAAAAACTGGGCATCGTGATTCCGCGGTTCTGCTATCACCCGGCGTTAGGGTCGGTTGGGGCCTGTCGTATGTGTGCGGTGAAATTCATAGAGGGTCCTCTCAAAGGCATACAGATGAGCTGTATGATCGATGCCAAGGACGGTATGGTGGTATCGACCACGGATGAAGAGGCCGTCGATTTCCGTAAACATGTGATCGAATGGCTGATGATGAACCATCCCCATGATTGCCCGGTGTGTGATGAAGGCGGACATTGTTTGCTCCAGGATCTGACAATTGCAGGCGGTCATGGAATCAGACGTTTTCAGGGGAGAAAACGGACCCATCTTGATCAGTATCTGGGGCCGTTGATCCAGCATGAAATGAACCGTTGTATCCAGTGCTACCGGTGCTCACGGTTCTATCAGGAATTCACCGGTTATCGTGATCTGGGCGTCATGCAAATCGGCAGCCGTGTCTATTTCGGCCGATATAAAGCGGGCGCGCTGGAAAGTCCGTTTGCCGGAAATCTTACGGATATCTGCCCCACCGGTGTTTATACGGACAAGCCGTCACGGTTCTTTGGACGGCGATGGGATTATGAGCGCAGCCCGTCTGTCTGCATCAACTGCTCTCTGGGGTGTCATACTGTGGTCAGCGCGCGTTATCGTCAAATTGTGAGGCAGGAATCAAGATTCAGCAAGGCGATTAACGGTCATTTTATCTGTGATCGCGGAAGATACGGTTTTCATTATGCCGGACAGGATGAACGTCCCAGGCACCCACGGACTCGTGGAAAAGAGGCTTCATGGGAAAATTCTCTCCGGACGGCATTTGATGAACTGGACCGCATCAGTCGGGAATCCGGCCCTGCTTCCGTTGCCTGTATGGGTTCCGTGAGGAGCAGCCTGGAAACCCAGGCAGCTTTAAAGCGTCTTTGCCAAACAAAGGGCTGGAAAGGGCCCGTTTACGGGATGGATCATGACATCGAAATGAAAGTCAAAACCGCTGCATCTGTGCTCGATTCTGATTTGGCTGTTTCTCTGGGTGATCTGGAAAACGCCGACTATATACTGGCCGTCGGTGTTGATCCTGTCAACGAAGCCCCTATGCTGGCCCTGGCCATGCGCCAGGCTCAGCGAAAGGGAGCCAAAGTTGTTCTTGTGGATCCACGGCCCATCGGAATACCCTTCGAATTTAGCCACTTGCCGGTGGTTCCCGATGCCATGGACCTTTGGCTTAAGTTTTTGATGAAAAACATGATCCAACCTGATATTGCCCAAGCGTCCGGACTCAAAGCGCGTACAAATTTGGATGGAACCGTGTCTGAAGATCTTTCGCGCCTTTGGAACCCGGATCAGATGGAAGAAGTGGCAAGAGACCTTGGTCAGAGCCTGCGACCCGTGATTGTTTGCGGCACGGAAATTGTACCGAAAACCGTCCCCGTCCTGGCTGCCGACTGTGCCCGGCACTTAAAGTTCATGAAAAAATCGTCCGGCCTGTTTTACCTGTTCACCGGAGCCAATGCCTTTGGTGCCGCTTTACTCTCGGAATTCGAAACCTCTTTTGAGAAAATCCTCACGGAAATCGAAACTGATTCCATCCGGGCCCTGGTGTTGGTGGAAAGCGATCCCCATCTGAATTTCCCGGATCGAACCCGATTGGAACAGGCTCTTGAACGGCTTGATGTCCTCGTTGTGCTGGATTATCTGGATTCCCGTGGCGTTCGGGATGCCGATGTGTTTTTGCCGACCATGACCCTGTATGAAGCCGGTGGTTTCTTTATCAATCAGGAGGGAAGGGTCCAAAAAATATCCGCTGCATTTCAGGGCGGCAGTTCCATCGTCCAGGTCAGCGGCGGGAGCCATCCGCCCAGGTCCTTCAGAGAAGATATTCCCGGACATGAAGCCAGGCCTGCCTGGCAAGCGCTGGAAGAACTTGCCGAAGGAACGTCTGAACCTCGAAAGAATGAAATACACACCGAACTCATTCAATGGCTGGTGGAGGCTCATCCAATATTCTCGGATCTTTTACCTGTGGATGCGTTTCCGGATACCGGCGTCCGGCTCAACTACGGACAAGGCACCGGGATCCCAATTGAAAGAGATCGACCCGTTGCAATGCAATCGGATTTTAAACCTGACAACGATCTGGAATTGATCACCGTGGACTGGACCTTCGGCACCGAAGAACTGTCCATCCGTTCTCCGTATCTCCGGCAGATGGAAAAGGACCCCTGTATGTTTTTGTCAAAAAAAGATGCGGCCCAACTGGAAATTTCCGACGGCGACAAGATGGCCATTCGATCGGACGCAGGGAGCATCGATGTTCATGCGGCTGTGGTCGAGAATATGGCTTCCGGAATTCTCGTGCTGCCCCGACATCACAGACTCGATTGGCAGCATCTTAAGGCTTTGAAGATGACCCTTAACAAAAAGCAGATTCTCGTAATAAATGAGGACACGTCATGTTGAACTGGTTGGCCGGATTGATTCTGCTGATGGTCAAGCTGGGAGTCGTCCTGGGAGTGATGCTCTTTTTCGCCGCTTATCTGGTGTGGGCGGAACGCAAGCTCCTGGCGCGGCTGCAGGTCCGTTACGGCCCAAACCGGGCCGGAAAGTTCGGATTGCTTCAGCCCATTGCCGATACCATCAAGATGATCGCCAAGGAAGATATCGTTCCTGAAGCGGCTGACCGGGTCATCTTCCTCCTCGCTCCGGCAGTGGTTGCCGTTACGGCGCTTCTCATGTTTGCCGTAGTTCCCTTTGGATCCAACATGAAGATTTGGGGCCGGGAAATCCCGATGGTGATATCGGATCTCAATGTGGGACTCTTGTATGTTTTTGCCTTATCCTCTCTGGGTGTCTATGGCGTTGCCCTGGGCGGCTGGGCTTCCAACTCGAAATTTGCCCTGCTGGGAGGCATTCGGGGTGCTGCACAGATGATCAGTTATGAACTCTCTCTGGGCCTCTCTCTGGTTCCCATCGTCATGCTCGCCCGTTCTTTCAGTCTGGTGGACATTGTACAGGCACAGGCAAATTATCCTTTTATTCTTGTTCAGCCGATTTCCTTTATTATCTTTTTCATCAGTGCCATGGCAGAGAGCAAACGGATTCCATTTGATCTGCCCGAGGCGGAAAATGAGCTGGGTGCCGGTTTTCACACGGAGTACAGCGGGATGCGATTCGGTCTTTTTTTCATTGGTGAATATGTTCATATACAGGTTTTAGGGGCGCTGGTAGCGGTCTTTTTTTTGGGCGGCTGGCACGGTCCCTGGTTGCCGGCCCCGGTGTGGCTGCTTTTGAAAATCATGCTGGTGGCCTTGGTCATGATCTGGATACGCGGGACCCTGCCGCGGTTGCGATACGATCAACTGATGAACCTGGGGTGGAAGGTACTGGTTCCGATGGCGCTGCTAAATATTTTGATTACAGGAGCATTTATTTTAATCTGACAATCAAGGCAGAAATAGGAAAGAGAAAAGAGAAAACAGGAAAGAGAAAAGAGAAAACAGGAAAGAGAAAAGAGGAAATAGGAAATAGAAAATAGGAAAGAGGAAAGAGAAAATAGGAAAGAGAGAAAGAGGAAATAGGAAAGAGGAAAGAGGAAATAGGAAAGAGAAAACAGGAAAGAGAAAAGAGAAAATAGGAAAGAGGAAATAGAAAAGAGAAAGCAGGAAAGAGGCAAGGCTTGCGGCCGTTGGAAGGTTATGGAGGCTCTGATGTTGTTGCCTCAAACCTAAAGCGAAGCGCTCCTCCAACCTAACGCCGCCGAAGGCGATAGTCGGAGGGCGGAAAAGTAATCTTATGGCAAAAAACAACGATCCGCGTGATATCGAGAAGGATTCAGGTGAAAGAGTTGCGCTCATGACAGAGACTCTGGATGTTTTGAAGTCATTTGCAGACGGATTTGTCACGACCTTCAAGCACCTTTTTCGAAAGCCCATTACCGAACAATACCCGGAATACAAGCGCCCATTACCGGAGCGGACCCGGGCCAGGATCATCTTGACCCGGGATCCCGACGGCGGGGAACGGTGCGTCGCCTGTTACCTGTGCTCGGCAGTTTGTCCGGTGAGTTGCATCTCCATGCAATCGACAGAACGAGAGGACGGCAGACGTTACGCTGCCTGGTTTCGCATCAACTTTGGCCGATGTATTTATTGCGGTCTATGTGAAGAGGCCTGTCCGACGTCGGCCATCCAATTGACACCTGATTTTGAGATATGCAATCGAGAAATTTTGTCGCTGGTTTATGAAAAAGAAGACCTCCTCGTGGATCACGGAGGAAAAGATAAAGAATACAATTTCTATCAATATTCAGGCGTTGTGACGGATGTAGGAGACAAGGGAACCCATATTCAGGAAGAAAAACCGGTGAACGTAAAAAGTAACATGCCGTAATTGGTTGGGAAATAGGAAAGAGGAAAGAGGAAAGAGGAAAGAGGAAATAGGAAAGAGAAAAGAGGAAAGGGAAAGAGGAAAGAGGAAAGAGAAAGAGGAAAGAGGAAAGGGCAAAGAGGAAAGAGGAAAGGGCAAAGAGCAGAGAGCATAGGGCAGAGGTCGGAGGCAGAATGAAGGACGAGGGACGAAGGAAGAAGGATGAGGGAAGAAAGTGAGAAGGTGAGAAAACAGCTAACCTTCTGATTTTCTGATCTTCTAAACTTCTTGTTAACAAATAGGTTGGATTAAAATTATGACCCTATATTCCATTATTTTTTATGCGCTGGCAGCCTTGATTCTCGTGTCCACGGGTTTGGCCGTTACCCGTCGGAATTTGGTGCATGCGGTGGTTTACCTGGTCATTTCCTTTTTCGGAAGTGCCATGCTGTTTTACCTTCTGGGAGCGCCCTTTTTAGCGGCGCTGGAAGTGATCATTTATGCCGGGGCCATTATGGTTTTATTCCTCTTTATCATTATGATGTTAAAGGTGGAGGCGTTTGAAGAACAGTTCTTTCCCATTCGTCAATGGATCCCCGCTGCTGGAATGTGCCTGGTATTTATTGTCGCAGGTACGCTGATGATTATGGGTGATCCAAAAAGCCGGATTCCGTTGAAAGCGGCCGTGGCCGAACCCGTGTTCTTCGGACACTATCTTTTCCGGAAACACTGGCTGGCCATAGAAATCGTTTCCTTGCTTCTGCTTGTCGCAGTGGTCGCTGTTTTGTATCTGGGAAAGAATACACGGAGAGAAGACGTAAAGATGAACGAGGATCGATAATGATAGTTCCTTACAGCCATGTTATTATGCTGGCCGGGATCCTTTTTTTGATGGGGATGTTTTGTGCAGTGACACGGCGGAATCTGATCATGATTCTTCTGGGGCTGGAAATTATGTTAAACTCCGGAGCCGTGGCTTTTATCGGGGCAGCCTTGCGCTGGCAGCACCTGGAAGGACAGGTCATCGCGATTTTCATACTGGCTGTTGCGGCGGCCGAAGTTTCCGTGGGATTGGCATTGATTGTGTGTGCATATAAACGGAAGGGGTCTATTGATCCAGCAGCCTATAACTGATAGGTTTCGTCCAACGTTTAATGCCCCCGCGTTGCGTAGATAACTGAGGTCTTGGGTTTTTGTACCTAAAAATACAATTTCCAAGCACCAAATTACAAATAAATCTCAAATTCCAATATTCAATGACCAAAACCTTCAAAAACGAGCCATTGTTTGGATTTTTGAATTTTGGTCATTGGGATTTGTTTGATGTTTGCTATTTGATATTTGGGATTTCAATTTCAAGGGTGTTCGTGAGAGCCCGAATGTTCACACATCGCACATAGGACCAGATTTTTTATGGACACATCGATATGACTTTGACACTGATGAAAGATTGGACTTTTGTAACGGCCGCGATGACGTCGTTGCTCCCTCTCGGTGCCTTTGTGCTGATCATGCTTTTTACCCGAAGCAGCGCGAAGCTCAGTGCCCGTCTTTCCATCGGATCGGTTACAGGCTCTTTGGCAGGCGCTGTTTTTCTGCTGGTCCGTCACTGGCATATGGAATCACCGATTCAGTATACCGGCCGATGGATGGTATCCGGAACCATCACCGTCCCCGTCGGTTTTCTTCTGGATCCGTTAAGCCTCTTGATGCTCACCATTGTGACCGTCATCTGTTTTCTGGTCCAGATCTATTCCCTTGGCTACATGGCCGGAGACAGGGGATTCTCTCGTTATTACGCATTCATGTCGCTTTTTGCCTGGGCCATGATCAGTCTGACCCTGTCATCTTCCATGTTTCAGTTATATGTCTTTTGGGAACTGGTGGGCCTGTCCTCTTATTTGCTCATTGGTTTCTGGTACGAAAAATTCAGTGCCAGCGAGGCCGGAAAGAAAGCATTTGTCATGACGCGTCTCGGTGATGTGGCGTTTTTGCTTGGTCTGTTGCTGGTGTTAATGCATTTGGGGAATCTGGATATCTTAGAAATGAACAGCCCCACAGTGAAGGCGCATATGGCACCGGGACTGATCACGCTTTCGGCGCTTTTGATTTTTGGCGGGGTCGTTGGAAAAAGTGCCCAGTTTCCTTTGCTGACCTGGCTGCCGGATGCCATGGAAGGCCCCACGCCGGTCAGTGCGCTGTTGCATTCGGCCACCATGGTGGCCGCGGGTGTTTTCCTTTTTGCCCGTCTTTTTCCTTTTTTCAGCCATTCCCCAACAGCCATGACCGTCTGTCTTGCCATCGGTACCATCAGTATGCTCTTGGCCTCCACCATGGCCATGGTCAGCCGGGATATCAAAAAGGTCTGGGCGTATTCCACCATCAGTCAGCTGGGATATATGATTATGGCGTTGGGTGCGGGAAGTTATGTTGCCGGCGTGTTTCACCTGACCACCCATGCCGGATTCAAGGCCTTGCTGTTCCTCTGCTCCGGGGTATTTATTCATAAATATGAAACCAATGACATGTTTGACATCGGAAGACAGGGAGGCCGTGGTTTGAAAACTCCCATGATCTGTATGATTATCGCCGCTGCTGCTTTGTCGGGCTTGCCGCCGTTTTCCGGCTTTTTCAGCAAGGAAATGATCATTGCACAATTGGCGAGCCTGGATAATCCCGTATGGCTGGCAGCCGGACTTGCGGGCGTCTTTTTAACCGCTTACTACACATTCCGACTGATCTTTATTATCCTTTTTCCGAAAAACGCCGAAGATAAGAAAGCCGAAGAAAACACTGTAGTTACCCCAGATGAAGAAGCCGAACATCAACATCACCGTGAGATGGCATGGCCGTTGATCATCCTGGCGGCTATCACTCTGGTGCTGGGTTTCGGAAAAAAGTTGCTGCAGGTTTTTCTCACCGGCCGTCCCGGAGGCATGGAAGAGATCACCGGAAACCACCATGACTGGCTGTTATATGTATCCTTGAGTTTGGCCGCGGTCGGGCTCATTGTGACCTGGGTGGAATTCGGCCGCGCCAGCGCCGGTCAAGTCGGTTTTGTCGAGCGGATTCCGGCGGTAAAATCACTGTTTCTCGAGCGGTGGTACATTGACCGGATGTATCGATGGCTTTTGAACGTCGTTATTTACCGGGGGGTGTCCAATATATGCACAAAAAACGACAACCAGGTCATTGACGGGGGCATCCACGCGTTAAGCGAAGGTACCGTAAGAAGCGGACGGATGCTGTCCGATCTGCATCTTTCAATGATTCAATATAAACTGATGGTGATATTTGTGGTCATCATTTTTCTGGGACTTTATTTTTTCTTTTAAGGTTATATTCAGATGCCCATTACATATGCTGATTTCCCGTATCTGTCCTCGATCCTGCTCAGTTGTGTGGGAGGGCTTTTGATCATCCTTTTTATCCCGAAGGATAAAGAGGACACCATCAAGCAGGTCAGCGCCGTCTGTTCCGGAATCACCTTGCTGATATCCGTTTATCTGTTTTTTGCCTATGACAAGACCCAGGGCGGGCTACAGTTCGTGGAAAAGTTTCAATGGATTCCGTCTTTGGGAATCACCTATTTCAACGGTGCCGACGGATTCGGTCTGCCCATGCTACTGTTGACCGGAATTGTTTTTTTTACCGCCGTACTTACCATGTGGGAGCTTCAGACCCGGGTCAAGGAGTTTTTCGCACTGATTTTTCTCTTGGTCACCGGTGTTTTCGGACTTTTCATGAGCATGGACCTTTTCTTTATTTTCATCTGGTATGATGTGTCACTTTTTCCCATGTATCTGCTCATTGCCGTGTGGGGCAGCACACGAAAGGAATACGCGGCCATGAAGCTGACCCTGTATCTTTTGGCCGGGAGCGCCCTGATCCTTCCGGCCATTATTTATCTTGTGGTCAAATCGGGATTCAATACATTCGACCTGGTGGCACTCATGCAGCCGGGAACCTTTTCCCCATTTCAGCAGAAATTTGCGTTCCTTCTTCTTTACATCGGATTCGGCATCCTGGCAGGCGTCTGGCCCTTTCACACCTGGTCGCCGATGGGTCATGTGGCTGCCCCCACCGCGGTGAGCATGATTCATGCCGGTGTGCTCATGAAAATCGGTGCGTTCGGCGTGCTGCGGGTGGCCATCTTTCTATGCCCCGAAGGCTGGCAATACTGGGCCCACCTTATGGCGCTCCTTGCCGTCATCGGTATTGTCTACGGTGTTTTCGTAGGATTGAGCCAGACCGATCTCAAATTTGTTATCGGATATTCCAGTGTGTCACACATGGGCATCGTCGGTTTGGGGCTGGCCACTGTGACCGTCGAGGGGCTCAACGGGGCTGTCTTTCAAATGTTTGCCCATGGGGTGATGACGGCGCTGTTCTTCTCATCTGTGGGGTATATCTATGACAGGACCCACACAAAAGCCATTGCGGATCTCGGGGGGCTGAGCCGTATCATGCCGGTGGCCACCGGCTACTTGATCGTGGCGGCGCTCACCGGTATCGGGGTTCCCTGTCTGGCCAGTTTCTGGGCGGAACTCACGGTCTTCATTGCTTCTTTCAAGGTTTATCCGATTTACGGAACACTGGCAGTCTGTGCCCTGGTCGTGAGTGCGCTGTTCATTTTACGGGTGGTGCAGCGAACCTGCTACGGGCCGAAAAACGAACGTTTTGCGGATCTGGAAGACGTCTCTTTCCGGTTGGGTATTCCCAGGATGATCCTGGTTTCGATCATTGTATTTTTTGGTCTTTTTCCCAATGTTATGCTGAACATGATTCAGACGGCATCAATTCCTTTTGTCAGCGGGTTGCCATGATGAGTTGGATAATATTCAGTCCTGAGTTCTACTTTTTAATGATGGGCACCGTATTTTTGTGTTTATCCATGGTACGGCGGGTCAGACCCGAACAGGTCTATTTCATTGCCCTCATTCTGGCCTCCTTGGGGGTTGGAGTATGCCTGGCGTGCGTCCGTTTGACCGGTGACCTCTTTTTCGGGGCATATCGTATCGACCTGTTTTCCCAAGTATTTAAAGTCATGCTGTCCATGGGGCTGTTTCTGGTGCTTTGCCTCTGTACGGAACTCAATGGGATAGAAGAGCGGTTTCATCCGGAATTCTACTTTTTGATGACCATCTGCACCCTGTCCATGATGATGCTGGTCAGTAGCGTTCACCTCTTGACCATATTCGTTGCTCTGGAACTTTCCAGCTATTCACTCTACACGCTGGTTTTCTTGAGGAAGGGACGGAAACGGGGAATCGATGCAGGCATCAAATATTTTTTAATCGGGGCTTCCGCCTCGGCCATGATGCTTTTTGGTTTTGCCTTGCTTTACGGCAGCATACAGGCTGTATATTTGGTGGAAATTCTTAAAATACTTCCGGGAGTCCTTAACCGTCCGGTGGTGATTATTGCTCTGATTCTGCTGCTCAGCGGATTTTTCTTCAAACTGGCCGTCTTTCCGTTTCATTTCTGGGCTCCGGACGTTTACGAGAGTGCCCCCAACCAGGTGACTACCTATATTGCCACGGCTTCCAAGGTTGCGGCAATCGCCATTCTCATGAGAATCGTGGCATTGAGCGATGGCGGCAGCACCTATCTGGTCCATATCCTGGTGACACTCTCCATCGTTTCCATGACAATAGGCAATCTGGCGGCCGTTGTCCAAAAGGATTTAAAGCGGCTGCTGGCGTACTCCAGCATCGCCCATGCCGGATATGTTCTCATCGGAATTTTGAGCATGAATCCTGCCGGCTACTCCGGAGCTATCTTTTACGCACTGTCTCTTTTGATGATGAAGTTCACCTGTTTTTTAGTGGTTGTCAAAGTGGCGGACGACGGCAGAAATCTGGATATCGAACACCTGGCGGGATTGCACCGCCGCTCTCCGATCCTGGCCATGGCCCTGATGCTGGCGCTTTTCGGTTTGGCCGGTATTCCGCCCACCATCGGATTTACTGGCAAACTTCTGATTTTCACCGCTGCCATGCAAAAAGGCTATTTTACACTGGTGCTCATCGCCATGATCAACGTGGTCATTTCCCTTTACTACTACCTACTGGTGGTCAAGGCGGCCTACTTACTGGAGCCGGAAAAGGAATTGCCCGATCTCCAGGTGTCTCCTTCCATAAAAGTCTTGGCCGGATTATTGATTTTCGGGATGGTGGCGGGAGGAATCTTTCCCAACTACATTATCGAGCTGTCCAAAGCTGCCGCCATGGTTTTATTGTGAGAAACCAGGTTTGGGCCTCATCCCTCTAAACTAAATTTTATTTTATCCTGAAAAACCTGGTCCTTCCCCGCGAAGCGGGATTTTCAATGGGCCTTGCCTGCCCCGCATCGCGGGGGTCAGAGTTCTTTGGCTCTGCCGTGGAGTTTTGTGTCTAAAATCACAAATTTCAAGCACCAAATTACAAATAAATCATAAATTCCAATATTCAATGACCAAAACCTTCCAGGGCGAGACATTGTTTGGATATTCGAATTTCGGTCATTGGAAATTGTTTGATATTTGTGATTTGATATTTGTAATTTCAATAATTCAATAAACTTCTAACAAAGCAAATCCTCTCTATGAATTACCAAAGCCTGGCCCTCTGGACCAGGATATTTACTTGTGAGTTCTTTACGATGGAAACTGAATGTTATTACGAGAAAAGCTGTAACATCTCTTTGAAGGAATCATCTCCATATTGCCATCGTCCTTCACAGTGTTTATTATATTTCATGCTGTTACAAAACATCTAAAAATTTCTGGATAATTGGAGGTTAACATGAAAACCGCAGGGGAGATTTTAGAAGAAAAAAATAGGGAGATGGTTTGTATTTCCTCCGACAAAACAATCCGGGATGCCATTCGGTTTATGAATGATAATAATATCGGAGCGATACTTGTTAAGGAAAAAGACCAAATTGTCGGTATATGGACTGAGAGAGACCTGTTGCATAACATGAACCTGCCTGAATTTAATCCCGATACCGATTTAATTGAAGACCATATGACAACTAAGCTTCACAAGACCGGACATGACACCTCTATTCTTAAGATCAATGAAATGTTTTTGGGATTATTTATAAGACACATCCTCGTCGAAAAAGATGGAATCTATATCGGTCTTCTTTCTATCGGCGATGTTCTCAGAGCCAGTTTGGTAGAACAGGATCGTCAAATTAAAAGTCTGAACAAGATTGCCAGTTGGGAATATTATGAAAACTGGGGATGGCCCCGTAACAAAAAATAAATGGCCTTTAGTAAATGTGTTTCTTTAACAATGTTTAACCTAAATTGAGCGATTTATTACTCGATCTGCACCGATCTCTTGCGCATAAAGGCTTTGCAAAAATCCTCGACATATCCACGGGTATGCCTGCGGTTTGTGCAAATCTTTCTGCATCAAGACCTCGGCACATATCTTCGCAAAAATCGCTCAACTTAGGTTTAAACAAGATCTAAGACCAGGATAGTGAAAGTCAAGGAATTGGCTCATTGTTGATGTTTCTATCTTTGATGGGAATGTTGACATGATAGGTTGACATGCAAACACGTCAAATTGTTGAGTGAAAAAAACTTATGTGAAAGATCCGCTGAGGCTATTTTGTTGGGCTTTAGCTCAGATGATGATAATAATAAAAGTCTTGACAAGGACGCTAAAATGCGAGAGTAAGAGATATCTAACCTACCATAATCAATAGAAATAACAGACTTCATTGCGTCTATTGTGCATAAAGGTTTAAAGGAGTGTAATTATGCCGATATATGAGTTTAAATGTTTAAAATGTGAAGAATTTATTGAACTGCTCGTCATGAATAAGGACGAGGAAATCGAACTCAAATGTCCAAAATGCGAGTGCGAGGAGCTTGAGCGGGTCCTCAGTTCAACCAACTATAATATGACTGATGGTTCCAGAAAAAATCAGGGGGTTAAATCCCAGACCAGAACCTGCACAAGCGGTTCGTGTACCACTTATGAAGTCCCCGGTCATACGCGGTAATTTTTTTCTCCAATTTTGAGCGAAGTGAAAACTTGATGCTGATTTACGATGATATATACGCCTGGAGAGGATGGGGCGGCAAGCTTAAACTCGGTAGTGGAAAATGCAGGCTCCGCATCTATGATCTCGAAAAAGGGAATAAAAAAGGTTTGATGCATATCAGGCCGATGATCGTTGTGGTTTCCGATGTCAAAGACAGTAAAATGTCCGTCAGAAGCTGCACCAGTCATATCGCAACTCTCGTCGCAAAGGAGTTTAACATCGATCCCCATCGCATGCTCTGGGTAGAGTACTATCCGGAACATAAATATGGCGCCGGTGAAACACATACCATACCCGAGAAATTTGATGCTGTTGAATTTAACTGGCATGGGGACAAGGCCATTCAGCCAAAATGGCGGCCCTTGATGTCACCGCTTCTGGATGAGATTAAAAAACTGATTCGCGAATGATTAAAAAGAGGTAGATATGGCCTTTGGTTTGGCGCTCATTATTATATTCGGACTCGGTTCTGATTATCTCTTCAAACGTATCAAATTGCCCGGTCTGATCGGAATGCTGATTGTGGGGATTCTGGTCGGACCCTACGTGTTGAACTTCATGTCTCCTGAAATGATGAAAGTCTCTGGAGATTTCAGGAAAATCGCCCTCATCGTAATTCTGCTCCGGGCAGGTTTTGAGCTCCGTCGCGATGCTTTGAACCGAGTGGGACGTGCAGCGGTAACCATGAGTGCGATTCCGGCTGTTTTCGAAATTGTCGGTATTGTGCTTGTGGCTCCCAAACTGCTCCATATTACCTACCTCGAAGCCACTATTCTGGGTTGCATATTGGGTGCAGTCTCTCCGGCGGTTGTGGTCCCCCTGATGATCGATTTTATGGATCGGGGAAGGGGAGCTAAAAAGGGAATACCCACCCTGATTCTTGGGGCCTCTTCACTGGACGATGTTTTTGTCATTGTTCTTTTTACCGTGTTCTTAGGAATGTACGGTGGGGAACAGACCCATCTTCTATGGAAGCTTTCTGAAATACCCATTTCCATTGTTTTGGGAATTATCGTCGGACTCATTCCAGGATATTTTTTGTACAAGCTTTTTACAAAGTACGATTGGCGTCCCCCAAAACGCACCATGATGGTCATGGGGGTTGCCATTTTACTGACCTGGCTCGAATCAATTTTAGAAGGTCATGTGCCTGTGGCAAGCCTTTTGGGCGTGATGGCCATCGGTTTTATTATTCTTGAAAAATCAGAACCGATTGCGCATCTTATTTCTCAAAAACTCAAAAAACTCTGGATTTTTGCGGAACTTTTGCTTTTTGTTCTGGTCGGGGCTCAGGTGAACATTCATGTGGCGTGGAAGGCCGGGTTTGCCGGTGCCGTCGTTATCTTTGTAGGGCTTGTTTTCAGAAGTGTCGGCACCTATGTGTCTTTGTTCGGAACGCCTTATGACTGGAAGGAAAAGCTCTTTTGTGTGGTCGCGTATATACCGAAAGCCACCGTGCAGGCTGCCATCGGGGCGGTTCCCCTTGCCGCCGGTGTGGCATCGGGTGAGGTCATTCTCGCTGTTGCGGTGCTGTCGATCCTTATTACCGCTCCTCTGGGCGCCATCGGTATTATGATATTTGGTGAAAAAATTCTGGATTACGGAGAACAATCGACATACAGATTCAAAGAGCTCAGAGAAAAACTGGCGATTCCTCACGTGGGTGAACGGGTCCGAAGTAAGGTCTCCGGCACCATCTGGAAAATAATCGAACAAAAAGAAGTGTGGCTGGAGGATGGAGCTTCGTCGGAGAGTTCCCCGAATTTACTGCCGGCCATTTACCTTCGGTACTGGAAAGAAAGCGAGAATACAGGGGCGGGGAAAGGAAAAACCCTTTCGTATCGCTATACCCAAAAAGATACGTCTTTTGATGATCATTGGGAGATTCTTTATGACTGGTAGTAGAACCTATCTCAAAAACGATCTAAGTGCCCATGGCAGTGTTACGAAACGGTTCAAAATGCTCACATACTACGTGTATGCTCCGCTTTTTCACCGTTTCGTGCCTTGCCCTGAACCCTAATCTTATTTTTGAGATAGGTTCTGTCTATATGGGTGACCAGTGATGAGTGACCGGTAAATAATGATTATGGGTGAATGGCAACAAGGGAGGATATCATGACGTGCAAAGTGATTCAAACCGATCGAGCACCGGCTGCCATCGGACCCTATTCTCAGGGGATAACCGTGGCTCCCTGGCTTTTTGTGAGCGGGCAGCTTGGAATACAACCAGAGACCGGCGATCTGGTCGGTTCTGATTTTGTGCCTCAGGCCAGGCAGGCGCTGGAGAATTTATTGCAGATCGTGCTGGCCGCAGGATATAATTTGGACCAGGTTGTAGCCGTGGATGTTTTTGTCACCGATTTAAACAATTTTGCCGACTTTAACGACATTTATGCGGATTATTTTTCAGAGCATCTGCCGGCAAGGGCGGTGGTGGAGGTCCGCAGGCTGCCCAAGGATGCATGTGTTGAGATTAAGTGTATCGCCTACAATCCGGGGACATCGAGTATCTGAGCGTCGTGTCCGGTCTTATCCAAAAACTGTTTAATATTGCTTCTTGAGATAACCAAGGTACTGGTGTTGACAAGGGGATGAAACTGAAAAGCATCCGACTTCCATAAATCGCTGTCTATGATGAGTTCGACGACTTTGCCGATATCGTTGACAACGGCAAAAAGAGAGACAGAACCGGGGTCTACACCCAGATGTTTCTTCAAGCGATCCGGCGAACCAAAACGTAACCTGCTGCTGTTCAGTAAATCCGGCAATGCTTTCAGGTTGACCCGTTTCTCACCTTTTACTATAACCAGAAAATGCCTAAAGCCTTTTGCATCACGTAGAAAAAGACTTTTTGTTTTTGCCGCCGGGAGCTCCGGAACAAGACGATTGACATCCTCAACGGTATAAACCGGGGGATGATCATGGCGTTCGTATTCGATTTGATGGCCGTCTAAAAATTTATAAATGTCGGTCATTTTACTTTGGCTCCTTCTCCTGGAAAATCCAAGCTATATTAATGACACTTAGGTATAAGTTAAACGTATACCTGTCAAGAAGATGTTTCAAACCGGTTACAAGGGGATAACATTCCATGGACCCACAACATGATGAAATAATTTTAAATGAAGCCATTGATCTTGCTAAGACCTGGCAAAACCGAGCCAATGAATTGTTAACGGCGGAAGAAAAAGGGATTGCCGAACAAATGATGCGACTGTTGATCCATCCTTTGGACAAAGTCATTCTCACCAAAATGATCGACCAAAGCTTCAGGTCCCACAACGCCGGACGTGTGGCAGATCAAATCAACAGCTTGCTTAGAAAATATGGCGTACCCGATTTTTTCTCATCCGTGGACAAACTTCTGGTACAAATGTTTTTGGGTTTGGGCCGTTACATTCCCAGCATTTCAGTTCCTAAAGTCATTGAAAAAATGCGCCATGACAGCAGCCGCGCCATTATTCCGGGCGAACCCGACGCCTTGTACGCGCATTTGCAAAAACGAAAACAGCAGGGTGTTCAGATGAACATCAATCATTTGGGAGAAGCCCTGCTTGGAGAAAAAGAAGCCCTTCAGCGCCTTGATACCTATATCCGCGATTTGAAAGATCCGGAGATTGAATGTCTTTCCATAAAAATTTCCACCATCTATTCCCAAATCGAACCGTTGGCCTTTGGCCATACGGTTCAAATCTTAAAAGAACGGCTTTTTCAATTATACACAGCTGGCAGAGACCATTTTTATTGTCTAAACAACGGGACAACAGTGCCAAAACTGATAACCCTTGATATGGAAGAATACCGGGATCTGGAACTTACCGTTGCCGCGTTTAAGCAAACTCTGGAGCAGGATGCATTTAAAAAATATACGGCAGGTATTGCATTGCAGGCTTATTTGCCGGATTCATATGCCGTACAGCAATCACTGACGGACTGGGCCAAAGCGCGGGTGGTCAATGGCGGCGCTCCCATCAGAATTCGCATTGTCAAAGGCGCTAACATGGAGATGGAAAAAGTGGAATCAGCCATACGCAGGTGGCCTTTGGCGCCGTATGACAATAAACTTGATGTGGATGCCAATTATAAAAAAATGATCGATTTCGGCATGGCGCCGGATAATATTCGGGCGGTTCATCTGGGGATTGCCTCCCACAATCTGTTTGAGCTGGCCTATGCGTATCGACGGGCATTACAAAATAAAGTTACCGATTATTTTTCATTTGAAATGCTGGAGGGGATGGCAGATCACATACGCCGGGCCATTCAGGAAATCCCCGGCGATATCATGCTTTACGCCCCGGTTGCCACTAAAGATCAGTTCATTAATGCCATTGCTTATCTGATCCGCCGGTTGGATGAAAATACAGAAAGAGAAAATTTTCTGCGGTATTCGTTTAATCTCAACACAGATTCCAAAGAATGGGCGTTTTTGAAAAAACAATTTGTGGCTTCCTGCGAGCATAAAGATCACGTACGCCATACGCTGAACCGGATTCAGAACCGTCTCAAGGAATCGTTCACCGATAAAATTGGGACATTTTACGAAAACGAATTTATTAACGAGCCGGATACGGACTGGTCCCTGGCTTCAAATCGTACATGGGCCGAAGCGATTCGAAATAAATGGTTTAAACATGAACCCGATAAACCCGTCTACATACCCTTGGTGAAGGCAGGGGGCGACATTTTTAAAGACCGGCCGAAGAGATCGTGCATGGATCATTCCAGGTTGCCGGAAGAAATCTGTGTGGCGTCCTATGTCGAGGCAAGTGATACTGATGTAGATCCTGCTTTGGCGACGGCCAGGGACGATCCGGATGGGTGGCGCTTAAAAAACATGGAACAGCGCCATGAAATCCTTTCCCGGGTGGCATTGGAACTTCGCAAGGCCAGGGGAGATCTTATCGGAGCGGCTGCCGCTGATACCGGGAAGGTCTTTTCGGAAGCCGACGCTGAAGTTTCGGAGGCTGTTGATTTTGCCGAATATTATCCGTTCTCTGCCAGGGCCTTTTCTGATTTGAAAAATGTCCAAACCCGCGGCAAAGGGGTAGGGTTGGTTATTTCCCCGTGGAATTTTCCTATTGCCATCCCCTGTGGCGGAATCATAGCATCTTTAGCTGCCGGCAACACGGTGATATTCAAACCTTCATCTGCTGCGGTCCTTACGGCGTGGCAGTTATGTCAATGTTTTTGGAACGGCGGCGTTTCCAAAAATGTGTTGCAGT
Organism: uncultured delta proteobacterium; assembly: GCA_963731025.1. GTDB lineage: Bacteria > Desulfobacterota > Desulfobacteria > Desulfobacterales > UBA11574 > UBA11574. The sequence continues at coordinate 448,797 of CAVSVL010000041.1, read as the reverse complement.
TCCTTCCTTGTTCCGGTTCGACAACCGGCGCGAAACTTGCCGAACATCCGGATGTGGATTTCATTATTATGACCGGCGGTACAGATACCGGAATGGCCCTTTTAAAACAAAGGCCTTCTGTTTTTTTGACGGCTGAAACCGGCGGTAAAAACGCAACCATCGTCACTGCCATGGCGGATAGGGCTCAGGCCATCAAACATGTGCTGCACTCGGCATTTAGCAACTGTGGTCAAAAGTGCAGTGCCACATCATTGCTGGTTTTAGAAAAAGAAGTTTATGAGGATAAAACCTTCAAACAGCAATTGGTCGATGCTGCCGGCAGCATCGCCGCGGGTTCCTGCTGGAATTTTGAAAACAAAATGGGACCATTGATTCAACCCCCAAAGGGTGATCTAAAGCAGGCCCTGACTCAACTCGAGACGGGCGAGTCCTGGGCGCTTTCACCCAAAAATATCGATAACAACCCTCACATGTGGACACCGGGCATCAAATGGGGGGTGCAGCCTGGAAGCTTCACGCACCTCACCGAGTTTTTCGGCCCATTGTTAGGGGTGATGTGTGCCGAAGATCTGGAGCATGCCATCGAAATGGTCAACCAGACCGGTTACGGATTGACGTCGGGCCTGGAGAGTCTCGATCGGCGGGAACATGATTTTTGGAAGAAACGAATCAGAGCCGGAAATCTATACATCAATCGCCAAACCACCGGCGCCATTGTGTTGCGACAGCCTTTCGGCGGTATGGGCAAATCAGCCCTGGGGGGCGGCATCAAGGCCGGAGGACCCAACTACGTTTTTCAATTTATGGATTTTGAAGATGTCGGGTTTCCTATGGCAGGACCCATTCGAGACGATGACCCCTTGTTGCAGCTGGTTCAAGAATGGACACTGAAAAAGGATTGGGGCCGGCTGGAGGTAGTCAAGACAGATCTCATCAGGGTTATCCGGGCCGTTAAAAGTTATCTGTATCATTGGGAACAGGAATTCTCCCAAGAAAAAGATTACTTTCATCTGCGTGGGCAGGATAATGTGGTTCGCTACTTGCCCATTGGGACTGTCGTCATCCGTATCCATCAGAACGACAGCCTGTTCGATGCACTGGCAAGAATTGCTGCGGCAAGAATTGCCGGATGCAAGACTTTTGTGAGCTTGCCCACAGCGTTGAACAATACGGTTACGACGTTTTTATACAGTCATAAAGGTCAGCGATTTTTGGATGATGTGCCAATTATTCACCAGTCCGACGAAGATCTGAGTGAGATGATACCCGAGATTCATCGTATCCGTTATGCTTCGCCGGATCGGGTGCCTGACAACATATTTCGGGCAGCGGCGGAAACCGGATTTTTTATTTCTCGATCAAAAGTTTCCATGCAAGGGAGGATTGAGCTGCTGCAGTATTTCCAGGAGCAGAGTGTCTGTTTCGACTACCATCGATACGGGAATCTCGGAGAGCGGGCACTGACATAGTAAAGAGTACAAATCCTACGCGATATTCTGTACTGAAATGCTGACTTTTGATATCAAAGCTGAATAGTTACAAGTGACTAAAGTGAGCTAAAGTTTGAAGTGAGCTAAAGTTTAAAAAATGGATTTATCAAATGCAACATATTGATATCATAAAACTTATAAATTACGGTGATAATAGGGGTGTATTATACAACATTCCCGATTCGGATCTACAATTTCTCGATAAAATTCAAAATATCCATTTCGGAAAAATTCATCCAAATTCGATTCGCGGGAATCATTGTCACCATCAAAGCAAAGAGATGTTAATCGTCACCTATTTAGATACTTGGACACTGGCCTGGACAAAAAAGGATTCGAATGAAATTTCGAAAAAGAAATTTACAGGATCCGGAGCCGTATTGATAAAGGTCAATGAAGGGGTCGGACATTCCGTAAAAAATAATGGCGATAAGGATTTGGAAATCATTGCACTATCAGACAGGATATTTTCTAAAGAAAGTTCAGACACATATTCCAAGATCCTGCTGACGTAGCCAATTCGAATTTCTTATAAAGAAGCACCAATAAAAAAGAAAAACCATACAAAATAATTATCGGTATTAAGGCGCTGTGCTTATTGATGGGTTGGTTTCAGCCTGTTGGGCTCGTTCTTTAAGCAAAAAGTGATAAATTAAATCACAGTATCGATCCATTTCAAGCATACCTTTTCCTGAAACAGTGTATCTCCAAAATCCATATAGTTTGGTAAGGTTGATGAGACCCTGACTGTAGGATTTCCAATTAAAACGATCATGAACGCGTTGAACCCCGTTTTCAGATATGGTTTTCCATAAATTTTTATCTGCTTCACACTGATCGATGAAATTATCGAGGCTTTTTGATATCAGTTCTGGTTTGCTTGTGTTAAGTAAAAAGCCGTTGACTCCGTATTCAATAATCTCAAGCGGCCCGCCGAATTTGGGTGCAAAGGTAGGAAGGCCCGATGCCATCGCTTCGATAACCGTCAAACCGAAGGCCTCAAACAGCGCCGGTTGTACAAAAAATCCTTTATGGTCGGCAATGATTCTGTAGACCTCCCCGGTGTCCAGTTTGTTGATACTGGGGAGCCAACGGACTTTCCCGTGTAAATTAAATCGTTCAATGAGATCGTATGCTTTTGTAATTTCACTTCTCTCTTCAATGTCGCTGGAGTCTTCAATATGAATCGTTCCAGCGGCGAAAATGAGATTACATGATTTTTGGAGTTTTTTGCTCATGCCGAATGCATGAATGAGGCCGGTGATATTTTTAATTTTATCAAATCGGGCCATAGTGAAAACAGCTGGCTTTTCAGGATCATCCAGCTTTCCAAAAATATCTTTGGATTCATCATAAAAAAGCCGCTTTTCCCAATGCTTCCATTTGTGCTCGATACGCTTTTCTTTTTCATAATAGGGGAAATAAAGTTCTTCATCAACTCCCGGTGGTATGACATTGAATTTTGGTGCAAACAGGTTGATGCCGCTAACGACTTGGTACAGATCCGGCATCGTAAAAAATTGATAGGATTCATACTGGCCCATAGTGTCTGGTGTCCCGATGATTTCCTGTAATGTACTGGTGATGATGAAGTCCGATTTGTTCATTGAAAAAATGTCGGCAGTATATTGTAGTGAAAAATGGTAATCTTGTTCCTTTTCCTGCCACTCGATATCAGAAAATGCATATTTTGTTTTTTCCAGGGCATGCGCAATGGTGCACTGAATAACGTCAAACTTATCCGACAGCAAAGAGGCCACCAGATTTCCATCCGAATAGTTGCCTATTATCAGATCGGGACGTCCCTGAAATTCGCTCAGCAGCTCTTTTGAAGCATCTTCCGTAAATGTTTCCAGATATGGCCAGATTTTAAAGCGGGATACCCAGTGTCTGAGCACATTACACTGCTTATCCCGAAACGGAACCCGTAATATCCAGCCGTTATCAGACTGAAAAATTTTTTCCATGCGTTGATTGCAGGTGGTGTCCTCGGCTTCGGGGATCAACCGGGTAAGGACAATAATTTTTGGATCGACATCCAGTCCGGTCAATTGAATTTCTGTTTTTAAATGCCGTTCCAGGGCTCGAACCTGGTCGAGGATGTAGATCACCTGGCCCCCTGTATCGGGCTTGCCCAACGCGTTGGTTTGACCAAACCAGCCATGGGGTGAAATAATGGCAATTTTTGAGATCAACGGCATGGGGACGCGAGATATAAATCGCTCCAAGATTTCGTCGGTGGGCTCATTAATGAGGTCTAAAAGTGTTTTAATAGTTTCAATAATCCGTCCCACGGTATTGCCCCAACCGACCTCAAATCCGGATTTTTTCATTCTTGCTTCAACACCTTTAAACGGTGTTTCAGGTTTCTTTTTTTTGAGCCATTCCAGAAGCTTTTCAAGCTTGATGTAGAATGCTTCCAAGTCTTTGATCAGTGCGTCGTTTACCAGCAGCTGCCGGCCGTTATATTGATGAAGTTTAATGAACTCGAACAGTTTCGCATTCCACTCATCCGGTCGACTAAAAATGTTGCTGCTCAAGTATCGATTCAAAAAACGGATACCCTTTCCTACAGAGCGAATGTTGCGTACGGATGGTGAGAAATCATAAAACGGCATGAAATCAATATGAAGGTGATAGCCGTCTTTACTCTTTTGCTGTGCATAATAATCTTTAAGATCCAAATACGTTAAAAGTGAAATTTCTTCAATGTATTCCCCGTCTCGTCGAACCATATAAAAACGGTACTTTGCAATGGCATAACGGTGCATCAGTACGAGATGTTCTTTGGTAATAAAAAGCTCCTGTACTTTTTTAAAAAAATTAAACAATGAAGAGTTTTCTCGAAATTTCTTTGTCTTTCGATGTTGATCGCAATATTGACGAAACAACTGGATAATTCCGTTTCTTAAATGAATACGTTGTTTTTGATACGTCATAAAGGAGACGAGTTCTTTAAAATCTTTGTGTTCGTTTTTTCTAATAATAGATCCCAGTAAATTTTTCATAAGCAGGCAGCCTCAGATGTTGTTTTTTTCTATAACTCTATTCGATCGCAAATTATAATTTGGAACATAAATTAATTAGTGTCCATCCATAAATTGCTCATTTCTGAATTGGACACGTAATCGGGTCCATTACACTTCGTGGATGGACACTAATTAGATGTTGCTTTTTTCACAAATTTATAATGTTGAATGCCTTCTAAAATACCTCCGGCATATTTTTGTTTTGCAAAGTATATTTTTCGCTGTCCTTTGAGTTTTGCGAGCTCAGGGCTGTAGTTTCCGACAACAGCGCCTAGCGTTTCTCCCCGGAGCATTTCTTCGTCATTGCCTGAATCCCCGCACACCAGAAAGTTATTTAAAGGGATTTCCCACTTGTAACTCAGGTAACGCAGTGCTTTGCCTTTTGATGCCCTGTAGGGAAGGATGTCAACATATTTGTCGTGAGAATAGATGAGCATGTATCGACACTTGTTGCGAAGAAGACGCTCGTGAATTTTCGCAAGTCGATCTTTGCCCGGACGCATGTTGTAGCTGACTTTGAATCGACGTTGGGTGGCTTCTTCCTGATAGGTCAAAAAAGGAAGATCATTTAGCGTGTCAACGATCTTTTTCCTGTCCCATTTTGCAGATATATGGGCTGCCCACCCTTTACCGGAATGAACGTTTTTCCCATAGTATATTTCAGATCCTACAGATGATATGATGATGTCCGGAGAATGAACACCGTTTTTTTCGAGATATGCTCTGGCTGAATCGACAGTTCGTCCGGTGGCAACACCAAAACCGATGCTTTCTCGGTGCTTTTTCAACACATTCAGCAATTCGTCCAGATGGTCGTTCTGTTCGCCAATCAGTGTGTTGTCAATATCCGTAATAATAAAATGGTTGAGTTTGGCCAAACGTTTGCCAATGGCATCCCCAGGAACCGCCACCGTCATCTTCTCCCTACCGGGACTTCCTCCGGCGTGCTTGATTTTTCTTAAATATGTTTTGGCATGTGATTCCCAGGTGTAGTACTTTCGGATATTCATTATTCCGGCTTTAGAGTACTGCTTCCATTTTTCGCTGTTAGCAATGATCTGTTTGACGGCGGCTGCCAATGCCTTGGTATCGGTTGTATCGATCAGCAGACCGCATTTACAGTTTTTAATAATGTCCATGGGACCGCCGTCATTGGGCGCAATAACAGGCAATCCACAGGCTGCGGACTCAATCAAGGTGATGCCGAATGGCTCGGTAAGGGCGGAGTTGACGAACACCCCCCGTTTTTCAGCCGCAATTCTGTAAAGTTCCGGAACTTCGTATTCAAAGTCGTGTTTTTTGGGAATGGCTATTTTTCCGTAAAGATCGTATTTGTCCATCAACAAAAGGATTTCCGTAAGAACGTCTCTCTCGTTATCCTCCATTTTCGAGATATCTTTGCGAATTCCTGCAAAAACAGCCAGGTTGGCCATGGATTGAAGTTCTAAATCTTCGCCGTATGCCGTGATTAAACCGGCAATATTTTTGCGTTTGTCCGGCCGGCACAGAGACAAAATCAACGGACGATCCGGGTGCATCAAGAATCGATTGAGTTCTTCAAGCATCGAGGCATGGGCATACATTTTGGCTTCATTTTTTTCTGCCTCAGGCAACATATCATGATAAAAAGGATAAAATGTATCAATATCCAATCCAGGAGGAATGACCTTGTATTTTGGTATGTCCCTGTTCTCATATTGAGCGTATTGCTCTTTGATTTCATGATGGGTACTTGAAACGATGAAATCAGTGTGTTTTAATAATTTTTCCTCCATTGTTATGCGGTGGTTGATTTTGAACTTTTTGTCGATATCGTTTTCTTTCATGCCGTTATTCAACAAGCTGTTCAACTTTGAGCGACCCAGGGAGTGCCCGGTATAAATCAATGTAATTCCGAAAATCTCCGCCAGTTGCATGGACACATATCCGCCATCGGGATAATGACCGTGTACAATATCGGGAATCGTTTTCTGTTGCTTGATGTATTTAATGGTTTTATCGACAAATTCATCCAGGTGCGGCCATAGAAGTTCTTTGCGTATATATTTTCGTCCACCACATTGAATTCTTACAATTTTGAATTTATCGTTCACCCGCTCAACCGGTTTGGCGTAATCTTTGGATACGGCTTTATCAGATATCAGTCTCGTGAACAATTCAACCTGTCTCACTTCTTCCCGTTGACTGAGGGCATTTGCCAGCTCAACAACATATTTGATTTGACCTCCGGTATCTGCATCACGGCCAAGTTCCATATTTTCAGATCGCAGCAACCCATGAATGCTGAACATTTGAATGTAATAACCTTTGGACGCCATGTTATTCTCCATTTTCAATCATTTTCTTTATAGGGTTATAAAATTCCCGGGACTCGGGGATGGCGCCTCTAATTTCACAAATACGCAATGCAAACATAGATGCCATGGACAACATTCTTGCAGGTTCCCATCCCTTTAGGATTCCGGCGGCCAACATTGCAGAATAGGCATCTCCGGCGCCTACAGTATCGACGATTGAAGGAACACGGTTTGCTTTTGAATGAAAGCTGCCGTCTTTGGTGTATAATTCGCTTCCCTCGTTTCCTTTGGTAATTGCAACCTTATTCAATGCGTATTTATCCATCAAAAAGGGAATAAACGTATTATTATCTTTTGAAAATCGAAAGATTCTCTTACATTCTTCAAGTTCTTGTTCATTGAGCTTCAGTAAGTCAGCGTGTTCAAGAGAAGTGAGGATCACCTTATCAGAATAACAGTCCGGTCGCAAATTGATGTCATAAAAGCAAACAGCATCAGAACGTCGGTTCTTTATAAATCTCTGGATGTTTTCGAATCCCCGTTTGCTTCTTTGCACCAGGGTTCCGAAATATATTAAGTCAGCCGCATCAATGAAAGTTGAATGCTTTTCCGGAAGATAATCGATATAATCATAGGCCACGTCGGGTTTGATGTGAAAGGTTGGGTTGCCTGATGAACTGAGCTGGACGAGGACCGTGCCGGTATCATGATGATCATCTGTCTGTATGTCATCAATGTTAAAATGGTGTTGCTCTAATATGTTTAAGATCTCTTTTCCATGGGTATCGTTTCCAATGCGTGAAATATAACGAATCGGAAACCCTAAATTATTGAGATGATAAGCGAAATTAAACGGCGCCCCGCCAAGCTGTTTTTCGTTTTCAAATAAATCAAATAATATTTCACCGACAACAAGTATCACTTTGTAACCTCTTTGATATCATTATGTTGCAAACTTGCTTTTTTAGTAACTGGCTGTTTTATCTAACGTCTTTTTTATTTTAAGAATGTCTCCTATGAAGCTGTTTATCTCGTCAAGCAACGCTTTTTGTTCCGATAGGATCAAATCCATGTAGTTGTTTAACTCTGGAAAAGATGATGTGTCAGCGTCCGTTGGTTGTTTTTGGATGTAGCTGAGATGTTTCGTTAATTTTGAAATATCCTCTGGGTCGATGGATTGAAATGTACCCAGCCTGACAAATGTATCTTTTAATTTAACAACCGTATTATCTTTTAATCCTTTTTCAACAGACACCAACAGCAAGAGCTTAATTGCCAATTTGGCGTCCATTTTCGAGCATGGAAGTTCAGCGATGTCTTTGAGTTTCATGGGGTTGTTTTTGAGAATGGCATCGTATTGATTTACAAGATCATGCGCCCAGTTTGACACGGTTATTTGTTCTTTTTTGTTCATGGTAAGTATCGCAGTGATTCCCGTTTTCCTTAATTTATTGAGAAGCACTTCAACCGCTGATGATGAATTCTCATCTGTCTTTGAATTTGCATCTAATTTTTTATCATTTTGGGTTGGTTCCATTGAAGAATCCCTCATCCATTTTAACAATTTATGTAACGGTTCATTGGGAAACAATCTCGACAGGATAAATATGAAATAAATTTAATGTCAATCCTGTTTATCCTGCCTGGAAATATTGAATTTCGTATAAAAAGTCAACCGGCCCACCATAGTTTTGTATCAGGAAAATCAAGAATGTCAATGAAATGCTCGGTAAATCCCGGATGGGTCGGTAGCTAAATGTTTGAGATCGATCAGGAAAGTCCGATGATTTTTTTGCCAGTATAATTTCGACATCAAAAATGAATATATGTTCAATCGAGCAAATAAGATTTTTGAATCCAAATCCATTCACATTTCTCGGTTTCCATATTGATAGCTTCCGTCTATTATCTAATATCTATTCATTTATCAGACATCGTATTTGATAAATTTTCTTGACATTTTTCAGGCCTATTGATAATGAATGAACATTCATTCAGAATGTATTCTTCATGAAATATACGGGTCAGGGAGGTTCGTCATAATTACCAAAGAAAAAATAAACGACAAATATCATCGGATCCTCGAAGCCGCCGTCAAGGTATTTGCCGAGCAGGGCTTCTTCCAGTCAACGGTTTCGAAAATTGCAAGGGAAGCGGGGGTTGCCGATGGTACGATCTATCTTTATTTCAAAAATAAAGAAGATATCCTGGTTCAAATTTTCAGTTATAAAGCCAGACAGGTTTTCGCCCTCTTCAGAGAGGAAGTTGATGGCGCGGATACGGCTGTTGATAAACTTCGCAACTTGATTCATCGACATCTCGAAGAATTTCAGAACGACAGGAACATGGCGATGGTCTATCGGGCTGAAACCCACCAGAATAGCCGCCTGGTTGAAGAGCAAATTAAAGAGATGTCGAAGATGTATCTTGATATTGTCTCGGAAATTGTAGAGCAGGGTCAGGAAGAAGGGGTCATCCGAAGAGATTTGTATCTTGGACTTGTGAAACGTTTCATACTGGGTGCTGTGGATGAAGTGATCTACACCTGGCTTCACGCAGGGTCAAATTACGATCTTACGACTATGGCAGATCCTCTTGTAGATCTATTTATGAGGGGAATCGGGAATAACGATGCCCGCGATCTTTGAATGCGTGTCTTCCATACATTAAATTGTGTGGCGTCATCAGGAAGAGGGAGAAATTAAAAAATGGCACAATACATCGCAGATAGAAAAGATGTCGATTTTGTTCTTCACGAACAGATTCAGGTAGAAGATCTCAGCAAAGCCGAACTGTTTGCTGATTTTAATAAAAAAACCGTGGATATGATTGTGTCCGAAGCACGCAACCTGGCGATCAAAGAAATTCTGCCTACCCGGGAACTGGGTGATCAGGAAGGATGCCGATTTGACAACGGCAAGGTCACCGTTCCGGAATCTTTTCAACGGGCGTATGAACTTTTAAAAGATGGTGAATGGGTCGCCATGACCGAAGATCCTGAATGGGGTGGACAGGGAATGCCCACAACGGTCGCGTTGGCGGCCAGTGATTATCTCGTGGGTGCAAACTATGCCTTTATGATATATCAGGGTCTCACCCACGGTGCCGGAAAATTGATTGAATCTTTTGGAACGGAACAACAGAAACGACTCTTCCTTAACAAGATGTACTCTGGAGAGTGGACCGGAACGATGTTGCTTACGGAGCCTGAAGCCGGATCGGATGTGGGCGCCCTGACGACCTCTGCCGTGAAGAATGATGATGGGACCTATTCCATTACCGGGAACAAAATCTTTATCTCAGGAGGAGAACACGATCTATCCGAAAATATCATTCATCCGGTTTTAGCCCGAATTGAAGGCGCACCTGAAGGAACCAAGGGCATTTCACTGTTTCTTGTTCCTAAGATATGGGTCAATGACGACGGAAGTCTTGGCGAGTTCAATGACGTGGTTTGTACGGGTATTGAAGAGAAGATGGGAATTCACGGCAACTCAACTTGCTCGCTGACGCTTGGCGGTAAAGGCAAGTGCAGGGGGATACTATTGGGCGAAGAGAACAAAGGCATGCGCGCCATGTTTTTGATGATGAATGAAGCCCGTCTGCTTGTGGGGCTTCAGGGGTTGGCCTGTGCGTCTTCTGCTTACATGTACGCCGTGGATTATGCCAGACAGCGGATACAGGGGAAAAATCTTTTACAGATGATGGATAAGGATGCATCCTCGGTTCCCATTATCCAGCATCCTGATGTCCGGCGCCAGTTGATGATGATGAAAGTGTATGTTGAGGGGATACGAAGCCTTTTATATTATGTTGGGATGTGTGAAGACAGGATTAAGATTTGTGAAGATGCCCAAGAAAAATTAAAATACCAGGGTATCATTGACGTCCTCGTCCCCATTGCCAAAGGGTATGCCACCGACCGGGCTTTTGAGGTTTGCAGTCACGGTGTTCAGGTGTATGGCGGTTATGGGTACATCAGAGATTACCCCATGGAACAACTGCTTCGGGATTGCCGGATTACCATGATCTATGAAGGAACCAACGGAATTCAGGCCATGGATCTTTTGGGAAGAAAACTGGGACTCAACAAAGGAAAACCAGTGATGGATCTTTTAGGAGAGATTCAAAAGTCCATCGCCATGGCAAAAGATGCCCAGGGGCTGGAAGGTTTGGCTGAAAAAATGGAAGAGATCGTCGATAAGTTGGGAGAGGTGGCCCTTCACATGGGAACAACGGCCATGTCGCCCAATGTGTTGAATGCCTTTGCCTTTGCCCATCCGTTTATGGAAGTCTGCGGCGATGTGGTCATGGCCTGGCTGCTTTTGTGGCGTGCGACGGTGGCAGCCCAAAAACTGGCAAATAAACCGAAAAAGAAAGACACTGCTTTTTACGAGGGGCAGATCAAAAGTGCCGAATTTTTCATCTATTCGATCATTCCGATTACCGTAGGCAAAATGAAAGCCATTCTGACCACCAATGGCGCAGCCATTGACATTGATGAAAAGTCATTTGGGGGTTAATTTTATTGGTTTTGAAACCACTTCTAATCAATATTCGGGGTAGTCGATGATTATCGGTGTGGATACCGGCGGAACATTTACCGATTTTATCTACAAAGACGGCGATAAATGGGGTGTTTACAAGGTGCCTTCAACGCCATCAAATCCGGCGGAGGCTGTTCTGGAAGGCCTCAGGTATCTGTCAAAAGGAAAGGAAAAACAGATCATTCACGGCTCTACGGTGGCCACCAATGCCATTCTCGAAAGAGACGGCGCCAGAACCGCACTGATCACCAATAAAGGGTTTGAAGACATCATCGAAATCGGACGCCAAAACCGGACGCGACTCTATGATCTGGCATACCGTAAAGAACCTCACATCATTCCTGCAAAATTAAGATTCGGACTTTATGGCCGAATTCTTCACACCGGTGAAGAACTCAGACCGCTGGATATGGAAACAGCCAAAGACATCGTTTTTCGACTTAAGGAACTGGATATCGAATCCGTGGCCGTGTGCTTTCTTTTTTCCTATGTGAATCCCTTGCACGAAAAAAAAATACGAGAATTGCTCGAACATTCGAGCCTTCAAGTATCTTTGTCCCATGAGATTCTTGCTGAGTTCAGAGAATTTGAAAGAACATCCACCACGGTGATCAATGCCTATGTATCACCGAAGATGCAGCGGTATATCGGATTTCTGACAGACAATCTGAGCCCAGGGGACACCTTGAAAATTATGCAGTCCAACGGCGGCAGCATTTCCGTTGAGACGGCCATGAAGGAATCGGTGAGAACCATTCTCTCCGGACCTGCCGGAGGAGCGGTGGGGGCCTACGAGATCGCTAAGATGGCCGGATACACCAAACTGATTACCTTTGATATGGGAGGAACATCAACGGATGTTTCTTTGATTGACAGCGACCTGTCGTTGACCTTTGAATCCAGCATTTCCGGTTATCCTGTAAAAGTGCCGATGATCGACATCCATACGGTAGGCGCCGGTGGCGGATCTATCGCAAGACTGGATGACATTGGAGCTCTCAAAGTGGGACCGGAGAGTGCCGGTGCCGATCCCGGACCCATCTGTTACGGCAAAGGAGACGGCATCACCGTCACCGATGCCAATCTCTATCTGGGAAGATTGATTCCGGAGCATTTCCTTGGCGGCAGGATGAAACTAAAACAGGAAAGACTGGATTTTTATTTTAAGAAAATGATAGAGAACACCGAACTTTCCGCCCAAGAGCTGTCCGAAGGTATACTGGATGTGACCAATGCTGCGATGGAACGGGCCATACGCGTCATCTCCGTGGAAAGAGGATATGATCCCAGGGAATTTACACTTTTTTCATTTGGCGGTGCCGGAGGGATGCACGCAGCATTTTTAGCAAGACTTTTGAGTATACCCAAAGTGCTGCTCCCTCAAAACCCGGGCATCCTATCAGCCATCGGCATGCTGATGGCCGATGTTGTTAAAGACTATTCATTGACCGTTATGCAGAATCGGGAGACGGTTACTTTTTCATCGCTCTCCGGAATGTTTCAAAATATTGAAGATAGGGGAGATAAGGATCTTCAGGCCGAGGGAATTTCCAAGGAAAAAATACGTCTCGAAAGATATCTCGACATGCGTTATGAAGGTCAATCCTATGAAATTATTGTTCCCTTTGACGAGGATTATGTTGAACGATTTCATAAACTCCACGAAAAAACTTACGGATACAGGAACGAAGATAAAGCCATTGAAATCGTAAATATCCGGCTTCGGGCAAGGGGGATGCCTGAAAAGCCAACGTTTAAAAAAGCGACGAAAATGAAAAAGACGCTTTCTGCTGAAGCCCTCCTTGGGGAGCAGGAGGTCGCATTTGATCATCGCCGGATGCGAACGAAGATTATCGCAAGGGACAAGCTGAAAAGCGGAAACCGAATCGAAGGTCCGGCCGTTGTTGTGGAATATTCTTCAACCCTTGTCATCCCGCCCTTTGCTACGGCGCATGTGGATGAATACGGCAATATTGTCATGGAAACCATTTAATAGCAGGGGAACATATGCAAACAAATCCAATCCTTTTGGAAGTTTTTAAAAATCGATTTGCTTCCATCTCGGAAGAGATGGGGGTCACTCTGACCCGGACCGCTTTTTCTCCCAATATAAAGGAAAGACGGGATCTGTCCTGCGCCGTGTTTGATCACACCGGAGATATGATCGCCCAGGCAGCTCATATCCCTGTACACCTGGGGTCCATGCCCATGTCAGTCAAAGCAGCCATTGAGAGTGTAACATGGGAAAAAGGGGATATGGTCATTCTGAACGATCCATTCAAAGGGGGAACCCATCTTCCTGATATTACGTTGGTGTCGGCAGTTTTTGCACACAGCGAAAACCCTGTTTTTTTCGTTGCCAACAGGGCGCATCATGCGGATGTGGGAGGGATGACGCCCGGGTCCATGCCCCTTTCCACCTCAATTTTTCAAGAGGGCATTATTATCCCGGCCTTGAAGTTGGTCGAGCAAGGAGCCATCGATAAGAAGATCATGAATTTTTTGTTAAAAAATGTCAGAACTCCGGTGGAGCGTGAAGGAGACTTTGCGGCTCAGATGATGGCCAATATTACGGGTGTGCGAAGAACCGAAGAACTTATTGAAAAATACGGGCTTGAAGATACCCTGTTTTATGCCGGCGCCCTAATGCATTATGCCGAGCAGTTGACGCGAAAGACCATCCAAAAAATTCCGGACGGAACTTATACGTTTGAGGACTTTATGGACGACGATGGTATTTCGGATCACAACATCAAGCTTCAGGTTAAAATCATGATCTACAACGATACGGCAACCCTTGATTTTAACGGATGTGACCATCAGGTTCACGGAAGTATCAATGCAGTGTATGCCATCACCCTTTCGGCGGTTCTTTATGTTTTTCGGTCACTGGTTTCAACAGATATTCCCACCAATGCCGGATGCATGAGGCCGATCAAGGTTCTGACCCGTAAAGGAACCATCGTGGACGCCCGTTTCCCAGCGGCCGTGGCCGGAGGAAATGTGGAATTGTCCCAGCGGATCGTAGATGTGGTGTTGGGAGCCCTTTCTCATGCCATTCCGGACAAGATCCCCGCCGCCAGTCAGGGTACCATGAACAACGTGACCATCGGTGGTGTCGATTCCCGGAACAACCGTGCGTTTGCATATTACGAAACCATTGCCGGCGGGCTCGGTGCATCTTCAAAATGTGATGGAGAAAGTGCGGTTCATTGCCACATGACCAACACCTTGAATACGCCGGTAGAGGCCCTGGAATACAGCTATCCATTTCTGGTGAACGAGTATTCCATACGTCGCGGAACCGGCGGAAACGGTAGACACAAAGGCGGGGATGGTATTGTTCGCGAAATTGAATTACTTTCAGATGCCCAGGTGACGGTTCTGTCTGAAAGGAGAAAGATCCCCCCGTACGGACTTTTTGGGGGAAAACCGGGTGATGTGGGGAAAAACATTATTTTCAGAAAAAAACTACAGGAGCATAAAGGGGGTAAATTCTCAGTATCCTTAAACAAAAGAGACCGCCTTCGTATCGAGACCCCAGGCGGCGGAGGGTATGGCAGCCCAGGGTAAACCCTAACGTTTCAAGAGCCGGAGAGCTCCAGATCCCGTGTTGCCAAGGGTTCGCAGTAGAATTACTACGGCTTCACCCTTGACGCCTTGGATATGAAGCCCTCCAACTTTTGAAACGTTAGGGTAAACTGAAACCCGAAGCCGATTGAGCCGAGTTTTGGCATCATAAAATCGTTAAACGATTTTATCCGGAAACGTTTCTTTTGTTAAAAACGTGCAGATCAGGGATAAAACAGAAGCCCCAAGAAGAATGAAGATGAGTATGGAGTACGCCTCGATGGAATATCCGCCGGTATCGGATTTCGGATACGCATCCAGCACCCGGCCTAAAAGAGGCATAAAAATGGCACCGCCTAAAAATGGAAAAAGATTTACCATTCCGGTTGAAGTGCCGGCAATTTCAACGGGAAAGAGTTCTTTAACGATAGTAAATCCAAAGATAACCACTGATGACGAACAAATCGAAAAAACAAAAAAGAAAATATACAAGGCGATCCAAGGAAGGCCGTCCGGATAAATGCTCAGAAAGACGAGTTCTATAACCAGCACCAGGTTACACAGGATAAACGGTTTTTTTCGGCTTTTCATTAATTTGTCCGATATAAATCCTAAAGGAGGGCTTCCGACAATCATACCCCATGCAATCATACTGAGCACCGTACCGGCCTGGGCCCGGGTCATGCCGTAAACATCCCTCAGGTAAGGCCCGCCCCACAGTGCTCCAAAACCGAAAAATATACCGCAATCAAAGAAAAACCATATGGCCACCGGCCAGAAGTATTTTTCGGAAACGACGCGACGGGCCCCCTGGAGCAGAGGGATCTGCTTTACCGGTTCAAAGACGTTTCCTTTTTCCCTGCCGAGCTCTTCGATAGAAGGCCAGCCTTTATCTTCGGGGCGGTCTCTGACAACAAACCATACCAGAAAAACGATGATAAAGGTGCAGCAGCCAATAAGTTCAAAAGAGATGCGCCATCCGAAAAACAAGGTCATTACGGAAAGGAGCCACGTCGCTGCCAAAACCCCCATTCCGCCCACTGCATTTAGAATACCGGCCATGAATGCAAATTCGTGAGGGTGAAACCACCGGGATAGGATTTTCATGGTGGGAATGAAGACCATGGAAACACCGAGTCCCACCAGAACCCTTCCAAGAAAGGCTATTTTTATGGTCGGTGCAAATCCAAATAGAATACTTCCTGCAGAAGCGATGATCAAAAATAATGTGACGGATATCCTGGGACCCAATGAATCCGACAGGAGACCGGCGGGAAGTTGCATAAAGGCATAGCAGTAAAAATATATCGATCCCAGCAACCCCATGACACTGGCAGTTGTTTTAAAATCTTTTATCAAATCGTTCGCGACGACGGAAAGGGAAAGGCGGTGGAAATAAACGAAAAGATAGGCAAGTGACAGCACGATAAAAATCAGCCATCTGAATCGCATTATCTTTCCTGCAACATTTTCAGTCATCCATTCTCTCCACAAACATCAGGGTGTTTACCGTGTGATAAGGGTGGCATCGCCGGATAATCGAGACCCGGGTGGAGACGGGTATGGTGGGAAAGGGGCGATGTAGAATTTTATTCTGTTTTTCGTTGCTTCGTCATTTCTTCTGATCGAAGGTCTTTTTTTAAAATTTTGCCGACATTTGTTTTAGGAAGTTCATTTCTGAATTCAATTTCGGTTGGAAGCTTAAACTTGGCCATTTTGTCTTTGCAATATTCGATAAGTTCTTCCTGTGTGGCGGTTTCGCCTTCTTTAAGCGCAACAAACACCTTGACGGATTCACCTCGACTGTGGTGGGGGATGCCGATGGCTGCGGCTTCCTGGACCTTGGGATTTTCATAAAACACTTCTTCAATATCGCGTGGGTATACATTCAAACCACCGGATAAGATCATATCTTTTTTTCTGTCAACGATATAAAAATAGCCTTCTTCATCCATTTTTCCGACATCGCCGGTATGAAGCCAGCCATTTGTAAGTGTGCTGGCTGTTTCTTCATCCTTGTTCCAATACCCTTTCATGACCTGCGGACCTTTGACAAGGATTTCACCAGATTCCCCTAAAGGGACATCCGTAATTTCGTCAGTAAGATCAACGATTCGGCAATGGGTGTCAGAAATGGGGATCCCGATGCTCCCGACTTTGCGTTTCCCTCCGGAAAAGGGATTGATGTGGGTGACCGGTGAGGATTCCGTCAAACCGTATCCTTCGACAATAACAGCACCGGTTTTGTTTTCAAAGTCTCTGATCACTTCCAACGGCAGCGGGGCACTGCCTGAAAAACATCCCTTAATGGACGTCAGATCGATATTGTCGATGTTTGGATGATTCAGTATTCCGATATACATGGTGGGAACCAGCGGCACAAAAGTTGGTTTAAATTTCCGGATGGCTTGGATCAGCGGTTCCGGCTGGGGTTTTGGAACAAGAATGTCCCCCCACCCCAAATAAATGGCCAGATTCATTGCAGTGGTCAGACCAAACACATGAAAAAAGGGAAGCGCTCCCAGCATAATTTCATTGCTGTCGAAGGTGGGGAACCATGTACCAATCTGTTGAACCTGTTTGCTCAGATTGCCGTGTGTCAGCATAACACCTTTTGAAACGCCGGTGGTACCGCCGGTATACTGATACATGGCAACGTCATCAAAGGAAACCTCGACCTCGGGTGCATTTGGAGAACCTTTTGCCAGAACATCTTTCCATTTGTATACATTTACAGACGATTTAACATCTGCCGCAAGATTTTTTTTCTTGGCCACCAGCGGAAACAACAGGTTTTTAGGGAAAGGAAGATAATCGCCGATGGAAGTATATATAATCTGCTTGATCTTTGTCTTCGGTCTTAAATCGATCATGCGGTTTGCCAAAAGATCAAGTGTTATCAATACTTTTGATTCGGAATCATTAAATTGATGTTTAAGTTCCCGGTCTGAATACAAAGGGTTGTTCATCACCGTGATTCCGCCGATCTTTAATATGGCGTAATAGGCCACGACACAGGGGATAAGGTTCGGCAAAAGGATGGCGACGCTGTCCCCCTTTTTGACACCAAAGGAATGCAAGACCGAGGCAAAACGATTGACCATAACATTGAGTTCGCGATAGGTCACTTTGTATCCTTCAAATAAAAGGGCCATCTTATTCGTAAATTTGCCGGCCGTCCTTTCCAGAATTTTCGGGAGGCATATATCTTCGAAGTCTATTTTTTCAGGAACTCCTTTTTCATAGCTGCTTAACCAGCATTTATCTTCATATCTGATTTCGGTTGTCATAGGCCCCCTTTCATGCGTTTGGGTACAAGTATTGTTCTTTATTTAGTACGCCCAATCCAGCTTTCTTGTTTATATCTGTTAGGATGAAATTGGAGATTTGTCAAGAAAGCTTGTAATTTATGCGACATTAGTATATCAAAATAAACTTGGAATCGAACGAAAAAACGGAACTTTTTCTTGACATTTTAAAGACGCGTCTGTTAAAAAATGAATGAGCATTCATTCATTGTTGGAATTAAGGAGCGAAAAAATATAAAATGGAATCTGTCTTGATTTCTCCTGCCAAAGACTTTGTTTTTGGGATACCGACCGTCACATTCTCATTGATTATACCGGTAGTTGGTGTGGCGATATTTACCTACATCATCGCCCTCCGGCTGAAACCGATGGTCAAAGCATCTCCGGATCCGCGATGTAATCGCCTATTTATCCGATTTTTAAAAATGTTAAAGTATGCTGTCGGGCAGTACCGGCATCCCAGGTATCCGGATGCGGGGATCATCCATATCGCGCTCTTTGCAGGTTTTGTCATCCTGTCTCTGCGCTCCATCACTCTCGTGCTGCTCGGAATTTCAGATGGCTATGTGCTGCCGGGGTTCAGCGGTACGGCCGGTCAGGTTTACACGGTGCTCAAGGATATTGCCGGAACACTTGTTCTGGTCGCTTGTCTGGCGGCATTGTATCGCCGGATCGTCGTTAAACCCAAACGTTACGCGGTGCCCCCTAAATACGGCAAAGAACATAATTGGGAAGCCGTATTGGTATTGTTGCTGATTACAGGACTGGTCACCTGCGATATGGTCTTTGAAGGGAGCGAGTTTGCAGCTCGAATTCAAAATGGATTAAGGCCGGAAATTCTGGCGCCATTGACCGGAACATGGATGGCAACGCATATGTTAAGGCTCTTTCCAGTGGATATGCTGCAACATCTGCACCTGGGTGCATATTTTTCACATGAGTTGATATTCTTCTTTTTCCTTTGCTTTTTACCCCTGGGCAAGCATTTTCATGTGATTACGTCTTTGCCGAATGTATTTTTAATGAAACTCGATAAAGGTACCATCAAACCGGTTCGATGGGGGATTGAGGAAGAAGCATTGGATGACCTTGAATCGTTCGGGGTCAAAACATATGAAGATTTTACCTGGAAACATATTCTCGATTTCTATTCCTGTGTCGACTGTGGAAGATGTTCGGACAATTGCCCGGCCAATGCAGTGGGGCGACCCCTTTCCCCGAGATTCATCTCCATTAAGTGCCGCAACTATTCATTTAATAAATATCCCCTCAAAGGTGAATCTGTGGATGTAAGTCCGTTTATCGGCAAAGTTCTGGAAGAAGATGAAATCTGGTCGTGCACCACCTGCGGCGCCTGTGAACAGGAATGTCCGGTTTTTATCGAATATATCGACAAAATTGTCGATGTGAGAAGGGGATTGGTGGACGACGGGATGGTACCACAGTCCTTGCAAAAACCTTTGGGAGCCCTCGAAAAACGGGGCAACCCTTACGGAAAGATGGAGAAAAAACGCGCGGACTGGACCAAGAGACTGCCTGAAGAACTCAACATAAAGATCCTGGGAAAAAAAGAAACCGCGGATACCCTTTACTTTGTCGACAGCGTCACCTCCTATGATGACCGGATACAGGATATCGGCCGGGCCGCAGCGAGAGTTCTTACTGCTTCCAATATCGATTTCGGAATTCTGGGGCCTTTGGAAAGAGACAGCGGACACGAGGTCAGGCGATTCGGTGAGGAGATGCTCTTTTTGGAATTAAGGGATCGAAATACAGAGGCCATCAATAATGCCGGTGTGAATCGTATTGTTACTGCAGACCCCCATGCCTTTAATGCGCTAAAACATGACTACAAGGACATCCCGGCGGTGGCACACATCAGCAGTACGATTTTTAAAGGCATCAAATCCGGCAATATTCAATTAAAACATGTTGAGAGATCAGATAAAATCTATACCTATCACGATCCGTGTTATCTTGGCAGGCACAATAATCTTTACAATGATCCGCGAGAAGTCATCGATTCGATCCCCGGAATTCATCGGATTGAAATGGGCAAAAACTGCAAAGACCGCTCATTTTGTTGCGGCGGCGGGGGACTGATGCTGTTTTACGAGCCCATCGAGGAAAAACGGATGGGGCAGGTCAGGGTTGAAATGGCAAAGGCAGCCGGAGCAAACGTCATTGTTACCGCCTGTCCCTTTTGCATGGTCAATATAGAAGACGCCATCAAGACCAGCGGCCTGGAAGGAGAGATGGAGGCCATTGACCTTGTGGAACTGGTGGATCAACACTTAATTGTTGATTGATGGGCAACAGATAACAAGTGCCTAAAGTTTGAAGTGAGCTAAAGTGCCTATTTATCCCGCATTTATCGGGGAAGTTATGGAGTCGCTTCGCTCCAATGATTCTATATAATTATTAGAATTCCTTAACTTTAGATCATTTTATGCACTTGTAACTTTTACTGGTTTTATGTTTAAGTCAGCATATAGCAAAAAGGTCGAGTAAGATTTGTATTCTTAAGCAAGTGAAGATTGAATTTTGGGAGGTAAAATATGGAGATTTTAGTGTGTGTCAAAAGAGTTCCGGACACCGCGGAAAATGAGATCGAGGTCAACAGAGACGGGACAGATATCGAGCGGGATGATCTGGTATATTCAGTCAACGAATGGGACAATTATGCTGTTGAAGAAGCCATCAAGATTCGAGACAAGGTCGGCGGCAGTATTACCATTGTTACGGTCGGCGACAAGGAGGATGAGGAGGTCGTTCGAAGGGAAATGGCCATGGGCGCTGATAACGGCCTGCTCCTTTCAGACGATGTGTTTAATGGATCTGATGGAAAAGGGATTGCCGCTGCTTTAAAAGCAGCGGTTGAAAAGGGGAATTATGACCTGATTTTGACCGGCGCTCAGGCAGATGACGGGGCAGGCCAGGTGGGCGGCATGCTGGCCGCCATGCTCGACTGTCCCTATGCGTCTTTGGTCAATCTTTTAGAAGTTATCGATGACAAAAAAATTAAAGTGGGTCGCGAAATTGCCGGCGGAAACCAGGAGATGAATGAAATCGATCTTCCTTGTGTGCTTTCCATTCAGACCGGCATCAATGAGCCGCGATATGTGGGTATTCGCGGAATCCGAAAGGTGGCGTCACTTGAAATACCGGTTTACAACGCCGGTGATCTTGGGCTTGTCGGAGACACTGTCGGAGAATCCGGGGCTCGAATCAAGCGTCTCGATTATTTTGTGCCTGACTCGGGTGAGGGAGCAGAGATTCTGGAAGGGAGCACCGATGAAATCATCGATAAACTCGTCGAACTCTTAAAAGCCAAAGGAGGGATCAAATAATGGCCCAACAGGTTTTTGCATATATTATACACAAGAATGGCGTTGTCGACGATACAGCCTTTGAGATGATCACCGCGGCCGGAAAACTCAATACAGATGCTTCGGTTATTGCCGTGGTGGCAGGCTCCGGCTCCGAACTCGACGGGGTGTGTAAGGATGTTGCGTCTTCTTTTGCCGAGGTTTGGAAGATCGATAATGAAGCGCTGGTTTATATTAATGCAGAAGTGATCCGGTCGATGCTGACTCGCATTTTGCCAAAGGAAGGGATCGTTCTGATCCCCCACGAACATTTTGGTATGGATCTGGCGCCAGGCCTGTCCGTAAATCTCGACGCGGCATATCTTGCGGATACTGTCGATTTTGAAGGCATCGAAGACGGCAAACTTAAGGCTGTTCGTGAAGAATATTTAGGTCAGGTCAGCACCCATGTTCTTTGTGATATTTCCAAAGGGTCTGTGATCACCATCCGTCCGGGTTCTTTCAAAGCAGATGAAAGCAAAAGTGCCAATGGCAGCATCGTTGACAAAACCGCCGAAGCCATGGAAGGCGGTATTGCAGGTGATGCCCGCCGCTTCCTGGAAATTGTCGAGGCTGAAGTGGGTGATGTCGACATTACCAAGTCGGATGTCCTGGTATCTGTGGGAAGAGGTATCGAAGATGAGGACAATCTGGAGATGGTTTTTGATCTGGCAGAAGCCATGGGTGCGGATGTGTCCTGCTCAAGACCCATAGTGGATGCAAAATGGCTGGAAAAATCCCGCCAGGTCGGAACCTCAGGACAAACCGTCAAACCCAAAGTCTATATGGCATTAGGGATCAGCGGCGCCTTTCAACATCTGGGCGGTATCAAAGGCGCACCCTTTATCGTTGCCATCAATAAAAACCCCAAGGCACCCATTTTCCAGGCTGCGGATGTGGGTATAGTGGATGACATCCTCGATTTTATTCCCGAACTCACGGACCGAATCAATGAGATAAACGGGTAAAATCTTACGGGAATAGGAGTGAGAAAAAGGTGGGAAGAGAAGATGTTACGAAAATTGAGAAGTAACAATCAAAAAGGCTTTACCCTGATTGAGGTGATGGTTGTTGTCGCGATTATCGGTATTCTGGCAGCTATTGCCATTCCCACTTTCTTAGCCTACCGAACCAAGGGACAGGATTCCGCAGCCATTGCTTCAGCGAAAAACTTTTGGAATGTGGCCATGGCCTATTTTGCCGATGAGCAGACAACCGCCACCCAACTTACCAGGGCCCAGCTTCAAGCCATGGGCAAACTTGGAGCCGAGCCTAATATTATCGGTAATCCGACCATCACGGATAACAAGGGGGTCATTACACTGGCAGCCCCGACATTTAGCTTCAAAGGCTCGGGGAGGGTTCATACGCTGAATACCGACGGTTCCATTTCCAGTCCGTAATCCGGTTGTGTAAAATTGACAAATTAAAAGCGCGGAATAACGTTTTCCACGCTTTTTTATTTATATGAAATATTCGGGTCAAAGGTGTTTCGGCGAATTACCGGACCACCTCCCTAACCCTTAAAAAACCCTTGACAGAAACCAAACGTGTTTCATATTAACATAACGAACATTTATTTTCCGGCATTAAAATGCATCAAGGAGAGTTGCCAATATGAGTCCATCCTCGAATGCCGGCCAAAAAAGAAAAACCATTGCGGTTGTTCTTTTGACGGTCGGCGTTGTTGTCCTGGCAGTTTTGTTGGTAAGATTTATTCAATTTAGGATACGATACGCTGTTTCCGATGCGGTGTTTGTCAGGACCGATTCTCTGGCGACCCTCGGATTTGACCGGGTCAGCGGACGGATACTGAAAATGGAGAAAAAAGAAGGCGACCCGGTTCAAAAGAATGAGATCATTGCACGAATCGACGAAGGACCCTATCGCCTCGAAGCCAAACGCCTGGAATCGGAAATCCGGGCGACACATAAAAAACAGGAGGAGCAAAAGCTCCTGCTTGAGCGCCTTCGGAAAGAGACCGGGTTGAACATAAAAATCGCCGCTGCCCGGGTGGTTCAGCTCAACAAACAAAAAGAAGCCATGAACGCAAAAGCCGAAAGCATTCAGGTGCTCATCGATCAACTGAAGCGAGACAGGGAACGCTTTACGACACTTTATAAAGAAAAGGTCGTTGCAAAACAAAAAGCTGAAGACATCAATACCCAGCTTTTGATTCAGGATGCCGAAAAAAAAGCGGTCATTGAGAATGCCAAGGCCATAGAAGCATCGGTGGATTCAGCTCGGCTCGATGTCCGGATGGCCAAAGCAAAACGGACACAGATCAAGGAGGTGGAGCAATTTATACAGTCATTGTCCGAATCCATAAAGGGACTTTCCGCGGCCTTGGAAAATGAACAAAGAAATATCACTGCATGTGCACTTAAAAGCATCATCAACGGCCGGGTGGCAAAGCAGTATGTCAGTGCCGGCGATATTATTTCGCCGACAAGTGCGGTTTATGCCGTGCTGGATCCGAAAAGTCTCTATATTGTTGTGATGCTGGAAGAAAACAAGCTCAAAGGCGTCACTCCGGGCGACGCCGTCAACATAACGGTCGATGCGTATCCCAACCAAAAATATAAGGGTATCGTCCGTCAGGTGCTTCCGGCATCCGCTGCAACATTTGCCCTTGCGCCCCGTGATATATCTGCGGGTGAATTCACCAAGGTGGCACAGCGCATACCGGTGCGAATCGATATCACCGAAGGGGATATCACTGTGCTGCAAGTCGGGTTGAGCGGGGAAGTAGAAATCCGGCGGAAAGGGGCATGATGCAGGCGGAGTCCACAGATGTTCCGATATATCGCACCATTTCTACCGGTCAACGGACTTTTCTGACGATCATCGTCATGACCGGAGCCTTTATGGCCATTCTGGACACCACCATCGTGGTTGTGGTGATTCCCAAGATGATCGGCCCGCTGTCCACAGACCTTTACGGCATTCAATGGGTCATCACGTCGTATATGACGGCCGCGGCGGTAGCGCTTTTGCTGACGCACAACCTCACCCAGGTGGTCGGGCTCAAGCGTCTTTTTGTGGCCGGACTTGCCGTTTTTACCATTGCAAGCACCCTGTGCGGCATGGCCGGGACCCTGGGGAACATGATCACCTCCCGCATCCTGCAGGGAATCGGCGAAGCATTTATCATGGCATCGGCCCAAACCATATTATTTTCGATTTATCCGCCGGAAAAACAAGGATTGGCCATGGGCATCTATGCCATGGGAGTCAGTTTCGCCCCTTCTCTGGGGCCGACCGTCGGCGGGTGGATTACCCAGAATCTGAGCTGGCGCTGGGTGTTTTATATCAACCTGCCGGTGGGTGCGTTAAATTTCGTCGCCGCCCTGTTCTTTTTACCCCTGATGATGACCCATGCGATACGCCCTAAATTTAATTTCATCAGTTATTTTTTTATGGGAATCTTTACGGTTTTTCTCTTGATCCTTCTGTCAAAGGGGCAACAGCTCGGCTGGCTTCAGTCCACCACCATCGGTTTGTTCGCCTTCGGTGCCGTCATGGCCTTGATGCTTTTCATGATTTCGGAAATAACCACCGACCATCGGCTCATCAACCCGGCTATTTTTAAAAAGAGGACATACATGCTGTCCATGGGGTTCTATTTTTTCGTCATGGGACTGTGCATCTATCAATTTTTATACCTTCTCCCGCTTTTTTACGAAAATCTAAAGCAACTCGGGACATTTGCCACCGGACTTCACATGCTGGCCTTTGCCATGTTTATCGCCATATTTTCTCCGGGGGCCGGCATCTTGAGCGACCGGTTCGGCCCGCAGCCTGTCCTGGCGGTGAGCTGTGTGATCTTTCTCTTTACCAGTTGGTATTTCATTCCATCGCTGGACTACTACACCCCGTCCGTTCGGGCTGCCATCGTCACCATACCGCTGGGCATCGGGATGGGCTGTTTTTTTGCCCCGCTTTCCGCCATGGCCTTAGGGCGTCTGGGAGAACAGACCGCTCTGGGGGTAAGCCTGATGCATTATCTTCGGTTTGTGGGCGGAGCCCTCGGTACGGCTGTCGCGACAAACATACTGGAGAAGAGCCTTGCGATCCATCTTGAAGGGATCGGTATCATGCAGAATTATGATCATGTCCGGCGCTTTGTAGATTCCAACATCCCGCGGTATTCTTCCCTGTTTACCCACGATGCCGCAATCGGGAAGGCCTATGTATTCTTCGGCAAGGTACAGAGATTACAGGCCCTGAACTTCGCGTTTCACGATACTTTCCGGCACTGTTTTATATTTGCGCTCATCGGCAGCTCTTTCCTGGTCATGATTTTTGTGAATGAAAAAATAAAGAAAAGAGCGATGTTCAGTGGCAAAGAGCGTCTGAAAAAAACGGACTAATAAAAAAATGGCTTCCCATCTAAATCTCGAAAGTTTCCCTTCCTGAATTTTCAAGTACAGGTGAATTCGAATTCAAAGTGCACCATAACTAGTATCATCGGCGTGTACGAAACGGCGAGGACCATGCCGCCAGTAATGCCGGGTGCGGAATAAGGCCCTAAACCCATCAAACCCAATAAACGGGGTTAAATGAAAGGATAAGACATGAATTGGTATCTTGCAGTATTGAAGAAATATGCGGTGTTCAGCGGAAGAGCAAGGCGGAAGGAATATTGGTTGTTCGTCCTTTTATTGGTGCTTTTGTGCTGCTGGTATTTGTGATTCAAGATGGCAAACCCGGCCAAAATCAATATGGTGCGAATCCAAAGGAGGCAATCGCCTAACATCCACCTGGAGCAGACGGCGGGAAAATCGCGGTTTTTCGTAAAAGTCTTTAGTGGTATGATACAATATCGCGCCGCTGTTCAGGCGTGGCGTTGGGAGTCCAATTTAATAACAATTCACCCGGCATCAAAATTAAACTTGAATTGTATATGACAATGATATACAGTAGTGCGTTATGACAAATGATTTCGATCAATTTGCCGGATTTCAATGGGATGATGGTAACTTAGATAAGAATCTACTCAAACACCAAGTCCAAAACTGGGAATGTGAACAAATTTTCTTTAATGAGCCCTTGATTATTTTAGACGATTCAAAACATTCTCTTTCGGAAAAAAGATGGGCAGCATTTGGCCAGACTGATGCAGGTCGGCTCCTTACCATTATCTTTACAAAACGAGAAAAATTGCTGAGGGTTATATCTGCAAGGGATATGAACTGAAAGGAAAAGAAGTTCTATGAGAAAAACGGATAAAGCAATCCCTAAGTTTAAAAACGAAGATGAAGAACGGGACTTTTGGGCTACTCATTCTCCTCTTGATTATTTTGATTCCAAAAAGTTAAAGAGAGCCTCATTTCCAAAGCTGAAACCGTCCCTAAAATCGATCTCAATCCGCTTGCCTGAGGACATGTTAGCGGAACTCAAAATACTCGCAAACAAAAAAGATGTTCCTTATCAGAGTTTGGCAAAAGTCTACCTGGCAAGGCAAATAGCTTTAGAACGAGGTTTTATGAACAAATCTCGATAAGAAAAAGCTGATTATCAAGCCATGCCCAACATTGCGCTTGCAGTCGGACGCGTCTAAAGCCGCGCCGCTGAAGCGCCCATTGTGTGTTAAATTTAGCAGAGGTTTTACTATGGATGATAAAAAATTTGATCCCAAAAAATTGCAGAAATTGAATAATTCACAAAGATTGATGGATATCCCTCCCGATTATGTTTGGGAAAAATTGAATATAGAAAATCTGGGCGTATTTGTCGATATAGGTGCCGGAACAGCGTTTTTCAGTATTGCTTTTCTCCAACACGCCAAACCTTCGAAAATCTATGCTTGTGATTTATCGGAAGTAATGATCAACTGGATAAAGGAAAATGTTGTTCCAAAGCATCCCAATATTGTTCCTGTGAAAACTGAAGAAGATTCTATACCTCTTGATGATGGAATCGCAGACTTGGTGTTTATGATCAACCTTCATCATGAATTAGATAATCCAACTATGACAGTTAAAGAGTCATATAGAATCTTGAAACCTGGGGGGAATATTTTTATTGTTGATTGGAAAAAGGAGAATATGACTGAAGGACCTCCAACGCAAATCAGATGTTTACCTGAGCAAGTCAAGAAACAATTGGTGAATTCCGGATTTAAACATGTAGACTTTTTTAATGAATTACCAAAGCATTTTTTAGTCGTCGGTGTAAAGGACCATTAATGCACATGAACAATGCTCTTTAGCCGACAGCTAATACCTGCGGCTGAAGAGTTAGGTTATATGAAAAAATGGAATACATGCTCAAAATCCAAGAGTTAGAAAAGTATTTCGAAACGGCTGATTTTATAGATGTAAAAGTTTTCGAAGGTGATACAACATTACGAAGATTTATTGCATCTATACTGTCATACTATCCATGGTGGGTCATTATGCTTTAACCCATTAGAAATTAATAATCTCTTTATACCTGAAGCAACTTTTAATGTGATCATTCACCATACCGGTTGCCTGCATATGCGCATATACTATTGTTGAGCCGACAAATTTAAATCCCCTCTTTTTTAGATCTTTGCTGATAAGATCGGACAGTTCTGTTTTTGCGGGAATTTCTTTCATCGATTCGAATTCATTGTGGATCGGCTTGTTGC
Source organism: uncultured delta proteobacterium (assembly GCA_963731025.1). Classification (GTDB taxonomy): domain Bacteria; phylum Desulfobacterota; class Desulfobacteria; order Desulfobacterales; family UBA11574; genus UBA11574. Next base: position 420,569 of record CAVSVL010000041.1, on the reverse strand, counting down.
CGGTAAAATTCCATATGTATTTATTAAAGGTCCCGAATTCTTTTCTGACGTCAATAAATGCTTTTGCATTTGTAATCGCACTCTCAATCTTTAATTTGTTTCGGATAATTCCGCTGTCCTGTAGCAGGGAGTTTATTTTTCGCTGATCATACTTTGCAACTTTATTGAAATCGAAGGTATCGAAAGCCTTCCGGAAATTCTCTCTTTTTTTCAAAACTGTCAGCCAGCTTAAGCCTGCCTGAAATCCTTCAAGGATGAGAAATTCAAAGAGTTTTTTATCATTATGCAGCGGGACTCCCCATTCTGTATCATGATATTTTGTAAGAAGCGGATCTCCTTTTGACCAGGAACAGGTTGGTTGGTTGTTTTTCATGGTCCTTACCCATAGGTATGCATGTTTTCTTAATAAAATAATTTCTTTTTGAAAATAGATTGGCGGTTAATTATATACCTGTGATATAACGCCATAAACAACTACAAATATCAAGGGTTAAATTAATGCAAGATTCAGGTCATACAGGAAAATCAGACGATGCCGATAACATTAAAAATGGCCTGATCAAGATGAATAACTTTGGCTAAGGATATGAAGAATTTAGAAAAAGCGTTAACATCTTTTATGGCCGTAGATATCCCTGTTTCGGATTTGGCGCATATCCTGTTCCGCGTTTCTCATTGCGAGAGGATTAATTATCAGGAGCTGGCGTCATCAGCTTGTGGCAGCATGGATGAAGCGCTTTTGGCGCTTTGGGAATGGAAACTCGTTATCCCTGTTCGATCGTCCCGGTGTTCGGAATGGGATTCCCGGATCTTGTCTGCAGAGCCCGAGGAATTCTATGAAATGCCCAATATTTCAAAAACACTGGTGAAAAAGGGGATAGAGACTGGAACATGGGACAGCATGTCTGCTATCCTTGATCTATTTCAACATATGGGCGAGCCGGAATGGGAAAAAATGCCTGACCTGATTCTCTCCATTAAAAAAAATACCGTTCACAACACGATTAACGGCGCCAGGATTGGTGTTCTTTGCATCCAAAACGGATTGAAGGATAAAACAGGTGCCATGATCGCCATATTAAAAGGCGCCGGCATCATCAGTCCCAAGCTGGCGGCCATCAGCCAGGTGGCAAAATCAAGGTCTCCTCTTTATGAATTCAACCCCAGTGTGTATGCAGAACTAAAAACCTCCGGCTCGTGCAATATTCAGGTTAACATATTGAATTTGAAAGACCATGAGGAAAAACAATCTATTTAATGCACTTTTGAATTTATTTTCTAAAAGCGATGCTTTTTTACTGGCAGAGCTTTTGAAGGATAACCTGTATAAAGAAGCGATCCGCTACCAAGAGATCGACATCAAGGAGAGTCAAAAAAAGGATTTGATGCTTTTGGCCTTTGAAGAGCGGATCCTGATCCCGGTCAAATCCCGGAGCGGCCCTTCATGGGAAGACAAAATCCTTGATTTCAGAGATGAGGGGCGCTATTTTATCCCGCCTGTTGTCAAGTCTGTTGTAAACACCATCTGTGATACCGGAAAACCATCTTGTGATACTGCTGTCAGAAAGACGTTAGGAGACGTGACTCAGAAAAATATCGATGGTTCTATAAAATTATTGCAGACAACCATGAAACATGCGGACAATTATGTCTTTGAAACGGGACTGCTGGAAATATTTTTCAAAGAGGCAGCCATAGATTGTGATCTTCATGACATCATTGACATCTTTGTCATCTTCGGGATGATGAGCCCTTGCCCCCAAAAATCTCTGATAACCGGCTTGTCGTGGTATGAGATCAATCCAACCCTATATTGGGACAAAACATTTCTTTTATGAGCGGGTAGGATCATGTACGGTCGTGATAGCCGTCTGTCTCGATGTCTGAGGCAGACGGCTATCTAATTTCGAAAACATTATTGTTATTCGATAGTTATTTCAAAAGAAATGTAATCTGGATCACGGTTTTTATCCCCTTTTTGGATGCTGGAAAGCGCAACTTTTTAAGTTTTTTAAGCATGCAGGTTTCGAACGTTTCGGGCGTATTGACCCCTTTATCATGATGAACATTTATGATCTGACCGGCGGAATCTACGACCAGTCTGAAAACAATCTTATCTTTTAATCGAGATTGTTTTTTCAGCGCCTGTTTGTAGCAGGTATTAAATGCGTGCAGCTGTTTTTTTAAAAATTCCCGGATGGATGTTTCAGACAAACCCCCGGTAACCGTAATTTTTCCAAGTTCGATGACGCTTTTATCGCGGGCTGTAGCATCCTTTTCAGGCTCAGTGATCAGCCGATCCTCTTTTTTATGCGCCATACCTTCTTCAGCCAGGTGACTTCTCACTCCCAATACCGAAGGCACCGGTCCATGGAAAGAATACGCTTTTCCGGCAAAAGCCCTGTTTCCTCCCACCGCATCGTCGGAAACACCCTGGGGCAAGGGAAGGGCTTGTTTGACGGTAACCGTCTGCCCATCCTGAATGCGAACCTGCGTGTCCACTGCCACAAATGAGGTGTAGGCGGTCAAGAGGTTGTAGGTTAAACCAAGATTTGTCACTTCTTTAATCCGTCCGTCCTGTTCGTTGAGTCTATTGTAGTCAGCCAACAATGCAATCCGGTGCCGCACCCAGAGGTAACGAAGGGCCGAGTTCGATTCCAGGGCCTTTGTTTTTGAGACATCGATGTTTTTCAAAAAGTGGTGTTTGCCGGCGTAGCCCTGTAAAGAAATGGTGCCGAGAGGGTTGCCGCGCCATTTACCGAAAACAATTACAGGGCGATCTGCCAGCACGTCGGGAATATTTGGAGGCTCCACGTCGTAAGCCTTGAATTTGCCGAAGTCGATGTTGATTCCAGTTAATACCGGCGATTCAATGAGTTTTCGAAATTTTTTTGCCGTTATCACTGCCTGATCCGGTTTTGTGATGACAAAGGGTTCTCCCATTCCTATTCTGGCCATGCCTTCAATCAGATGACGGTTGACACTCGAACCGATGCCGAAAGCAAACATATTGGCATTTCCGAGATTCTTCCGCATCAGGTCAAAAACCTTTGTTTCAACGGAAACATACCCGTCGGTGGCGATGATGATGCTTCGAGAGAACCCTTCGGTTTTAGAAAGAGAGAGGGCTTTTTGAAGTGCCGGCAAAAGCCGGGTGCCACCGCCTCCCTGCTGCCGTTCAATGGTGTTTATGGCACGGGTAATATTTTGGGAAGTGGCGGGCAAAGATTGTTCCGCCATCAAGTGGGAACCCCCGGCAAACAGGAGAACATTGAAGCGGTCTGTTGGACGTAGGTTGCCGATGAGATCTTTGAGTAATTTTTTGGAAATATTCAAAGGAAAGCCGTGCATGGATCCGGATACATCAACGATGAAGATATACTCACGGGGCGGGATTTGGTTTTTTGCTATCTTTTTGGGCGGCTGCATCATGAGCAGGAAAAAGTTTTCATTTTCTCCTTCATAAAGAAGAAGACCGGTTTGAATCTTATTACCGGCAAGGCGATATTTCAAAATAAAGTCCCGGTTACCGCCCTGATTTTCAGTCGGATCCAGATTAATGGTGGCAAAGGAAGGGTTCTTATAATCGATACGGGTCTTGTGTGAAGTACAGGCAATGTCTTTAATGGGAAGACCTGCTGAAATATGGACAGACATGTTAAACCTATAGGTCGGCGGCTCTCCTTGACGCAGATAAGGATTGGACGTCCATGTTTCATTAGAGCCCGTTTCATCGGACTGCTGATCTACATACCGCGGCCCCACAACCGTTGGATAGGCAAATTCATAAATTTTGTCTGTGGGGATCAGAAGTTCGGTATATTTGAGTTCAACTTTTATGACATCGGAAGGCAGGATATTGGCCACATTCATCTGAAAAACATTTGGCCGGTGTTGTTCCAGAAGCGATGCGCTTTTTCCGTCCTGTTTGGCTTGATTGTATTCATGTCTCGCCTGCTCACGCTCGCGAATATTAGCTGTGATGGTCCGTTCGCCGATGGTCATTTTCATCCCGTAAACAGCGGCTTTTGTGGATGCCGGAAAGACATAGATGGCCTCTATGGGCTTTTTGCCTTCGTTTTTATAGACCTGTGTGACATTGACATCGGCAATGACCCCTGAAATATGAACTTCAGCGTGTGTGGATTTCAACGGGAGCCGATCCACATCCGGGTCATCACTCTTGACCAGGAAATAAGGGGACAAGGTTTTGTCACCATTATTTTCTTGCTGTGCGTACGAAACTGCGGTTGTCATCAACATAACGGTGAGAATGACGATGATAGAAAATTTTTTCTTGAGAATCATTTTTTTACCTCCTCATTTTTTTTGTTCTTTGGTTGCATTAGACAAGGGGGATGGTAAAAGGTTCCCAAAAAAAATATTTGGGCAACAACCCGCTGCGTTTGAACTTAAGGGCTTCGCCCCAATTGGCCTACGGCCCGGGGGGAATAATGGAGTAATGGAATGGTGGAATATTGGAATTATGGATTCGGGGTTAATACAATTTCGATTAATGGTAGAATTTGTGTCGATGGTAAAATTAAAAATGGATAAGATCCTTTTAAAAACCAACCTTCCAGTATTCCACCATTCCATTATTCCATATCCGAGACAAGTGTACAAGCCTCATAAAATGTCCTATATTTTTATTAAGTTGTAGAATTCCCGAGACGTTTAACTATTCCGGGTAGGTGAAATTGATCAGAAGCTTAACCGTTTCAAGGTGTTGATTGGAAAGGGCAGGCGGCGGGGTTTTTAAAGTACCCAAACGGGTGAGTTCTCTGCAAAAAGATACGTAGCTTTCGGCAGGTATTTGAACCTGAATCGATGTTAATCGATTTTTTCGTTTGTTGTATTCCTTTGTCAAAATTTTACCTTTTAAAGGCCAAATAATATGGTTCATCCTTAAAAGCACATCGTCGATCTGATTTTTCTGTCCGGCCTCAAATTTTCTTCCAAGGGTATCTTTATCGGTCCTTTCCTGTTCAATCGTTTTTTTATTACCTTCAGGCAAATTCATCGTATGCATAGTAATATCAGGCGGATAAACACCACCGATGGCGACGGGTTTGAGAATCATGGCGAGCTCTATGGGCTGACCTTTTCCAGCAGATGGCCTTGCCTTTGCCAAAACAGACGAGGGGGATCCGTCTTCCCTTTGAATGGACGGTTGAACGGGTGTTTTTTGGGCCGACATGCGCTGTTCGCTGTCTGACAACCTTTCAGGTGCTTCTTCAAGAATAGGAGCCGAAGGTTTTGTTTTCATACTAAATTCATGTGTTAGATGATCTGATTTTGATTTTTCGGCGAACCGTTCGGATTTGGACGCTTTCAAAGGCTGCGTCTTCTGATATTCTGATTTTTGAAGGTTTAAAACCATAACAACAAGAATAGATGCAGTGGCTGCTGCTGCCAGTTGCAATGGAATTTTAATTTTGAAAGGAACAAACAGCTTCTTAAAGAGCCGGCTAAAATCTGAGCGCGGTTCCATGCGCTGGTGGATTTTTTCTAAAAAATCGGCCGGAGCCTTCATTGGCTCAAGAGCGTTCAATTCTTCAACCATTGCACGCAATGACGCCAGTGTTTCTTTACAGTCCACGCATACCGATATGTGTTTTTCAACCATTTGAACGGTTTTTGAATCTAAAGTGCCATCGATGTATTCGGACAATAATTCGTCAATTTCGGCACAATCCATTTTATATCCTTCCTTTAAGTTGGTTTTTCAATGCCAGCCTTCCCCTTGCGAGCTTCGATTTAACCGTACCAAGGTTCAGGCCGGTGATATCTGAAATATCCTGATACGAAAGTCCCTGGATGTCACGCAGCACCACCACGCGGTTTTGTTCTTCGGGCAATAAATTGATGGCGTTTCGAATCCGCATCATTCTCTCCTTTTTTTCAAGTGCCATTGCCGGAGTTGGAGAGCCGTTCACAATTTCGGAAAAAGGGTTGCCGTTTTTTGAGCCATTCGAGGTTTCCAGTGACACCGTCTTTTTTTTCCATTTGTATGCAGATGATTTTATTTTGTTTTTACACGTATTGATGGCAATCCGATAGAGCCAGGTGGAAAATGCCGATTCAAGCCTGAATTTTTTTATCGATTTGAAGACTTTTATAAAGGTCTCCTGGGCGCAGTCATTGGCGTCCTGATAATCTCCCAGGAACCAGTAGACCAGGTTGAACAATCGATCTTTGTGTTTAAGAACCAGTTCGTCAAATGCAGCCATATCACCCGCTTGGACAGCCCGGATCAAAACAGTGTCCGCACGAGATGAACCGCTTGCCTTTTTTATGTGATTATTCATTTGATTTAGACAAGATTTATTTAAAAATGTTCCGGCGCAATTTAACCTCCGGTTTCAAACTTGGTTGGATTAAAAGTTGCTTGATCAATTTTTCCTATCATGCAAAAAATGAAGATTCAATGTGAAATGATCATATAGGAACGATTCAGATGCCGTTAATTTCGAAGTCAGACTACAACCCGATGTTTTTATTTTCAAACGCACATTTCCAGACCATTTATCCCCCTCTTTTCAGAAAAGTAAAAGGTGTCAATTATGTTCGGGAACGAATTTTAACACCTGATCGTGACTTTATCGATCTGGACTGGTCAAAGGTGGGTGCAGACAGGGCGGTTATTGTTTCACATGGTCTGGAGGGACATTCCCGGCGTTCGTATGTACTTGGAATGATAAAAGCATTTAACACGAGAGGGTGGGATGGCATTGCTTTCAATTTTCGGGGTTGCAGCGGCGAACCCAATCGCCTGATTCGCTCATATCATTGCGGTGCTACGGAGGACCTTCATACTGTCGTGAGCCATGTGATCGAAAAAAAAAGTTATTCGTCTATTTCTCTGGTGGGTTTTAGTGTGGGCGGCAATTTGACATTAATGTATCTTGGAGAAAAGCGTGTTATCCTCTTGAAGAAGCGAGAAACAACCCTTATCTTTTTTTTGAAATGCCGAAATCAGGCGGGCATGTGGGTTTTGTGGATTTTAAATCGAACGCTGAATACTGGCATGAAACGAAGATTGCGGCATTTGCAGCCAACAATTTATGATGTCCTTGAATGTTTGTCGTTCCGCCAATTAAAAGGAATTAAATTATGAAGGAAAACAATACCATAAGTCTTTGTTTGATATGTTTCTTCGTTGGCATTCTTTTAACGTTACCCTTTGCAAAAGCAGAAGGAGGAACCATGGAACTCACAAGCTCAGCATTTGATGAAGGCGGGATGATTCCCGGCAAATATACCTGTGATGGGGCCGATGTGTCGCCACCTTTAAAATGGGGTTCACTTCCCGATGGCACAAAGAGTCTTGCGCTCATCTGTGATGATCCGGATGCACCCATGGGTACATGGGTGCACTGGGTATACTATGACATTCCGGCAAAGATAAAAGATCTTCCGGAGAATATAACCCCCAATGAACATCCGGCATCCGGCGGGGTTCAGGGAATCAATGATTTTCGCCGGATTGGTTACGGCGGTCCCTGTCCGCCGGGTGGCACCCACAGATATTATTTCAAATTATATGCCCTTGACACCTTGCTGAACCTGTCGCCTGGAGCCACAAAAAAGCAGGTTTTAAAGGCAATGGAAAACCATATCATCGGTCATGTGCAGTTGATGGGAACGTATCGCCGGTAATTAAAGCTCCCTGCGATCAGGCGAAAGGCGTGACAGTTCTCGGTCTGATAGCGGACAAGTTTGCCGGCATCCGGTGTTTGACTGAAAAAGTTGTCAAAATATTGACAAAAAACGATTCCCCTTTCAATCTCAAAAATGCTTTGTTGTCTTAGAATTGGTCAATCAGTTAAAAATATAAGATATATTCTGTTGCAGAGTGTTTTAAATAACTCCGTGGCATGATTCATGCAATCCAACGCACCTAAGTCTGCTTCCTTCTTTTCTTGAAACTTATGGGGTTGCATAAAAACAAAAAATCGGTTAGACAATGTGGAAAATAACGATATTTAGAGGCATGACGATGAGAAGAATATTATATTCAGTTTTGGTGTTACTGCTCATGAGCCAGGTCTGCTGGTCGGATGACAAAAGTGCGGCAAAAGAATTGCTGATGGCTAAAGTTGATGCCGCACTTTCCGTATTACATAGAAAAGATCTCGTTCAACAGGAAAAAAATAAACAGGTTGTAAAAATTGTAGAACCTATCTTTGACTACAATCTCATGGCAAAACTCACGCTGGGTAGAAAGTACTGGCCCGGTCTTTCTAAAAAAAATAGGGAGAAATTTACCGATCTTTTTGTTGGACGGTTAAAGACGTCGTATATTGATAAATTATCCCTTTACACGGATGAGAAAGTTGTTTATGACGCGCCTGTTCAAGAAGGAATAAAAATTCAAATACCGACCAGCGTGATTTCTAAAAACAACCGTATCTCCATGATGTACAAATTATACAAGTCGTCAAATGGCTGGAAAATTTATGACATAGAGATCGAAGGCGTCAGCCTCATTTCAACATATCGATCTCAGTTTAACGACATACTCAGCAAAGGCACTATTGACGATCTACTTGTGAAACTCGAAAAACCGGAAACTAAATAATCTTCATTCAAACTAGTTTTATTGGAATGCGCCTGTTTCAACCATTCATATGAATAAATCGTCCTCTTTGCTCACACTATTTTTCGATAAGGTTATTTTAAAACGGCCCAAAGTTGTTATTGCCTGCCTGGTCGTACTGGTTTCTTTTTTCGGATATGCTGCAAAGGACTTTAAGCTTGACGCATCGGCGGAAACACTGGTGCTCGAGAATGATAAAGACCTTCAGTATTCACGAATTATTGATTCCCGCTATGGACTGCAGGATTATTTGGTGATGACTTATGCCCCGAAAGGGGATCTGTTCGACAATGCCACCCTTTCAAAACTATCTCACCTGTGTGATGACCTAAAGAAAGTAAAAAATGTTTCGAAGGTTGTTTCGATACTGGATGCCCCGCTGTTGGAAAGCCCGCCGATTCCAATCAAAGAACTGACCGGCGACATTCCCACCATAGAATCCTCCGGGGTCGACAAAAAGCTGGCGAAGATTGAATTCAAAAACAGCCCGCTGTATAAAAATCTGCTTGTAAGCCCGGATCTCAAGATCACCGCACTGCTCATATACTTTCCCATTGATGAAATTTACCGGGATTTGCTGAACACTCGTAACCGTCTCAGCCAGAAAAAGGATGAAGGGTCTCTGTCGCCAAAGGAAGCTGTAGAATTCGAAAGCGTCATTGAGCAATTTAGAAACTATCGGGATCGAATGAAGAAGATTCGTCATCAGGACATTGTCTCTGTCCGTGCAATTATGGATCATTATCGTAATGACGCCGAGCTCTTTCTCGGAGGCGTCAGCATGATTGCGGACGATTTGATCAGCTTTATCAAAAATGATCTCAAAGTGTTCGGTTTCGGCGTATTGTTTTTTTTGATCATTACGTTGGGCATTATTTTCAAAAAAAAACGCTGGATATTTTTACCCATTATCTGCTGTGTCTTTTCAGTGGTTACCATGATGGGGCTGTTGGGACTGTTTGACTGGGAAGTCACCGTTATATCGTCAAATTTTATTTCGCTACAGCTCATCATTACCATGGCGATCACCATTCACCTGATTGTACGTTACCGGGAACTTTACATTAAACATCCTGAGGCCTCACAACGCGAGCTCGTCCTTGATACAATCAGCTTAATGGGCAAACCCTGCTTGTATGCCGCCTTGACGACCATTGCCGGGTTTGGCTCACTGCTGCTATGCAATATTCTTCCGGTGATTACTTTTGGATGGATGATGAGTGCCGGCATTCTTGTATCCCTGGTCATGACATTCCTCCTTTTTCCTTCCATATTGGTATTGATGAGCAAAGAAACACCGGCAACCGGAAGAAAACCGCACTTTTCATTGACTCCTTTTTTGGCAAGGTTTACCGAAACACATGGTCGATTGATATTGGTAGTAAGCGTCATCGCTCTTGTTCTATCCGCTGTGGGCGTAACGAGACTAACGGTTGAAAACAGCTTTATCGACTACTTTAAACACACCACCGAGATTTATCAAGGTATGAAGACCATTGACCAAAACCTGGGAGGCACCACTCCTTTGGATGTCATCCTCGATTTTGAAACACCCAAAACAACAAAACCAATCGCCGCACTTAAATCCGTTCAAAAAAAAGGGGATGAATTCGATACATTCAATGAATTTGAAAATACGGAAAAAGAAGATAAATATTGGTTTACTTTGGAAAAAATGACCCTTGTCAAGAAAATCCATGATTATCTTAACCGTTTGCCGGAAATTGGTAAAGTGCTTTCGCTGGGGACTCTTCTGAAGATGACCGAAAAACTCAATCACAATAAGCCCCTTGATAATTTGGAACTGGCTCTGCTCTACAACGAACTGCCCGACCGCTTTAAGAGTATGGTTCTGACACCGTACGTATCCGTCGATCACAATGAGGTTCGTTTCTCAACCCGTGTCAGGGATTCAGAAAAAAAATTGAAACGAAATCAGTTGATAAAAAAGATCCATAAAGATTTGGTGAGTAAATTCGGATTGAATGAAAATCAAGTCCATTTGACAGGAATGTTGGTATTATACAACAACATGTTGCAAAGCCTTTTTAAATCACAAATTAAAACTTTGGGAGTGGTTATTCTGGCCCTAATGGGCATGTTTATGATTTTGTTCAGATCGTTGAAAATCTCGCTGATTGCCATTTCTCCCAATCTGCTTTCCATTGGCATGGTCCTCGGTGTCATGGGATGGCTGAATATTCCCCTTGATATGATGACCATCACTATTGCCTCAATCAGTGTAGGGATAGCTGTGGATGATACCATTCACTATATTAACAGGTTTGCCCATGAGATCAAAATCGATCAAAATTACACTCGGGCAATGCATCGGTGTCATGGAAGCATCGGCCATGCAATGTATTATACTTCGGTGACCATCATCATCGGTTTTTCAATTCTGATTTTGTCCAATTTTATTCCAAGTATATATTTCGGGCTTTTTACAGGATTGGCCATGTTCATTGCCCTCATCGCTGCGCTGACGCTGTTGCCCCAACTCTTAGTCGTTATTAAACCCTTTGGATCCGAGGCTAAAGGGCATTCAATAGGGACTTGTTAACATGAGCAAAAAACCGTTCAACCATTGGTTGCTGATTCTCTTGTTTGCTGTTTTATTATCAACCGGTTGTGCTCACAAACCCCTAAATTCTTTGCATGAAACACCCGACGATGCCGCACTCGATCAAAATAAAACGACAACAGTAGAGCAGACAAAAGAGATATCTCAAAATTCGGATGTTGAAGATGATTTTGAACAAGGGCTTTTTGAAGACGAGTTTGAAACGAAGCAGTTGCAGGTGGCAGATCCTTTATATTACTGGAACAAGGGAATGTACCATTTCAATGACAAGCTATATTTCTGGGTGCTCAAGCCTTTGGCAAGAGGGTACACGACGATTACTCCGGATATTTTCAGAACCGGCGTGAGCAATTTTTTCTATAACCTGATGATGCCGATGCGGTTTGTCAACTGTATTCTTCAGGGGAAAGGGAGTGCTGCTGCGTCTGAATTCACCAGGTTTGTTGTAAACACCACCATCGGTGTCCTTGGGTTAGGAGATCCGGCAAGTCAATATCCTTTGCTTAACCTTCCCGATGATGAGGACCTTGGCCAGACCTTTGCAAAATATGGTATCGGCAATGGATTTTTTCTCATATGGCCGATTCTGGGACCTTCGACACTGCGTGATTTTATAGGATCGTTAGGTGACGCTTATTTAAATCCACTCGCTTATATTGACCCTTTTGAGGCGCAATTGGCTGTCAGGGGTTTTAACCTCGTCAATAAAACCTCTTTTCATATCGGTGAGTATGAAGCACTAAAAGAAGCGTCCGTAGATCCTTACGTTGCTATGCGAAATTCTTATCTCCAGTACAGAGAGAAGCAGATTAAGCAATGAGGTTTTTTATGAGAAGTGATAAAATTTTACATATGGTTACAGATCGACGCCGTTTTTTAAAAATCTCCGCCCAAGCAGTGTTATGCAGCGTGTTCCCGGTAACGGCCATTGCTTCCATGGGTCGTTTTTCGGCGCCAAAGCGAAATTTGTTTTTGTTCAACACGCACACCGGAGAAAAGCTTGATGTGTGTTACTATGCCCGAGGCCGGTATCAGCCCGAAGCGTTAGAAGAAATCAACAATATTTTCCGTGATTATCGTACAGGGGAAATCAGGCCCATCCGAAAAGAACTTTTGAATCTGTTGCATTCTATTTCCAAGAAACTTGACCAGCCGACCCGATTCCATATTATTTCCGGATACCGTTCTCCTGAAACAAACGCCGAGTTGCGAAAGAAAAGCAAATACGTCGCCAAGAATAGTTTGCACATCCAAGGCGAAGCTGTCGATATCCGGATTCCGGATTACGATACGAGATGCTTGCGCAAGGTCTGTATGAAGTTAAAAGCCGGCGGGGTAGGGTATTATCGGAAATCCGATTTTGTACATGTGGATGTCGGGCCCGTTCGGCACTGGAATATTTAAATTTCATTCGACCCAATACATTTCTTGACCCTGGCTCCTGGCGAAGTTTGTAAGTGAAGTTTCTATGCTCGATCTTATTCCAGGCGATGGTTTTCGGATCTAATCCTACCGGGTTTTTCCTCCAATCTTTGAAGACCTTAATATTCTGTTGTTCAATCTAGTGAATATTTTTCTGCATTTTTGAAATGGCCTGTAACCTAAAAGAATATTATCGTCAAAATCTAATGACCATATACCAGTTATGTTAAGTAAATTTTTACATATATTTTAAGATATTTACTTCATAATTTTAAATATTTAGCCAAAGGTTCATTTTGTTGTTCGGTTGTAAATACAATATAACTATATGATATTATTTATTTTATAAATATAAAACTGTTTTTTGCATGGTTTTTGCAAGATAAAAATCAAAATACCTTAATGATCATATTCAGGGTGAATAAATGCGGTCACCGTAACGGCCTACAGCGGCCATCAAGCCGTTCAAGCATAATACTATCAAATCAATGGAACAGGATTAAAGAAATGAGTAAGAACAACCTAAAAGAAATTAGAGAATCTCTTATGATAAGCAAAGCCGAGCTTTCCAGAAATGCCAACGTCTCGCCACTCACCATTACACGAATAGAGCGGGGCGAACCATGCAGGATGGAAACAAAACGAAAGATTGTTTTGGCTTTGGGTTTGAGAATTTCAGATAAGGGAAAAATTTTTGGTGAGAATATGGCGGTATCTGTTAAAGATGGTAAGGATAGACGCTCCGGCGTCGATCGGCGTGAATTTTCATATGCTATTCACAGTCCAGAGCACAGATCCGGCAGAGAGCGAAGAAAAGACTTTTTCAGAAACTGAAAAAGCCAAGCAATGTAAAGACAAGACAAAAGACTATTTTACCCTTAAGTGCCTTTTTTTCCTATTTTTTTGCCCTTGTCTGACTTAGGGTTCGGGCAAAAATAACCTCACATTTTTACATCTTAGCTTCAGCCTATCTTTGGCCGATATTTCACTCATTAACTCCTCGAAATAGCACGCTATTCCTGCGGTTTAGTTCGCTCGGATCGGCCAACCCGAACCAAATCTGAGCGCCAATTCTGCGAAGTTATTTTTGCGCGAACCCTAAGGGTTTAAAGTTTGACGAACGCCCAATTCCTTTGATAGTCATAATAGTATCCATAAATAAAACAATCTCGAGAAAAGTTGCTTTTTTGAGCGTTTTTCGAGACCGTAGAAATTAATGCATCGACACACCCGGGAGAATATTTTGGATACTCATATCAAACATCGCATAAAGAGGATGGAACGATTGACCGGGCCGCATACATTTGAAATGAAGGCCTGGATAAGTTGCGCTCCATTCGAGAACTTATTGAAAATGAAGATCATCGAGGCTTCAGACGGACGAGCAATATTGACCATGCCGTTTCTCATTGATTTTGCTCAGGGTGGCGGTCTTATGCATGGCGGTGCGCTCGTCGGTTTGGCAGATACGGCGGTCGTCATGGCCATCAAGAGTATCATTGCACCCAAGACCCATTTTGCGACAATTTCTTTGGAAACGAAATTCCTCTATCCCGTTAAACAGGGCGTCGTTACTGCCAAAGCAAGGGTTGCGAATCAAAGCGGAAAGATATTACAGGGCGTTGCAACCGTTTACAACGAGGAGAATAGAGCAGTGCTCGAATTTTCATCAACCTTTAAAATGGCAAAAGAAAAAAGAATCAGAGACATTGCCTTTCAGGATGATGTTGATTCCAATCCCGATTAATGCACGAAGAATTTATTCGGTGTATAATAATGATGATGGAATTAATTGAATAATGAAATTGAAATCAATAGTGATACAGATCCTTTGCATGGTACAGTTTTGTTTTGCAGGGATTGCATCAGCCAGCCAAATCGATGACGTTCGTGCCAACGTATATGCTTGGGGTAAATCTTGGCAAAACCGTGATATAAGCAGTTTCATGTCGTACTATAGCCCGGACTTTCGATCAGAAGGGCTTGATTACAAGGGTTGGATGCAAAAAAAGACCAAGCTTTTTAAAACTTCGGGTGATATTCAGGTGGTGATAACCGATCTTGGGGTCTTTATTGAAGGAGAATATGCTACGGCAAGGTTTGTTCAGCGGTATCAGGGTTCGAAGTTTTCGGATGTCGGGGAAAAAACACTGATCATGGTCAACTCCAACGGCCAATGGAAAATCGTCTCGGAAGCGTGGAAGCCACTGGCAATGTCTGCCCGAATTACCCAGAAAACGACGCTACGGTCAAACCCGAAGAAATTGGGTTCAGTGTCTCCTCCAGTCGATAAAACCGCACAGGATCATGGGATTAAAGCCATTTTGAAAAGTGGTATCATCCTAAAAAGCATCAAATTTGAACTTAAAAAGGATCGAGAAAATGTATTTATTGCTTCAAACAGATTTTTTGTTCCAAAAATCCTGACATTTGAAGGTAACAAGCCAAGGATTGTTATTGATATTAAACCGGTTTCTTCTTGGAGCGGACGTTATAGAACCCCGGTTAAAGGGCATCTGATCAGGCAGATCCGGACACATCTAAACCCTAACACGAATAAATTGCGGATCGTATTGGACCTTAATCCTTCGGAGAATTACTTCATAAAACAAGTTTATTACGAGAAAAAGAATATCTACTGCATTGAAGTCAGATAGTGTCCATCCATACATGGTCTTTTTTTCGCTGGACTTCGTTCTCCGCGGGTTTCCGGCTGCGGTGTACTTCGTGTACGCCTCACCGAAAACCCTTGTGCGGCCTTGCCCATCGAAAAAAACCTCATGTATGAATTGACACTTCTTAAAGTTCTCAGGCAACCCTCCACTTTTCATTCCCGAAAAACAGCGGAAGTTCGGCGGCGCATACCGGGCCCACCTTGACATGCCGTCCACTTTGCTCGGTTAGATTGTCCCGAATCGCTGCTGCAAATCCGGGGAGAAAAAGAGTTGACTCAGGAGCGATTTGATCGACATCCTCACGGCTGATTTCCTGCATTATCCGTTCGGCGGTCATAACCTTATAGACAATTGCCATGTCTACCGTATGGCCATCCGTATTTACGACCAGATACCAGAACGGACTCAATGTGGTGGAAAGTACCGCGGTGAGAACTTCACCGGTGATTTTGGAGTTGCCGGAGACCAGAATCGGTGAATCTATCCCCGGCTGGTTGATGGGGAAAAGACCCGTGGGACCGGAGGCAGGGAGCTGCAAAACTTCTACTTCGGGCAGGATTTCATCCGGTTTAACGGCCCATAGCAGGGATAAAAAACGCATCCTTGCCATCTTGCAATGTGAGGGTTTGAGTCTCCCGGAGCGAAGTTTTTCCAAAAATTCTTCACGGCTGTGAAATCCACAGGCCCTGCAGTCATTGGAAGAGATGTAAGATTCGACGT
The DNA here is from genome assembly GCA_963731025.1 of uncultured delta proteobacterium. GTDB lineage: Bacteria > Desulfobacterota > Desulfobacteria > Desulfobacterales > UBA11574 > UBA11574. The sequence goes on along the minus strand of CAVSVL010000041.1, from coordinate 404,566 downwards.
TTATTTTTTTCTCATAAAGATTTGCCCGGAGCATCACATTCTCCTGCTTTCCTGTTAAATTTGTTTAGCCATTGTATATATTCTATTTTGTCTTAAAAAATTAAATTATACCTGAAGCTCCTTTGAATTCGAGTTGTTTCAGAGGACTTAACTATTACAAAAATCAAATATCAAGAAGACGCTCAATTTCGGTGATCAAGGTTTTCAGAACTTCTCCGGCTTTCCCCATGATGATATAATCACTGCTTTCTTTTGAAAGGGGTGTTCTTTCGAGATTGATTTCTATGACCCTCGCACCAGCATGTTTCGCAATCAGGGGTATAGAAGCGGCTGGTTGAACACCTGCTGATGTTCCAATGACCAGCATGGTATCACATGCCGATGCGGCCATTTCTGATCGTCGCAGATGCTGTGTTGGAATCATTTCACCGAAAAAAATACATTCGGGTTTATAAATCCCGCCGCATTCACAGCGGGGAGGAATTTGTTTGATGTCAATTTTTGTTGTTTCACATCTATTGCTGCATTCCATGCATCGCTGCCATGCAAAATTTCCGTGAAACTCGATAACATCCGTATTGCCGGCCATCTGGTGCAGTCCGTCGACGTTTTGGGTAATTATCGTTTTTAAGATTCCCAGCTTTTCGAGCTTGGCCAGTCCTTTATGTGCGTCATTAGGTCTGGCGTTGTCAATGATTTCTTTCATTTCCTTTATCAAAACATCCCAGACCTTGGCCGGATTTTTCATAAAGGCGTCTATGTGAGCATATTCCATGGGATCGAATTTTTCCCATAACCCGCCTTTTCCTCTGAAAGGGGGAATTCCGCTCTCAACGGATATTCCGGCACCGGTTAAGGCAACAGTGTTTTTTGACCGGACCAGATCTCCGGCAGCTCGATGAACAAGATCTCTCATTTGATTTTAATTTATTGGAATAAAACGAAAAAGCTACAGGCAAGCACTTATTTATAGCGTGAATGTCATATCGCAGCCTACGGCGAAGCATTCAAGATTGAGGCCTCTGGCAGCGATGGTCTGCCTGCAAGACTCGACCATTTCGTCAACTTGCGGATCGGTTCGCTCCTGGTTTAAATGAAACAGACCAAACTGTTTGACCCCGGCCTCAATGGCAAGATCAAGGGTTTCTGTAAATGCCGAATGTCCCCACTCAATTTTGGAGGGATACTCTTCAGGGAGGTACTCGGCATCATGAATCAAAAGATCGGCACCCGCGGAAAATTCCATATAATCTTTATACGCCAGACCTCCGGGGTGTATAAAACCCAGTTCATTGTCCGTTAAAAAGACAAATGTTTTTCCGTCTTCCGTAAATTTGTAACCACTGCCCTTATCAGGATGGCTGATCGGGATCGGTGTGATGGTAACAGAGCCGATCTCAAACGACGAGACAGATGCCCCAACATATTCCATTTTCGCGCTAATTTTAGAATATCTGACTGGAAAGCTCGGCGGTGTCATGATTCTGGAAAGAATGGTTTCCACGAATTTGCCGTGAAAAGGACATCTGTACATCATAAATTCAGCCTGTTCTTCATACAGGGGTTTGAAAAAAGGGAATCCCATTAAATGATCCCAGTGGGAATGGGTGAAAATGAGGTTGTATCTGTAACGGTTTTCATCGATCAGCTTGCTGCCAAGTCTTCTTATGCCGGTTCCGGCATCGACAATGATAATGTCGTCACTTTTTGTTCTAATTTCCAGACATGTGGTATCACCACCATATTTGATATATTCTTTCCCTGAAACCGGGATGGAGCCGCGCGACCCCCAACACTTTATAATCATTATCAATCCTTCTTCCCCAGAAAGGTATGCCAGATACCGTCACACTCCCAAGTTTTAATGATGTTTATTCGATTTTGGGATAAATTAACGCTCACATCCCTTGCCTGGCTTCTCAGCAGACCGGAGAGAACAAACCATTTTTTATTATAAAAACTTTGGGAAGCAGTTAGATGTTTCATAATATCATAGTGGATATTTGCTATCACAAGATCTGAAGGTGAGTCAATAAAATCCTCTGCTCGTCCTTGGAGGACCAGAATTCTATTTCCCAATCTGTTTAGGCGTACATTTCGCAACGCCGTATTTGCAGCTAAAAAATTAAAGTCAACAGCAAGCGTACTTCTACACCCAAGGAGGGATGCAGCCAATGCAAGAATTCCCGTTCCTGTCCCGATATCTATAGCAGATTCTATGCGATCACGCAAGAATACCATTTCCAGTGCTTCAAGGCAATCCCTTGTTGTGGTATGAAAACCGTTGCCGAAGACAACACCGGGATCAAGTAAAATGGTAAGTTCTTTATGGCACAAGTTCATTTTCTTCCCATTTTTTCTCCATGGTGGTACAATACAAAATCGACCGATTTTTTCAGGAGCGGTTTTCCCTCCCTGCCATTGGTCATATGTCATATGAAATTCATCGAGAAGGGCCAACCCGGGATTCGAGCTGACTATTTTTAAGACTTCATCCGGGGAAGGTTTGGAAAAAAAAAGAAAAGAAAAATCATCTTCCTGCCAGTTGCCGATAAAATCGCTTCCACATATTTTGTTTCCCGGTTTCAGTCGGCCATGAAGATAGTAGATATAGAGTTCTTTATAAGGGGGGTCCGAAAATTCTTTCCGATCTTTGAAGCAATGTACTGTTTTAGCCATTTTTAAGAAAACAATCCATCTACCAGTCCATGGGGTCGAGCAATGTAAACCCCATTTTTTTAAGTTTTATTTTTAACGGCCCGATATTTTGAGTCAAGAGATACGGAAAAACAGCCCGCTTTCCCTTCTCCCAGTATCTTGAAACCAGAACACTTCCGAATGAAATATTTTCTTCGGAAATGGCATCAACAATTTTTTTCATTTGCCCGATTTTATTTTCTACGACAATGCACAGAAGCGTTCCGGGCTCTTCTAAGCCCAGAACGTTGATAAACTCACGTAAAAGATCACGGACGGAAATAATACCGATAAGTTTTTGTTGTTCGGCAACAACGGGAAGTGCTCCGAATCGTTTTTTGTGAAATAAATAAAGTGCGTCTTGAATGGTGTCTAAAGGGGAAATGGTAACAGGATTTTTTGTCATGATATCTTCTATTTTTAACGCTGAAAAACGTTTCCATTCTTCCGCGATATTTTCCTGGGCCAAACGAGAAGACGGCGATACGCTCCTGATATCGCGATCCGTGACGATTCCAATGAGTCGATGGTTCTCATCGACCACAGGAAGATGGTGAAAGCGATGTTTTGACATTTTTTCCTGTGCTTGTGAAATATCAGCATCTTTGTCAATGGTAACCACATTTCCGGTCATTACTTTGCTGATAAACATTTTAGCCTCCGATGATGATAGACCTATCCTAACAGGGTTATGATAAATTTTATATTCATGCAGTAAAAAACTTTACTTTCAAATACTTAATAGAACTTTGACATGGTTTGCCGCCAGTTCCGGAAGGCGCTTAAGACAGTATCCCCCTTCAAGCACGGAAATCACTCTCCCGTTGGAGTAAAGTTCGGCCAAGGCGACGATCCTTTCCATTATCCTTGTATATCCTTGTGTTGACAGTTTTATATCCGACATATCGTCGTCAACATGGGCATCAAATCCTGCCGATACGATGATCACTTCAGGACTGAATGCCTCTATAACCGGAATGAAGTCTCTTTGTATAAGTCCTAGGTATTCCTTATCTCCATGACCCGGCAAAACCGGGTAATTTCGTGTCGATCCGGTCCCTTCACCACTGCCGGTTTCAAAAGCACGTCCGGTTCCGGGAAACGCAAATGTCGGATGCTGATGAATGGAGTAGTAGAATACATCGGGATCTTCTTCGAAAATGTGCTGGGTACCGTTGCCATGATGAACATCAAAATCGACGATTCCAACCTTTTGTATGCCCCATTCTATTTGTAGATATCTGGCGGCTATCGCAACATTATTAAAATAGCAGAATCCCATGGCCTGGTCATATTCCGCATGATGACCCGGGGGCCTGACCGCGCAGAAAACATTGTCCAGTTTTCCCATGATGACTTGTCCTGCGGCATCGAGCACGCCGCCAACGGCCAGAAGGGCAGTTTCAAAAGTGTCGGCGCATATCTGGTTGTCCGGATAGTCAAACATTGAATTACCCGAGCGGCAAGCAGCTTCAAAGCGTTCAATATAATTTTTTGCATGAACGGTTTCGACCCATTTTAAATCCGCCCGACGGCCCTGGATGATGGTCAGCTTTGAAAGAAGATCGGCGTCTTTTATCCCTTGATAGATGGCTCTGAGCCTATCGGCCGATTCAGGATGGCCGGGTCCGGTGTCGTGAAGCAGATATCTTTCATCATACAAAAAGCCTGTTTTTTTCATTGATTTCAAAAAGGGCTATGGAATTATTTTATCGAACATTTCAAATGCAGCCTTAACCGCTTGATTGTCTTCCGGGATGTCAATGGTCGGGCGTCCGTTTAAATCATATTCATATACGTCGTTATCTTCAGGAATGGTCCCGGCAAATTCCAGGCCATTTTCTTTAATCATATTTAAAACCTTGTCAGACGGAGGCTCTTTAATCTGGTTGATGATGAGGTAGCTTTTTAAGACACCGATGTTCAGATTTTTTGCCAGATCATGAATTCGAATGGCCGCCTGGAGGCCGCGACGAGACGTGTCCGAAACAATAAGAAGAACATCTATGTTGCTGGTGGTCAAGCGACTGATATGTTCCATTCCAGCCTCATTATCCATAACGATATACGGATAGTTTCCGGTCAGTTTTTCCAGAAATCCAGTCAAAAGTGTATTTGCGGCACAATAACATCCCGGGCCTTCAGGCTGCCCCATTACAACGAGGTCGAATCCATCGTCCTCCACAACCGCCTGCTGCAATTTCATGTTCATGAAAATGTCTTTGGTCATCCCGCTGGGCACGATTCCTTTTTTCATTTCTTCACGGCCGTTGCTAAGGGTATCTGTGACGTCAAGACCACAGACTTCATTTAGGTTTGCGTTGCTGTCGGCATCCACTGCAAGGATGGGTGTCTTATCCGCCTTTACCAGGTATTTGATAAGCATTCCCGCAACAGTTGTTTTCCCGGTGCCTCCTTTACCTGCGAGTGCAATTGAAAACGGCATGGTATTAATTTCCTTTCTAAAATAATATTTAGGTTTTAAAAAACCATCATATTTAATCTATAACAACTTTCGTGTAATTATTCCAGTTGAAAGGTTCCGTCAAGCTCCTTTTAGGTTTATAGCATTTAGTGCCGAGATATTTGCAGTAGCTTGACCATCTCAAACTCCTTGCAATAGGCTGGAGCATATGTTAAATTTCGAAAAAAATAAAACTTTTAAGCAGATGGAGAATAAAATGGATTTTGAGCTGACAAAATCACAAAAAGAAATCCAGAAAGCGGCCAGGGATTTTGCCAAAGGTGAATTTGACAAAGATCTTGCCCTTGAGTTGGACAAAAAACACGAATTTCCCGAAAAGATATGGAAAAAAGCCGCTGATCTGGGATTCATCGGTATTCACTTTCCGGAACAATATTCCGGACAAGGGCTCGGTGTTCTTGAGAATATTTTAGTTGCAGAAGAATTTTGCAGCAGGGATTCTACCATCGGCAGTGCAGTGATACTTGCCAATTTTGCATCTGAATGCGTTTTGCGTTTTGGCAGCGACGCCCTTAAAGAAAAATTTTTGCCGCCCGTTGCGGAGGGTAAAATGCTTTCTGCCGGAGCGTTTACAGAGCCTGATCACGGTTCCGATATTACAAGGATGGATACGACAGCGCTAAAGGATGGGGACGAATGGGTCATAAACGGATCAAAAATATTCATAACCAATGGTGAAATTGCCGGCTATTTCTGTGTTCTATGCCAGACCGATCCTGAAAGCAAACCGACCTACCGGGGAATAAGCTTGATCCTGGTGGAGGCGGACCGGAACGGCATTTCTGCGACGGATGTGGGTGAAAAGATGGGAATCCATATGATGTCCACGGCAGAGGTAAATTTTAAAGATGTCCGTGTTCCGGTTTCAAATCTTATCGGAAAAGAAGGAAAAGGGTTTTACCATGTTCTTGAATTTTTTGATGAAAGCAGGATACTCATTGCCGCCCAGGCGCTTGGAACAGCCCAGGGCGCTTTTGACCGTGCATTGGCCTATGTAAAACAGAGAGAACAGTTCGGCAAAAAAATTGCACAGTTCCAGGTCACGCAACACAAACTGGCAGATATGGCAACAAAAATCGAACTTTCCAGACTCATTACTTATAAGGCTGCCTGGAACTTTGATCAAGGGCGCATCGACCCAAAACTAACGTCCATGGCAAAGATGTATGCAGCCCGGACCGCGGTGGAAGTTGCTGATGAAGCCATCCAACTGCTTGGCGGATACGGATACATGGCAGAGTATGAAGTCGAACGCTTTTACCGGGATGCCAAGATCACGGAAATTTATGAAGGCACCAAGGAGATCCAGAAAAACACGATTGCCGGTGCTGTTATCGGAAGGTTGAAATAAATATATAAGTTAGTTCGCCTGGCTCACAATTGGAGTGATGGAACAATGGAGTAATGGAATGATGGGTTTGAAGGATTTTTTGATAATTTTAAATAATTTATTTCCACTTTTATTCCCAATATTCCAGTATTCCAACATTCCAAATTTCCATACTGGTTGAATGAACAAGTTGTAATTAATAAACTTGTGATTTCGAAAAGTTGTAGAAATTCAGAGATATTAAATTAAGGAGGTTTTATGTTGAATATCGTCAAAAAATCCATGTTGACCGGTATCGGCTTGGCCCTCATTGCAAAGGACGAGGTTGAAGATTTGGCCAAGGAACTTGTCAATAAGGGCAAAATGTCAGAAAATGAAGGAACGAAGTTTCTGGAAGATCTTCAGAAAAGGTATGATGAGACCCAAAAAAAGCTGGAAGAAAAAGTTCAGCGAGCGGTTAAGGATTTTATGAAAAAAGCTGATGTTGTTTCCAGAGACGAATTAAAAGGATTGAAAAAGGAAATAAGGGATCTTAAAAAAGCGATCAGCGAAGCAGGGGATACGTCAAAGTAAGGTTGCGCCGGTCGTCGTGAAGCACTTTGTCGTCAGGAACACACCCATTTTAGGTACAAACAACATTCTTTTCAAATGCTGAGCATAAGAAAAATCGGTGTCGTAGGCCGAACCTACCGAAATCTTAACCGATACCGTCAACTACTGGCGATTCTTTTTAAGTATGGTTTTGGCGACCTAATAGAGCTTCTAAAGATCGATCAGTACATAGAGGTCGGACTTCAGCTCATTTCAAGAAATCGGCCCAAGCGCCTTGAAAAACTTTCAAGGGCAGAAAGGGTGAGAATGGCCTTTGAAGAACTCGGTCCTACCTATGTGAAACTCGGCCAGGTTCTTTCCACCCGCCCTGATCTCATTCCGCTTGATTTTACACAAGAACTTTCCAAACTTCAGGATAAAGTTCCCCCCTTTTCTTTCAATGAAGCAAAAAGGACTGTTGAATCGGAGTTCGGTAAACCTCTTGAAGAACTTTTTGTTTTTTTTAGCGAAACACCGGTTGCCTCCGCATCCATCGGCCAAGTACACAAGGCCGGATTAAAAGATGGTGAAATGGTGGCGGTAAAGGTTCAACGACCCGGCATCAAAAAGATCATCGAAATCGATCTTGAAATTATGCTTCATATGGCAACACTGGTAGAGGGAAACATCAAAGAGATGGCCCCGTATCGACCGGTTAAAATCGTGGAAGAATTTGCCAGAACCCTCGAGCGGGAAATCGATTACACCATTGAAGCCAGCAGTATGGAACGATTTGCCCGCCATTTTCTGGACGATCCTAACATCTATATACCAACGGTTTTCAGAAACATGTCCACCGAACATGTTCTTACCATGGAACTGGTGGATGGGATTAAAGTATCTGAAACCGACAGGCTTGAAGCAGCCGAACTCGACCGGAAGAAGATTACTTCCCGCGGGGCCGATTTTTACTTAAAACAAGTGTTTGATCTCGGTTTTTTTCATGCGGACCCTCATCCGGGAAATATTTTTATACTTCCTGAAAATGTCATCTGTCCGATCGACTTCGGTATGACCGGGGCAGTGGATCGTCAGACCAGAGAAGATTTTGTCGATTTGATAGACAGCGTTATCCATCGGCACGAAGCAAAGGTGACTCAGGTGCTTTTGAAACTGACCCACTGGGAAGAAGAGCCTCATATTAGACAGCTGGAAAAGGATGTATCAGATTTTATGGGTCAGCACCTTTATAAGCCGTTGAAGGATATTGAGATCGGAAAGCTTTTGAACAATTTGCTTGAGCTGGCGTCGCGCCATCGTCTTATGATTGCTCCTGATATCTTCCTTATGATGAAGACGCTGACCATGGTGGAGGGTGTGGCCCTGGCACTCGACCCGGATTTTGACATGATCGCTCAAGCTGAACCTTTCATAAAACGAGTTAAATTTGAACGGTTCTATCCCGGTAGAATCGCGGATGATATGATGCAACTCGGGTCGCAAATGCTTCAATTCGCTCAGCAGTTTCCTAAAGATGTGCTTGAGATTACCCGGCTGGTCAGACAGCAGAAACTGTCTTTAAAAATGGAGCATAAAGGGCTTGAGTCCATGCTGGCGACCCATGACAGGGTCAGCAACAGAATTTCATTTTCAATCATCATTGCCGCACTGATTATTGGCTCGGCACTTATCGTTATTTCCGAAACCCCGCCCCTTTTTTACGGAATATCTTTGATTGGAATCGTATTGTTCTCAACCGCAGCCATAATGGGAATCTGGCTTCTTATTGCTATATTAAGAAAGGGAAGATTATAGCATCGTGTATCCGGGTCCTTCTCCTCCTTCCGGGCATGTCCATGTTATATTTCCATACGGATCCTTTATATCACACGTTTTGCAGTGCAGACAATTGGATGGATTCAGCTTGAGTCGGCGTGTTGATGTCTTTGGGTCGGTTTCGATTTCGTATACATCACCCGGACAGAATCTTGTGCATGGTGATTGATAGGTTGTAAAACATTCATTGACACAAAGGTCTTTATCGTGGACGATAATGTGACTGGGCTGATCCTCCCTGTGCATGGTTTTGGATAGATACACACCGGTAAGTTTGTCAACAAACAAAACGCCGTCCAATGTTTTAGTTTCAGGCTCCGAACGAACATTCTTATGGCTATCTTTTGCGGGAATTAATGTTTCGGAATCGGGTTGGATCGGCATTTTATCGATAAAACCCCGACCCTTGGAGATATATTGAGCACCGATGTGTATCCATTTTATCGGGCCTTTCTTTGCAAGAGCCTGGGAAAAATTCCTGGCCTCATAAATTTCCTTGCCTGCCCAGTTGTTTTCAAACCATTCGGAATAAACGCCGAGGGTTTCTTGTGTAACATTATTCTTTTCAAGAGCGTTTATGATCGCCTCTGCCGCCAGCATACCCGACTTCATGGACAAATGAACCCCTTTTAAACCCGGCGTATTCTGCATTGCTGCACATCCACCTACAAAAACGCCGCCGTCTACGGCCAACCTGGGAATGGTGAAATAGCCGCCGGATGAAACGGTTCTTGCACCCTGCTCCAGGACTTTTCCGTTTTGAATGATGTCTGCTACAAAAGGATGCTGTTTGAATTTTATGAATTCGTCATATAGATTCAGCATGGGATTTTGGTAGCTGAGTCCCACAAGAAAGCCGATGGCTACCCTGTTATTTTTAATCTCATAAATAAACCCGCCCCCCGGTATGTCCAAGCCCAGGGGATATCCAAGGGTATGAATGTCATTTGTGTCGTTTGCCGTAAAGAAATTATTTTCCGGAAGCTGAATCACTTCTTTGATTCCGGATTCAAATATCTGGGGCATTTTATCGGAAAAAAGATTTAATTTTTGTGAGATATCCTTTGTCAGGCTACCCCTTGCCCCTTCGCCGAACACCGTTACCTTGGCCAGCAAATCGATTCCAGGTTCAAAATTGCTCTTGGGATGTCCATCTTTGTCAAGACCTTTGTCACCGGTGCGTACACCAATAATCGAACTTTGATCTTTAGCATAGAGAACCTCCTTGCCCGTGAAACCCGGAAAAATATTTACGCCGAGGTCTTCGGCGATGCTTCCCAACCAACGGGTGAACCTGGAAAGGCTGATGATAAAGAAACCTTTATTGTGCATATATCTGGGGACGATTGGAACGCGAAAGTGTTTTTTTTGAGTCAAAAAATAAAACCCGTCTTCTTTTACAATTGATTCAATAGGGCATTCTTTTTCCAAATAATTCGGAAACAGCTCCTTTAAGGCGATCGGATTCAGAACAGCGCCGCTCAATGCATGAGATCCTATTTCCGCACCCTTTTCGATCAATGCCACTTCAAGAGTAATATTTTTTTCCTTGGCGAGTTGCATCAGCCGGATGGCACCTGCAAGACTTGCAGGACCACCTCCTACAAAAAGTACATCAAAATCGATTTTTTCACGCTCGATATTCATTTTTTAAAAACCTCGAATGTTAATATCAGTTAAGAAATTTGTAATTCAAGTTTCGCACGCTTTATTTTTAGAAACGCCATGACAGCGCATCAGGTCGGGAAACGATGTTTAGGTCTGGTATCAGCACGTATCATGATATTTTTTGTTTGTAAACCAGATCTACATCACCGAGCAGAGAAAATCCTTTCGAATCACCATACAGTGAGAACACGCCATCGTTTCATTGCACCGAAGTCAACAAATTGGCCTTGCAGAAAATTATAAGGCGTAAAACTTGAGGTATACGTCTTTCGAGGGTCTTAGAGTGCGGGTCTAACCATATTAAATTAAATGATTTATGGTAACGATTTCTTCTATTCTTCCTGAAGGGAGGCCTGCTCAACACGGTCGCGGCCGTTTTCTTTGGCGCAGTACAGGGCCTCGTCTGCCTTTGCAATCAACTCATCCACGGTCAATTTTCCATTACAAGTTGCCACACCCTGGCTGGTGGTAAAAGAGATGCTTATCCCGTCAACATCTGCATTTTTTTCATTTATTTTGAGTCGAATCCTTTCGGCGATGGTAAATGCATCTGCCTGCTTTGCTCCAGGCAAGACAACAATAAATTCCTCTCCGCCAAATCTTCCGACGGCATCGTATGCTCTGATGGCTTCTTCCACCCGGTTCATACTTTCGCGAAGGACTGCGTCACCGGCAAGGTGTCCGAACGTATCATTTATTTTTTTAAAATGGTCGAGGTCAAGCATTGAAATACTGATGTGTGCGTTATCTCTTTTTGCCCTGGAAAGTTCATTACCAATAAGAGATAGAATGGCCCGGCGATTCAGAACGCCTGTCAACGGATCCGTCCGTGATTGTATTTCCAGTTTTTTTTTGGCTTCCAGCAATTCAGACTGCAACTGAACGATTCGTTGGCCGGCTCGTACGCGTACACGAAGTTCATGCATATCAAAAGGTTTGGTGATGTAATCATCTGCACCGGCATCCATGCCGGTGACGATATTCTCTTTTGATTCTTTTGCCGTAAGCAATGTCACATAGGTATATTGATCTTCTTTATTTGAATTTTCACGAATCTTTCGGCAGATTTCGATGCCCTCCATACCCGGCATCATCCAATCAAGGATGGCCAGTTTGGGCGCATCCTCTTTTTGAAGCTTTTTCCACGCATCGTTCCCATCGGTGGCAGAGACGACATCGTAGCCCCATTTGGTCAACATGTTTTCCAGAATCAGACGAGAGGTAACATCATCTTCAGCAATTAATATTCTCATTGAATGCTCCTAATATTTTGCCATTAATTTCAGACTCGAGCTTTTTTATCAATACCTCGAATTGTTCATCGAGTTTCGGTATCAATGAAGCCGCTTCAGTTAGATCTTTTGTTTCGCCCGCAATTTCAATTTGATACAAAAGCTCTTTCAAGGCCGTTGCACTGACGTTTGCAGCAGCTCCTTTGAGAGAGTGTGCTTGACGATGTATCACATCGGTGTTCCTATTATCAAACGCTTCTTTTATGATACCGATTTGACATAACGAATCTTCAATGAACCCTTCAATGATCTCTTTTGCGAGATCTTCATCGCCCAAGAGCCGCTCGAGAAAACTGTTTTTATCAAAAATATCGTTTTTGGGTAATGACTCATGGACAATTTCTGCTTCATGTGTCCTTTGTGGTTCGTTGAGCCACTTTTCAATTACGTCACACAGTTTCTTTGGATGGATCGGTTTAGCGATATAGTCATCCATGCCGGCATTAAGACATTTTTCGCGATCACCTTTCAAGGCATGAGCCGTCATCGCAATAATTGGAATCCTTTTCAATCCAACATCAGCCTCAAGATTTGAATCCGAACCATCAGCCAATTCGGTATTGAGTTTTTTCTCCCATTTTCGGATTTCATCTGTTGCCTCGTAACCATCCATTCCCGGCATTTGGCAATCCATCAAAACAATATCGTATGGAGTTTTTTTGAAAGCTTCGAATGCTTCTTTGCCGTTCTTAACAACATCAGTATTGAATCCGAATTTTTTCAGGGTGCTCAATGCCACTTTTTGGTTGGTGGGGTTGTCTTCAGCCAAAAGAATACGAGCCGTTCGCATTTGTTTCTCAATAGAAGAGTGTCGGGTGAAAATAGACATGGGTTGTTCCGGAACCGTTTCATTCCGCGGTCCGGAAATCGTTACAAGACAATCATAAAGCTGTGACTGTTTGACCGGTTTCGTGAGATATCCGACAAAACCAATTTTTTCGAGTCGCTTGGCATCACCACGTTTGCCGATTGACGTCATCAATATAAGTATCATATTTTTTAAATCAGAATCCTGTTTGATCTTTCGTCCAAGGGTTTCTCCGTCCATTTCCGGCATCTGCATATCAAGTATGGCAAGATCAAACGGACAGTTATTGTCAATCGCGTGTCGCATTTTTCTCAGCGCTTCTTTACCGCCGGATGCCTCATCGAATCGGCAGTCCCATGACTTTAACTGTTCCCTTAAAACATGTCGATTGGTTGCATTATCATCGACAATCAGAATGTATTTATCTCTAATGTCTCCGGGAAGGATCTCCCTTTTCCTCGATGGTTCAGGCTGCTTTTCAAATACAGCCGTAAACCAAAATTTAGAACCTTTGCCTTCTTGGCTTTCTACACCGATACGTCCACCCATCATCTCAGAAAGCTGTTTGGATATCGTGAGTCCCAAACCTGTTCCGGAAAACTCGCGGGTGCTGGAGCTGTCCAACTGTGAGAAAGGCTTGAAAAGTTTCTCCATTCGGTCATGGGGGATACCGATTCCTGTGTCGATGATTTCAAATCGGATGGTGGCATATGTTATATCATTTTCTTCTAAAGAAACGTGGATGGCTATTTCACCTTTTTCAGTAAACTTGATGGCGTTACCGATCAAGTTTATCAGTATCTGACGCAATCTTCCAGAGTCTCCAAACAATAAGAGCGGGACATGCCGATGAATATTGGAGACAAATTCCAAACCCTTTTCATGCGCCTTTAGTGCCATAAGATCTCCAACTTTATCGAGAGTACCCCTTAAATCAAAATCAATAATTTCCAGTTCAAGCTTGCCGGCTTCTATTTTGGAAAAATCAAGAATGTCATTAATAATTCTCAGCAATGAATCTGCGCTGTTTTTAATGGTTTCAGCAAACTCCGCCTGTTCAGCACTCAATGGCGTATCCAAAAGAAGGTTCGCCATCCCAATGACCCCGTTCATGGGGGTACGGATTTCGTGGCTCATGTTGGCAAGGAATTCGCTCTTGGCATTGCTGGCGGCTTCTTCTTTCAAGGCCAGATGGTTGGCCTTCTCTATAGCAATTTTAAGATTTCGGTTGGTTTCCTCCATATTTTTTTGAGCCTGAATCAAGGCCCACTGTTCTTTTTTGCGATTCGTGATATCGAAGAAGACACCGCTTATATGTTCAATTTCTCCATTTTGGTTGCAAATTATTTGCCCCCTGTCTTGTATCCATACTGTTTCGCCGGTTTTCTTTTTTACTCTGTATTCCCTCACAAAGGCTTTATCTGTTTTTAAGGCGCTAAGTAACATCTGACGAACTAATTTAATATCTTCCTCAACTATTACGTCGGACCATTTCATTTGTTTTGAATTAAATTGGTCGACATTATAGCCTATTAGGGAGTTTATTTTATTGTCAAAGAACTTAACCGTAAAATCTTTGTATCCCCGGTATACAATGCTTGGTATATTATTGATGAGTAATCTGTATTCTTGTTCACTTTTACGCAGGGCCTGTTCTCGTATTTTTAAAGAAGATGCCATTTCGTCAAAGGCCAATGTCAAATCACGAACTTCATCAGTTCCATTGGGAGAAATGCGTGTTTGCCAGTTGCCTTTTGCCAAATTTTTTGCCGCTATGCTCAATGCTTCGATAGGGTGGGAAATTCTTCTGGCCACTGACAGATAAATCACCATAACAAGCAAGATGGAGACCAGGGCAATTGCAACAAAAAACCATCGAAGGTATTTTAGTGAAGATAGGATCTGATACTTTGGGACGACCAGCGCTATGGAATAATTGGCCGATCGTACCGGTGCAAAGATGATGGCCATTTCTTGACCAAACTTCGGATCGGTAAAGAAAGCAAAGCCCTCTTTACCTTGGATCATGTCTTTGCCGATCAGCGCCAGCCCTTTGGATGGCTCCTCGGTAATTTTCATTCGCACAGCGATCTTTTCACCGATCTCGTTGAGGATGGGCCTGCCCTTATTGTTCAGTTTGAGATGAATGGCTTTAGCAGGATCCCAATGATACACATAAATGCCATTTTGTTCGACCAGACATAACTTGGCTAATTTACCGAAATCTTTGAGAATTCCGTCTTGAACTTCGTTGATCAGAGACTCGATGACATCCCATTGGATGGTTCCGCCCACCATGCCCAGGATTCTGTTGCCTGACTCGGATAAAATCGTAGCACCGACCACCACCTGACGGACACCGGTGGTGTATGAGATAATAGGATCTGATACATAGGTCCGTGCATCCGCCATGGGATTGTTGCCCACCAGGTATTGCCAGTAGTTTCGTTTGGCGATGGATTTCAGCTTGGCTTTTGGGTTTGCATCGTCAAAACTGGCCAATCCGCCGTAGGCTGGGTTGCCTCCGGATGTCACATAGTAATTGGAGTTTGGCGCTCCCAAAAATAGTTTTTCATATGTGCCATTATAGCGCTTAAACTCCTTATGAAAAAAAGGTTCGATTTTCTGCCAGTCCATGGTGCGTATCAGGGAAGTGTTGGCGTAAGTGGAAACCTCGGAAACACGCTGTGCGAAATATCCCGAGAGTTTTTCTGCTCCAGCCCGAAGATAACCTTGAGCCGAATCGATATACAGGTCGCGGAATTGTCCGGTGATATACCAAAGGGATACGGTTGTTACAATCACCAACGGTAATAGGACCGTACACAAAGTGGTCGATATGAGTTTTTTGCTCAGTTTCATATGGTTATCGCAGATGGAAAAACAGTGTCCAAAAATTGAATTCTGCCATTGTTTTAAATAAAGAGATTTTATTCAGTGATAGATAAGCAATAAGTATGCCGGATTTTATTGAAGAAGGAAATATTAAAAACTTAGTAAATTTAAATGGTTATTTATCGGATTTTGGCGATTTTTTCCATAAAAATATGACAAAGATGGATGATGACTGTCAAAATGTTGACTATAATGGGGACCGTTGACGAACCATATGCTATGAGGAGAGAGATTTAACAGCTTGAGCGATGTCGTGACTAAAGTTGGCAATCAATTGGCTGTATGCAGCGACAAGTGCTGAATACGTGGTTTCGGTGACGGATTCAGTGTATTGTGATCTTTTTGTCAATAGGACGGATTTGCGGGAAGCGTCTATAATAGTCCATTGGGTGGCCAAGATGGCTTTTTCGCCGAGTTTCCCATCCATCCAAATAATGTTAATGTCTATCTGGTAATCGATATGCGAAGATTTATTCCAGGGGAAGATGACAACATCCTCCGTGCAGAGTAACCGGGATATGTTCTCGGCGAGAACACGGGTCATATTGTCTTTTAATGGCTCTGCCCAGTTATCAAGCTCAGCAAGCTCGAGTTCATCGGGGTTGACTCGTGTCACGATCTCTGGTCGATCGAGATATCCTGGCAGATCAAGAGGACCAATACCTATGGTTTTACATTTTTTTCCTTTCTCATCCTGTTTTTCAACCACAGGTTGTACCAGCGGGCTTAAAATGTAGAATTTGGTTGTTGCGTTCGATCTTAGGACACAACCCACCGAGATCAAAAAAATAACGCCCAATATTAACATTGTCAGAGCCGGGTAATATTTTTTCATGATTTTCACCTATCGTCTCCAATGTCTACAGTTTTGCCTCGAACTATAGATTCAGGATGTCTGTTAAGATAATCCGCCAAATTACGTATGGATCTTGCTGCAGATGAAAATTCTTTTAGTGTCGTTGTCAGTTCCACTGTTGTGATGGAGTTTTCTCCGACAACATTTTCAATGCTCATAAGTGTCTTATCCGCTTGTTTCGATGCTTCGGTAACCATTTTTACAAGTTCTTGGAAGTTAGATGACAAGGGACCAATCTGCTGGTCCATATTTTGAGCAAGCGCACCATACGACTCAAGAACCACATTTAACTTGTTCAGCAGAGGTAAAAACTGTTTGTTGATATTATAAAATACCTTTCTTGCATCCTTCATGGCCAGTTTCGTAGATTGTATCGTCTCTATTATTTCAGGTGATTCCAACAGGGCATCAATTCGATTCAGCGAAGACGATACCTTGTCAACAATCTCCTTAATGGGAAGATTTTCTAGAGTCTTTGTCAATTTTTCAAATTTGGAAGGAATTGTCGGAATTTCTTGGCATCGTTCATTTTCCCCCACAAATATGGCCTTTTCTTTCGGATAGAAATTGAGCTCTATTTGCAGCTGACCGGTTACCACGCTTTGCAGACCCAGTTCAGCTCTTAACCCCTGCTTTATGAGTTGATTACAATATTCATATATTTCTTTAACACCACCGGACTTTTTGGTAATAGATTGCTTGACCTTACCTGATGTCAGCTCAACAATGACTTGAATGTAAAAGGATGATTTCAAGGGATCTTGTATCACGGAAATATCCGTCACCTCACCAATCTTTACACCCAGAAAGACAACAGGGGCTCCCACATTCAAGCCTTTCACAGAATCTTGAAAAAATAACACAAATTTATATCTTTCCTTCAGAAAGTCTCCGGAGCCAAAGATGAGAACGGCGGCGACAACCAAAGCCAACGCACTAACGACAAAAATACCGATGACGGTTTTACTGGCTCTTTTACTCAAGATATATTTCCTTTCGTGTCTCCCCTCATAAGGAAATTTAACACTTTTAGGTTTTGGGTATTTTCAAGCAACATCCTGGGGTTTCCTTGGGCAATTATCGTTCGGGTTTCCGGGTCGAGAAATACAGAGTTGTTACCGATGGCGAAGATGCTTGCCAGTTCATGGGTTACAACGACGATGGTTGCTCCGAGGCTGTCTCTTAGCTCTAATATAAGATCATCCAGCCTTTTTGCACTGACAGGGTCAAGCCCTGTTGACGGCTCATCGAAAAACAGAATATCCGGATCCAATGCAATGGCACGTGCAAGTGCGGCACGTTTCCGCATGCCTCCACTGATCTCCGAAGGATAGAAATCCTCAAATCCTGATAGACCTACCATGGCAAGCTTTAAAGACACCAGCTCCCAGATTTCATTATGCCCCAGATCCGTGTATTCCTCAAGCGGGAACGCTACATTTTCAGCCAGGGTCATAGAACTCCAAAGTGCACCATATTGATAGAGAATTCCGATATGTTTCATTATGTTTTTTCTAGCGGAAAGGTCTGCCTCCCAAAAGCTCAAATCGTTATAAAAAATCTGTCCTCTTGCAGGTTCCTTAAGTCCCACCATGATCTTCATGAGTGTGCTTTTCCCACAACCACTGCCTCCCATAATAATAAAGATATCACCACGATTTATCGTAAAATTAAGATCTTTCATGACAACAAAGCTGCCATAGGCCATGGTTAGGTCGCGTACAGTGATGCATGGATCGCTTTTCGTGGTTTTTTGAGGGTTAACCATTTTTCTCATTAACCATTATAAATTCGGGTTAGATGCCTATGACGTTACACATGATGGTTATAATCGCTGTTGCTACGATAATACTGACAATGGATGTGACCACCGCCGAGGTGGTTGCATCTCCCACATCGGATGCACTGCGTCCGCACTGCATCCCCCTGAGGCATCCTGCCAGAGCCACCAGAACACCAAAGACAACGCTATGAAAAAGTCCGATCCAGAGGTCATTCAGGCTGACAGCGCTTTTGGTCTGGATATAATACTGGAACATATTGATGTTCAACATTCCTCCGGCAACAATCGATCCGCCTAAAATGCCCATAAGATCCGCATAAAGGCACAGAAGGGGCATCATGAGAACCAGGGCCAGCATTCTTGGTAACACCAGATATTCCATGGGTGAAATACCGAGAGTTTTAAGGGCGTCAATCTCTTCATTCACCTCCATTGTACCGATCTGGGCGGCAAAGGCGGCCCCTGTTCGACCTGCCATGATGATGCCGGTCATGACCGCCCCCATAACACGGACCATGGCGATACCGACGAGATTGGCAATATAGATTTGCGCGCCGAACATTTTTAACTGTATGGCGCCGACAAAGGCAAAAATTAAACCAACCAAAATACTGATGAGAGATACAATTGGAAGTGCCTGTGCACCACATTCCTGGATGGTCATGGTCAGATCAGAACGACGATAATGTGCTTTGCCTCTAAAAAATCTGATAAAAGCTAAAAATGCCCCACCAATGAAAGCAATCATTTCCTTTGCTGATCTGAAAAAATGGATCGTTTCAGCTCCTACGAGAAAAAGGAATGTTTCGTGCTCCTTGACTTTTTTTGCATCAATATTTTCCGGTACGGCTGCGGCCAGTTCAAGAAGACGTTTTGCACCTTTGGGAAGCCCTTCGTGATCTAGAAAAATGCTATTTTCTGAACAGAGTGTTTTGATTTTTTTTATCAGGATGAGTAGACTGCTGTCCCATTGGGCGAGATCTTTTGCGTCAAAGGCGACTTTTCGAATATCTATTTCCGACATCAGCTGATTTTGTATTTCTTTAATAGAAGGCAGGTCGTCGCCAATGCGCCATTCTCCGGAAAGTTGAATCAGCAGCACCCCTTCTATTGGCTCGTTGAGGCTCATTTTCATGGCGTTGGTGCCTCTTTTCATTTCAGGTGTTCAATTGAGGTTTTGTGCCATCAAGACGTTTATTTGAAAGTTGAATGAAACGATTGTATCGAAAAAAAACAAAAATTTAAAGAGAAAGAAGTAAGTTTGTATTCTTCCATAGCGGATGAATGAACAAGTTGCCTCTAATAAACTTGTGATTTCGACAAATTGTAGAATTTCCGGGACGTATTATGGTGGTACGCCCGGCTGGGTTCGAACCAGCGACTTCCAGCTCCGGAGGCTGACGCTCTATCCACTGAGCTACGGGCGCAATTTATTTTTTGAGGTTTTGAATATATCGACAAATAGTCCATCGGCAGGAGTATGTCAAGCGTGATGACACCCTAAATGACGTGTTTCAGACAATGGCACAATATCTAAAACTAAAGTTGGGCACCCTTGATAATTACCTAACCTGATAAAACGAAAATAACAAATCACAAGCATCAAATTTCAAATAAATTCCAAAATACAAGCTCCAAATTCCAAATACAAAAGAATGAAACAATTATAATTTTTCCAGTATTGATGAAAATATCTTTTTCAATTCGTTTGCCTTTCTTCAAGATCATCTACTGGTTTGTTTTTTTGGATTTTGGTCATTGGTATTTGCTTGTTATTTGAGATTTGTTATTTGGAATTTCCACTACTCAGTTACTCATGAGATTGGATACGAAAAAGTCCTTGTCATAAAAGGCAAAGAAATCACAAATAAGGTGTTAAAAGGTCGACGCGTCTTTCAAACAATTCTTTGGCTTCGCCGACCACGTAAAGAGATCCTGCTATGCAGATGACATCTTCTGGAGAAGCGTTTTCAATGGCATGTATGATGGCTTTGTCAACATCCGGGATAACATGAATGTCTGAAATTATCTTTTGGGCGACAGGGTAGAGTTTTTCCGGTGCCAGAGCCCGATCAATTTTGGGGCGGGTCAATATGACTTTTCGACAGAGGGGGAGGAGGTCTTTGAGTATGGCTTTATAGGGTTTATCGTCCAATATACCGATGAGCAACGTTATATTGCGATCAGAGAGATTCTCTGAAAGATATCTTGCCAGATGACGCGCGGCAATGAAATTATGGGCACCGTCAAGTAATATCAGCGGCGATGAAGAAACAATTTCAAGCCTTCCCGGCCATCTGTTTTGCTCCAGCCCATCCTTGATGTTTTTTAAGGTAAGGTCGAGATGATTTTTGATGAGCAGTTCACATGAAGCAAGCACCAGTGCTGCATTATTGATCTGATGTTTGCCGATTAATCCGGTTTGGATGTGTCGCCAGACATGGTCGATTCCAAAATAATTAAATGTTGTGTTTTTGTTACGTCGAATTCGAAAAGAATCTCCAAAACGATAGAAAGGCGCTGACTGTGATTTGGCGATAGATGTTAACGCTGAAATGGCATTTTTTTGAGTGACACCGGTGACAACCGGCGTTCCTTTCTTGATGATGCCCCCTTTTTCGCGGGTGATTTCAGAGATGGTGTTGCCCAGATAAAGTTTATGTTCAAGAGATATATTGGTGATGATGGTCAGGGCGGGGGTAATAATGTTGGTTGCGTCGAGCCGCCCTCCCATGCCGGTTTCAATGACGGCCCATTCAACACCGTGTCGGCCGAATTCATAAAACGCCATTGCCGTTGTAAACTCGAAAAAAGTGGGTTCTCGGGAGCCGTGGTGTACGCTTTTTACAGCTTTGTAAGCAGCTACGATGTTTTCATCAGAAACAGGGTGATTGTTTATACAGATCCTTTCATTAAATCTGACCAGGTGAGGGGAGGTGTAAAGACCGACCTTATATCCTGCTTTGTGAAGAATGGTGGATAGAGCGGAAGCGATGGATCCTTTTCCGTTGGTTCCGGCCACATGAATCGTGTTGAAATTATTCTGGGGGTTTCCCACGCCTTTGAGAATATTTCCAATGATGTCCAGACCCAGGATAATACCATATCTTCTAAGGCTGTACAGGGTTTTTAGGCAGCTGTTGTAAGACGCTTTTGTTGACATTTTTACAGAAAAAACCCGACAAAATGAATCCATTTGTCGGGTTTTAAAATATTTTTAAAGGTTAACCGCTATTTTTTTCGGTATCTATTTCTGGAAGCCGCTATTCTTTGTCTTCTCAAGGCTTCACGCTGTTTTCGACGTCGATATTCACTCGGCTTTTCATAGGCTTTTTTCATCTTTAATCGTTTAAAAAGGCCGTCATTCTGAACCTTTTTTTTCAGAATGCGCATCGCCTTTTCAAGGTCATTATCAAAAACCTTGACCTCAATATCCTTCAAATTTTTCGCCCCCCTTTTTTTCCATCAACAGCTCATTACGATTTCCGATGGTTATTTTAATATTTGATAAATCTACTCTATTATCGAAAAACAAATTTATTGGCAAGCAAAAATATTTTTTCGCGTGTCTTTTTTTAAAAAAGTGTTCTCAGCACCAAGAAAACGACGCTTTTTCTTTTAAGTATCACCTTATGGCAAGTTAAAAAAATGTGTCCGTGCTAAAAATTAGTTCACGGACACATTACGATACCTGCATTCAATCGTCGTTCGTCTATTTTGTCCTGAAAAACCCGGTCCTTCTCCGCGTAGCGGAATTCTCAATGGGCCTTGCCTGTCCCCATTGCGGGAGTCAGGGTTTTTTGGCTCTGCCTGAAGAATCACAGCAAGAGTTTGAAGTGAACTAAAGCCTGCCCTGGTGCGAATCGTTAATATATTGACCTGACCTATGTACCATTGCAAACATACCTTTTGAGTAAAGAGTTATGGTTATCGGTCTGGGCCAGGGTTTAAAGTGAGCTAAAGTTAAGGAATTCTGTCAATTATATAAAAACATTGGAGCGAAGCGACACCATAACTTCCCCGATAAATGCGGGATAAATAGTCACTTTAGATCACTTTAGACACTTTTAACTTTTACATTTTTGCGGTTACAGCTTGGAGACAAGTTCAGCAGTAACGTCCTGTACGCTGGGCTTGCCGTCCAGGGTAATATATTTCATGGCTCCTTGCTGGGCGGCGAGGTCTCTGAAATAATAGGCTGATGCAAGGGTTCCATCCACAGAATTATAGTAAATATCGTGACGTTTGCCAATGGCAGCTTCATCTTGGTCATCATCTCTGGTCTTTAAATCACCGCCACAAACACGGCACTTATCTCCATCGGGCTTGATGGCGTCAATATAGATGTTGTTGGGATGGTTATTGTCGTTTACACAGAGGCGACGTCCCATGATCCTGTTTTTTGCAATTTCCCGGTCCAGAAGTATTTCAACGACAATATCAAGCGACATATCGGCTGCTTTAAGCGCTTCATCAAGTTTTATCGCCTGATTCTTATTCCTCGGGAATCCGTCAAGAAGCCATCCATTATTACAATCATCCTGTTTCAGACGATCGAGGATCATCGGGATCGTAATTTCATCCGGAACCAGATCGCCGCGATCGATATATTCCTTGGCTTTTTCACCCAATTCGGTTCCTTTGCCGATGTTATCACGGAAAATCGCGCCGGATTCAATGTGGGGTGTATTGTATTTATCTTTTAAAATCGCTCCCTGAGTTCCCTTACCACTGCCGTTTGGTCCAAAAAACAAAATATTCATGCTGCAATTCTCCTTTCATCATAGGTTTTAAGATCAATAATCTATATCTGTTTCATTAATTTCAGTATTCTCGGCTTTACTATATAAATAGAGAAATATTGTCAAGACTTGGTGCATAAAAATTAGAGATCTAACCTTCATTTCTTAGGATATCTTTAATCAGTTCCAAAGCTTCGGACCGATTTTTAATGGTCTTTGTTAATTTTGCGTCATCCACAAGATCAAGAATTTTTCCAAATAAAGGTGAAGGCTTAAGTCCGAAAATTTGAATCAGATCGCGTCCGGTTACCCATGGCGGTTCATTGCTTAAAGGTTGATAATCATCAAAATATTCGAAAATCATTTTTTTGAGAAAGGAAATAAAGGCGTTGTTTTTATGATTTATTTTATGTTGCTTTGCCTGTGTATCCGCGATGGCTGCCAGAAGGAGGGCAGGGGTATATTCGCCACATTTTTTATAAAATCGCGTGATACCTTTTTGAGTTAACGTCTTTTTATCATAAGCTGTAAAAAGAGACAGCGGTTTCATATGGTTCCGGATAATTCCATCCATAAACCGTCTTTCATGATTGGAAAATCTAAGTCTATGGCTGATTTTTTGAGCCATATCGGCACTTTTTCGCGCATGACCATAAAAATGACATTTGCCGCTGCTGTCCAGAGTTTTCATCAGGGGTTTTCCAATGTCGTGCAAAAGGATCGCACATTTGATCAGCGCCGATCTGTTTTTATCGATGTATTGATGGATTTTGGTAGAAATATCAGGCAGAATTTTTCCGGGATCATTAAGTATGGTTTCAAGATGGTCATAAGCCCGCATGGTATGTTCAAAACCATCAAAATGATGATGATGGTTCTGAAAGCATCCTTTTAGGCGGTCAAGATCAGGGAAGATAGTGGTTAAAAGTCCGCTAATTGCCATTTGGGAAAGATAAAGATAAGATGTTGATGTGCCGAGCATTGTTAAAAGTTCCACCCGAATTCGTTCACCTGGGATGTTTTTTAGTAATTTTGTATTAGATTTTATCGCCTGGGATGTTTTGGTTTCGATTTCGAAATTTAGGCACGCACCAATTCTGAAAGCCCGTATCAAGCGCACCGGATCTTTTTTGAAAATTTCCTTTGAAACCATCCGAATCTTTTTATCTGCAATATCCTGAAGACTGTCGAGACAATCAATAATTTTTTCTGAATATACGTCGTAAGCAATGGCGTTGATGGTAAAATCCCTTTGATTGAGGTTATCTTCAATGGAGGTGCCATTCAAGGAAGTGATGTCGAAGATTCTATCGCCCGATATCACCCTGATCGTCATCCGGCCGGGCTTTCCAAGCCTGACAATATGTCCGTCTGATTTGGCGAGTAATATTTTTGCAAATTTTTCTGGATTTCCGGTAACAGCGATGTCATAGTCAGTGGGGATTCGACCGAGAAGCAGATCTCTGACTGAACCGCCAATAATGTAGGTACCTTTAAGTCGTGGTAAGATATTTTTATTGAATGAAATCATTATTTAGTCTTGAAAAACCTGGCCCTATGGGCCAGGGTTCTTTACTTTATTATCACTAATTTTTAGTTATGTCTAACTGGATACATTATGAACAAAACAAAAAGAAAGGTTTTAAAAATTGCCGTTACAGGGGGGGCGGGTTCCGGTAAAACATCTGTTTGCAATCGATTGAAAGAACTTGGCGTTAAGGTTATAAGTGCTGATGAAATGGCAAGGAAAGCGGTTGCACCGGGTTCGGAAGCGTTAACAAAGATCATCCGTTATTTTGGTAATACCGTATTGTTGGCCGATGGCACGTTAAATCGAAAAATGTTGCGGCGAATGATCACTGATGACGACGACGCCCGGCTTACTTTGGAGCGATTTCTGCACCATGAGATAACGGAACTGATTCAAAAAAACGTCGTTTGTGCGGAAAAAAAAGGGTGTCGTATTGTGGTCATCGAAGTGCCCCTTCTTTTTGAACTGGGCATGAAAGAGAAGTTCGACTGGGTCGTCGTTGTAAGTGCCGACAAGGGATTAAGGGTTAAGCGGTTAATGGAACGTGATCAAACGTCACGTGATGAGGCCCAAGATCTTGTAAACGTTCAAATGCCGGATGAATTGAAGATTGGCCAAGCTGATTATGTCGTATGGAATGAGGGTTCAATGAAGAAGCTGATAGCGTCCGTTGATGTTTTATTCAAAGATCTTAACAAAACCACAAAAAGATAAAAAGCGCTTGACAGGAAATAAATCATGATATAATTAATTTTTTAAAGAATATAGACATACCTGTTGGATCCCACCATTTGGAGAGAATACCATATTCTTCAATCTTATTTCATGAAAACTCATATTCTTCCATCAAAGCCGATATGGATCCATTTGAAAATCAGTTAGTTCCAATCATCCTGTATGTTAATCAAAACAATAATGAAATTGCGGAATGATTGTTTTCGTGACATAAAAAACCATGCTGGCGAATACACATATAATTTGACTGGCAGGAGGCATAAAATTCATATTTAAATTTAAATGGAGCAATTTATTACTCGATCTGCCTGATTTGTTGCGCATCAAGAATTCATATAACTCCTCGACATATCTGCGGATATTCCTGTCGAAGATCCCAATATTTTTTTCAGATCGGTTTTCAAAAATATTTATGCATTTATAAGACAAAATGATCGCAAAATAACGGAAAGATAAATGGGAGGGATAATTTTTTAATGAACATCGTTGAGCTTAAAGAAAAAAAGATCAGAGAGCTAAATCTTTTGGCAAAAGAGTTCAAAATTGACGGGGCTGCCGGAATGAGAAAACAGGAGCTTATTTTTGCTCTGTTACAGGCAGAGATCGAAAAAACCGGTTTGATATTCGGAGAGGGCACACTCGAAATACTTCCGGATGGATTCGGGTTTTTACGGGCGCCCAATTATAATTATTTGCCAGGACCGGATGATATTTATGTATCACCATCTCAAATACGTCGATTTAATTTACGAACCGGGGATACGGTATCCGGACAGATTCGCCAGCCAAAGGAGACGGAAAGATATTTCGCCCTATTAAAAGTTGAGGCGGTCAACTATGAAGATCCAGAGGTGGCCAGGGAAAAAATACTTTTTGACAACCTGACACCGCTTTATCCGGACAGGAAGGTCATGCTTGAATCCGATTCTGATAGTTATTCCGTGAGAATCATGGACCTTTTAACGCCTATTGGTTTTGGTCAGAGGGGTTTGATTGTTTCACCGCCCAGATCCGGCAAGACCATGCTCTTGCAGTCCATTGCCAACAGTGTCAGTGCCAATCATAAAGACATCGTTTTATTTGTTCTCCTTATTGATGAGCGGCCGGAAGAGGTTACGGATATGGAACGATCCGTCGATGGTGAAGTGATCAGTTCAACCTTTGATGAGCCTGCTGAAAGACATGTTCAGGTTGCTGAAATGGTTATTGAAAAAGCCAAGCGCCTTGTAGAACATAAAAAGGATGTTATCATTCTGTTGGACAGCATTACGAGACTTGCCCGGGCCTATAACTCTGTTATTCCTCCCAGCGGGAAAATTCTTTCCGGTGGTGTTGATTCAAACGCTCTGCAGCGTCCAAAACGCTTTTTCGGAGCTGCCAGAAATATCGAAGAGGGTGGGAGCCTTACCATTATCGCAACGGCTCTGGTTGACACCGGAAGTCGTATGGATGAGGTTATTTTCGAAGAGTTCAAAGGGACCGGCAACATGGAAATTCAACTCGATCGAAGACTTGCTGACAAACGGGTATTTCCTGCCATAGATATCAAGAAATCAGGCACACGAAAGGAAGAGCTTCTCTTGTCCCGGGAAACACTGAACCGTGTATGGATTCTAAGAAAGTTACTTTCCTCATTAAATCCTGTTGACAGTTTAGAATTTTTACTTGATAAAATGAATGGAACCAAAGATAATAAAACGTTTCTAGATTCAATGAACACATAAGAAAAGATGAGGAGGTTTAGAATATATGAAAACGGACATTCACCCTGAATATGCAGAAACAACCATAAGGTGCGCTTGTGGAAATGTTCTGGAAGTGGGATCGACAAAATCGGATATAAGTGTAGAGATCTGCTCGAAATGCCATCCTTTTTTTACCGGCAAACAGAAACTTGTGGACACTGCAGGTCGAATTGAGCGTTTCCGCAAGAAATATGAAAAATTTCAGAATCAATAGACAGCCCATTCACCAAATTCTGGTAAACCCTCTCATTGAGATAGAAAAGGTGATGGGTGGTTTATTTTTGGCGCCGGTAATCCTCCTGAGGAGGATAAAACTCGACAATCCCTCAGTTTTAATCTTAATGAGTCTGTAAAAGAAAAATGATTGATAGATTAACAGGCGTTGAAGATCGCTTTTTGGAGGTTGAGAAGCTTTTAAGTGATCCCGAGATCATCCAGGATCGGGAGGCATATCAAAAATATAGCCGGGAGCATGCTGATCTGAGCAAAATTGTAACGGTCTATAGAACATACAAGCAGACCCTTATAGAACTTGATGAAAGCATGGAATTAATTAAGGACAAAGACCCGGATATAGAAGAGATGGCCCGGGATGAAGTCGAAGCCCTGACGCTTAAAAAAGACACCCTCGAGTATGATCTCAAAAAACTGCTTTTACCCAAAGATTCCAAAGATGACAAGAATGTTATTCTTGAAATCCGGGCCGGTACCGGCGGTGAAGAGGCCGGGCTGTTTGTCAGTGATCTGTTTAGAATGTATAATAAATATGCAGAATTCAAAAACTGGAAAGTCGAAGTCTTGAACCATCATCCAACCGGCATCGGTGGATTAAAGGAGGTCATTGCCATGATCCATGGCAAAGGGGCATACAGCTGTTTAAAATACGAAAGCGGCATCCATCGTGTTCAGCGTGTTCCGGAAACCGAAACCCAGGGGAGGATACACACTTCCGCCGTTACCGTTGCAGTTTTACCCGAAGCCGAAGATGTGGAAATTCATATCGATCCCGGAGACATCAAGGTTGATGTCTATCGAGCCACCGGGCCGGGCGGTCAGAGTGTGAACACAACCGATTCAGCCGTGCGTATTACCCATCTGCCGACAGGTATCGTTGTGACATGTCAGGATGAAAAATCGCAACTGAAAAATAAAAACAAGGGAATGAAAGTTCTTCGTGCCCGCATTCTTGATCGTGCCACAAGAGAGCAGGATGAAAAAAGATCTCAAGAGCGAAAGAGCCAGATTGGGGATGGAGACAGAAGCGGAAGGATAAGAACATATAATTTTCCACAAGGAAGAGTTACCGATCATAGAATCGGGCTTACGCTGTATAAACTGGAAAATATTTTGCAGGGTGAAATCAATGAAATCATAGAAGCGCTTATAACCTATTATCAAACCCAGGCATTACAGAATGCAGAACCAGCCGAGGTCCACTGATCCTGAGTGGACAATAATAAAACTCCTCAGGTGGACCACATCTTATTTCGAATCCCACGATATAGACAGCCCAAGAATTGAAGCCGAAATACTTCTTGCCCATGTATTGCAGTTACAAAAAATAGATTTGTATTTGCAATATGATCAACCGCTCTCCAGCAATGAGCTGTCGATGTTCAAGGATTTAATAAAGAGACGTATCAACAGAGAACCGGTTGCATACATCGTGGGGAAAAAGGAATTCTGGTCCATGGATTTTATGGTTACAAAAAACGTTCTGATACCAAGGCCCGAGACGGAGTTTCTGGTAGAGACGGCCATCAATCTTTTACCGCAAGATTCAGCTTCTCATCCGATGTTTATCCCAAAGCGTATACTCGAGCTTGGCACAGGCTCCGGGGCGGTGGTGTTAGCCCTTGCATCCATGAGACCTTGTCATCTTTTCTTTGCATCTGATCGAAAAACAGCCCCTGTCAAACTGGCCAAGCAAAATGCAACGCATCATGGTTTTGAAAGCAAGATCCGTTTTATTTGTGCAGATTGGTTCGAGCCTTTTAAGGACAAAAGGCCTGTATTTGATATGATTGTTTCAAATCCACCATATATTCCAAGCCGGGTTATTGGAAAACTGCAACCTGAAATTGTCAAGTATGAACCGTTTTCAGCTATAGACGGAGGCGAAGACGGGCTTTTTTGTCTCAGGCATATTATTAACCATGCTCATTTTTATCTTCAACAAAAGGGATACCTTTTACTGGAAATCGGCCACGATCAAAGAGATGACGTCCGGAACATTGCCGATCAATGTGCAAAATATGAAAATATTATATATACAAAAGATTACGGTGGGCATGATCGTGTCGTTCAAATGCAGAAAAAATGATAAAACAGAAATCGAACTTAATCGAAAAATAACAATAAAAATTTGTTGCGGATCAATTTTTAATTTGTTAAATATATCAGTTTAATTAATTCGCACGCCCTTGGACCTGTTTCCCGGTGCTCCGTTTGCGGGGTCGGAAACAGGGTTGATATGGGTGGGGGAGAAACCATTTAAGAAAGGGAGAAAACAATGTCTTACATTACGATGAAAGAGCTTCTTGAGGCAGGCGTACATTTTGGCCATCAAACACGGCGCTGGAACCCCAAAATGAAACCCTATATTTTCGGGGCCAGGAACGGCATTTATATTATTGATCTTCAGAAAACCGTTCGAATGTTCAGGAAGGTCTATGATTTTGTCGTCGATACCGTTGCAAACGGCAAACCGCTGCTTTTTGTGGGAACCAAAAAACAGGCGCGTGATTCGATCTATGAAGAAGCAAACCGATGCGAAATGTTTTACGTTCACAACAGGTGGCTTGGCGGAATGCTGACCAATTTTCAGACCATTAGAAAAAGTATAGACCGTCTCAACTATCTTAATACAATTGTGAACGACGAATCAATCGGCCTTTTTCCTAAAAAGGAACAGTTGAAACTAAGAAAAGAACGGTTGAAACTCGATAATAATCTTGGTGGAATCCGAACCATGAATGGTCTGCCTGGGGGCATTTTTGTTGTTGATCCCAAAAATGAGGCCATTGCCGTTCGTGAGGGAAGACGGCTGGGAATACCGATTATCGCCATTGTGGATACAAATTGCAATCCAGATGATATCGATTATATCATACCCGGAAATGATGACGCCATTCGGGCCATCCGTTTGATCACCTCCAGAATTGCCGATGCCTGTATTGAGGGAAAAGAGCGTCTGGAAGAACAACGGCAGGCTGAAGCCGATAAAGAAGTGGAAGATGTATCTGAGGTGGCCGCCGTAAGTGCCGATTTAAAACCGGGAGAAAGGAAGGTTATTTCAGACGGTACAGACGGTCCTGTTGTAGAAATTATAAAGAAGACATCCCCTTCAACTCAAAAACACACTGAAATCAAAGAACATTCTGAAGAAGATAAACTCCAAGAGGATGTTAAAACAGAAGAACCAGGAGAATAAAGATGTCAACAATTAGTGCGAAGATGGTAATGCAACTCCGCGAAAAGACCAGTGCCGGAATTATGGATTGTAAAGGAGCGCTTACAGAGTGTAATGGTGATATGGATAAGGCTGTTGATTTGTTAAGAAAAAAAGGCTTGGCAACAGCTGCAAAACGGGCCGGCAGGGCCATGACGGAAGGAATCGTAGCATCTTATATCCATATGGACAGTAAACTCGGGGTGCTGGTTGAAGTGAATTGCGAAACCGATTTTGTTGCAAAGAATGACGACTTTAAAGCGTTTGCCAAAAATATTGCCATGCATATCGCAGCGACCAATCCGGTTGGAATCCGGCCTGAAGATGTTTCGGAAGAAATCATTAACAAGGAAAAAGAAATTTATCTTGGGCAGGTCCTGGAAATGGGTAAGCCTGAAAAAATTGCGGACAAGATTGTGGAAGGTAAACTGAATAAATATTTCAAAGAGAACTGCTTAATGGATCAGGCCTATGTTCGTAATCCCGAAATAACTATTGCAGATCTTTTAAATGAAATGATCGCAAAAATTGGTGAAAATATTTCAATAAAACGATTCGTAAGATTCAAGATTGGAGAGTCTTAACCTTTGACGACACATAAATTTGAAAGGATTCTTTTAAAGCTGAGCGGAGAAGCGCTTGTGGGAGATCAGGGCTTTGGAATAAGTCCTGATATGATACAGTATGTGGCTGAGGAGATCCGTTCTGTATTTGATTTGGGAGTTCAGATTGCCATCGTTGTCGGTGGCGGGAATATTTTCAGAGGGATTGCCGCATCTTCATTTGGTATGGATCGAGTTTCTGCCGACAGAATGGGTATGTTGGCCACGGTAATTAACAGCCTGGCTTTGCAGGATGCTCTGGAGAAAAGAGGGATGATGACCCGTGTTCAGACCGCTATTTCCATGCATGAAGTGGCTGAACCCTTTATTGTTCGAAGGGCGATTCGACATTTGGAAAAAGGACGGGTGGTGATATTTGCCGCCGGTACAGGAAATCCCTACTTTACGACGGATACTGCTGCGGTACTCAGGGCTCAGGAGATACACGCAGAAATTCTTTTGAAGGCCACGAAGGTTGACGGCCTCTACGATTGCGATCCACTTGTTAATAAAGATGCTAAATTCATAAGAGAAATCAGCTATATGGAAGTTATTGAAAAGCAGCTCCACGTGATGGATATGACGGCGATTTCTCTGGCAATGGATAACCATCTTCCCCTTGCTGTTTTCAATCTGTCAAACAAGGGCAATATTAAAAAGGTGGTATGTGGGGAAGTCGTCGGAACACAGATAAATATTTAAAGGAAAAGTCAATGATTGAATCCATGTATCAGGAAACCGAAGAGAGTATGCAAAAGGCGATTGACGCACTTAAGAATGAATTTAAAAAAGTCAGAACAGGACGTGCTTCCCTTTCGATTCTTGATGACATCCGGGTTGATTACTATGGTACCCTAACGCCTTTAAACCAGATGGCATCTCTTTCTACCCCCGAAAGCCGATTGATTACTATACAACCTTGGGACGTATCCGTTATCAAAGATGTCGAAAAGGCGATATTGAAATCCGACCTTGGTTTAACGCCTTCCAATGACGGAAAAGTGATACGAATCTCCATCCCGCCGCTTACCGAAGAGAGAAGAAAACAGCTTGTCAAAGTTATATATAAAAAAAGCGAAGAGCATAAGGTCTCAATACGAAATGTAAGACGTGATGCCAACGATCTGTTGAAAAGCTTGAAAAAAGATGGCGAAATTTCTGAAGATGATGCTTTCAAGGCCCAGGACCAGGTTCAGAAAATAACGGATGAGCACATCAAACTTATCGATGAGGTCTGTAAAGACAAAGAGAAAGAGATCCTTGAATTCTAACCCATCTTCCTCGATTCATACAGATCTTGACCCCCAAAACCTACCCTTGCACGTTGCCATTATTATGGATGGTAATGGCCGGTGGGCCAAAAAACGTCTCTTAAATCGAATTAAAGGTCATGAAAAAGGTTCTGAATCTGTTCGGGCCATTGTTCGTGCCTGCCGTGAAATTGGAATTCGCATTTTAACGTTGTATGCTTTTTCCACTGAGAACTGGCAACGGCCTCAAACTGAGATCTATGCTTTGATGACCCTCCTTAAAAAATTCCTGATATCCGAGCAAAAAGAGATGGTGGACAACAATATTCGGCTGAATACCATCGGTCAGACGGAGCGATTACCGGAAGATGTTCGAAAAGAACTGCAAAAGAGCATGATGTTAACACGGAAAAATGATGGCTTGATTCTTAATTTGGCGCTGAGCTATGGCGGACGGGCTGAAATTGTGAAGGCTGTTAAGGAGATTTCAAT
Source organism: uncultured delta proteobacterium (assembly GCA_963731025.1). GTDB lineage: Bacteria > Desulfobacterota > Desulfobacteria > Desulfobacterales > UBA11574 > UBA11574. The sequence goes on along the minus strand of CAVSVL010000041.1, from coordinate 371,837 downwards.
AAAGGCCATAGATGGTCGTATCGATCCTGATTCAATAACACCGGATCTCATTTCCAAACATCTGTATACTGCTGACATGCCGGACCCGGATCTTTTGATCAGAACCAGCGGAGAAATGCGGATCAGCAATTTTCTGTTATGGCAGCTCGCCTATACAGAAATTTGTATTACAGATACCTTGTGGCCGGATTTTGGGAAGGATGAGTTTATGAGAATTCTTAAAAACTACCAGCAGCGTGAAAGGAGATTCGGTAAAGTCGGATCTTAAGAGGTTTGAGCAGTTTAAGCACATGTAATTGTATGTATGGTTACTTATTTATAACTTGTTTTATTCATTCTATATATGCAAAAGTGTTAAGTGCCTGTTGAATGCAATCGCTTGTTATAAGATACGTTACCGAATTTACGAATCAAAGTACTAAGCCACTTTCTTTCAACCATAAATTTGCAATTTAATCACATGCATTTAAAGCGATGGATTACCTCTCTTGTGGCCATCCCTTTTCTGGTTCTATTAATCAGCATCGGGGGGACATTTTGGTTTGCAGTTGTGATCAATGTCATATGTATTATGGCGCTGTGGGAATATTTTTGCGTTGTACTGAATAAAAATCAAAAAATTACGGCCATAAGCTTTCAGATTTTAGCTCTTTTTACAGGATCGGCTGTTCTCTGGGCTGCATATTTTCATTCCTTCAACATGGTATTAGACATTATTGTTTTGAACGTCGTTATTTCCACCCTGATTTCTCTGCCCAAATTCAAATCTGATTCATCTGTTTGGGAAATTGTGTTTAAACAGGTGGTCGGCATTATCTATATCCCCCTTTTTTTATCGTATATTGTTCTTATTCGAAACGGAGATAACGGGATACTCTGGACATTTTTACTGTTAATCGTGGTGTTCATGGGGGATACAGGTGCATACTATTTGGGGTCTTATTTCGGGAAGCACAAACTTTGTCCAGCCATAAGCCCCAATAAAACCGTTGAGGGCGCTCTGGGCGGGCTTGCTGCAACCTTGGGCTCAGGTGCTTTGCTTAAAACCTTTTTTTTGCCACTATTGCCTTGGGGCCTGAGCGTTCTGCTTTTCATTTCCATCGGTCTTGCAGGCCAGGTGGGTGATTTATTTGAATCCCAAATAAAGCGGGTTGCCCATATAAAAGATTCAGGAGCCATACTACCGGGCCATGGCGGTATCCTTGACCGGATTGATGCGGTACTGTTTGCTGCGCCGGTGGCGTACATTTTTAAAGAATATCTACTAACATGAAGAAGCTTTCCATATTGGGCTCAACAGGATCCATCGGCTGTAATACCCTTGAAATTGCAGAAATGTTTCCCGATCGGTTTGCTGTTAAGGCGCTTGCCGCAAAAAACAATATTCCTTTACTGGCCAGGCAGATTGAGCGATTTTGTCCGGAAATTGCCGTGGTTTTTGATGAAGCTACTGCCGTTGAACTCAGTAAAAAGCTTCCGGTTGGAACCGATGTTGACGTATTATTTGGTGAAAATGGATATAAAGCTGCGGCTACCCATGAATCTGTGGACCTTGTTGTTGTGGCGGTGGTTGGAGCAGCAGGTCTGATGCCGACGCTGTCGGCCATAGCAGCAGGGAAAAACATTGCGCTGGCGAACAAAGAAACCCTTGTAATGGCCGGTGATATTGTCATTGAGCAGGCAGAATTAAATCATGTAACGATACTTCCCATCGATAGTGAACACAGCGCAATTTTTCAATGTATTGAGGGAAATCGGAGAGAGGATGTTGATAAAATCATCCTCACCGCTTCCGGCGGTCCATTTTTAAATCTTCCGGAAAAGGAATTTAAAAAAATTACACCCAAAGATGCTTTAAATCATCCCAACTGGAATATGGGAAAAAAAATCAGTATCGATTCAGCAACCTTGATGAACAAAGGGCTTGAGACCATAGAGGCCAAATGTCTTTTCGATGTCTCGCAGGAGATGATTGAAGTGGTGATTCATCCGCAAAGCGTGATTCACTCCATGGTTTCATTTAAAGATGGAACGGTGATGGCTCAGCTCGGGATTCCTGATATGAAAGGAGCTATTGCATATGCAATGGCCCATCCTGAACGTCTGGCATTGGGACAGCCGACACCGGACTTTGTGAGCATCGGGAAACTTACTTTTGAAAAACCAGACATAAAAAAGTTCCCGTGTCTTGCGCTGGCGTACGCCGCCTGTGAAGCCGGAAGGACTCTTCCGGCTGTTTTAAATGCTGCAAACGAAGTGGCTGTCGCGGCCTTTTTAGAAAACCGTCTTTCCTTTATAAAAATACATCAAATCATAGAAAAAACAATGGAATATCATTCGGTTGTCACCGATCCGACCTTAGACGATATTCTTGAGGCTGACCAATGGGCAAGAAAACAGGCGGAAGATCTGATAAATGCTTTGAAATAAAATGAAATAAAGGGTGGGAAACCTGATAAACAAACTTGACAATCGCTTAATTTAGGACGTAATAAGTTGTTTTTTAATAGAGCATCGAATAGAGTATAGAGAAAAGAATATAGATTATAGCATAGAGAAACATTATGAGTGTTAGTATCGTTTCATTGATTATTGTTTTAGGTGTACTGATATTTTTTCATGAACTGGGGCATTTCCTTGTGGCAAGGTTGTTGGGTGTCGGGGTGGAGAGATTTTCTTTGGGATTTGGACCCAAATTAATTGGAAAAACCATCGGCATTACGGAATACCAAATTTCAGCCATCCCCCTTGGCGGATATGTAAAGATGGTGGGAGAATCGCCGGACAGCGAATTGGATCCTTCCGATATCCCTATCTCCTTTACGCATAAACATGTCTTTAAGCGGATTTTGATCGTTGCGGCCGGCCCTTTTTTTAATATTTTGCTGGCACTGATCATATTTTTCGGCATTTTTCAAATCTCCGGCCTTTTGATATTAAAACCCGGCATTGGAGCTGTCAATGAAGGTACGCCTGCCTATATGGCGGGATTGAAAAAGAATGATCTCGTCGTATCTATCGATGGCGTTGACATTTCAAGCTGGGAAGATATGGCCAATGCGATTATGGCAAGCAAAGGCAAAACGCTTGCGATATCCGTGCTTCGTGGAGATAAAATACTCACCAAAAACGTGACGCCGGAAGTAAAAAAAATTAAAAATATATTTAATGAAGATGTGGATCGTTATGTCATCGGCATAACCGCTTCAGGCGAGGTATTTAAAAAGGATCTGAACTTTTTTCAGGCCGTTTCAGAGAGTATCAACCAGACCTATCAAATTACCGCTCTGACCATAAAAGGCGTTGTAAAGCTTTTTCAGGGGACTGTTTCGCCAAAAACACTGGGCGGTCCGATAATGATTGCACAGATGGCGGGACAGCAGGCCAAAGAAGGGGCGGTCAATTTAATTTTTTTCATTGCTCTGATCAGCATAAATCTTGCCATATTAAATTTTCTTCCCATACCGGTTCTGGACGGCGGCCACCTGCTTTTCTTTTTCATTGAGGCAATCAAAGGTAGTCCGGTAAGTGTAAAGGTACGTGAGATTTCACAGCAGGCAGGGATATTTGTATTGATACTGTTGATGATCTATGTATTCTATAATGATATTGCGCGGGTATTTTTCAGTTAATGCCATATAGACTTGAAATTGCACTGAGACCAGAGTTGTATGATGCCGAAGGCGACGGGATTCGCCGGAAAGCAAATCATTATTTCGGGATTGAAATTGCCCGGGTTCGCAGCATTCAAGTGGTTACCATTGATGCGAATCTTTCGAAGGACCAACTCAAGACCCTTCAAACAGACATTTTTACCAATCCGGTCACACAGTTTTCTTCTTATGACCCCCTTGACATCGAATTTGACTGGACCATATGGGTGGGATTTCGGCCGGGTGTCAGAGACAATCCGGGAAGCACCGCTGTCGAGGCAGTGGAAGATATTCTGAATATTAAATTCGGTCCTGAAGAAGCGATCTACACTTCTAAACGGTATTGTATAAAAGGAAAAGGACTGTCTTTTGAAAACATAACTGCCGTTGCCGGTGAACTTCTGGCCAATGACATTATCCAGCAATGGAAGATTTTTCCTGCCAACAAATGGGATCCTGCAACAGGAACCGGGATTATCCTTCCGAAAGTTATCCTCGACCATACGCCCAGTGTGACATCGATTCCCGTTCCCAGTGATGCTTATCTTCAACAAATCAGTGATCATCGAGGTCTCGCGTTGAATCCTGCTGATATTCCCTTTATACGATCTTATTTCCTGGACGAAACAGTTCAGACCGCACGAATGTTGAAGAAGCTTTCAGATCCCACGGATATTGAACTTGAATATATATCCCAGGCGAGGAGCGATCACTGTAATCACAATACGTTCAGGGGACTGTTTCGATACCGGAATCTTGAGACCAATGATACGGATACAGTGGATAATCTTTTTAAAACATGCATCGAGGAGCCCACACTAGCGCTTCAGAAAAAAAAGCCGTGGGTGATATCGGTGTTGTGGGATAATGCCGGTGTCGGGCGTTTTGACGACGATCACTACTATGTCATTACAGGAGAAACGCACAATTCTCCATCCAACATGGAAGCATACGGCGGTGCCATTACCGGTATTGTAGGCGTGTACCGTGATCCTTTGGGGACCGGTAAGGGGGCCAAGCTGGTAATGGGGGGGTTTGGTTATTGTGTGGGACCCAGGGATTATAACGGTCCCCTTCGTCCTCATCTTCATCCAAGGCGGCTTTTGGATGGAGTCATCGAAGGCGTTCGTGACGGCGGTAACAAAAGCGGCATTCCCACAACTTTCGGCCAGGTCCTTTTTCATCACGGTTACCTGGGGAAATGCCTGGTTTTCGTGACGGCAGTGGGGATCATGCCGACCGAGATCAAAGGTAACCCCTCGGAAAAAAAGAGAACATCGCCGGGGGATCTGGTCATTATGTGCGGCGGAAGGGTCGGCAAGGACGGTATTCATGGGGTCACTGCATCATCAGAAACATTTTCAGAACACACGCCGGCAGGTCATGTTCAAATCGGTGATCCTTACACCCAGAAGAAGATGCATGATTTTCTTTTAGAGGCACGGGATGAAGGGTTGGTGCAGTTTGTTACGGACAACGGCGGCGGCGGGCTTTCCTCGTCAGTGGGAGAGTCGGCCCGGTTCAGTAATGGATGCGAGATTCAGCTTGAAAAAGTGCCATTGAAGTATGAAGGGCTTGATCAGTGGGAAATTTGGGTTTCCGAATCCCAGGAACGGATGACCGTTGCAGTAACACCGGAACATCTCGAACGGTTTATGGCACTTTCGAAAATGCATGCTGTTGAAAGCACGGTCATCGGTAGATACACGGATTCCGGCAAACTTCATATCACTTACAACGATGTGACGTGTGCCTACATCGATATGGATTTGATGACGTCGGGTTTTCCCCAGTGGGAGTTTGATGCCGAATGGAAACCGCCGGCAAGACGCGGACTGTTTGAACCGGTATTAACAGCACCTGACAACTATCAAGCGGTGCTGTTGGATATGCTTTCACGTCCCAATATCTGTTCCAAGGAGTGGATCATTCGACAGTATGATCACGAAGTCCAGGGAACCAGTGTCATTAAGCCCATGGTGGGCGCGGAACGTGATGTGAACAGTGATGCGGCGGTCATCAGGCCCGTGCTTGACACCCGGTGCGGACTTGCTTTTGCCCAGGCGCTATTGCCGTCCTATTCAGCCATAGACACCTATCATATGACCAGTTGCACCATTGACGAGGCAGTACGCAGACTGGTTGCCGTTGGTGCGGATTTTGATCAAATCGGCGGTGTGGATAATTTCTGCTGGCCCAGTATTCAATTTCATCCGCAGAATAATCCGGATGGAAAATTAAAAGCTGCTAATCTCGTAAGATCATGCCGGGCATTACGTGATATCTGCCTATCCTATAAAATACCGCTTCTTTCCGGAAAAGACAGTATGTATGTTGACGGGCACCTCCAGGGAAATTACGGAGAAACTCACAAGGTTTCGGCCCTTGAGACCCTTCAATTTTCAGCCACGTCCATTGTCGAGGATATCGAAAAATGCATCACTATGGACAGCAAGATGGCCGAAGATCTCGTCTATATCCTGGGCTTGACGCGTAATGAACTTGGCGGATCTGAATACTACGAGCATTTCGGGTATGTGGGCCTGAATGTGCCAAAGGTTGACCCTGAAGCGTTTGTTGCCTTATACAGGGCATTGGGCCAGGCCATTGACAAAGAACTCGTGGCGTCTGCCCACGGCATCTATCGTGGCGGGTTGGGGATACATCTTGCCCTGGTTGCCATGGGGGGAAATCTTGGCATGGAAATTGATCTTGGTCTGGTTCCCGCAGATCAGATTGACCGTAATGATGTTGTTTTGTTTTCAGAATCTGCCGGCCGCTTCATCGTTACCATCGATCCTGATAAAAAAGAGGTGTTTGAAGAGAATTTTAAAGGGTTTGATGTTGCCTGTATCGGAACGGTGACCCATCAGGATCATTTTGTGATCAAAGGGATTGGCGGTCAAATTCTGATGGATGTTTCCGTGCAGGATCTTAAAGCTTTTTGGAAGAAACCTTTCGGAGAATCGATATGAGCATGGTCAAAGCCCTCGTTCTTACCGGATACGGTCTGAATTGCGATCATGAGACAGCCTATGCTCTGGAACTTGCCGGTGCGGTTGCACACCGGGTCCATATCAATTCTCTTATCCAGGGCGACGTCAACTTAATGAATTACCAGATTATGGTATTTGGCGGGGGATTCAGCTGGGGAGACGACCATGGTGCTGGGGTCATCCAAGCGGTTCGAATGAAAACCAATCTGGGAGATAATATTTTGGACTTTATCGATACCGGTAATCTTGTCCTCGGTATTTGTAATGGATTCCAGACCCTTGTAAACCTGGGACTTTTGCCGGGATTTGACCACGACTACACAAAACGCTCGGTAGCCCTGACATTTAATGACTGTGGAAATTTCAGAAACCAGTGGGTTACATTGAAGGTTGATTCCACATCTCCCTGCATATTCACCAAGGGCCTGGACACCCTTGAACTTCCCGTAAGACATGGTGAGGGCAAATTTTATGCTGAAGAAACCCTCATGCGTCGTTTGACAGATGACAATCAAGTGGTGCTTCAATATGCCATGCCTGACGGCACCCCTGCGAATTTAAAGTTTCCTTTCAATCCCAACGGGTCTATCCAAGACATCGCCGGGATCTGTGATCCTACCGGCCGAATTTTCGGCCTTATGCCCCATCCCGAGGCATTTAACCACTGGACAAACCATCCGAATTGGCCATACATCAAAGAAATGAAAAAGCGTCGAAAAAACAACACCGCATCCGGCATTACGCCCGGCATCCGATTGTTTCATAATGCAGTAGCATTCATCCGCAATAAATAGTTAAACAACTTAATAGAACTATTAAATATTTTAATAGAATTTTTTGACAATCCTACCGAATCATAAAAACTGAATATTTCAGTTCAGACATTTTAAATATCACGGTCCAACGAACCAACTTATCATAAAAAACAATTTATTCAGGCAATTAAAACACATTCCATATTTTAAACAAGTGGTGTGTCTTATCATTATCTGATAAAAGAAATGTTTTGGCACAAAAATTGAACAATCCAAAAAACACAGGAATAAAAAAATGCAGAAAAGATCAGGATTCACACTGATACAACTGACCGTCGTTATTGCATTATTGGCCATATTAACTGCTGTGGGTGTACCGAATTTTTTGAATTGGCTGCCGAAATATCGATTAAAACGTGCGGCGCGTGATCTTTATTCAAATCTGCAATTGGCAAAAATGACGGCCATTAAGGCCAATAAGGATTGCAGGGTAAATTATTACAAAAATCCGGATCGATACACGGTTGATCTTTTAAATAAAACCATCAGACTTTCAGATTACAAAAGCGGAATCACATTTTGTGGCCCGAACAACCAAACATTTGCCGCAGCCGCCATAACGTTTAATTCCAGAGGCACCGGCAATTCGGGTTATGCGTATCTGACCAATTCTGGAAATACCACATATTACCGTGTGGGACCGCTGACGTCAGGAGCGATTAAATTACAAAAATGGGGCGGAGGAACTTCATGGAAATGAAGCGCAAACAAAAACATATTTCATTGTGATGTACAAACCAGGGATTTACCATGATCGAGCTGTTGGTCGCCATGGTGGTATCTCTTCTGGCGATGGCGGCGATCTATTCAACGTTTTTGTCCCAGTCTATTTTATTTTTTTTCACTATTTCGGTGTTATGTGGAGACCGGACTTTTAGCAAAACATAGTTTCTTTTCCTATTATGTTGCGTTACATCATGTCTTTTGGTTTGCTTCCATAATTTTGGTGATTATTCTATTAATGCATTTTATATTGAAAGTTCCCATCGTTCGTTTGATCTGGGTGATGTATGGTGTCACCTTAATGGCATTCCCCTTTTATACGCCATGATGACACAAGAACATCTTCAGCTCGAATATTTGAGAGGATCTTTTTCCGAGATGATATGAAAACCCTGCGAAAAGAAATGATGACGCTTTTAAGTGATAATGAAATGAGTGCAAAAGAGATTTCTTCAGCTGTGGGTATCAGGGAAAAAGAGGTTTATACGCATCTTTCTCATATTGCGCGTTCTGTAAAACATCAAAGAAAAAAACTGATCATTACACCCGCCGAATGTCTGGAATGCGGATACGCCTTTGAAAAACGAAGACGTTTCACGCGTCCCAGCCGCTGTCCCATTTGCAAAAGTGAACACATCCGGAATCCGATGTACCGAATTGGTTAAGCATTTACATCGATTCAAAGGCTTAGTAAAAGCCTCTGTCCCGGATGAATGACAGACGCCTCGGTCAGCCTATTCAAAAGCCGTATCTTTTCAACCGGCAAACCATACCTGTGACTGATGCCAAAGAGTGTTTCACCGGATGTAACCGTGTGATATCGTTTCTGTTCGATTTTTGAGAGAATTTTTGAAGGTAGAGATTTTTCAACTTTTTGAGGGGGTTTTTCGGCAATCTTTTGCGGAAAACGATCCGGATTTTTTACAAGATACTCTGTTTTTGACAAAGACACTTCCAGTTTGTCAAGGCGATCCTTGAACTGGTCATAAAACTCGGCCTGTTCCCATATTCGGGTGAGTCTGTATTCTATTTTTTCTAATTTGGCAATCCTGTCTTCAAGCTGTCTTATCCGGGTTTTTGAGCCGATGATAATTCCCATAGTCGCTCCCAAAAGGAGAATCAACAGAATTATCAGAAACGTAAATCCTATCTTCCCAAACCAAGAAAGTCGAATTTCTTCAGTCATTCTTATCACCTTTTAAAATATTCATAATTTTCTAAATGTGTGATGTCAAGTAAAATTATATATAAATTATATATAATTCTATAGAATTAGAATATGTTGAGGTCCATTAGGATAAATTACTATATATTGTGTGCGGGAAATTCAAAAAAGTCAGTAAAATCGAACTGTTCTTTTTAAGAACCTATTTAGGCACCTATATGTGGATGTTTATAGCCACTGTTTTTCAATTTATTGTTTGAGTTTGACAGGTAAAAAGAAAGACGTTTATTGCATAAATACTATGGGGATAAATAATAACAATAAGCGACGACAATTCCTATGTATAGAAAAAAGACAATACTTAATGACGTCAGTAAGATACGAATTTTCGAAGCTTTGATGTGATGAAATATATTTTGGAAAGTAAAAGTCATTGGTATTTTGTTCTCTATTTAATTTAACTATGTCCATCCATAAATGGTCTTTTTGCCCAATCTCTGCGTTATGCTCAAAAAATAATCCTCGGAATATTACACATATGCCTGCGGTTATTTTTTTCGCATGCCTTGATCTTGAACAAAAATCCTCATTTATGGATGGACACTAAGCAATAGTTTGTAAGATGCTTTTCTCGAGAAGACAAAAAAACATTTCTTGACAGGTTAAACGCTGTCTATTTCTTTTTCTATTTGATTTTTGTATATTTGATAATACTTAAAAACCTTTTTGATATAGGAGTGGGTGGCCTTGAAAGGGGGAACACCATTATAATTTCTAACATTTCTGCTTCCCGCATTGTATGCTGCCAAGGCCAGTTTGACATCTCCGTTAAATCGGTTCACCATCTGTTTAAAGTATTGGACGCCGCCTGTTATGTTTTGATGCGGGTTAAAAATATCTTCCACACCCAGAGATTGGGCTGTTCCGGGCATCAACTGCATAAGACCTTTCGCTCCGCTGTCGGAAATTGCTTTGGTGTTGTACCCGGATTCCGCCATAATAATGGCTTTTATGAGAGCTGGATCAATCTGATAGTGATTGGCTGTTTGGATGATAAACATGTGGTATAAATGCTCCGCTTTTCTACCGCTGATAGACGGGAGACGTTGTTCCGTTTTGGACACGGGATGTATTTTGAATAACATTGGGGGATTCACGACCATTTGATTATTGACATTGGAGATAAGAGCGACACCCAGAATCATGACTGTAATAAACAGGGAACGAAAAAGTTCTACGGCCAATATTTGAAAGATTGTATTTTTGTTCATTAGGGGTTTCATTTAAATAGTGTTTTCAAAAAGTTAAATTGTTACGATAATAATAAAGTTAAAATTGTTCAGAAACTTTTCAGACAATTTGGTATCATTCTTTGCAAGAACCATGCGCAATCGAACAAAAAAAATAATAAACACAGTATAGTCAGATAGATAAAGACATATTGAGGTAATGGAAACCATAGAAATTTGAAATAAAAAAATGGTATTGTGAGGTAAATTACATAAAATCTATGTAAAGTTCTACATGCACCAAACCGGTGAATATCGGGTGAGGGTATGGGGGGTATGACATTTTGGATGCTGTGGCGGCATTATTTTTTTTTAAGCGATTGTTTGTTAAATTTTTGAACCGTTTATAGATTAAAACGAAATTCTATGATATCGCCATCCTGAACCTCGTAAGTTTTCCCTTCCAGCCTGACATTCCCCAACCTCCTGGCTTCGGGATATGATCCGGCGGATATAAGATCATCGTAGGAAACGACCTCTGCACGGATAAACCCTTTTTGCATATCCGTATGGATGATGCCTGCCGCGTCAATGGCCGGGGTCTTTTTTTTTACGGTCCAAGCCCTTACTTCATCTTTTCCTATGGTAAAAAAAGAGATAAGCCCGAGAAGTTCATATGACCGTTGGATCACCCTGTCCATGGCCGATGCGGTAATGTTAAATTCAGACAAAAACTCCTCGGCTTCTTCAGCAGACATCTGGGCAAGCTCTTGTTCGAGTTTACCCCTTATCGCCATGCAATTTTCTCGGGTCGTCAAATTTGTGATCTCAGGAATACCGTCATCATCATCTTCGTTGTTAAACAGAACAAGCATCGGTTTTGCGGATAAAAAGGCATAACCTTTAAGGAGATGAGACGATGCAAGGTCGGGTAAATTTCTAAGCGGTGTTTCCTTTTCAAGGGTTTCGAGACATTGATGAAGCATCGAAAGTTCTTCGGGATCGGCTTTTTTACCGCGTTTTTTGTCAAGTTCCATGTGTTCCAGTTTTTTTTCAACCACCATAAGATCGATTAAGACCAACTCCTGATCGATGGCTTGAAAATCCTGATAGGGTGTCGGTGCTTCAAATCCGTATCCACCGAAATTTCGCACCACCTGAATCAGGGCGTCACAATCCCTGACCTGGGTCCAGATGTTCTGGTCTTTTTTTTGACGCAGGACATCCGGCAAAAAGTATTCCACCTGGGCATAAATGGTTTTTGAAGGTTTATACAGGTTACGGAGGACATCCAAGCGTTTGTCCGGGACATGAATGGTGCCGATTCGGTTTTTAGCTTTATGGCTTTCGGACAGAATATTATGTGTTAATGCTTCAAATACGGTTGATTTCCCGGATCTGGAAAGACCAATAATTCCAAGCTTCATTTAATTTGCCTTCTTAGTCTAATGTATTCTTGCGGAAAAGGGCAATTTCTGGATGGAAACTATTTGAAGTTATAGTGTTTTCTAACCGGTACCTTAATATCCCAGATACATGATAATCCTTTTGGGAATGTAATAAAATCCCCTATAGAAGGATGTTCATAAATATGTTCCGATTTGCAAAATCCGTTGAAAATTATTGTTTAAAAGTATAGAGAAGCCTAAATTTTATGTCAAGCAGACCCTGCGGACCGGTTTCGCAAGCCTGTAATAAAACTTGACGTATGCCATTGGAATTCACATTATTTAAAAATGTTACCTAAAATGGAAAGATTACACAATAGATCCTATTTTTTTGATCAGGGGATTCATTTTGAATGTCAGCAATGTGGCGCATGCTGTACCGGAGATCCGGGGATAATCTATGTCGATAAAGATGAAGTTCCGCGTATCGCCGAATACCTTTGTGTCGAGGTTTCACTTTTCATCGAAAAATATCTATATCCGTTTAGCGCCGGGTATAGTATAAAAGAACGTTCAGACGGGCGGTGTTTTTTTTATGATGACGGGTGTACCATTTATACCGTGCGTCCCTATCAGTGCAAAACCTATCCGTTCTGGTTTGAGAATCTACGTTCTGTAAAAAAATGGAGACGTCTGTCCAAAGAATGCCCGGGGATCGGCTGCGGCCCATTATATTCAAAAGAAAAGATTCTGAAAATTGTTCAGTCAACAATGGGTGCTGTAGTGAAAAGTTATTTTGAGACACTAAAAAAAGAAAAGGCCGCCTTGACCAAAAAATTATCATTGGATTGAGATGGCATTAAAAAGGGAGTTGGTAGATGATTCGATGCGGCGAAATCATAGTTCGGGGTTTTCATATTGATGTTTTTTCGCATGTTAACAATGCGCGATATCTGGAGTTCATGGAAGAAGCAAGATGGGTGGTTATCGATAAATATATTGATTTAAAGAGGATGCAGGCAAAGGGAATCATCTTTGTAGTCGTCAATATCAATATCAACTATCGAAGACCTGCATCTATGGGGGATATACTTGAGTTGTATCTCGGCCTTTCTAAGATTGGTGGAAAAAGCGCGGTATTTTATCAGGAGATCCGGCTCAAAGGAACCGATACCGTTGTGGCAGATGCTCAGGTGACGTTTGTATTTGCTGATAAAATTACGGGCAAGGCAGTCAAAATTGATGATGAGATAAAAAGGTTGATAGAAAAACTTAAAATCTAAACCCAAAAGCAACCCGGTTGGTCAATTATACCTGCCACATCAATCCCAAGAGTTGAATCTGCCGATTTTCTTCTTATATTAAAATCATAAATTAAACCGTATTCAATCACCCTGGAGTTTGTCTATGCCATTTGTTTCTATCCCGGGATTAAAGGGCAAAATCTATGTCCCTGAAAAACAGCAGGACAGCCTTAAAAAGCATCCTTGCAAGGAGTGTTATTTTTGTCAGTTTTGCAGTGACGACCGGTGCAGGGTTTGCCAGGGTCCCAAAAAATGTACCTGCGAGACTTCTCTACAGAAATAAACACCGTATCTTTTTTCATGATATATCCTTAATACTCTATATTCAATTCGAGCTGTTCGAGTTTTTCTTCAAATAGGCTCTTTTGTTCTTCAAGAGAGATGGTGGATTGTTCAAGTTCCTCAAAGAGGTTGTCGATGGCTGATCGGCAGGTATGGACGGAACGAGAGAGCACTCCGATTTTTTCGCCATCACCGGCCTGTGAGGCCGCCAGTAAATCAGCATTGAGTTTGTCGAGCTCATTTTCGTGTTTTTCGATACGGTTTTCAATACTCAAAATCCGTTGTTCAATGGGCTTAAGGGCTCTGGATCGTTCAGCAACAAACTTGGAACGTATACGCCGCTTTTCTTTTTTGGTCAACTTTAAGGTCGATTCTTTATGAGGGTCATCGTCATCCGGGTCGGCTGGGGAAACTTCTGTTTCATCCGACCATCCATGTTTTTCCAGAAACCGCTGATAGCTCCCTTCGAAGACATCCATACGATGGTTTTGAAATACGATAAGACGCTCGGCAAGTGCATGCAAGAACATTTCATTGTGCGTTACCATAATGACGGTACCTTCGAAACTGTCGATGGCGGCAAGCATCGCGTCACACGATTCCATATCCATATGATTGGTGGGTTCATCGAGAAGTAAAAGATTCAAAGGTGTTACGAGAAGTTTGCCCAGGATCACCCGGCTTTTTTCTCCGCCGGAAAGAACGCCGATTTTTTTTAACGCACTGTCGCCTTCAAACATCATTGCACCGCAAATATTTCTTGCCTGCTGGCGGTCGACATCCGGGTGCGAAAAAAGAATTTCTTCTTCTATGGTTCTTGATTCATCCAGGTTTTTTATATTGCTCTGTTCAAAATATCCTTGTTTCACTGCCGGGTGCAGAGCGATGTCACCCTTTCGGGGTTTGAGCGTCCCTGACATAAGCTTTAACAGTGTTGTTTTACCTTTGCCGTTTTTGCCGACAACACAGATACGTTCCCGTGCCTTTGATGAGAAATTAAAATTTCTGATCAGCGGTTTTTGGGGGTCATATGAAAAAGAAACATTTCGAATATTCATCACATGCTTTTTAGGAAACGGGCTTTCTCTAAAAGAAAAATCAAGTGTCTTTAGCCGTTCCAGCTTTTCTTTATTTTCCATCTTAGACAGGGTCTTGATACGCGACTGAACCAGATTCGCAAGCCTTGCCTTGGCTCGGAACCTGCTGATAAACTGCTTTATCTCCTTACGACGGCGCTCGTCGTTGAGACGGGTCTTTTCGTAAACCTCTTCGTCTTGGGCGAGTTGCGAATAATACTTTTCGGTATTTCCGGCCAACTTTCTGATCTTTCGGCGATGGATGCCGAGGGTGTGTGAAATGACGTTGTCCATGAAGCTTCGATCGTGGGTGATCAGCATCAACTCACGAGGCCAACGGTTCAGAAAACGTTCGACCCACCGGATGGATGTGATGTCAAGATAATTGGTCGGTTCATCCAAAAGCAAAAGATCCGGCTCAGAGACGAGTACTTTTGCAAGATTCAGGCGGACCTGGAATCCTCCTGAAAATTCGCCTGGATGTCGTTTAAAGTCCTCTTTGGAAAATCCGAGACCTGAGAGTATCTCTTCAACTTTCCAGTGCTGGTCTTTTTCGTCTTCACGAAGTCCGGTCATTCCCTCTGCAAGTACATTGTCTTTTGTGAACTCGAGCTCCTGACGAACATAACCGATACGGTAATATTTTGGAATTATTATTGTCCCTGAATCCGGAGCCACGTTGCCGGTTATAAGCCGAAAAAGAGTCGTTTTTCCGTGTCCATTGCGACCCAAAAGACCCATTTTTTCTTTAGGGTTCAGCTTAAAGCTTACACTGTCAAATAGCACTTCACCATTATAGCTTTTTGTAAGATTTTCAACATTTATCATTTATTGTTCTGCTATGCGTTTTTCTTTTAAAGAAAAATTCGCTTCTCTTTTTTATTTAGTTAAAGTGGACGAAAGAATGAATCATACTGAAATAGCTAATCATAATCCCCATTGGAAGTCAACTTTCCTGGATGTCATCAGTGCTGTCTCAATGGCTGGAAGTTCAATTATATAATTTATAACCCCCACAATTTCTTGACAAAAAAAAGTTGAAAAAGTAGTTTTATCCAATCTCGATGTCCACCATGAAATTGAGAACGATGATAAACCGTACTGTTCAAAAAGGTAACACTTTAGCCCTTTGAAAACCTTACCGCTTCAGGTATGATAAAAACATAACCAATGTTCTATCGTGAAAATATTATGTTTAAAGGTTAGATGGCTGGAAAATGAATATACTGAAACGTTTGGTAAATTTACAAATATTTCCCTATATCGGAATCTTGATTGTAAAGATCATCTCATCAACTTACAGGACCAGAATTGTTGACCCCGAGATTGAAAGAGATATTCTGAAGAGAGGACAGATTCCGATTTATGCTTCATGGCATCAGAGATTTTTCCCGGGGATAACCTTTTTTGCAAGCCGAAAGCCTATTTCAATCATGATCAGCCAGAGCAAAGACGGAGAACTAATTGCCAGAGTTGTGAACATGTTAGGGTGGTATCCGGTGAGGGGTTCTTCATCAAAGGGGGGACGTCAAGCACTAAGAAAAATTAAAAAACTGGTTTATGAGGGATACAAGGTCGGTCATATTGTGGATGGCCCGACCGGTCCTCCTGGCGTTGTTAAGCCCGGGTTGCTTCTTATTGCCCATGCCACGGGAATGCCGATTGTCCCCGTCATTACCTCTGCTGAGAAAAAATGGGTCTTCAACAGTTGGGACAGGTTTATGGTTCCAAAGCCTTTTTCTCGTGTGATCATTCGGTTTTCGGATGAAATTTTCATTCCAAAAGAATTACAACGGTCTGATTTTGAAGAGAAGCGGTCATCCATTGAAAACACCTTAAAAAAATTGTATATTGAAACAGATGCCATATGGTCAAATCAGGAGGAAGTCCATCGATTGTTCAACACTTAAGATTACCGTAATAGTAGTTAGGGCTTCTGGAAGAATATGGAAAATTCGATAGTTCTTTAAGGTTTAAACATCGGGGTTCAACACACGGAAGTGTTTTATTATGGACGGTTTTCCGTTGGATGACTTTGGCCTTGATATCTATGTTCAGAAGTTTTGCGATTCTATTGACTTCATTTACGAACTGCCTGTTGTTATGGCTGTTTTCACCCTCCCATCCCCCTATCTGGTGAATCCTTTGGTGAATCATCTCATGCAAAAGAACATCACGGGCCTTTCGTTTATTTAAATGCCGAAACTCCCATTTGAGATCGCTTGTTGGATAGACCGGGCGCATTAACGTTTTATGTAAAACGATAAGATTTTCATCTGGAGAATAATATCCAAGACTCCTGTCCTGGGGTGTCGACCCCCAAATGATCTCACCGACGATGTTTTCTCCATAAAAAAAAATATCGTTCAACTTTTTCCATTCATCAAAAACCCATGCTCCAAAATTCCCAAAAGCCTTTATCGCTCTAATTTTCAATTCTGAAAATGTCGACATGAAAGCGTCATCTCTATTCAAGAATAAAGTCGGTGATATATAGATTTTCTTCCATCTCCCGCCGGATCAATGATAACTGCATCCAAGCTTTGGGGCAGGCCACCAGATAGGTCAGGACCCGAAACGGTTCCACGGGGATCTGTTTTATTATTATTTTAATCAAGATCGGCTATTCTATAAATAGTTTTTGTCCTGGATATATCGTGCTGTTGGGCGTTAAAAGATTGATGCGCAGAAATCGTTTGAGGGGCATATTGTGAAGTTGTGCGATATCAAAAGGACTATCACCGCGTTTAACTTTATATACCTTTAGATCTCCGACCTCTATTTTTTCATCTTTGTATCCGGGCATCTTTAAAATCTGGCCGATATGCAGTTGTGTTGT
This sequence comes from uncultured delta proteobacterium, assembly GCA_963731025.1. Lineage (GTDB taxonomy): Bacteria > Desulfobacterota > Desulfobacteria > Desulfobacterales > UBA11574 > UBA11574. Next base: position 354,367 of record CAVSVL010000041.1, on the reverse strand, counting down.
CTGCAACTCGTTTAAACTCTGGATCTTTTTGGTTGTTATGCCATATCGTTTGGCAATGTTCCAGAGTGAATCGCCTCTTTTTACAACATGGATGGATGGGAGTGTAAAATCTTTGGTGCGGTCTATTTTCGGTCTATATGGCATTGTACCCCTGAGAGGTATCTTGAGTTTTTTTCCTGCAACGATATAGCTCGACCTGTGTAGATTGTTTGCGCGCATAATTTTTCTGACGCTGGAACGGTATCTTCTGGCAATGGTGGAAAGACTTTCTCCGGTCCTTATCCGATGATAGACATAGGCAGGCTGAGGCGGGTGTGTCACCGGTATGTTATCCAGATTTGCCAGCAGAACTTCACTTTTTCCCGGGGGAACCCTAAGCGGATATTCATCTTGAGGCAGTATACGGTAACGAAGCTCAGGATTAAGTTCTCTGAGCGTTTTTTCAGAAACACCGATTTCTTTGGCAACATTTTTAAGATGGATCTGTTTTGAAACCGTTACATTCTCATATTCTAACGGCTCATCAACGGTAATTGCATCGAGCCCGTATTTTTCCGGATTGTTAATAATAAAAAGAGCAGCCATAAAGCGGGGAACGTATCTGGCGGTTTCTCGAGGAAGACGCTCATAAAGATCCCAGAAATTGTCAAGGTAGTTTATGTTCTGAGATCGAATGACTCTAAGAACCCGTCCTTCACCACAATTATAAGCTGCCAGGACAGTTGACCAGTCACCAAAAATTTGATGCAATTCTTTCAGATATTCAATGGCAGCCTTGGTTGATTTGATCGGATCGATCCTTTCATCGATGTATTTGTCACGTTTAAGACCAAATTTGTATCCGGTTGAGGGGATGAACTGCCAGGGTCCAAGGGCTCTGGCCCTTGAAAGCGCATTGACCTTGAATCCGCTTTCAATTAGCGGAAGCCATGATAATTCAACCGGCATACCGGCTGCTTTGAGTTCTGAAACAATATATGGGCGATATTTTCCCGAACGTTTGTAGGCCTCGATGAAAAATTTTTTTTCACCGTATTTGGTAAAGTTATTGATTTCAAGCTGAACATGTTTGTTCATCACCAAAGGAATGGCTTTGTGGTTTCCGGTTACAACAATATTACGCGATGCGTAGATTTCAAGGATGCGTTTAGAAATCAAAAAACGCAGATCTTCTTTTTGCTGTATGAGTTTAGGGATATTGGTTGTATCGGTTTTTAAGATTAAAGCATAAGCATGGTCCAGAGCTTCAAGAGCGTTTTCAAGCTCTCCTTTTTGCCAAAAATCCTGGGATGTTTGGCAAAAATCAAGCGCTTCATCAAGGAAAGATTGTATCTTTTCCCCTTGGTCGGGATCGTCTGATTCATGATTCTGATTATTTGTTTGATGGTTTGATTCTGATGATTTTACAGCGTCTTCCGGATCGATAGGACCCGCAAGCGAGGAATTTTGATCTTCAGTGTCGACTTTTTCGGGTAACTCTGAAAGATCAAAGGCATTTGTTGGAGATGATGTATCAGAAATGACCTTGTCGGACGAAGTCGCAGGATCAGACGAACTTTCGTGGTCCGAAAAAAAGGCCTTTTCCGATGATACGGGATTTTTATGAAGATTCTGTACGCATCCGCATAGGAACAAAAACATGAAAACAAGCAGAATAATAACTCGTGATTTTATCAAATTAAATACCTCGATTCATATCAGATGATTAAAAAGGTGCATCATCAGTTTTTAATGGCTCGATGTTCGATTACACAACATTTGGCGCTTTTGTCAAGGCTTTATCTCGCAAAAAAAGTGATAAAAGCTTTGTTTTTAGACGCTTAAGATAATCTTTTCCGAATCCGCTTTTTGAAAATGATACAATTCTAATGATTTTATCTTGCTTTTACAATAATATATGTTTTTATTATTTTTAAGCAAATAATATACTAATACAAGCAATTAATATGCCAGGATAGAACGGATCGGGATGTATAAATAAAACATTTGATAACAGATAGATAAGAAATTATGTATAGATAATAAGTATGGTCTTCCAGTTTCAATCGTCAAGTTATTGATCACCTGTAATGAGATGCGACAAAAATTTATCAGGATGTCATATGCGAAAAATCATTGTAAAAATGATTAAAAGGGAGTATTTTGTATAAATTCGTTGATTATTTTTAATATTTCATTATAATTAGATTTAAAAGCTAAATTCCAGGCTTGATAAAAAATAAAAATACAAGTAAAAGAAACAGTTTTATGAGAGAACAGTTAGAGAATGTGCTGCCAGAGTAGCTCAGTTGGTAGAGCGCCTCACTTGTAATGAGGATGTCGCGGGTTCAACTCCTGTCTCTGGCTCCATATATGAAAATATAATTCAGGTGGGGTTCCCGAGTGGTCAAAGGGAACAGACTGTAAATCTGTCGGCGAAGCCTTCGGAGGTTCAAATCCTCCCCCCACCACCAGCCTCAAAGAAGGTCGTATGTAGGAGATTTTGCTTTAGTTAGCGGAATCGACAGGAACTGCATGGCTTCTTACATAACTCTTGCTACACATTTTGGGGAAACTAATTTTTTCAAAATCATCATTAAATAACGAGGTTCTATACAGGGTATTATTTATGTTATATGAGCGGGAGTAGCTCAGTGGTAGAGCTCTAGCCTTCCAAGCTGGATGTCGCGAGTTCGAGTCTCGTCTCCCGCTCCAAATTAGATATAGGCTGCATTAACGGTTTTCCGGACAGCATCAATAAGATGATACAGGAGCGCCCACGTAGCTCAGTCGGTAGAGCGCTTCCTTGGTAAGGAAGAGGTTCACCGGTTCGATTCCGGTCGTGGGCTCCATTATCTTAGACAACAGGTTATACTGGAAAACTTTGAAGAGGAAGAGTTTGTTTAAAGCCAAAGCACCTTGCTAAAAAATCAATACCAACAAGGCATGGGAGGATTTCGAAGATGGGTAAGGCAAAGTTTGAGAGGACCAAGCCGCATGTAAATGTCGGTACGATTGGTCATATCGATCACGGCAAGACGACTTTGACAGCGGCGATAACGAAGCATATGGGTCTGAAGGGGATGGCGGATTTTGTTCCTTTTGATCAGATAGACAAGGCCCCCGAGGAGAAGGAGCGCGGAATAACCATAGCGACGGCGCATGTTGAGTATGAGACGAATAATCGTCATTATGCGCATGTGGATTGTCCGGGTCATGCGGATTACATCAAGAACATGATAACGGGTGCGGCGCAGATGGACGGTGCCATATTGGTTGTTGGGGCCGACGATGGTCCGATGCCTCAGACGCGAGAGCACATATTGTTGGCGCGTCAGGTGGGTGTTCCCCAGATTGTTGTATTTTTAAACAAATGTGACATGGTGGATGATGAAGAGCTGATAGAGCTTGTAGAGTTGGAGCTTCGGGAGTTATTGGACAAGTATGAGTTTCCCGGAGATGATACCCCGATCATACGCGGCAGTGCGTTAAAGGCGCTTGAGAGTGATGATTCGGACAGCGAGGAAGCCAAGTGTATTTTTGAGTTACTGGATGCGGTGGACACGTTTATTCCCGAGCCCAAGCGAGATATCGACAAGCCGTTTTTGATGCCGGTAGAGGATGTTTTCAGCATATCGGGTCGTGGGACGGTGGTAACGGGTCGAGTTGAGCGAGGCATTATCCATGTTGGGGACGATATTGAGGTTGTAGGGATTCGTCCGACGATGAAGACGGTGTGTACGGGAGTAGAGATGTTCAGGAAGCTATTGGATGAGGGTCGAGCCGGCGACAACATCGGCGTATTGATGCGTGGGACCAAGCGGGATGAGGTTGAGCGTGGTCAGGTGGTGGCGATACCGGGATCGATAAAGCCTTACACGAAGTTCAAGGCGGAGGTTTACATATTGAGCAAGGAGGAGGGCGGTCGTCACACGCCGTTTTTCAGTGGCTATCGGCCTCAGTTTTATTTTCGAACGACGGATGTTACGGGGAATTTGTCATTGCCGGAAGGTATAGAGATGGTGATGCCTGGAGACAATGTGACGATCACAGCGGAGCTGATAACGCCCATAGCGATGGAAAAAGAGTTGAGATTTGCCATCAGGGAAGGCGGCCGGACGGTTGGCGCCGGTGTGGTCAGCGAAATTATCGAATAACAGCTGAAGGAGTCTGCTGGTGAGAATAATTGTTACACTTGCATGTGGTGAATGCAAAAGAAGAAATTATACGACGACCAAAAATAAACGTACAACACCGGACAAGCTGGAATTCAGTAAGTATTGCAGATTTTGCAGAAGGCATACTTTACATAAAGAAACGAAATGATGGATTTCTTTACGGGACAGTTTGAAAAACAAGGTTCGTTTATTTAAAAACATGAGTATTCGAAACGGTAATATGCAGGCCAGTAGCTCTAACGGTAGAGCATCGGACTCCAAATCCGGGTGTTGGGGGTTCGAATCCCTCCTGGCCTGCCAAAAAATTGAAATAATAAACCTGTAAAAATAATGGCGCGTATACAACGAAAGAAAAAACAAAAGGCAAAGAAAAAAAATCAGTCGAGTGCCGAAGGGACGGTGTCGCAAGGGGCAACAAGTGATGCTGTTGCGAAGAAGACTGAATTATTGCCAGGCTCTGTAAAAAGTATAAAAGCAAAATCCTATGCAACCAGACAAAAATCGCTAACAAAAACAAAAAAAGAGCCGGGGAAATTCAAAGGGTACATCGATAAGGGGCTCCAGTTTCTCAGAGAAGTTAAGGTGGAGCTAAAAAAAGTCGTATGGCCATCGCGCAAACAGACCATTGGCTCCACGGTAGTCGTGCTTATTCTGACAATGATAATATCTGTTTTTCTCGGGCTGGTGGATATCGGTTTGTCAAGCCTGATCCGTGTGGTTTTAAAATAAAATGGGGAGAGAAGAAAGTGGCGCTAAATTGGTATATCGTCCATGTTTATTCGGGATTTGAAAACAAGGTCAAAGTCGCCCTGGAAGAGCGAATATCGTCTTCTCCCCAGCCCGATAAATTCGGTGAGGTGATTGTTCCTACCGAGGAAATCGTCGAACTTGTTAAAGGTAAGCGGAAAACATCGTCTCGTAAATTTTATCCGGGGTATATATTGGTCAGGATGGAGCTTGATGATGAAACATGGCATATCGTAACAAATACTGCCAAAGTCACCGGTTTTCTTGGTGGTCGAGAGAAACCGACACCCATATCAGATGATGAGGCCCAGAAAATACTCAATCGAATGGAGGCTGGAAAACTTAAACCACAACCAAAATATTTTTTCGAGACCGGAGACGAGATTCGTGTCGTTGACGGGCCTTTTAAAAACTTTAACGGCGTCGTTGATGAAGTTAATCCTGACAAGGGTAAAATTAGAGTTCTTGTGAGTATATTCGGTCGTTCAACGCCCGTAGAGCTTGAGTTTGTGCAGGTTACGAAGCTATGATTTAAATAAAGGGCCATTCGTCAGATAACGGATTGTGAACGAATAACAAATTATCGAGTCGTGGCCCAATCAGAGTATTACAGACAAATGACCCCCGTTAAATGATCCTTTTGAAATTTCATGGGGGCAAGCAGAAAGACAGGAGCAACAAGAAAAAATGGCAAAAAAGGTTATGGCACAGATAAAACTGCAGGTTGCAGCAGGTCAGGCGAATCCGTCGCCACCCATTGGCCCCGCGCTGGGGCAGCATGGTGTGAATATAATGGATTTCTGTAAGGCTTTTAACTCCAGGACCGCTAATGATGAAGGCATCATTACACCTGTAGTAATTACGGTCTTTCAGGACAGATCATTTACTTTTATAACCAAGACACCACCTGCATCTGTGCTTTTAAAAAAAGCGGCAAAAATAGCAAAAGGTGCCGGAGATCCAAAGCGCGATATAATTGGTAAGGTTACACGGCAGCAGCTTGAAGAGATTGCCAAGCAGAAAATGATTGATTTAAACGCAAATGATTTGGAGGCTGCCTGTAATATTATTGCCGGTACAGCCAGAAGTATGGGGATTGAAGTTGTCTAAAAAAGGAGTGGACATAAGATCATGCCGAAGCGGGGTAAAAAATATTTAGAATCATGTAAAAAGACAGACAAAAAGGTAAAACACAGTTTCAACGAAGCCGTTAAAATAGCAATAGATTCATCGTTTGCCAAGTTTGATGAAACAATTGATGTTGCGGTTCGACTCGGCGTCGATCCAAGGCATGCTGATCAGATGGTTCGCGGAACTGTCGTTTTACCTAATGGCCTTGGCAAGGAAGTTAAAGTCCTCGTATTCGCTAAAGGGGAAAAAGAACAGGAGGCCTTGGAGGCAGGTGCGGATTTTGTCGGGAACGATGATTTAATAGAAAAAATCAAAGAAGGATGGTTCGGTTTTGACAAAGCTGTTGCAACACCTGACATGATGGGGACTGTTGGAAAAATAGGAAAGCTTCTCGGCCCCAGAGGACTCATGCCCAATGCAAAAATCGGAACGGTTACTTTTGATTTGGCTAAAGCAGTCAAGGAGATCAAAGCAGGTAAAATTGATTTCAAGGTTGAAAAAGCCGGCATTGTTCACGTTCCAATGGGTAAAGTTTCTTTTGGCGTAGATAAGATCGTGCAGAATGTATCTGTCTTTTTAGACACGATCCTTCGACTCAAACCGCCTTCCAGTAAGGGAACCTACCTGAAAGGTATCGCTGTTTCAACGACCATGGGACCCGGCATTAAGATTGATGCGGCCAGCGTCAAGGACTTGATCAAATGATATCGTTATTTTGACGAACCAAAAAGTCTTGATTCTACCATCCCTAACACAACCAAACCGAGAGGATTTTTGTATAATTTAATAGTTAAGAAATTCTTGAACTCACAGAAATTGTCTGGTTTTAATTCTAAATTCTATTTCGAGATGGAGAAAGCCTGTTTTAAGAACTTTAGCGCCGTTGTATAGATGGTGTCTATTTCTCAACAGGTTAATAATATCAATATTTCTGTCAAAGACCGTAGGTTCACTGATTTGTGTTTAATCGGCAATGCCGGCCTACCGAGACAATTTATTTACTAGTTGTTCCTCCGGTTTTTTACAGATTGAGGAAGGAGGTGTTTAAACTTGTGCGGATAGATAAAAAGAAAGAGATTGTAAAAGATCTGCATGAAAAGTTTTTGAGGTCAAAAGTTGTCATCGTAACAGATTATAAAGGTCTTGATGTTACGACGATAAATGACTTGCGAAGGAAGCTTGGAGCGGAAGAAATTGAATATAAGGTGGTCAAGAACTCGCTTCTTATTAGAGCTTCTGAAGAGACCGATATCGCTTTGATTAAAGATTATTTTAAAGGTCCGAGTGCTGTTGCCTTAAGTTATGATGACCCGGTTGCACCGGCAAAAGTACTGACAAAATTTTCGGAAGAGCATAAACAGCTTGACATTAAAACCGGTGTTATGAACGGTAAAGTGCTCGATGTGCACGCAATCAAAACGATATCGACCCTTCCTGGTCGAGAAGAGCTTCTGGGGCAATTCCTTTCGGTAGCCAACGGTGTTGCTACCGGTTTCGTCCGGGTCCTTAATGCCATTCCGGTACAGTTTTTAAATGTACTTCAGGCCATCAGGGAACAGAAAGAAGCCGACGGATTAGAATAAATGTTTCGAAAGATACAAAATGTTATACGTTAAACTGGAGGAAATATAAAATGGCGGATATTACGAAAGATGATGTAATTGAATTTATAGCAAATATGTCGGTTCTCGATTTATCTGAACTGGTTAAAGAGATGGAAGAAAAATTTGGTGTTTCGGCAGCTGCACCTATGGCTGTCGCGGCTTTAGCTCCTGCCGAAGGCGGAGGTGCCGCAGAAGAAGAAAAGACCGAATTTGACGTTATTTTGACAACATTTGGTGATAAGAAAATTCAGGTTATCAAAGAGGTCAGGGCAATTACCGGTCTGGGGCTGAAAGAAGCCAAGACGTTGGTCGATGAAGTTCCCAAACCCGTCAAGGAAGGTATTTCTAAAGATGAGGCCGAAAAAATCAAGGGACAGCTAGAGGAAGCCGGCGCTCAGGTTGAAATAAAGTAAAAAGAATAAGGTAATGGGTTTTGGGTAATAGGCAATAGGTGGCGGTAAGGATTTTTTTAAATTCCACTGCGCTGGACAATCCATAGCCTATAACCCACTACCCACAACCTATAACCCAATCTACATATTGGAGATGCCATGTCGGAAAGGCTTTTGGCAAACAGGCGCGTAAGAAAAAATTTTGGAAAGATACCAAAGATTGTTGATATCCCAAATTTAATCGCGGTGCAACAGGAATCATTCAATCGGTTTTTGCAAAAGGATGTTCCTCCTGAGAAAAGAAGAGACATCGGCTTGCAAGCCGTTTTTAAGTCTGTGTTTCCCATAAAGGATTTTACTGGAACTGCTTCTCTTGAATTTGTATCTTATCGATTCGGCGAAGTTAAACACAGTGTTCAGGAATGCATGCACAGAGGAATGACCTACGAGATTCCCCTCCGTATCACTGTCAGGTTGGTTGTATATGATATTGATAAAGAGACAGGAATAACAAACATTCGCGATATCAAAGAGCAGGAAATTTATTTTGGAACGATTCCCCTGATGACTGATAATGGTACGTTTATCATCAATGGGACTGAACGTGTTGTCGTCAGCCAGCTTCACAGATCTTCCGGAGTATTTTTCGATCATGACAAGGGTAAGACACATTCCTCCGGTAAGGTCATATATACTTCCAGAATTATCCCTGTTCGCGGGTCATGGATCGATATGGAGATCGACCATAAAGATATCGTTAATATTCGAATTGACAGGCGGCGTAAACTGCCGATCACCATTTTGTTTAAATCTTTTGGATATACTTCTGAAGACATTCTGGCTTATTTTTATAAAACAGAAAGATTTGTTATCCGCGGTAAACGAATTTTTAAAGAATTTAATGAAGATTTGCTGAAAGGGCAGCGTGCCGGCCGAGATGTCAAAGATCCTGAGACCGGCGATATCATTGTTCCTAAAGGACGTGTGTTTACTAAAGCTGCAATTAAACGTCTCAAATCAGCAGGTCTCGATTTGATACCGATGAGTGCTGAAGATATTTTAAACAAGGTTTTTTCCAAAACAATTGTTGACCCTGACAAAGAAGAACCCATCGTAACATGCAACCAGACGCTTGATGAAGAAAATCTTCAAGCCTTACGTGATGCCGGTATCACTGAGTTTGAACTGCTTTTTATCGATGGTGTAACCACCAGTGACTCTATTCACAAAACGCTACTTTTGGACAAAGTCGAAACAAAAGAAGGCGGGCTCATTGAGATATACCGGAGGCTCAGACCCGGAAATCCCGCCACACCCGAAGTGGCTCAGGATTTTGTTGACCACATGTTTTTCAAATCTTCCTATTACGATCTTTCCGGCGTGGGTCGCATGAAGATTAACATTCGTCTCGGTATTGACTCATCCATTGATTTAAAGACGCTTCGAAAGGAAGATATCCTTCTTACGACGAAAACACTATTGGAACTTAAGGACACCCAAGGGGCGGTCGATGATATTGACCATTTAGGAAATCGAAGGGTTCGTGCCGTTGGGGAGCTTCTCGAAAACCAGTATCGCATCGGACTGGTTAGAATGGAACGTGCCATTAAGGAACGGATGAGTTTACAAGAGGTCGATGCACTGATGCCTCACGATCTTGCCAATCCAAAACCGGTTTCTGCTGTTGTTAAAGAGTTTTTTGGAACAAGCCAGCTTAGCCAATTCATGGATCAGACAAATCCGCTGTCTGAAACGACCCATAAAAGACGTTTGAGTGCACTGGGACCCGGCGGACTGACGCGTGAGAGGGCCGGTTTTGAAGTCAGGGATGTCCATCCTTCTCATTACGGACGGATTTGTCCCATAGAAACGCCGGAAGGACCCAATATCGGTCTTATTGTGTCACTGAGCACTTATGCTCGAGTCAATGAATATGGTTTTATCGAAACACCCTATAGTGTTGTTAAAGATGCCACTGTGCTTAAAGATGTCAAGTTTCTTACCGCTTTTGAAGAAAAGGAACACCCTATTGCCCAGGCCAATGCGCTGCTGGACGAAGACAGGAAATATGTCAATCCACTGGTAACGTCAAGGGTGGCAGGAGAGTTCATGATGGTTAAGGCCGAGGATATCGAACTGATGGATATTTCTCCTAACCAGCTTGTGAGTGTTTCTGCATCCCTTATTCCGTTCCTTGAAAATGATGATGCTAACAGGGCATTGATGGGGTCGAACATGCAGCGTCAGGCCGTACCTTTGATCGCTAGCAAGGCACCTTTGGTGGGTACCGGTATTGAAGGGGTGGTGGCTAAAGATTCAGGTGTTACGGTGGTTACACAGCATGATGGTACTGTGGAGCATGTGGAAGCTTCCCGGATTGTTATAAGACATGAAGCTAAAGATGACGACAATGCCTCTGAAATACCGGTGACGGTTTACAACCTCTCAAAATTCATCCGATCCAATCAGAATACTTGCTTCAATCAACGTCCTATTGTCAGCAAAGGACAAAAAGTGGAAGCCGGGCAGATCATTGCAGACGGTCCTGCTACGGACCATGGGGAACTTGCTCTCGGAAAAAACATCACTGTGGCATTTATGCCGTGGGGCGGTTATAATTTTGAGGATTCGATTCTCGTTGGTGAGCGGCTTCATCGGGACGGTGTATATACATCTGTTCATATTGAAGAGTTTGAGGTCGTTGCCCGGGATACCAAACTGGGCAAAGAGGATATCACGCGAGACATACCCAACGTGGGCGAGGAAGCCTTAAGGGAGTTGGATGAAAGCGGTATTATCAGGCTCGGCGCCGAAGTGGTGCCGGGAGATATTCTGGTCGGAAAGATTACACCCAAAGGTGAGACACAGCTTTCACCCGAAGAAAAGCTCCTGCGGGCTATTTTCGGTGAAAAAGCCGGAGATGTAAAAGATACGTCTTTGCGGGTGCCGCCCGGCGTTCAGGGAATTGTCATTGATGCCAAAGTTTTCTCAAGACGTGGTGTTGAAAAAGATGATCGTACCCGGTGGATCGAAGATAGCGAGATTGCTTCCCTTGAAAAAGAAAGAGATGATAAGCTTGACGTTCTTCAGGATGTGGTTCGCACAAAGCTTGAAAGATTGCTAGTCGGCCAAAAATGTATTTCATCTCTTAAAAAGGGAAAAAAAGTTCTGATTCAAAAAGAGGATAAAATAAATTCCGACATGCTGGTCAATATACCCGTGGCTCAGCTAGAAGGCATTGTATTAAAAGACCCGCAGCTCACGGAGAAGATTCATGATGTTCTTGAACGATATCGGGATCAATGTGAAATTTGCAGGGGCGCATTTGAGCGGCAAGTGGGCCGATTTGAAAAAGGGGATGACCTTCCTCCAGGCGTCATCAAACTTGTAAAAGTCTATGTCGCCATGAAGCGGAAGTTGTCCGTCGGTGATAAAATGGCCGGTCGTCACGGCAATAAAGGTGTCGTGTCGAGAATTCTTCCCCAGGAAGACCTGCCTTATTTTGAAGACGGCACACCCGTTGATATGATATTGAACCCACTGGGCGTGCCTTCCCGAATGAATGTCGGCCAGGTATTGGAAATACATTTAGGTTGGGCTGCCAAAGGTCTAGGCGATCAAATCAACAAGTTGCTTGAAGAACAAAAGATTGGTGCTCTGCGCGATAAAGTTAAGAAAATATTTGATGATCCGTCTTTGACGGCGATGATAGACGGCTTTGACGATAAAGAAGTGTTTGAATTTGTGGAAGATTATAAAGATGGTGTCCATATGGCAACACCGGTTTTTGACGGCGCCAAAGAAGCGGAAATTAAATCTCTTTTAACCGAATCAGGGCTCAATCCAACCGGCCAGACAACCCTATATGACGGGCGTACCGGCGATCCTTTTAAGGAAAAGATTACGGTTGGGACAATGTATGTGTTGAAGCTGCACCATCTTGTGGATGACAAGATCCATGCCAGGTCCATCGGTCCTTATTCCCTGGTAACACAGCAGCCGTTGGGTGGAAAGGCACAGTTTGGTGGTCAGCGGCTTGGCGAGATGGAGGTATGGGCCATGGAGGCGTATGGTGCCGCACATGCTCTTCAAGAATTTTTAACAGTGAAATCAGATGATATGGCCGGCAGAACCCGCATGTACGAAAAGATCGTAAAAGGGCAAAATACGCTGGATCCAGGCTTACCCGAGTCATTTAAAGTGCTGACAAAGGAATTAAAGAGTCTGGGTTTGGATATCGCCCTTCTAGAAGGAAAACAATAAAACCTAGGAAAAATTAATGGAAACGTTATACGATTTCTTTGCCAAACCCACCGATCCTGAGCGTTATTCCGGAATCAAAATTGCTCTGGCATCTCCGGAGCAGATTTTAAAATGGTCCCATGGAGAGATTAAAAAACCGGAGACCATCAACTATCGAACCTTCAAGCCTGAACGGGACGGCCTTTTTTGTGCCAAAATATTTGGTCCCACAAAGGATTATGAATGCAACTGCGGCAAATATAAACGAATGAAGCACAGGGGCGTCATATGCGAGAAATGTGGTGTGGAGGTTATTCAGTCCAAGGTTCGAAGGGAGCGGATGGCACACATTGAACTGGCCACGCCCTGTTCGCATATTTGGTTTTTAAGAAGCCTTCCGAGCAAGATCGGCAACTTGATGGATATGACGCTGAAAAATCTTGAAAAGGTCATTTATTTCGACAGCTACATCGTCATTGACCCAATGGACACAGATCTTAGTCCCTGTCAACTTTTATCTGAAGAAAAATATAGAGAAGCACGCGAGATTTACGGAACAAAATTTGAAGCCGGTATCGGTGCGGAAGCCGTTAAGAAGCTTTTGGAGAAGATAGATCTAGAAGCATTATATAAGGAATTAAGAACTGATATTACCGCTACCGGTTCTGTGGCAAAACGGCAGAAACTTTCCAAACGACTCAGGATTGTTGATTCGTTCAGACGTTCAGGAGTCGATCCGACCTGGATGATTATGGACGTTATTCCCGTTCTTCCGCCGGATTTGCGGCCCCTTGTACCCCTTGAGGGAGGGAGATTTGCAACATCCGATCTCAATGACTTATATCGAAGGGTCATTAACAGAAACAATCGATTAAAGCGCCTTATAGAGCTGAAAGCCCCTGATATTATTGTGCGAAACGAAAAGAGGATGCTTCAAGAGTCGATGGATGTTCTTTTTGACAACGGTCGGCACGGAAGAGCGATTATGGGGACGAATAAACGTCCGTTAAAATCTTTAAGTGACACATTAAAAGGAAAGCAGGGACGTTTCAGGCAGAACCTGCTGGGGAAAAGGGTCGATTATTCCGGACGTACCGTTATCACCATTGGACCCAATCTGAGATTGCATCAGTGCGGCCTCCCGAAGAAGATGGCGCTGGAAATATTCAAGCCATTTGTTTATTATCGTTTAGAACAGAAAGGGCTCGTTTCTACGGTAAAAAGCGCTAAAAAGATGGTTGAACGTGAAGTTCCGGAAGTCTGGGACACACTGGATGAAGTCGTGAAAGAATACCCGGTCATGTTAAACCGGGCACCCACCTTACACAGATTGGGTATTCAAGCTTTTGAACCGATTCTTATTGAAGGAAAAGCCATCCAGCTTCATCCATTGGTTTGCACGGCATTTAATGCGGATTTCGACGGTGACCAGATGGCTGTTCACATTCCGCTTTCCGTAGAAGCCCAGATAGAAGCAAGGGTATTGATGCTGTCCAGCAATAATATACTTTCTCCGGCAAACGGCCATCCCATTATTGTGCCGAGCCAGGATATTGTTCTTGGTATCTATTATATGACCAGGGGCGTTACCGGATCAAAAGGCGAAGGTAAAATATTTGCCAATCCGGAAGAGGTCCGATGTGCTTACGATGCCAAGGCTGTAGATCTTCATGCTAAAATTACGGTCAGAATCGACGGGAAAAGGTATGATACGACCGTTGGACGCATCCTTTTGTGGGAAATCATACCCAAGGACAACATCGTGATGGTGCGCCATATCAAGCTTTTTGAGGAAGAAGAGGCCACGACTGTTTTTGAAAAACTTAAGTCCGGTAAGGATTTTGTCGGAATGGTGACCCAATATTCCAAGGGACTTGATCGGGAAAATGAAGGTCTCATCGGTCTGTTTAGAAAGGACGAATTCAAACGGATTTTCAGTGTTTCGGATCAGGACACAGACAACGTCTTTGCCCTTGAAGAAGGTGGAACAAGTCGCGTTATTTTTGCAGATGACGCCTACCATATTTTTCAAATGGTTAACAAACGACCCGAGATACCCTTTGCTATGATCAATACTGTCAAGGATAAAAGGACCTTGAGTGAACTTGTGGATTATGCATACCGAAACTTGGGACCCAAAGCTACGGTCATCCTTTCAGACCGCTTAAAAAACATCGGCTATCAATACTCAACCGAAGGCGGGCTCTCAATTTCTATTGACGCGATGATTATACCTCCAGCCAAATGGGACATTTTGAAAAGTGCTGAAAAACAGGCTGAAAAAATTGGTCGACAATATACCGAGGGCCTTATCACTCAAGGTGAAAAATATAATAAGGTTGTCGATATATGGGCCAAGGCAACCGACGATGTTGCTGATGAGATGATGAAGTCGATGCGTATCGCACCTGTGATCGATAGTGATGGTAATCCGGTCCTGGATGAAAAGGGAAACCCTGTCGTTGAAGAAAGCTTTAACCCGATCTATATGATGGCCGATTCCGGTGCCAGGGGCAGTAAAGACCAAATGCGTCAGCTTGCCGGTATGAGAGGTCTGATGGCAAAACCATCCGGTGAAATCATCGAAACACCCATTAGCGCCAATTTTAGAGAGGGCCTTTCCGTGCTTCAGTATTTCATATCAACTCACGGCGCAAGAAAGGGACTTGCAGATACGGCACTTAAAACAGCCAACTCAGGTTATCTTACCCGAAGGCTTGCCGATGTTGCCCAAGACTGTATCGTTGTTGATCAAGACTGCGGGACAATGATGGGTGTTGAAGTTGAACCTTTGATGGAAGGCGGCGAAGTCATACAGCGTCTTGAAGAACGAATATTAGGGCGTGTTGCCATAGAAGACATTCACGATCCGTTTACTGATGAAGTGATTGTCAAGGCCGGTGAAGATCTGGACGAAGATGCCGTAAAGACCATTGAACATGCCGGACTTACCAAAGTGAAAATAAGATCTGTATTAACTTGCAGGACCAAAACGGGCGTGTGTGCCAAGTGCTATGGCCGGGACCTCTCCCATGGCGCGAAGGTTGAAATTGGTCAGGCAGTGGGCATCCTTGCAGCACAGTCTATCGGTGAGCCCGGAACCCAGTTGACCATGCGGACGTTCCACATTGGCGGAACAGCCAGCCGAAGGGTTGAACAGGCTGATATTAGAGCCAGGACTGAAGGAACGGTTAAATTCCTCAATTTAAATGTGGTCAAAAAAGACGTGAATAGATTTGTTGTGATGAACAGAAGGGGTGGTGAAATTGCCATCATTGGTGACACCGGCCGCGAAAGAGAACGCTTTCCGGTCATTTACGGTGCTCACATCGAGGTAAAAGACGGTGACCACGTCAAGACCGGAGATCTTCTGGTTACATGGGATCCATTTACAACGCCAATTATTACAGAGGTTGATGGTACCGTTAAATTTGGTGATATCACGGCAGGTAAAACCATGCAGGAGAAAGTTGATCCTGTTACCGGAAAATCGAGCCGAACGATCATCGAATCTAAAAGCGGCGAGGAACGTCCAAGAATCTCGATCAAGGACAAAGATGGAAAAACAGCTAACCTGCCGTCATCATCGGGCGTGGCAAGATATCTTTTACCGATAAATGCAATTTTACTGGTTGAAGAGGGGGATGAGGTTAAGGCCGGCGATGTTATCACAAAGCTGCCCCGCGCTACGACCAAGACAAAAGATATTACCGGTGGTCTACCAAGGGTGGCTGAACTTTTTGAAGTTCGAAAACCAAAAGAAACCGCTGTATTGAGCGAAATCGATGGGTATGTTTCAATATCGAAGGCAACCAAAAAAGGAAAACAGAGGATTACCGTCGTGCCGGTGGATGTTGGTGAAAAGAAAGACTATTTGATCACACGGGGCAAGCATATCAATGTATACGAGGGTGATTATATCAAGGCGGGCGAGGCGTTGATCAGTGGTTCAGCGATTCCTCAAGATATATTAAATATAAAAGGTGAAATTGCACTGGCACGATATCTCGTTGATGAAGTCCAAGAAGTTTATCGTTTGCAAGGTGTAAGGATAAACGATAAACACATCGAGGTCATCGTACGCCAGATGATGCGGCGTGTTAAGGTCCTTGATGCCGGAGATACAGATTTTATTCTTGAAGACCAGGTGGATCGGGTCAAGTTTGAAGAAGCTAACCAGGAAGTAATTAAAAAAGGAAAGAAACCTGCTGTGGCAGGACCTCTTATCCTGGGGATCACCAAAGCGTCACTTTCCACCGAAAGTTTTATCTCGGCTGCTTCATTTCAGGAAACCACCAAAGTGCTTACCGACGCGAGCATTGCCGGAAAAGTAGATCACCTGAGCGGACTTAAGGAAAATGTTATTATGGGAAGGATCATGCCTGCCGGCACCGGTCTTTTTAACTATAAAGGAGTGGATATCATTCTGAATTAGTAGAAGATAATTGGTGGTGCAGATCTTTTTCGATAGTGGATAACCCACTTAAGCAGAGAGGCATTGAAACGGCCTGCTCAAATGCTCGGAGAAACGTTCTGCCAATGGTCTAAATTAATCACTAATTTTATATAAAAGGCTTGACAAATCAGCCTTTAAGTTTAATATTAGTCATTTTGCCAACCTTGGATTGGCTTTATTAAAACATAAGGATTTAAGTGAAAAAATGCCGACGATTAATCAGCTGGTAAGAAAAGGAAGAAAGCGAATTAAGAAGAAAACCAATACCCCGGCACTTAAGGGGAGTCCACAGAAAAGAGGGGTTTGTACCCGCGTATACACGTCGACACCCAAGAAACCCAATTCAGCATTGCGGAAGGTTGCCAGAGTTCGGCTGACAACCGGCATAGAGGTTACCGCTTATATCCCGGGAATCGGACATAATCTCCAAGAACATTCGGTTGTTCTTGTCCGTGGCGGGCGTGTTAAAGACCTTCCGGGTGTTCGGTATCATATTGTCAGAGGCACCCTGGATACCCTTGGTGTCGAGGAGCGAAGACAGGGTCGATCAAAATACGGGTCCAAGAAGCCAAAGTAGAAACATGTTACATGTCACGAGATTTTCGATACTATGTCGTCGAATCTCGTTGTATGAAAATGAATAAAAAAAGTGGTGTGATATATGCCTAGAAGAAGAGAAGTTCCCGAGCGGGTTATTGTGCCGGACGCCAAGTATAACAGCAAGCTGGTATCAAAATTTATAAAATCGATCATGAAGGATGGAAAGAAGAGTATCGCAGAGTCTATTCTTTATGAAGCCATGGATATCATCGAAAAAAAGACCAATGAACCTGCCATAAAAATTTTCGAACAGGCGCTTGAAAATGCAAAACCGATGATTGAGGTCAAGTCGCGTCGCGTTGGGGGGTCAACCTATCAAGTTCCAACAGAAATTCGGCCATCTCGTAGAACGGCGCTCGGCATCAGATGGATTATCGATTTTGCTCGCAAAAGATCTGAAAAGGGAATGGTTGATAAGCTGTCGGCAGAGCTATTGGATGCCGCCAATAAACGAGGCGCTACAATTAAAAAGAAGGAAGACACCCATAAAATGGCTGAAGCGAACAAGGCGTTTGCGCACTATAGATGGTAAAATCTCTGGATGTCCATTGGGCGGTGAATAGAATTTCAAAAAATCAAACCATCTTAGGCGCTATTGGAAATATGAAGATGTACATCACTAACCCGCTTTAAAGGGAGGATTTCGAAGATGGGTAAGGCAAAGTTTGAGAGGACCAAGCCGCATGTAAATGTCGGTACGATTGGTCATATCGATCACGGCAAGACGACTTTGACAGCGGCGATAACGAAGCATATGGGTCTGAAGGGGATGGCGGATTTTGTTCCTTTTGATCAGATAGACAAGGCCCCCGAGGAGAAGGAGCGCGGAATAACCATAGCGACGGCGCATGTTGAGTATGAGACGAATAATCGTCATTATGCGCATGTGGATTGTCCGGGTCATGCGGATTACATCAAGAACATGATAACGGGTGCGGCGCAGATGGACGGTGCCATATTGGTTGTTGGGGCCGACGATGGTCCGATGCCTCAGACGCGAGAGCACATATTGTTGGCGCGTCAGGTGGGTGTTCCCCAGATTGTTGTATTTTTAAACAAATGTGACATGGTGGATGATGAAGAGCTGATAGAGCTTGTAGAGTTGGAGCTTCGGGAGTTATTGGACAAGTATGAGTTTCCCGGAGATGATACCCCGATCATACGCGGCAGTGCGTTAAAGGCGCTTGAGAGTGATGATTCGGACAGCGAGGAAGCCAAGTGTATTTTTGAGTTACTGGATGCGGTGGACACGTTTATTCCCGAGCCCAAGCGAGATATCGACAAGCCGTTTTTGATGCCGGTAGAGGATGTTTTCAGCATATCGGGTCGTGGGACGGTGGTAACGGGTCGAGTTGAGCGAGGCATTATCCATGTTGGGGACGATATTGAGGTTGTAGGGATTCGTCCGACGATGAAGACGGTGTGTACGGGAGTAGAGATGTTCAGGAAGCTATTGGATGAGGGTCGAGCCGGCGACAACATCGGCGTATTGATGCGTGGGACCAAGCGGGATGAGGTTGAGCGTGGTCAGGTGGTGGCGATACCGGGATCGATAAAGCCTTACACGAAGTTCAAGGCGGAGGTTTACATATTGAGCAAGGAGGAGGGCGGTCGTCACACGCCGTTTTTCAGTGGCTATCGGCCTCAGTTTTATTTTCGAACGACGGATGTTACGGGGAATTTGTCATTGCCGGAAGGTATAGAGATGGTGATGCCTGGAGACAATGTGACGATCACAGCGGAGCTGATAACGCCCATAGCGATGGAAAAAGAGTTGAGATTTGCCATCAGGGAAGGCGGCCGGACGGTTGGCGCCGGTGTGGTCAGTGAGATTATCGAATAAGAGAAAATAAAATAATGATAATGAATACTAAAATCAGGATCAGGCTCAAGGCATATGACCATAAACTTCTGGATCAATCTGTTGGAGATATTGTAGATACGGCCAACAAAACCGGAGCAAAGGTTGTCGGACCCATACCCCTTCCAACAAGAATCAACAAATATTGTGTTCTTCGATCTCCTCATGTAGACAAAAAATCTCGTGAACAGTTTGAAATCAGAACACACAAGCGGCTTCTCGATATTCTGGAGCCGACTCAACAAACTGTTGATGCTTTAATGAAGCTGGATCTGTCTCCAGGTGTCGATGTTGAGATAAAATTATAGTATATAATAAAGGTCTTTTCATAAAAGCAACAAAGGGATGAAATAATCGTAATGTGTAATGGATTGATAGGAAAAAAATTGGGAATGACGGGTCTGTTCACTTCTGAAGGGAAAAATATTCCGGTAACAGCCGTTCAGGTTGGCCCATGCGTGGTTACCCAGATAAAGACCGTTGCCAATGACGGATATAATGCGCTTCAGCTTGGCTTTGGCGACAAAAAGAAATCTCGTGTAAACAAAGCGTTGGAAGGTCATCTCAAAAAAAGTGGTGAGACTCGTTTTGCATTTCTCCGTGAAGTTTACGTGAATGATCCAAGTGAATACGTGCTCGGTCAGACGATAAATATAGATATTTTCAATATCGGAGAAACCATTGAGGTTAGCGGAACGACCAAAGGAAAGGGTTTTTCCGGTGTTATTAAACGTCATGGGTTCCATGGCGGCAAAAAAACTCATGGCAGTCACAGCCATAGAATTCCAGGTTCCATCGGTTGCAGTGCGTGGCCTGCAAAAGTGATTAAGGGCAAAAAGATGCCGGGCCAATTTGGAAACACTAAAAAAACGATTCGAAATTTGGAAATTATCGACATTCGACCGGAAGAAAATCTTATTCTGATAAAAGGTGCAATTCCGGGTTCAAAAAACGGTATTGTTGAAATCAAGAAACCCAAAATCGCTAAAAAATGATGGTTTTTTCATATCGAGCATGAATCCACCATTTTCCGCTTTTTGCAAGGTATAAAATTAAATATACAATATAGCCTGTTTGAGAGAATTAAACGATAACATAAATTAAAGAAAACTTGAGATATTAATGATATGGCTGTTGTAGATGTTATAAACTGTAAAGCAGAAAAAGTATCACAGGTTGAACTTGAAGACAATATTTTCAAGATTCCCGTTAAGTCGAGTATATTGCATGAAGTTGTCACCATGCAGCTTGCAAATCGACGTGCAGGTTCCGCTTCTGTAAAGCATCGCAGCGATGTGAAGGGAAGCCGAAAAAAGCTTTTTAGACAAAAAGGTACCGGTCGTGCACGGCGTGGTGATATTAAATCCCCCCTGTTAAGAGGAGGAGGCTCTGTGTTTGGACCTGATCCCAGGTCCTATTCGTACAAGGTCCCCAAAAAGGTAAAAAGATTGGCACTGAAAATGGCTTTGAGCACAAAGCTTAAAGAAGACAACCTTATTGTGATTGATGAATTTGATCTCGATAAGATTAAGACCAAAGAATTCATAGCGATTATGAATGGTTTAAACATAAAGAATGCGTTGATTATCACAGAAAAAGAGAATGAGAATCTCGAGCTGTCTTCCAGAAATGTTTCCGGAGTAAAAGTATTGAGAGTGGGAGGAATGAACGTATATGATATTCTTAAATATGAGAATGTCGTTTTGCTTGAGTCTTCGATAAAATCCATTGAAGGGAGGCTGCTTGGATGATTCCGCATGATTTAATTAAACGGCCTTTGATTACTGAAAAAACGAATATTCAAAAAGAGAGTTATAATCAAATCACATTCGAAATCGATCGCAGGGCGAACAGGGTTGAGATTAAAAGGGCTGTAGAGAATATTTTCAATGTCAGGGTCGATACGGTAAGAACAATTCAGGTCAAGGGCAAGACCAAGCAAAGAGGTCGAATCTTAGGTAAACGCAGGGACTGGAAGAAAGCGATCGTCAGATTGATGCCCGGTGAGCGTATCGATTTTTTTGATGGGGTATAAAAGGGGTAAGGAATGGGTGTAAAAAAAGTAAAGCCTACATCTGCCGGGAGACGTGCTCAATCATATTCGACATTTGATGAAATTACCAGCACGACTCCTGAAAAGAGTCTCTTGAAGGTGATTCGGAAAAAAGGAGGCCGTAACTCCTACGGACGTATTACGTGCAGACACCGCGGGGGCGGTCATAGACGGCATTACAGGGTTATAGATTTTAAAAGAGATAAAACAGGGATTCCTGCCAAAGTGGCTGCCATCGAGTATGATCCGAATCGATCTGCACGGATTGCGCTTCTTAACTATGCTGATGGTGAAAAGCGATACATATTGGCGCCGGTGAATCTTCGGGTTGGCGACACCGTGATTTCAGGACCTGAAGCCGATATAAAACCCGGCAATACATTACCTCTGAGTAATATTCCCCTTGGAACACATATTCATAACATTGAATTGCGTATCGGAAAGGGTGGACAGATTGTCAGAAGCGCTGGAACATACGCTCAGTTAATGGCAAAGGAAGATCGCTATGCGCTGATAAAACTTCCATCCGGAGAAGTCCGAATGGTCCTTTCAAGCTGCAAGGCGACCATCGGTCAGCTTGGAAACGTCATCCATGAGAATATATCTCTTGGTAAAGCAGGACGCAAACGATGGCTCGGCAGACGTCCCAAAGTTAGAGGTGTTGCCATGAACCCGGTTGATCATCCAATGGGTGGCGGAGAGGGTAGATCTTCCGGAGGACGACATCCATGCAGTCCTTGGGGTATGCCGACAAAGGGTTTTAAAACGCGCAAAACAAGAAAAAGCAATCGCTATATTATTAAAAAGCGTACGAAGAAATAGCAGGAGAAGTTATGCCACGATCGCTAAAAAAAGGCCCGTTTATTGATCAAAAACTGTTTAAGAAAGTACGTATCTCCCAGGAGACCCGGAGCAACCGAGTGATTAAAACATGGTCCAGAAGGTCGACAATAATTCCTGAGATGGTGGGTATTACCCTGGCGGTTCACAATGGAAGAAAGTTTATTCCCGTATTTGTAACAGAGGACATGGTAGGACATAAGCTCGGTGAATTTTCACCGACTCGGACGTATTATGGTCATGCTGCTGATAAAAAATCAAGGTTAAAGCGATAAAACCGGCAGAAAAGGAAGTGTTTGTAATGGAAGTTAAAGCTGTAGCAAAATATGTTCGCATTTCTCCTCAGAAAGTTCGTAAATTGATTGATGCTGTTAAGGGAAAACCCGTAGAAGAGGGCCTGAACAAGCTCAAATTTATGCCGCAGAAGGCAGCATCAATCGTTGAAAAAATAATCAGAAGCGCTGTGGCAAATGCTGATCAATATCCGGATATGGATGTCGATTCCCTGATTATTCATAATATTATAGCGGACCAAGGGCCAACATTGAAGCGTTTCAAGGCTAGAGCGCGCGGCAGAGGCACGCGTATATTAAAACGGACTGCCCATATAACGGTCATTCTATCTGAAGGTTAGATTTTAAATAAGGAGGTAACAGCTTGGGCCAGAAAGTAAATCCTATTGGTTTGAGGTTGGGTATCGTTAAAACCTGGGAATCTCGGTGGTATGCCGGAAAAAAATATGCTGATTATATTTTAGAAGATTATAATATAAGAAAGTTTTTAAAAAAGAGGCTATACCATGCAGGTATTTCAAAGATTGAAATTGAAAGATCGTCCAAGCGAGTCAGGCTCCGTGTATATACCTCCAGGCCTGGAATTGTCATCGGGAAGAAGGGAGCTGAAATAGCGATACTCAAAAAGGAACTTGAAAAAATTGTTTCACATGAAGTCATTATCGATATCCAGGAAGTCAGAAAACCCGAGCTTGATGCCCAGCTCGTCGCTGAAAACATAGCACTTCAGATTGTACGGAGGGTCGCCTTTCGACGTGCTATGAAGCGCGGCATTTCATCCGCGATGCGATTTGGTGCCGAGGGTATAAAAGTTATATGTTCTGGCCGGCTGGGCGGGGCCGAGATGGCGAGGACCGAACAGTATAGAGAGGGCCGAATACCTTTGCATACGTTAAGGGCGGATATCGATTACGGTTTTGTAGAGGCTCGCACAACATACGGAATTATCGGTATAAAGGTTTTTATTTTCAAAGGAGAAATCTTAGAAAAAGATAAGGTAGCGATGGGTAAATAGGCTTGGAATGATGTAGGAAAGCTACTTTTCGGTGTTTATTTTGTACCCAACAATATCGTAATGGAGATATAGGAGATGCTTAGTCCGAAGAAAGTAAAATATCGAAAACAGCAAAAAGGCAGGATGAAAGGAATTGCATATCGGGGATCTAATCTCAATCACGGTGAATTTGGATTGCAAGCCGTTGAGTGCGGGACCATCAGTTCAAAGCAGATTGAGGCCGCTCGTATCGCAATGACACGGCATGTGAAAAGAGGCGGAAAGATGTGGATAAAGATATTTCCTGATAAACCGTTTACGAAAAAGCCTGCTGAAGTCAGAATGGGAAAAGGAAAAGGTTCTCCAGAAGGATGGGTGGCTGTCGTTCGCCCCGGAAGAATTCTATATGAAATGGAAGGTATTCCCAGAGACTTAGCCAAAGAAGCGCTTCGTCTCGCCTCACATAAGCTTTCTGTAAAGACAAGGTTTGTTGAGAGGAGTGATTCGTAATGAAAGCGAGTGAGATTAAAGATTTGAGCATGGAAGAAATGCTCCGAAAATTGGATGATCTTAAACAGGAATTGTTTAACCTGCGCTTTCAGCATGAAACCGGTCAGCTCGAAAATCCTCAGAAGATGAAGCAGGCCAAGCGCGATATTGCCAGAGTGAAAACCATAATAAAACAATCTGAATTAAATAACGAGGCGGGTTAAAATAATTATTGCAATGAAGAAACGATTATTGAAAAGACAGA
The DNA here is from genome assembly GCA_963731025.1 of uncultured delta proteobacterium. Classification (GTDB taxonomy): domain Bacteria; phylum Desulfobacterota; class Desulfobacteria; order Desulfobacterales; family UBA11574; genus UBA11574. The sequence continues at coordinate 330,243 of CAVSVL010000041.1, read as the reverse complement.
TGGTCGGAACTGTTGTAAGCGACAAGATGGACAAGACCGTAGTTGTCTTGGTTGAGAGGCTGGTTAAGCATAGACTTTATAAAAAGTATATTAGAAGGCGTGCCAAATTTGCAGCTCATGATGAAAATAATGCTTCTCGTATTGGCGACAAAGTGTTGATCATCCAGTCCAGTCCAATTAGCAAAACCAAGAAATGGCGTGTCAGAGAAATTGTCGAAAAAGCAGTTTGATGGTTAAATGACCTTTTCTTAACACTTCAAAAAACTTGAGTTTTTACGTACGTTTTAGGTTTTATAGGACCCTAAAAAGAGTTGAAGATAAAAACCTAAAATATGATGAATTTGTCTTATAAATTCATTATTATATAAGGAAAGTAAAAAAGATGATTCAGGCGGAGACAAGATTGACTGTGGCAGACAATTCCGGAGCCAAGATATTATACTGCATAAAAGTTCTCGGGGGTTCACGAAGAAGGTATGCAAGTATCGGTGACATCATTGTCGTATCTGTCAAAGAAGCCATACCGAATACCAAAGTCAAAAAAGGGGATGTCTTGAAGGCTGTTGTGGTTCGAACCAAAAAAGAGATTCGAAGACCGGATGGATCATACATACGTTTTGATGATAATTCGGCTGTTTTAATTTCGCAGGCCAGAGAGCCCATTGGGACGCGCATATTCGGACCGGTAGCGAGAGAACTCAGAGCCAAAAGATTTATGAAAATTATATCGCTGGCACCGGAGGTATTATAACTAATGTCCATCCATAAACGGTCTTTTTGCTCGATCTCTGCGTTATGCTCAAAAAATAATCCTCGGAATATTAAACATATGCCTGCGGTTATTTTTTTCGCATGCCTTGATCTTGAACAAAAATCTCATTTATGCATGGACATTAGAAAATGCCCCACTGGAGATTTAATTCATGATAAAAAATAAATGTCACATAAAAAAAGACGATAAAGTAAAGGTCATTGCCGGCAAGGATAAGGGTAAAATCGGCAAAGTTCTTACTTTAAAAAGAAAGAACAGCAGAATCATTATTGAAAATATCAATATGATGAAAAAGCATGCCCGGGCCAGTGCAAAGCACAGGCAGGGCGGAATTATTGAGAGTGAATCGCCGATCCACTGGTCCAACGTCATGTTGATGTGCAGCAAATGTGTTACACCCGTAAGAATCAAAATGAAGCGTCTTGAGGATGGAAAAAAGATACGTATTTGCAGTAAATGTAGTGAAATTATAGATTCTTAGGGTCATGTTCCGGAGGGATTGAATGTCACAATTAAAACTGTATTATCATAAAGAAGTCGTTCCTACATTGTTGGAAACCTTTAAATACGATAATATCATGCAGGTTCCAAAGCTTGAGAAGATCGTATTGAATATGGGACTTGGCGAAGCGATACATAACATCAAACTTCTTGATTCAGCTTTGGAAGAACTAAAAACGATATCAGGCCAGCAACCGGTTGTCACGCGTGCTAGAAAATCCATAGCCGCGTTTAAGTTGAGGGAGGGAATGCCTATCGGCTGCAGGGTTACGCTTCGCCATAAACGTATGTATGATTTTTATTATAAATTGGTGAATATAGCGCTACCTCGTGTTCGTGACTTCAGAGGTCTTTCGGGAAAAGCGCTTGATAGCCATGGAAATTATACGTTGGGAATTAAAGAGCACATTATTTTTCCTGAAATAGATTACGATAAAATTGATAACATCAAAGGTCTTAACATCACGATAGTTACATCTGCAAAGACAGACAAAGAGGGAAAAGAACTTCTAAAATTAATGGGCATGCCGTTCAGGAATTGAAGAATCAGCAGCGAGTGTCGAAGATTGAAGTTTTAAGAAATCTTCAATCTCCAATAGTCAATCAAACATGGAGGAAGATTTGGCAAAAACATCTCTTAAAATAAAAGCAGTTAAAGAACCCAAGTTCAAAGTGAGAACATACAACAGGTGCCCCATTTGCGGCAGACCAAGGGCATTTTTAAGGAAATTTGGAATTTGTCGTATTTGTTTTCGAAATCTCGCCTCCCAAGGAAAGCTTCCTGGTGTAGTGAAATCGAGCTGGTGATTGTTTAAAATCAACTTAGGTGTGCTAAAATTGTATTTATCCTGAAAGGTTAGGGATAAAAGTTAAAGAATCAAATTAACAACGGAGAAACTTAAAGCGATGACTGATCCAATTGCTGATATGCTGACCAGAATTAGAAACGCCGGAAAGGCAAAATTCAATAGTGTCGACATCCCCGGGGCAAAAATTAAGATGGAATTGGCCCGGGTATTAAAAGATGAGGGTTTTATAAGAAATTACAAATTCATTAAAGATAAGAAGCAAGGAATCTTACGTGTTTATCTTAAATATAGTGAAGAAGAAACCCACGCAATTTATGGCCTTGAACGCGTCAGCAAACCCAGCAGACGTGTTTATGCCAAAAGCAAAGATGTAAAACCGGTTTTGAACGGGATGGGTATTGCAATCTTATCAACCTCAACAGGAATAATGACGGATAAGAAGGCCAGAGCTAAAAATGTGGGAGGAGAAATTCTCTGCAATATTTGGTAAGTATATCACTCGTCATTAATCGATGATTAGAATCATGAATGACCGATAAGGAAATAATCAATGTCAAGAGTAGGAAAAGCGCCGATAAATATACCTGATAAGACCAAAATAACATATAAGGACAGAATCGTTACTGTTCAGGGTGAAAAGGGGACCCTTACAAGATCAGTTCATCCGGCAGTTGAATTAAAGATAGAAGATGGAATGATACAGGTGGACGTTGTTAACGATGACAGGACCAGTGGGGCTTTACGAGGATTGACGCGTAGCCTTGTCGCCAATATGGTTATCGGTGTGAGCAAAGGATTTGAAAGAGCTCTCGAAATAAATGGTATCGGTTATCGTGCAATGCTTAGTGGTAACAGTATCGAATTTAATCTTGGATATTCACATCCTGTTAAATTTGATCTTCCTGAAGGTATTTCAGCATCCATCGACAAAAAGAACGTTATAAGATTGACCGGGATAGATAAAGAGTTGTTAGGTCATACTGCTGCATCTATTCGGAGATTAAGGCCGCCCGAAAGCTATAAAGGCAAGGGAATTAAATATGTTGAGGAACGTATTCAGCGCAAGGCCGGCAAAGCTGGATCCAAAGCATTATAAGGTTATAGAATATGGGGTCATTGAATTTAAAAAAAAGAGCGCGTTTAAAGAGAAAAAAGAGAATCAGAAAAAAACTGGTAGGCACACAGGAACGTCCTAGACTGAGTGTTTTCCGAAGCTCAAAACATATCTACGCTCAAGTCATTGATGATACGTACGGACGTACTCTGGTGGCGGCATCAAGTATGGAAAAAGTAGTGAAAGAACACCCTGAATTCGAAAATAAAGTTGCAGTGGCAGATTTTGTCGGGAAGCTTATCGGTGAGAGAGCCATCAAAAAGGGTATAAGCAAGGTTGTTTTCGATCGAAATGGTTTTTTATATCACGGTCGAGTTAAAGCGATTTCGGATGGTGCCCGTGAGACGGGTTTGGATTTTTAGACTTTAATATTGTTGGTGCCTGATTAAAGGTCTCACAGAGTTTAGTAACCCTTGATGACGATGGTTTGAGTCATCCATGATGAAGGAGGCAGATTTTTGTTCAAACAGGATAAAGGCGAAAATCAGTTAATTGATAAGGTTGTTTACATCAACCGTGTTGCAAAGGTTGTCAAGGGAGGACGCAGGTTCAGCTTCAGCGCAATCGTTGTGGTTGGCGATGGTGAAGGAAGTGTTGGCTACGGACTTGGAAAGGCCGGCGAAGTACCTGAAGCGATTCGCAAAGGTATAGAAAAAGCTAAAAAGAACATGGTCAAGATACCTTTAATTAATGAGACGATACCTTATGTCGTTATAGGAAAATTTGGTGCCGGCCGCGTTCTGTTAAAACCCGCGTCCAAAGGTACCGGCCTTATTGCAGGCGGAGCCGTTCGAGCCGTATTGGAAGCTGCAGGCGTTCAGAATATTCTGACAAAGTGTATGGGGTCGCATAATCCTCACAATGTCGTTAAGGCCACCATTGAAGGTCTTTCTCGATTGCAGAGTCGCGAACAGGTTGCTGCCAGGCGAAATATTGAGGTAGAAGCCCTTTAGTTTGTTAAATGTGATTTTTGTGTTTTTATAGCAAAAAATTATCTAAATTCATTAAGTGTGAAGTGCCTAAAGTGATCTAAAATGCCTAAAGTTAAGGAATTCTGTCAATTGTATTTAATATAAATTGCTGGAGCGTAACGACTCCTGAATTTTAGCTCACTTCAAACTTTAGCTCACTTGTAACTTCTACAGCCTGTCCGGTCAGAGCAATCAACTTGGCCAAGGGCATTGGTTAACGGTGGGGAATAATAAATGAGTGACATGTTGAAAATAACTCTTGTGAAAAGCATGATCGGAAGGCCCGAAAAACACCGGAAAGTATTGCGAGGCATGGGACTGACAAAGATTAATAGAACGGTTGAACTTAAAGATACGCCTTCTATTCGAGGGATGGTTAACGCGGTTTCGCATCTGGTGAAAGTCGAGGAAAAATAGATGAAATTAAATGAATTGTCACCACCGGAAGGATCACGTGGAACCCGAAAACGCGTAGGACGTGGTGTGGCATCAGGTCAAGGAAAAACAGCCGGAAGAGGTACAAAAGGTCATAACAGCCGCAGTGGAGGCGGTGTAAGGCCTGGTTTTGAAGGGGGTCAAATGCCACTTCATCGTCGTCTACCCAAACGCGGCTTTACCAATATTTTTAAAAAGAAAATAGCTGTAATTAATATTCGTGACTTGGAAAGGTTTGAGAGCGGGAGTATTGTGGATGAGGCTGCCCTTATTCGAGCCGGTCTTGTTAAAGGCCGAAGAGACGGTATTAAACTGCTCGGACAAGGAGAGATTAAAATTCCGCTTACGATCAAAGTGAATGGGGTCAGTAAAAACGCCAGAGAAAAAATCATTGCCGCTGGCGGGAACATAGAGGTTGGTTAATATGCTTGGTGACGGGTTCGGAAATATATTTAAAATACCTGAGCTAAAAAAGAGGATTTTATATACATTAGGACTGCTTATTGTCTACCGTGTTGGTGTTCATGTGCCGACTCCGGGCATAGACGCTGTGGCTCTGGCCTCTTTTTTTGCGCAAGCAAAAGGGACGTTGCTCGGTCTTTTCGATATGTTTTCGGGCGGCGCTTTAGAGCGGCTTTCTGTTTTTGCTCTCGGGATAATGCCCTATATCAGTGCATCGATTATACTTCAGCTTTTAACGGTAACAATTCCGCATTTGGAACGCTTGTCTAAAGAGGGTGAACAGGGAAGAAAAAAGATAACACAGTACACCCGTTACGGCACGATACTGCTTAGCGTCATTCAGGGCTTCGGTATTAGTATCGGCCTTGAAAAAATGACGTCTCCCGGTGGCGCTCCGGTGGTTATTTTCCCCGGATGGGCATTCAGATTCATGACCGTAATGACCCTGACTGCGGGGACTGCCTTTATTATGTGGCTGGGTGAACAGATTACTGAACGGGGTATCGGCAACGGTATTTCTTTGATTATATTCGCCGGCATTGTCGCACGAATGCCAACTGCAATCGGAAATACATTCCGCCTCCTTTCAACAGGTGAAATGGGGTTGTTTGCCGTTCTCATTTTAGTTGTTCTTATGGTGATTGTTATCGCTTTCATCATCTATATGGAGACGGGCCAGCGGCGGATATCGGTTCAGTATGCCAAACGAGTCGTCGGCCGAAAAATGTATGGTGGCCAAAGCACCCATCTGCCGCTAAAGGTTAATACCTCGGGTGTAATACCACCGATTTTTGCTTCATCAATTATAATGTTTCCGGCAACATTGGCCAGCTTTATTGCAGTTCCATGGATGCAGCGTGTGGCTTCAGCAATGAGACCGGGTAATTTTGCGTATGAAACTTTATATGTCGGGTTTATATTCTTTTTCTGCTACTTTTATACCGCCATTACGTTTAATCCCGCCGATGTTGCAGATAATATGAAAAAACAGGGTGGATATATTCCAGGTATCCGCCCGGGTAAACGTACGGCAGACTATATCGATAGGGTTTTGACTCGAATTACTTTAGGTGGGGCTATATATGTTTCTGCAGTGTGCGTATTGCCATCTGTTTTAATGACAAAATTTAATGTTCCTTTTTATTTTGGCGGTACTGCGCTTTTAATTGTTGTGGGGGTCGCCATCGATACTATACAGCAAATAGAATCTCATATGCTGACCCGACATTACGAAGGATTTTTAAAAAAGGGCGGGGCCAGAACTAAAGGAAGATTCTAACTTTTTTTAGCGAACAAGTAGGGGGCAAATATGCCGAAAGAAGAGGCCATCAAAGTTGAAGGTGTCGTGCTCGAGACATTGCCCAATGCAATGTTCAAAGTAGAACTTGAAAATAAGCACCAGGTACTTGCGCATATCTCCGGTAAAATGCGCATGCATTTTATTAAAATCTTACCTGGAGATAAAGTCACGGTAGAACTTTCTCCATATGATCTATCTCGTGGAAGAATAACATACAGGTCAAAATAAAGAAAAGATCGGTTATGGGTAATGGGTAATAATAGGTGATTGATGAATCTATTTGACTATCCATCATATAATCCGCTTCCTTTCTAAAGGAGTATTTTGAATGAAAGTCAGAGCATCGGTTAAGAAAATATGTGCCAAGTGTAAGATCGTTCGCAGAAAGAGAGTTGTCAGGGTCATCTGCGAGAATAAGCGGCACAAACAAAGGCAAGGATAAAAAAGGAGGATTAGCTTTGGCAAGAATTTCAGGAGTAGATTTGCCGAGACGCAAACGAATTGAGGTGGGACTAACATATATTTATGGTATCGGTCCAAGTATTTCAAAGCGCATACTCCAACAGCTTAATATTAGTGCTGATACAAAGACAGATGATTTGTCAGAATCTGAGATAAACAGTATCCGCAAGTTAATCGATAAAGATTATAAAGTTGAAGGAGAACTTCGTACCCAAGTTTCAATGAATATTAAAAGATTGATGGATCTTGGAGCATACCGAGGTCTTCGCCATCGAAAGTCACTGCCGGTGCGCGGGCAGCGGACAAGTACAAACGCACGGACTCGCAAAGGACCCAGAAGATCAGCTGTCAAGAAAAAAGGTGGCATTAGAAAAAAATAAAAAGTTATTTGTTATTCGAGTTGATATTGATCAATGATGGATAACGTATCGATTGTCAGGAGCATAAACCATGGCAAAAAAAGTCCGAACCAAACGAAAAGAAAAGAAAAATATACCCAGTGGTATCGTTCATATCCAGTCGACTTTTAACAATACCATCGTTACAATTACAGATCCTGCGGGCAATGTCGTCGCCTGGTCGAGTGCGGGTGTCCAGGGTTTTAAGGGATCCCGAAAAAGCACACCATTTGCTGCTCAGATCGCAGCGGAAGATGCGGCTAAAAAGGCAATGGAACACGGGATGAAAAATGTAGAGGTGTACGTTAAAGGCCCGGGTTCCGGGCGGGAATCCGCTCTTCGATCACTACAGGCTGCGGGATTTAACGTTCTAATGATTAAGGATGTAACGCCCATACCGCATAATGGTTGTCGACCGCCCAAGCGAAGAAGGGTTTAGATCATTGAAAATTAAAGATTGATGGATTCGTAAAAAGTCGAATCCATCACGTTTTAGGTTTTAAGTGTTAGGTTTTAGGTTATTGTTTTTCATGTAATTGCATATGCTCAGAACTTAACGCCTAAAACTTAAAACGTTTGTAAAAAGGAGGAATTCTTGGCTCGATATACAGGTTCAGTATGCCGGATATGCCGGCGTGAAAACTTAAAATTGTTTCTTAAGGGAGACCGCTGTTATTCGGATAAATGTGCTTTCGATCGACGCGGTTATCCACCGGGTCAGCACGGCCAACGTCGCGGCAGAAAAATATCAGATTACGGGATTCAGCTTAGAGAAAAACAGAAAGTTAAACGGATGTACGGACTTTCAGAAAAACAGTTCCACCTGTTTTTTGAAAGAGCCGATAAACAGAAAGGTATTACCGGCATAAACCTTTTGGTATTTTTGGAACGAAGATTTGATAATGTCGTTTATCGATTGGGATTTGTTAATTCTCGGGCTCAAGGTCGCCACTTTGTAAAGCACAATCACTTTCTGGTTAATGGCAGAAAAGTTAATATTCCGTCCTATCTTATTAAAATCGGGGATGTTGTTGAAGTCCGAGAAAAGAGCCGTAAGATTCAGTCATTAGAAGGGGCACTTGATGCTGTGGTGCGAAGGGGTATTCCGCAGTGGCTTGACTTGGAAAAAGAGAACATGAAAGGAATAATTAAAGAGTTTCCTTCTCGTGAAGATATTACAACACCAATTCAGGAACAACTTATAGTAGAACTTTATTCTAAGTAGTTGGAGATAAAGGATGTAAAATATGAACTGTGGGACAGTTGTAATTTCATATATCATTCATATATCCTGCCGATATTCCTCTTAAAAAAATTGGAGAATTTATAATGACATCAAATGGACTTATGTACATGAACTGGCGAGAAATGATAAGGCCAAAAAAGGTTCAGGTAACTAGCAAACCCAGCTACGGAAAGTTTGTTTGTGAACCTCTTGAAAGGGGATTTGGTATAACCATCGGAAATTCATTAAGAAGAATAATTCTTTCTTCTCTTTACGGCGCCGCTATAACATCCGTAAAGTTTGAAGGTGTTATGCATGAATTTAGCGTTATTCAAGGTATATATGAAGACGTGTCGGAGATTATCCTCAATTTAAAGGAGGTTCGTTTCAAACTTGCTGATCCTGAACCGAAGACAGTTCGAATCGATCTGGAGGGAAAGAGGGAGGTTACTGCGGGCGATATCATCAGTGGAGATGGAAAATGTGAAGTGTTGAATCCCGAACAACATATTGCAACACTTTCAGATAAAGCAAAATTATCGATGAGTATGACCGTAAATATAGGAAAAGGCTATTCATTGTCAGAAGCAAACAAAGATGAAGAAGCACCGCTAGGCACCATACCGGTTGATGCTGTTTTTTCACCGATTAAACGTGTGACATACGTGGTGGGGAATGCCCGTGTCGGCCAGAGAACGGATTATGACAAACTAACCCTTGAGGTCTGGACGGATGGAAGTATTATGCCTGAGGATGCAGTGGCCTATGCTGCTAAAATATTGAAGGAGCAAATGACGATTTTTATCAATTTTGATGAACAGCTCGAGCCGGAGCCTGTCAGAAAGACCGAAGAAAAAGAAAAACCTAAATTTAATGAAAATCTTTATAGAAGCGTTGAAGAACTTGAGCTTTCTGTTCGCAGTGCCAACTGCCTAAAAAACGCAAATATTGTTAAAATTTATCAGTTGGTCAGCAAAACAGAGGCAGAGATGCTCAAAACCAAAAACTTTGGAAGAAAATCTTTAAATGAAATTAAAGAAGTACTCAGCGAAATGGACCTTTCTCTTGGAATGAAGCTGGAAGGATTTGAGCCGTCCGAGGAAGATACAGAGGAAGGAGAGTAATTAGTCTAATGAGACATCGAAAAGCAGGTTTAAAATTAAATAGAACGAGCAGTCACCGGGACGCCATGTTCAGAAATATGGTGACCTCACTTTTCAAACATCAACGTATTCGTACAACAGACGTTAAAGCAAAAGAATTAAGACGATGGGCAGACAATTTGATTACTCTGGCAAAGCGAGGTGACCTCCATGCCAGACGGCAAGCGCTTTCAATTGTCAGAGAAAAAGAAGTTGTCCATAAACTCTTTGCTGAAGCCGCTAAACATTATGGAGATAGACCAGGCGGTTACACCCGAGTTACCAAACTTGGAAGACGGCCGGGCGATGCCGCCCCCATTTCATTGATTGAGCTGGTCTTATCCGAAGATGACAAAAAGAAAAAAACTAAAAAGAAAAAGAAGGCGAAGGCCCCTATAGCTGAGAAGATCGCTGACAAGAAAAAAGGTATTAAAGAAGACGAATCCGGAGAAAAAAAGAAGGCTTTAGAAAAAGCGGTTGAAACGAAAAAAGCCGATGAAGAAGAAAAAGAAACGATAGAAGAGGCGAAGGATGGAACAGCAATAGAACAGATTGAGCCTGATGACAAAGCGGCATTGTTGGAATCCGATACAATTTCTGAAGACTTGGATGAAAAAGCGTCAGATGAGACTTTAGAATCGGCTGAATCAGAAGAGACAGAAAAAATTGAAACTGAGATAAAAAAGCCCCCCGAAAAAACAAAAGACACCGAATCAGAAGCCTAACCCCCCGAATCTTTTGTCAGCAACGTATATTTTTAAAAGCCTTGTCCGAAGCGACAAGGCTTTTTTTATTTGTCGACATTTTGTTTACGTTCAAGTAAACTATACAGCTAATTTCAAAATAACATTCCGTTTCCGGCGGCTTAAGTCAAATTGTTGCAGGAAGCGATTCAATCGGAACATATTTATGATATTTGCTATAAGATAAGGAAATTTTTGATAATAGGAGAACAATATGTCCGCGTCCAAAACAACAGTAAAGAGCAATAAATATGATGTCATTATTGTCGGAGGTGGGCCTGCCGGACTGTTTGCAGCGTTTCATCTTTGTGAATACTCCAGACTCAATGTTCTTATTGTTGAAAAAGGAAAAGGTCCTTTAAAGCGCAGATGCCCGATGAGCGAAAATAAGAAATGCATGAAATGTCGGCCGTGTGATATATTGTGCGGTGTTGGCGGTGCAGGTCTATTTTCAGACGGCAAACTAAACTTTATCCATAAATTAGGAAAGACCGATCTAACACAGTTTATGTCGATACCCCGGTCTCGGAAGATAATTCATGAGACAGAAGAGATATTCAACAAATTCGGCATGGATAGCGTTGTCTATCCAACGGATATGGAAGAAGCCAAAAACATCCGTAAAAGGGCCAAGCGGTATGGAATCGATTTGCTTATTATCAAACAGAAACATCTTGGGAGCGAATGCCTACCCGGGTATATTTCAAAGATGGCAGATTACATCAAGTCCAAAGGGGTGACCTTGCACACGTCTGAAGAAGTCAAGGACATCATTGTGGAAAATGGACGAGCAAAAGGTGTCGCGACCAGCAGAAAAAAATACCTTTCAAACAACATTATCCTGGCACCCGGACGTGTTGGGGCTGACTGGGTTGGAAAACTGGCACAAAAATACGGGATAGGACTCAAGCAAAGAGGCATTGAAGTTGGCGTACGTGTCGAGGTTCACAAGGATATCATGCAAGATCTTTGTAATGTCATCTATGACCCCACCTTTTTTATACAGACATCAAAATATGATGACCAAACCCGGACATTTTGTACCAATAGCGGCGGGTTTGTTTCTTTAGAAAATTACAGTAACTTTGTCTGTGTCAATGGCCATTCATATCAGCACAAGAAATCTGAGAATACCAACTTTGCATTTTTGTCAAAGGTAATTCTCACCGAACCTGTGACAGACAATCAAGCATATGGTGAATCTATTGGGAGCCTTGCCACCTTGATCGGCGGTGGCAGACCGATACTTCAGCGCTTTGGAGATCTGAAGCGAGGCAGACGTAGCACATGGCATCGTGTCAATAAAGGATATATCAAGCCGACACTGACCAATGTGGTCTGTGGTGATATTGCCATGGCCCTGCCGGAGCGAATTTTAACCAACATTATTGAAGGTTTGGATAAACTTAACCGCGTGGTTCCAGGGGTGTCCAATGACGAAACGCTTCTTTACGCACCTGAAATTAAGTTTTTTGCCACACAGATTGATACAACCAGCGAGTTGGAGACTAAGATTCATGGGATGTACGTAGCCGGGGACGGACCAGGTGTGGCCGGGAATATTGTATCCGCCGCTGCCACCGGGCTGATACCTGCAAAAGCCATCATAGAAAAAATTTCCTGATGAATCGCGTCATTTCTAAAAGAACCGTATCTTTGGCCTGAAAATGAGGCGTGTGGCCGCAGTCGGGGATGAGTTTGACACGTACCGGTCCGGATACTTGACTGGCAATACCTTCGACCTGGGCAGGGGTTCCATACGCATCATCTTCACCTTGAAGAACGAGGACCGGACATGTAATTTTAGAAAGGTCTTTTTGAATATTCCAGTTGGAAAATCCAGGAGACAGCCACCTGTCGGCCCACCGGTAGAAAATCGCTTCCGTATGTTCTTTATGATACCGGACAAACTTTTCTTTTAAAGAGGTGGTTTCAAAAGCTTCAACCGTACTGCGGATACCTTCGATGGTGATTTGTTCAACAAAAATGTGTGCAGCTTCTGTAATAATGCCGCGTACCAGATTGCTGTGAGATGCGGCGGTGATGAGTGCGATGGTTCCCCCATCACTATGTCCGATGAGAACGACATTATCGATGTCGCATTCTTTTAACAGCGCAGGCAAGTATCTTGAAGATTCAATTTCCAGATAATCAACCGGCCATGGACCTTCAAACATTTCGGAATCGCCGTAACCTTTTCGGTCATAAACCAACCCTGTGCAACCGATGGACTCACAGAGCGTTTCCGGAAAATTCCGCCAGATTTCGATACAGCCAAGGCCTTCATGAAGAAAAACAAGCGTGGGGCGATCCTTTAAAAGTGTTGCAGATTCAGGTTCAATGCGTTTAACCCTGAGCAGACAGCCGGCAACTTGTACATGAAATGTTCGGGAAAAAATATTCTTTTTTTCTTTAAGGTTTTTTGTCATGGTGAATGGGGTCTTCAATCTTGACAAATTAAGCGAGTCTGCCAGAATAGACTATGAATACGAAGATTTGTCAAGTGAGGAAAAAAATGATTATAGAAAAACCAGGTTTCGTTACGGACAGGATATTATTTCTTGGAAGAAAAGAATCATGTGTTTATCTTTTAAAAGGTTCAGAAGAGTTTGCTCTTCTCGGGGGCGGCCTAACTTACATTGTTCCTGATATTATAAAACAACTGAAACGCTTTAAGATAGAAGAAAAGAAGATAAAACGGATCATTATACTCCATTCCCATTTTGACCACTGTGGCATCGTCCCTTTTTTTAAAAGGCGATGGCCCTGGGTTTCAATAACGGCATCGCAAAGGGCAAAAGAGCTTTTGGATAAGCCCGAAGTTATGGAAAGTATTTCATCTTTAAATCAAATACTATCAATTGAACATGGACTGGAACAACCGGACAAAGATATTGAAATTGAGCTTGGCAGGATCAATATTGATGATGTTGTAAAAGAGGGGGATATTCTTAGTTGTGATGATCTGCCAATGGAAGTGATGGAGGTTCCGGGTCATTCTTCGTGTTCAATTGCAATATATGTGCCCCAAGAAAAAGCGATGTTTGCTTCTGATGCAGGAGGCATCCCAATTGGGGATAGGATATTTACAGCCGCCAATTCAAATTTTGACAAGTACCAAGAGAGCCTTCAAAAGATGGCCCGATATGAAATCGAGGTTTATCTTACGGAACACTTTGGCGCAAGGACCGGCAGCGACGGCAGACATTTTTTACAAAAATCCATGGATGCCGCCATAGAAACCAGGAGTATTCTGGAAGCATCTTACGCGAAAACGAAAGATATTGAAAAGAGTACAACGGAGATAACGGACACGGTTATGGAATGGGTGCCCGAGTCTTTTATGCCAAAAGAGATTATTACCATGGTCATCGGTCAGATGATTCGGTTTGTTGCCGGATTAAAGTAAATCCAGAACTTCAAAAATATTATCCATTAGATCCATTACACCCAGCTTGTTTTTTAGGACAGATCCTTTTTTTAAAAGTATTTTTACGACTTCGGAAGTTTCCAGAGCTGCAAGGAGTGTAACAGCATGCGGTAAGCAACCCAATGAAGTCTCAACCCCTCTCTGTGGCAGAATATCCGAATCACCGTATATGAGCGATAGTCCCTTGTCTTCAGGAAAGATACTGATGACATGACCGTAGACTCCTGCAACCGCAGCAGATACCAGAGGTGATCCGATCTTTTTAGCGACGCTTTCAAGCAAAAATCGAGTTTGTATGTTGTCAAGGCAGTCAACAATGACATCTGAATGTTCAGTTAGACTTTCTGCATTGTCATGGTCGAGCAATTCGTCATACCCCTCAACAGAAATCGTCGGATTTATATCACGGACCCTTTTGATCGCGGCCTTGGTCTTGGATGTATCAAGAAGGCGATGTGTGCTTAAAAATTGTCGGTTCAGGTTATTCTCTTCGAATGTGTCGGCTTCAATCAGTGTAAGTGTGCCGATTCCAATACGAGCAAGAATTTCAGTTACAGCACCGCCTAGCCCCCCTAAACCAACAATACTTGCCCGTGAACATAGAAGAATCGACTGATCCTTTGGTGAAAATGTTTTCATGTTGCGGACATAATGTTCTGGGATGATGTTTTCATCAAGGGCTGTAATTTCGATATGATGTCCGCTGAGTTGAAAAAAATTTGAGAGATTTATGATATGTTCGATAGAGATACTGGTATATAAAGAGCCGTCGGGGAACTTTTTTTTAACTGAAACCTCTTTGACTTTATTGATGATATCATTTTTCACATAACACTCCTCGTTTATAAATAACTTGTAACTTTCGGAAAAACATTATAAAAATGAAAGCTTCGATATTCCGTGCATCGAATAAAGTGTAGGCTTCAGATGGTTGAAAGTCAAGAAAGTAAGTTGATCTACTGTATCTATGACCGTATCATATGAATATTGCAACGACGATAATTCCGATATTTGCCGTAATAATCCTTGGATGGTTTGTCCGGATTAAAGGATTTATTCAGCCGGAATTTTTAAGCCCGGCAAACCGACTGGTTTATTATCTGGCAATCCCTGCCATGATTTTTCACGAAATCTCCAAAGCGTCCTTAAGAACCCAGTTTGATGTTACCGTCATTTTAATCACACTTTTATCTGTTTTAGCTGTTTTTGCTGTGGCATGGTGTGTGGGTTTATTTTGGCGTATCAGAAGAGGCGAGCTGGGGACATTTATTCAGGCCTCTTTTCATGGGAATCTGGGATATATCGGTCTTGCCGTGGCATATTATTCTCTCGGCAATGATGGATTTGTGAGGGCCAGCATCATTGCCGGCTTTGTCATGATATTACAAAATCTTCTTGCGGTGGTCGCCCTTCAATTCAATTCTGATGATGCTTCAACGTCAAAGAAAAAACGGGAGATTGTATTAAGAATACTGGGCAACCCCGTGATTCTTTCGGCGCTGGCAGGCATTCTATTTTCCTCTACAGGATTAAAATTGCCGCTGGTTATCAGCAGGAGTCTGGATATTTTAAGCGGACTCGCACTTCCTATGGCCCTAATCCTCATTGGGGCGTCTTTGTCTTTTAAATTGATGAAGTTAAGGATGCTTAGAATTTTATCTTCAAGTTTATTGAAGCTGATTCTGCTTCCGGGGTTGGGTTTTATCTTTTACCGCTTGTTCGATATAAAACTGCATGACTATCTGCCGGGTCTTATTCTTCTGGCATCCCCCACAGCCACTTTAACCTATGTTATGGCAAAAGAAATGAGCGGTGATACCGATTTTGCCGTGGCAGCACTTTCCTTGTGTACCATATTGTCTGCTGCAACATTTTCCATATGGTTGCATATTGCGGGTGGATAAAGATAAGAGTTGAATCTTGTCCCCGGTGACGGGATTTCGCTATGCGCAACTTACTATATGAAAGCATCCGGAGAGTAAAAGATTCAGAAAAAATCAGACTATATATGAGTCCGCCCACTTCACGGCATCCTGATAGAATTCAGGAATCTTTTTTTCACTCACATTGATTTTTGAAATGATGGAAGAAAATGTTTTCCAATTTGCCGACTCGTAGCTGGAGACCAGTTTTAAATAATCTGCCAGAGCGCCCTTTTCTTCCAAAAGTGCCTGTTTGATGTTTTTCGATAATGGGAGGGTTTGCATAATATTTTCCATTTTATTATCGAGCATCGCATCAATAAGGGAAAAAAGACCTGTGAGAAAAAGTTCCGAAATATCTACCCCGTTTTGTGAGTGCAACCCCAAAAGTTCGCAAAATCTGGCTCGAGTAATCGACGTACGAACAAGTACTTCAGGTTTATCCGAAGCCAGTTCTGCAGTGGCAACCATGGAGATAAACCGCTTGATCTCGGTTTCTCCCAATAAAACGATGGCATGTTTAATGGTAGCGATTTCACAAGCGCGTTTAAAGAAAGCGGAATTGATATAACGCAATAGTTTGCAGGAAATGGACACATCCTTGTCCATGAGTGTTTCGAGCTTTTCAAAACTGCAATTTTCCCTATTTGCTTCACCCACGATCTGTAACAGAATGATCTTGGAGGGGGCGATTTCTTTGCCTGAAATGATTTCCGGTTTGCTGAAAAAATATCCCTGGAAATACATAAACCCCATGGATAAAGCTTCTTCAAAATTTTCGTATGTCTCTATTTTTTCGGCAAGCAATTTGATGTGATTGCCTTTAAAGCGGTTCACCATTTTTTTAATTTCATCAATGGGGGTCAGCATGAAATCGATTTTGATGATGTTTGCAAGCTCGATTAAAGGTTGCAAGTCGCTTTTAAAAACAAAGTCATCCAATGCAAGTGAATATCCTGCCGCTGCAATATCATTACAGGCACGAATAACCTGTTCATTGGGATCCACATCTTCCAGGATTTCCACCGTCATCTTCTCTGAGGGAAACATCATGGGAATTTTATTTAACAACAGACTTTGAGGAAAGTTGATAAAGGCTGTTTTACCGGATGTGAGCTGCTTCATGCCGATGCTGAAGAAACTGTTGGATAGGAGTTTGGAGGTGGCTGTATCACCATCAATATCTGGAAAGGCATTCGACAACCCATCTCGGAAGAGAAGTTCATATCCATACAATTCTTTGTCTTTATTAAAAATAGGCTGTCTTGCTACATATACTTCCATAGATGTTCATTATCAAAAGAGCTTAGATATCGTCATCAGCATTTACCCTGTCAAATTCTGCCTCTCAAAATTTATGCCAGGATATTCCAGATCAACGATAGATGTGTCTGGTTTCTTTTGTAGGTCTATAGCGGGCTGCGACTATTTTTGCAAGAGGAACTTTTTATATTTGGAAAAATTGTACTTTTTTAAAAAGTTTGGTATGATTTTATCAAAATGGATAAGGAAAGGGAAATAATCGATGGCTCGAATTCTTGTAATAGATGATGATGAACAAGTTCTGGACATGCTCTATGAGTCATTAACGCGTGAAGGGTACGATGTTTTGAGGGCTTCTAACGGAGAACAGGGACTGAGACTCTATCGTCAAGAACCTGTTGACCTGATCATTACAGACATTATCATGCCCGAGAAGGAGGGTATCGAAACGATCATCGAACTTCGACGAGATTTTCCCGATGTGAAGATAATTGCCATGTCCGGAGGTGGGCGTATCGGCACAAAAGACTACCTTCATCTGGCCAAAATATTTGGTGTTCAGCGAACTTTTACAAAACCTGTTGCAAGGGAGCAACTTTTAATTGCAATTAAAGAGCTTTTAAAAGAATAAGTGAATGATGAGGATCAAAGAAAAAATGTATGAAACCCGAAGTTAATTTTGAGAAAATCGCTATCGGATTAAAAAAGGGGGATAGCATGATAAAACGGTTTATGTCACGGGTCGAACTGTTTGGCGTCATCTTTTTAATAACTGTAATGCTTCTTTCGGTGTCTGTGAATGCTGCGGATATTACCGCAGATATGGTCCATAAATCGTCCATGGGAAGCTTTAAAGGAAAGATGTATCTCAAAGGGGACAACATCAGACAGGAGATGAGCATCAGCGGCGAAAAACAGATAACGATATTCAGGAAAGATAAGGGGGTTGTCTGGATTCTTATGCCGGGGCAGATGATGTATATGGAGATGATGGCGGGTAGTCATAGTAATATGGCACCTATTGATCCTGATGAACTGGAAAAGATAGGGAAGAAGAAATTTATAGGCAAAGAAACGGTCAACGGGTATATGTGTTCAAAATACCATTTAACGTTCAATGATCCATCCATGGGTGCTGCAACATACTGGATTTCTGAAAAGCTGAATTTTCCCGTTAAAATGGAAATGGATGGACCGTCCGGACCTATGGTTATGGAATACCGGAACATCCAAGAAAAAACGGTATCCGACTCTCTTTTTAATATTCCTTCCGGTTATCAAAAGATGTCGATGCCAATAATGCCGGGTATGCAGGGGCAGTAAATGGTAAAACTTTATTTAGTCATAAAAAACTTGGTACTCCGGGCCTCCGTCTCTGCCTAAAGAATCGCTGCAAGAGTTTGAAGTGAACTAAAGTTTAAAGTGAGCTAAAGTTAAGGAATTCTATCAATTATATTTAATTACAGCGCGTTAGCGTTACCTCAACTTTAGGCACTTTAGATCACTTTAAGCACTTTTAACTTTTACGACTTTAAGTAAATAGCCCCTTCCAGGGTTCTATCAAGTCCGGTTCTTTTTGCCCCGGACTCTTTACTTAATGATATCAATGATAGACTTCAATATTTCATCCTGGGTCCTTATTGTTGCAAGATTTGCCTCATAACCCCTTTGTGCAAGAATCGTTTGCGGAATTTCCTCTGCCAGATCAACATTGGATATTTCTTTTTCAGTCAATTGCCCATTGGCACCATCAACAACCACTGGACCTGGAATATCCGGTTGTGTGATCTCGACCTCTACATTCCCTTTAGGGCCTTCAACCAGTGTTGCCGTGCTTTTTTTGAATTCTTCTGTTTCCACGTTTGCAATATTGTTGGCAGTAACGCCCATTTTTGTACCAAATGCCTTTATAGCCGAAAGCGTGCTCTGAATTGAAAAAGTCATTGATTTACCTCCTTATTTAAACCTAAATCGAACGATTTTTGACTTGATCTGCACCGATCTCTTGCGCATCAAGGATTCGCGAAAATTCTCGACATATCCACGGGTATGCCTGTCGAAGATCCCGGTGTCTTTTCGGGGCGATTTTCTCAAATCTTGCTGCATCAAGATCTCGGCACATCTCTTTTTCAAAAATCGGTCAACCTAGGTTAAAGCGCTTCCAAAAAAATAATATAATGAACAGAGGATTGTACTAAGGCGGCGTTTTATTGACATAAAAGGCGGGTGCTCAAATCGGTCAGGCAACCCTGCCGCCATATCCTCCGGATCTTAATTTTAGGATTTAGGCCAGTGGCTTTGCGTCCCACCCTTTCGGATGGTTTGCCTTTATTCAACCGTCTATTATATCGGACAATTTCTGTGAGAACTTTAATTAAAACTCAAGTTTTGCCCCTAAACATTATTAAAATATGTTTAAGTCATTTAAGTAATTATATATTTATTTTCTTCCTCCTTGATTTTCAGGCCGTAAATCTTTATGGTTTCCATAATGGGTCGGCCGAACAGAAAATCTGTCAAGTCAGCTTCAAGGCCTGCTTTTAGTACCACTAGTTTTCTAATTTTAATATCATACTCGATAATCTCCAGTATGCCTTTAAGTGCCTCGTCCTTTTTACCGGTGTTCAGGGAATCGATAAACAATTTGAGCATGTCATACGAACATCGCTCTTGATGACCCTCAACAAGTTCCCATAATCCTTCAACGGATGAAATAAGATCTTTTCGCGTCAATCGGTTTTTTGCATAAATCTTTTCAATTTCTCTGGTATCCCAGCATTTAAGGACTTTGCACTCTAAGGGCCTGTGTTCATATATGGTACAATTATTATTTGTTTCATTAAAAAAAACACAGGTCCATGAATTTTTTTGCCCTTTTAGCTTTAAAATATCTGAAGATGCCGGCAAAAAGCATTCTTTAACATTGTCATAAGAACGCTCCCCTTTTCTGATGGTATAGATATATTTTGACGGAATAATGCCTTTATCAATCAACATTTTATCTTCATGGTGAAAAGACGGTCCGCCCTTTTTGCAGCAGGTGCCGCATCGGATACACTCTTTCATTTTGGTTATTCATTCAGCAGCTTTTCAAAAAAATCGTTCCCCTTGTCGTCTACAATAATAAAAGCTGGAAAGTCTTTGACGGTAATCAGAAAAATCGCTTCCATTCCAAGATCGGCATATTCTAACGTTTCGATATTGGTGATGCAATCTTTACCCAAACGAGCTGCAGGCCCGCCGATGGAACCCAAATAGAATCCGCCGAACTTTTTACACGATTGCGTCACTTCCTTTGAACGATTTCCCTTGGCCAGCATGACCATGGAAGCGCCTCGTTCTTGAAAAATGGGCACATAAGGATCCATGCGGCCGGCAGTGGTGGGACCGAAAGATCCTGAAGGATATCCATCCGGTGTTTTTGCCGGGCCGGCATAGTATACCATGTGATTTTTGAAATATTCCGGAAGGCCTTCACCGTTATCAAGTCGTTCTTTGAGTTTGGCATGGGCGATGTCCCGAGCCACGACAATTTTTCCAGTCAGCATCAGACGGGTTGCCACCGGATATTGACTCAATTCGGCCCGGATTTCATCCATTGGCCGGTTTAGGTCGATGCGAACAGCTTCTGTATCTGCACCTGAAGGTTCCGGCAGATATCTTGACGGATCGGTTTCAAGACATTCTAAATAGATGCCTTGGTTTGTTATTTTTCCTTTGATATTTCGGTCCGCACTGCAACTGACGCCAAGGCCGATGGGGCAGGATGCTCCATGTCTTGGAAGTCGAATGACCCGAACATCATGACAGAAATATTTCCCGCCGAACTGGGCGCCGATACCGAGATCTCGGGATATCTTGAGCAGCTCTGTTTCGAGCTTTATATCCCGGAACGCATGACCCCATCGATTTCCGGAAGTCGGAAGATGATCGAGATATCCTGCCGAAGCCAATTTGACGGTTTTAAGGTTAAATTCAGCAGATGTTCCGCCAACGGCAAATGCAAGATGATAGGGTGGGCAAGCAGCCGTACCCAGGGTTTTCATCTTTTTTTTCATAAACATCGCCAACTTTTCCGGGGTCAACGTCGCTTTGGTTTCCTGATAAAGATAGGTTTTGTTGGCAGATCCGCCACCCTTGGCGATGAAAAGAAAATGATAGGTGTTGCCTTCAACAGCATAAATTTCAATTTGTGCCGGAAGGTTGCATGCAGTATTGACCTCGTCATACATGGTCAAGGGCGCATTCTGTGAATAGCGCAAATTGTTAGTGGTATACGCGTTGAAGATGCCCCTTGAAAGCGCTTCTTCGTCACAGAAACCGGTCCAGACCTGCTGCCCCTTTTTCCCCATGACGATGGCTGTGCCGGTGTCCTGACACATGGGGAATATGCCTTCTGCGGAAATAACCGCATTTTTCAGCATTTCAAGGGCCACGTACTGATCGTTATCAGAGCTTTCGGGATCATCAAGAATTTTTGCCAAGAGCGACAGATGTGAAGGCCTCAGCAGATGGGAAACATCCTTAAACGCATGTTCAGCCAGAAGGGTTAATCCTTCCGGGGTGATGGTTAGTATCTCGGTGCCCTTAAAAGAATCTAAAGAAACATGGTCATCGGTTAATTGACGGTAATCTGTGGTATCATCTCCTAAAGGAAACATGTCCTGATATGTGAACTCTACCATTGTTATTCTCCTTTAAACAAAAAAGCCTTCCTGATAAGGAAGGCTTTTTAAACGTCTGAATGCTATGGCTTTAGAGTTATTACACGAAAGCCGAATCACTTTTCCAGGGTCATTTGGATATAATGGCAAGGGCATTCTTTTGCGCATAGGCCACATCCCTTGCAGAAGTCGTAGTCAAATTCGTAATATCCTGTTGTCTTCGACTTTTTAACGGCATTGTCCGGGCAATACATATAGCAGTTGCCGCAATCGAAACAGAGCCCGCAGCTGAAGCATCGTTCTGCCTCTGCAATAATATCATCCGGGTCAAAATCCGAATAAATTTCTTTGAAACCCTTGAGTCTCATATGGATCGGCCTGGCATCCTTCTCATATCGCTTGACCGGCTGATAGTAATACGTGTTCAGTTCCCTTGAGATGACCACGGGCGGCTGCGCCAATTCGCTCTCTTTATTTCCTTCGATGTAATCTTCAATTGCGGAAGCAGCGCGCATTCCATGACCAATGGCCAAAGAGACTGTTTCCAGACCTGCCACGGCATCACCACCGGCAAAAACGCCGTCCATATCGGTCATAAAATATTCATTGGTATAGATCCATCTTTTATCTACGGTCTGGATTTCGATTCCATCATAATCCACGGCCTGTCCTGTGGCCATAATGACGGTGTCCGCGGGAATGAAGGCTTCTGATCCGGCAATGGGAACCGGTCTGGCCCGGCCGCTGGCGTCGGGTTCTTTTAACTCCATTTGAACACACAAAAGTCCGACAACCCGGCCTTCATCCAATACTAATTTAACCGGATTGGTGTGATACCGAAACATGATGCGTTCTTCCATGGCTTCGTCGATTTCAGCGGTGATCGCAGGCATTTCCATTCGGGTGCGCCGGTAAACAATGCTCACATTTGCTCCCAAACGTTTGGCCACTCGGGCACAGTCCATGGCGGTATTGCCGCCGCCGATAACCACAACATCGTTGCCGACTTCTACCCATTTTCCGGTGTTGACCTGTTTTAAAAACTCCACTCCGGTAAAGACATTTTCTGCGTCTTTGCCCGGGATATCAATCGATACACCTTTTTGGGCACCAACCCCTAAAAATACAGCATCATATTCATTTCGTAATTGATCCAAGGATATGTTGACCCCGACCTTGACATTACATTCCAATTCAACGCCTAAGCTGAGAATATTGTCGATTTCTTGTTTTAAAACGTAGTTCGGTTGCCGGTAGGATGGAATACCGTAACGCATCATACCGCCGGGCTCGCTGTTTGCCTCATATATCTTCACCTGAAACCCTCTTTTGGCCAAATGAAAGGCACAGGAGAATCCGGCCGGACCGGAACCAACCACCACCACTTTTTCTTTTCTGGTATCGATCAGTTTTTTGTGTTTCAGGTTATTCTCCAGACCGTAATCACCCACAGCGCGCTCTGCACAGTTTATTGCCAGAGGTTCGTCGAAATCCCGTCGGTTACATCCCCCTTCACAGGGGTGGGGACAAACCCTGCCACAGACTGCCGGGAATGGGTTGGTGCGGGTCAAAATATGCCACGCCTGCTCATAATCCTTGTTTTCGGCAAGGACCCTGAGAAAGCCCCGGATGTCATTGCCGGCAGGACAAGAATGGTTGCAGGGCGGCGTATGCATGACATTGATGGGCATGAGGGTCCGCCATGAACCTGTTTTATAAGGAACTACGTTACGTAATTCCATGACTAATCCTAAAGGTAGCTTTTCCATTATAAGTTATACCTCTCTATGTTCTGGTTGGCAATTTTTTGAATTTCAGCAATGGTTTCCTTGGATCCGCCTTTCTTGAACAGATGGCTGAACCGGCCCTGCAATTTGAGATACTCTTCCACCGGAACTTTGACCGGGATTTTTCTGACATTGGTCATCTTGCCGTCAATGATTTCATATATCGGGAACAGACCGGTATCTTTTGCCAGCCGGCAGATCTTTACGGTGAGTTCACCATGATGGCCCCAGCCTAAGGGGCAGGGTGCCAGGATGTGAATGTATTTGGGCCCTTCAATGGAAAGGGCCGTCTTCACTTTTCGCTGCAAGTCCCTGAAATCATCGACGGTGGCAGTGGCCACATACGGGATACCGTGGTCAGCCGCAATCAACGGCAGATTTTTTTTCCTTGTTTTGTTGCCCATGGGTGTTGTACTGGTCCTGGCGCCTAAAGGGGTAAAACTGGAACGCTGAACGCCGGTATTCATGTAGGCTTCGTTATCGTAGCAGACATAGAGCACATTGTGGCCCCTTTCAAACATGCCGCTGATACTCTGAAATCCGATGTCGGCAGTACTGCCGTCACCCCCCTGGGCGATGATATTGACCGGTCCTTTTTTCAGCGCTTTGTAGGCGGCTTCCACGCCGGAAGCAACCGCGGATGCATTTTCAAAAAGGCTGTGTAAAAACGGAATGCGCCAGGACGGATCCGGATAGGGTGAGCTGAAAACTTCCAGACAACCTGTGGCAACGCATGCAATGGTATTTTCACCGGAGGCATCCTGCACCAGACGTGCGGCCAGGGCTTGGCCGCAGCCGCCACATGCGCGGTGACCGCTGGTAAATAAATCTTTTTTCTCTACTTTATTGAGTTCTTCAGCGCTTATAGTCATGATTATAAATCCTTCTCAGATATCAATTCTTTCTTAAGGCCTAAAAATTCCAATTCCACCGGTTCTTTCTCAACCTTTTCCACCATGTATCTAAGGTCGTTCTTCGTAATATTGCGGCCCCCCAGTCCAGCAATAAAGCTGCTGATATTACGATCTTTTTTCTCGGCACGGGGAAAGGACCAGCGCACATCACTGGCAAGAATCCCGCCCCTTCCCAGGGAAATCGATTTTTCGACCACAACGATGTTCATTTTGTCTTTCAGCGAATTGTAAATTTCTTTTCGCGGAAACGGGCGATAAGAGCAGATTTGCAAAAGTCCAACCTTTTTACCCTCTTCTTCAAGCTGATCGATGAGATCCTTGATCGTGCCGACTATGGAACCCATTGAGATGACAACCACATCGGCGTCTTTCAATTTATAGGTTTTGATGAAGCCGCCGCTGTCTCTGCCGAAGGCTTTTGCAAAATCTTCGCTGACTTTCTTGATGGTTTCTTCAGATTTTTCCATGGCGCGGTGCAAAATATATCGGGTTTCCATGTAAAAACGAGGATCTGCAAAAAGACCGATACCTCTGGGCCACCGGGGGTCCACGATATTCGTTGGCTTAAAGGGCGGTAAAAAGTTGTCGACTTCTTTTTGCTCCGGGACATCCACCGGTTCGAACGCATGGGTCAGAATAAAACCGTCCATGCAAACCATGACCGGCAAATGGGTCTCTTCCGCTATTTTAAAGGCTTGGATATGCAAATCGGCTGCTTCCTGGTTGTCCTCGGCATGGAGTTGGATCCAGCCGGCATCCCTTAACGCCATGGAATCCTGCTGATCGTTCCAAATGCTCAAAGGGGCCGATATGGCCCGGTTTGCAATGGTAAACACAATGGGAAGACGCATTCCCGCAATACAGTAAATTACCTCACTCATCAGCAACAAACCCTGGGACGTCGTCGCCGAATAGGCACGGGCACCGGCAGCACTGGCGCCCAATACAACCGATGCTGCGGAAAATTCGCTTTCCACGTTGACATATTCTGCGTCCAGTTCTCCCTTTCCGACAATCATGGCCAGATCTTCAACGATATGAGTTTGTGGGGTAATCGGATAGGCGGAGATGACATTCGGGCGGCACTTGGCCACCACTTCCGCAACAGCATGTGATCCTTCAACTTGTTTAAGCATGAAACTACCTCTTTTGCATGATTTCGTGAGCCCGCTCAAGGGCGGCCACATTGTTTTCACCAACCCTGCCGGGGAATTTTCCCATAATGGCTTCCTGGACGGCATCCAAACTAATCAGGCCGGTAATGGTACAAAATGCACCGATCATAATTGCATTCGGTATGGGTCTGCCGATGATTTCCAGTGCGATTTCCGTAGCAGGAATGGTTTCCACTTTTGCAGTTGTTTTAAGTTGTAATTCTTCGGGCTTTTTTTCCGAATTGATCAAAATTAAACCATCCGGCTTAAGTCCATCCAATACGGGCACTGATCCAATCAGGTTGGAATCCTGGACGATCAGATAATCCGGATTTTGTACGTCTTCACGTGTTCGGATTTTTTTGTCATCGATTCTAACAAAAGCCATGACAGGGGCGCCCACCCGTTCAGCTCCAAAAGAAGGGAAGGCTTGGGAAAACTTGCCGTCCTTGAAGGCAGCGATGGAGAGCAGCTCGGCAGCCGCAACGTTACCCTGTCCGCCTCGACCATGTATTCTAATCTCGATCATGTTTTTCACCTTAGTATTAAGTACTGCTTAGATGTGTTGTAAGCGGATGTATTATAAACGAATTATCCTTAAATTTTTACAAATTTTGCATGAAAGCGTCAACATCGGATTATTTACCGAATCTTTTAATCTACCATTAAAATTTATAACTAAAAGGATGTCAACCAAAAGGTTCAAACATTAATAGCATATTATACAAAATGTCAATAGATATTTTCAAAGTTCGGGGTGTTTTTATTCGTTAAATTGCTCCATGGATATCTCAGTTGATTATATGATTTTTTGATGAAACACCTTGAACTTATCGAGCTTCTTAGAAATCACTTTCACGCCGATTCCCGTTCCTTTGGGAATTTCTATGAAACCATCGGCTTGCAGGATTACAGGCTTGTCCACGATATCTTCGGCAAAGTATCGTGAGGTTTCCGAGGTGTCTCCCGGAAGAACAAAACCCGGAAGCGTCTGGAGATGAAGGTTAAATGCCCGGCCGATTCCGGTTTCAAGCATGCCGCCTGACCATGTTTTGATGGTGTTGTTCAGGCAATACGCCTGAATGTCTTTAGCCTTTATCATTCCACCCACACGCCCCTGTTTGATATTAATTATTTTACAGCTTCCAAGTTCAACAGCCGTTTTTGCGTCATTGAGGTTTTTAATGGATTCGTCAAGGCAGATGGGCGTTACGAGCTGTTTCTGAAGCGATGCGTGAAAATAAATGTCATTATAATTCAAGGGTTGTTCGATCATCATGAGATTAAATTCGTCAAGCTTTTTTAAAATATGCATATCTTCGAGCGTGTAATCACTGTTGGCATCGACCATGAGTTTAATACTCGGAAACGCGCTTCGAACCATTTTTACGATTTCAATATCGCTGCCTTTTTTTATTTTTATCTTGATTCTGTGGTATTTTCTGTCACATGCATTTTGAATGGATTCAAGAAGGTCGTCGATGCTTCTTTGGATTCCGATACTGATTCCCGACATGATATTTTGGGATGTACCGCCCATGAACTCAAAAAGGGGAATGTTATATTTTTGCGCCATCATATCACAAAGGGCATTTTCAACAGCGGCTTTGGCCATGTGATGTCCTCTAATTCGCTCAAAATTTTGGAGAACCGCTTCAATGGTAAAATCGTTCATGGCCGTTAAAATAGGGATTAAAAAGTCTTGTATAATATGAGACGCTGTTGCATTGGTTTCATAGCAGTAGTACGGGTCAGGAGACGCTACACACTCTCCCCATCCGCAGACATCATCGGACACAATTTTCAACAACAAGGCCTCTCTGTGCGTCTGCACGGAAAAGCTTGTCTCAAAGGAAGAGACGAGCGGCAACCTGACAATAAACATTTCCACGGAATCAATTCTTTTGATTCTTTTCACTAATCCACCCTTTAATCGTTTGAGGGGTCGGGGGTTTTTTAAACAACCGCTACATGGATGATCTTTTTTTTAACCGCATGAACTCGCGGCAAGAGATCGTAAAGAAAAAACAGGAGACTATCTTTGGAATATCAATAGGTTCTTTGCATTAATTTATTTTTTTTTAAGATACGATTTTGGTCTGCGCCTGTTTTTTCTAACGATCTCTAAGCCACTCAAACAGCATCCGATTTAAAAAAAGATCATCCATTTCGCTATATTCAATGATTTAGTAGAAAAACTCCCCGCCCCCTTGTTGTTTAGCCTTTTTAAAGAAATCGATTTTATTGGTTTTCACTTCCAGCTTAGCTCAAAAAGAAGGAGCTTCAGGTATAATTAAATTTTGGCTGGAAGCTGTTTGAGTGAATTAGGGATCGTTTTGAAAGAACCATAAACTGATTTTACTTTACGGATAAAATGCTTTGTTAAAGCAGAGATATTTATAAATAGCCCGGGCAGGTTCTTTCATTATGAGCCCTTATTCACGAGTTCTTCCAGCCAAAATTTAATTATACCTGAAGCGGTAATGTTTTTAAAAGGCTAAAAGATTACTCTGTTTTTAATTTATAAAAAATTCTCTTTTTATCCTCGGAAAATACGATATCAGTAACCACATAATCTTTTTGAAAAGCTGATTCAAAAAGACGGCGCGTTTTCATTCTCCATTGAACGGCTTCGTTCATATTCGTTTCTTTCAATGATCTTATATTTCGGGGAATTTCGATATAGGCTGTTTTTTGAGTAAAATTTTCCAGGTTATTTTCAGGGGGATTCTCTATCATCGCAGGTTCTTTTTGTTCCATCTTGTGAATGACCCGATCTGAATTCAGGTTCCAGGTTGCGATCAGCCGGTCTGTGGGGAGCCCTTTGTGAAGGCCGCTTTCCCCGGTTCCATATATATCTCGCTCATATTCTACACTGATGATGCCGAGTCTGTGGATATTGAAATAAGCGTTCATGGATTCAAGGGGATCAAAATTCCAGCGCATGATTTCATATCCCATTTTTAAAACGTCTTCTCTTTGGGCTTTTTTAAGCAAAAAACCGAATCCTTGTGCCTGATATTTTTGATGAACACCGGTCATGTGAGAATAGATAAAGTGTTTTCCCTTCCACTTGCCGATGAGTGCGTAAGTAAAACCCGCCAATTTGCCGTTGAAATAAAGTCCTTGAACAAGACCCCCATATTTCTGGACTCGGGTCATCAAATGATGGGGTTCAATGTCAAGATCCAAAAATCCCCAGGCACTTTTCTGAATCTCGGGTATTTTTTTAAAATCTTCTATGTCCTCTATTTTTTTTAACTCGATCATGTTTCTTTTCCTCAAAAAAAATGAAATATGTTACACAAGTTTCGCATCCTTAATTGGTGAGTGTTCACAGAAAAGCAACCCTTTGTGACAGCAACGGCTTTTTAACCATATTTAGGTGCGAAACTTAAGTGGCTATATGTTCAGAGCCTTCGACAAGAATAACATGAACATGCTTTTTGTCAAATAGATGAAAACTAAAAGCTTGACAACATCAATGTAAATACTTAATCTTCATCCGAGTATATACTCATAAAGGTTTATTATGGCACGTCCCAAAAAACATCGCAGGGTCGCTTTCAATCCGGCCATCAGTTATTTCAAGCCAAGAGGCATTCCCATGCGCGATCTTTCCGAGGTGCGCCTAACGGTGGATGAACGCGAGGCCATACGACTTGCCGATTTTCTCGGTATGTCCCATGAAGAGGCCGGTCGCCACATGAATGTCTCTAGAGCAACTTTCGGTCGGATTGTTCAGCAGGCCAGAAAAGTCGTTGCGGATGCCCTAATTCACGGGAAGGCCATCAATGTCGAAGGTGGGAATTACAAGATGGTCGATGAAGTGCGGACATTCATGTGTCGTAATTGCAGCCACAGATGGGTCGAGTCGTGGGGCACGGGCAGACCTGAAAACTGCCCTAATTGCAATGATGAGAATTTATTTCGATGCAGGAGTTAATGGGGGATAAAGAATTATGGTACACATTCATGAAAATGTTGAAGATGCCCAAAAGAAACAAAAGACGAAGACAAAACAGGATGCTGATGTTGACAGCTCTTTAAAAAAAATAAAGAACAAATATATTGTCCTGAGCGGAAAGGGCGGTGTGGGCAAGACCAGCACTTCCGTAAATCTGTCCATGGCCCTTGCCAAGAAAGGGTTTAAGGTCGGGATTATGGATGTTGACTTGCATGGTCCCGACGTGCCGAGAATGCTCGGCTTAAAGGGAATGATGGATTTAAGCAAAAATAACAAACTAAATCCCATGTCTTATTCAGAGAACTTGAAAGTGGTATCCATCGAATCTTTGATCGCCAGCAAAGACGATGCGATCATATGGCGGGGTCCGCTTAAATATTCTGCCATACGCCAGTTTATCGGAGAAGTGGAATGGGGCGAACTTGATTTTTTGATTATCGATTCTCCTCCGGGAACCGGCGATGAACCGCTGACCGTTGCTCAGACCATTCTTGACGCCAAAGCCATCATCGTTACGACCCCCCAGGAGGTTTCTCTGGCGGACGTTCGAAAATCCATTAGTTTTTGCAGGACGGTTAAGATGGATATTTTGGGTCTTATCGAGAACATGAGCGGCTTTACCTGTCCTCACTGCAACAAAGCGGTGGAATTGTTTGGATCGGGTGGCGGGGAAAAAACCGCCAACACTGCGGGCATTCCGTTTTTAGGTAGAATTCCCTTTGATCCGAACGTTGTGTCTTGTGGTGACAACGGCATTTCTTTTCAGGAAAAATATGCGGACACCCCGGTGTCCCGGGCGTTTATAGAATTGGCCGAGAGGATATCCAAGTGATTAAAGCTTTAAGCCTGAAAATAGGAAAGAGGAAATAGGAAAGAGGAAAGGACTAAGAAGGTGAGAGTATCAGAAGGTAAGAAGGTCAGAAGGTAAGAAGGAAGATTAAGGTGGGAAGGTAAGATAGTTGGCATTTTTTAGAACCTCCGATCTTCTGATCTTCTAACCTTCTTAACTTCTAATTCCTTTTCCTAATTTCTTTTTCCTTTTTTTGCGGTTTGATCCAGGTCCCCTGCCTTCGATAGGGAAGGGTAATCTCTTTGAGGGCTTTTTTGTGTTCCATAAACCGGGATTTCATGCCGAGCAGCCATTTTTTGTGTTTAAGCGCATTCTCTTTGCTGGAAAAAAAATCGTGCCGGCTTTCGGGGATATCAAACATCGGAGACCCGGATGGTATGGTTATGATTCCGGAATTACTGCACAGCATGCATCGTACGCGGTTGTTATCTAAAAACCGGAACGTATCTCCTCCACACTGAGGACAGCAAGGGCCTTTTTCTTCAATCCTGGGTCCAAAAAGTGCTGACGCCAGTTCATTGGCAGCCTGTTTGTTCTCTTTGTTCAAAAAAATCTCCCCAGGCAACGCACCATAAACTACCTGGGTGTTTTTATCGTTTGCAAAAATCATCTTTAGAAAACTTTGAATGACCAGCCGGCTGTATCCTTCCTTTCCTTCAATACCGGCGATGGCCACACCGACAGCCGGTTTGTTCCACAGATTTTCAATATGGGCGTAAAAGGAAATTCCTCTATCGAGAAATGTTTTAACAGATGCGTTGATTCCCAGAAAATAAGTGGGTGCGGATACGATATATGCATCGGCATCCACCATGGCCTGAATGACGGTATTTAAATCATCTTCCAGAACACAGTGTTCGCTTTTGTATAGACAATGGTAACAGCCCCTGCAAGGGAGGACGTTAAAATCCTGGAGCCGTAACAGATTCAACTCATGGGGAATGGACAGTTGATTGCTGATTTCCTTGGCCATGATTTCGCAATTGCCAAGTTTTCGCGGCGAACCGATAATGGCAAGAATTCGTTTCATAAGATCACCTTTGCAATATTGGAGTGCAAAAATCAAGTTAAATGACCATCAGGGAGTTTTTCAAAACAGCCGCTACATGGATAATCTTTTTTTAAACCGCATGAACTCGCGGCAAGGGATCGTAAAAAAGAACAGGAAACTATTTCTAAAATATCAATAGGCTAAATGAATCATTTTAACTTCTTTTAAGATATAATTTCGGCATGCGCCTGTTCTTTCTAACGATTCCTAAGCCCCTCAAACAGCATCCGATTTAAAAAAAGATTATCCATTTCGCTCTACGAGGTGTAGGTTGATATTCCATGATTTAGAATAAAAACTCCCCGCCCCCTCAGTTAAATGTTAAAACAGCCCCTTGCCATTGATCAATATTTATTTTATACCGAAGCTGAGCGTTTCAAATTTTTGAAAGCAGAACCATACGCTAAAAAAATGGATGTCAATATGAAGAGCAAAAAGCCTCAGATGCGAGTGGATATCGGCGGGATAGAGATCAGAAACCCTGTGATGACGGCATCCGGTACTTTCGGATATGCCAGCGAGTTTGATGAACTTATGGATTTGAACCGCCTGGGAGCCATAGTTGTAAAAGGCTTGTCCCTTGAACCCTCCCAAGGGAACCCGCCGCCGAGAATCGTTGAAACACCCTGCGGCATGTTAAACGCCATCGGTCTTGAAAACGTTGGGTTGGCCGCATTTGTGAAAAAGAAATTACCATTTTTAAGACGTCTTGACACGCCGATTTTTGTAAATGTTTACGGGAAAAGTACCGAAGAATATGCAGAACTGGCCGCCCGTCTGGAAGATATTGATGGTGTTTCTGGTGTCGAAGTGAATATTTCATGTCCCAATGTCAAGTCCGGCGGAATGGCTTTTGGCGCGTATCCGGAATCTGCTGCCGAAGTGATCAGGGCCATCAGAAAACAGATCGCCAAACCGCTGATGGTCAAACTTTCTCCCAATGTCACCGACATTACCGAAATTGCAAAAAGCGTGGAAGGAGAAGGTGCGGATTCCATTTCCTTGATCAATACCATTACCGGGATGGCAATCGATATTGAAACCCGGCGTCCTAAAATCGGCAATATTACCGGCGGGCTTTCCGGTCCGGCGATCAAGCCGGTGGCATTGCGTATGGTCTGGCAGGTGGCGCAAACCGTCAACGTTCCGGTGGTCGGTATCGGCGGCATTATGACGGCAAAAGATGCACTGGAGTTTTTAATTGCAGGTGCCGTAGCCGTTCAGATCGGAACCGCCAATTTTATCAATCCACACGCCACCACAGATATTATCGACGGCATCGAGACGTTCCTGATGGAGCGAAATATTTCTGACATTTCAGATATCATCGCGACACTTAAGGTATAATTCGTATCAGAAAGGAGAAGAAAAATGAAAAGACTACTGGTTGTTGTTTTGGTTGTTTTCATGATATCTCCCGCGGCTGTTGCAAAACAGATCGGCGATGTGACCCTTCCCGACAGTCTGATGGCCGGCAAGGATGAATTACTTTTAAATGGCGCCGGTTTCCGAAAAAAATTTTTTATCAAGGTTTATGCCGCAGGCCTTTATTTAAAAGAGAAGCAAACCGATCCCCAGAAAATCATGGATGAAGATACCACCATGGCCATCAGAATGCACTTTGTTCACAGCGAGGTTTCCAGCAAGAAGCTGGTGAATGCCTGGAACGAAGGTTTTGTAAATGGAACCGGCGGAAACATTGCGCCTATTAAAACGAAAATCGACACATTCAACGCTTATTTTTCCCAGAAAGCCAAGAGAAACGACATCTACGATATTATCTACATTCCGGAGCAGGGGGTTAGTGTTTATATCAAGGGGGCATTGAGAGGGACGATCAAAGGACTTGATTTCAAAAAGGCGGTATTCTCAATATGGCTGGGTGAAAAACCGGCGGACTCAAAGTTAAAGAAAAAAATGCTTGGGGAATAGGGGAAAAAATTAAAAGGTTTTACTTAAGGGGCTGTTAAAGCCCCTTAAGCTTTGGTGACAAAACATCAGGCGGTTGCCATCACCGGATTGGCTTTCAAATATTCAAGACGGTTGAGTCCGTTGATATAAGCCTTCACACTGGCGGTGATGATGTCCGGATCTGCCCCGCGACCGAGTGCAACCAGGCCGTTTTCTTTCAAGCGTACCGTAACCTCCCCCTGGGCATCCGTACCGCTGGTAATGGCGCTTATGGAAAATCTCAGCAGTTCGGATTCTGTTCCCGTCAGCTTGGCAATACTGTCATATGCCGCATCGATGGGGCCGTTTCCGTATCCCGTATTCTGGACCGGCCTTCCATTGATGGAGAGTCTGACGGTTGACGTGGGGATGACAGTGGTGCCGCTGGTGACATGCAGATAATCCAGTTCGAAAATTTCGGAGGTCCTTAAGATGCCTTCCGTAACAATGACTTCCAGATCCTCATCAACAACGTGCTTTTTCTTGTCGGCCAGTTCCTTGAATTTTTTAAAAACGAGCTTTAATTCTTCGTCGGAGAGATCGTATCCCATTTCCTTCAAGTGAGAACGCAGCGCGTGTCTTCCGGAGTGTTTCCCCAGAATTAACTTGTTGGCGCTGAGCCCGATGGTTTCCGGTTTCATAATTTCATAGGTCATGGGATTTTTCAGAACCCCGTCCTGATGTATTCCAGCCTCGTGGGCAAATGCGTTGGCCCCGACAATGGCCTTGTTGGGCTGGACCATAATACCGGTGATCATGCTGACCAGTCGGCTGGTGGGATAAATCAGCTCTGTTTTGATATGGGTCGAAAACGGCATGTAGTTAGGCCTCGTGTGAAGGGACATGACGACTTCTTCCATTGAGGTGTTCCCGGCCCGTTCGCCGATGCCGTTGATGGTGACTTCCGCTTGTCTTGCACCGCTGTTCAACGCAGCAAGGGTGTTGGCCGTTGCCAGGCCGAGATCATTGTGACAGTGAACACTCACCACCGCCTTATTGATATTGGGGGTATGGTCCATCACATACTTGACCAGATCCGCGAATTCCATGGGGATGGCATATCCCACGGTGTCCGGAATATTAATGGTTGTGGCGCCGGCCTCGATGGCCGCTTCAAACACTTTGCAAAGAAAATCCCGATCACTGCGTGAGGCATCTTCTGCCGAAAACTCGATGCTGTCGGTCAGGCTTTTGGCGTATTTGACAGATTCCGAAGCGGTTTTGAGAACCTGGTCCCGGGTCATGTTGAGTTTGTATTCCATATGGATGTCGGATGTGGCCAAAAATGTGTGAATTCTCGGTTTTGCTGCGTGTCGGACAGCTCCCCAGGCGCGATCGATATCGTCTTTTGACGTCCGTGCCAGTCCGGCGACCTCGGTTTTTTTGAGTTTTGAAGCGATCTTGGAAACCGCATCAAAATCACCTTCAGATGCTGCCGGAAATCCGGCTTCCAATACATCTACGCCGAGCTTTTCCATTTGTGTGGCCAGACGCAGTTTTTCCGCGGCATTCATGCTTGCACCGGGAGATTGTTCGCCGTCTCTTAGCGTTGTATCAAAAATAATGACTCGTTCTTCCATGATTTTGCTCCTATTTATAAATGTGTTGATACCTGAATACAGGTAATAGTGAATTTTGCTATCTTATCTTTAATCTCTCTGAGCAAAGGGCAACATGCGAACGAGCATAGGCCGCAGGACTGGATGAGAAAAATGTCCCGCGGCATTGATTTCCTCTTTATTATAAAATATTTTTTCCATTTTGTTTACGATCAATTAGGGTTTTATCATTGCCAGCTTATACTGGAAGCTGTCGGCCAGGGCTTGCCAGCTGGCTTCAATAATATCTTCGGAAACACCGATGGTGCTCCAGATATGGTCATGATCTCTTGATTCAATAAAGACCCGCACCCTTGCCGCGGTTCCCTCGCGGCCATCGATGACTCGGACTTTAAAATCGATCAGGCGCATGGCGTCCAGATCCGGATAAAATTTGTCAAGTGCCTTGCGAAGGGCGTTATCCAGGGCGCTGACCGGACCATCTCCTTCAGCGGCAGTGATTTCATCTTTGCCGTCTACCGAGATCTTGATGGTGGCATGGGCTGAGCAGGGACGATCTTCGTCTTTTTCGATGGTGACCCGAAAGGATTTTAGATCAAAAAGCGGCTGAAACTGATCGGTAAATTTTTCGAGCAGAATCTTGAACGATCCGTCAGCAGTGTCAAACTGGTATCCATCCTGTTCCATCTGTTTTATTTCTGTAACGATCTTGCGGCTGTCAACTCCGTTGGCCCCAAGCACGATTCCAAGTTCTTTGGCTTTGTATTCGATATTGCTTTTTCCCGAAAGATCCGACACCAATACACGGCGGCGATTGCCTACAAGTTCGGGTTCCATATGTTCGTAGGCTTTTGATACTTTCATGATGGCACTGACATGGATACCTCCTTTGTGGGCAAATGCGCTTTCACCCACAAAGGGACGGCTGTTCAAAGGAATCATGTTGGCGGTTTCACTGACAAACCGTGAGAGCAGTCTCAGTTTGGCCATATTTTCCGAGGGAACACACGGGCGGTTCATTTTTAGCTGAAGGATCGGTATAATCGAGGTCAGATCGGCGTTGCCGCATCTTTCTCCATACCCGTTGATGGTTCCCTGGACCATCAACGCACCGGATTGGACAGCTTCGATGGAATTGGCCACCGCCAGGCCGCTGTCGTTATGGGTGTGAATCCCGAGCTTGATGGGAAGCGAATCCTTTGTCGCAGCGTATTTTAAAGAAAACGCTTTTCGAACCCTGTCGATAATCGATCTGATCTCAACGGGAAGGGTTCCGCCATTGGTGTCGCACAGTACGATGAATTCCGCACCGGCATCGATGGCGGCCATCAGTGTCTTTAAGGCATAATCCGGATTTGCTTTGTACCCGTCAAAAAAGTGTTCGGCATCATAAATCACCTCCCGATCACCATTTTTCAGATATTCGACGGAATCGGTGATCATGGCAAGGTTTTCTTCGAGGGTATTGCTCATAACCTGCTGCACATGAAGATCCCATGTTTTTCCAAAGATAGTCACTGAAGGGGTTTTGGCCTTTAACAGGGCCTGCAAGTTTGGATCGTCCGAAGGGTCGATACCGGGCTTCCGGGTTGATCCGAAGGCTGTTATCCGCGCGGTATTGAATTTTTTCTTTTGGGCCAGATCGAAAAATTCCATATCCCTGGGATTGGAGCCCGGCCAGCCGCCTTCGATATAATGTATGCCGAAATCATCCAGGCTTTTTGCAATCTGGATTTTTTCCTTGGCACTGAAACTGATGTTTTCTCCCTGGGTTCCATCCCTTAAGGTGGTATCATAAAGTGCGATCTGTTCCATATGTTATCTCCTACAATAAAGTGATCTAAAGTTTGAAGTGATCTAAAGTGCCTAAAGTTAAAAAACAAATTTCAAACACCATTAAAAATGATAGAATACCTTAACTTTAGTCCTTTTAGTTCACTTTAGACCCATAATCTAAGTTTTCACGAAAAATTTATATAAAAAATTTTCATGAAAACTTAGAGTCATCGGTTTTCCGGCCGCAGTGCGCGTACCGCTGCGCCGGCCTGCCACATTTCGGAATTTTTGAGTACATCGAGTTCTTTTTGCAGTTTTTCGCGATAGTCGGAGGCACTGTTGGCCTCAAGAACCCTTTTGGTTTCTTTTCCCGATAAAACGCTTTCATACAGTTCGTCAAAAAGCGGGGCCACAGCATCACGAAACTTCGGCAGCCAGTCCAGGGCGCCTCTCTGGGCAGTGGTACTGCAATTCGCATACATCCAGTCCATGCCGTTTTGCGCCACAAGGCGGATCAGGCTCTGGGTCAGTTCTTCCACCGTCTCGTTAAAGGCTTCACTTGGGGTGTGCCCATGTTTTCTCAGGACATTGTACTGGGCTTCCATCACGCCGGCCAGGCAGCCCATGAGAACACCGCGTTCACCGGTGAGATCACTGTGGACTTCTTTTTCAAAGGTGGTGGGAAAGAGATAGCCAGAACCAATGGCAATCCCCAGTGCCAGTGTTCTTTCCCTGGCGCGGCCGGTAAAGTCCTGGTGAACTGCAAAGCTCGAATTGATGCCGCTGCCGTCTAAAAAGTTGGTCCGAACGGTTCGGCCTGATCCTTTTGGGGCCACCAGAATCACATCCACGTTGTCCGGGGGAATAATTTCGGTTTGATCCTTATAAACGACGGAGAAGCCGTGAGAGAAGTAAAGTGCATCCCCTTCATCAAGACATTCTTTTATGAGCGGCCAGACCGCCACCTGACCCGCGTCTGAAAGCAGATACTGGATAACAGTTCCCTTGCGGGCGGCTTCTTCGATGGGGAAAAGGGTTTTTCCGGGAACGAAACCGTCCTGCACGGCACGGTCCCAGGAGTTACTCTTTTCACGCTGTCCGACAATGACGTTGATTCCGTTATCTTTCATATTTAATGCCTGTCCCGGTCCCTGAACGCCGTAACCCAAAACAGCAACGATTTCGTTTTTTAACACGTCTCTGGCTTTTTCCAGAGAAAATTCTTCTGATGTAATGACTTCTTCTTCTATTCCGCCGAAATTAATTTTGGCCATGTCGTTCTCCTTCAATAATCATATAAATAAGTTTTTAAACGGCTAAAGTGTTACAAAAGGTTTTATTTCGAATTCCTGAACAGGGCAATCATTCCTGTCCTGGCGATTTCCTTTATGCCGATGGGTTTTAAAAGGTTTAAAAGCGCGCTCAATTTGGCTTCATCGCCCGTGACCTCAATGGTGTAATGGTCGGGGCTCACGTCAATAATCTTGCACCTGAAAATGTCCACGGTTCTTAATATTTCAGCACGATGTTCCGGTTTGGCAACCACTTTTATAAGGGCCATTTCCCTCTGGACATATTCCTTTCCGGTCAGATCGTGAACCTTGATGACGTTGATAAGCTTGTTGAGTTGTTTCTCAATCTGTTCGATGATCGGCGGTTCTCCTGCGGTGACCAGTGTCACCCTTGACACCAGCGGGTCCATGGTTTCGGCAACACACAGGCTTTCAATGTTAAATCCCCGGCCGCTGAACAATCCTGAAATTCTTGAGAGAACACCGGGTTCATTATCCACTAGAATCGAAAGTATATGTTTTTCTTCTGTCATGGTTCATATCCTTTTTTAAGAAACAGAGTTACGATGTTTAATCAGATGGTTTAATAAACGATCTTATACCAGAAGCATTTCAGTCACCGGAGCCCCTGCCGGAACCATCGGATAAACGCATTCTTCCTTTTCCACCACAAAATCCATAATCACCGGTCTTTTGGAGGCCAGGCCTTTTTTCAACACCGTTTCCACTTCCTCGGGTTTTGTGGCTCTTAAACCTTCGGCACCGTATGCATCTGCCAGTTTTACGAAATCAGGTGCGATATCCAGGCATGTGGCAGCATAACGCTTTTCGAAAAAAAGCTCCTGCCATTGTCTGACCATGCCGAGATGTCCGTTATTGAGAATGACAATTTTCACAGGAAGATTGTTTTGCACCGCGGTGGTCATTTCCTGTATGTTCATCTGTATGCTGCCGTCACCGGCAATATCGACCACAAGTTTGTCCGGACAGGCGAGTTGCGCGCCAATAGCGGCAGGCAAACCAAACCCCATACACCCCAGGCCCCCTGAGGTAATAAAATGGTTGGGTTTGTCATAGTGATAATATTGAGCTGCCCACATTTGGTTCTGTCCCACCTCGGTGGTGATAATCGCTTTGCCTTTGGTCAACTCGTACAGTTTTTCAACAACATATTGCGGTTTGATAACGTCGGTCTGTTTATAGGCAAGCGGTTGTGTGTCTCTCCAGCGCAGGATCTGATCCAACCATTTTTTTCGCGTTTTTTTAAGATCGCCAAGGTCTTCCTTGTCCAGCAGTTTGTTCAGTTTGGCCAGCGTGATTTTGCAGTCTCCGACAACCGGGGCTGTCACCGGGATATTTTTGCGTATGGACGTTGGATCAATATCGATGTGCACAATTTTGGCTTTGAGTGCAAACTCATCTGTTTTTCCGGTAACGCGGTCGTCAAACCGGACGCCGATGCCGATCAAAAGGTCGCATTCACCGGTGCACATGTTGGCCCGATACGTGCCGTGCATGCCGATCATCCCCAGCCACAAAGGATCTGTGCCCGGAAATCCGCCGAGGCCCATCAAAGACGTGGTTACCGGAATTCGGGTTTTACGGGCAAGTTCGGTAAGTTCTTTGGATGCTCCTGAAAGAATGACACCGCCGCCGGCAAAAATCATCGGCGTTTTGGCAGCCTTGATCAGCGACACCACCTTGTGAAGCTGTTTAACATTGGGTGTGTATGTCGGGTTGTAAGATTTCAAGGTTGCTTTTGGAGGCGCCTTGTACTCTATGGCACCGGCGGAAACATTTTTGGGGATATCAATCAAAACAGGTCCCGGACGGCCGGTTCTGGCTATGAGAAATGCTTCCTTGATAATTCTGGCAAGATCTTCGGTTCGTTTGACCAGGTAGTTGTGTTTGGTGCACGGACGGGTAATACCCACGGTGTCGACTTCCTGAAAGGCATCATTGCCGATCAGATGTGTCGGCACCTGGCCGGTAAATATCACCACGGGTATGGAATCCATATAGGCCGATGCAATGCCGCTGACCGTGTTGGTCGCACCCGGCCCTGATGTGACCAGACAGACGCCCACACGGTTTCCGGCCCGGGCATAACCGTCGGCCGCATGTACGGCGCAGGCTTCCTGACGAACAAGGATGTGCCGGATGTCTG
Source organism: uncultured delta proteobacterium (assembly GCA_963731025.1). Lineage (GTDB taxonomy): Bacteria > Desulfobacterota > Desulfobacteria > Desulfobacterales > UBA11574 > UBA11574. Next base: position 290,163 of record CAVSVL010000041.1, on the reverse strand, counting down.
TTTTATCGAGTTCATCGAAAATATCGATGACAGCACCACCCGGATAGCCAAAAATCGTGTCAACCCCTTCCTCCTTTAACACCTTCATCATAATTTGTGCGCCTGTGAGTTTCATGTTTCTTCCTTCCTTATTTCTATTGATGGTTAATTAATACCATAAACTATCAGCTATGCTGTTCGTTCCAGTTTCGTTATGCAGGCATGTGACAATATATATTCACCGCCCATTCGCTCCGCTCATTAGAGGCACAAAGCTCGCGGAGAAAAAATATATTTTCTTTACTGCTGAGAGGGCAGAAAAGAAAAAGATTTACGCCCTGGAGATAAGAAAAACAATTAAAGGCGTTTAAATGCATTCATTCGAATAAAATATATTCTTGCCGTAAGGCTATCGATTATTGTTTTACTTCCTCTCAAAGGAAAACAATAAAAAAATAAGCTCTGTGTCCCCCGTGCCTCTGTGGTGAATAAATTTTCATGCAGTTTATAAGTTATTTTACAACTGCTCCTTTGCTCGCCGATGATACCATCTTTGCATACCGGGCCATGTACCCGTGGGTGATTTTAGGGGCTGGCGGAGACCATTTGGCCAACCGGTCCTGGATCTCGCTGTCCGGTACCTTGAGGGTCAATGTTTTGGCCGGAATATCGATGGCAATCACATCACCGTCTTTGACAATGGCAATGGGTCCTTTTTGCATGGCCTCCGGTGAAATATGCCCGATGGCCGCGCCCCGGGTGCCGCCTGAAAAACGGCCGTCCGTGAGCAGTGCCACGTGAGCGTCCAGTTTCATGCCCGCGATGGCCGACGTCGGTGTCAGCATTTCCCGCATGCCCGGGCCGCCCATGGGACCTTCATACCGAATCACGATAACATCGCCTTTTTTTATTTTGCCGCCCATGATGGCCTGACCGGCGTCTTCCTCGGAATCAAACACCCGGGCCGGGCCTTCATGACGCATCATTTCATCCAAAACAGCAGACTGTTTTACCACACCGCCTTCAGGGGCAAGGTTACCGAAAAGCACCGCAAGACCGCCTTCTTTATGGTAAGGGTTGGTGGTTGACCGGATAACCGTGCTGTCCATGATGTTTACTTGCTTTATATTTTCTCCCACGGTTTTGCCGGTGACGGTCAGGCAGTCTGTATTAATCCGTCCGGTGCCGGACAGTTCTTTCATGAGCGCCTGAATGCCGCCGGCCCGGTTCAGGTCTTCAAGGTGGTGCGGTCCGCCGGGACTCAGGGAGCACAGGTGCGGCGTGGCTTTGCTGATCTCGTTAATCTTGTCGAGATCGATGTTGACGTTTGCTTCCCTTGCCAGGGCAGGGAGGTGAAGTACGGTATTGGTGGAGCATCCAAGGGCCATATCCACCACCAGGGCATTCTGAAACGCCTGCTCGGTCATAATTTTTGACGGTGTGATATTTTTTTCCAAAAGCCTGAGGATCTGCATGCCCGCTTGTTTGGCCAGGCGGATACGGGCGGACATCACAGCAGGGATGGTGCCATTGCCGGGCAACCCCATACCCACAGCTTCGGTCAAACAGTTCATGGAATTGGCCGTAAACATACCGGCACATGATCCGCAGGTGGGACAGGCAGCATCTTCAATTTGGCAAAGCTGATCTTCGGTCATATCTCCAGAGAGGACCGCACCCACAGATTCAAACACCGTGATCAAATCGATTTCGTCAGCGCCGCCGATTTTTTCCGGATGTTTACCGGCCAGCATGGGGCCGCCGCTAATGACAATGGACGGCAAATCGAGACGGGCAGCGGCCATCAACATGCCCGGAACAATTTTATCGCAGTTGGGAACCATAACCATGGCATCAAAGGCATGGGCCGTTGCCATAATCTCGATGGAGTCGGCGATCAGCTCACGGCTTGCCAGAGAATATTTCATGCCCACATGATTCATGGCGATACCGTCGCAAACCCCGATCACCCCGAATTCAATGGGTGTTCCACCTGCCATATAGATCCCTGCCTTGACCGCTTCCACGATTTTGTCCAGGTGAACATGCCCAGGGATGATGCTGTTGACGGAATTGGCAATGCCGATAAGGGGCCGCTTGATTTCTTCATCCGTGTATCCCATGGCTTTAAACAGGGATCGGTGAGGTGCCCGTTCCACCCCTTTTTTTACCAAATCGCTTTTCATAGGTGTTGTCTCCTCAAAAAAAAACCGTTATCAGCTTTTCGGGCTGATAACGGTTTTTGTTTTTTTTGGCTTTGTTGGAAATTTAGGCCATTATCAACCCTGTGCCTCGCAGCAGATGACGACATCTACGACGAGGACGATAATAAGGCTAATAAGGTTGTTAATGGCTAAAATATTTTTCATCATGACCTGCAAATTAAGTTAAGAATTCCCATCTATCTGTTCTCACGGTCATTGTCAAGCTTTTTCTTATCTTAAGACAGACAGTTTTTTGGTTGTGCACATAAAACTGTGCATTAATGCACAGTTTTATGTGCACATGATAATCCTCTAAAATATAAAAACCAATAATATCAATTTGTTAAAATTTGGTACGATTGTTGCTGTTACATCCTATTGATTCATATTACCTCTATTCTTACAAACCAAAATAATGTGCAAAAAGTATTAAACAGTAAAAAATGAATCATGATCTTTACAAACTCGGAAAACCACGGTTGCTGGATCAGGTGCGGGAAATGATTCGGACAAAGCACTGCAGTATTCGAACCGAGCAGAGTTACGTGCAATGGATACGGCGATATATCCTTTTTCACAATAAACGGCACCCAAAAGATATGGGGACGAATGGAGTAAATCAGTTTCTCACACATCTGGCAGTTAAAGACAGGGTCACCGCATCAACCCAGACTCAGGCACTTTGTGCAATTGTATTTTTATACAAGTACGTTTTAAACACAGAACTTGGATCCCTTGACGGGCTGATTCGTGCGAAAAAGAAAAAGAATTTGCCGGTTGTTTTTACAAGAGAAAAAGATTTAAAGATTCGTTGTGATCGTCTCGATGGCAGGATTAAATAGAAACGATGAGAAGAGATGGCTGTTTTAACCATTTGCAATCATTAAGTTAATATGATATAAGAGCTTAAACAAAAAGGACGATCAGTAGAAGCAGAAAAAAATATTCCATCTCGAACTATCATCAAAGTCCATGAAGCCACATATTGTGGCAGTCTATCATAAAGACTACAACGAAAATTTTATTTAGCTCGTCGGCTTATATGACATTTTTTGATATATAAGCAGGATTGACAAATATCTTTTAAAACAAAATCAATCTATTTTTTACGGTGAGTTATTTTACGAAAAATATTTTATTAACCCTGAATTAGTTGTCAAAAAGTGACAATTTCCACATTTCACTTAGGTCAACCAATACATGTTCGCTATTAATAAAAATATTGACATATTAACGTTATAACGTCATAACTATAATGCGAGGTGACGTTATGGCAACACAGACTAAAAGAGCTACCATCTATTTTGATCCCGACCTACATAAAGCGTTACGGCTTAAAGCCGTTGAAACGTCTCGATCCGTTTCTGATCTTGTCAACGAGGCTGTCAAAGAGGCACTTGCCGAAGATGCGGATGATCTCTTGGCCTTTGATGAAAGGGCTGATGAACCTTTGATAAGTTACGATGAAATGGTCAAGAGGCTTAAAAAAGATGGCCGCATATAAACTTTTTTTCAAAAAGTCGGTGCAGAAAGATTTTGATAGTATTCCCAAAAAGGATCTGAAAAGAATTCTCAGTCGCATTGAGTCGCTTTCAGAAGACCCCCGCCCTAAAGGCTGTGAAAAATTGACCGGCCAGGAAAGATATCGTCTGCGCCAAGGGCGATATCGTATTGTATATTCGATTCAAGATGATGAACTTACGGTCTGGGTGGTAATGGTTGGACACCGTAAGGATATTTATCGCTGAAGCGAACATGGCGTTTCACCAGACACCAAAAACCTGGCAGCTTTTGGTGTCTGGTGAACTTCTCGTTATACCGCACCCCAGTCACTGAAAAGGAGTTGGACATAGAATGGAAAACATGCTGATCCACGCTGTAACCGTATTTATGGGGTTTTTCGCCATAATGAATCCCATCGCAAATGTCCCGATTTTCCTTGGTCTAACAAGTGGCGACGATAAACAGACAACCGCGACCGTGGCATTAAGATCGTTAACGCTGGCATTTATAATCGTTTCATTATTTTCGGTGGCTGGAAAGGTGATCTTTGAGCTATTTGGCCTCACTATGCCAGCATTTCAAATTACCGGGGGGCTGATAGTCTTTCTCATCGGTTTTCATATGCTGCAAGGTGGTCACTCGAGTGTTCAACACCCAAGTGAAGAGGACAAGCAGAAATCCCGTGAAGCGGCGCTCAGTGTCGCGGTATCTCCATTAGCAATGCCAATACTCGCTGGGCCGGGGACTATCGCCACTGCGATGAATTTCTCTGCAGGTGGTGGCTTTATGGAAATGGTCGTGACTATCATTATGTTCGCTGTTCTTTGTGCCGTCACATATATACTTTTTATTTTTGGAGAGAAATTTGTTACATACATCGGAGCCAGTGCATTGGGAGTAGTTACGCGTATGATGGGCTTAATCCTCGCCGTAATCGGGACGCAGATGGTGATAGAAGGGCTGCATGGGGCTTTTAAACTTGCGGGGTAATTCACGACATTAACCAACGGCTGGGAGTTACCTTTCTCCGCGGTATAACCTGGGCATTAAGGACGACGGAAACCAGAATGCTTGTCGGACCAAATTAACTTATTGAAAATCAATCAAATAATTGTTAGACGAGGGTTATTTAGTGTCTTAAAACCACCTTTTTGGTGGCAAAAAAGTGGTTTTAAGGAAGATCGATAATAAAACCGGTATTTATCCAAAAACGCGATTTTAATCATCAATGGCTCGTGCAAACAGACATCACCTACCCGGCTATGCATGGCATATTACCCATAGATGTCACAAGAGAGAATTCCTGTTTAAATTTGATAAAGATAAAAAGCGGTGGATACATTGGCTGTTTGAAGCCAAAAAGCGATTTGGACTGAAAATTCTAAACTATACTGTTACCTCAAATCACATCCATTTACTGGTTTATGTCGGCAAAGTAAATATCATTCCAAAATCAATCCAACTCATAGCCGGGAGAACGGGAAGGGAATATAATCATAGAAAGAATCGAAAGGGAGCATTCTGGGAAGATCGATACCATGCAACTGCCATTGAAACTGGCAACCATTTAATCCGATGCTTGGCATATATTGATCTAAATATGGTTAGAGCCGGTGTTGTGCGACACCCTTGTGAATGGAAGTATGGTGGATATAGTGAGATCCAAAATCCAAAGCAGCGGTATTCTCTGATAGATCGGCAGAAATTAACCGCCTTGTTGGGTATCAAAGATAATGATCAGCTATCAGAATATCATCGTAATTGGGTAGAGGAGGTTTTGAAAAATATTTCGAACCAGCGCGATGCAAAATGGACGGAAAGCATAGCTGTTGGTGATAAAGAATTTGTGATGGAAACCAAAGCTAAACTGGGAGCAAGGGCAATGGGCCGCAAAACGTTGAAGAATAATGCAGGTTATGAACTTAGGGAATCCCAAAGCTCTTACAACCATGTTTTTACCCCTGGAAAGTGTTCCCTAAGACTGAAAAACGATTATTTTTGGCAAATTTCTTCCTAAAATACAAGGGCATAGCTTGGTCCGACAAGAGATTTATGGTTCCAAAATGCGCGTCTAATAGGAAAGGTTGCATCTCTAACCAAGTTCGACGTCATCGCCGGGAATGAAACGTACGAGATCCCAGTCACTAATTTTTTCGGTATGCGCGTGTTGCCGACGAGCATCCCTTTTGTAATGATGTACGATTTTTGGGGATTGGAGGTCACATCCGGGAACATGTTCGAGAAGGTTGGCGCATGGATACTCAACCTCGTCTGGTCGCAAGAATGGCGCGTGACTGCTCGTGGACAGAACGCGGCCATCTTCTTCGGCGAGATTGAAGACTTGCCGGATCGGCCTTTTGGTGTCCTGTTACCCAACCGCCGCCGCTACGCTAAAAGACACGTCGAATTTGTTGGCTACCCACTACAATTCACTGTAAAGGACGTTCCTCAAAGGGATTACTTGCGGCGGGAGCTTGGATACGACGATGGACCACTTGTGATTTGTACAGTGGGCGGAACGTCAATCGGGCGGAATCTCCTTGAACTTTGCGGCCGCGCATTCCCGCTCGTGACAGCCTGCATACCCGACCTGCGTATGGTCATTGTCGCTGGACCTCGTATCGACCCAAAGTCTCTTGACGTGCCTAAAGAAATCGACTGCCGAGCAATGGTGCCTCAGTTGTGGCGGCACATGGCCGCCTCTGATCTGGCAGTTGTGCAGGGTGGCGGCACGACCACGCTTGAGCTTGAGGCGCTGCGTGTACCTTTTCTGTTCTTCCCGATTGAACACCATTCCGAGCAGGAGATCACTGTTGCCAACCGTCTCACCCGTCACGGAGCTGGGGTGCGTATGCACTTGTCGTCCACAAGTCCTCAGGATTTGGCCAAAGCTATTGTTGCCAACCTTGGTATTGAGGTCTCCTACCCAGAGGTGCCGGTTGACGGAGCACGTTTGGCTGCGAAATGTATACTAGAGCGCGCAGGAATTCACGAAGTGAATTAAGACTCTGACGAATTTCGTAATCTTGATAAAAGACATTATTAGTGAAGCAAACGCCTATTTCTTATCAGATATTACAAAGGACGAACAAGGCAATCCAGCGGATTCACTACGCTCACCGCTGATTTTATCGTTATGGACATTAAACCATATAAAAAGCCATATTAATATATTGACATATATCTTGGTCTGCTGTATTTTAGTCATATGACAAAACGATCTGATTTTGAGTGGGATTCTGCTAAGGATGAAGTGAATAAAAAGAAACATGGCGTCCCTCTTGCCTTAGCACAGCTTGCCTTCCTGGATCATCATCGTGTTATTTTGGAGGATTTGGAACACAACGATGATGAAGAGCGGTATTATTGTCTTGGCAAGGTTGCTGGCGGAATTATGACCGTAAGATTTACCGATCGAAAAAACAAAATCAGAATTATTGGCGCCGGATATTGGCGGAAAGGAAAAAAGATATATGAAAGGGAAAATAAAATACACGGATGAGCGTATCGGAAAGGTAAAGGTCATTTCCGACTTTCTTCCCTCACCTGAAGAACTAGCTCTGAAGGATGAAACCGTTAAGGTTACTATAGCTCTCAGCAAGACCAGCGTAGAATTCTTTAAAAATGAGGCAAAGAAGTACAACACTCAATATCAGAAGATGATTCGTAGATTACTGGATGAATACGCGGCTCACCAATCTTAACCTGCCCATAACCATGGCATGAACGCTGACGGGTTTTCGCTGAGCTTAACCCCGCAGGTTATGCCCACGTGGCGACTACACGAAACATTATTAAAGGGAAAGATTCTATGAAAAACAAACTCATGCTCGGACTGTGGCGGCATATAATAAATGTACCACCATTTTTGTGGCAAAAACAAATTGCTCAGGGAAAAAGAAAATTTGAGAAAGAACATGGCTCTCTGACTGAGGAGAAACGCCAGATACATCATTTTGTGGTAAGAGAACTTCCGAGTAATGGTAAGCCTTTATCACCAGAACTGATATCGGATAGACTTAATCTCCCTGCTGATCTTGTAAAAGACGCTCTGGATTATTTGGAAAAACGTATGACATTCCTATACAGAAACGAAGAAGGAGATGTTGTATGGGCATATCCTGTCACTGTTGATAAAACGCCGCACAGCATTACTTTTGACACAGGCGAGAAATTGTATGCTGCATGAGCGGCAGACGCATTTGCGACACCCTTCGTGCAAGGGAAATTACGAAATACATACTTGAATGTGCAGGTTCAAACTGAATGCGCCCATTGCTCTCGTCCCATGGAGATGGGTATTGACAGTGATCTAAATTACAAAACCAATGACGAAAGATGCAACCCGATAATTTTTGTACCGGATATAAATTTATTGAATCTCAAAGAGGATAGCATTATCGATTCCTTTTGAACCGAGTGTATTTTCTTCTGGTCAGAAGAACATGCAAGAGAATATAGAAAGAAATCACACCGAATCCGTGGTGCATATATGAATGCTGAACAAATGGTCACGGTGACAAGAATCATCCAAAGTGCAATATTCGGATTCAAGGATGAAAACCAAAAGGTTCAGCCAAACGCCTAACACGGCGCTCAACCGGACAGAGTTTTCTTTCGCTTAGCTCCAGAAAACCTTGCCGGTTAGCTTACCGTTAGAACTCACTGAGATTTATGAAAAATCAAGAGAACCCTTTTATTGTAAAATTTTTTAAGATGGAAACTGCTGGCGGCATTCTTCTGATCTTATCTGCGTTGATAGCCATTGTATTTGCCAATACATTTTTGGCGCCTTATTACGAACTTTTGCTTTCAACACCCGTTGAAATTCGTGTCGGCGGCTTGGAAATTGCAAAGCCAATGTTGCTTTGGATTAACGATGGACTGATGGTAGTTTTCTTTTTTCTGGTCGGCCTTGAGCTGAAAAGAGAGCTGCTCGAGGGAGAGTTTTCAGATAAACGGAATATCATTTTGCCTGGGGTGGGTGCGATTGGCGGTATGTTGATTCCCGCGCTTATATATCTCTACTTCAATAGTAATGACGCAATTGCCGCAAAGGGTTGGGCAATACCAGCTGCAACTGATATCGCGTTTGCATTGGGCGTGTTAGCCTTGCTTGGTTCACGTGTGCCTTCCTCTCTTAAGGTTTTTCTCACATCTTTAGCAATATTCGATGATATTGGTGCGATATTAATAATCGCATTTTTCTACACATCGAAAATATCTTTAACAGCTTTGGTTGTCGTTGCGATCTGCATACTAATATTGACCCTTCTTAATAAACATAATGTGGAATCGAAAATCCCCTATATCTTAATTGGTATTATAATGTGGGTTGCAACTCTAAAGTCAGGCGTTCATGCGACGCTTGCCGGTGTAATTTTGGCAATGTTTATTCCGATTCGTTCAAAGGCTAACCCTGACAATTCTCCACTGAAAAGTTTGGAACATGATTTACATTCCGTCGTGGCTTTTTTTGTCCTTCCTGTTTTTGCGTTTGCAAATGCAGGTATTAGTTTTAGCGGTGTAGGGTTTGAAGATATTTTACACGAAGTTCCTGTTGGGATTGCACTTGGTTTATTCTTCGGTAAGCAAGTTGGAATCTTTGGGCTTTGCTGGTTGTTCATAAAACTCAAGATAGCACGGCTACCAACTGGTATGAGTTGGACAGGTTTATATGGCACCTCAGCGTTATGTGGAATTGGTTTTACTATGAGCTTATTTATTGGCTCACTAGCTTTTGAGGAAACCGGGGTTAATTTATTATTCGATGAAAGATTGGGGATTCTTTTGGGTTCATTTGTTTCTGGTGTAGTTGGGTATTCAATCCTTCGTGCCAGCTTGGGTCCTAACAGATCAATGCAGCCAACCGCCAAAACAGCGGTTGATTGAGACATTTGCCGTAAAAAACATTAATGAGGATTCGATGATGGAATACGATAAAGATAAGGTTGATGAATACACATTAGCATTACTTTATTTGGTAACCCATGAAGTGCATGAAGGTATCGGGGCAAGAGCATGGAAGCCGGGCGGTTTGCGTAAAGTTTTTAGGTTCTCAAAGTGTATTGGCCTATAGCTCATCTCGGGACGTTCTGTCTCGTAAAAATATTTCTGGCCTCTTGACCCCGCACATTACACGTGTTATTATACGTGTAATATTTAAGGAGGTACTCGTAATGCAAAAGAAACTCACAGTAACCATAGACGAAGAGGTTTATGAAGGCTTGCGAACAGTCATCGGACCACGAAAAATTAGCCGTTTTATTGAAGATTTAGTTCGCCCCCATGTTGTAAAAAAAGATATGTTTGCTGCGTATAAAGAGATGGCCGCTGATCAAACCAGAGAATCTGAAGCTCTTGAGTGGGCCGAAGGCACGATTGGAGATTTGAGTGATGAAGAGAGGTGAAGTATGGTGGATTAATTTCGATCCTTCCATGGGAGGCGAATTTCGCAAACAAAGACCAGCCGTCATCGTAAGCAATGATGCTGCCAATCATTATCTGAATAGAGTTCAAGTCGTGCCCATAACTAGTAATGTTGGTAAGCTTTATCCTAGTGAAGCATATGTAACGTTTCGTGGCAAAAAGGCTAAAGCAATGGCTGATCAGATTACCACGGTGAGCAAAAAACGACTAACCAATTCGGCTGGGTCTATTTCTTACATTGAGATGGAGAGTATCGGCAAGGCCATCTCCACCCAACTCGATCTTTAGGGCAGAACATCCGCCTGGAGCAGACGGCGTGAAAATTGTGGTTTTCTTGAAAGGCTGTGGCTGTCCGAACTATAGGATTGCCGCTGCTCAGGCAGGACGTTATATGCTCTAAAATCAAAGGATCATCATTGGTAATATCTTTTAATAAAACTATATTGAACGTGAAAAGAAAAATATAAACAATTGAATATACACAAGCGTTAAAAATAATAAAAGAATGATTTATAGACTTATCATATTCTTGGCACTCAATTTTGCGGCACTTGCAATAGGAGGATTATTTACAAGCAAAGGCGTTCCGTCTGATTGGTATGTTGGTATTGCCAAAGCCCCTTGGACCCCTCCTGGTTGGGTCTTTGGAACCGCATGGACTACAATCATGATTTGCTTTGGTGTTTACATGGCATATTTATGGCCAGTTATTGAGAACAAGAATATCCTCATTGTTTTATATGCCGTTCAATGGATATTTAATGTAGGATGGAATCCAACTTTTTTCTATTACCACAATGTTTTGGCAGGATTACTTCTAATAAGTGGGCTTACTGCACTTATTGGCTTCTTCCTATTCTTTTATTGGCCTGAATTGAAACTCAAATCCGCTCTAATACTTCCATATTTCATCTGGTTGTTAGTTGCCACATCATTGAACGGATACATTTTCTTTAAAAATTAAATTGAGTTGGGGAATGAACTATGTCTAACAAAAGCTAAGTCGCATTAAAACGAAGTTTAGCCAACCAATAAAGTTTATTAATAAAATCTCTTATCCTCGGCATTAAGGGCGACGGCAAAAAGCCGCCGCGCCTTATGCCGGGCGTTGAGACTGAGGCAGTTGATTAAAAGATTGAGAGGAGTGGACGGGAGAACATTAGAATTTACGAAATAGGCCATTTTTTGCATATCTCGTTTGCAGTGATTCGATCAAATTGTTTGTGGCGTTTAACCGGGATTACTTTTGTGTCATTGGTGAATATTGAATGGTTCGCTCCTTCGCGAAGCAAATAAAAGCCGTTCTTTTCCGGATATTTTAACCCTTTTGGCCTTCAATGTCAAACTATAAGCCTTTGGTATCTATCAATTTGTTTTTATTTTCATTTTAAGCGTTGGCAGCATGTTGCAGCCTCATAGCCTGGCGCTCCACCAGACATGGAAAACCTAACGGCTTTCCATGTCTAGTGAACTTTTCGTTCTGCACGTAAAATAATATGGGACTAAAAATAATAACTGATTGCTCTGGAGTTGATTGGCAAACCATAGCCGAATCGCTGAAAAAAGTCGGAATGGCCTACCATGAACCAGAAGTCCATAAGCGAGCTTTCGAGGCCAGTCATACAACGGTTTTCATTTATGAGGACTCACAGCTGATCGGTTTTGGAAGAGCAATATCCGATGGTGAATATCAGGGCGCAATTTACGATGTTGCAGTTTTGCCAGAAGCCCAAGGAAAGGGAGTTGGGAAAGTCATAATTCAAACAATCTTAGATCGACTTCCAAACTGTAATATCATTCTTTACGCAACTCCTGGAAAGGAAGGCTTTTATAAAAGACTTGGGTTTGGATTAATGAAAACAGGAATGGCTGTATTCACGTCTCCACAAGCAATGGAAAAATTCACAAAATAACTGGCCGAACAGCCTTGAGAAGGATGATCATTCCGCTGCACTTTATTCGCGCCCCTCAAGCTGAGCGTTCGACTGGGGAATGAATGAAAGAAGAAATGAAGTCTTCGTTTTTATCAAGGCAAGTGAGAGCCTTGACTGCCACTGACCTTTGCGTTATCTTTCAAAACCTTCTTGCAATACACAAATATTTAGATATAATGTGTATAAAAATACTTGAGGAGGTTCAAAAATGAAACGTACGAATATTGTGCTTGATGATAAACTCGTAAAAAACTGCATGAAAGCTACGGGGATTAAAACCCAGAAAGCTTTGATTGATCATGCCTTGCGAGAACTTCTTAGACACGAAGCCCAAACTGAGATTCTTAAACTCAAAGGCAATATTGACTGGAAAGGAAATCTTGATGAGTGGCGTCGCGGACGTGAATTATGATGGTATTAATTGATACTACTGTTTGGATCGATTTCTTTGCTGCACGATCTTCAGGCCACGTTGTCGCTTTGGAGAACTTGATAATAAATCGTGAAGACATATGCACCTGCGGTATTGTCCTAACTGAGGTTCTTCAAGGAATTAGGAAGGATTCCGAGTTCAAAAAAACGAGAGATCTTTTCAACAATTTACTCTTTTTGCCAATGCCCTATCCTGTTTTTTTAAAGGCTGCTGAAATTTACAGGAGCCTGCGTCATAGAGGTTTCACCATTCTAAAATCCGTGGACTGCATGATTGCTTCAGTCGCTATAGAAAACGACATACCACTCCTTCACAATGATAAGGATTTTGAAGCCATAGAAAAACACTGTGGCCTTAAGTGCCATAAATAATAAGAAAAGATAACCATGGCATGAACGCTGACTGAGATTTCGCTGCGCTTCATCTCAGCAGGTTTTGCCGCTGAATTCACCGTTAGGTGCTCGAAAATAACATATGGATAAGATTTCATCTGGCATAGAAAAACTTGGCTTTGGAAAATGGTTCCAGGATAATGTTGATCCTATGGATTTGGATAGATTTGATATTGCAAGAGTGATGGCTGTTCATAAAGACAGCTATATCCTAAATAATGGTGGGAACGATGTTTTTGCCGAACTGACTGGAAAAATGCTTTTTAGTGCGGCTTCTCCGATTGATTTTCCCGCCGTAGGGGATTGGGTCTTCGCAACTTTCTATGATAAAGACACTTTTTCAATAATTCATAATGTATTATCGAGAAAATCACTACTTAAAAGGAAAACACCCGGAAAAAAAACTGATTTTCAATTGATAGCCGCCAATATTGATGTCGCATTTATTGTCCAATCTATGGACACAAATTTTAATCTCAGGAGACTTGAACGATATTTGGTGATGGTTAAAGAAAGCAATATCAAGCCAATCGTATTGTTGAGTAAAAGTGATCTCCTCGATACAGAAGACATCGCAAATAGGGTCACAGAAATCAATAAAATAATGCCCTTCTTACATGTGCAACCATTTAGTAATGAAAATGAATCCGGTTTTAAAAATGTAAAGGCTCTTTTGTCCCCTCGGCAAACATATTGTTTGTTGGGGTCCTCCGGTGTTGGCAAAACAACCTTATTAAACAATCTTATCGGCGAGTCTTTATTTACAACAAAGACAGTTAGAGAAAAGGATAGCAAGGGTAGGCATGCCACAACATATCGGCAATTGACAATGTTAGATTGCGAAGCAATGCTGATAGACACTCCAGGAATGAGAGAACTCGGTAACTTCTCTGTAGAAACAGGCATCGATGTAACATTTTCAGAAATTATAGCGTTATCAAAACGATGTCAATTCAATGATTGTAATCATATTAATGAAATAGGATGTGCAGTTATTGAGGCCGTGGGAAATGGGCAAGTGCCGGAAAAAAGATATCAAAATTATATAAAAATAAGAAAAGAATCAAATTATAATGAAATGTCATATTTAGAGAAAAAACAAAAAGATAAACAGTTCGGAAAGTTAATTAAAAGTGTAATGAAGCAAAAGAGAAATCGGAGATAGCACCTAACAAACCAAATTAACTCGGATGTAAATTCTGCTGCGATCCATTTGCACCGGTTATTTGCAACGTTGGTCAAGAAACATAAAAGGAGATACGTATGAAAAAGATTGCTATTATTGTAGGAAGTCTTCGGAAGGAATCTTTCAATCGAAAAATGGCAAAGGCGCTTATAGCACTTGCACCAGAATCATTGAATTTTGAAATCATTGAAATTGGAATACTTCCGATCTATGATCAAGATCTCGAAGACAATCCGCCGAAAGCCTGGATCGAATTCCGGGAACGCTTAATGAAGTTTGACGGCGTTTTGTTTGTCACGCCCGAGTATAATCGATCCATTCCCGGCGTACTCAAGAACGCTATCGATGTGGGTTCTCGTCCATACGGGAAAAGCGTGTGGGATGGAAAACCTGGCGCCGTAATGAGCGTCTCAATTGGCGCAATAGGCGGATTTGGCGCAAACCATCACCTTCGTCAATCGTTAGTGTTCCTTAATGTTCCCACCATGCAGCAACCTGAGGCTTACATCGGGAATGCCGCAAATCTCTTCGATGAGATCGGTAATCTTTCCAATGATTCAATCAAAGAATTCGCTACGAAATATATACATGCATTTGCTGCATGGGTTGAAACCAACACGTCCAGCAGCAAGCAATAAGCTCATGGTTGAGGCTGAGTATCGCTCAACCAGTCGTTTCACCGGATACGGCTATCTCCGTGCCGGTGAACTCGTTGTTATTTGTTGAAAACATGAAAGATAAAAAATGACTGATACATCGACCATAATATGGGGAGTCATATTGGGATCAATAGGTTTAGGATTTTTGGTTTATGGCAAAAAACAAAAAGCTATTATTCCTCTATTTAGTGGCATCGGATTAATGTTAGTCCCTTATTTTATTTCAAATACGTATATCCTGATTCTTTCGGGTATTGTTTTGGTCGTGTTACCATATATTATTAAAATATAAGGCAAATATTTATAATAGATGCAATAATGAAATTAGAAGTCTCAATCCCACATCTTTTTATAAAAACACATAACAGGCGAACTCACATCCGATTCACCGGCTGGCGTCTTGCTCGCGGGTGATGCGCAGTCTTGGGTCAAAGAATGGAGATAAAGGTTATGTTTAATATGAAAAGTAAGACGTTGCGTCGTGTGGTAATTTTGCAATTAACCGTAATATTTTTATTTCTTGCCATGACAATTTGTAATGAGATATTTGACTTGCCTCATTATTTATTGGGAGATAAGCCTACATCTTTTGACCAGCGAACGGGGGAAGTTATTATTGAATTGGCTATTTTGACTATCATAATGATAATCGAAATCGTTTTGATAAAAAAACTTTACCACAGAATTAGAATTTTAGAAGGATTTTTACCAATATGTGCTAATTGTAAAAAAATCAGGCATGAAAAAAGCTGGGATCAGATTGAAAAATATATTTCAGACCATTCGTTAGCTCAATTTTCACACTCAATTTGTCCGGATTGTATGAAAAAGCTTTACCCAGAGTTTTATGATGACAAGATAGAGTAAAATGATGCCTCAACTATGTGCTGGACGGCGACTCGGGTTTCGTTGGCGCTCAGCCCATTCGGTGACTTCTTTGTTAGCGGCAAAATGCCCGTTTCCGATACATTAGTCATTTAAAAAAAGGATGATTAAATGAACATAATACATATAATTTATGGGTATTTACGTGAACGACAGCCGCCAGCGGTTCGGTTTCTTCATATTACAATTTTATGTTTGGTTTTAAGCCAGATAATTGTCAGTAACTTCATGGGATTTACTGATAATGGTGAAATAAGTAAGAAAGCCGTCGAATATTATGGAACATGGATACACATCGCCACCGGATTGTCTCTATTGCCGCTTACTTTCGTTTTTGTTTATATCGAATTAAAACGTCATGGAATTAAGTATTTTTTCCCTTATTTCTATGGCGATTTTTCCCAACTAAAAAAGGATCTAAAGCAGTTAAAACAATTCGAATTACCAGAGCCAAGCGCTTATGGTATAGCGGTAATCGTTCAAGGTCTGGGTTTGGGCGCATTGACTTTGGTAATTTTGTCAGGGTTTACTTGGTTTCTTTCATGGATTTATATGGCACCATGGGCGGAAAGCATAAAAGAGATTCACGAATTATTAACAGGATTGATTGAAGCGTATATTCTCGGCCATGGTGGAATGGGAATGCTGCATTTATTTTTCCACTGGAAAAACCAAAAAAACCGCTAACCACACCGTCGACACGGACATCCAAAAGCTGCGCTGCTGATTAGTGTCCATCCATGAATCTAAAACGAACACAATGGGTGCCCAATTCAGAAATGAGCAATTTTTGTTCTGATCAAGGCCGCACAAGGGTTTTCGGTGAGGCGTACGTCTGTACGCCGCAGCCGGAAACCCGCGGAGAACGCCGAGCAGGACAAAAAGGGCCATTTATGGATGGACACTAATTAACTCGTGAGGAACAAAAGATGGGTTTTTCGAATGGAAACCAGATAAATTCGTCCGATCAAAATGATGCACCTCAAAAAGAAGCAAGCAAAGACCGCCTTGCAAAGTTATCGCTGGCGGCTTTGGGTGTTGTTTTCGGGGATATTGGAACAAGTCCTCTTTATGCTATTCGTGAATGTTTTCATGGTGAGTACGGTATCCCCGTAACCCATGAAAATATTCTCGGAGTTCTTTCTCTCATGTTTTGGGCACTTGTCATGATTGTTAGCTTCAAGTACCTGACTTTTGTGTTCAGAGCCGATAACAATGGTGAAGGTGGCGTTATTGCGTTAACTGCCCTCATAAAACGCGCAAAAATGACAAAAACCCGAGGGATAGGTTTCGCTGCAGCAGGTCTTTTCGCAGCGTGTCTGTTGTATGGAGACGGAATGATTACTCCTGCCATTTCGGTACTCAGCGCCGTTGAGGGCATTCGAATCATCACTCCCGTGTTCAAACCGTACATTATTCCTTTGACCATTGTAATTCTCGCCGGATTATTTTTATTGCAGCGTCACGGCACTGCAAAGGTGGGGAGCTTCTTCGGCCCGATCATTTTGATATGGTTTATTGTTCTTGCCGTTTTGGGAACCGTCCAGATTGTCCGTGATCCAAAAGTACTGTTGGCTGTTTTTCCGTGGCATGGAATAACGTTTCTTGTCCAGAACAGGTTGCATGGCTTTGTTGTTCTCGGTGCCGTTTTTCTTGTCGTTACAGGGGCCGAAGCGCTCTATGCCGACATGGGCCACTTTGGAAAGCGTCCCATTCGTCTGACATGGATCGTTCTGGTGTTTCCGGCGCTGGTACTTAATTATTTTGGACAGGGAGCTGTCCTGATGCTCAAACCGGAAGTGTCCCACCATCCTTTTTATGCGCTTGTGCCCACCTGGGCAATGGTCCCCATGGTATTTTTAGCAACGGTTGCCACAATAATAGCCTCTCAAGCCGTCATCACAGGTTCGTTTTCACTCACCCGGCAGGCAATCCAGCTTGGATACCTTCCCCGTCTCAGAGTCTCGCACACCTCTGCTGCTCATATTGGCCAGATCTATATTGCACCGGTAAACTGGTTGCTCATGATATGCACTATCGGCCTGGTTATCGGCTTTAAATCATCCAGCAACCTGGCCGCCGCTTATGGAGTGGCCGTTACTTCGACCATGCTGGTTACTACAACGCTCTTCTTCATCGTTGCACGGCACAGATGGGGATGGGGTCGGCTGGCGGCCGGAGCGCTTGCAGGTCTCTTTTTTCTGGTCGATATCCCATTTTTTTGTGCAAACATCAGCAAAATATTTCACGGTGCCTGGTTTCCCTTAGTGATCGGAGCAGCGTTTTTCACCTTGATGTTAACTTGGGAGAAAGGCAGAAAAATTCTCGCAGATCAGCTATTGAGTCTCTCGCCATCCATTGAAGACTTCGGGAAAAACCTTGAAGAAAATCCGCCACAAAAGGTAAGAGGTCAAGCCATTTTTCTAACAGGGAACCCGGACAGGGCCCCACAAGCGATCGTTCAGAACGTGAACCACAATAAAATCCTGCACTCTGACATCGCCATACTCCACTTCAAGACAGAGGATATTCCGAGAGTTCCGAACTTTAAAAAAATTGACACTGAAAAGCTATCGTTAAGCGGTTTTTACAAAATAACTGCACATCACGGGTTTATGGAAACACCCAAAATTGAGACCATCCTTGCCTTAGCCAGAGAAAAAGGTGTCGAATTCAAATTAGAAAACACAAGTTTCTTCCTTGGGCGGATGAAACTGATTATTGGTGACACGCCGAAAATGAGCCTGTGGCGTTCAAACCTGTTTATATTCCTTTCCAAAAATTCAATGGATGCCAGTTCATTTTTCGGTATACCTTCAAATCAAGTTATAGAAGTCGGCGTTCAATTTGAACTTTAAAATAATTTTAAAATGATGTAGAGAACCAATTGATATTTCAAAGATAATTTCCTGTTTCTTTCTTTACAATCTCTTGCCACGAGTTTTATCCGTCTCACCGCCAGCGGCATCTTCGACCGGCGTGATCATGTGGTTTAAAAATAATAGGACGGCCAAGGTTGCAATACAGAAAAGATGAATTATTTTAAGCGATCACCCTGCCGAACCGCGGCGGGGTGTTTTTTTGCATAATCGCACAACGTCTTAAAAAACTAGGGAGATAAAAAAATGACAGACATTTCAAAAATCACGCTGTACAGCGGCGGTCACAAGGGGACAGAGGCGGAATTCGGAAAACTTGCCGAGGCCTGGAGCATAAAAGAAGTGAATATATCATTTGAAGGACACAATGCTGAGCGGACCCGGGGCGTCCGGGTGCTGAACCGGGAAGAACTGCAAAAGGGTGATGTCAGCATGGAAATTGTATCCAAGCTCATGAAACGCACTTACTCCCGGAAGGATAAGATCCGAAAAGTCATCCAGACCATTTTTCACATGGTCAATAGCGGCCACCATGTCATTGCAGTCGGCTGGATACAGGCGGACAACACCGTCAAGGGGGGAACCGGATGGGGGGTCGAGTTGGCTAAACTTTTTAACCGGCCTCTGAGCGTCTATGATCAGGAACGAAAGAGGTGGTTTTCCTGGGAGGACAGCCAATGGGTTGAGAGCACACCGGTGATTACCTCGGATACGTTTGTCGGCACCGGCACCCGCTACCTTTCCGATGACGGCCAGCAGGCCCTCCGCGATCTTTTCATCCGCTCTTTCGGTCCTGCGGAGCAATAATAAATCCTAAGCTGAGCGTTTCAAATTCTTATATGAGAAAAGATAATGGATAAACGAAGATATTTTATAAGTTTGCTTGAAAAAATACAGGTGAATGTTCCCTTTCTATTACTAAAAAACGAGTACCTTCCTTTGTTTATGGAATACGGCATGAACCCTGAAATTGGAATAGATGGTGATGCCCTGGACTCAACATCAGATAATGAGTTTAAAAACATTGCAGAAGTTTTCAAAATAAACAAACGAAAGATAACGTTGCACGCTCCTTTTATGGATTTGGTTCCGGGCGGACTCGATAATATGCTGCTAAAGGCAACGCAAAAACGGCTGGAGCGTTTTTTTGAGATTCTTTCGGTTTTTGAGCCCGTCAATGTGGTTTGCCACACCGGTTATGATCCATGCTATTATAGAAAGCATTGGAAAGAATGGCTGGCCAACAGTGTGGCGACATGGACACCCCATGTCAATCGTGCAGAACGATTCGGTTTTAAACTCTTGTTGGAAAATGTTTATGACACCGGTCCTGAAGTACACTCCGCCCTTTTTAATGCGATTCCATCCGATGCTTTCGGATGTTGTTTGGATATCGGACATCATCATGTTTTTGGAAAAAGCCCGCTCAAAGAATGGGTGGAAACGCTGGGTAAAAAAATAATGGAACTTCACCTTCATGACAATAACGGCGAAGAAGATACACATTTGGCGGTCGGGAAAGGAAATGCAGACTTTTCAGGTCTTTTTCAATTGATAAATGAGAACGGTTTGTCACCCATCATTACCTTAGAGCCCCACGAGGAAGACACCTTGTGGCAGAGCCTGGCATCTGAAGATCTCAAAGAATTTATTCGGACGTTGCCTTGAATCCGCAACCCTTGGTATTACAGGCCAGAAACGTTCCCTGTTTTTTCGTGGTTTTTTCCACCAGAAACTTGGCGCCGCATTCGGGGCATTCTTTTGCCACGGGCTTGTCCCAGGTTGCAAAGGTGCAATTCGGAAAACGGCTGCACCCGTAGAAGATTTTTCCCCGTTTGGACGATCGTTGAATAAGTTCTCCGTCACAGTCTGGTTCAGGGCAATCTACGCCGGTTTTTTCCCCGCTGTCGTTTGAATTTGTTGACAGGGTGGTTTTACAATCCGGATAACCGGAGCAGGCAAAGAATGTACCGTATCTTCCATCTTTAATGAGCATGGGCTTGCCGCATTTATCACAAATTTTGTCAGACAACTGATCAGAAGACGGTTCGATGGCATGAACAACCCCTTTTTCATCCCGAATGTAGTTTCGGGTATAGGTACATTCCGGATAATTGCTGCACCCTAAAAACTGTCCGTTCCTGCCCATTCGGATATGAAGCCGGTGTTGGCATTGAGGACAGGTGAGGTCTGTTGGAAATCCGATACCTTTTACACTGAGCATTCCTGTTGAAGCGGTTTCGAGTTCCTTTTCAAACGCGTCGTAAAATAGTCTTAAAATTTCTACATAATCCACCTCCGCGGCTTCTATGCGGTCAAGATCATTTTCCATATTGGCGGTAAATTCCACATCAAATACATCAGGAAAACTTTTCACCAGAAGATCGTTAACGATAAAACCCAGTTCATTCGGTTTGAAATATCCTTTTACGAGATCCACATAGCCTTTTTCCCTTATGGTAGACAGGATGGCGGCATAGGTGCTGGGTCGGCCAATGCCGTTTTCTTCGAGTTCTTTCACCAAAGACGCTTCTGAAAATCTCGGAGGGGGCATTGTAAAATGCTGTTTGGGTTCCAATTCATTGAGTTTTAAAATCCCCCCTTCGCTCAGTTCCGGAAAATCATCTTTTTTCTTTTGGCTTTCACTTTCAATTTGGTCATCAGTGGTCATATACAGTGTCATAAAACCGGGAAATGCCACTGATGAACCGCTTGCCGAAAAAAGATATGGACCGGCCGCAATCGATATCGAGATCTTGTTCATAAGGGCTTGCTTCATCTGTGAGGCAACAAAGCGTTTCCAGATAAGCTCGTATAGTGCGAACTGATCTTTGGAAAGAAAGGGTTTTATTTTCTCCGGTGTATTAAAGACCGATGTGGGACGTATGGCTTCATGGGCATCTTGAACTTTTTTTCGGTTTTTGAAAAAACGCGGCTTGTCAAGTGCATACGCATCTCCAAACTTCTCCCGTACGAGTGTAAGGGCTTCCATGGCAGCTTCCTTGGAAATTCGCGTGGAATCTGTACGCATGTAAGTGATGAGTCCTTCAGGTTCACCAGGGGATAGCTCTATACCTTCATAAAGTTGCTGAGCCACCATCATAGTTTTTTTTGCGGAAAATCTAAGTTTCCGAATGGCTTCCTGTTGTAGTTTGCTGGTGATAAAAGGGGGAGCCGGATTCCTTTTGACGGTTTTTTTCTGTATTTTTTCAACGATAAATCTTTCTTCGGACAGTTCCTCAATGATACCATTTGATGTATTTTCATCAGGGATTTTAATTTTATCCCCATTTTTTTTGACCAGCTTTGCCGTAAACGGTGGCGGGGATTTGTCCTCGAGATGGGCGGTAATCGACCAGTACTCTTCAGATTCAAAGGCCTGGATGGCCCGCTCTCTATCACAAATGATTCTTACGGCAACAGACTGAACGCGGCCGGCACTGAGCCCCCCTTTTACCTTACGCCACAACAAAGGGGAGATTTGATATCCCACCAGTCTGTCGAGAATCCTGCGTGCCTGCTGTGCTTCATATTTATTTTGGTTGAGTTTCTCGGGCGATTTTATCGCTTCAAGGATGGCATTTTTCGTGAGCTCATGAAAAAGTACCCTGTGAAATATTCTTCCCTTTTTTTTAAGTATTTCAGCTGTATGCCATGCAATGGCTTCGCCCTCTCTGTCCGGGTCCGGCGCAAGATATACATCTGTCGTATCACTTGCGGCCTGTCGTAAGGATTTGATAACTTTTTGCTTGCCGGGAATATTCGTGTACTTGGGTTTGAACCCCTCTTCAATGTTGATTCCAATTTCCTTTGCCGGAAGGTCTTTTATGTGGCCGACAGTGGCGGCGACATTATATTCCTTGCCGAGATATTTTTTAATGGTTCTTATCTTTGTGGGAGATTCCACGATGACTAACGGTTTTGACACAATATTACCTCATTTTTTGTAACATATCAGTTTCTTAAAAAAATTACCGCTTCAGGTATAATTAAATTTTTGCTGAAAGAACTCGTGAATAAAGGATCGTAATGAAAGAACCCGCCCTGACGATTAATAAAAATTTCTGTTTTAACGAACGATTTCGTCCGTAACGTTAAATCGCCGATGGTTCTTTCAAAACGATCCCTAATTCACTCAGACAACTTTCAGACAAAAATTGAATTATACCTAAAGCTATTTTAGAGTCGATTTGTCTCAATGCATTAAAATATTAAACTTTTTCTATTTTTGAAAAGAACTTTCCCGGAGATTGCTGTGCAATACCTTTGAGTTCAAGTTTCAGCAGAATGCTCGAAAGCCTGCCGGGTTCAATGGAAAGCTTTCTTGCGATGTCATCGATGTGAGCAGGATACGGTTCAAGAGATTCAAGCACAAGCCTCTCATCGGGCGATAATTGAGATATTCTCTTTGTTTTACTATCGGCAGATTTTTCTTTTTCAACAGGCGTTGTTATCATATGTGACAGTTCTTCCATAATATCCTGGGCATGTTCCACGAGTTTTGCGCCTTGTTTGATCAGTGTGTGGGTTCCGGTGCTTTTAAAGGACTGAATACTTCCCGGAACTGCAAAAACATCCCGGTTCTGTTCCGCGGCCAGACGTGCTGTTATCAGCGATCCGCTTCGTCTTGTTGCCTCGACAACCACCGTACCAAGGGAAATACCGCTGATAATCCTGTTGCGCTTGGGGAAATTGTGGGCATCAGGCTCTGTTTTTAAAGGAAATTCCGAAATAACGGCACCGTTTTCGGCAATTTGATGAAAAAGGTTTCGGTTTTGTTCCGGATAAATTCTTTCAAGACCGCTTCCAAGAACAGCAATGGTACGTCCTTTGCCCATGAGTGCCCCTTGGTGTGCCGCCGAATCAATACCCACAGCCATACCGCTGACAATGGTCATTTGAAGCTTGACCAGGTCGTGACAAAGCCGTCGGGTTGTAGAAAGACCATACCGGGTGGCATTTCTGGAACCGACAACCGCGATATTTCTAATAGAACCGTTGAGACGACCCAAAACATACAAAAACGGCGGTGGATCAGGTATCTGCCGCAAGAGAGGGGGATACTCAGCATCTGTCATGGTCGCAATTTTATATTTTTTTTGCATAACGAGATCGAGATCTTTTTTTACCGAATCACTAATTTTACACTGTTTTATTGCAGCGGCAAGACGAGGCGTTATACCATCAACCCCGACGAGATCTTCCTGGGTTGCTTCAAAAACAAGCTCCGGAGAATTGAAACGGTCTATAAGGCGCTTGAAGAGGAGATCCCCGATACCGGGGACACTTTTCAGGGTGAACCATGGTAGAATATTATCCACTTCTTATTTTTTTCCACGAGCCTGCCAGGTAAGAAGTATGGGGCTTGCAACGTAAATTGAAGAGTAGGTTCCGACGACGATACCTACAAGCAATGCGAATGCGAAGTCATGAATAATTCCACCTCCCAAAACAAACAGAGATACAACCACAACAAGGGTAGTCATAGAGGTCAGTATCGTTCGGCTCAGGGTCTCATTTACGCTTCTATTAATGATGACTTCCAAAGGCTTCTTATGATATTTTCTTAAATTTTCTCTGATTCTGTCAAAGACAATAATGGTATCGTTGAGTGAATATCCGATGATTGTGAGAAGAGCGGCGATAATCGGAAGTGTAAACTCCTTGTTAAATATGGAGAATATGCCGACAGTAATGGTAACATCATGGATAAGCGCAACCGTGGCACCCATGGCGTATTTCAATCCCAGAAACCAGAAAAGTGCAAGGCTTACAAGTAATGCCGCAGCGATAAGATAAGGAACACTGACATGAAAAATAGACAAAAAATAAACCGCCCCCATAAGCACTCCGGCGATGACGCCGCTTAAGAGCCATTTGAGTTCAAACCGGCCGGATATATATATGGCAATAAAAAGGAGTGAGTAAAACATGGCAAACAGGGCTTTTTCCCGCAAATCCTTCCCCACCTGGGGACCGACCATCTCAACACGACGCACGGTTACGCCTTTTCCCGTTGAGGATTCAAGGGCCTGTTGTATCTTCAGGGCAAATCCTCCTGAAGTCATGACAGACCTGTCGGTGCGGATAAGATATTCGTTTTCGCTTTGCTCTCCGAATCCCTGGACCGAAGATTTCCCGAGATCTATGGCGGCCAGGCCGGATTTTATATTTTTTAGGGTTACAGGTTCGTTAAATTTAACCTGAACCAGTGTTCCACCGGCAAAATCGATACCATATTTGGGTCCTCCGTGGATCACAAGAGAAGCAATGCTGATGATGATCATTGCCAGAGAAACAGAGAAAGCGATTTTTCTTTTGCCCACAAAATCGATATTAACATCAGGTTTTACAAACTGCATGGAGTGACCCCTAAATGCTCAAATGCTTGGTTTTTCGTTTCATTAAGTAATAGTCAAATACCATCCGGGTAAGGATCAGGGCTGTAAACAGACTTGCAATGACCCCAAGGCTGAGAGTTACGGCAAATCCTTTGACAGGCCCGGTGCCGAACTGGAAGAGGACAAGGGCTGCGATCAGTGTCGTAACATTGGCATCTAGGATGGTCAGTGTTGCTCTGTCATAACCGGAATCCACGGCTGCACGCGGCGTTTTGCCGATATTCAGTTCTTCCCTGATTCGCTCAAATATGAGGACATTGGCATCCACAGCCATACCGATAGTGAGGATGATTCCTGCAATGCCAGGGAGAGTAAGGGTTGCCTGAAACCCGGCAAGACCGCCGGCAATCAGAAGAATATTGAGAAGCAGTGCAACGTCTGCAATGAGTCCCGAACCCCTGTAATATACGGCCATGAACAGAATAACAAGAATACCGCCGACACACATGGAAATGAGGCCTTTCCTTATAGAATCGGTTCCCAGCGAAGGGCCTACAGTCCTTTCTTCAACAATATCAACAGGTGCCGGGAGAGCGCCTGCACGAAGTGCAATGGCGAGATCCCTCGCTTCATCAGTAGTAAAGTGTCCGGTAATACGCGCCTTTCCGCCGGATATTTTTTCCTGGATAACCGGGGCTGAATAAACCTTGTTGTCCAATACAATGGCCAGACGTTTTTTTACATTTTCTCCGGTGATTCTTTCAAAATCCCTGGCGCCCTTTTTGTCGAAATCAATTGAAACATAAGGTTCGTTATATTGAGAGTCGATTTGAACCCTCGCATCGGTAAGATTGGCGCCGGTTAAAAGGGTCCTTTTCTTTAAAAGATAAGGGGTTTTATAAGTACGATGGGTGGTGGGGTCAACCTTAACCCCATAAAGCACCTCACTTCCAGGAGGGACATGTCCCTTAAGCGCGTCATTAAGGTCGTGGGTTTCATCCACAAGTTTGAATTCCAGGAGCGCTGTTTTGCCGATTAAAGCTATGGCCCTTTTGGTATCTTTTATTCCAGGGAGTTGGACGAGGATTCGATTTTCACCCTGCCGGCGGATATCGGGTTCACTGACGCCAAACTGGTCGATCCGGTTTCTGATGGTTTCAAGAGCCTGATCCGTTGCCAATTTTTTGATTCGTTCGGTCTCTTTGTCCGGAAGATCAATCTGCATGGTTAAGACGTCACCGTCCATTGATCTTGAAAGGATGCGTAGATTTTTAAATTCCGTGTCGAGAATCTTTTCAAATTCATCAATATTTTTTTGTCCTTCCAGTTTGATCAATATCCGGTTGCCTTCTATGCGATTCAAAGTGGTATATCGAATATGATCTTTTCTTAAAAAACCCCGGATTTCTTGAATGATTCGTTCAATGGTGCTTTCCACGGCTTTATCGGTTTCCACTTCAAGGGCCAGGTGCATGCCGCCTTGAAGATCAAGGCCGAGATTTATTTTTTTATGCGGCCAAAGAGATGGGTTTATGGTGGGAAGCACATAAATAATCGCTGCAATCATCACTCCAAAAACAGCCAGAACTCGCCAAGAAAAATTACGCAATGATCTTTTCCTTTTGATGGGTATGAATTTGTCTTATTTTTTTTTGGTATCCTGAGACGGTGCCGAGGACTGTGACACCTGGGAAACATTTCCACGGGCAATCTTCACACGGACCCTGTCTGCAATTTCCACCGTCAATGTTGTGTCACCGACGGCGGTTACCCGACCATGCAATCCGCCACTGGTTACGATACGGTCCCCTTTTTTAAGATGACCGATCATTTCACGATGTTCCTTGGCCTTTTTTTGCTGGGGTCGGATAAGTAAAAAATAGAATATGACGAACATGAGGATAATGGGGATAAGAGATGTAAATCCGCCTGCCCCTTGTCCACCTGCTGCGCCGCCTTGGCCCATTGCATAAGCAATATTTATCAAGATAAAACCTCCTTATTCGTTATTTGGATGATATAATTAATTGTTTCTAACTACCAATAAGTGATGAAAATGGCGCTGATATACTGTAATTTGTCGTTCAGGTCAAATGGTTCTTTAACGAGTGTCCATCCATAAATGGTCTTTTTGTCCAATCTCTGCGTTATGTTAAAAAAATAATCCTCGGAATATCAACTATATGCCTGTGGTTATTTTTTTCACATGTCTTGATCTCTAACAAAAATCCTCATTTATGGATGGACACTAACTATAAATTTCATGAAACTTTTCCAAGGGTTTTTTATTTATACGGTTTTGAGTAAAATATTCCCTTTCAGGAATAACCTCAAGCCGGGCCCTCCGGACCCGGTTACTACCCATGAATGCTTTGTCAGAGCAAAGCGGTAATCCCGCTGTCGGGTCAAATCACCGCCACACACATGTGAAAAATTCAGTTTAATTCGCCGGCATCCAGAGCGTCTCTCCGTCAAATTGAATACGGTTTACATGTTTATAGTCAATGAGATCCAGAAATGCAAAAATTTGATCCATATTATAGACGACCACTTTGGTCAAGGGAAAGATTAAGTTAAGGTTAACATCGAGTTTATGATCTCTGATATTGTAAATGTTCACGGTATGCTCCGAGAATTTAAGAATCTTGCCGACACCCGAACTGATTCCACCTTGAAGGGGTTCATCCGAACGGGGTGACAACTGGGCGCCTTTGTGATCGAAATAATCTTTTAGAAAGGTAAAATGGATATTCCAGATATTTTCTCCAGGCTGGACGACGTGAATCCCGAATGATTCTATTTTTTCTTTTGTTGTCATATCGTGTGATTTAATGTCTTTTTCTACGATATCACCACTTTTTAGACGAATCTTTTCCAAAATTTCCTGCATGGATACCGTTGCATCGCCGATTTTAATGGATTCATTGGATTGTGCTATAATATCAACCCCTTTATCAACTCCATATTGTGCCTTTCGCTGTTTCATGAGAGCCTTGAGGTCTTTGTCTTTGTCAATGTTGTTGTAATCAATAACCGGTTCCGAATTTGAAGGAATTTGAATATTATCGGTTCCCTTTTGCGTTTCGGTTTTCGAATTTTGTTTAATCAGAAACTTGATACCCGCAAATGCGCCAACAAGCACCACGGCGATAATAACAACTCCGATAATTCTATTTGCCCTTGTTACAGGTTTTTTTGGCATAAATTTACCTTTGAATACAGGATAATGGATGGGTATGGAACGATTTTATTCTTCACAATTAATTTCGCTCAGCCCGGGAATAATTTTTGTATCCCCCTCAATGGTGATGGAGAGACCTCTCCTGAGTTCCAGATCTAGAATTTCTTTGCGTTTCTTGTTTAAAAGGTACTCGGCAACACCGTGGGGGACGATTCCTTTGACACTTGAAATATCGGTTTTTATGGTTTCAAGGCGAAGTCGGCGGAGAAAGTCAAGAGCCAGCATTTCAATAGAGGGGATCATTCCTTTTCCCTTACAATGAATGCAGGGCTCGAAACTGCTGGATTCGATGGAGGGACGAAGTCGCTGTCTCGACATTTCCATCAACCCAAATTTAGATATTTTACCGATATTTGTTTTGGCCTTATCCGGTTTTACGAAATTTTTTACGGCCCTTTCAACTTCTGACTTGTGTTTGGGGTCTTTCATGTCGATAAAATCGATGACAATAAGGCCGCCCAAATCTCTGAGTCGTAACTGGCGTGCAATTTCCTCGGCTGCTTCAATATTGGTTTGAAGTGCGGTTTGCTCAATGGACTTTTTCCGGGTTGCCTTACCTGAATTAACGTCGATGGAGACAAGCGCTTCAGTTTGTGCAATGACCAGCGTTCCGCCGGATTTAAGTTTTACACGACTCTCGTAGATTGATGAAATTTGATCTTCAAGTTGGTATTTGGAGAATATCGGCCGGTCCCCTTTATAGTATTTGACAATTTTTTTATGTTTCGGCGATATGATTTTAACAAAATCTTTAACGACATGGAATATGGCTTCATCATCGATAAGGATTTCGGTGACATCATGGGTGAAGTAATCGCGCATGGATCTTACGGCAAGATTTTGCTCTTTATAAAGCAATACGGGCGCTTTTACCTTTGTCACATTTTTTTTGATGTTCTTCCACAGGCGCAAAAGATAGTTTAAATCTTTTGACATACTTGGTTTAGTACTGTTGATTCCTGCCGTTCGGACAATAATTCCAAATCCCGGCGGTATCTTAAGCTTGCCGACGATACTTTTTAAACGTTTACGCTCTTCTTCGTCTTCTATTTTGCGTGAGATTCCCCGGCTGTCGCTTCCCGGCATAAGCACCACGTATCGACCGGGCAAAGATATATAAGTTGTCAGCATGGCGCCCTTTCTCATGAAGGGATCTTTGGTTACTTGCACCAAAAGTTCTTGCCCACGCTTTACCATTTTTAGGATGGATCGGTCTTTAGAGGGATTGTCCTGAAAATAATCGCTGTGGATTTCATGTTTTTGCAAAAAACCGTGACGATCAGCGCCAAAATCTACAAATGCGGCCTGAAGGCTCGGTTCAATACGAGAGATGACAGCCTTATAAATGTTGCCATGGATAATTTCTCTTCCTGAACTTTCAATATGAAATTCTTCAAGCTTCAGGTCCTTGACTTTTGCAATTCTGCATTCCTCAGGATCAATAGCATTGATAAGGATTTTACCGCTCATGAAATAGTTTTCCAATTATGGTTAAGAACAATTAGAATGAGACTTCCGACTCAGCACGAATAAGGATTGTTTATGGGTAAAAACAGGCTTTAATCTTAAGCACTTGCTCTTCTTAATGAATATGAAATTGTTATGTACAAGTCAAACGATTTCTCGCCATCACACAATTCAGGTCTTATGACTTGCTATTTGTATCGTGATATGGCATGAAACCTATTGTTCTATTAGGATGTTTAGAGCATATGAACTTAGGATATTATACGTATAACGCTTTGATTTACAATATTTTTTCGAGGTTAATCATATAAAATGGATGAACGATACGATCCCAGAAAGATAGAATCTAAATGGCAAAATATTTGGGAAGAGACAAAGCTTTTTAAGGTCAAAGAGGATCCGAATAAAGAAAAGTATTATCTGCTTGAGATGTTTCCTTATCCGTCTGGCAATATCCACATGGGCCATGTAAGAAACTATACCATCGGAGATGTTGTTGCGAGATACAAAAGAATGCAAGGGTTTAATGTCCTTCATCCCATGGGTTGGGATGCATTCGGTATGCCGGCGGAAAACGCTGCAATTGCAAACAACACTCACCCGGCCAAGTGGACGTATCAAAATATCGATACCATGCGATTTCAGTTGAAGCTTCTGGGTTTTTCCTATGATTGGGATCGGGAAATCGCGACTTGCAGTCCTGAATATTATCAGTGGGAACAGTGGCTTTTTTTAAAAATGTATGAAAAAAAGATGGCCTATCGTAAGGAATCCTTTGTGAACTGGTGTGAACACTGCCAAACGGTTCTTGCCAACGAACAGGTCGAAGCCGGCCTGTGTTGGAGATGTGGTCAGCAGGTTCGACAAAAAAAGCTCTGGCAATGGTTTTTCCGCATTACCGATTATGCCCAGGATCTCTTGTCCTATTGTGAAAAGCTGCCGGGGTGGCCTGAAAAGGTTATCACGATGCAGAAAAACTGGATCGGAAAGAGTATGGGGGCAGAAATACGGTTTTCCATAGAAAACTCGGATGAACATATACCGGTGTTTACGACACGACAGGATACCGTATATGGGGCGACGTTTATGTGCCTTGCACCGGAGCACCCGCTGGTGATCAAAATGTCCGAAGGAACGCCCCAAGAAATGGAAGTTGCCGAGTTTATCCAGCGCATATCCTTGCAGGATCGATCGGTTAAAGCCGTGGAAAGCTATGAAAAAGAGGGTGTTTTTATCGGTGCATATTGTACCAATCCTTTAACCGGTATTCGTATGCCGATCTATACCGCTAACTTTGCGCTTATGGAATATGGCACCGGTGCAGTCATGTCCGTTCCAGCGCATGATCAGCGAGATTTTGAATTTGCCCGTAAGTATGGCCTTGACGTCATCGTGGTTGTAAAACCTCATGATGCCGATCTCGATCCCGCCACAATGACCGAAGCCTTTCCCGGTGAAGGTGTCATGATTAATTCCGGTCGGTTCAATGGAATAGATAGTGTAAAGGCGCTGGACGATATTGCGTATTATCTGGAGGAAAAGGGGCTCGGAAAGAAAACAACCAGCTTCAGGCTAAGGGACTGGGGGATTTCAAGACAACGATACTGGGGTGCACCGATACCCATCATTCATTGTGAAAAATGCGGTATTGTTCCAGTTCCTGAAAAAGACCTTCCCATTTTGCTTCCAGAGGATGCCGATCTTCTTGAAGGTGGTAAATCACCATTATCGACCCTTGAATATTTTACAAAAACGTCTTGTCCGGCCTGTGCCAGTCACGATGCCAGGCGAGAAACCGATACCATGGATACGTTCGTAGAGTCTTCGTGGTATTATGAACGATATTGCAGCCCGAACTGTAAAACCGCCATGTTTGACCGTGAAGCCGTAGATTACTGGATGCCTGTCGATCAGTATATCGGTGGTGTTGAGCATGCGATTTTACATCTGCTCTATTCCAGATATTACACCCGTGTTCTACATGATATTGGACTTGTTAAATATAAGGAACCTTTTACGCGGCTTTTAACCCAGGGAATGGTTTGTAAAGAGACGGTTTCCTGTCCTGAACACGGATTTCTTCTTCCTGATGAAATAAAAGAAACCAATGAAGAACGGCTTTGTAAACGATGCGGCCAGCAGACCATCGTCGGTCGTGTTGAAAAGATGTCCAAGTCAAAAAAGAATGTTATCGACCCCAACATTCTTCTTGAAAAATTTGGTGCGGATACCACAAGACTTTTCTGCCTTTTTGCAGCACCGCCCGAAAGAGATCTGGAATGGAGCGAACAGGGTGTTGAGGGCGGCTATCGCTTTCTAAACCGTGTGTGGCGGCTGGCATTAAATTGGGAGAGCTTAATTCGTAACGCCAAGCCTTTTAACGGCAGTCCAAATCAACTGGAAGGTGATTCTCGCGCACTATTCAAAAAAAACCATGCAACGATAAAAAAGGTTACCAGAGATATCGAAGACAGATTTCATTTCAATACCGCTATCAGTGCCATCATGGAACTCGTAAATACAATGTACGGAATCGATTTCGCTGATAAGAACGCTCAAAACATCGAGGTCATGCGGCTATCCATGGAATCAGTTGCACTTCTTTTATCTCCCATTGTCCCTCATTTTTCCGAAGAATTATGGGAATCGCTTGGATTTGATACCAGCATCCTAATGGCTTCATGGCCGTCATACAGGGAGGACGCACTCATCAAAGATGAGCTTTTGATCGTGGTACAGGTCAACGGTAAACTTAGAAGCAAGTTCCACGTAGATGCCGATGCAGGTGACGACACCTTAAAAGAAATGGCGCTTGCAGACGAAAGAGCCTTGAAATTCATCGATGGGAAACCCATTAAAAAAATTATTGTTGTCAAAGAGAAACTTGTTAATATCGTGGTATAACCAATGTCTTGGAAATCCTTCAATTGTTTGAAATTAAAGATATTTTAACAGATCTTGGTTTATACCACCTCCATGGAATGTTGGAATGTTGGAATAGTGGAGCGTTGGGTTGAAGGAACAATATCAATTTAATTCCTACAGTAACCCATTATTCCATCATTCCATTGCTCCATTATTCCAATTATGAGCGAAGCGAAAAAAATTATGAACATTACAGCTAAAACAGCCTTCTTTTATCGTCAAAAATTTATCTGGCCGGTTATTATTATCGCTTTGTTTTTTTCGGCTTGCGGGTATCGGTTTGCAGGAAGTGGAAATTTGCCGGAAGGAATACAGACGGTTGCCATAGACATTTTTGAAAACCGCACCACGGAAACCGGGCTGGAAAATACCATTACCAATGACCTGATATATGAATTTACCCGGAAGGGAAGAAGTGTCCAGAAAAACAGCAAGAAGGCTGACGCAATCCTTACCGGTGTTATTGAATCCGAGCGCATTTCGACAATTTCCCGTCAGGCACAGCAGAGCGCTCTTGCCAGGCGGGTCGAAATTACCGTCAGTTTGAAGTTAACCGGTTCGGATGGCGGGGTAAAATGGTCCGCATCAAATGTTTCATCATTCGAAGACTATGATGTGTCGACAGACAGACAGGCGACCGATATCAAAAAACGCCAAGCCATCGAAAACCTGTCTAAAAGACTTGCAGAAAAAGTCTACAATCGTTTAACAGACAATTTTTAAAGCACTCAACGAAAAAGCGCATCGTTCAAAGAATGTAGAAACTTCATTTTGTACGCTGCGCTTTTTTTACGATTCAACGGAAATGGTGTTTACCAATTTCGATAGGCGTGAAATTTTGCGAGAAGCTGTCTTTTTGTGAATGACACCTTTTTGGGCGGCTCTATCAATGTTCGATTTTGCCATATCAAGTTTTTTCAATGCGTCTTCTTTAGAGCTTCCGTCCACAGAAAGTCGCACATCTTTAACAATAGATTTTACCTTTGTTTTTACGGATTTATTGCGCAAGCGTCTAATTTCGTTCTGACGTGCGCGTTTTAATGCTGATTTATGATTGGCCAATTTCTTAATAAACTCCTTTTCTTATTGATTTAAAAAATGTAAGTTATGAGCTTATTAAATATATGTCAAGAAGTTTTTATTTCGTAATAAAAAAACCGGGTCCTCCGGGATAGGCCAGTGAATGATGGCCTGCCTGAAAATCGCTGGAAGAGTTTGAAGTGAACTAAAGTTTAAAGTGAGCTAAAGTTAAGGAATTCTGCCAATTATTAAAATTAGCGGAGCGAAGCGACTCCATAACTTCCCCGATAAATGCGGGATAAATAGGCACTTTAGATCACTTTAGGCACTTTTAACTTGTACGGCTTTAAATAAAACCGCCCCTTCCAAAGGTTATATAAAAGTCAGGCCCCATAGATCCGAATCATTTATTTCAAATCATGAACCCTTCAATAACACAAACCGATCATGAAAATGACCGCGTAACCAAAGCAGCAGGCGTTGTTGGATCAGCGACACTCTTGAGCCGTATTTTCGGATTTATAAGAGATGTTGTCATTGCCTGGTTTTTCGGTGCCGGATTGAGCTCAGATGCCTTCTTTGTGGCATTTAGAATTCCAAACCTTTTAAGGAGGCTTTTTGCCGAGGGTTCTTTAAGCGTTGCATTTATCCCGGTATTTACCGACACACTGATGAATCGAGGAAAAGAAGACGCCTTTGAAATGGCCAGATCTGCCATAAGACTGCTGTCGGTGCTGCTGGTTGTGGTTGCCATTGCAGGTATTTTTTTGTCTCCGCTGATCATTCGCCTTCTTGCTCCAGGCTTTATTGATTCACCTGAGAAATTGTCCGTCACCATTTTCCTCACGCGAATCATGTTCCCGTATATCTTCTTTATCGGAATGGTGGCACTTTCCATGGGGATCCTTAATGTTCTGGGTCATTTCGCTGCACCGGCCCTTGCCCCTGTTCTTTTGAATATCTCCATTATATGTTCGGTTTTTTTAATTTCACCCCACATGGCCCATCCTGTCACCGGTCTGGCCGTCGGTGTGGTGATCGGTGGAGTTTTGCAGCTTGGGTTTCAGGTGCCGTTTTTGATTAACAAAGGGTTTTATTTTTGGCAAAAAGCAAAAATATTCCATCCCGGCCTCAAGAAAGTGGGTCTGTTGATGCTTCCCACCATATTCGGCGCTGCTGTCTATCAAATCAATATCCTGGTGGGGACGCTTTTGGCGTCACTGCTTCCCGAAGGGAGTGTTTCATATCTATATTATGCCGACCGTTTGGTGCAGTTTCCCCTTGGAATATTCGCCATCGCAACCGCAACCGCTGTTTTGCCGAGTATTTCAAGACAGGCCGCAAAAAAGGACATCCAGGCAGTTCGGGAAACCTTTGAATATGCGATGAAACTGGTTTTTTTTATTACCATTCCCTCAATGGTCGGCCTGATCGTTTTAAGAGAACCGATCGTTGCGTTATTATTTAAAAGGGGTGCGTTCGATGCACAGGCCACCCATTTGACTGCATATGCCCTTTTATATTATAGTGTGGGATTATGGGCGTTTTCAGGCGTGCGGATTGTGGTGTCAACATTTTATGCACTGCAGGATACAAAAACGCCGGTACGAATGGCGGTAATATCTGTTTGTGCCAATATCATTCTCGGTATTCTTCTCATGGGGCCTATGGGACATGGAGGGCTTGCACTGGCCACTTCTTTGGCGTCCATGTTAAACCTCGGACTTCTTGTCTGGGCTTTAGAGACAAAACTCGGCATGCTGGGGTTGAAAACGATTATGTTGTCCGTTTATAAGACCATCATCTGTTCAGTATTTATGGGTGTTGCTGTCTGGGCGGCGGCTCAATTCATTATTCCTTCTGAAGGCGGGAGTCTGGCGGGCCTTTTCTTCGGGCTTGTGGGAAGTATCATTATCGGTTTTGTGTTATATGGTTCTTTTTCTTTATTGCTTAAAAGTTCCGAATTGAAAAAGGTGATGGCCATCGCCGGAAAGGGGAAGGATAAAGCGTGAGTTTAAAGAAAAATATAATGCTTGTTTTAGCAATAATGACGATGTTTTTAATGTTATTGTTTATGGTGTTTGGTGAAAATAGCCTTACGGATCTCTATCAACTTAAAATAAAAAAGGATAACTTGTCGAAAAAAAACGATGCGCTTAAAAAGGAAAATCTTTCTCTTTATCGTGAAATAGAGCGGTTGAAGAATGATCCCGAGTATGTTGAAGATGTGGCCAGAAAGGAGCTGGGGGTCATCGGCAAGGATGAAGTGATCATCAAAGTAAAAAAAAGAAAGGTTCAAAAAAATTGAGTAAAGACGATGTCTTTTATACCCGGACGATGGCAAAAGTGTATGCTGATCAGGGTAATTTATTAAAAGCCGCCGAAATCTACAGATATCTTTTAGAAGGTGAACCCGAACGCCAGGACCTTAGGGATGCACTTTCTGAAATTGAAAAAAAACTCAATGAAACATCACCGGATCATCTTGTCAAGCTGTTTAGCAGGTGGATCGATCTTTTGATTAAATATCATAACGTAGAAAAACTGACGAGGGTTAGAAATTATCTTAGCGGCCTGAAATAAATTGTTAAGGAAAAAATTTTTATGAAAAACATCATCAACGAAAAAAATATCGTTCTGGGAGTATCCGGAGGTATCGCGGCATATAAAAGCGTTGAGCTTTTGAGACTTTTTGTAAAAGAAGGTGCCACTGTCAGGGTCATTATGACAAAATACGCCCAGGCCTTTGTGGGGGCTTTGACCTTTAAAGCCTTGTCCGGTCAAGCCGTGTGCACGGATCTTTTTGAGAAAAACGATGATGCATCCATACGGCACATTGACTGGGCCGAGCAAGCAGATGCCGTAGTGATTGCCCCGGCAACCGCCAATGTTATCGGTAAGCTGGCCAACGGCATTGCCGATGATGCCCTGAGTACCTTCATGATGGCGGTAACGTGCCCTGTGGTCCTTTGCCCTTCAATGAACACGCATATGTTTGAGAGCAATGCCGTACAGAGGAATCTTGAAATGCTCCGTTCTGATGGGTATTTTGTTATCGATCCGGAATCCGGGAGCCTGGCATGCGGAACCACAGGCCCCGGTCGTCTTCCCGAACCTTGTGACATATTGGACAGAACTCTTTTCTACCTTACGCCCAAGGATCTGAAAGACAAGAAAATACTGGTTACCGCCGGTCCCACCCGGGAACCTGTGGATCCTGTCAGATTTGTCAGCAACCCGTCTTCCGGCAAAATGGGCTTTGCAGTTGCAAGGGCTGCCGAGTATAGAGGCGCTAAGGTGACTTTGGTTACCGGCCCGACACCCCTTTTGAATCCCAACAATGTTGCCGTGATCAGGGTGAACACCGCCAAAGAGATGGCCCATGCTGTATTTGAGAATGTGGCGGATTCCGATATCATTATCAAAGCAGCCGCGGTTTCCGATTACCGGCCCAAGGATCGTGCAGAGCAAAAACTCAAGAAGGAAAAAAATGAGCTGATTTTGTCTCTGGAAAGAACCCAGGATATTTTGAAAGAAATCGGCAGAAATAAAAAAGGACAGATTCTCGTAGGATTTGCTGCGGAAACAGAACACCTTGAACAACATGCAGAACAAAAACTGGCAGAAAAAAATCTCGACATCATTGTCGGGAATATCGTGGGCCATCCTGATTCCGGTTTCAATGCCGACACCAATACGGTAACACTGTTTTATAAAGACGGCACAAAAGAGAATCTGCCCAAAATCCCCAAAGATGATGTCGCAAATATTTTGCTGGATCGGATATTAAAAATTTTATGACCTCTTTCGAATCAGAGATTATCACCACACTTGAAGATATAAAGACGTTTTTCATGTTATTGGCTGAAAACGGTTGTCAGGGGTTTGAATGTTCAAAGGAGAGCCTCGACGCGATTAAAAACTGGGGGCGTAAAGAGGGGAGGATGTCAGAAACGCTTGAGGTCATTCGAACGGACCTGGGGGATTGCAGGCGGTGCAGGCTTTCTGAAAAACGGAAAAACATTGTATTCGGGGCCGGGGATCCTCATGCGAGACTCATGTTTGTGGGTGAAGGACCGGGATATGATGAGGACCAAATGGGCGAACCTTTCGTCGGGGCCGCAGGAAAGCTTCTTACCAAAATCATCGAAGCGATAAATTATACGCGGGAACAGGTCTATATCTGTAATATCATTAAGTGTCGCCCTCCCGGAAACAGAAACCCAATGGCAGATGAGATCGACGTATGCGTTCCTTTTTTAAAACGCCAGATTGCATCCGTAAAACCGGATATTATTTGTGCTTTGGGGACGTTTGCCGCTCAGACACTTCTTGAAACCAAATCGCCGATTTCAAAACTCAGGGGATGTTTTTTCGATTATATGGGTGTAAGGGTGCTGCCGACCTATCATCCTGCATATTTGCTTCGGAATCCAAACAAGAAGCGGGATGTTTGGGAGGATATGAAGAAATTAATGAAAGCCATGGGTGCTTGATTAATGAAGCGAATAATTTTTATTTTAACGGCGTTGTTATGGTTTTTATTTGGCTATGCCGGAAATAATTATGCGGCTGAAAATGAAGTCTATATCATTGAAATTACAGGCTCAATCAATCCTGCTGTGGCTGATTTTATAAAAAAGGGAATTGAGAAGGCTTCCGAAGATGACGTTTCATGTATCATTATTAAGATCGACACGCCCGGCGGCCTTGCCGAATCGATGCGCATTATCGTCAAGGCAATCTTTGCAAGCAAGGTTCCGGTGGTGACGTATGTTGCACCCAGCGGCGCCAGGGCCGCTTCTGCAGGCGTCATGATTACCATTGCTGCGGACATTGCTGCCATGGCACCGGGAACAAACATTGGTGCCGCACATCCGGTGGGCGCCGGCGGCAAGGATATCGGTGGAACAATGTCTGAAAAAGTCACCAATGATATGGTTGCCCAGGTCAAAAGTATCGCAGAGAAAAGGGGAAGGAATGTTAAATGGGTTGAAAAGGCGGTTCGTGAAAGCGTTTCCGTGACGGAGACTGAGGCCCTAAAGTTAAATGTTATCGATATCGTGGCAAAAGATCTGGATGATTTGATACGTCAGATTAACGGTCGTAAAATTGAAAACAAAGGGGTTTTAAAACTTGATCATCCTAAAATAACGATGATTGAGGAAAGCTTACGGACCAAGGTTTTAAAGATCATCAGTGATCCGAATGTGGCATATATTCTTATGATGATCGGTCTTGCCGGTCTCTATTTTGAACTGTCTCACCCCGGTGCCGTGCTTCCCGGAGTTGTGGGTGGGATATCGATTATTCTGGCGTTTTTTGCATTTCAGACCATACCGGTCAACTATGCCGGATTTTTGCTTATTGTTCTTGCCATCGTTTTTTTTATCATGGAGATGAAAATCGCAAGTTACGGTCTTTTGAGTGTTGCAGGCATTACCGCCCTTTTACTGGGTTCCTTGATGTTGTTTGATGAAAAAGGCACCGATATGAGATTGTCATGGACGGTGCTTGTACCGACACTTATGGTCGTTTCCGGTTTTTTTGTCGTTATCTCAGGGCTGGTTTTTAAATCTCATCTGTCAAAGCCAAGAACAGGTGCAACGGGCCTTTTGGGGGAAATCGGCGTGGTTAAAGAACCTATATTGCAGGAAGGCAAGGTGTTTGTTCACGGAGAACTGTGGAAAGCGATTTCAAAAGATCCCGTTGAAAAGGGGGCCAAGGTCAGGGTTATTAAAGTTGAGAACCTTGTTCTGGAAGTGGAACCCGTGGAGTAGATTCTGATTTGACGATTTCAAGATACCTTTTTACGAAGTAACAGGAGAATAAAATGTATACGATAATAGCAGTAGTTGTAGTCACAATTTTTTTTCTCTCTGCAGCCATACGCATATTAAACGAATATGAACGAGGCGTTATCTTCAGACTCGGCAGGGTGATACAGGCAAAAGGGCCGGGTCTGATCATTCTGATTCCGGTGATAGACAAAATGGTAAAGGTCAGTATGCGCCTTGTGGCCATGGATGTGGACCCTCAGGATGTCATCAGCAGGGACAATGTCTCCGTCAAGGTAAATGCGGTCATCTATTTCAGAGTCATTGAACCCATAAAGGCGGTTGTCGAAGTTGAAGATTACGCATATGCGATGTCCCAATTGGCGCAGACAACCTTGAGAAGTGTATGCGGACAGGCGGAGCTTGATGAACTATTGTCTGCAAGGGAAAAAATCAATTCTCAACTTCAGGAAATTCTTGACACCCACACGGATCCGTGGGGGATAAAAGTCACCACCGTAGAGCTTAAGCATATTGATTTACCCCAGGATATGCAGCGATCGATGGCCAAACAGGCTGAAGCGGAGCGGGAGCGACGTGCCAAGGTCATTAATGCCGACGGTGAGTTCCAGGCGGCAACAAAGCTGGCTGAAGCCGCTGAAATTATTCGTGAACATCCCATGGCCATGCAGCTAAGATATCTTCAGACCATGCGCGAAATATCTGCCGAGCAAAATACAACGACCATCTTTCCGTTTCCCCTTGATCTTGTCAAGCCGTTTCTGGATGCCATGGACAAAACAAAAAAAGAAGAAAAGGAATAACAGCCATCTATTTATTGACATCATTAAAAAAAATTGTTTAATTAAATTTCTTAATCTTTAACAATTTAATCCACAGCGGGGGTATTACAGCCTCCGCTTGTGCTTTTTAACCATTGTGCAAAAAAGGAGATCTTGAAGCATGGGTGTGAAGAAAAAGGAAGCCAAAGAAAAACCCCTGGAAAAAATGACAGCCAAAGAGTTGCGGGAAGTCGGGAAAGAACTTCCAGAAATAACAGGTGTTTATGGCATGAACAAACCAGAACTCATCAGCGCCATAAAAAAAGCAAGGGGGATCGTAGAAGAGACCAAGGCAACGCCTGATGCCTCAGTTCGTGACATTAAGAAGAAAATTAAATCACTTAAGGCGAATCGCGAAAATGCTTTGAATGACAATGACAAAAAAATGGCCGATATTTATCGACGCCGTCTTATAAAACTCAAGAAAAAGACTCGCAGAGCAGGATAGCCGCTCAATCATCATTGGCAGGCGACAGAGACGAATCTCAAGTAATTGAGGAATCGGTAGAAAGAACATATGATCGATCCATCTTCATTGGCTTTTGATATTGACGGCGTTCTTGCAGACACCATGACGTTGTTCTTGGATATTGCACGGGAAGAATATAACATTCGCAATGTCAGATACGAAGACATTACGTGTTATATATTGGAAGAATGTGTCGATATTGATCCGATTCTTATCGAGGCTATTTTAACCCGGATATTGGATGGAACCCATAAAGCATCTTTAAAACCAATGCCAGGTGCCAGAAATGTCTTAACCCGACTCGGCCGGCAGCAAAGCCCGATTTTATTTGTGACCGCTCGACCGACTATAGAACCCATATATGAATGGATACAAAACGTATTGTCTCTTGATCCTGATTCAATAGAAGTTGTTGCAACA
The DNA here is from genome assembly GCA_963731025.1 of uncultured delta proteobacterium. GTDB lineage: Bacteria > Desulfobacterota > Desulfobacteria > Desulfobacterales > UBA11574 > UBA11574. The sequence goes on along the minus strand of CAVSVL010000041.1, from coordinate 249,178 downwards.
GGTTCATTTGACGCCAAGGTCGATGTGCTGTCAAGCAGAGATATTTCTTATTTTGTGGAGGACAGGCTTGAAACATGTTATCCACTTTTCGAGGCGGGCGTTACGCCTATTATTTTCAAGCAACCATGGAACAGAAAACGTCATCCTTTTGTGGAAGTCGGCACTTGGAAAGAACTCGAGTCTTTGATTGAATTTTGATGATGTCACCATCTTTGAAAAATCAGATCAGATCCTTTATTGATTCCCTTCACTCTGAAAAGGGATATGCGGCAAACACGTGTCGTGCGTATTCGCACAATCTTAACGAGTTTGTTTCATTTGTCAGTGAAACCTTTTTTTCAAATGAAAATCAAAAGGGTGCTGATTTGTTAAAGGCCGATCAGATCGACAACTTGATGATAAGAGGGTATCTGGGGTTTTTATATAAAAAGAACAAAAAAGTGACCATCGCCAGAAAACTTTCGGCGGTTCGTTCCTTTTTCAGATTTCTCGTCAAGCATGGTGTTATACTGGACAATCCTTTGGATCTGATTTTAACACCGAAACAAAATAAGGCCATCCCGGTATACCTGCCCGTGGATGATATTTTCAGACTGCTCGATTCGATAAAGACCGATACACTGGCCGGCATGAGAAACCGTGCTATTTTTGAAACACTTTACTCGAGCGGGATTCGTGTTTCGGAGCTCGAGGGTCTGAACGTCTTTGATGTGGATGTTAAAAAATGTCTGATTCGCGTCGTTGGAAAAGGCAACAAAGAAAGGATTGTTCCCATCGGCACAAAAGCCATCGCTGCGATTAAAGCGTACAGAAAAAGATTGCAAAAAGAAGCGGGTATCGGAGAGGACAATAACACGCCGCTCTTTTTAAACAAGGACCAGGGTCGCCTGACAAGTCGATCCATCGCCCGCATTCTTGACAAAACGGCAAGAGAATGTGGTCTCTTGATACCTGTTTCTCCCCATGCGCTGCGCCATACATTCGCAACGCATATGCTGGATGCCGGGGCGGATTTGAGGGTGGTTCAGGAACTTTTGGGACATAAAAGTCTGTCCACGACACAGAAATATACCCATGTGAGCATTGACAGGTTGATGGAAACCTATGACAAGGCGCACCCGAGACGATGAAGGCAATGTATTTCACTGCTGACATCGGCCTAAACTGAGCGTTTAAAATAGTGGCGGGGCAATAGAAAATGCGGGTGCGAAAACCGAGGAAACAAGATTAAAACGATGAAATTACATGGTACAACAATTCTAGCTGTCAGGCATAAGGGAAAGGTTGCTGTGGCCGGTGACGGTCAGGTTACATTGAACAATATCATTGTCAAGCATACGGCCAAAAAGGTTCGAAGGATTTACAACGACAAAATCATTGTGGGATTTGCCGGGGCCACGGCGGATGCCTTGAACCTTTCAGAACGCTTGGAAAAAAAGCTTGAGCGCTACAATGGAAACCTGATGCGCAGTGCTGTGGAATTGGCCCGGGATTGGAGAACCGACAAATACTTAAGACGTCTCGAAGCAATTATGATTGCCGTAGATGAAAAAAAGATGTTTGTTATTTCAGGAAACGGTGATGTGATTGAACCGGATGAAGGTGTTATGGGGATTGGATCCGGAGGCGCCGGCGCCCAGGCGGCGGCCACTGCTCTGATTAGGCATTCGGATATGGGTGCTGTCGGCATCGTAGCGGAAGCTATGAAAATAGCAGGTTCCATATGTGTCTTTACAAATGATGTCATTACGATTGAAGAACTCTAAATTTTAAACCGATGATAAAGAACGGACAAAATGAGCAATCTTAAACCCAATGAAATTGTCAAGGAACTTGATAAATATATAATCGGCCAGCATAATGCCAAACGATCCGTGGCCATTGCTTTGCGGAACCGCTGGCGCAGACAGCAGGTCCCGGATGATCTCCGCAATGAGATCGTGCCGAAGAATATCATACTCATCGGGCCTACCGGCGTTGGAAAAACCGAGATAGCAAGAAGACTGTCAAATCTGACCGATTCACCGTTTAACAAGGTCGAGGCATCCAAGTTTACAGAAGTGGGATATGTTGGCCGGGACGTGGAATCAATGGTAAGAGACCTTCTGGAACTTACGGTAAACATGCTTAGAACAAGAGAACATGAGGCCGTGAAGGAGAAAGGACGGCAGATTGCCGAAGAGAGGATGCTGGATCTATTACTTCCCAAAAGCGGATTAAAATCGACGTTTAAGCCGGAAGATGAAAGCGAACCGCAGTTTGAGCTTGTCTCAAACAATACAGAAACAGCTTCTTCTACAAGAGAGAAACTTCGAAAGATGCTCCGTGAAGGGAAAATGGACAATCGGTATGTTGACCTTGACGTTTCAGATCGAACAATGCCTTCTGTTGAAATCTTTTCCAATGTGGGCATGGAAGAAATGGGCATTAATTTCAAAGATATGATAGGAAATCTGTTGCCCAAAAGTACCAAAAGACGAAAAGTAAAAGTACCTGAAGCCATGGAAATGCTTTCTGCCGAAGAGGCTCAAAATCTGGTGGATATGGATAAGGTCGTTAAAGAAGCCATCAGTAAAGTCGAACAATCAGGAATCATCTTTTTGGATGAGATTGATAAAATTGCCGGAAAGAACGGCACACAAGGTCCCGATGTGTCTCGGGAAGGCGTTCAAAGAGATCTTCTTCCCATTGTGGAAGGAAGTACCGTAATGACAAAGCACGGCCCGGTGAAGACAGACAACATTCTTTTTATTGCTGCGGGAGCATTTCATACGGTGAAGCCGTCGGATATGATTCCTGAACTACAGGGCCGGTTTCCCATCCGGGTGGAGTTGGATTCACTTGGCAGGAAAGAGTTTGTGAGGATATTGACCGAACCGAAAAATGCACTTCTTCTTCAATATATAGCGCTTTTAAAGACTGAAGATGTTGACGTTGTTTTTAAAAATGAAGCTGTTGAAGAAATCGCGAGAATTGCTGAAGAGGTCAACAACATGACCGAAAATATTGGGGCCAGAAGGCTCTATACACTGATGGAGTATCTACTGGAGGACATTCTTTTCGATGCTCCGGATATGGAAGACAAGCGGGTGGTCATTGACAAAGTATATGTGGAAAACAAACTGAAGGATATTAAAGACGACGAGGATTTGAGCCGGTATATTTTATAATGATCATCTCTCGATTAACTGTAGTTAATTAGCGTAAAATAAGTGGGTTATTTCTAATTGAGTCGATGTGATTCTAAAGGGTCCAAGGGGTCAAGGATTCAAGGGTTCGAGTGAAATGAAAAAGAATTAAAAAGAACAGAAGGATATTCAAGAAAGACAACTTGGGTTACGTTAGGATGCTCAAAGCATTTATTCAATCATTAAAGAAACACTTGACCCCTTGGACCCTCGAATCCTTTGCATCAACTGATCAGGACAAAAATATATATAATAAACAACAAAAAAACAAACCTTAAACTGAGTGCAGAGAGTATGAACCCAAATGTTGCCGACATACTGATTGAAGCGCTTCCTTATATCCGCCGTTTTTATAAAATGACCATTGTGGTCAATTAAGGTTGATTTGTTCAAAAACCTGATAAACAGTTACGAATAGTGGAATTATTCAAATAGCAAGATGTGAGATTAAAATGAGCCAACATATAATGAACAGAGCGGATCAGGTGATCGCAAAAACATATAATAGATTTCCCATTGTCCTCACCAAAGGCCGGGGGTGTCGTCTTTGGGATGCCGAAGGCAGAGAGTATATTGATTTTGTTTCCGGTATTGCCGTTTGTAATCTGGGGCATGCCCATCCAAAGGTTTCAGAAGCATTGTCAAAACAGGCGGATGTTCTTTTGCATGTATCGAATCTTTACTATACGGAGCCTCAGATCGAGCTGGCATATCGACTCACCCAAAACAGTTTCGCAGACCGGGTTTTTTTCTGCAACAGCGGCGCTGAAGCGAATGAAGCCGCGATCAAACTGGCTCGAAAATATGCCAAGGACAAGGGTGAAAAAGATCGGTACAGAATCATCACCATGGAGAAGTCATTTCATGGCAGAACCATGGCCACCCTTTCCGCAACCGGTCAGGATAAAATAAAAAAGGGGTTTGAACCGCTACTCGAAGGTTTCGACCATATACCGTTTAACGACATTGAGGCACTGCGAAAAAGTATCGGTCCATCGACGTGTGCTGTTTTACTGGAGCCCATTCAGGGTGAAGGCGGCGTTCGTTGCCCGGATCCGGATTACCTCAAGGCGGTAAGACGCCTGTGTGACGAGACAGGTATACTTTTGATTTTTGATGAAATCCAGACCGGAATGGGGCGAACCGGCAAGTTGTTTGCGTACGAACATTTTAGGATTGAGCCCGACATCATGACTCTGGCAAAGGCCCTTGCCAATGGATTGCCCATAGGGGCCATGCTGGCCCGTGAAGACGTTGCCGAATCATTCGGTCCCGGAGCTCATGCGTCAACGTTTGGAGGAACTCCCATTGTCACCGCAGCGTCAATCCAGGTTGTCAAGGTGCTTTTAGAAGAAAATGTCATTGGTCACTGTGCAGAAATGGGGGCATATTTTAAAGAAAAACTGTCAGAATTGAAAACCGGGCACGAATCGATTGTGGATGTTCGTGGAATGGGACTCCTTTTGGGAATGAAACTCAAAATAGAAGGGGATGCCATTGTCAACTCATGTATGGAAAAAGGATTTTTGATAAACTGCATCCAAGGAAATATCTTGCGGTTTATTCCGCCGCTCATCATCGAAAAAGAAGAGATCGATGCGATTATAGAATTGTTGGATGAGATTTTGGGATGAAAAAGGTAATAGGTGATGGGTAATAGGGCTAAGACCACATTCTCTCGAAAGACCTGACCTATAACCCATTACCTGTATTTGTGAGGTGCCCATGTCTGAAAAACTCTGGAACGGCAGATTCTCTGAAAAAACGGATAGAATGGTTGAAGACTTCACATCTTCCATTGATATCGATAAACGCTTATATTCTTATGATATTGAAGGGAGTATTGCCCACTGCCGCATGCTTGCAAAGGCGTCAATTATTTCAGACGCAGATGCCTTGGCATTGATTGACGGACTCGGTTTGATCAAGCGAGAGATTGAACGGGGAGATTTCCAGTTTGATAAGGGCCTTGAGGATATCCACATGCACATCGAGACCCGGCTTATCGAAAAAGTCGGAAAGGTCGCACAGAAGCTTCATACTGCAAGAAGCCGAAATGACCAGGTCGCGTTGGATGTGAGGATGTATTTAAGGGATGAGACGTTCAATACCGTAAAGCGCCTTGTTGCGCTTGCAAAGGTCATGGTGGACCTTGCCAAAACATACATTGATGTTGTTCTGCCCGGCTATACACACCTTCAGCGGGCTCAACCGATTCTTTTGTCCCATCATTTCATGGCATATTATGAGATGTTTTCAAGAGATATCGACCGGTTCAATGACGGTTTGAAACGAATCAACGTGTTGCCCTTAGGAAGTGCGGCCATGGCCGGAACGACATATCCCATAGACAGGGAGTACACGGCAAAACTTCTCGACTTTCCAAAAGTGTCGGCAAACAGTATCGATGCGGTTTCAGACAGAGATTTTATCATTGAATTTATAGCAGCTGCCAGTATTTGTATGATTCATTTAAGCCGCATGTCAGAAGAGCTTATTTTATGGTCTTCATCCGAATTTGGCTTTATCGAGCTTCCGGATTCCTTTGCCACCGGCAGCAGCATTATGCCTCAAAAGAAAAACCCTGATGTGCCGGAACTGGTACGCGGAAAGACAGGGCGGGTTTTCGGAGACCTGTTTTCAATTCTGACGGTGATGAAGTCATTGCCGTTGTCTTATAATCGGGACATGCAGGAAGATAAAACCGCCTTGTTCCAAACCGTAGACATATTAAAAAAGTGCATTGAAATTTATACAAAAATGCTTCCAAAACTGAAGATAAATCAAAAGACCATGGAACAGGCGACAGCCAGGGGATTTTTAAATGCAACCGATATGGCGGATTATCTTGTGGCCAAAGGAATGCCGTTTCGCCAGGCACACGGCTGTATCGGGGCAGCGGTTGCATACGCTTCGAGCGAGAAAAAGGAGCTTCATGAACTCACTCTCAAAGAGTTAAAATCCTTTTCATCTCATATTAAAAAAGACGTATTCAAAATTTTAACCACCGATCAAATGATCAACCGGAGAAAGTCCATTGGGGGAACGGCCTTGCAATGTGTGAAGGCCGCAATCAAGGATGCTGAGAAGGCGCTTAAGATAAAAATCGATTGAGGGATGAAAAAATATTTTAAAAAGGGTTTTGTTTTAATATGTGTTGTTGCTGTTTTGCTGGTGCCTTTTATGTCAGCATGCGGCAAAAAAGCGCCCCCCAAGCCGCCCACGGAAAAATCAGGGGAGCAAATACCGAACACTCTTGAAAAAAAATAACTTTTTTAACTTTTTACGAGCCTTTAAATATTCAATGACCAAAATTTTAATATAGAAAGAGGAAAGAGGAAAGAGGAAAGAGGATTAGTGAAACCACGGATGAACACAAAAAAACACAAATTAAAATAAAAATATTTATGATCATTTGTGTCCTTTTGCGGTTATCTATTTTCTAATTCCTAATTCCTATCTTCTAAATGAACTTTCAACAAAGCAAATCCCCTCTGGGAAAAACCAGAGCCTAGTCCTCCCCCGCGTGTTGGGATCTAAGATGGGCTAGGATTTTACTTAGGAACTGCTAATTTATGCATCATTTTAAATACCGAGACAATGAATTGTATTGTGAGGATGTTCCGGTCCAGAAAATCGCCGAACAGATCGGTACGCCGTTTTATTTATACAGCCATGCGACGTTAAGACGACATTATCAAACATTTTATGAGGCTTTTGAGGGCCTGGACAGACTCGTATGCTACTCGGCAAAGGCCAACACAAACCTGTCTGTTTTAAAGTTGTTTGAAAGCCTTGGCAGTGGACTTGATATTGTCTCGGGCGGAGAACTATATCGCGGTTTAAAAGCCGGTTTTTCTCCGGATAAAATCGTCTACTCCGGAGTGGGGAAGCGAGTTGACGAGATCGATTTTGCCCTTGATGCAGGCATTTTAATGTTTAATGTAGAGTCTTTAGAAGAACTCGAGCTTATTAATGAACGGGCAGGGATTTTGAACTCCAGAGCCGCTGTGGCGATTCGGGTGAATCCTGATGTTGATCCCAAAACACATCCTTATATTTCAACCGGTCTTAATAAAAACAAGTTTGGCATTGATAAAGAGACCGCCATCGAAGGGTATAAGGTCGCGAGACGATTAGAGAACATTGATGTTGTGGGCATTGATTGCCATATCGGATCACAGATTACGGATGCAAAGCCTTTTGTGGAAGCCCTGGAAAGCATAAAAGATTTGATTGGTGAACTCAAAAAAATCGGGGTCGAAATCCGATATCTGGATATGGGTGGCGGCCTTGGCATCATCTATAACGATGAATCGCCGCCCCATCCCCGTGAATATGCCAAAGAAATCGTGGCGTCCCTTAGAGGCTCTCAGCTTAAACTTATTCTGGAACCCGGAAGGGTGATCGTCGGTAATGCCGGAATACTGGTCACAGAGGTTTTGTTCAGAAAGTCGGGCAAGGTCAAAGAGTTTATTATTGCTGATGCGGGGATGAACGATCTGATGCGACCCACACTTTACAATGCGTTTCATGCCATTGAACCGGTCGTAGACAATGAAGGTGAGCAGATAACGGCAGATGTCGTTGGACCGATTTGCGAGACCGGTGATTTTCTGGCAGTGGACCGCAAAATTACCGATGTGATAAAGGGCGACCTTCTTGCAGTGATGAGTGCGGGTGCTTATGGTTTTACCATGTCTTCCAATTACTGTTCCAGGCCGAGGGTGGCCGAAGTTATGGTCAAAGATGACCGATTTTATGTTGTCAGAGATCGTGAGAGTTACGAGGACCTGGTGAAGGGTGAATCGATTCCTCCGTTTCTTGATGAATGATTGAGTGAGATGAAAAACATAGAATTTTACAAAATGAGCGGCAGTGGCAACGATTTTATTATCATTGACAACCGCAATAACATTGTCGATGAAAGCGACCTGTCAAATTTTATCGTCAACGTGTGCCGCAGAAAGATGTCTGTGGGTGCGGATGGTGTCATACTTGTTGAAAATACGGGCAATGCGGATTTCAAATGGCGATTTTTTAATTCTGACGGCAGTGTTGCAGAGATGTGCGGAAACGGTGCCCGATGTGTTGCACGCTTTGCATATTTAAATAATATTGCAGGGTCGAATATGTCTTTTGAAACACTGGCGGGCCTTGTTAAAGCAGAGGTTATCGAAGAGCGTGTTAAAGTCAAAATGACAGATCCGTTTGATCTCGAGATGGATGTTACCATCGAACTTAAAAACGGTTTGACCTCTATCTATAGTATCAACACGGGTGTTCCACATGTCGTGATGGTAAAAAATAGCATCGACGATATCGATATTGTGAAAATAGGAAGAGAGATCCGTTACCACGACCGGTTTTCGTCTGCCGGCACCAATGTTAATTTCGTTTGCCATGTAAAAGACAACACCATTGCCATCCGGACATATGAACGTGGCGTTGAAGATGAAACCCTGGCCTGCGGTACAGGCGCTGCTGCGAGTGCCATTGTTATGGCGCATAAAATGAAGCTATACTCTCCGCTCTCTGTTCTGACGCGAAGCGGTGAATACCTGAATATTTTTTTCAAAGAAAAAGAAGGTCAATATTACGACATCTATCTTGAGGGGGATGCTCGCATCATCTACAAGGCGCAACTCTGGGAAGATGCCTGGAAAGAATGAAAATTCATACTGCTTACATCGGGGCGGGCTCAAACATTGGGGACAAACTTGTAAACTGTCATAACGGCATTATCGCTCTATCCGAAAGCCAAAATACACAAATAAAGGAATGGTCAAAATTTTACAAAACCGAACCCGTGGGTTATGAAGAACAGGATTGGTTTATAAATGTCGTTGTCAAGGTCGAAACCACCCTTGACCCTTTTCATTTGTTAAAAACACTTAAATCCATCGAACATGATGCCGGTCGCATCGACAATCCTGTGAAATTCGGGCCGAGGATTCTCGATTTGGATATCCTTTTGTTTGATGATGTCGTGATAAATTCATCGGGTCTGGTTATTCCTCATTCCAGAATGCACGAACGGCGTTTTGTGTTAAAACCGATCTGTGATATAGATCCAAAAATTGTTCATCCTGTTTTAAAAAAAGAAATGCGAGATCTATTGGCCATTCTGAATGATAATGAGCAAAGGATTATCGAGTATAAATGAGATTATTAGTCTTAATGGGTCTTTTGTACCTGTGTTACAGGTTTCTGAAATCCTGGTTGCTTAAAGAGAAAACGTCGCAAAAAGCGGCATTTGGGAAAAAAGCAGGTGAGATCGATGATGTCATGGTCAAAGATCCGTATTGTGGAGTATATTTCGCTAAAAGAGATGGCGTGCATTTAAATATTAAAGGAAAAGATGTATCTTTTTGCAGCAAGGAATGCAAAGATAAGTTTTTAGAAAAGCAGACAAAGGGTTAAGGGAAACCACGGGTGAACACGGATAAACATGAATAGTTTGAAAAATAAGAAAGTAAGAATTCCAAAAATAATACACAGGAGGACGTTGAATGAAATTCTTTATAGACACGGCAAACATCGATGAAATTAAGGAAGCAAACGACATGGGGATGGTTGACGGCGTGACCACCAATCCCAGTTTGATTGCAAAAGAGGGTCGAGATTTCGAAGAGATTATAAAAGAAATTTGTGAAATAGTGGACGGCCCCATCAGTGCCGAGGTGGTGAGCACCGACACCGAAGGCATGCTTGAAGAGGCCCATAAGCTATCAAAAATTCACAATAATATTGTTGTAAAAATTCCCATGTTGGTGGATGGTTTAAAGGCAACGAGAAAACTCACAGAAGAAGGGATTAAGACAAATGTCACGCTGGTCTTTTCACCGCTTCAGGCACTGATGGCTGCAAAAGCCGGAGCGACGTATGTGAGTCCTTTCATTGGCCGCTTAGATGACATATCCCAGGAAGGTCTTCTGCTGGTTGAACAGATTGTTGAAATTTACAGCAACTATGCCTTTGATACTGAAATCATCGTTGCAAGTATTCGCAATCCCCTTCATGTTGTGGAATCTGCATTGATGGGTGCCGACATTGCCACGATTCCATTTAATATTCTCAGCAAATTGGCGGCTCACCCCTTGACCGACAAAGGTCTCAAGGCATTTTTGGATGACTGGAACAAGGCCAAAAAGTAGAAAACAAGTTAGGTTAGGAATTTAATAAAGAAAATGCTTTCAAAGGGACAAATTACAAAAGTATTGAGCCATCCCAATAGTTTGACGTTGTTCCGTGTTGCGGCATCGCCGATTATTGTGGTTCTCCTTTTGTTCCCGAACAGAACCAGTACATTTTTTGCAGCATTGATTTTCAGCGCAGCTGCTATTACCGATTTTTTGGACGGATTTTATGCAAGACAAAAAGGGCTGGTGTCTAATTTCGGAAAGGTTATGGATCCCATTGCCGATAAAGTTCTGGTTTCAACTTCTTTTATTATGCTGACCGCTTTAGGGTGGATTCCAGCCTGGATCGTTTGCATTATTATTGGAAGAGAAATTGCCGTAACCGGTTTGAGAAATATTATCGCGGAAAAGGGTAAAGATTTATCTGCCTCCAGCCTCGGGAAATATAAAACCGGATTTCAAATTGCGGCCATCATTCCGCTGATGATTCACTTTTCCTATCTTGCCATTGATTTTCATGCAATAGGGAACATCTTTTTGTGGGTTGCGTTGATGTTAACGGTCTGGTCGGGTGCAGCTTATTTCATCCGCTTCAGAAGCTTGCTTATGGTGTAAAGTTTTCTGTTGACAAAATTAGAAAATCTATTTATGAAACTTTAACTATTGAGCGGGAATAACTCAGTGGTAGAGTGCGACCTTGCCAAGGTCGAAGTCGCGGGTTCAAATCCCGTTTCCCGCTCCATTTTTTTTGGCGGCATAGCCAAGTGGTAAGGCAGCGGTCTGCAAAACCGCTATTCACCAGTTCGAATCTGGTTGCCGCCTCCACAAAAAAACAAGGAAACCTTTGAAAAATATTCATTTTTGTTCGAGTTCAAGGAAGGCGAAAATTTTAACCACAGACATACATTGAGTATTTCGAGGATTGAAATTTGAGCCCCGTGCTATCGGGATGTGTCACCTGACGAAGGAATTGGACAAAAAGGGAGGTTTAGCAAAGGTTTCATCAAGGGCTTTCAAGTATATTCAACAACTTGTGGCCCTTTTTTAATGCTTCAATTTATATCACTAATAGATCATTAATTTTCATTTAAGATTCAGGTACTTGTCTCTTTTAAAGCTTTCAGCGTTTCTTGACACAGCGCTTCCAGGTCAGGGTCAAGTCGCTTCATGTCCTCTGTTTTCGGTTTAGGAAAAACGATCGTCTGTAAAAAATCATTATATAACATTGGGTTTGGTCGCTGACGATTGACGGCATAAGCCCATAGGATCCTATCGCCCAACTGTTTCTTAAGGTCCTCGTTTATTTCATCGGAAAGCGACTCCCAGACCATTTGTTCAGTTGTTAATTTCTTCTCTCTAAGGTCGTACAAGCGATTGTTAAAATTGTTGATTTTCGTTTTCAGAGCTTTTAAAAGCTTGAGATTTCGTTTTTCAGCCTTTACAGCCTCATCATAGGTTTTGTTTGCGGTTTCAAGATCCTCAGACGTACACTTGTCGTTACAATAATTATCAATGACAATATCTTTTTCACGTTCAGCTGTTTTAATTGTCGCTGATAGTCTCGGCATTAAATCTTCAAGCGCATCACGCTTTTTGGAAAGACGATCCAGTTTTGTTTTGTGTTCTGCAAGCCGGGCATCCGCTGAATTCGCATCCTGAACGCGCTTGTTTTTGAGTGTCTCGCTGTCGGATAATCTCATTTTTAAGGTTTTCTCCTTTTATTTTAGGCCATTGTTACGGCAAGAATGCGATAATACGAAAAAAGTATCCATACAATACCACATTGAGCAAATAAAGACAAAACCAACACTGTCGAACCTGAAAAAAACTGCAAAACTTGCAACGGCACAGCCTATATGATATGGACAATCGCTCATCTTAAATTTCATTATGGTGGCGTTAAATTATTTTATCCAAACAGACTGAGAGGTAAATATTATGGAAAACGTATTGGGTGAATTTTGGATTTTCAAAATCGCCTGTTTGGCCGCAGTCGCGTATCTTGTTTATTTTTTCATTAAAGATCGGACCAAGAAGAAGTAAGATTTAGGGTAAAGGCATCTTGCAAGTGGTGTCATGATCCTGCGGTCTACAATATTGATGCTTGAAAAAAAGTCAATGAATATAATATAATAACATATAGTTATAATTCATCGTTCAATATATACTTTAAGCTATGAAAAGGTCAAAAATGAAAGGTTGAATCATGATCCGAATCAATGAAAACTATCTCAAACTTCAATCTTCTTATCTGTTCGTTGAAATTGCCAATCGTGTATCTAACTATCAAAAGGAACATCCAGGTACCGAGATCATCCGGCTGGGAATCGGAGATGTAACCTTGCCCTTACCGCCGGTCTGCATTCAGGCATTTAAGGAGGGTGTCGAAGAAATGGGGTCGGACAGCACCTTCCGTGGATATGGACCGGAACAAGGATATGGGTTTTTAAGGGAGAAAATCGCTTTAAACGACTATCAGGTATTGGGTGCGAATATCGATCCGGATGAGATTTTTGTCAGTGACGGCGCCAAATGCGATACGGGTAATATCCAGGAGATCTTTGCAACGGACATTCGTCTGGCGATTCCTGACCCGGTGTATCCGGTGTATCTGGATACGAATGTCATGGCCGGACGAACCGGAAATTTCAGTCATGGAAGATACCGTGATGTCATTTATCTGGAAAGCCTGCCCGAGAATGGTTTTGTTCCATCTTTGCCCGAAACACCGGTTGATCTGATTTATCTGTGTTTTCCGAACAATCCAACCGGTGCCACAATATCTATGGACGGTTTGAAGAAATGGGTTGATTTTGCCCATGAACATAAGGTGCTGATTCTTTATGATGCGGCATATGAAGCATTTATCAGGGACCCGGCCCTTCCCCGTTCAATTTTTGAGATAGACGGTGCTCGTGAGGTGGCCGTCGAGTTCCGGAGCTTTTCAAAAACCGCAGGTTTTACCGGCACACGGTGCGCTTATACGGTGGTTCCTAAAACTTGTATGGCCTATGACAAAAAGGGACAACAGCATTCATTACATGGGTTGTGGAATCGGCGCCAATCAACCAAGTTCAACGGGGTATCCTACCCGGTTCAGAGGGCGGCAGAGGCAACATACAGTGAAGTTGGAAAAACACAGATCATTGAAATGGTCGATTATTATCTAAAAAATGCAGCTCTGATTCGAAATGAGATGAAATCGCTCGGTTTTGAGTTTGTGGGAGGTGAAAATTCTCCTTATATTTGGGTACACTGTAAAAGGGATGCCTGGGAGTTCTTTGATTTGTTGCTTAAAACAGCCGGTGTTGTCACAACTCCGGGCGCGGGATTCGGCAAATGTGGAGAGGGTTTTATCCGTATCAGTGCTTTTAATAGTTTTGAAAACGTTGAGAAAGCAATGGCACGGATCAAAGATGCCCTGGGTGGTTAAGGGAAAACCGTTACTCATCTATGTAAGGGGCCGCGAAAATATATTCCAGACTGCTTAAACTGTAATCAATTTCCATGGATAAAAATAAAGACAGCGAGTGGAGTGTAACGATGGCGTTTTTATCGGCATCCTGCTTGCTAACGCTGCTGATGCGTTTTATGATTCCTTCGTTGATCTGTCTTACCTGGGCGTAATGGTTTTCCAGGGTTTTAAAGTCCATCTTTTTTATATCCGATTGGTCTTTATACCTGAAATACCGGCCCAGCAAATACATGGATGCCGTGCGCGCGGTTGTTTCTTCGACAGAGGAAAAGGGGAGATGAAAACGCGCCATGGGTTTTAAAAAGTTCATGATCGGACAATCACTGGTGGCCATGATCACTCCGAAAATTGCTGAAAGCCCCTCCATAATGGATGTATTCTTGGAGTAAGTCCTGTCTTCGGTTTCGCACAAAATTGTGCAATTATGATAGGATAGGACATCTTTAAACGTTTCTACCAATTCCATGATATTGACCGCGATGGGACAAAAGGGATGGGAATCGATGACCAAAGGGCAATTGCTGCACTGTTTGTAATTCAGTTTTGTCCAGTCCTGTGGTTGATGACGATGCTCATCAGGAATGAGGCTCAAGGTTTTCGGATCCAATGCGATATGATAATTTTTGGTATAACCATCCTCAAACTGAAATTGATAGTCAAACCGAAACGGACGTTGTCTTTCCATCGTATTAAATGTTACCTTTATTCGTTAACTACCTATTGTTTATATAAAAAAATGATGCAATATCCATGCCGACATAACCATTCTATCCGTCCCCTCAATGATCAGGATTTAAAATTTTTGCCTCAAAATAGTTTGTTTCTATCTAAAACCATATAGAATCCTAATGGAATAATCTGTAAGTAAAAGGAAATATCTCAAAATGAATGAAGCGATAAAAATTAATTCCGGCAATTTATTTTCCAACATCCCGCATCACATGGGTGATGAAGTTTTTGACACAATCTTAGCCCTTGACGGTTGCGAAATTAAAAGAATCATTTCCAAGGGGCATCAATCCCCCCCTGACTATTGGTATGACCAAGAAAGAAATGAATGGGTGATGGTATTAAAGGGAGCTGCTGCGTTAAAATTTAAGAATGGTGACAACGTCGTTGAGATGATGCCGGGGAGCTATGTTCATATACCCGCCCATTGCAAACACAGGGTGGAATGGACGGATCCGGATGTTGAAACGATTTGGCTGGCGGTGTATTATTGAAGCAAGCTAAAGCCCGCCATGAGCACTTAGATTGTTATTGAGATAGATTCTATAAAAAAGGCAGAGCCGTCTTTTATGCTCTGCCTATATTAGCCCGGTAGCCTCCCACTTTTAGCCGACCAAGCATTTAAATCTTTTGGCTTCTCAAGATGTCGTTGTACAGTGCAATTATTGCATTGAGATGCACGGACACCCGAGAAGCCTTATAAATGTCACATCAAGCCCCGCTTTGTACAGTATAATCTTCGTGGATTAAATCACACATGATTAAAATATATGGTGTTGAAGCTGAGCGACATTTATTTTTAATTATTATTTAATCATTTCATCACAGATGTCAATAAGGTAAAATTCTCATTTTTATCAGAGAAAATCCCGCCCATAGGAATTGTTCCCGGCACCAATCCGGATATTTCATGAAAATTTTCGGAAGGCCGTTTTGTAAGTCATTAAAAACACCGGATACAATGGAAAAGCCCCTGGCTGGGGATACCAGGGGCAAAAGGGTAGTTCAGTAGATGACAGGAACTACCAATCTATGGATAGAGCCAAAATAAATTCGGCTGTTTTAAGATAAATACCACAATGTGACATGTCAAGGTGCTCTCTAAAAAAAAATTGCAGTCGATGCGTTTTTATAAAGAGGATAGGGATTTAACTATATCAGATAGTTAAATCTCTTTTGCTTTTGTGGGTTTTTGAGCGACACCCAAGGAAAACAGGGGGTATTCTGGACTATTTTTGACCATTTCTTGACCAAAATATCAATTATGGCGGCGCGTCGGATCTGCCTTTTTTTGCATTTCTTTAAGAAATAATATATGTATTGTATATTAAGATGGTTGACCTTCGTTTAGATAGTAGTAAGTCCAACTCTTGAGAAAGGAGATCAAACCATGGCCGAATACGTGGGCGCACTAGACCAGGGCACAACCAGCAACCGTTTCGTCATTTTTGATCACAGCGGCCGGATCATCAGTGTGGATCAAAAAGAACATGAACAGATTTTTCCGCAGCCGGGCTGGGTAGAACATAATCCCCTTGAAATCTGGCGAAACACCCAGGATGTCATTCGCGGCGCTCTGGCAAAGGCGAATCTTACCGGATCGGATCTGGCCGCCATCGGTATCACCAATCAAAGGGAAACCACCGTGATTTGGGATAAAAATACCGGCAAGCCTTTCACAAACGCCATTGTCTGGCAGTGTACCCGCACCGATCAAATATGTAAAGAATTAGGCAGGGAGCAGGGGCAAAACCGCTTTCGCGATAAAACCGGACTGCCGATTGCCACATATTTTTCTGGTCCGAAAATCAAATGGATTCTGGACAACCTTGCCCAGGCCCGCACCGCGGCCGATAAAGGTGAAGCCCTTTTCGGGACCATGGAAACCTGGCTCATCTGGTGGCTCACCGGCGGACCTGGCGGTGGGTCTCATGTCACCGATGTGACCAATGCCAGTCGCACCATGCTGATGGATTTGCATACCCTGGATTGGGATGAAGAGATTATTCAAATCATGGGGATACCCCGGCAAATCCTACCCCGCATCGTTCCATCCAGTGACAATAAAACCTGGGGAGTGACTCTGAAAGACAGTCCGTTGGGCGCCGGCATACCACTTTGCGGGGCTCTCGGTGATCAGCAGGCCGCACTGGTGGGTCAGACCTGCTTTGACCAGGGCGAAGCCAAGAATACTTATGGCACCGGCTGCTTTTTGCTGCTGAATACCGGTAATTTCCCGGTACCTTCCCGCCAGGGTTTACTGACCACTTTAGGTTATCAAATCAATGATCAGCCGCCGGTTTATTGTCTGGAGGGATCGATCGCCATCAGCGGCGCACTGGTTCAGTGGCTCAGGGATAACCTGGGTTTGATTACCAGTGCACCGGAAATAGAGGACCTGGCCAAAACCGTCGAAGACAATGGTGGTGCCTATTTCGTCCCGGCTTTTTCCGGTCTTTTTGCCCCGTACTGGCGTTCCGATGCGCGCGGTGTGATCGTCGGCTTGACCCGCTATGTCAACAAGGGGCACATCGCCCGGGCGGTCCTGGAAGCCACCGCCTATCAGACGCGTGATATTGTGGAAGCCATAAACAAGGATTCCGGGGTCGAATTGACCAGCCTCAAAGTTGATGGCGGCATGGTCGGCAATGAACTGCTAATGCAATTTCAGTCCGATATCCTGGGAGTGCCGGTGATACGCCCCAAAGTTCCGGAAACCACCGCTTTAGGCGCCGGCTATGCCGCCGGTCTTGCCGTTGGGTTCTGGTCCGGGCGTAAAGAGCTGCGGCAGAATTGGGCCAAAGATAAGACCTGGTATCCCGTCATGGACTCGGCGCTCAGGGAAACATACTACCGGCAGTGGAAAAAGGCTGTGGATCGAACTTTTAACTGGGTGGATTAAACAAACTAAAACCTGCGCTTTACTGTAATTTAAAAAAGCTATCAGTGGCCTGATTTATTTGTGATACCATATCACCAAACGATAGTTACCTCGATTCTTCTGTCTATATTAGAACATCCGAAATTTGTGATATCGTCAAAAAGCGAAAAAGAGGTAGTAGTGATATGTAATGTATCACATAAATCGGACCTGTTCTAATTTAAACCCTTTAATATCAGGTGCCCCCGGCAAGAATCGAACTTGCGGCACATGGATTAGGAATCCAATGCTCTATCCACTGAGCTACGGGGGCAATTTGCAATAATATTAAATAATTATAAATAGAGATAAGTGGAGCAATTTACAATTAAACCATTGCTCTGCTAAAGTTTTGATAAATGTTTTTCACAAAAAAGATATTTTGTAAATATTTAGTTTAATACTTACGGTATTTTTTCTTTTCATTTATCAAAGATAAAGAAGATACTGTTAAAATAAATGTGCTGACAATATGTCAAATATGACATAATGTTGCCATATGAGTCCAAAAGACAAACAAAACCCCAGAATCGATTATTGATGTCTGCAAACAGAGAGTCAAACGTTATGAAACAAATATCAAAAAAGGTAAAAAAGAAAAATGAATAAAAAGAAAAAGGAAATCTTAGAATCTAAAGGTTACAAAGTCGGATCTGTAGATGAATTTTTGGGTCTGAGCAAAAAAGAATCGCAATATATTGAACTTAAGCTGTTACTCAGCCAAGCTCTGGCAGAACACCGAAAAAAAAGCAAACTGACACAAGCACAGCTGGCAAAGATGCTGAAAACCAGTCAGTCAAGAGTTGCCAAAATGGAAAGAGGAGATCCAACTGTGTCAGTTGACCTTCTTGTCAAATCACTGCTGGACATGGGAGCTAATAAAGAAAGTATTGCAAAAGCTCATTGCTTGATTCGAAAAAGTTGTTTGAATTGATATACGAATGTTAGGCCGGAATCGTATAAAAAACGAATCACATAAGAATAGGGCAGACGTTGTATGAGGAAGTCGTCTTGAAGCTGGGTTGTGGAGTTGAGTTGAGTGAGCTTTGCGGTTACCCGGTTTTCGCATGCGAAACCTTGTTTATGGTGCGAAGCTTGAATTTAAATAACTGTAATCTGTCTTATTTTTGAAAGCTGAATAAAATTTATCCAAATTGCCGATATTTTGCGAGAGTTTTGTCCAATTCTTTAACAGAAGCAGATCTTCAGAAATAATGATTTTCAATTTAGATTCAAGAAAATCGGTTTCAAAGGCTCTTTCAATAACATTTTTAAAGAATTTAGATTCAGCCAGTAAAAAATCAAATATCATCAACCGATCCTCTAAAAGGTTCATTACTCTCCAGATCTTCATTGAGCTAAAACGCATTGGCTCCTCATGAGGTATTATCGATTCGAATTCTGCTTCTAACAGATCAATAAAGCCCCTCATTTTTTTTTCTTTAATCATTAACATAATATAAAAACTCATTGTCGCTCGTGGCTCAACTATTGGAATAAAAGCAGGTTCGCCAACTAAAGCATAATTTATTTTATGTTCATTGAAAAATTGAAATAGTTTCTTTAATTGATTTTCAAGAGTTTCTTTGATCTTCATATTATCTCCTCTATGCTTGATATTATTTATTTAATTGAGATTAATATAGTCAATTTAATCGAACTGCTTCGACTTGGTATAGGGAATTAGGCATGACTGCCGTCATGTTTTGCAGAACCCGTGCCAAATTGAGAATGGTATATATTTTACCGAAATTTCAAGATCTTGATAAGATCACCCGGGCAAAAGTGCTACTTAAAGTCAGAGAATAAGGGAATTGAGGCTATGGAACAATTTCCATGCTTTAACCTAAATTGAGCGATTTTTTACTCGATCTGCACCGATCTATTGTGCATAAAGGCTTTGCTAGGCTCCGCCCCAGTTAAATATTAAATACGGATTTAACTGGGCAGGCATTTCACAGGGCAGGTACAGAGACTTGTCCGCCTACGGCGGATTGGACAAAAAGACCTTTTATGGACGGCCACTATCTAAGTGATAGAGAGCCGCTTGTCTCAGATCCATCCACTTTCATAATCCTATAAAAAACAATTATATACACAATGACCACACTTTTGGCATATTTTTTGCTCTAAAGTATTTTAAATAAGTATTAAACTCCTTGGTGATTTAGAGGGATAAAAAGGGATAAAAATGGCGGCTAAAATTCTATTCGTAGATGATGAACCTAATATTCTGAGTGCCTTAAATCGGCTTTTTATGGATGAACCCTTTGAAATAATGACCTTCGAGAGTCCGTTAAAAGCCCTGGAAAAGATGGGAGAGGAAGAAGTCGCCGTGGTTGTCTCGGATCATGAAATGCCGGAAATGAAGGGCACGGCTTTTCTGGAGAAGGTCAGAGATAGATGGCCAAATACGATACGCATTATTCTGACCGGCCATGCTAATTTTGAGAATTCCATATCTGCTATCAATAAAGGGAATGTTTACCGTTTTATCAGCAAACCATGGGATAATAATGAGTTTAAAATGACAATTCATAACGCTGTTAATCATTATGAGTTATTACTCGATAATAAGAATTTGTTTGAACTGACCGGAAAACAAAATGAAAAACTGGTTAAATTAAACCAAAGTTTAGAAATAAAAGTTGAAGAACGAACTAAAAATTTAAAGCGTAACGAAGAAAAACTGAAAAAGACGCTAGAAAAATTGCGAGAATCCCTGAATGGAACGATCCAAGCTATAGCATTGATAGTAGAAGCAAGGGATGCTTACACAGCCGGCCATCAACGACGCGTGGCCGGTCTCGCAAGTGCTATAGCCGTTGAGATGGGCCTTTCAAAGAAACAGATCGAAGCGATCAAAATGGCCGGTGTGATTCACGATCTCGGAAAGATCTTTATACCTGCTGAGATTCTCGGCAAACCCAACCGGTTAAGCGAAATCGAATTTAGCCTGATTAAAACTCACCCCCAAGCCGCTTACGAAATATTAAAGGATATAGAGCTTCCATGTTCAGTTGCAAAGATCATATTGCAACATCATGAAAGGATGGATGGTTCCGGATATCCCAAAAAGCTTTTAGGTGAAGACATCCTCATAGAAGCAAGAATAGTGAGTGTCGCTGATGTTGTTGAGGCCATGGCCTCTCACCGACCTTACCGAGCGGCTCTCGGTATGGAAAAAGCATTGGAGGAAATCTCAAAGGGAAAAGGTATTCTCTATGATCCAGGGGTGGCAGATGCTTGTTTGAGGCTTATTAAAGAAAAAGGGTTTAAATTCGAATAAATTATTTCTAGCCTACAAGCATATACCTATAGGTATGGTTGCCACCCTCGTCAGTTCGCTCACTCTCACCTTAATATTGAGGAATGTTCTGACCAGATTGCACAGAAAACTGTGCACGTTTGCACAGTTTTCTGTGCAATCATTGATTCCTGCTTTTTCACTTGAGAGTCTAAAGCTGTAATTGCTGCGAAAGCAGGAATTCATAATCCTTTGAATTACCATGATTTCCTCCATAAAAACACCTATTGCCGATATACAATTAAACGAACAATTCATATCTGGTACGGAAATTGCTAAAATTAAAAAAGATATTTACTTCAACGTGTTAGGACCTTTTGCTATGAACAAAAGAAAAGCGTTTGTTGAACACAGGAAACATAAACGATTCAACGTTAAGAGCGGTTCGGTTGCCGTTGAGTTCAACACAGCATCCGAATATATCCATATTGGCCAAATCATGAACATCAGTAAAGGCGGGCTCACCTTTGATTATATTGATATAAATAGTGAATTAACAGAACCGTTTGATTTGGATATAGTAGCTGCCTTAGATGGTTTTTATTTAAAGAATGTACCGTTTAAAACTGTATGGGTTTCCCCTGTATCCGGCCACTCCGCATTCATTTTTTTAAAAAGAAAGCAACAAGGTGTGCAATTTGGAGAAATGACACCTCACCAGATATCCCAGCTGGATTATTTCCTCCACAATTATACCATCAGATAACAAGAATTCCCTTGACTTTCAACGAATAGAAATGTATGAAAAATAGTTAAGTAATCAATTAGATATGACTATTATTGATTCTTATTTTAAAATCGATTTCACTTTTCAATATTACGTATCTCTCGTTTTCTGAAATGGAAAAGGACACATTGATAGAACATGCTATTCTTGGAAGTTTTCTTTCGAAAGAGATTGAGGTAGGGTATTTTAAATTTGAATTCCCCTAGAAATCTAACCATATTCTTTGGTGTGTCATTTCCGATTCGATCCCTGAATATTTCCAACAACGCATGAATCAAAGATCCAAGACGGCAAACAGCACATGTGCCAGCAAAAGTGCATATACGTCTTGGTTCCATATCGGAATCAATAAGATTCATCTGATTTTTAAAGAAATAATGCTATTGACCAAGTCGTTGTATTTCACCGCTCCAATTTAATTTATAGAGACGATTTTAGACGAAATGGCATGAATTTTGAATTTCAATAATTTGAAACCCTGCGGGATTTCCAATTTCACCGCATCTACTGTGTCAGATGCCGTTCCGCATAGACGACTATAGCAAAACAACATCTTTCTTGTATCTGCGGCAAACTTGAAAATCGCTCAACTTAGGTTCTAATATGTTGCAAAGTGGGGAAAAAGAATTGGAAAACAAACCAAAAAGCCAGAAAAGAAAATTATTCGGCCGGGCAAGGATATCATTGCAAAAGATGAACTGGGCGAGCTCGACCAATCGTTCAACAACATGCGGATGATCTGCTAAAATCTTATACGACACTTCAAGAGAGTGAGGAAAGATATCGTGATTTATCGTGATTTATATAGGTTAATGAAGTTTGTCTCAGCTAATGTGACGGATCTGATATGGGTAAAAGATATGGATGACAGATTTTTGTTCGTCAACAAAGCCATGTGTGATAAACTGCTAAGGTGCAATCACCCGGATGATGTTGTCGGTAAACGTTATATGTTTCTTTCTGATCGGGAGCGGAAAGACTGTTATGAATATTTCTTCGAAGAAATAAGTGTTAATTCCGATGCCATTGTAAAAGAAAGAAAAGCTCCCATCCGGTTCATAGAAGAAGGCTTTGTCGGGGATAAACATATCGTTATAGATGTCCGTAAATTCCCTTGGCTTAATGAAAACGGCGAGATGGCAGGCGTCGTGGGATGTGGGCGCGATATCACCCAAGAAAAAGAGACTGAAAGGGCGCTGCGTGAAAGCGAGGAGAAGTACAAAAAAATTACTGAAAACTCCCTCACCGGTGTTTTTATCCATCAGGACCAAAAATTTGTGTTGGTTAACGACAGATTTGCCAATATCCACGGTTATTTGCCTGAGGAATTGCAGGGGATGGATCACCTGAGCTTAATTCATCCTGATGAAAGAGAGGCAGCAGCGCAACGGGTATCAAAAAGACTGAAGAAAGAATCTGTTATCGAACGCTATGAGGTTCAAAGGCTCAAAAAAGACGGAACAACTGTTTGGTGCGAAATGATGGCAACCGTCATCGATTATAGAGGAAGACCTGCCATAATGGGGAATGTCATTGAAATTACGGAACGCAAGAAGGCTGAGGAAGCTTTAAAACTTACTAACGAAGAATTGCTGGAAGAGTCTAATCAGAGAAAAATATTGTCAAAAAGGCTTATCGATCTTCTGGAAAAAGATCGTCATGAGATCGCCATGGAACTTCATGACCACATTGGCCAGATTTTAACCTCACTCAAAATAAACATTGAAGTGATCGAAAGCCTACCTAAGTCCACTGTTGCAGAGCCGGGATCTCACATTAAGGCCGCTAAGAAACAAGTGATCTCTGCCATAAAGGATATTAGGGATATCTCTCATGGGCTAATGCCGAGTTTATTGGTTAGTTTGGGTCTTGTGCCTTCTCTTGATGGGCTGTTCAGTGAGATTCAAGAAAACACAGGTATACAGATCAAATTTTTTTATCGAAATGTTTTGAAACGATTTGGTCCGGAAGAAGAGCTTGCCATTTACCGGATTGCACAGGAGGCATTAAACAATATCGTCAAACATGCCAGGGCTAAAAATGTTTTCGTGAGCCTGGTTAAGAAAGGCAAGGTGCTTTCATTGAGTGTGGAAGATGACGGCATCGGCTTCAAGCGGGACGAGGCTTTGAAGATTTCAAAACGGAAAGAGTCTCTGGGACTTGTCATTATGCGAGAGCGGGCGATACAGCTCAATGGAACGTTTGCTATAGAATCACAAATTGACAAAGGATCGCATGTGCTGGCGGAGATACCGATGTAAACAAAGGGAGTTTGTTATGTCAAAAATCAAAATATTGATCGTGGATGATCATCAGGTGGTCATTGAAGGCATTAAGGGTGCTTTGCAAGGGCATTCGGATTTTGAGGTGGTGGCTGAGGCGCTTGACGGGCTTCAGGCCGTAGAACTTGCGAAATCTTTAAAAATAGACGTTGTGATCATGGACATTTCAATGCCGAATCTAAATGGTATAGAGGCCACCAAACAAATGAAGCAATTTAACCCCGAAATTCGGATTGTCATTTATACCATGCATTCTGATAAAGGGTTTGTTGTCGATCTTTTTAAGTCCGGCATATCTGCATATGTACTGAAACAAGACTCTATTTCAGACCTTATTCTCGCCTTAAAGGCGGTGAAAGGAGGCGGAACTTACTTTAATACCGAGGCACCGAATATCCTGGCAAGATATTTGGAAAAGCTGGAAATGAGTCAAATAGACAAAGACGATTTTGAAAAGCTGAGCTTTCGTGAGCGGGAGGTTTTTTGCCTTTTGGCTGATGGAAAAACCGTCAAAGAAATTGGTGAACTATTATATATCAGCCCCAAAACTGTGGAAAGCCATAAATACAACATCATGGAAAAGCTGAATGTACACACAATCGCTGATCTAACAAAAATCGCCATCAAAAAAAACCTCATCAAGGTTTAAGCCTGGTTTTTTGAAAATCCCGGCCAAGGGTTTTCCTGATAAAACATCCCTCCTGATTACCACATCATATGGTATGTTAGAATAAGTCAAAATACTATATGTGCTTGATGCACATCCGAACAATCCATATCCAACCGATATCACCATATTATCGTGCTTAAGAAAATATTCTAAAAAGACATGAGGGATTTCCCCATATTCAAAACCGAAAAGAAAACAGATGGTTATCCCTTGAAAAAAATTAAACTCCTTTTAAGACGCAGTTTTAAACTTTAATTTTAATAATAATGTCTTTTAAATTTTACTGCTTTCTCAAAAATGAATCCAGTGCTTCAATGATGACGCTGGTAATTGTCGTGTTGTTCCTTGACGCATAGGATTCAACTCTTTCCGCAAGCATGCAGGGAATTTGAATGGTGAACTCTTTGGTGATATCATTACATTGATCTTTGAAGTTTTCGTTGTCCATTGATTTTCCTTAAGAAATAGAATTGAGAATTTCAGATCGTCGAAATCGAAACATACCATAATAAAGTTCCAAAATAAATCAAATTTCAGGGTAAATATAGATAAACTATTTTGGTTCTTCTCCAATTTGGTTGGAAATGTCAACGATGGGTTTAAATTATGTAGAATTCGTAATAATTATTATGAAATAATTTTCATAATAATCGTAGATACCCTATTTATAATTTCATAACCATTTGAAATTACTATAAGTAAAAAAATATTATCTCTTTGCACGATTTTTGCAGAAAAGACAGGCAAGAACAAAAAATGGGTGTTGGCGATTCCTTAATACAGAGGAATCATATTTTTAAAACATTTAAATGGTGAGCAATTATGTTTAAAATTTTACTGATCATGGCGGTCATCGTGGCGATATTTTCCCTGTGTGTTTTAATAGGGTGTTTGTTTGCTGCAGCTCGGGAAAATGGATTGCCTGATATTGATGATATTGAACTCGTTGAACTATTTACTTCCAAAATACAAAAAGCAAAGTTTTGACCATTAGATTCGAAATGCGTTCTTTATTTTTGAGATCGGTCTATAAAAAACCGATCCAATGTTTTATTTCTCTTCAGTAATTTTGATCTTCATTCCAGGTTTAAGTTGCACATACTTTCCATCTTGAGTCATTATTCCGATTTCATGGTGACCGCAACAGTCGCATGTGCGTGCGGTTACGATACCTTCCATTGATTCTTTGCGGTTATCTTTTATATCCATAACAGGATAGCTCCTATTCATCTAAAAGTTTGAGTTGAGCATGTTTTTTAAACTTAGGTTGTTTAGAGTATGATGTCATCGCGTCTTTTTGCAAGACGTCTTTCCAATCTTTACAAAATTCAGGTTGAGGTTTCTCCGAATACATCATTTCAAAATTATGGTCGTTGGTTTCTTTGATGCCGGCCACCGAATTGATGATAAGTTCTTTTTCCTGGTTGGTGACGACGGGAAATCCATAGGGGTTATTCAGATATTTGAATTCTTTTCCGGTGCAGTATTTTTCGTTCAAGAAACTTAAATGAAATCTTAATCTATTGTTAATTAACTCATTGGAAAATAAAGTAATAGAAGCCAAATTCGATCGTATTGAATCACATAAATTTTTGTCCAGTTCAAAGCCGATACTGTTTCTACCGGCAGTCATTGCAGCATACATGGTGGTGCCGATTCCAAGAAATGGATCTAAAACCGTATCCCCCTTGATGGAAAACATATTGATCAGTCGATAGGGTACCTCAAAAGGAAAAGCAGCGCTCCTTTTTCTGACCTTGTTATCGAAGAGGGTTTGAGAAGCGCCTTTGACATCCAGCCAGATATCTGAAAACCAGACGTTTCTTTCTTCCCAAAAAAATGCGCTTTGGTGTCGAATTCGTTTATCTTTAAGGGTTTTGAATTCTCTTTTTTCACCTTTTCTAACAATGAGTATATACTCGTGTTCCAGTGTAACATAGGCCCCGGGAGGCAGCATGCCGGATCCCATGAATTTGTTCGGGGCATTGGTCTGCTTTCGCCACAAAATAGCGGGCAAGGCGCTAAACCCCAGTTTGAGAAGGTGCGACATTATCCTCGTGTGGTTTTGATAAAGAGAGAAATTATCGTTTATGCTTCGGGTGGCATCACCGATGTTGATGCAGGCGATACCGCCGCTCTTCAAAACCCGGAAAACTTCTTTCCACACGGCATCGAGAATTCTGTGCATGAGTTCAAAAGCATCGGGTCCCTTCCGTTTTTTCAATGCCTTGCCGATCGCAGGATTTTGACTGATGAACATTTCATCCCACATTTTGATCATGGGATAGGGCGGCGATGTCACCACCAGCGATATGCTTTCTGAGGGGATGGTGCTCATATGGTTTGAATTGTCAAATATAATTTGATGACTTGTCTTCATATGAAAACCTCCAACTCGTGCAAAATTCAGGTTATACCCTAAATGATTTGACGATATCAGTTATTAGGTGTATTTCACAGCTATATGTATTAGTCAAATCGTCAAATCGATCGTAAACCAATAATCCTACTTCGTCTATTGACAAGCGATGCCTGAATCCATGGAAACATCAACAACAGCCGGCAGCAAGGTCACACTGGTGGGTGTTTTGGTGAACACCTTCTTAATTCTCCTTAAACTGGTTGCCGGGATATACGGCAGCAGTCAGGCACTGATTGCAGATGCGGTCCACTCCTTTTCGGATCTCTTTACCGACGCCGTGGTTCTAATCGGGATTAAAATCAGCAAAAAACCTCCTGATAAAACGCATCATTTTGGACATGCCCGCATTGAAACACTGGCATCCACCATAGTCGGGATGGCGCTTATCGGGACGGCACTTTACATCGGCATCGAGGCGTCTTTAACGATTTATCGTCATACTGAATACCACCCGACCACCCTGGCATTGTTCGGAGCCGGCGTATCGATTGTGTTAAAAGAGGTGTTGTATCATTATACCATACGAACCGGACGACGTATCAAAAGCCAATTGATCGTGGCCAATGCATGGCATCACCGTTCCGATGCCCTCTCTTCAGTGGCGGTGTTCATCGGCGTTGCAGGGACCCAAATAAATCCCTCATGGCATATTCTCGACAGCTTCGCAGCCCTGTTGGTATCCTTTTTCATTGTAAAAGTCGGCCTGGATATTTTGAGAGATGCGTTTCGTGAATTCACCGACACGGCCCCCAAACCGGAAATTATCGGAAAGATACAGCAGTGCGCTTTGTCCGTGAACGGCGTTGTCGATACACATGATCTTAGGGTTCGAACTTCCGGGGGGTTTTATCAAATGGAAATACACATTGTCGTGGATGGTCAACTGACGGTTTTAGAGGGGCACAAGATCGCAAAGGCGGTGGAAGGTTGTCTGGTTGAGGATGTGGGAAATATCGGCAGTATCACCATACATGTGGACCCGGAGATAGAAAATAGGAAATAGGGGATAGGAAAGAGGAAAGAGGAAAGAGAAAATAGGAAAGAGAAAATAGGAAAGAGGGCGATTCGTTTTGACATCCCTCATCTTAGCGAAGCGGTCTTCCTTCTTCCATCGGCATAGCGAAACGCTCCTCAAACCTTTTCATCTTTTACTTACATTGGTGTGCCGTTTCATGCTCGCGATAACAATGGTAACGAGTATGATACTGCCTCCCAGGATCGTGCGCAATGCCGGGATTTCATCAAGTAGTACAAATGCAAAAATGATTCCGTAAACCGGTTCCAGACATGCGGTAATGCTTGCCAATTGAGTTTTGATGTGAACAAGACTTTTGATAAAGAGTACATGGGCTAAAGCGGTGCAAAAAATACCAAGCATTGCCAGTAGAAGGATGTCGGTGGGTTGGATGGAAACATCTTCAAAAAATAAAAACGGAAACAATATCAGGGTTGCCATCCAGTTTTGATAACAGACAATCACCATAGGGGGGTATGTGCCGACGTATTTTCGATTTAATATTGATAAAACAGCGAAGGTGAATCCCGATATTGTCCCCCAAAACGCGCCTTGGGTGATATTGTTTTGAAAATCTAAGGACGGAATCACCAGGATCAATCCGAGAACCACGGATCCTGCCGTTAACAGATCGAAACGGCGCAATTTTTCCTTAAAGAAGTACGGCTCCATAAAGGTTACGAAGACCGGAAATGTGGAAAATGTAAGAAGGCCCACTGCAACTGTCGACATCTGAATCGCCTGAAAAAAAGTTGTCCAGTGGATCGCCAATAGGATGCCGAGCAAAACAAGAACCGTAAAATCCCGGATGGATTTTGTGCGAATTCGAGTTTTTGAGTAAAAAAGTATTGCACTTAGCGTCAGTGCGGCAAAAGAGGTTCTGCCAAAAACAATCACTAAAGGTGGCAAAGATAAAAATTTTCCGAACAGTCCGGCAAGCCCAAAAAGCAAGACAGCAATATGAATTTCAACCAGACCGTGACGTTTTTGGGTCATTTTGACGACATTCTCCGAAGATGGTATAAAGCAAATTCGTGGTTAGGGTTCGCCTCATGTATAATTAAATTTTTTCCGAAAGATCACGCCCGAGGCGGATAAAACTCGAACCAAATAGGAAACAGTAAACAGTAAATAGAAAATAGATAAAAAACAGGGTTTTCGACTAACTATTAAATATTCAACGATAAATCGTTGTCTAAGACAATCTTCAAACGACAATAATCAATCGTCAATCTTTTATATCATGAGGCGACTTAAACGTCAACTTGTTTCAAAAACCTAAACAGTTACAAAACAAATAGCAAATCAGATGGTATATGACAAGGAGACAACATGAAACCAAACCAACTTCTTTATCTTTCCCAGGATGACGTTAAGGCTGTTGGATTGACAATGGCCGAAATCATCGACGCGTTGGACGTCGCCTTTCGCGAAAAGGGAAAGGGGTTAACAGAGATGCCTCCCAAACCGGGCATTCATCCAGGAGGAGGCGACAATTTTATCCACGCCATGCCGGCTTGCATACCGGCCATGAAAGCGGCCGGCGTTAAATGGGTCAGTGGTTTTCCAAAGAACCACAAGAGGGGATTGCCTTATATTACCGGGTTGCTCATTCTCAATGATCCTGAAACCGGTCTTCCGATATCGGTGATGGATTGTGTGTGGATCACCGCCATGCGAACCGGTGCCGCATCGGCGTTATCCGCACGATACCTGGCGCGTCCGGAATCTTCGGTTATCGGGATACTGGCCTGCGGTGTTCAGGGGCGCACCAATCTCGAAGCGATGAACGTCCTTTTCCCCATAAAGCGGGTCATGGCCTATGATATGGACGAGAATATATGCCGGCGCTATGCCGAGGAGATGGGGCGTTGGTTTGATATAGAAGTGGTGCCGGCAACGACCCCGCGCGAAGCGGTTTCCGGATGTGACATTGTCGTCACTGCCGGACCGATCTTAAAAAAACCGCATGCCACGATTCAATCCGGCTGGATGGATGCAGGGGCTTTTGCCTCTTTGGTCGACTTTGATTCCTACTGGCATCCCGATGCCATGGCCGAGTCGGACAAGTTTTGTACGGATGATACACAGCAGCTTCTTCACTATCAGCAGAACGGCTATTTTCAGAATATTCCACCGCTTTATGCAGATTTAGGGGAACTTGTCGTCGGAGAAAAAACGGGAAGAGAGACCGCCTTTGAACGGACCATGACGGCCAACTTGGGTCTGGCGTTAGACGATATGGCCGTGGCACCGCTCATTTATCAACGGGCACTGGAGAAGGGAATCGGCACGCCCTTGCCGCTGTAAGGTAACCTACAGGCCGGAGTGTTTTTATAAGTAGTCGCTGCATGGATGATCTTTTTTTAAACCGCATGACCACGCCGGTCGAAGATGCCGCTGGCGGTGAGACGGATAAAACTCGTGGCAAGGGATCGTAAAAAGGAACAGGAAGCTATCTTTAAAATTTCTTTGGGATTGACTTGAGAAGAGGAATTATATAATCAGTCATTAATTATGGCACTTTTGAAAGCAAAAGAGGTCCGGGTCAAGTTTGGCGGACTGTTGGCCCTGTCAGACGTAAGCTTTTCTCTGCTTCCCGGAGAAATCGTCGGTCTCATCGGTCCGAACGGCGCCGGAAAAACCACGGTTTTTAATGTCATTACCGGCGTGTACAAAACATCCGGCGGTGATGTCCGGTATGAAAATCAAAGCCTGTTGGGAAAAAGGCCGCACGAAATCTTATCCCTTGGAATTGCCAGAACTTTCCAAACGATTCGTCTTTTCAACAATATGACGGCGGTTGAAAACGCTATGGTTGCACAGCACTGCCGTTCTAAAAGAGGCGTCATCGGGGCAATTTTAAGAACCCGTTCTCAAAAACATGAAGAGCGACGTATCAGAGACCGGGCCAGGGAAGCTTTGAGCTTTATGGGTGTTGAACAGTACGCCGATGAAATTGCCCAGAATTTACCTTATGGCCTGCAGCGGCGGCTTGAAATCGCCAGGGCGCTGGCCTCTAAACCCAAAATAATGCTTTTGGATGAACCGGCTGCAGGGATGAATCCGTCCGAGAGCATGGCACTGATGGATGACATTGCACGTATATCCGAGCTGGGCATCAACATCCTATTGGTTGAACATGATATGAAAGTGGTCATGGGCGTTTGCAAGCGCATAATATGTATCGATCACGGTGAAAAAATTGCTGAGGGGAGACCCGCAGAGATTCAAAAAAACCCTAAGGTAATCGAGGCTTATCTGGGTCAGGCGACCCATTAACACACAAAATGTTAAGGAGGAAAAATGAAGAAGAAATTGTTAAAGTTGTTTGTATTGGGGCTGATTCTAGTGCCATTTGTAATGAGCACCACTGCTGTCGCTAAAACCCTGAAAATCGGTTCAATGAGTCCTTTGACCGGGCCGTATGCCGCTGATGGCAATGACATTGCCAATGGCGTGAAAACCGCTATTGCCATCATCGAAGCCGAAGGCGGTATTCCGGGTTATGACAAGATCGAGTTGTATCCCCAGGACACGGCCTGTGATCCCAAACAAGCGGTGGCCGCAGCCAATAAACTCATCAATGAGGGTGTTGTCGGCGTTATCGGAGCGTATTGTTCATCTTCGACCATTCCGGCTTCCGAGGCATTGAGCGAGGAAAACATTCCCATGATCACTCCGGCTTCGACCAATGAAAAGGTCACCGAACGCGGACTTAAATACATGTTTCGCATGTGCGGAAGGGATGACGATCAGGCGGTGACGGCCGGGAAATTCATCAAGGAATTTTTAAAGGCCAAGACCGTTTATATCGTGGACGACAAGACGACCTATTCGCAAGGATTGGCTGATAACGTCGCCAAAAAGTGCAAAGAACTGGGCGTTAAAGTAATTGAGCACGACCATGTCAACCAGGGCGATAAAGATTTTTCCGCTGTGCTGACAAAGATCAAGGCTGCCAACCCGGACCTTTTTTACATGAGCCTGCAAAATTCGTCCTCAGGCAGTATAATGGCCATTCAGGCCAAACGTTTCGGGTTGAAAATGCCCATTCTGACACAGGATGCTGTTTATCACCCACAATTTATTGACATTGCCAAAGATGCTGCCAAAGGCGTGTACTTTACTTTTGGTTATGTGGACAAGACCAAAGATTCATACAAGAAATACGCTGCCAAATACCAGGAGTTGTTCGGCAAACCCGGGGCATATTCGGGTTATGCTTATGACGGCGCCTATGTTCTGTTGACAGCAATTAAAAGGGCCAAATCGACGGATCCGGCCAAAATAAAGGCTGAAATCATGAAGATGGATTTTGACGGGGCCTCCAAGAGGATCAAGTTTTTTCCCAACGGAGATTCCACTTCCAATTACATCATCCAGGTTGTAAAGGGTGACGAGTTCGTGCCTTACTGGAATCCGGAAACCGGAAAACTCTACTAACCGTAAACAGGGTGCTCCCCGGATTGATTCGGGGAGCATTTTTTTAGACCCTCAGAACATATATGGAATTTTTTCTTCAGCAGTTGATAAACGGGATAACACTGGGCGGGATATATGCGCTCATCGCCTTGGGATATACCATGGTTTACGGCATTATTCAGCTCATCAATTTTGCGCATGGTGAGTTTTTTGCTGCCGGCGGCTATATGGGGGTCATCCTTTTAAGCTATCTGGCCGCACAGGGATATATGACGACGCATCCGTGGTTGTGTCTGGGCGGAGCCCTGGTACTGACCATGATCTATTGTGCGGCCCTGGCCATGGCGGTTGAAAAAGTGGCGTACAAACCGTTGCGATATGCCTCCAGGCTTGCCGTGCTTTTGAGCGCCCTGGGGATGTCGATTTTTTTGCAAAACGGGCTGATGCTGACCCAGGGCGTTTACGATAAGGCGTATCCATCATCGTTGGGCCAGGGCGGTTTTGAATTCGGCATGATCACCTTGAGCTATCTCCAGATTTTAATCGTAGCGATTACCGTGATCCTTTTGCTGGGATTAAATGCCCTGGTTTTTAAAACCCGTATGGGCAAGGCCATGCGAGCGACCGCCCAGGACAAGGTGATGTCTTCTTTGGTCGGCATCAACAGCAACAAGATTATCAGTCTGACATTTGCCCTGGGAGCGGGTCTGGCCGCCGCCGCCGGCATCATGGTCGGATTCTATTATGGTTCGGTTCGTTATGATATGGGATTTATTCCCGGGATCAAAGCCTTTGCTGCCGCAGTTTTAGGGGGTATCGGCAATATTACCGGAGCGATGCTGGGCGGACTGATTATCGGAATGGTAGAAATATTTGGTGCCGGCTATATTTCCGGGCAATACAAGGACGTTTTCGCTTTTATTATTTTGATCGCGGTGCTCTATTTTATGCCCACCGGCATAATGGGCGAGAATATCGATGATACAAGAGTCTAAAAAAATCTGGAAAAACTATGCCATCGGATTGATTTGGTTCTTTGTGCTTCTGTGGCCGCTTTTGG
Organism: uncultured delta proteobacterium; assembly: GCA_963731025.1. Lineage (GTDB taxonomy): Bacteria > Desulfobacterota > Desulfobacteria > Desulfobacterales > UBA11574 > UBA11574. The sequence goes on along the minus strand of CAVSVL010000041.1, from coordinate 215,816 downwards.
GCATTCATGATGACGGCTCTTTAACCATCGGTCGGGCCTTTAGGGTCTGGCTGTATGTGCTGGCCGCCACTTTTACCTGTTTAAGCCTGTATATGCTGCACAAAAACGACATTTTGACATGGGTCAGCTCGCCGATGGCAAAAGTCAGAGATCGTGTAAGGGCAGCTGCCGGGGTTTTACCGAACTGGTTCTGGGTGGGATTCATGCTGGCAGCCGCCATGTTGTTTCCGTTATTTTCTCACCGTTACGCTCAGGATGTGGCCATCAATGTCCTGATCTATGTATGTCTCGGACTCGGGCTGAATATCGTTGTGGGGCTCGCCGGAATGCTGGATCTGGGATATATCGCCTTTTACGGCGTCGGCGCCTATACCTATGCCCTGCTGAACCTCCAATACGGGATGTCCTTTTGGGTTGCGCTCCCATTTGCCGCTTTTTTTGCCTGTGTAGCCGGATGTATCATCGGGTATCCCACGCTGAGGATGCGCGGAGATTATCTGGCGATCGTCACCCTGGGATTTGGAGAAATCGTCCGCATTATCCTTAACAACTGGATGGAACTGACCAACGGTCCCAACGGGTTGTTGGGGATCAAACCTCCGGGAATTTACTACCCCAGTTTTGCCCAAGGTTTCAGTTTCGAGTTTTTATACTTAAAAAAGCTATATTATTTATATTATGTTATTTTGTTCCTTTGTATCTTTACGATTCTTGCCGTTTATCGGTTGAACTATTCTCGAATCGGAAGGGCCTGGGAGGCGATTCGGGAAGATGAAACCGTTGCCGAGCTTATGGGTGTTGATACGTTTCGGTTAAAACTATTGGCGTATGCCATGGGCGCAATTTTCGGGGGTCTTGCCGGCGCCTTTTTTTCCGCCAGGATGCGATTTGTCAGCCCGGAAAGCTTCAGTTTCTTAGAATCGGCCATGGTTCTGTCCATGGTCGTTTTAGGCGGCATGGCTTCTATTCCCGGGATCATACTGGGCGCCTTTGCCTTGATTGTTTTGCCTGAGGTTTTTCGCGAAGTTGAGCTGTATCGGATGCTGGCATTTGGAGCGGCCATGACGCTGATGATGCTGTTTAGGCCTGAAGGACTTATTCCCGCCAAACGGGTCGGAACCCGATCAGAAGAACGGGAGGACTAAATGGTGGATCAGCCGATTCTCGAGCTTAAAAATGTTTCATCCAACTATGGCAACATCAGGGCACTTAAAGGGATTTCCCTCAAGGTTTTTCCCGGCGAAATTGTGACCATCATCGGGGCCAACGGCGCGGGTAAGACCACGACATTGATGACCATTTGCGGGATCGTTCCTTTAATGGAAGGGGAAATATACTATAGGGGAGAGCCAATTCACGGCCGTGCGGCAGATACGCTGCCACCGATGGGTCTCTGCCAGGTGCCGGAAGGGCGGCGAATATTCCCCAGGCTCGCCGTGGAAGACAACCTGGAAATGGGGGCTTTTTTTCGCAAGGATCAGGCTGACATCCAAAAAGATATGGAAAATGTCTACAACCTTTTTCCGGTTTTAAAGGATCGGCGAAAACAGCATGGCGGGACCCTTTCCGGAGGTGAGCAGCAAATGCTGGCCATCGGTCGTGCTTTGATGAGCAGACCCAAGGTCCTGCTGTTGGATGAACCGTCTTTGGGTTTGGCACCGCTTATTGTTCAGAAAATTTTTGAGATTATTGAAGACATCAATAAGAGAAGTCGAACGACGATTTTACTGGTTGAACAAAATGCCAATATCGCGTTACAAACAGCCGAAAGAGGATATGTGCTGGAAACCGGCCGTATCGTCATGGAGGACGATGCCAAAATTTTGCTGAACGATTCCCGGATTAGGGAAGCCTATTTGGGAGAGTAGAAGCTATCTCAAAATAATCTTTTGGCCCAACCTCGGCGTTGAAGCCTCGTTTTAAGTCCTCGACATACTTGAGTATGCCTGCGGGTTAAAACTTGGCTCTGCCTTGATCTTGAACCAAAATCTTTGTTTTGAGATGGCTTCTATGGATTTATTCCTAGGTATGGCGTTGAGCACGAATAATGCTGGGTGCCTTGTCGTCTTGTTCCTGATTCAGTTGAAGCAGTATAATGGATACGATGACGATGATGCCGCCGGCAATCTGGGGAATTTCCATGATTTCGTTGAGAAAAATATAAGATATGATGCCGGCGGTAATGGGTTCGAGGGTTGCGGTAATGCTGGCGCGGGTAGAGCGGATCAGGTTGATACCTTCCAGATATAGACCAAAAGGAATGAGGGTCCCCATCACTCCAATATACAGAATCCACATCCATTGCACGGGAGAGTAAGCGTGCATGAAGGCTTCAAGGGGAGGGTGCAGGATGTTCCAGACCACCGCACCGAAAAGCAACGCATAAAAAAGAACCGTCCAGGGATTGTAGCGGCGCATGCCGTATTCACCGTGAATGGCATACCAGGCAAAGGTTAAGGCCGATAAAAGCCCGCTAATGATTCCGACGATATTCATGGAAAGAATCTCTAAATTGTAGGCCCCGACAACCAGATAACAGCCGAATGTGGCGCCGACAAGAGCGATCAGCGTTAAACGGTTCAGTTTTTCACGCATAAATACAACGGAATGCAGGGCGATGAAGCTTGGGGCCAGATACTGAAGTAAAATGGCGGCCGCCACTTTTATTTTGCTGATGGTAAACAGGTATGTAAACTGGACACCGGCCATCCCTACGGTACCGAAAAGAATAAAATAAAGAATATCGCTGCGGGATATTTTCAGCAGGTGAGAAAAGCGGGTTAAAAGACATAGAAACAATAATGCCGCAGAAATGGTCAGCCGCATCTGCACCAGCTGAAAAGGGGTAATGCCGCTGTTAAACAAAAATTTGGCCGATGATCCAGACACGCCCCACATTAAGGCGGCCAGAACAACATATACATAGCCCCATCTATGGCTTTTTATAGATTCTTTTGGCTTCATCATCTTTGGAGAAACGTTTCGGTAATTCTACAATTGGTTGAAATTAAAGATCATTTAATAGTTACTGGTTTATACCACTTTCATGGAATAATGGAATGATGGAATATTGGAATCATGAGATTTTTCGGAATTAGATCGATATTTCAAACGAGCCGTCATCTGCATTTTTATACCCAATATTCCAGTCTTCCATTGTTCCATCATTCCAATTGTGAGCGAATCGAACTAACTTGTTGTTCAAACATTAAGATACTGATATTATCCATAAAATAACAAATATAAATTTCGAAAAGAAGTCCCAACATTACTAAACAGTTCGTTTGGATGTCAAACTGATTTTTAGAATGTAGCGCTCCATTTATCATGTAATAAGGAGGATCATATGCGAATTGGTGTCATAAAAGAGATAAAAACCAAAGAACATCGGGTTGCCGTCACGCCGGAAGGTGTCGAGCAAATGCGGGAACATGGACATGAAGTTTTCGTTGAGGTCGATGCGGGTAATGGGTCTGATTTTTATAACAAAGATTATGAAACCGCCGGGGCAACCATTTGCAGATCTCCCGAAGAGATTTACCAAAAAAGCGACATGATTGTGAAAGTAAAAGAGCCGTTGCCCGTTGAATATCCGTTGATACAAAATGGTCAGATTCTGTTTACCTATTTTCATTTTGCCGCATCACTGGAACTTACCAAGGCAATTATGGACTCAGGCGCTGTTGCAGTGGCCTATGAAACCGTGGAGCGGAAGAACGGTTCGTTACCGCTTTTGACGCCCATGAGTGAAGTCGCCGGCCGGCTGTCAATCCAAGAGGGGGCTAAATATCTGGAAAAGACATATGGCGGTTGCGGCGTTCTTCTTAGTGGTGTACCGGGAGTCGAGCCGGGTACTGTTTTGATTATCGGCGGCGGTATCGTTGGAACCAATGCCGCCAAAATCGCTTGTGGCATTGGCGCAAAGGTGTATCTGCTAGACAACAATCCTGAACGGCTGCGTTACCTGAGCGATATCATGCCCAAAAACTGTTTTTTGCTGATGTCGAGTCCAGGGACCATCAGGAGACTTTTAAAAGAGGCTGACCTTGTTGTGGGAGCGGTTCTTATCCCCGGAGCTGCTGCACCCAGGTTGGTTACCCGGGATATGTTATCCTTAATGAAAAAGGGGTCGGTGATTGTTGACGTGGCCATCGATCAGGGCGGGTGTGTTGAGACGGCAAAACCCACAACTCACGACAATCCCATCTATGAGGTAGATGGTGTTGTTCATTATTGTGTAGCGAATATGCCCGGAGCGGTTTCACATACATCCACCAAAGCACTCACCAATGTAACGCTGCCGTATGCCCTTGAAATTGCGGATAAGGGATATGAAAAAGCAGCAAAAGAAAATCCGGAGATTGCCAAGGGGATTAACATTATCAAAGGAAAAGTAACGTATAAAGCTGTGGCAGACGCTTTTGGGCTGGAGTACTTTCCTATAAAATCCCTTTTGTAAATTGATGAGTAGGGGAATTTTGCTAAATCGTCGCTCCATGGATAATCTTTGTTTAAACCGCGTGAACTCGTGGCAAGGGCTCGTAAAGAAAGAACAGAACCAATCTTTGTCAGATCAATGAGTTCGCTGTACAATATGTAATTTTTTTAAAGATATGATTTCAGCTATGCGCCTGTTCTTTCTAACGATCCCTAAGCCACTCAAACAGCACCCGCTTTAAACAAAGATCATCCATTCCGCTCTCTGAGGCGTAGGCTCTTCCCTCCGGTCTGTAAGCCCTACGGGCTGGAAGCGGAGCCGAAGGCTGATATATAAAGGTTTACAATAAAACCCCCAGATTTCTAAAACAATTAGATGTTAGGGTGATCAGGATTCCACAATTTTCATCAATTCGTCGAAGTCTTCAATAATATAATCTGCGCCGGCATTTTCCAGGTCTTTTTTTAGCCGATCTTTTTCAGATGATGACACAAGGACACCGATACCGATAAATCCGGCCTTGGATTTTGAGGCTGCCATCATGTCGTCGGGCATGTCTCCAATATAGTAATAGTTGGAAACAATATTTTTATGGGCAGCTTCAACGGCATCGAGCATATATGGATCCGGCTTGCTGAGAGACACTTTTTTTTGTTTTTGTTCAAATATCTTTTGCTCTTCTTTGAGACAGTCGTCCAGCGTCAAAATTAGCGAAAAATATTTTTTTAGATTAAAACGCTCGAGAGGATAATCAGCCTCGATTCGGGGCCGTCCGGTGGCGATGGCCAGTATGTTGTTTCGTGACAGGCTTTCAAGTATGGATGTGTCAATCATCAATGTTTCTTTGTTGATGAATCCCTTTCCATGATACACCTTCGATTGAATTTTGTAGGTGGATTCAAAGAGCTCCTTGCCAAGATATATCTCTTGGAAAATCTGCTTGATAATATTTCCGCTTCCAACATCGCCAGTGTACAGGCCGGCGATGAAGTCATTTGACATTCTACCTTTTTTATCCAGTAACGTGGATACGGGATTTTTTTCAGAAATTAAAAAATGGGCAAGATTGGCAACATCACAGTTTTCGAGTGTTTTTTTATACGTGGTCCACGGGTCCGAATCCGGATATTCTGATGATCTTTTAACCAGGGGAAACAGAAGATTGATGATTAAAAATGTTAAGTCCCAGTCATTATTGAGGCCGCCGGTTTGTTTGACCCTGGAGAGATCGGCATGGGAGAACAAGGGCTCGGGCAGGCTGTTCCAGGAATCAGCGCCTTTGAAAAATAGTCTGGCGGTTTGTCTGACCGCATTTCTATAAGACTCGGACACATCGACAATAACGCCATCCATGTCAAAAACGATTAAGGCCTGAGACGGGGCTTTTTTTTTCATAAAATTTCTTATAACCGAACACAATGGTTCTTGCAATTTATTTTCCTTCGAAAATGGATTTGCAAAGAAACCAAAGCACTTGTATCAGGATATGAAACAACCTCATTAATTCTCTTTCTACCCTTTGACCGGCAAAGCAGATGATACCTGTCAAAAAATGACACAACTATTGTCAAATATGGTCAATTACACTGGTTTGTTAGAATCGGTAGATTCGGTTTATGAGGGTCGGTTTATTTTCTAAATTATTGAAATCAGATATATATAAAATTATATATAAATTTATTTAATTAAATTTTAAATTTTGCACGCTTTTTGCAGTCACCTAATGGCAACAATAAAAGTTTCTCGGGTGTGCGTGCATCTTTTCAACGGGCATCTTCAAAACAAAAAAATGAAAAAGATAATACCCGATGTTAATAACGGCATTATGGGAAACTCTAAAAATTGGTAGGGTTCTGGTGGCTTGTTAACATATCTTCATAACTCTTCCAAAAAGGGCGATCCAACATGGATCGCCCTTTTTCATTTTAAATTTGAAGATGGTATCGCAATCAACGTAACCATTGCTTTGGCAACGAGTTTCTCCTGATCTTCAGTTAGAGAAAATAATTCTGATTCAGATACTTTGATAGTGTTCCCATTGTTGACCACCTTCGATCTGCAGATAAGATGTTTCCCCACAGCGGGCTTAAAGAAGTTGATTTTGAATTCAATGGTCAATATGCGAAATGCTTCAGAAACGGTTGTGTATGCGGCGTATCCGGCGGTATGGTCGGCCATGGTGGCAATAACACCGGCATGTACAAATCCGTCCTGCTGAATGTGGTCCGGGCGAATCTTCAGACGCGTTTCGAATATTCCGTAAGCCACTTGATCGACTTTGAACCCGATGGCGGCTGGGAAGCCCTGAACATAATCTTTTCTTAGAAACTCGATCCTTTCTTTATTCATATAATAATCTTCCTTTTTTCCATCAGTATTATCTTTGAGGGAAAATACTTGAACAATATGCTCCATAGAGTAAAAATGATCTTATGAATGATCAGCAATTTCGTCAACTGCTTAATCGATATGAATTTTCATGGACAGGGTATCGCAAAGTGCGAAAGGGCGTCAAAAAGCGGATACACCGGTATATGAAATCCATAGAATGCAATACGATGGCAGACTTTCTGGCTGAACTGGACAAAAATATTGACATCAGAGATCACTGCGAACGCCTGATGACGGTTTCCATCAGCCGATTTTTTCGAGATCGGGGTTTTTGGCAAGATTTTATAGAATGTATATTGCCGAAAATTATGGATGCTGGCCGAGAAAAAATTAAATTCTGGTCTGCAGGCTGTGCATGCGGTGAAGAGGTCTACAGCTTCAAAATTATCTGGGATTTGTTGAGCAACGATTACTTACATGTTCCGAATCTAGAAGTGTTGGCCACCGACATAAATCCAATCTATCTCGACCGTGCTCGCGCCGGAATTTATCCTTCAAGCAGTCTCAAAGAAGTCACAAAAGAGTTCCGGTCCGGATATTTCAAACAAAAGGGTGGTAAAAAACTGTTTGAGGTAAAGGCGTCACTCAAAATGGGCATTACGTGGAAAAACCATCATTTGCTTTCCGATCCTCCTGGATCAGAATATGACATCATCTTTTTGCGGAACAATGTTCTAACCTATTATCAAGAACGATTGAAAAAGAGGGCTTTTAGAAACGTCTTGGAAAGTCTTGCGCCATGTGGAATTTTAGTCTTGGGGTCCCATGAAACAATTCCCTTTGAAACATCGGATCTTACGGGTGTTACGCCATATTCCTATGTCTTTAGAAAAGAGGCAAAAAGATAGCCTTATTAATAGTGCCAAAAGCGTCAGATGTGAGCTGTCAGGTATCAGTTTCTTTATAATTTGAATTATTGGTGTGTCATACGGATGGAAAACGATTTTGGAATAAAAAAACAGAGGGCAATATATGTGGTGCCCTCTGTTTTTTTATAATTAAGGATGGTTATAAAATTTCGTCTATAAAGGAATCTACAATCTTATCAGCAACAGCCTTGTTGTCGACCGTGTAGTTGCCGGATTCTATCCTTTTTTTAAGTTCGGCAACCTTATCTTCTCTCACATCCGGTTCAGATGCGATGACTTCTCTTGCGGTTTGGGCCTCTTTTGAGGCCGTTGAAAGGTTAACAATCGTATCTTGTGCTGATTGGTTTTTTTCTTCAACCTTTGGTTCGTTAGACGTCTGTTGCCCCCCCATTCCTTCTATTTCATTTTCCTGGCGTTTGGGGAGTTGTTTGCTTATTTCGTAGTGAATGATTCTGTTGTCAATTTTCATTATAATACCTCATTTATGGATGGACACTACATCATATTTTTATCGATGGTTTCTTTGGTTATTTCTTTTAATTTGTTGGTTAAAAAATTTGAATCTTCAATGGAAAGTGAATTTATGGTTTCACCATTTTCATCAATTTCTTTGAATATGAGCCCATTGGGATTATCTTCGGTAATGGTCAACTGCTTTCCATATTCATTTTCAAGTTTTTCGAACACCTCTTTCTCAACCTTATCAAAAGGTCCGTATTGTGTAATCTTATCTACAATATTAGCGGTAATATTGTCAATAATCGTTTCCGTCTGGCCTTTGTGGAAATACTGATCCTGTCCGGTAGACCCGAATCCGTATTTTTCGGCCTGATGGAAACCCTGCCCTGGCGAAGTTGATCACCGTAAACCCGCAGAACATTATTGACTTGATACGCTGTTATTAACATGATTCCCTACCTCATTTTTCCTATCGGCAACGATTATATAAAACTTTAGGTAAAAAATAATTTTTTTCATATCTACGGTGGATTCTATTGAAAAGGCTTTTTAAAGAGAATCCAAGGACTTCAGAAATTGAATGATTTCAAATTCCGGAAACCGGCAAATTCCTCAACTTTAAATGTCAAAAAAATGCCTCTTTTTTCCAACCTCATAATTTTCTTATATATATCTATCTAGAATAATTGATAAAAACTAACTCATTAAACTGGCACCCTTCTTGCTAAGTTCAAATCAAAGTTAAAGCTTTATGATGTTTTTCCTATTCTGTTAATAAGCTTTATTGAAAAAAACGCTAAAAGTTTTCCTGTTGGCATGATAAAACCAATAGAATCAATATATTAAAATAAAAAGGGGATGTAACTGAAGAAGGCGAAGCATGTCTTAAAAAGGTTGTAGGGGTAACAGTAGGTCTTATGGATCGATTCGTTTGAAGATCAGCATGGACTCTAATAAAAGATTTATTTAAGCATTGAGTCTTTTTCCTTGTACCAGATGCAGCATGATCAAGACCCTCGCTTACATAATCAAACTGTCCGGTGAGTGTTTCACTGAATCCTCTTTGGCTGAGATCCAGCATGGCTTTTCCGGATTTATCTAGACTGTAAACGCTATAAAAATATGCCCCTTCGCAATAAGAATAAAGGACATACCCATAAGGATAATAAATGATCCCATGATATATAATGATATCGGATATATATCGATGGAAAAGCAAGCTTTTAAAAGCGGATTAACTCGATCAAACCTTTACTTTTTCAATTTAGAGCCAAGTGGAGTTTTATCTACTGTTCCGGTACGATAGAGGAGCCGAGCATGACGACATCAATTCCTAAAAATTATTTTATTAAAGAAAAACAGCCATCCTGGACAACCATGCTCGAATCGAAGATTCCATCTTTTGCAGGAATGGGATACCGGCTCGACCCTGACACGGGTGTATGGGTTGCGAAAAATAATAAGGACTTCGCATATTCGGACGGCGATGAACAAGAGAAATATATCTTCAACGCATTACGAACTGCCAAGGACGTCTCATGCTCGTCAGATGAACTCTCTGCAAAAATAAAGGACTGGCCGAGCGAGTATCATCTTTCCCCGCTGCGCATCAATCTCATGGCACCGTTTCGAATCAAACAGAAAACCAAAGTTCTTGAATTGGGCTGTGGCATGGGCGCGATAACCCGCTATCTTGGTGAAACAGGGGCAGAGGTGACGGCGGTCGAGGGTAGCCTACAAAGGGCCGCGATAGCAAGGGAAAGGTGCAGGATCTTAACAATGTCCAAGTTGTATGAAATAATTTTAAGGAATTCCAAACTGATGAAAAGTTCGATATTGTTACTCTCATCGGGGTAATGGAATACTCCCCGAAATTTATCGGTGGCAACAACCCGATATCCGAGTGCCTTGCGATCGTAAAGAATTTTCTTAAACCAGAAGGGAGCGTGATCATTGCCATAGAAAACCGGCTTGGACTCAAATACTGGAATAATTGCGCAGAGGACCATACCGGAGGCATGTTCGATTCAATACATGATACTTATCCCCCTAACACGGTCTCGACCTTCGGATATGAAGAATTGAAGAATGTCCTGGACAACGGCCGGATTTTGTCCGTTGAGTTTCTGTTCCCCTTTCCCGACTATAAATTGCCGTCAGTGATCCTACATGAGAAATCTCTCACGCAAAAGGAGATCAGATTTGCCTCTATCATAGGCCAGACAGCTTTCACGCGATTATTCTGGGCAGTCCAACCGCTATTTTTCAGAGCAGCTTGCGTGGCACACGATTGAAAAAAATGGGCTTATTCCGCATTTTTCGAATTCCTTCCTCTGCGTCTGCTCCCTGTCACCCGATGCACGCCCGCTTGTTTCAAAAGACTGGGTTGTAAAAATTTATAACAGCTCCCGAAGCGCCTGTTTCAGGACTGAAACAACCATTTATCGTGACAAAACATCGAACGCGATCCAGGTAAGCAAGGAAAGAATTTATCCAGACCTGCCGATGCACCAAGGACCGCTGGTATTCAATCAGGATATCGAGAAAAATTATATACAAGGCATGATGCTTAGCGATGAGATACTAAAGGCAGTACTTCAACACGGCACTCTGGATATTCTTCCAGAAGATGGAGGAATATAAAGACGCGGTGATTTCGATGGGCAAGAGGTTGAATCCAGAGATTAGACCAGGTTACTGCCCAGGCGAACTTTTCGATTGCACACCCTTCAACCTTGTCAGGGACGAAAATCAAACGCTACATTACATAGACAATGAATGGACTATAAAAGATGATCTTCCACTGCATTTTATCTTGTTAAGGGGCATTGTACAGGAGATTATCAATAAAATCAATTTTATTGACAATCCGTTCATCTTTAGCCAATTTGCGACCCTCAAGGATTTGGTTGCAGCCGTGTTCAAAGCAATGGATTTGCATTTTTGCCCGAAGACATTGAATATTATTGCATTCATGAATCATTGATCCAGCGCAGGTAGCAGATGTGCGCCATAATGAAAGCGGGACCGTAAAGGAGCGAAATGTTGCATTCTCAAAACCGCTTAATGTTGCGCTTGGGATTGTTGATCGGCTTGCCGTATATGAAATATTTAAAATGAAACATGATGAGTTAATTAAGGATAGGCTCAAGAAAAAAACAGTAAAAAAGGTCGATCTTCTTTGGCCGAACGGCTGGAGACACCTAAACAATGTACAACAGATTCACAGATTTGCTGAACCTGCACCAGAAAGCACTTGATCTCTTTAAGCAAGGGAGATCTCGTACAGCCATTAAAATAATGCATCAAGCTCTCGCAATGGATCCAGGAAATGCAGAATTTCACAATGACCTTGGCGTATTATACTTCCATACGGAGAAAGAGGACAAGGCCTCCGGGCTCTTCCAAAGGGCGATCGAGCTCGACGATACACAGATAGATGCGAGAAAGAACCTCGCCGACCTCTATGCAGCAGCAGGTCGATTATTGAGGCGGAAAAACTTTACAAAGAGATCCTGTCACGGCATCCAAATGATGCCGAGACGCTGGCAACATTAGGAAATCTGAGAAAATAAACAAAGAGCATAGATGGAATTTCAGCTAAGAAAACGGAAGTCTCTGAAATCTTAGACAGAAACGATCACTTCCTTCAAAACAACGAGGAATGCCTTCAAGTTAATCCCGACAAACAGGATATTGGGACAATTTTAACCGCTACCCCCAATCTTGATTTGAATAATATTGCTTCCAACGATGAGGACATCCTCACAAGATGCAAAAAATTGAAAATAGGCTTTCTTAGTCTGAGGCTCATTTTATGCTTGCCCGTACATCCGTTTACAGGCCCCCCTTGCCTCTCTGCAAATGAATGGTTTTATAGAACTCCTTAATCTAGGCCAGAGGACTGCAAATAATCTTCGATTGGATCTAAAATCACTTGCAAAATGCGATATTATAATTGTCCAGCGGGAGTTTGCCTAGGGGATGCCATATGGAGAGTTGACAAAATACCTCGATAGATCGAGACAAAAAATTGTGTACGAAACGGATGATGCACTCAATAAGCTCCAACCATCTCATATTTCTTATGAGCACTGCAAAAGATTAGTCCGCTCATCAACACTTACATGATGAATGCTGACCTTGTAACGGTCTCTACAAAACTATTAAAGACATATTATAAGCACTATATAGTAAGATCGTCGCTATCCTGAACACGCTCGATCTTCAATTATGGAAAGATACAACTAGCACAACATTGCTCCATCAACGGTGCGTATCCTGTTCAGCGGAACGCTAACCCATGCTGAGGATCTACATATGCTCGAAGACGTCATTGAAAAGGTGCTTGCCGAGTCGGCCGTAAGGTTACGTTCTTCTTTTGGGGCAATACCATCGAACGCCTGCGACACGATCCTCAGGTAAAAGTGCTTTCAAGTTTTATTGCTGATTATGCCACATATGCGAAAACCCTCAAGAGAACACCTATTGACTTAGCAATCATACCATTGGTGGACAATGCATTCAACCAAGCCAAATCCCATATTAAATGGCTCGAATACTCAGTCTGTAAGATCCCCGGTATTTATTCGAATGTCGGTGAGTACTGCACATCTATAAGAAACAAAGAAACCGGATATTGGTTTAATAATCCCGATCAATGGCACAAAGCCATACGGGATCTTATCCATAATAAGACGAAACGGGAGAGAATTGCCGATGCAGCCTATAAAGAGGTTCTTGCTAAATATACCCTTGAAAAAAATTCCTACCGATGGCTGCAAGCATATAAAAATATCTTGAAGAGGTCGGACATTATAGATGTTTATGATAGCAACATGTCAAAAACCAGGGTATAATTATCATTCCTGTCTGTAATAAAGTCGAGTTAACACAACAATGCCTGTCAGCGGTTGTTGAAAATACGCCCGATATCCTCTATGAGGTCATTATAATCGACAACGCCTCTACCGATGGAACGAACGATTTTCTTGCCACCCTTGAGGGTGATTTACAGATTATCACCAATGACCAAAATCTCGGCTTTGCCAGGGCCTGTAACCAGGGTGCTCAGGAGGCAACATGTGAATATCTTATCTTCCTCAACAACAATACAATTCCCCATAAAAACTGGCTTAGAGAGCTTATCGATGTCGCTGATGCATGGAAGGATGTGGGTATCGTAGGCAGCAAGCTCTTATTTCCTGATAATACAATCCAGCATGCAGGTGTTGCTACGCTTCCGGTACTCTCCCATATGTATCCAAAAATCGATCCTATTTCCTCCCAGCCAACAAGCCAAGAGATTTAAATGCGGTAACGGCCGCATGTATGCTGATCCGTAAAGATCTATTCCTCGCTGTAGGATGTTTCCATGAAGGATATATAAACGGATGGGAAGATATCGATCTGTGCCTGTCCGTTCGGGCGACCGGCAAAAGGTATTCTATAATCCGCGAAGCGTGCTCACTCATTTCGAAGGACAGACCCTCGGTAGGAAAGACAGGATGGATGAGAACCACAAACTCCTTTTCGAACGCTGGCGGGAAAGGATGCCGTCAGATTATGAAAAATATCTCATTGATGATGGCTTCCGGAGATCCTCAACAGATGAGAATAAGCTGGAGTACCACGAAAACTTATGCAAAAAGACAATAAGCATTATTATAGTCACCTATAATTCCCTTCATGATATCAGACACTGTCTGTCGTCGATACATGCATGTAACCATCTTCCCTATGAAGTCATTATTGTCGACAACAATTCTACCGATGGTACTAAGGATTACCTTAACAATCTAAAGGGATTCCATTTGGTCTTAAATGAGGAAAACCTCGGTTTTTCAAAAGCATGTAACCAGGGGATACAAATCGCAAAAAGCGAATATATTATCCTTCTCAATCCTGATGCCGAAGTAACAACAGATTGGGCATGGCGCATGATGCTTCACTTCAGGAATGGAGTCGGAGCGGTAGGGCCAGTCTTAAACTACGTAGCTGGTCTTCAAAAATATGAGCTTTACATGAAGTCGGATCTGGGAAGTACAGATAATAATGGGATTGCCAACAGCTTTTACTTATGGAACAAAAATCGTAGTGTAGAAACAAAGCTTCTCATCGGATTTTGCATGATGATTAAACGCTCAGTTATGGATGACATCGGCCTACTGGATGAAGATTTTTTTCTGGGCATAGAAGATCTGGAATATTCCTGGCGCCTTAGACAAAAAGGCTTAAAACTCATTGTGGCTACAGATGTATTTATCTTCCACCATGGACAAAAGAGTTTTTCTACCGTCTTGCCCGAAAAGAACCGCCGAATTACTCAGGAGTGTCAGGATAAACTCTATTCCAAACTTGAATCCTTTTACGGCAAGGGAAAAGTTCCATCCAGTCAGGAACTTTGGGGCATGGACTGGTTCAGACCCTCACAAATTACAAAGCCACAAGTGACCTCAATCATCATACTGTGCTTCAACCAGCTTGAATATACAAAAAAATGTCTGAAAAGCATTTTGAAATATACCTCTGTACCCTATGAACTTGTCCTTGTAGACAACGGATCAACCGACGGCACAGTACCATTTCTGGAAGACTACGCAAATAAACATGATAATTGTAAGATTATTCTCAATAACGAAAATCGAGGTTTTGCCGGCGGCAACAACCAGGGGATCGCGGCAGCAGAGGGAGATTATATCCTACTGCTCAACAACGATGTAATCGTCACACAAGATTGGCTTGAACGTCTTATTGCACATATTGAATCGGATGAGAATATCGGCATGGCCGGTCCTGTGAGCAACTCTGTCTCAGGTCCGCAACAGGTTGAACATGTTACCTATGGCCAGAATATGAACAAAATGCAGAAATTCGCACGGAATTATTCCAAGATAATGTCGGGAGAACACAGGAAATTCTCCGTCTCGTTGGATTCTGTCTGCTTATCAAACGACAGGTGCTCGATATCATTGGCGGTTTGGATGAAAACTTACGGTAATGGCAATTATGAAGATGACGATCTCTGTTTGCGTTCACGCATTGCCGGATTCCGGAATATTATCGCTCACGATGTCTTCATCCATCACTACGGCAGTATGACATTCAAGGGAAATAAAATAGATTACACGGATTCCTTGGAATGCAATCGCCGGCGCTTTGCCGACAAATGGAAAGATATCATCGAGGTCAACGGCAATGAGTACAGGACCCGTATGACAAAGGAAGATCAACTGAAGAAACTCTTAGAATGGGGGGAAGAAAGGTTCTCCCAGGGGAATTTTAATGCTGCGGTAAAAATCTTTGAAAGGGTGCTCAAGCTTGATAAGGTTAATTCCCAGGCCATGAACAACCTCGGTGTGATACAGTGGCAGATTAGGCGGAGAACCGGCTCCTGCTATGAAAACATTTCAGATCGCCCTGACCTTAAATCCCAAAGACAGCGACGCCTTGGAGAATCTCGTGCAGGCAGCAACGGAATCATCGAGATTCGATCTAATTAATCCAGCACTTCTGAAAACCGTGAAAAAGGCCCAGCCGGCGAATCCTGATCTCGTTGCACTCATCAATGCACAGCAGAATTCAGCGATGACAGCATGAATAATTCAAAAAAAATTCTATAAACAAAGGACAAATTAATTATGGCCAAAAAGAAAAAAAAAGGCGAAATTAAAAAATAAATATATTTTAAATAATTCTGTTAAACCATCCATATCAGTATGCCTTATTGTCAAAGATGAAGAGCGCTTTCTGGATAATTGTCTTAAGAGCGTAAAAAACATTGCCGACGAGATTATTATTGTTGATACTGGCTCCCAGGATAATACGGTCAATATCGCCAAAAGATATACCGACAAGATCTACTTTCATCCATGGAAGGACAATTACAGCGAAGCAAGGAACCACTATTTGGATTATGCGAAAGGCGACTGGATCTTCCAGATAGACGCGGACGAAGAGTTAGTAACAGAGGATATCTCAATCCTTTTAAATGCCGTAAAGAACCACAGCATAGATGTCATCATGCTGCAGATTATCAGTCAGCTTGGTAGAGGACAAAGTGAATCCAGGCACAGCTTAGACGCCTATTCCGAAATAATGGATTGATCCACTATGAAGGCCGCATTCATGAAAGACTCATTGGTTTTAAAAGTCCTATGATTTATCCTGTACGTCTTAAGCATTATGGTTACGATCTTAATGATGAAGACCTGTCTGAAAAAAAACATGAAAGGAGAATCCGCCTTCTCAAAATGGATATAGAGGAATATCCTGACAATCCACTTCCTTATCATTATCTGAGTTGTTGTTACCTCTCTCGTGATCTTCTTTATGAAACCATCGATGTCAGTTTAAAAGCCATTAAGCTTGCTGAAAAACAAAAAAATAAAAACCCTGTTTTTCTCTGGTCAAGATATAACGCTTCCATAGCCTACTATAAACTAAAGGATTTTAAAAACGCTGAATCCATGGCTCTTTCAGCAATAGCAGTAGACAAGCGGCATCTTGACTCACATTTTATTTTAATACCCCTTTATCTTGACCAGTCAAGATGGCATGAAGTGATTAAATATGGCAATGAGTATTTGCTCCTGACTAAACAGTTTAAAAAGAAGCCTGAGGAATTCGGGGCCATAGTCTGTACCTCTATTAGCAAATATTGGAAGGTATTTATATGGATGGGGATAGCATACTATGAAACAGGAAATATAAAACAAGCGGAACAATCATTCCGACACCGCTGTATCACATGCCTCTGATCCCTTCAATGCATTAAAGACAATAGGCATTTATTACTATAATAAAGCGCTGTTTTCTCAGGCTTGGAGTATCTTGAAAAGGCATTTGAAGTCAACAAGGACGATGCAGTCGTAAATGATCTGCTGACCAAAATCGGAAAACACGTGTCCATAAAAGAAGAGGGATTGCCTTGAAAAAGTTATTGAAATAGGTGCTAAAGATAATTTTGTTTCGATTCGTCTTTTTTCCTTATATATGGAAAATGAACAATACACGAATGCCTTAAATTTAATAAGCTTAGAAGGTTTTTCAAATTCGAATCTATATCCCGAATTGATCAAACTGGGCAATATTTTCATTAAAAAAAGGGAGATAGAGGCTGGTATCCAATGCTACATGAAGGCAATAGAAATTCGACCGGATACCCCGGAAGCATGGAATATTTTGGGAGAAGTAACCCTCGCTATGGGCAGGCTTGAAGACTCACTGGTATTCCTTGAAAAGGCCTTGCAGATAGATAGTAAGGATACTGGCATCATCCTTGCCCTGTGCGAGGTAGAACTAAAAAGAGGAGATATAGAATCACATATAAAATATTGTGACATGCTTTTGGAGAGATTATCCCTCCCAAGAGATAGAGTCATTGATAGTTTCAACGATTTAAAATCGATTTTTTTGGAAATAGAATCAGCCTTGAATGATGATAATAGTCATTCGAAGAGGATTTCAAATATTATTGCACAACTACCATTAAAGAATGATCCCGTCACTAATGAAAGTCAAGGCATTTATGGTTCATTAGCCCTAACTTTTCTTAGAACCTATCTCAAAAACAATCTAAGCGCCCAGGCCTGTGTTGTTAAACGGTCTAAAATGCTCACATACACGTGTATGCTCCGCTTTTTTACCGTTTAACGCCCCCGATTCTCGGGATTTCGCGAAGCTCAACTTGCTTTTGGTTGAACCCTAATCTTATTTTTGAGATAGATTCTAATAGCTTCTTTTATCTCTACATATGTGGCATTATATGTCACCTTTTTTATTTTTTCCCCTCTTAGATTTCAATCCAACATGTTCTTTCCATCTTTCATGGCTTTTTTAAGAGGTAAATCAGGCAATAAATGGAATCAGCAATATTCAATAAAAAAATTGTTAAAGGTTTATTATCCTGTTTCCGATAGTGATATTAACATTAGGCAAGTGGAAGAAAGGCAGGTGATAAATTATTTAAATCCCACCGATGCTCACGGCAAGGATGCCAACATTATTTTAAAGCCCTTTAGGGTAAACCAAAAACATATTTTAAATTAAAATCAAGGAGGATTTTACCATGGGATTAAGGATTCAAAACAACATTGCGGCAATGAACGCACATCGGCAATTACAGATTTCGGACGTCTGGATTGAGCAAATCTCTTGAGCGCTTGTCATCCGGTTATCGCATTAACAGGGCCGCGGATGACGCTGCAGGGCTCGCCATTTCACAGGGCATGAGGGCGGATATTGCCTCTTATAAAGTGGCAAGCAGAAACGTATCAGAGGCAAACGCCATGGTTCAGGTTGCTGAAGGCGCGTATGACCAGATAGGCAATATGCTTGTGAGGATGAAAGAACTGGCCACCCAGGCAGCATCTGCGAATGCTAAGGTAATCTCGACAAAATCGACGCCGAATCCAGGCATTAATTGATGAAATCGATCGCATTATCCGAATGCTACTGAATATGCCGGCTCAGCACTTCTCAGTGGTTGTTTGGGCACGCAGACCTTCCAAGTAGGATCTACTGCTGACACCTTCAGTCAAATAGACGTAAGTTTTGGTACAGTAAGTTCAACAACTTTGGGCGCCGTCGGTACCAGTTCGTACTACAATTTGGATACTGCCAACTGGCGCACAAAGTGCTCTTACAGATATTGATGATGCCATTGACGAGTTGAATAATTCACGAGGAGCGCTGGGCGCTATCCAGAACAGGTTAGGCTATGCCAGTGCAAACCTCTCCACGACCATTGAAAATGTTCAGGCTGCAGAATCAGTGATTCGTGACGTGGATATGGCAGCAGAAATGACGACATTCACCAAGAACCAGATTCTGCTCCAGGCTGGTACTGCGATGTTGGCCCAGGCCAATATGGCGCCGCAGGTGGTACTGTCGTTGTTCGGATAAAATCGCAGGACGATTTTATAAAGCGCAACTTCGTTGCTTAAAGCAGAATAAAAAACCCCGTTTTCGGAACTCCGAAAGCGGGGTTTTTGTTTTTTTTGGGCCGCCCGCTCGTCACGCTTGCTCGACACACGCAGATTGACAACCATTTTTACATGCGGACGTTCGCAGGGTAAAACTTTATCTTGAGCTTTTCCTCACTCACCGTACATTTCTGTAATGAGTCGCCTAAGCTGTGAGGCTTTTTCAGCTGAGAGTTTGTCAATTTTTTGCCCTAGTCTCTGCTTGCTAATTGCACGAATCTGATCCACAGCAATTTCTGCCGGTTTCCCATCACAAGTGATTTGTAAACGACTGCGCCATTGGAGATGCAGCTTTGAAGTTAATGGACAAATAACAACTATGTCCAAATAGCGATTCATTTCATTCTGGCTCACTATTATAACCGGTCGAACTTTTTGGAGTTCACTACCAATAGTCGGGTTCAGATCAGCAAAGTAAATTTCATATCTTTTCGGAACCAAGGTCTTCTCCTTCCAATCCGTCTAAAAGGGTTACATCAAAATCGTCCCAATTTTCCTCTTCTTTGGCCATTTGTTTGTATGTATGTTCCCAGGAAAGTTTGTCACCCTCTTTTTTTCGCAACAGAAGTCCTTGGTCTGTTTCATCTAACAGTAAATAATCTGAAAACCCATATTTTTGCAGAATGGCCTTTGGTAATCGAATTCCTTTTGAATTTCCGATTTTAATCAATTTAACGTTCCTGGTACGTAAATGTTTTTCCATATTTGTCCCTCCGTTCTCGTGTAAATGAAATTGCAATATGTAATTACTGTAATTACATACAAGGACGATGTCAAGGGAATATTTGTCCCAATTTGTAACCAAAAATATGTACGTAAGATGCTTCTATCTATATAATTTCATTATTCAACGTTAGAGTTCGTCTAACCTCTCTTGCCCATTTCTTTCAATTTCTTAAAAAAAATAATTTTCTTCGTGAATACATATTGGCAGATATTTTGCTTTCTTTAGTGAAGCACCGGGAAAAACCTTAAGTTTCTGGAAGAATTTACCGATATTTATGTGAAGATCGGGCAGAATATTCCTGTTTGTAATGCTTTATTAAACAACAAATACCCTAAACAATGTCCTTAGTCTAAATTTTTAGTTTTAAGATAAATATATGGAGATCATATGTCTTTAAGTACAAACCTTATATCAGGCCTTTCCAGTGGTTTTGACTGGCGGTCCATGATCGATCAGTTGATGGAGGTCGAGCATAGAAAAGTTGATCTGGTGGAAGACCAGAAAACAGAATATGAAGATAAACTTTCCGAATGGCAATCTTTTAATACAAAACTTCTTTCTTTAAAGACGGTGGCCGCAGATCTCAGTAATACCGAAGATTTTGATGTATATACTTCAGATATGACCTCTAACAGCAGCACTGTCGAAGGATCAGATCTATTATCGGTTTCTGCGACTTCATTAGCCTCTAAGGGTTCCTACACGATTACCGTATCTTCATTGGCAACCGCCCAGAAACTGTCATCCGGATCCTTTTCAGACTTCTCCGATGCTTTGGGAGCTTCCTATGCCGGTGATATTCTGATCAATGGGGTTGCAATCAGTATCAATGCTACAGACACCCTGGCGGATGTTCGTAATAAAATCAATAATGCCAATGCGGGAACCGATCCCTACCGGAGTGACCGCCAGTATCGTGAGTTATGGCGCAAATGATTACAGACTCATGCTGACCAGCGATACCACCGGTGAAAACGGAATCGGCCTGCAAAATGCTTCTACATCAGATCATAGTTGAGTTGTTCGGATGGAAAGACAACACTTCATCTATTAAAAAACAGTATCACCGGAGGAGCCCAATCCGATAGTTTCAGTGATTCAACCCAGGATGTTAAAACCCTTCTGGGACTTTCTACAGACCCAGTCGGGAACTATCCAGATCATGGATGGAAACAGCGTTTATCAAAATGTGAGTATCGATTTTTCCACCGATTCCATTGAAGATATAAAAACGGCCATTAACAATGCGTCTATTGCCGGCGTTACGGCTTCGGTTATTACGGATACTTCCGGAACCACAACCACTTACAAGCTTCAGATCGACGGGAGCCAGGATTTTGTAGATGCACCAGAACATGCTGGAAACATTGGGCGTCATTCATAATGGATAATCAGCGGTCCAAGGCACAACCTCCGACACCAGCATGACCGTAAACGGAGAATATATTGATGCGGATACCCTTATTACCGAAATCGACGGCTATAACCAATTTACAGCCGGAGATAAAATATCTTTGGGAGTTTCTTCAACGGATCATAGCGGGAACGATGTCAGCGGAGATATACTTACCATAACCACAAACACAACCGTTCAGGATCTTTTAGATGCCATTGAGACGGCTTATGAAGCAAATGGTGATGAAGTCTCGGTGTATGTTACTTCAGATGGTAAAATTGAGGTGACTGATCTGGAAGAGGGAGACCAGCAGTCTGGTCGTAGACTTGAATCCACCATTGGCGATTCACATATTCATCGCTTGATTGGGGAAGCTTTACCGCCTTGGATGAAGTGAGAAAAAGAGAATTGGTTGCCGGCGCCGATGCTTCAATTATTGTGGATGGTGTTACAACCACAAGCGCTGACAACACTGTGGATGATGTGATTTCCGGAGTGACGCTGAATCTGTTAAAGACGGATGCAGACACGACGATTACGCTGAACATTGACCGTGATCTGGATGCGATAATGGAAAAAATAAGCGCTTTTGTGGATGCATATAATGAAGTTACGTCCTATATTCAGCAGCAGCAGTCGTACGACGAATGATGAAGAAGAAACAGGAGGTATACTGTTCGGAGACGGCACCCTTTCCTCGGTGAAGTCAGATATCACCTCCACTCTTATTCAGTCCGTATGGGGTGTTTCAAGTGAATATTCTATGATGGGGCTTGTGGGAATCAATCTGGATAACGAAGGACAGCTGAGTATAGATAGTGATAAACTTGAGGGATATTTAAAAACCAATTTTAACGATGTAAAGAACCTGTTTGCAGCCAATGGTTCTACCAATGGCGGTACTCTCGAGTATATATCACACTCTAGAGACACAGAAGCGGGTGAATATACAGTCAATATAACCACAGCAGCAACACAGAGCACTTCCACCAGCAACAACGGAACCGTGGGCGAAAATGAAACATTGACCATTACCGACGGTGACAAGGTTGCTGAGATTGATTTAACCACCGATATGACCCTTTCCGGTATCAAGAATGCCATAAATTCGGAAATGTCCAAAGTATATACGGAGAAGTTGATTGGAGATACTCAGCTTTATGAGGGGACCGGCGGAACTACAGCACTCAGTGCTTCGACGACCTGGGACCAGGTTTATTTTGATGCAAGCAATTCCGCAAATCTTGTAGACAACGACGTTATTTCCTTTTCCGGTACCACCGATCAGGAAGCGATGTTGATGGGTCATATACGATCAGTGATGCAAGTACGGATTCTGTTCAAGGACTTCTTTCCGCCATAGAGTCGGCGTATGGAAATGGAATAACTGCTGCTATTGACAGTTCTGGGCAAATGGTTTTGACAGACAAAAACAGCGGAAACAGTCAAATTTCTATTACCTTCGACTACTCTCAGGCACATGACCTGAGTTTCGGTTCTTCAGTGTCCACCACCAATACCGGCGGACAGGAAGGCCGTTATGCCATGGACATTACTGCAACAGATGATGGAAGTGGTCATCTGGTGCTGACCCATGATAACTTTGGGAGTGATTATAGTTTTACCATCTCTGAAGATGCGGCCTCCGGCAACAAACTCTGGACAGGCGGTGATCAGACCAGTCGATAACGGAGTGGACGTTGCCGGCACTATCAATGGAGAGGCGGCCACCGGTTCAGGGCAGCTTCTGACGGGAGATGACGGGGAAAACAATGTAGACGGCCTTGGTGATTAAATATACCGGCACAGCTGAAGGTTTGGATGTTGGAGATGTTAAACTTAACCCTTGGCACTGCAGAGCTCTTTGACAGAGTTTTATTCAATATTACCGATTCGTATGAAGGCTATGTCGCCTTTAAACAGGATTCTCTTCAAGACAACATCGATAGTTTTGAAACAAAAATCGAAGAGATGGAGGCCACGGCTTGATCTGAAAATGGAGAATGATGATCAACAGGTTTGTGGCCATGGAGTCGGCACTGAGTGTGATGCAGAGTCAGAGTCAATGGCTTTCCGGACAAATAAATGCATCAGATGTGGATGGGGATGATAGATAAAATAGTGAATAGTGAAAAGTAAATAGTTAATAGTAAAGAAAAGAATTAATTGTAACAAGATATTTGGGTTTAATCATTTTATTGACGGAAAAAAATTGTTAATAAACGGAGGGTCTTAAATGTATTGTAATGGGATTCAGTCGTATCGAAAAACAAACGTGATCACATCAGATCCAGGAAGACTGATTATTATGTGCTATGAAGGGGCCATTGACAGCCTTAAGCTGGCAAAAGAGAAAATCGAAAGAAAAAGATTATGAGAAAAAAGCAAAAGCCATCATAAAGGCCCAGGATATTATCAATGAACTGTTGTGTTCCCTTGATTTTGAAAAAGGCGGTGAAATCGCTATCAATCTGAGTCGGTCTTTATAATTATATGCTTAGAAGAATCCTCCACGGAGATGTTAATAGAGATATTAGACGCTATTGACGAGGTGATCGGGATGTTCAATGAATTGCTGTCTGCCTGGCAAGGAAGTGGCTTCAAAACCGGAAAGTCAGATCCAATCTGCTACAAGACAATTTATATCATGAGAAAAGAGCTGTGGGGTCTGGATACATAAGCGTCTAAACAAAGGAAATAAAATGAGAGATGTAGAAAAAGAAAAAGAGATGTGTACTTTATTAGAAAAGAAACTGGATAAGTTTACAGAATATCAATCTGTTACAGAAAAGATGAAACAAACTGTTTGTGGTAAAGATGAAAATAACGAACTTTCCGGATTAATCCATAAAAGGCAGAAGTGCATCAATGCCATAGAAAAAATCAACTCGTCCATGGCCAAGTATAATTAAAAGCGGTTCGGTTAAATTCTCCTGTATTTCTAAAAAATATAAAGGATTGGTTGAAAGTTGTCTGTCAGATATAAAGGACGTCATGATACAAGTGGATCTTATGGACAAAGAATTGGTGACCATCGTATCAGAAAGGAGGTGAGAGTATAAAAACAGAACTTCTCAATATGCGAAATAAGCGACAGGCCGCCAGGGGATATCAAACCAACAAGAGATATCCTGCAAAGTTTTTGGACACCAGAAGATAAAGTTGGCGGCTTCGTAAAAAGTTTTTTCTTAAGTTTTTGATAAGAGATTCGATAAATACCATAAGGAGGTGTGGTTATCATGTTAATAGAACCTGTGACAGGAGCAGAAAAAAGCATTGTTTTGTCAAATCAGGCACGGCTTCCTGAAGGTCAAGAGACGGCACAAAGAGATGATAATGCTGAAAAGTCTGTTCAGATACTAAGTTCGGCTGACCTGTCGGAACTTGCAGCAGATACGCAGAAAAATATGAATATTATTCATAATGTCAATCTGCAATTTTCGGTGAATAAAGATTCCGGTCGAATTATGGTAACCGTAACGGACGAGGCTACCGGTAAGGTCATCAGAGAAATTCCGCCTGAAGAACTTGTCAGATTTGCAGAAAAATTTGATGAAATGGTTGGAATGATATTTGACAAAAAGGGCTAAAACCTAAACTGAGCGTTTCAAATTTTTGAATGGGAGTTATTGCCTGATAAATGCCGAATGTGACAACTCAGCAAATAAATATTCTTATTGTCGATGATGAAAAGGCTGTTGCGGATATTCTCAAGGATTGTATCTCTGACAAGGAAAGATCTATAGATGTTTGCCATGACGGTCTGGATGGAATCGATCACATACAAAAGAATTTATATGATCTTATAATTGTTGACTTGGTGATGCCGAAAGTCGGCGGTTTGGATGTATTAAAATACGCTAAAAAGGCCAATCCAGACGTTCTTGTAATTATTATTACCGGTTATGCATCCGTAGAAACCGCCATAATGGCTGTAAAGGAAGGGGCTTACGATTACATCCGAAAGCCTTGTAAACTTGAAGAAATAAGAATTGCGGTAGACAATGCCATAGACAAAATAATTCTGTTCAGAGAAAACAGGGAATTATTAAAAGAAATTCAGGATACCTACAATGAGTTGATGCTTTTGAAAAAGGAAAAGAAAGCGGACAAAAAAATATCGAGTATTAACTTTTTCTCTTCAAACATGCCAAGTTTGCATCATCTCTACAACAATAATTTTTCTGCTAACAACACCATCGACAAATTGCAGGCTCTATCTTCATTGAAAGAAACCGGCAGTCTGACCGAAAGTGAATTTAAGACTTTCAAGCAGAACCTTCTTAAAATGACAAATTATGAAGAATAACAATAGCAGCTCTCAGAGGACAAATAAATTTTGAATTCTGATTGCTATGACCGGTTGCCAATAGAAGAGCAGAATCATTCATGAACGAAACTTTAAAAATACTTGTTGTTGATGATGAAGAGTGTATTCTTGATATTTTCAAAGAATATTTCGACTCTGAGACAGATCATGTGCTCTTTACAGCCAGCGACGGTTATGAAGCCCTTGAAATAATCCGGGCAGAGCCCATCAACTGTTGTTTTACGGATATTTTGATGCCCAGACTGGACGGCTTGGAACTCGCTCGAAAAATATGTCAGCATGATAACACCATTCCGGTGGTTGTTATGACCGGTTATCCTTCCATGGACATTGCCATAGAAACCTTAAAAAACGGTGTCGTTGATTTTATCACAAAGCCATTTCAAATGGAGCAAATTCTTCCAACGATTTCAAAAGTAATTACTGCAAGATCAAACTTCGTTGAAAATATCTTATTAAAGGAGGAGGCTGAAAAGAGTAAGAAACTTGTTAAGATAAACGAGGAGCTGTATGGAAAAATAAAAGAAGTCGAGACCGTCAATCTTATTCTTCAGAAGCTGGAACAAGCATCAAACAGTCATGATCTTTTCAAGATATTGGTCAATTTGTCCGGTAAAATTACGTCTTGCGATGAGGCACATTTTTGCTTTTTTACTCAGGGAATGAATGATTATGAAATCATTACATCTTTTTTCAGAGATGAAAATAAGAAGAGCGATGAAGCCGTATATATAGATAAAGAGATGGCTAAAAAGATTGGTGGTGACGGCATTCCTTATCTTATAAATAAAAAAAACAATGGCGGGAATATCGTCGCTATTCCGCTTAAAATTAGGTCTAGAGTATTTGGAATGCTGGCATCGATTATCAACGATAAAGATAAATATTTTAGTGAAAAAGACATATATTATCTGAATTTTTTAATAGAAAAAGCATCTTCTTCTATAGAGAACCTCGCACTTTATGAAAATATTTACGAAAATCTATTTTCAACCCTTTATGCCTTTGTTGAAGCAATTGAGGCAAGAGATCCTTATACGAAACAGCATTCGGCAAGTGTGTCAAGATATGCCATGTCAATTGCCCTAAAAATCGGTTGTTCGCAGGAGGAAATCGCCAAACTAGATATCTCAGGTAATCTTCACGATATCGGAAAGATCGGTATTCCGGACAGCATTCTATTAAAACCGGGTCAACTTACGGATGATGAATATAAAATTATTAAAAAACATCCGGTCATTGGAAGCAATATTATCGGACATCTGGGAATGTGGACAGACGAACAGAATATCATAAGACACCATCATGAAAGATTCGACGGAAAGGGATATCCTGACAACCTTAAGGGGGAAGACATTCCTCATCTTGCTCGAATTCTTTCTGTGGCGGATGTTTATGATGCGCTCACCACTGATAGATCCTACAGACATAGGATGTCGGATAATGTTGCAGTTGAGATTATAAAGGAAAATGCAGGCAGTCAGTTTGATCCAAAAATTGTCGGTGTCTTTCTCGATCTCCACGGCAAAGGAGAAATTAAAAATTAATTTCAGTGTGGCTGATCGACAATAGTTAGTGTTGATACATGAATCAAAAAGGGCTATTTATGGATGGACACTGGTTATGCCACACAATACTTAAGATCTTGCGTACGTTTTGCGCTGTAAAGCCTTGTGTCAGCCTTTGTGATTAAATCTTTTTCATCTTCATGGCTTTCAAGCTCGACGGTGGTTGAAATACCACAGCTTATGTTCACATTTATTTGATTAGATTTCCATTCAAAAGTATGTTTCTTGACATCGGACAATACTCTTTTCAAGAGCATTTTGGCCTGTTCTATATCTGTGTCAGGAAGAAGGATGACGAACTCGTCACCACCATATCTGAACACAATGTCGGCCTGTCGAATAGAACGTTTTAAACATCCGGCAAGTTGCTGAAGCACAAAATCACCGGCCTGATGTCCGAGAGAATCATTTATCTTCTTAAAGTTATCGACATCGATCATAATGAGAGATAGAGGTCTGTGATACCTTTTTGCTCTGTGGAATTCTTTTTGAATAAAGTTCTGAAATCCTTTTCGGTTTAAAATACCGGTAAGACCATCTTTGACAGTCATTTCTTTAAGTTTTTGGTACTCTTGGGCATTTTTTAAAGACATTGCAAGAATGTTCGATATGGTTGTCAGCAACTCCATCTTTCCGTCGCTCAATTTTTCATTGTTTTTTGGCAGGATAGCGAGCATACCCAAGGCGGACCCTGCAAGAGTCAAAGGCATAATAATCTGTTTGGAAAAAGGAATGGTGTTGGCTGACGAGATTTTAATGCCGGATGAATACAAATGAAAGTCCGTATCCTTTATTGAAACCTTTTCACCTGAAATCGAAAAGAATTTATTGATCATATCTTTTTTTAATCTGGCAATAATTTTTTTATTGATTTCTTTTTCAGATAGATGAAATGCCATATTCCATTTGGAGCCGATGCGGTAAAACATGCCTATCAGGGCCGGATTCATAACATCGAGAAAACCGGCATTTAAGATTCTAGGGAGAATCAAGCTCCAGTTCAGATCATATGCCACCTCTGTGGTCAACCGGTTGATAAAGCTCAGTTCCTGGTTCTTTTTTCTGAGATCTTCTTTTTCCCTTTCGATGCTTTCGTTCAAGTTCTTCAATGTGTTAATCATTCCCAGGATTCCAATAAATGCCTTTCGATTTTCAATTCCTCCCAAAATTGTTTCATAGAGACGCTTTGAAATATTGGATCTGGAAATAAAACCATAAACACCTGATTGAAGAATCTCAGAAATTTTTTCTGCTTTTTTGTCTTCTCCATAAAGAATTACACAAGATTGAGACTCGTTTTCCTGAAGAAGATTTATCCAGCTGTAAGCCAGATCTCCGACCTGATCATAGTCTGCAAGAATGGCTCCAAAATTGTCGTTCGAAAGGATGTCTTCAATACCTTCGAAAATAGGTTTTGTTACAATATCAAAACCTTTAGATCCAAGGATTTGCTTAAAAAGATTTCCGTCTGTTGCTTGATTGCTTATGACCAGTACTTTTTCTTTCATACCGATGCCTTTTGCATGACATATATTTAAAAAACAGTTAATAATGTATTCATAAAAAATCGATTTTTTTTATGGACAGTTTAAATTCAAGTTCATTGTCTACTTTTTAGAACATTTGATGTCGTTGTAATCTTTACTTATCTCAATCATATGCAATATATGTACCATTAAACTCCCGATACGTGTCAGATCAACCTTTACAGATATTATCTGTTTAAAATGATTCATTATAATGTGTTAAAGCGCCTTGGAACTGTTTGCTTGTTTCGTAAAAAAATAAATCGTCATAATATTGACGCATTAGACAATTCCGCTGTTACCTTAATAAATTCATTTCGGTCCGCCAATTTAAAGGCTTTTTAGCAATATCCGCTCGTGAGCTCCAGGTTCTTAAATCTTCATAAAATATGGTACGATAGTTGCATATTTTTTTCGAAATCTTATAGTCGTATTTTGTCAATATCAGAGTAAAGGTGACGAATATGTCTCATATTGAGAGACGCTCCTATGTAAGAGGGAATTTTTCATTTAAAATTAAATTCAAAACAATGACTTTCGATGAATATGAAGGACTCGTTGGTCATAATGAGTTGATTTTACAAGATTTTCAAAAGAAACGTCGTATGGATATCGCTGATCCAAAAACAGATGATGAAACAGCAATTGATCCCTCATTGGTCAATTATCTCGTCTTAATCGATGAAAAACTGGATTTGATTTTAGAGCTTTTAGCAAAAGATAATAAAATAGAGGGTCTGTCCAATCAAGGGATAGGAACCAATATCAGTGGATCGGGTATGAATATCATGGTAGATAAGCCCATTGAAATTGGACAGATCATTCATTCTAAGTTTTATCTTTCAAAGATACCACTTGTTTTTATGGATATATTTGGCGAGGTCATCCATTCAACAAAGGTGGATGAATTTGGAAAAAACCTGTATTCGCTCGGGATAAAGTTTCTTAACATCAACACCAATGACCAGGAAAGGATTATTGCCTCGGTATTTCAGAGACAACGGGGAGTTCTTAGAAAAAGAAAGGGTGGATCATAAAGCTGAATCAATTGTCCTGTGTAAAGATGAACAAATTACCTTTGGCAGGAAAATTTTGCCGCCCATCTTTCTCAGAAAGGTATGTATTGTATTTAAGACAATTATAAAATAGATAAGGAGACGCTTAACAATGGATTTAAATATGAAAGTTCTCATCGTCGATGATTTTGCCACTATGAGAAGAATTGTGAGAAATATCCTCAAGCAGATTGGTTTTAAAAATATTGTTGAGGCAGATGATGGTAAAAGCGCCCTTAAAGAGTTGAAAAAAACAAAAGTTGATCTAATATTATGTGACTGGAATATGCCCGAAATGCCGGGGATAGATTTATTAAAAGCTGTAAGATCGGATGATGAATTAAAGGATATTCCATTTGTGATGGTTACGGCGGAAGCTCAGAAAGATAATATTGTTGAAGCTGTCAAGTCGGGCGTCAGCAATTATGTTGTAAAACCGTTTACTGCAGAAACGATCAGCGAAAAATTATCTAAGGTATTTGACAGTTAAATTTCGTATTCATAAAGTGATTCAACATTTAAGACAAACAGTTAAAATTATCTAAAGGAACCGTTTGGCTGTGCCGAATATAAAATATAGATCAGACAAATATAAAGATATAAAAAGGATTGAAAAATGGATATAACTAAAATAGGCAATTCATTTCAGGCTAAATTATCATCAACTGCAAAGGTAGACGGCGATAATCAATTCAAGCAGATTTTTAATCAAAAACTTGATGAGTTGAATCCAACTACCAACCCTTGTCCTGTTGACAACAAAAGTGATGTCATCGTGCAAAGTGAAAAAATCCTTAATCTTTTAGATCACTATGCCGGAGAACTGGCTGATCCTGCCAGGACTCTAAAAGATATTAGACCAATCGTGGACAGTATCGAAAAAGAGGTCACTCTGATGGAGTCTGAAGCCGTGGGTAACGTTCAAAATGATAAAACCCTTGACAGGCTCGTTAAAGATTTGGCTGTAACGGCAAAGGTGGCGATGTATAAATTTAATCGTGGGGATTATATCTAAGCTTATTTCCAAAATTTATACCGGATAAGTGCGTCCTTTAAGCATGGTATGTTGAGCAAGAAGTTAACTTTTGCTGCACAACGGCCATGGAATCCAAAGGATTCTCGATCTGGTACCTTCCAACATGTTATGATTTGATTTTTCATAGTTAGTGTCCATCCATAAATGGCCTTTTTGCCCCATCCGCCGGTCGAAGATGCCGCTGGCGGTGAGGCGGACAAGTCTCTGCGCCTGCCCTGTGAAATGTCTGCCCAGTTAAATCCGTATTTAATATTTAACCGTGGCGGAGCTTATTTCTCTGGGGTTATGCTAAAAAACAATCCGCCTTATGCGGATAAATCATCATAATATCAACTATATGCCGGCTTGTCCCGGTACTTCAACGGGGTGGTTATTTATTTCATATGCCTTGATCTTGGAAAAAAACTTCATTAACGGATAGACACCATTTAGTGTCTCCCTGAAAATTATGCATGAAATATGAACACTTAACTCTTTTTCCCCTTGATTTGTTTTTAATATTACAATATTAAATATGAGCAGTTCCTTTAAAGGTAAAAAATTGCCTTTTTCTGGAATTGATATTTCATATAATTTTCACATGTCTGCCTTCCAATTCGGAGAATATATTAAGAGAACATATTATGGCAAAAATATTAGTCGTTGATGATAATCCGGATGTATTAAAACTCATCGCCGATATTCTGGAATCTCATGATTACGAAGTAAAGACGGTCTCTAATGGTGCATCGGCCATCAAAGAACTGGAGAGCAATGATTATGACATGATCTTAACAGATCTCATGATGCCCGATGTGGACGGTATACAAGTTCTTGAAAATGCAATATTGAAAACACCCAAAACCATCTGCATCATTCTTACCGGCCATGGGACCATTAAAAGTTCGGTTGAAGCCATTAAGAAAGGCGCTTTTGATTACATCACAAAACCGGTATCTCCCAGTGAGCTTCTTGTCTTTGTTGAAAAAGGCCTTAAATTTAAGAATCTTAAAGAAGAGAATATTCGGCTTAAAAAGGAATTAAAGGGTAAATATCATTATAAAAAAATTGTCGGGACAAGTAAGGTTATCAAAAAAATATATTATCTTATCGAGAAAGTATCTGATACGGACGGCACTGTCCTGATCACCGGTGCCAGTGGTACGGGGAAGGAATTAATAGCAAGATCGATTCATTATAACAGCCAACGGAGTGATAAGCCGATGGTGGTTATTAATTGTGGCGCTATACCGGAAGCTTTGTTAGAGAGCGAACTTTTTGGCCACGAAAAAGGCGCTTTTACCGGTGCCTATAAAAAGAGAATCGGCCGATTTGAAATGGCAAACGGCGGCACCATTTTTCTCGATGAAATCGGAGAAATGAGTCCGTCACTGCAAATAAAGTTGTTAAGGGTTTTACAGGAACAACAATTCGAAAGAGTGGGCGGGACAAAGACCCTTCATGTTGATCTAAGGTTTATCGCAGCCACCAACAAGAATTTAACAACAGCCATAAATATGGAGAAGTTCAGGGAAGACCTCTATTATCGATTAAATGTTATTCCGATAAAGGTTCCATCTTTAAAACAGCGAAGATCTGACATCCCCTTGCTTATCGATTTTTTCCTTAAAAAATTTCAGAAAACAAAGCATGATAAGATTACGGGTTTCTCCCAAACTGCCATGGATTTAATACTGGCGTATGACTGGCCTGGAAATGTCAGAGAACTTGAAAATGTGATAAAAAGACTCACAATTCTTAGTGAGGGGCCGGTGGTAGACTTTGACGATCTACCTGAAAATATTCAAGATGTTAGTGGTTCGCATTATCCGGACAAAGAGGTAATCATCGATAATGAACTGAACCTTAATGAAGCGGTTCAGGATTATGAAAAAAAGATTATTCTTGAGGCCTTGGAAAAAACCAACTGGGTCAAATCAAAAGCTGCAAAACTTCTAAATATCAACAGAACAACCTTGGTAGCAAAGATTAAAAAACAGAACATAGAAACAGATAAAGCTGCCTCTGCGTAAGACCGTCATCGATTTTCACCAGCCATCTCAAAAATACATCTAACGTTCAATTGTCAAAAAAATGACAGTCGGCATCAATTGATGATACTCTTTCAGGTCAATTATTCCTTCATGGCAACATCCTTCTATGTCGATTGAGACAATTCAAGTAAAAAAAGTATTTTAAATAATGAATGGT
This sequence comes from uncultured delta proteobacterium, assembly GCA_963731025.1. Taxonomy (GTDB): domain Bacteria; phylum Desulfobacterota; class Desulfobacteria; order Desulfobacterales; family UBA11574; genus UBA11574. Next base: position 182,846 of record CAVSVL010000041.1, on the reverse strand, counting down.
AAATCAGGAAGTTAGAATTAAAAACCTTATGGTGTTATCATCAGAATTGGGTTTTCAATATTCCAGCATACCATCCCACCATTATTCCTATTCCGTTGGCATACTAATTGCTGTAAAAATGTCGTATGAAAGGCAACTTTATAAGATCCATTTCTGCCTTATTTTTATCCCTTTATTTTGTGTTGCATCTCAATAATGTTGCGGCAAGCCCTCACCCGTCTACTGAAAAATCATATAAAGGGTCGATAAGCAGGATTGTATCAATCACAACACATAAATTTAACGGTCAAACCATTGTGACTGTTCTAGGTGATGGTAAAATTTCTAAATATATGACCATCCCCCTTAAAGCATCTCCCAAGATCGTTGTTGATATCTTTTGTGCGGCGCGTTTGTTGGGAGGGATGGCCAAGGTGGTGGAAAATTCTGACATTAAAAATATAAGAGTTGGATATCATCCACAAAAAATAAGGATAGTGCTTGATTTTAAGGGTTCCGTTGTTCCCAGTTTTACCGATAAGTCTGTTGATAACAAATTAATTATCACTCTTAAATCACAAATAGTCGAAGATAAAAAAGAACCTGAGAATATAACAAATGCCATTAAGAAAACAAAAGATTTAGCGGAATTTAAAGAAAATGAAAATGTGAAGATAAAAGATATTCCAAGAGATATTGAAAATCCAACTAAGGAAAAAGCATTAGAAGAAGTGACGCCATCAAGCTCAGAAACTTTAGACAATCAAAAAGAGGGTGTTGATGAAAAAGAAACGAAACATGTTTTTAAAAAGCTAAACAGATCAAAAGAAAATGATCTGACAACAACAAGCCCTGAAGAGAAACTGACCCAAATGGTGGAAGATGACGGCAAAGAAGATACATCCATTTACCTGAAATGCCTTGATACTTATAAAGCGAAAGATTGGGAAGGTGCTGTTGAAAATCTTACCCGTTTAATAAAAAAATATCCCAATGGAAGATATACAGAGAAAGCATATTTTATCTTGGCGAAATCTTATGATCGTCTAAACACAGAATTTATTTCGGTTCGACATAAAGAAATTAAAGGTCATTTTGAAGATGCCATCCGTCAATTCCCAACTTCCGAATATATTCCGGATGCTGTATTTAGCATTGGCAATCTGTATTTTTATCTAAAAAATTATTATGAGGCATTGGGTTATTATAATCTTGTTTTAAAGAAAGACAAAGGGTCCATTTTGCGGGTAAAGGCATTAATGCAAAAGGTAAGGGTGTTGCTTTTAAAGAATAGAAAAGAAGATGCCATGTCTGCACTGGATGAATTAGTAGCCATCACCTCCAATTACCCAAATTTATCTGAAAGAATAGAAGCAAAACAAGAAAAAGCAAAAATTCTTTATGATATGAATAAATTTAACAGATCACTCAAAATTCTCAATGAACTCAACAAAGAAAATCCTGAGAATATATATAAGCATCCGGAGATTTCACTTTATATGGGATATAACTATTACCAGTTGGGAGAAAATCAAAAGGCCAGAGAGAATCTGTATCGATATTATAATACATTCCCTGAGAGAGAAATAAATCATCTCGTACTTAACCAGATTGGAGATACCTATCGGAATGAGGGATTGATCGAGGATGCTGTAAAAATCTATCGGATTGTCCTTGAACGCTACCCGAATACGGATGGGGCGATCATCAGTAAGATAAGGCTTGCCGAACAACAAGAAGACAAAAACTGGGTTGAGAAAACAAGAAAAGAGATGGGCTCACCTAAAAAAATATATGAGAATATCGTAAACGATTCTGATGACAAAAAAGATGAGAAGAATCCTTTGATACAACTTTCAATGTTAAAATTAGGTATTACTTATCAAAAAGAAAAAGAGTATGAAAAGAGCTTAAAAGTCTTAAAAGAATTATTTGAAAAATATCCAAAGACATCTCTAAAAAAAGAATTAGCACATGCCCTGATGGTGACAATCGAGAGGTTGCTGAAAAAAGAGATGAACAATCATAAATATATAAATATTATAAATTTGTATATTAAAGACGAAAAAATATTTTCCATGGTTAATGCTCCGGAGCTCTTCTTGCCCGTTGCAAGAGCTTTTGTATATATCAATCTTGACGATATGGCTATAAAACTATTTAAAAAGGCTGATATCCTTTTAATCGACAGCGATAAACCTGCCGACCTTCTTTTCTCAATGGGTAAATATCTATTTGCACAAGACAACATCGAAGACGCCTTAGAAAGATTTGATATATTGATTGCCAATCATCCGTATAGCAAATACGCTTCAGAGGCATACCAGGTGCGAGGAAGCATTCTTTTGAAACAAAAACAATATAACCTGGCAGCTGATGCATTTGTTAAGGCATTAAAATATCCTGTGTCAAAATGTAAAAGGGCCCGGCTCCTGATCGAAAAAGCCAAAGCATTATCGGGCAGCAACTCCAAAGAAGACGCCTTAATGGCAATAAACGAGTTGAACGAAATAAAAAAAGATTGTGATTTTACGGATTACAATATCGATCAGGAATTGGGTGATCTCTATCTCTCTTTAGGTGATGTTCGAAAAGCATTAAATATATTCAACCAAATGGTTAAGACAACAAAAGAAAATCCAAGCAAAAATTCACTCAAGCTAAAGTTAGCTGAATGCTACTGGCGGTTGCATAAAAAAGAAGATTCTCTTGCGATGTATAATCAGATTATAAGCCTCAATGATCCATTCTGGAGTAATCTGGCTAAAGAGAGGATGGATGAGATTCAATTTAATAGGGATAACATGTCTGGAAAACTCAAATAGCTTCATGGATGAGGAGACAGTATTTAAAGATGACTAGGAAGAAAATACTACTGGCGGAAAATGACATTGACAGTCAGTCACATCATATATGTAAGATATTCCTTGAATCAGGCTACCAGGTTAAAACTGCGACCAACGGACGTTTGGCTTATGAAGAAATAATTAAAAACCACTATGACCTTGTCATAAGCGATCTGAATTTGTCTCAAATCAATGGTATCAGCCTTTTAAAGCGAATAAAGGAATGTAACACAAGGCTTCCTGTAATCCTTATAGCAGACGAAGCCTGTGTTAATGAGGCGGTTGAGGCGATGAAGCTTGGCGCAGATGACTTTTTGTTAAAACCATTGACGTCTAAAATGATGGAGTTGATTCATACATTTGTTGCCAATGGTTCAAATGGTAAAAGGAAAGAGGCGCCAAAGAAAAGATTTAAAATAATCACACAAAACAAGAAAATGGAACAACTTTTGGAGATTGCAAAAGATATTGCCGACAGCAAAGCTTCAATTTTTATACAAGGAGAATCGGGAACCGGAAAAGAGCTTTTCGCAAGGTATATTCATCATTACAGTTCCCGAAGAGATGAACCATTTATCGCTGTGAATTGTGCAGCTCTTCCGGAAAACTTGCTTGAAAGTGAATTGTTTGGGCATGAAAAAGGGGCATTTACGGGCGCAATCTCTAGAAAAAAAGGAAAATTTGAACTGGCCAACCACGGGACCCTGCTCCTGGATGAGGTTACTGAAATGGATTATCAGCTTCAATCCAAGCTTCTAAGAGTATTGCAGGAAAGAGAAATTGACAGGATTGGCGGAATGAACCCTGTTCCCGTTGATGTAAGATATCTTGCCACCACAAATCGTGATATTGAAAAACAAATTAAGGACGGAAAGTTCAGAGAAGATCTTCATTATAGACTGAATGTCATACCATTTCATTTACCGCCACTGAGAGAAAGAAAGGATGATGTGCCCCTGCTTGCAAAACATTTTGTCGAAAAATACTGCGAGTTGGATAACAGATCTGTCAAAGGTCTGACAGATGAGGCCATTGCCTCTCTTATGCAAATGACGTGGAAAGGGAATGTTAGGGAACTTGAAAACATTATAGAGAGAGCAGTCTTGATGTGTAAGGAGGATTTAATAAGCAATAAGGACCTTTTTCTAACCGAGAAAGATAGGCAGCCTAACTTTGTAACACAACCGATTTCTCCGGCAGTTTCTCTAAAAGAGATAGAAAAAAATGTCATCTTGAATACTATAGACCACACCAACGGAAACAGAACCCATGCTGCTGAAATCTTAGGAATAAGCGTAAGGACACTTAGAAATAAAATGAATGAGTATCGAAAAAAAATGGAAATACAATAAAAAAGGCATGCAAATTGCTAATATTTATTTATTCTATGCAAGAAACTATTTGGAAATTAACCCAGATGTGTAAAGGAAAAGACCATGCCTGACAAATTATCTTTTGGAAAAACATTTTATGCACTTGAAAAAGCGATTGGTATCGCTCAACAGAGAAATTCCGTAATCACTAGTAATATAAGCAACTTGGATACGCCCGGATTTAAACCAAAAGATATAAATTTCAAAAATGAATTGGAAAGAGCACTTGAAACGAATCCTAAAAGGGATTTAGCGAGGACAGATCCGAGACATATCAGCATGCAGATGAACGACGATCAAATGATAGAGCCTTATGAAGAACAAGGGGAATGGAATGGCTATAACTGGGCAAATATTGACAGTGAGATGACCAAGCTGACGGAAAATAATTTAGTATACAGGACGGCGGTTGAAGCACTTTTAAGAAAAATGAACTTGCTGAAAGAAGTCATTAGAGAGGGAGGGCGATAGGATGAATTTTCTAAAATCTCTTGAAACCAGCGCCTCTGGTCTTTATGCACAGAGAAAAAGAATGGATATCATCGCAAGCAATCTTGCCAACATAGAGACGACGCGTACAGAAAAAGGCGGGCCTTATCGAAGAAAAATGGTTGTGATGGGAACAAAGGAAATTGATCAAGACTTTGATAAAATGTTTAACTCTAGTGTTAAGGGTGTTCAGATTGAGGACGTCGTCGAAGATCAAACCCCGTTTAAAAAAGTCTATAACCCGAGCCATCCTGATGCTGATAGCAATGGATATCTGTATAAACCCAATGTTGATCTAATTGTAGAAACCACAAACATGTTGATGGCTCGAAGAGCTTTTGAGGCCAATATAGCGGCCATTAAAGCGACGAGACAAATGATCATTAAAGCACTTGAAATCGGGAGGTAAGATATGAATGATATGAGAATTAGAGATCTTCAGCAGGCTACGTTGCCAAAAACAGATACGGTAGGAAAGAAGCCGACGGAAGGATTTGCTAAGATTATAAAGGGTGCCATTGATAAAGTTAATGGAATGGAAAAAGATTCAAACAGATCCATAATGGAGCTTTTAAATGGTAAAAAAGACATTCATGAGACAATGATCAATCTTCAAAAGACTGATATATCCATGCGATTGCTTCTTACAGTAAGGAACAAGGCCGTTGAGGCCTATCGTGAAATAATACATATGAATTTTTAAAAAAAAACGGCTTCGTATTTAAAAGTGTTTGATTCGTATAAAAATTAAACAAAATGCGTTATGAGCCATCCAGGGTAAAACAACGTGTGAAAAAAGGTGCGTCGTAAGGAAGCATAGGAATGAATGATCCAATTAGACAATTTCTCAAACTTATAAATTCACTGCCCATTTCTAAAAAGATCAGTATGATTTTTGTAATTGTTCTTGTGATAACGGGCTTTGTTTTTATGTTTTTCTGGGCAAATCAAGAAAATTACCAAATTCTGTTCAGCAACCTGTCTCCAGGAGACGGCAACGCTATTGTTGCCGAACTCACCAAAAAAAACATTCCCTACAAAGTTGAAGCCAACGGGACGATAATTTTAGTTCCTGAAGAAAAAGTATACGAGCTGCGTCTTTCCATGGCAGGAGACGGCATTCCCAATGGCGGGAATGTTGGTTTTGAAATCTTCGATCATACTGATTTTAAAACCACAAAATTTGTACAGGAACTCAATTACAGGAGAGCCCTTCAGGGAGAACTGGCAAGAACTATCAACCAATTCAAAGAAGTAAAAAGTTCACGAGTGTTTATCGTTATCCCCGAAGAATCACTTTTTGTCGAGGATAAAAAATCTGCTTCTGCATCTATACAACTGGATCTTCGAGTAAATTTGCCCCCTGCCAAGCTTTCTGCAATAGTACACCTTATTGCCAATGCAGTGGAGGGGCTGGAACCGGAACATGTCACGGTAGTGGATACTAAAGGACGGCTTATATTTAAGGGCGGGACAGGAGATAGTGCATCGTCCGAGTTAAGCGGTTCGCAGTTAGACTACAAAAAAAAGATTGAGAATCAGACAAAAGAAAATGTTCAAACCCTATTGGAGCACATTGTCGGCATAGATAAGGCAATCGTTCGAGTAAATGCCGAGATCGATTTTGACAAGATCACCCTAAATGAAGAAGAATACGATCCAACAGCAACAGCTGTCAGAAGTTCAAGAAATATTGAAGAAAACGCTCAGATCGGTCAAAAAAGGGACGAAACGGAACAGGCGTTAATTAATCAAAGACGTGGTGTTATGCCGTCTCCAGGGGAAACTCGGAACAAAAAGATCAAAAAGGATGTTGCCACAAATTATGAGATCAATAAAATTACCCGGACAATATTGAAGCCCGCCGGGACAATCAAACGTCTTTCTGTGGCTGCAGTCATTGACGGAACTTATGAATTTGAGAAGTTAAATGATGGGACAACAAAAAGAAAATATATTCCAAGAACTGAACAGCAGTTGAAAAAATTTGAAGAAATTGTAAAAAAAGCCATGGGATATAATGAAGACAGGGAGGACCAGGTTACCGTAAGTTCAATTTCATTTTCAGTGACAGCTCCAATGGATAATGAAGTTGCAGCAGCGCCCGGCAAATTAGATCAAATCTTAGATATCGTGAAAGACTATAAAAAAACGCTCATTAATCTTTTATTGGTAGCCATGGTATTTATCTTCATTGTAAAACCTTTGCTCAAAAGCATGAAAGGCATAACCAAAGAAGCTGTTTTGATAAATGAGGAACTGACCGCGGTTTCAGACGAATATGCTCAACTTCCGGGATCAAGGGGTCTGGGCATGAAGAACCAAGTTAACGAAATTACACAAAAGAATCCGGAAAAGGCCCAGCAGCTCATTAAAGGATGGATAGGTGAACAGGAATAATAACGATCATGAAGCTAAGCGTTGATAAATTATCAGGACCCCAAAAGGCTGCCATCCTCTTTCTGACAATGGGAGAGGAATATTCCACAGCTTTATTTAAAGAATTGGATGAGGCAAGCATAAAGAAAATCGGGAAATATATGTCGGAAATCACATATATTCCTTCTGATGTCTTAAGTACGGTAATGGATGAGTTCCTCATTAACTTTAAAAGCGATAGTAATATGGTCGTATCAGGACAAGATTTTCTTAAACAGGTTGTTAACAAATCTATGGATAAAGATAGTGCCAGGGAAGTTTTTAAAGTCATTGGTGAAAAAAGCAGTGGTGTTCCTTTTAGTGATCTTGCTTATATCCCCGTCGAAAATTTAATCAATATCATTCAGGGAGAGCATCCCCAAACTATTGCGCTGATTTTGTCTTACCTGCCATATGAAAAGGCGGCCGAAGTCCTCAAGTCTTTACCGGAAGAACTCAAAATCGACGTGGCCTTAAGGATCGTCCAAATCGGACAAGTTGATGTTGAAATTGTAAAGGAGCTTGACAAATTAATAAAAAACGAGCTTTCAAAAATAGGCGGCGCTACCAGAAAGTGTGATGGGATAGAGACTCTGGCAAACATCTTAAATCAAGTTGATGGGATAACAGAGGAATCGGTTTTGTCTCATATAGAAAATGAGGACGGTGATTTGGCAGATAAGGTAAAACAAAAGATGTTTGTTTTTGAAGATCTGCTTCAGATCGAAAACAGACATTTTAGAGATATCCTTCAAAATGTGGACAATCAACTGCTCATCAAGGCATTGAAGACGACTTCGGACGAAATGAAAGATAAGGTCTTCAGTAACTTGTCAGAAAGAGCATCAGAAATGCTCAAGGAAGATATGGAAGTCATGGGACCGGTTAAGTTGAGTGAGGTTGAGGAAGCCCAACAAGAGATCATTAAAATAGCAAAGAGGCTCGAATCAGAAGGGCGAATCGTTCTGGCTAAGGGTGGTGATGATGTCTTTGTCTAAAAATACAAGAAACTCGAGCGACAAAGCAAAATCATGGCATAAATATGAAATGGAATCTTTTGAACCTTATGCGCTTCAACAACAAAATAAAGAAAACAATTTTATATCTTTAGATACCGGAGAAGGGAAGAGAGCAAATTTTGTTCCCTTGGCAGCTTGGGAAAATGACGACAGCAAGAAAGAAAGAAATGAAGATGATGTATTGGGAATGAAAGAAAAAATATCCGGTATTGAGCAGGAAGCATATGAAAAAAGTTTTGCTCAAGGAGAAAAAGACGGGTTTGAGTTCGGAGAAAAGAAGTCCATAAAAATCTCAGAAAATATTGAAAATCTTTTCAATGAAATGGCCAGGCTCAAACATGATGTATCAAAACAGTATGAAAAGGAAATTATTGATCTGATATTTGCTGTTGCTGAAAAAATTGTTCATCACGAAGTGAGATCAAAGGCGTCCACAATAAAAAACGCTATTTTTGAAGCATTAGAAGCGGCTGTTGAAAAGAGTAAGATCGTTTTTAATGTCAATCCGGATGATTACGATTATGTAGAAAAATTGAGACCGGAACTTTTTAAACAAAACAAGGGGTTAAAGTCGATCGTCGTTACTTCCGACCCCGCTGTATCAAGAGGGGGGTGTTATCTGGAAACTCCCTACGGGAATATTGATGCAACGATAGAGTCAAAGCTGGAAAAAATATATCAATGCTTGCAGGAATCTGTTGAGTAACATTTTAAGCCTTATATGTGTACGGGCTTCGTTTGCTGTTCGGCTAAATTGATAGGGTTCAAAAATAAAAAATGACGGGACTTAAACCGACTATCAAATGGGATAAATATCAAGAAGCACTTCGAGCATGTCAGCCAGTTAAAATGGAAGGCAAAATCGTGAAAGTCGCAGGTATCGTTGCGCAGGCGAACGGTCCTGGAATGAGCATCGGCAGTCTTTGTTGCATAAAAAATAGCAGCGGACAAAGTATGCAAGCTGAAGTCATCGGGTTCAACGATAAAAGGGTTATTGTGATGCCTTTTGGAGAAATGCGTGGAATAGAACCTGGAAGCCGGATTGTCGATATAAATAAGAACCCGTCAATTAAGGTTGGTGAGGCATATTTAGGCAGGATTGTAGACGGTCTTGGAAACCCCATTGATGGTAAAGGTTCCATACAGACCAAAGATGATTATCCAATCTATGGGAATGTCATCAATCCTTTAAAAAGGGAAATTATCAATGATGTGGTTGATGTGGGGGTACGTTCTATAAATGCCATGCACACCCTGGGGAAAGGTCAACGGATTGCCATTATGTCGGGATCAGGTGTCGGGAAAAGTGTATTGATGGGCATGATCTCCCGACACGCGGTTGCTGATGTCATTGTAATTGCACTTATTGGCGAACGAGGAAGAGAAGTTAGAGAATTTATCGAACGCAATCTTGGTGAAGAAGGACTTAAAAAATCAGTTGTCGTTGCTGCAACATCGGATTCTCCCGCTTTGGTCAGAATAAGAGGCGCTCATCTTGCAACCACCGTAGCAGAATATTTCAGAGACAAGGGATTGGATGTTATTCTGATTATGGATTCAATCACTCGATTTGCCATGTCATTAAGAGAGGTGGGTTTGGCAGCCGGAGAACCACCTTCAGCAAAGGGTTATACGCCCAGTGTTTTTATACAGATACCGAAACTTTTGGAAAGGACCGGTAATGTAGAACAAAAGGGTAGTATTACGGGGATCTATACGGTGTTGGTTGAAGGAGATGACATGAACGAACCCATAGCAGATACGGTTCGTTCCATCGTGGATGGCCATATTGTTCTGTCACGGGACTTAGCCCATAAAGGGCACTATCCTGCAGTAGACGTTTTAAGCAGTATTAGCAGGGTGATGTATGACATTGTCGAAGACGATCATTTGAGTATGGCAAGAAAACTTGTCAAGGTGTTAGCAACCTACAGAGAGGCGGAAGATTTAATTAATATCGGGGCTTATATTGACGGCACCGATCCACAGATAGATTTCGCCAAAAAGATGATCCATAAGATCAATTCTTTTCTTCAGCAGGATATTAATCAGAGTATAACCTTTAAAGAAAGCATTGTCCGTTTGAAGGAAGTGCTTACGGAATAATACAGGTTGATAGATGAAGCCTTTCTCTTTTCGACTTAATAAGATACTCGATTACAGAAAATACCTGAGGAAAAGGGCTCAAATAGATGTCTTTAATGCCAGGAATGAATGTCAGAAAAGAGAAAAAGAAGTTATTAGATTGGTCGAAAAAAGATCGGAAATAACAGAGGAATGCAGTGAAGAAGAAACAAAGGGTATGTGCGTTCCCGTGTATCACCTATTTACCGCTTTCATGCAAAAAATAGATGACGATCTTAAAGAGGCGCATCTTAGGCTCAATGAGGGAAAAGATAAAGTGATGATGAAAGAGGCGGTTTTAAAACAAGCATCTATAAAGAAAAAAACGTTGGAAACTCTAAAGGATTTGCAGCATAAAAAATACATGGAAACCCTGGGAAGAGAGGAACAAAAAATATTAGATGAGATCGTTATAACCGGAAAGGGTCGAAGCGTATGAAGACGCGAGTACAGATTCTGTTGGCCTTGCTGATTATTGTAAAGTTAGTTATAGGTTCTATTTTTATGTATCGGGCAGGCGTGTCCCCATTGTTTGGAAATTCGGATGCCTTTGCCGCAGAACAAAAAAAAGATGCTGAAAATAAAGAATTGAAAAATGATAAAAGTGAGGCAAAGGCGGAAGAGACAATTGATTTGAAATTCATCATTCAGCAAAAAGCTGAATTTGAAAAAGAAAAAAAACGAATTGCCAAAAAGAAGTCGGAGCTCTTAGCCATTCAAGATGACATAAATAAGAAAATAGCGATGCTCACAACGATAAGGGATGAAATTAGAGCTGAACAGGATAAGAAAAAGGCGGAAGAGGAGCAGCAGTTCAAACATCTTATTAAGGTTTATTCCGCCATGAAGCCTCAGAATGCAGCAGACCTGATTGAAAAGCTGGACATAAAGTTGGCGATAAAATTACTTGCGAAAATGAAAGGAGATGATGTCGGAAAAATACTTTCGTTTGTAAAGGTTGAGAAAGCCGCTAAAATAAGCGAAGGGCTGGTCAAGCGAGACTGAAAGAACCTTCTATATTAAAAAATGCCATTAGATATAGATATCTATAAATGATCCCTTTGACAGGAGCCCATTCGATTCTATCTCCGGCACATTATTCAAAATTGTGGGATTTGGGTGATTTTTGTCGGAGACTGGTGCTATAAATTCATTTTGTAGAGCCTTCTCCCTGGGCAAGGGAACCAACACCAATGGCCAATTATTTGCAACCTCAATATTCATTATTCCCCTCAACTTATCTTCATTATTAAACCTCTATATTAAAGATATTCAAAAATCAAGGTAATTTCTTAAGCGCACCAATAGGCAATATTTTCCTTTAACATTCTTTATAGCAGGTAAAATATGTCCTTACCGCGTTTCAAAGTCTTTGTCTTGTGCGCCACAAAACTTTTTAACTGCATGAAATTAAATGATATATATATTATCATCGGATTTTGGTACACCCTTTGCTATTGAATATGAAAAAATCGATAAAATAATAAGGTTAAATTTAATGACGAACCAAATAATTGCCAAATTGATGCCTTCACTTGTTAACGGTGAATCAACCGTTAATGCCAAAGAATCCGGAAAAGGAAACAGTCATTATTTTTCAGATATGCTAAAAGCCCTCCACGCTTCCAAAAACGACACTTTTCATATGGCTGATAAAGCGGATAAGACCAACACGACGTCTAAAAATAAGGGATATAAATATTATATTGAATCTTTTAGAAAAGAACTATTGGCTCATGGAAAACCGCTGAATAAAACCTTTTTAAAAGAACAGGACCTTCCGCTATTAAAAACATTTCTACTTAAATGCGGTTTTTCGCATGAAAAAGTGGAACAATTTTTAAAAGATCTAAAGGCCAATAATTCCGATGGAGAAATTAATCTTTCACAAATATTTCTTAAGATAACCGAGTTAGGGACACCGAAAAGAAAAGAACATCAGGATGAGACAGTTGCACCGGCCACAATTCCTTATATTGAGTCGATATTGAGAGATTTTAATCTGACACCTAAAGAGCTGGATAGTGTCTTTGGTAAAGCAAGGATTGAAGGTGGCGGGCTTGATCTTCATAAATTAGTGAAAACGTTAAAAGAGGTCAAAGGCAGAAAATCTTTAACGAATCAGACTGTCGTTGATGGGAAATTGTCTCGGCAGATTTCAGAAAAAATGGAAAAGATCGGCATGAATATACCTGAAAAAGGAAAAGCCGATCAGATTTCCCTAAAAGATTTTATAGCGTCACTCGAGCAGATTACAGAAAAATTCGGCCAAAGAAAAAAAGTGTCGCCTGATATAAAAAATACACTCAATAAAATTCTTGAACGGGTTGAAAATCCGGAACAAAAACCGTCGTCAACACTTTCAGAAAAGGTTTCTTCCAATTATCATTTTACGGATTCGTTGTTAAAAGAGGAGATAAACAAAAAGGAGCGTCATGCGTTTAATCAAAAAATAATATCTTCCTCAGAAAAAAGCAAATTAAGCAAAAATGAATCAATATCGTCGTTTCTCAAGCAAAAAGGTGCCAACGTCCAAAATCATGTTGGACCCAATCCTAACACTTCGAATCATTCCGAAAAAGCCGATTTGCTTTCAAATTTGAATAAGCAAACAGAATTAATAAATCCGGTGAAAGAAGGAAACCATCGTGTAGATACGGAAACAGGACAAATCAATGTCACTAAAAACACCGAGGCTTTAAACTTTACAAATACGCTTAAAACAGTTGAACAGGGGGAAAAGCCTTTTAGAGGTTATATCCATGCTTCTATTGTTGATCAGGTAGGAAAACAAATATCCAGATCTATTCTCAGGGGGGATCAGGTCGTGACATTGAAACTGAAACCCCCTGATTTGGGAACGGTCGGGATAAAAATAGATATTAAAGATCATGCATTAAGGCTCAGTATGACGGCCGAACATCATTCAGTCAAGGAATTATTGCTGAATAATGTCCATGAACTCAAAGAGGCCCTGGTTCAACACGGCGTAAAACTTGAAAAAGTAGAAGTTCAGATCAACCATAACTTCGGGCAATCACTGAATGCTTCAAAAGAAGGAACGGATAACGGACAGGGGTGGAGAAAGAATTTTAATGGAGAGGAGTTCCGTTCAGATAATCATCTAGAAGGAGCACTTGAAAGACCGATAAATAATATGTCGGGAAGTAATTTGTTAGACTTGGTGGCATAGCAAAAAAGAAGGGGGGGAAGATTAATGTCAATAGAAGCACTTAATTCAGGTTATGGCACATCGTCTGTCAGCAATGAAACCACATCATCCAGTTCTAGTGCCGGAGAATTGGGCAAGGATGAGTTCCTTAAGCTGTTTATCGCCCAGATTCAGTATCAAGATCCGCTGAATCCTCTCGACAGTGCAGAATTTACCGCCCAATTGGCACAGTTTTCCAGTGTAGAGCAACTGTATGGAATGAACAGCAAACTGGGAAATATTGAAGAAACAATGAACAACCAGAGCGAACAACGCGATGAATTGGGATATATCGGCAAAACGGTGAAGGCGGACGACAACACCATGCGTGTTGACGATGGTACGGTTCAATCCGGTTCTTACACGATCGATAAAGGCGGGTATGTCAGCATTGATGTTTACGACAGTGATGGGAACATCGTCAGGACATTCTATAAAGGCTGGGAGGACAAAGGAGAACACGATGTGAACTGGGATGGAAGGGATGACACAGGAACGCCGGCCGGAGATGGCACCTATGCGTTTGAGATTGCCGCCATAGATCAAGATGGTTCTTATATTTCTACCAATACCCATATGTCCGGAGAAGTTACAGGCATCACATATCAAAATGGTCAGCCTTATTTAATGATCGGAGACAGAATAATCAATAACATTAGCAATATTAAAGAAGTCACTCAAATAACAGCAGATTAACTTAGGAGGTAAATAAAATGTCTTTATCAAGTTCACTTTTTTCAGGGATTAGCGGGTTGAGCACGCTTGGCAACGCCATGCAGATTATCGGGGACAACATCGCAAATGTCAATACAGTGGGTTTCAAAGGGAGCCGGGTGACGTTTCAAGACGTCTTGAGCCAGACTGTGGCCACCACCGCGGGAAGTGCGCAGGTCGGTCGCGGGACCAGCCTGGCGGATATTTCCAGCACTTTTGCCCAGGGCTCTTTTGAGTCCACCGATTCCGCGACGGATTTGGCCATCGGCGGCGAGGGTTTTTTCGTCGTCAGGGACCCGAACAATAGCAACAACGATTACTACACCCGGGCCGGTGAATTCCGCTTTGACAAGGACGGAAACTTTGTGAACCCGGCCGGATACATTGTCCGGGGCTGGGCACTGGATGCCTCAACGGGTGAGGATTACGGTTCGATGACAGATGTCACCCTGTCGTCGTTTACGTCGTCGCCTGCACAAACAGACAAGATTTCTGTCATTACCAACCTGGATTCCGATGCCACGAGTTTGACGACGGGGCTGGAAAGTGCGTGGAAGGGCAGCGATCCAACGCCCATGGCCTCAACTTCCTATGAATATCAGACCACTGTGAAGGCCTATGATTCCCTGGGAAGCACCCACGATCTTACGGTCTACTACGACCGTGGACCCGCAACCAACCCCGGCCAATGGGAATATATCATCACATGCAATCCCGCCGAGGATGCTCGAAGCGGTGCCTCGGGAACTGAAGGTGCAGGACTGCTGGCCCGGGGGACCATTGAATTCGTAACCAGTTCGGGATCCATTTCGAGTATGTCCATGAATCGTTTCAATCCTAATGACGATCCTTTGAATGGAGACTGGACCAACGTGAATGATGTTGACAACTGGCTAGCGAGATGAAGTCCCTGACACCAGCGGTTATCTGGTCTTTCAGCCGGAATTCATCACCGATTCACCAATGACCGTGGAATTCGACATCGGATCACGAAGCCCAGACAACGGGGCGAGCTGGATTCCTGGTTCCCTGGCTTCGAGTCAGTATTCTTCGGCATCCACCACGATTTTTCAGTCCGCTGACGGCTATGGTGCCGGAGATCTGCAAAACGTTTCCGTAGACACGGACGGTGTCATCACAGGGCAATACTCCAACGGGCAGGTTATTCCGCTGTACCGCGTTGCGCTGGCCAAGTTCCAGAACAACGACGGCCTTTTTAAATCAGGAGGCAATCTCTACCGGGAGACGAGGCTAAGCGGGGATCCGATTACGGGTAAACCGGGATCGAACGGAACGGGAAACATTTCGGCAAACTCCCTCGAGCAGTCAAACATTGATATTGCTCAAGAGTTCGTCAAGATGATCACCACCCAAAGAGGATTCCAGGCCAATTCAAAAATTATTACCGTAACGGATCAAATGCTGGCAGAACTCATTAATCTAAAGAGGTAATGTTTTTACCTATGTTTTAAAACGGTTCAGGGTTCAGGTTTTACGATTTATAGAAATCTAGAAGGTTGGAACGTTAGAAGGTTGGAGAATTTGAGAAAAGCCGACCTTCTAACCTCTGATCTTCTCACCTTCCGGCCTTCTGTCCCTATTACAACCTTTAACCCTGAACCTCTGAGCCTCTTATTGAGACAAATGTCAGGATTTTGACGTTTGCCTCAATCCTTGACGCGACTTCACCCAACGCGCCTGCTTGAATGAATTTCAAGTATTCGTATCTCATTGTAATGTCTTCATAATCTTCCTTTTATAAAAAATATTTCTTTCAAAAATCGATATGGCATAAAGGTTGCTGTACATTCAGATATAGAATTATTTATCAAAACAATTATTCGAAAAAATATTAGGAGATTTTATGGACATTGCAACCGTCCTGGGTATTGTATCTGCTTTTGGACTTGTGCTCACCGCCATCTTTATGGGTGGCGGACTCAATATTTTTGTCAATGTACCCTCATTAATGATCGTTTTGGGTGGAACCATCGGCGTAACGTTGATCGCTTATCCCTTAAAAGAAGTTCTTGGTGTCTTAAAAGTGGTACAAAAAGCACTTTTTAGTAAAAATATATCTGTCGACGAACTCATCAAAAGATTTACTGGATTTGCAACCAAAACTCGGAAAGAGGGCATTCTTGCATTAGAAAGCGAAATAAAGGACGTTACAGATGATTTTTTAAAGAAAGGGGTGCAACTCTCAATTGACGGATTGGAGCCTCAGGAGATCAGAGAAATTCTGGATACGGAAGTTGATTATGTCAGAACCAGACACCAACTGGGCGCTGAAGTTTTTACCAGCATGGGTACTTTCGCTCCTGCTATGGGGATGATCGGTACATTAATCGGATTGGTACAGATGCTCCAGAGTATGGATGATCCAAGTACCATTGGACCGGCCATGGCGGTAGCATTGCTAACGACATTTTATGGTTCGGTTATGGCGAATCTTTGTTGTATGCCCATTGCAGGAAAACTTAGAACTCGAAGTAAAGAAGAAATGTTGACAAAAGAGATGACCATTCAAGGTATCATATCGCTTTCTAATGGAGACAACCCAAGAATCCTTGAACAGAAACTTCTGGCATTTATTCCGCCCAACAAGAAAAAGGGATCAGCGTAAATGGGTAAAAGAAAGAAAAAAAATGATGGTGATTCCGGAGCGGATATTGGAATGGTAATGACGGTTTCTCTTTTTCTCATACTTTTGACCTTTTTTATTTTACTCAATTCCATTGCAGTCATCGATGATAACAGAACGCGATTGGCCATAGGGTCACTTATCGGGGCCTTTGGGGGATTGCCCGGCGGGTTATCGCCAATGGAATCAGGAAAGTCGTCTTTGCCTCCCACTGCGCCGATGATCGAAGAAGAACTAACTCTTGAGCAGCTCATGTCATATGTAAAAAGAGATCTTAAGAGATTGGGAGGTGATATTAAACTGGAAACCATTGGCGATCAAAAAAAAATTATCATAAATGAAGCAGGATTATTTGTGGGGAACGAATTTAAAATAAAACCTTCCATACAGCAATTTTTAAATAAACTGGGACAGGTTATAAAAAAAGGATCATTTCCAGTGGAGATAGCAGGATACACAGATAGCGCCATACATCCTGAAAAAGGGTATACATCAAACTGGAAGATGTCCACAATCATGGCGTTAAAGGTGCTAAAATATTTTGTTTTACAGTGCGGGATTCTTCCCGATAGATTGACAGCCTATGGGTGCGGAAGCAATCATCCGATCACTTCAAACGAGAGTATACAATCACGGGCACAAAACAGAAGGGTTGAAATTGATTTAAAATATAAAGCACCCGCATACATTAAAAGAATTTTTAAAAAGAGACCCCCCGGTTTTTTTACATACAAGAAATTTGATTTTAAAATATTCTAAATAACGGACATGGAGAATAAAGGTGAGCGAAGAGGAAAAAATCGATCCGAATTCCTGGATGGTAACATTTGCAGATCTTGTTATGCTCCTTTTAACATTCTTTGTGCTTCTGCTCACCATGTCTTCAATGGATACAAAGAAATTGCGGGACCTTATGACACATTTCAAGGATTCCACAGGCGTTCTTGAACTTTCAGCAGCCGGGAGGGTTTATAACTTGGGTGGATTTATTAATAAATACAATGATACCGATAGCTTATTGGTTATCGATCAGAAGCATTTATTAACTAAATTAAAACTCGTATCAAATATTAAGGATATGTTCAAAGAGCTAAACAACGATATCACGTTGACAGATGATGAGAGGGGTGTTGCTGTTTCTTTTCATGGTAACATTCTTTTTGATCCCGGAAAAACAACCCTTCGAAAAGAAGCATATCCTGTCCTTGATGTCATTGCTGATGCTATTGAGGGATGTCCGAATGATATATTAATAATGGGACATTCAGACAATACTCCCATTAAAAATGAGATATATGGATCTAACTGGGAACTCTCAGCATATCGAGGAATATCTGTTCTTAATTATTTTTTAACACAAAAAAAACTTTCACCTTCCAGGTTTTCCGTCGGTGGTTCCGGATCTTCCAGGCCATTGTATCCGAATACCAATCAAAGAAACAGATCATTAAACCGGAGGGTGGAGATAGTTTTTAAACACTTAAAGGAGATATAAATGGCTGAGGAAAAAAAAGAAGTAAAAGACGCTGAGAAAGAACAGTCGCCAAAGAAGTCAAAGCTCAAGCTTATCATTATAGCAGTGGCAGCAATGCTTATCGGTGCAGGCGGAATTTATGGATATAGCAAGTATGATAAAGAGAAAAAAGATAATGCTGAGGCAACAAAAGAAAAATTAATGAGTATCGTCTGCCCGTTAAATTCCTTTGTCGTCAATCTTCAGGATAAAACAGGCGTTGGCAAAAGATACTTGAAACTCACGATGCAACTCGAAGTTGGAAAAGAAGATGATAAGCTGCTTATCGGAAATCATAATGCGCAAATAAGAGATACTGTTTTGCTCTTGCTTTCAAGCCAATCTCTGAAAGAGATTAACACAATGGAAGGTAAACTTGAATTGAAACAGACACTTTTATCAAGGATGAATCAGATATTGGGGAATAACGTCGTTCGCGGGATATATTTTACAGAATTTGTCGTGCAATAGGTGAAAAATGGGAAATATCTTATCACAGGATGAAGTTGATTCTCTTCTCGACGGAATAACCGAAGGCAAGGTTGAAACCGAAACCGATGTCAGCGAAGGAACTCCGACGGTAGAGGTATATGATTTTAGTATGCCTGCCGGTCCGGTACATCTCAGACTGCCTGCCCTTGGAATTATAAATGAAAGGCTTATCGGTCTTTTAAGAACAAACCTTCAGGTCGCCAGCAGATCGGTTATAGATGTCAATTTATCTTCTACCGACACCGTTAAGTTTAGTGACTTTTATCTCTCTCTGCCGATGCCCTCGAGCCTTAATATATTTAGTATTGAACCGTTAAGAGGATTTTCTCTTATCGTTCTGGAAGGTCCTTTGGTATTCTCATTTGTCGACAGTTTGTTTGGTGGAACCGGCGTTAGTCACGTAAAACTTGAAGGAAGATTATTTACAAAAATTGAAACCAAAATAGTAGAAAAGATCGTTAAGATTATTTTAAACGACTTTCAAAAGGCCTGGTCCGATGTTTACGAAATAAATACTGCATTTATTCGATCGGAAATGGATCCGCAGTTTGTCGGCATCGGGACGCCGGACGATTTAGTAATTGTGAATAAATTTGAAGTGCAGCTTGAAAATGGTAATGGCTTCATCACCATTTGCATTCCCTATTCCAGCATTAAACCTATAAAAGAAAAACTTAAAAATAAGTTCCGAAGAGAAAAATTGGCCATCGATCAAAGCTGGAAAAAATGTATTCAGGAAAGAATTCTGGAGACAATGGTAGAATTGAGTTGCATCATGGGGATGGCGAAAGTAAATGGTGCAGAACTCTTGGGCATGAAGGTTGATGACGTAATAATGCTTGAACAAAAAGCAGGAAACTCTGTGATTGTTAATGTGGAAAATATCCCAAAATTTAAGGGATATCCGGGAGCATGCAATAAACGAAAGGCTGTAAAAATAATTGATAGACTTGAATAGGAGTTCGACATGGTTGATGCAAATGTTCAAAAAAAAGAAGAAAATGACGGTACAGTAACCCAGAATGGTGAACCATGCAATAATGGGAAATGTGATATGGATCTTATCCTTGATATTCCCCTCGATGTTACCGTTGAGTTGGGTAAAGTCAAGATGCCAGTGAACGAGCTGCTTCAGCTTGGACAAGGTTCCATTATCGAGCTGTCAAAACAGGTTGGTGAACCGTTAGATATTTACGTAAACAATAAGTTGGTGGCTAAGGGTGAAGTTGTAATTCTGGATGAAAAATTCGGAATAAGGGTATCCGATATCATTAATCCTTCCGAAAGGGTCAAATCTTTAGCTTAAACGATTGATGGTGCGATGATGATTGATCCCCAATTAATGAACACCGGAATAAAGACGATGGCAATGCTCTTTATTGTGTTGGGTGTTTTGGTTCTGGTGCTTTACATAATGAAAAAATTTATGTCGCCAAAAGGAAAGGGCAAAGGAGAATTAATTATCAAAGTCGTTTCATCTCTTTATCTTTCGCCTAAAGAGAGAGTAGAAGTTATAGAGATATCGGGTGAAAGAATTGTTGTGGGCATTACACCTGGCAACATTAATTATTTAACCAAGCTCAGTCGTTACAAAGAAGGGGATGGTAATATAGAGCATGCTGGAAAAGATCACGAGGTTATTTCATAATAAAAGGAGAAGACAATTAATTTATCTTCTCTTTTCGATAGCCGTATTTATTGTTTTTGTTGAAAATGTACTGGCTGCAGATTTTATATTGCCTTCATTTCGATTCGGTATAGAAAAAGGCGGAGATCCCGGAGATGTTTCTGTTTTACTCCAAATTGTCTTTTTACTGACGGTTCTTACCCTTGCACCGGCTATTCTGATCCTCACGACGTCTTTTACGAGACTGGCCGTTGTATTTTCTTTTCTAAGACAGGCAGTAGGAACTCAACAAACACCATCGAATCAAATTATTGCCGGACTTGCATTATTTTTAACCTTCTTTATTATGATGCCGATTTGGCAGAAGATTAATAATAATGCACTGCAGCCGTACCTTCATGAGGAGATATCTCAGGAAATTGCACTAAAGGCAGCTATAAATCCGATTCGAAACTTTATGTTCAAACAGACACGAGAGAAAGATCTGGCCTTATTTATTAAAATGGCAAAGATAAACAAACCTAAAAATAAAGATGAGATCCCTACAACGGTTCTTATTCCCGCCTTTGTAATAAGCGAGCTGAAAACCGCATTTATTATCGGATTTGTTCTATTCGTGCCATTTTTGATTATCGACATGGTTGTGGCAAGTGTGTTGCTCAGCATGGGTATGATGATGCTTCCACCAATAATGGTATCATTACCGTTTAAACTTATGCTGTTTGTTTTGGTTGATGGTTGGAATATTATCGTTGGATCACTGGTCAAGAGCTTTGTGGGTGGATAAAAAATGACTCCGGAATTTGTTATAAATTTTGCACAGGAAGCCATAAAGGTCACGCTATTTGTATCTATGCCCATGCTTGCTTTAGGGCTAATTGTCGGAGTTGCCATAAGTATTTTTCAGGCCGTGACCCAAATCCAGGAGATGACATTAACCTTTGTACCGAAAATCTTGGTTGTATTGCTAGCGCTTTTAATTTTTTCCAACTGGATGCTTGGACAGCTCATGAACTTTACAATTACAACGATAAATCAGATACCATATTATATAAGATAGTGGAGGAAGCGGTGGATATACTGTCCATACCTTATCGAGAATTTAAAGCTTTTTTTCTTGTTCTAATAAGAGTCAGTATTATTTTTCAGATGCTTCCGTTTTTTAATGCAAGAGTTATCCCCATATTGGCAAAGGCAGGGCTGGCTTTTGTGATTACCATAATTCTATTTCCCGTGATTAATAATAGGATGGTCCAATTTCCTTCCACAATAATTGGAATGGTTCAGTTGATATTAACCGAATTTATCATCGGTATAATTCTGGGACTATTGGTTTTGGTATTTTTTGAGGGAATAAGGATGATGGGTCAGATGGTGGGCTTTCAAACCGGTTTTGCGATTACAAACATCATCGATCCTCAAAGTGGTGCCCAAATCTCGATTCTTGCCAATTTTGCCTATCTTGTGGCCATGATTTTTTTCCTTTTGTTAAATGGACACCATCTGTTGTTAAGCGCTGTTAGGGATAGCTTTGAGATTATACCTGTCGGTTCCCTAAAACTAAATGTTGAAATGTTTAATAAAATTATTCCCATATATGGTGAAATGTTTGCAATTGCCGTAAAGATTGGCGCTCCGGCAATTGCCGCTCTTTTATTTACCAATTTAGCCTTTGGGGTGATTGTAAAGTTTATTCCACAAATGAATATTATGATCGTTGCATTTCCGATTCAGATCGTTATCGGTCTTTTGTTTTTTGGTGTGTCGTTAAATGTGCTTTTACACTTCATGGAGAAATATCTTAAAGATCTTGGTCCCATGCTGATACATACCATGCAATGGTTTAGGATATAAAAAATGGCTGAAGAGAGTTTTGAAGAAAAAACGGAACAACCGACGCCAAAAAAAAGGCAGGAACTCAGAGAAAAGGGGGAGGTGGCCAAAAGCAAGGAATTGCCTGCATTGGCTGTGCTGCTTGCCGCCCTGATCACCTTATCTCTTTTTGGATCATTTATGTACAACCATATCCAAATAATTATGAAAAGCGCTTTTTCTTTACCTAATATACATAATTTTAATATTGCCGAATTTTTAAAATTTGCTCAAAATATTATTGGCCGGTTTATTATCTTACTTTCGCCACTTTTTGCAGCGATTTTTATTACGGCGATTCTGTCTAATATCATGCAAGTGGGCTTTATGATATCCGGCGAATCGATTACTCCTAAACTGTCAAAAATAGACCCAATCAAAGGGTTTGGAAGGCTTTTTTCCAAACAGTCTTTCATGGAATTGATGAAATCCTTGCTAAAGCTAACCATTGTGGGCGGGATCGCGTTCCTTACCATAAAAGGTGAAATGAAGCATTTCGCTCTTTTGGGCGATATGGAAGTCAATTCAATTTTCGTTTATATCCTCAAAATCTTTTTTAAGATTTTTATCCGGTGTTCAATGGCAATGATTATTCTGGTTATTATAGACTACGCATTTCAGAGATGGGAATTTGAGAACAGAATTAAGATGACCAAGCAAGAAGTAAAGGAAGAGTTTAAAAAGTCTGAAGGCGATCCTATGATAAAATCGAGAATAAAAAGAATTCAGATGGACATGGCCAGAAAAAGGATGATGCAGGCTGTTCCTGAGGCGGATGTCGTTATTACCAACCCAACACATCTTGCAGTTGCCTTGAAGTATGACAGTTCGAGCATGACTGCACCAAAGGTCATCGCAAAAGGGTCGAGAAAGATTGCCGAGAAGATTAAAGCTGTCGCTTCGGAACATGGAATACCAGTTATGGAGAATAAGGAACTCGCCCGAAATTTGTATTCATTGGTAGAGGTCGGTCAGGAGATACCACCAGCACTATATCAGGTAATAGCCGAACTTTTGGCTTATATTTACAGGTTAAAGTCAAATTATACCCAAGGCGTGTCATAAAATAGTTTTAAGGAAATTCAGATGGAACAAGTTGTAAAATTAAAAACGGATTCCGCATCTGTTAGTGAGATAATGACAGTCATTGGTGTGATCACTATCCTTGTGGTAATGATAATCCCATTACCTTCGATACTTTTAGACTTCCTTCTGGCATTGAACATCACCGTTGCCGTAACGATTCTTTTAATCGCTATGTATACGCTTAAACCTCTGGACTTTTTCGTATTCCCCCCGTTGCTTCTTGTGACGACCCTTTTCAGGCTGTCTCTTAATGTTGCATCGACAAGATTGATACTTTTGCATGGCAATGAAGGCGCCATGGCTGCAGGAGGAGTTATCAAATCGTTTGGCAGTTTCGTGGTCGGTGGAAATTACGTTGTCGGTGTGATCGTATTTATTATTCTGGTTATAGTTAATTTTGTTGTAATTACAAAGGGTGCCACCAGGATCGCTGAAGTTGCCGCTCGGTTTACACTAGATGGTATGCCCGGCAAACAGATGAGTATCGACGCGGATCTCAACGCCGGTCTAATCGATGAAGAGGAGGCAAAACAACGCCGGATAACCATTACAAGGGAGGCCGAATTTCACGGATCTATGGATGGTGCGGCCAAATTTGTCAGAGGGGATGCTATTGCGGGAATTATAATCACCATTATTAATATCATCGGTGGATTTATTATCGGTGTGTTTCAGCAACATATGTCCGTTCTTAACGCCGCTCAGAACTATACGCTTTTAACCGTAGGCGATGGATTGGTATCGCAGATCCCCGCACTCACCATATCCACGGCGGCAGGAATCGTCGTAAGCAGGGCGGCCTCAGAGGGGACTATGGGCAAGGATTTTGGAAAATTATTTTCTAAATATCCAAAGCCCATTTATCTTTCAGCATTAACTGTCTTTTTTTTCGGTCTCATTCCAGGTTTACCGCATATCCCCTTTATAATGCTTTCAATTATAATTGGGATAAGCGTTTATCTGTTTGAAAAGAAAAAAGAGAAATTAAAAGATGAAAAGATTGAGGTGAAAAAGAAAGAAGCGATTGATGATGGGCCGGAACCCGTGGAACACTTATTGGTGATTGATCCCCTGGAGTTGGAAGTAGGATATGGACTCATTGCTTTGGTGGATAGAGAGCAGGGAGGAAAGTTTCTTGATAGGGTTCGTTCAATAAGACGTCAGTTTGCTGTCGAAATGGGAATGGTTATTCCGCCGATTCATATCAGAGATAATCTGCAACTGAATTCATCCGAATATCAGATTCTTCTCAAGGGAGTAAAGATTGCCGGATCCGGATTAATGGTGAATCATTATCTGGCTATGGATCCGGGAGATGCGACAAGAAAAATTGAGGGAATAGAAACAAAGGAGCCGGCATTTAACATCCCTGCATGCTGGATACCGGAAGAAAGAAAAGAGGAGGCCAAGCTTGCGGGTTATACCGTAGTTGATGATGCAACGATCATGGCTACTCATCTAACAGAAGTTCTCCGAAAACATGCTTCAGAGCTGCTAGGCAGGCAAGAAGTTCAAAATTTGCTGGATAATCTCAGCAAAACGTATCCAAAGGCGGTTGAAGAACTTGTACCGAATCTTCTTTCCTTAGGGGCTGTTCAAAAAGTGTTGCAAAATCTCCTGGAAGAACGGATATCTATCAGGGATCTGTTGACTATCGTTGAAACACTTGCCGACTGTGCGCTTTTGACAAAGGATCCTGATTTATTAACCGAATATGTGAGAAACAAAATGTCCAGATCTTTTATCAGCCCACATATCGGAGAAGATGGTTATTTAAAACTGATAACAATGTCTCAAAATGTTGAGGATCTTCTTCTTAAAGGGATACAGAATACAGAACACGGTTCATATCTCTCGGTTGATCCAAACATTGCAGATTCAATTATTTCTTCGATCAAAAAGGAAACGGAAAAGGCGATGTCTAAGAATATTCAACCGATTCTTTTAACGACACCTTTAATAAGAAGACATTTGAGAAAGATGATAGAATACTTTGTACCCTCATTGATGGTATTGTCTCAAAGCGAGCTATTGAGTGATATCGGCTTTAAAGCTATTGGAAAGGTAAAATTAAACCATGCAGGTTAAGAAATATCGAGCGAGAACAATTAAAGAAGCCACCGCTAAGGTTAAAAACGTGCTGGGACCGGATGCAATGATTCTCTCCACACAGAAACTATCAAACGTCGGTGAAAACGATATTTTTGAAATAACCGCTCTGGCTGGAGCGACGAATATTTCAAATGAGAGTCCGAATATGATCGGAGAAGTTAAACAAGAACTGATGAGTATAAAAGAGATGCTTTATCTTTTGAACAATTCAGATGTTTTTATTGAAAAAATGATAACGTTTCCCGGAGTTTTAAGTCTTTATACCAAAATGATAAAAAATGGTGTTAATGATCGTTATGTAAGGCAATTATTTGAAAGGACCGGAGCATTTAATGGCCATCCCGTTAATGACATGAAAAGTATAAAAGATCGAGCCTTTAAAGAGATCATGAAAGTTGTGGATGTTAAAAATCCTTTCGATATAAAAGAAAATAAACAAATTATAGCGGCTTTTATCGGGACGACGGGTGTTGGTAAAACAACGACCATCGCAAAGCTTGCTGCCAGGCTCATGCTTGAAAAGACAAAGAAAGTCGGTTTGATTTCATTAGACGCCTATCGAATAGGGGCTATGGAACAACTTCAAACATATGCAAATATATTAGGGGTGCCCTGCTTCAAGGCATTCAAAAAAAAGGATCTAATTTTTGCACTTCGAAGGATGGAAGGAAAAGATATTGTTCTTATCGACACTGCCGGCCAAAGCCAATATGATAGATCCAGGCTGGATGAACTCAGGAGATTGATTCCCGGTGATTTGGATATCAGTACCCATCTTCTATTGAGCATTGCAACTGCCGAAGATGAGATGAATAGAGCAGCCGATAATTTCAGATGTTTAAACTATCAGAGCTACATATTTACAAAAAGAGATGAAACTCAAAAATGTGGTTCAATATTAAACCAAATGATCAAACAACGTTTACCTGTTTCCTATATTACCACAGGGCAGAATGTGCCTGAAGATATTGAGCAGGCAAATAGGGCAAAACTATTAGAGTTGATTGTTTCGTAAAAATAAAAAATATGCACTCATTATTTTAAGCGATTCTAATAGAATATAACAAACCGGGAAAACTTTTTAAGGTAAAATCATAATAAATTATTAAACAAGGAAGTTTTAATGGAGACCAAAAGATGGATCAGGCCACAAATTTAAGAAGGATTGTAAAAGAAGAATCAGGGAAAGTCCACCGACTGAGAGTAAAAAATGGATCATTTCCTTCAGAAAATAACCCCATGGTTTTTACAGTTACCAGTGGAAAGGGTGGCGTCGGCAAGACAAATATCGTTGGCAATCTGGCAATTACATATCAGAGAATGAATAAAAGGGTTTTAATCTTTGATGCAGATCTCGGGCTTGCAAATATTGATATTATCTTCGGTATCAACCCCAAATATACCATTGAAGACGTCATCAAAGGTGAAAAAGAGCTGTCTCAGATAATTGCCAAGGGCCCGGAAGGTGTGGCCATAATACCTGCAAGTTCAGGAGTACAGGAACTATCCCATCTTACAGAAGGCCACAAGATCAATCTCTTAAACGAATTTGATTTATTAAACAATATGTATGACATTTTACTGATTGATACGGGTGCGGGTATTTCTTCCAATGTTATTTATTTTAATCTGGCAGCCCAAGAAAGGATTGTCGTTGTCACACCGGAACCAACATCTATTACAGATGCCTATGCCCTTATTAAAGTGATGTTTATGCAGCATGGAACAAATAAATTTATTATTTTGATGAATATGGTTAGAAACGAAAAAGAGGCTGTGTCGGTTTATAAACATTTGAGCAGGGTTGTAGAAAAATTTATGGGAAGCATATCCTTAGACTATGCGGGGTATATTCCATACGATAAACATTTGCATGAGTCCGTAAACAGGAGGGAACCGGTTACATGCAGTCATCCTCAATCATCTTCAAGCCAAAGCTTTAAAATACTGGCTGAATGTCTATTAGACCAGACAACTGAAAGACATCAAGATGGAAGTATACAATTTTTTTGGAAACGACTTATAGCCGGTGCGGCAGGTTGATGACATGAATGCAGGGATAAAAAAATATCAGGAAATAACCCATGTAGACCAGGAAAGCATGGATGATAAACAGCGGGAGGAACTTATTCTCAAATATGCTCCCCTTGTAAAGCAGATTGCTGAACGGATGGCGGTGAGACTTCCTCCCAATATATCCAAGGACGAACTCGTCGGTCCCGGGGTTTTAGGGTTGTTTGATGCCATTGATAAGTTCGATTCAAAAAGGGGAATTAAATTCAGGACATATGCGAATCTTAGGATAAAAGGGGCAATTTTAGATGAATTAAGAAAAATGGATTGGATTTCAAGATCTGTTCGAAGAAATATTAACAGAATCGAGGATGCAATAAGAGTCCTCGAGCTAAAACTCGGAAGAGAGCCCAAAGATGATGAGATTGCTGAAGAAATGGGACTTGATATGGATTCATATTACAAAATGATCAGCAGGTCTCATGGCGTCAACCTGTTAAGCCTGGACGAATTGATGCTTGACGGCGGTACCACACCTAGAATTGTCAATCAGGTATCGGACCAACCTTCTCCTATTGCTGAGTTAAAAGTAAAAGAGATTAAGTCAGTTATTTTTAAAGCGCTGTCAACGCTTTCAAAAAAAGAACAAATCGTAATGTCTTTATATTATTACGATGAGTTGACATTAAAAGAAATCGCACAGGTGTTAAGTTTAACCGAGTCAAGGATATCCCAAATCCACTCGAAAGCAATAATAAGATTAAGAATAAAGCTGAAATCCTATTATGAAGGCTGATTATGACGTCACTAAAAAAGGAAGAAAATGCTGTCCAATCTGCCGATGATTTGGTTGAATCGGAAGATAATAAGAAAAAAGCATTTTTCCAAAAGAAAAATATTAAAAATAAACCCAAAAAGCATGTATGGAAAAAAAAGGCATTCTTTTATTTTGTGACGGGGACCTTACTTTTGGCCGGGCTTTCATTATATCCGCTTTTAAAAAACAGCTCGGACCATGTGTGGATACCCCAGCTTAAATGGTTTCCTATCCAAAATTCCAAATCCATCAAATTTGAGCCATTTATTATCCCTTATAGAGAACATGGTAAGTTTACATATATATCTTTAAGTATTTCCTTTGAATTGCCGAATAAAGAATTAATGGATGAAATGATAGAAAAAAACAACTGGATTAGAGGTATTATTTACAATATTTTGTGTGATAACATATATGTATTGGAAAATGTATCATCGTTAATGAAGCTTAAAAAATTCATTGTTAATAATGTGAACAACATACTGACAGCAGGTAAGGTTGATAATGCAATTATCACTGATTTTTCAACGGTTTAAATAAAATCGTGTAACGATTTTATTTAAAGGAGAAGGCCATGTCAGGTACAACTCATATGAATGTTATTCTCGGCCAGGGGAATACGATTAAAGAAGTTCATAATGTAAAAAAACAGAATCTTGAAATGAATCAGCAGTTTGTTGCTCAACAATCAGAAGGCGCAAAGAAAGAAGATAAATCAAAAGTACAAGAGTTTGAGACAAAAAACAGAATTGAGATTAAAAAAGAGAAAGAGAAAAATAAAGATCAAAAGGGCAACAAAAAAAAATCAAATGATGAAGATCAAAAAGAAAAAATAAATTTATCAGAAGAAAAGCTTATCGATATCAGGGTCTGATCATGAATTTTATCGAATTAAAACATTTAATTTTATTACAACTATCCATTGATTTTGGCATTTTTGTTGTGTTTATTTTCTTAATAAGGCGTCTTAGATTTCTCGATAAAGGATCCTCCTCATTGAATACCAAACTGAAAATGTATGAATCATTCCTGACCGATGCAGACAACACGTCTGTAAAATTCAAGGGGATGTTACAAGAGAAAAAAGATATAATAAAAAACCTTAATGAACAATTAGAAAAAAGAATAAAAAGTTTAAATACACTGTTAAACAGAACAGAGACACTGCTTTTTAAGCAAGGGCAAAGTAATCAAGACGGTTATGTTCAAGATTCTTTAAAAAATCATACAAAAAAAATTGTTGAACTGGCAAAAAAAGGATTTGACTTGGATTATATTGCAGAGAGTCTTGTTATACCCAAAGAAGAGGTAATGCTGGTTCTGGATCTAAAGAAAAAAATATGCCAATTCGATCCTAAAGAGGATGTGTCTTGAATAAAGTCGATTATTCAACAGTATCCTCGTCTAAGATATCACTCCAACCTTCGGATAATGCCACCTCTCATCCCAAATTTGTCGAAAAAGAAATTGTTAAAGGGAGGGTTCTAAAATCCTTTTCTTTAAAAAACGTCTTGTTGCTTATTAAAGGAAAAAGGATAATGGCAAAAACACATATGCCTTTGAAGGAAGGCAGTGTCATATCCTTAAAAGTCGAAGAAGTTGGTCCAAATCCAGTCCTCAAGATGTTGGGAACAATAAATGAAAATATTGATACGATAAATAATTCTATGATATTGACCGGATTAAAGAAGAATATTTGGAAAACAATCGTTGAAAACATTGATCATTGCATACTTCCCGATAATGATAAAAAGCTGTTTAACGAGTTGATAGATGATATATCGAAAAAACTATTTCAAAAACCAAACCCGGATTTATTGAGAGAACTTATTGACAAATCAGGAATCGGATGGGAGTCAAAACTAAAAAAAATAATCACTTTTAAGACAAATTGTAGTAAAGCAGAAATTAATGAACTTATAACAGGTGACTTAAAAGGTCTTGGATCAAAATTCATTTCTTTAATGGAAGGAGAAAATGATCTTTTCAAACGGTTAGTATCCACGATAAAAAATATTCAGCTTCTTAATCAGTCAGGACTTGAACAAGAGAGAAAAATCTTTATTCCCATACCGTTTCAACTTCCCGATGGTCTTTTTACGATAGGCCAATTGTTGATACATCTTAATGAAAATAATAAGAATGGTGACGGGAGAAAAAATGACAACGACCATTTTGGAATAAGTTTTTTATTAGAAATGTCAAATCTTGGGCCGCTGAGAGCTGATCTCGTTGTCAGGCAAAAACAGATCAATGGACGATTTTTAGTCGTTGAAGAAAAATCGAAGAACATCATTGAAAAACAGCTTCCATCTTTAATAAAGACGCTTGAACAAAAAGGCTTTACCATTCCTCATTTTGAATGTCTCATGAAGGAACCTGTGGAGATAAAAGATACGCTGATCAAAGAAATTATTCAAGAGGAATGCCATAACATAAGTCTGGTTGCCTGAATGAAACAAAAATCAAATAAAAACAGTGCTGTTAGCCTGAAGTATCAGCCCGAAGCAGACAGTTCTCCCAGAGTCACGGCCAAGGGCAAAGGGAAGATTGCCGAAAAAATTATCAAAATTGCAAAAGAACATAATATTTACATTCACGAAGACCCTGATCTGATAGAGGTTTTGTCACAACTCGACATAAACGATGAAATCCCGCCGGCGCTTTATCCGGTTGTGGCAGAACTTCTGGCGTTTGTATATTCTCTAAATAATACCATGTCACAAAAGCCCCTTTAAACTGCATCACTTCTGAATCTTTCACATGCAATCTTGAAAAGCGGTAAAAAATTCCAATGGGCAGTTTTTTCCTCGTTGCCAAAAAACAAGAACATTACATGCTGTGAGTTCAATTAAATAAAATCAACAACTTAGATCATAATGTATTCCCTGAACAGTTTGGCATTGATATTGCTTTGATAAGTCATAAAAAGAAAGAGGAGAAAAAAATGATATCCGGCATGTATAATTTAATTGATGGTTCCATGACTCAGCAACTGAGATTCGAAACCATAGCAAACAATATGGCCAATAGTAATACGAATGGTTTTAAAAAAGATATGATATCTTTTTCTGAGGCACTTGAAACGCAAAGTAATTCCAGCACAGACTTTTCGCAGGGTCCTATAAAATTTACCGGGAATGAGTTTGATGTTGCATTAAGTTCCAAAGGTTTTTTTAAAATCGGAACCTCTAATGGATTAAGATACACGAGAGACGGCGCATTTTCCACGAATGCGCAAGGAGTTTTGGTAACAGGGAATGGAGATACAGTATTGGGGGAAAACGGTCCCATAGCCGTGGAGGGCGGTGAGGTGCATATCGGTAGAGATGGACAAGTTGTGGTGAATAATGAATCGGTGGATAAAATACTTGTCGTTGATTTTGATGAGCCTCAGCTCCTTAGAAAAGAAGGCGGATCATATTATTCTTATCAGGGAGAAAGCAAAGGAATATCTTCGGTGCCCGATGCCGAGATTCAGCATAAATATTTGGAAAGTTCCAATGTTAATGCAACTCAGGAAATGGTTGAAATGATAGAGACATACAGGGCTTTTGAGTCAGTGGAAAAGGCGATTCAGTCCATTGATAAATTAACCAGTGAAATGGTTAACGAGGTTGGTTCGGTTTCCTAAAAAAAGGAGATAATTATGTTAAGAGGATTGTGGTCCGCAGCGTCAGGAATGGCTGCTCAGAAATTGAACATTGATGTTGTTGCAAATAACCTGGCAAACGTTAACACAGCGGGTTTCAAAAAGAGTCGGACGGATTTTCAAGACCTCATGTATCAAACGGTAAATCAGGCAGGGTCTGAAACATCCACCGGAGAACAGATTCCTGTTGGTATCCAGGTCGGCATGGGAACAATGCCTGTTGGCGTTCACAAGGAATTTTCTCAGGGAGACTTTCAACAGACGAGCAATGAGCTGGATTTGGCAATAGAAGGAAAGGGGTTTTTCAAGGTGCTTAGCAATGATGAAGAACTCTATACCCGTTCGGGGAACTTTAAACTGGATGCAAATCGAAATATTGTGACTCCCAATGGAGACAAGTTGCAACCGGAAATGACGATTCCAGCCGAGACAGTGACCATTAAGATTGATAGTGATGGTACGGTAACCGCCTTTGACCCAGAGGGTGTCGGCGCATCCCTTGGAACAATAGAATTATATTCATTCTCGAATCCGGCAGGGCTTTTCAGCCGTGGCCATAACCTATACCGATCCACAGATGCTTCGGGAGAGGCCGTAAACGGCACACCGGGTTCAGATGGCATAGGCACCGTTGTCCAAGGGTTTGTTGAAATGTCTAATGTGGATGTTGTGAAAGAGATGGTTGACATGATTATGGCGCAAAGGGCGTATGAGATTAACAGTAAGGCAATAAAAACAGCGGACGAAATGCTGGCCATCGTCAATAATATTTCGAGGTAATTAAGAAGATGAATAAAAACATATGTAACATATTTATTCTCCTTGGTATTTTAGGGTTTTATTCGACTTCAATGGGTGCGCCAATCAACAAAAATGATCGACGGAATGTTTCTCAGAAAAGTTACCAGACCATACCGGAGACCAAATTCAGAGAAATCTTTCAGAAATATCTTTCTCGGAATTTAAACAACCAGGGATGCGATGTTGTTCTATCCAGAATGAAAATAACCGGCAATGTGCCCGTACCCGTCGGAACGGTTAGTTTTCAGCAGTATCAAAAAGGAAAAAGACGTCTTGAGGGATATATCAGCTTAATCGTCGTGGTAAAGATAGACGGTGTGGTAAAAAATAAAGTAAAACTATCCGGTTGGGTTGATATATTTCAGCCTGTAGTTTGTGCCTCTCGTGATCTAAAAAGAGGAGAGAGGATAGAAAAAGATGATCTTTACTTTGTAAAAAGAAATATATCACATATGTCTTCGAAGATTCTAACTGATATGGAAAAGATCATCGGTCTAATGGCAAAGCATAACGTAAAAAAAGATACCAGTATTAAAGAATGGATGTTTGAAAAATGTCCTATTGTGGATAAGGGAGACATCGTTACAATCATCGCTGAATCCGGAGATATTAAGGTGACGGCTCCCGGAAAAGTTTTGATGAAAGGTTATGCCGGTGAACTTGTAAAAGTTCAAAACATAATGAGTAAAAAAGAGATTTACGCCAAGATCGTTAATGGCTCAATGGTGGCAGTAGATTTTTAGAAACTAGGAGAGTACCATGGCAGATAGAAGATACTTACTTTTGTGTATAACGTTCATATTCCTAACCGGTTGTGCGGGTTTGTCTAAAGAACCTTCACATATGGTTCAAACAACCGAGATTCAAAAACCTAAGTTTAGTGTTTATAAGCCTCCAAAACCGGAAGAGGGGTCATTGTGGTCGGAAGTGTCTGAAGTGAGTCTGTTTCAGGACATGAAGGCAAGAAAAGTCGGGGACATTGTCACTGTGAGAATCGTAGAGGATCCGGAAGCAGAACTGAATGCAAATACCAAAACAAGCCGATCTTCAAGCATAGATGCAGCGCAGCTCAAGTTTTTGGGTTACTTGAAGGCGCTTGCTGAAAAGAATTCCAGACTTGCTCAGGATCCGGGAACGGATAATTTGTTTTCGGCCTCTTTGAGCACAGCATTTGACGGTAAAGGTTCGAGTGACAGGGACGGACATGTAAAGGCATATATTACTGCTGTTGTAGAAAAAGTTCTTTTCAACGGCAATCTGTATATCAACGGACAAAGGGAAGTCAGGGTTAATAATGAAACACAATATATAACCTTGTCGGGCGTTGTGAGACCGAAAGATATCACTTCGTCTAATGAAGTCTCTTCTACATATGTTGCCGATGCAAGGATCACATATTCCGGGAGCGGTCCTGTGGCAGATAAACAAAGACCCGGATGGTTAGGGAGGGTAGTGGATTATGTCTGGCCATTTTAAAAATGTATTACTCATTGTTTTGCTTATCTTTGTTATTGTACCCTCTGCAGGTTATTCTGCAAGGATAAAGGATATTACATCAATTAAAGGTATCAGACAAAACCAACTTCTTGGTTATGGTCTGATCATCGGTCTCAACGGCACCGGAGACAAGGGCGGAACAAAATTTACCATACAGGGCCTGGTCAATATGCTGGAACATATGGGGGTTCATGTGGATCCGGATGAAGTAAAAGTAAAAAATGTTGCCGCAGTTGTCGTGAGTGCGAAATTACCGCCTTTTGCCAGGATCGGAAAAAAGATTGATGTCACTCTTTCATCCATCGGTGATGCGAAAAGTCTGCAGGGAGGTACCCTTTTATTGACGCCTTTAAAAGGTGTGGACGGCAAAGTTTATGCACTTGCACAGGGTCCTGTTTCTATTGGCGGCTACAGTGCCGGCGGGGCAGCAGGCGGCGGTGTCACAAAAAATCACCCTACGGTAGGAAAAATCAGTGGCGGGGCCAACATTGAAAAAGAAATTCCCTTGTCGATAATGAGTCAAAACGAAATGACCATCATGCTAAATAATCCGGACTTTAATACTGCCGATCGGGCTGCCAAGGCGATAAATTTGCAAATTGGAGAAAATGTCGCCAAACCCATTGACCCTGGCACTTTGAAATTCAGGATTCCTGAAAAGTTTCAAAACAATGTGGTCAACTTGATTGCTCAAATTGGGGAAATCCAGGTAGAGCCGGATTCAATCGCAAAGGTTATCGTAAATGAAAAGACCGGAACGGTTGTGGTTGGAGAAAATGTCAGGATCCAAAAAGTTGCCGTTGCTCATGGAAATTTGAGTATTAATATAAAAGAGAATAAAAATGTTTCACAGCCGCAACCCTTTGCGCCATCTGGTGAAGGGGTTGCTCCACAACAGATGCAAGACGGCACTGTTGTCGCACCGGGTGGAAGTACAGTGGTTACATCCGAGAGTCAGGTGGCTGTGGCTGAGGAAAACAGCCGTCTTCTTTTGATCCCAAAGGGCAGAACCATCGGCGAGCTGGTCAACGCATTGAATGCCATCGGCGTTACCCCCAGAGATCTCATTACTATTTTGCAGGCCATTAAAGCCGCAGGTGCGCTTCAGGGCGAACTCGAAATTATATAGAGGAGAAATAAAGAATGATAAATGCAATTGCCACGACCCAGAATGCTGCAATTTCATCCAATGACGTTCGGCAAGAAAGACTCGAAAACGCCTGTTCTGAGTTTGAATCTATTTTCATCACCTATATGTTGAAATCGATGCGAACAGCCGTTACGGAAGATGGTCTTTTAGGAAACACCAATGAAAGCAAAATCATTCGGTCGATGTTTGACGAAAATCTTGCCCTTGGGATGGCAAAGGGTAAAGGCATGGGGCTTGGCAAGATGCTTTTTGAAAGTTTAAAAGATTGAATGTGCACTTTAGACAACAGAAGAAACGACCGATAATGGAACAGGGAGTGTATTTATGGAAGCGCTCAACGTTGATACCATTGAAAAACTTTTTTACAAAAAGATCATGCTTTACAATGATCTGCTCTATTGTTTTGAGGAAGAAAGAAAGTCACTTA
Organism: uncultured delta proteobacterium; assembly: GCA_963731025.1. Lineage (GTDB taxonomy): Bacteria > Desulfobacterota > Desulfobacteria > Desulfobacterales > UBA11574 > UBA11574. Next base: position 146,970 of record CAVSVL010000041.1, on the reverse strand, counting down.
TAGCTATAAAAATAAATAAGTTGTGGGAATTATCTAAAGTAAAAGATGAGCTATGTGTCCGGATAAACTCCATCAGAGAGGAGATATCGGTGGCTGTTAATTTGGAAAATCAGTCAAACGCTTTTAATCTTAGTCTGATAATGGATCTTATTCCCGAAAAACATACGGATAAATTTAAAAAGCTATACTTGAGGATTTTAAAACTAAAAGGCGAAATCGAGATCTTAAGAAAACAAAATATCCTCTATATCGATGATTCTTTGGAATTTATGGATGAGATGATTTCTATTTTAACCGGAGAGAACAAATCCCGTTATATTTACAATGATAGATGTCATTTTAAGCCGTCTGGCCCCCGTTTATTCTTAAACAGGGAGGTTTGATCATGTCCGGAATAGGAATGGTATTAAATATCGCCGCCACTGCTTTAAACGCCCAGCAGAACGGCATCGGTGTTACGGCCCACAACATCGCAAATGTCAATACAGAAGGGTATTCACGACAAAGGGCCGTCCTCGAGGCCAGACAACCTGGACTGTACGGCGGATTAGTCATGGGAAGGGGCGTTGAAGTTGAAACGGTTTCTCAATACAGTGACAAGCTCATCGAAAACAGGCTAATGCAGGAACAATCCAATATGTCGTCCGCTTCGGAGATGGAAAAATACATGCAGGTTCTGGAGGGCATATTTAATGAAAATTCCGACACCGGCATTAGTACCATGTTATCCGATTTTTGGAATGGATGGTATGATATTTCAAACAACCCCTCTGGTGCTTCGGAAAGGATTTTGCTTTATGAGCACAGCTCGCTTATTACGGAACAATTTAACACGTTAGCAAGTGATTTAAATCAGATCGAGACAGATTTAACCAATGCCGTAAGTACCGGACTGGAAACGATTAATAGTCTCACAAATGAGATCGCACAGCTCAATGACCAGATTGTGGGTATGGAGGCCAATGGCTCTGCAAATGATTTAAAAGATAAACGCAATGCCCTTGTTTCGGAACTCAATGAATATTTAGACATTAAATCCTTTGAGCAGAGCAACGGATCTTTAACCATTGTGTCGGCTAAAGGTTGTACTCTGGTACAAGGGGGCAGTAACTATGAACTGGAAATGGGCGGTACCAATGGAGACAGGGTAATTTGGCAGAATTCCGGTGGCAGTGATGTTGATGTCACGAACTATGTCAGCAACGGCAAACTCGGCGGCTGGCTTGACACACGGGATGAGGTGGTCGCCAAATATCAATTAGATCTTGATGCATTGGCCAAAGAATTTATTTGGTCTGTTAACCAACAACACAGTCAGGGGGTGGGGTTAGAAGGATTCAGTAGTGTCACGGGAAGTTCTGTTGTCTCCGACCCTACAGAGGAGCTTGGAACGATAGATTCCGGCCTCGACTTCTATGATAAAATTACCGACGGCACTTTTAATCTATGGGTGTACGACCCCAGCGGAGCCGTCGTCGGTGGCCCTTCCGCCATCCCGGTCACTATTGATGCAGGCGTAACCAAACTCACCGATCTTTGTGTTGCTATCAATACGGCTACAACGAATATTGGCGCTCCCATAACCGCTAACATCGTGGACGGAAGACTAAAAATCGATGACGGCAGTAGCGGATACACATTTGCCTTTTCCGACGATACCAGCAATGTGCTGGCAGCCCTTGGCATTAATACTTTTTTCATTGGTTCCGATGCCGCGGGCATGGGGGTTAATGATGTCATCGGGTTAAATAAAAACAACATCGCCGCCGCCCAGGTCGGCAGTGACGGTGCAATGGCGTCTGGAAACAACGTCAATGCTTTGGCTGTTACCGACCTGCAAAACACCGCCTTGAGCATTTCACAATCGACCTGTGACAGAATCAATGTAAATACACAAGGGAGCATCACGTCAACCATTGAAGGCTATTATCATTCGATGGTGGGGTCCATCGGCATTGCTTCTGCAAGTGTTTCCAGAGACAGATCCTTCAGCGAGTTGATGGTCAATGAATTAAGCAACATCAGAGACAGCATATCGGCTGTTTCCCTTGACGAGGAGATGACAAATCTTATAGCATATCAGCATGCCTATGCAGCGGCAGCCAAACTTATCAGTGTCTCGGATGAGATGCTGAAGACCCTGCTTGAGGTGAAGTAAAAGGAGTTACTTTTTATGCGAGTTGCAAATAGATACATTTTTGAATCGGTAAAGTATAATCTTGGTAGTATCAGCGAAGAACTGAGCAAGGCCAATGAGATTGCCACCACCGGAAAACGGATCAACAGCCTTTCCGATGATCCTGTGGGTCTCACACAGTCGCTGACTATCCAATCGGACCTCGCAGGCATTGAGCAGATGGGGCGAAATATCGACTACGGCAATTCATGGCTCAGCGCATCTGAAAGTGCCCTGACAAGTGTGCAGAATATCCTATCCGATACAAAGGCATTGTGTGTTCAGATGGCCAGCGGAACCATGGGGGCCGATCAGCGGTCCGCGGCGGCAGAGACCGTTCAAAACAATCTTGACGAGATGGTGTCTTTGGCCAATACAAATGTGGCCGGGAATTATATTTTTTCCGGTTCGAAAACCGACACGATTCCATTTGACCAGGACGGCAATTACTCCGGGGATAGTAATGCTTTTACGATTAAAATCAGCAAGAATAGCACTATTGAAATCGGTAGCGCCGGTGATGCAGTGTTCGGTATGGTTTTTAGCACGATGGCCGATTTGAAGACCGCTCTGCAGGGCAATGATGTCGGCGGCATTCAGGGTGCAATAGATGCGATGGATACGCACTTTGACGATATTACAGGCAAAATATCAGATGTTGGCGCAAAAATGAATCGTATGGAAATCAAGGATAAAATATATCAGGATTTTGACTTTACCAATACGGAAAGGCTTTCAAAAATTGAGGATGCAGATATTGCCGAGGCCATCATGAATGTTAAGGCCGCAGAGCTGACGTATCAGGCTGCTTTGGCCTCTTCGTCTAAAGTGATGACGCTGACTCTGATGGATTATTTAAAATAATAAATAAAATCGTGCAACGATTTTATAAAACGCGGCTTTGTCGCTCAGTCTCGAAAATAAGATTAGGGTTCAGGGCAAGGCGTGGAACGGTGAAAAAGCGGAGCATACACGTAGTATGTGAGCATTTTGAGGCGTTTCGCAACACCGCCATGGACACTTAGATTGTTTTTGGATGGCTCCCAATAGATGCCATGGATGGACTATGTTAATACTAACACGGAAGTTGGGTGAAAAGATCACTATCGGCGAAGATATTACGGTCACTTTGGTTGAAATAAAAGGAACACAGGTTAAACTTGGAATTGAAGCACCCAAACACATTGAAATTCATCGCCAGGAAATATATGAGAGAATCAGAGAAGAAAATTTGAGTTCATCAGATATCAATGACTCAGATCTTTCCAAGGCGACTGCTCTTTACGAGGCCTCAGGGCTTTTAAAAGGTTCAAAGCGAGAGAAAAATTGAAGATTAAAACAACGAGATTCGGAACGATCGATATAGAAGAAGAAAAAATAATTAAAATGCCTTCGGGTATGCTGGGTTTTCCGGACAAAAAGACATTTATTATACTTCAGCATCAGGAAAAATCCCCTTTTTTCTGGTATCAGTCCGTTGATGATCCAGGACTTGCCTTTGTCATTACAGACCCATTTCTGTTTATTCCGGACTATAAAATAGATTTGGAAGCGACATTAAAGGAGATGTCATGGAATGGGGATGGGAATGGCAGGAATCTGAATCTGTTTATTGTTGTTAATATTCCCAGAGGTATGGCTCATAAGATGACCGGCAACTTTATCGGTCCCATTCTGGTCAATGAGAAAGTCTATCAGGCAGTTCAGATTGTACTTTCCGATAGTCCTTATACCCATAGATTTCCGCTTTTTAAGAAGAAAAACTAAAGACAACAAGCAATCCCTCCAATCGGTTGTTTTTTGTGCCGTCGGAACAAAAAATCAGTGCTTTTAAATAAGCACTGATTTTTTAATTTTACTGAAAAGTTGGCACGAAGTTTGTATTAATTTAAAAAAAGATATGCATATGGAGAAATCGTAAATGAAAGGTCCTTCAAATATCAAGCCCTGCCTTTTGACGCATGGCTATAACAAACAAAATTTATCCCAGAAAGATTTCAACACGGTGAAAAACCCTGATCTGTTTATTTCACTGCTGGCAGATAAAATTAAACACATTAAGGACCCGGACAACCCGAACAGTGCTGGGTTATCTTTAAACAAAAATTATTTGCAACAACTGATAGATGTCGTGCAAAGCCGAATGAACGACTATTTATTTCGGGAACTCTCGGAATTTGATGAAGACAGTGACTTACCAGGATTTAATTGCGAATGGATGAATTTTCATGGAACAAACAATCTCGAAGCGTCATTTGTGCCAAAAGTTGAACATGACCCACAAAAAGGAAAAGAGATTAACCCACCACCTGATATTAATGATATTATTGAGCATGCTTCGAAGACCCACAAAGTTGATCCTGAATTGATAAGGTCGGTCATACGGGCTGAGAGCGATTTTGATGCCAACGCTACTTCATCCAAAGGAGCCATGGGGCTGATGCAGCTTATGCCTGACACAGCGCAGGACTTGGGCGTCAAAAATTGCTACAATCCCGTTGAAAATATTATGGCTGGAACGCGTTATTTAAAGAGCCTGTTAAACAGGTACGATGGCAATGTTGAGCTAACGCTTGCTGCTTATAACTGGGGAATGGGAAACGTAGAAAGACATCCCGACAGATTGCCAAAAGAGACCCGAACATATATTGCCCGTGTTAGTAGATATTTACGGAAAGTAACGACGTAATATTATCAAGGAGACCTGAAAGATTGAGATACAGATTTCACACCGCATGTCTCCATTGGTGCATTACTTTTTTCTGCGAACCACTCTCCGCCGGACCACTCTTTTGCGAGGTTTCTGAGAAATAGAAGTTATCTTGCCGGTTTTTCGAGATGTTGATTCAATGGGCTCCTGATGATTGTCCGCGATATCCAAGAGTACTTTTTTAAAGTAACGGCATGTTGCCCTTGGACATTTCAAAATCGTTTTACCAGCTTTATTGGATGCTTCTATTAAAAATGGGTTGTTACATTTGGGACAGGGAATATGATAGGGTTTACCCCAGCTTATGAAATTACATTCTTTGTTTGAACATTTATAATAAGACTTTCCCGCAGTTGTGTCTTCAACCGTGACTTTCGAATGCTTGCATATGGGACATTCCAATGCCAAATCTTCTTCAAAAGCCATAATACGTTTGTCAATATCATCGTCGTAAATGGAAGAAGTTTCTTTTTCATGGGATGTTTTCGAGTCATCTCCGGCTGTTTCTTTTCCTTTTTCGATGTTCTCCTGTGACAGCGACACATTCAACGAATTATCTTTGATATCGTCTAAAGTGCGTTTGTCCTGTTCAGTGGATGTTAGATCATGTGAAGCATTTTCATTAAAAGACGCAGAACTTGGCGTGACTAAGCTTGTGGTTGCTGTATCTGCATTCGGGTTTTGTTTGTCAAAAAGAGTCTTTGCCGGTTCTTCAGAAGATGGTATCACTTTCGTATCTGAACTTTTTGATTCAGCATCATCAAGGGGTTGTGTTCCTGCAAGTTTTACTTGTGTTATCGGTTGCTCATCTTCAATATGATCACGTTCTTCCGAAGGTTTTTTATCCGGTTCAACTTCTTTTATCCAGGGTGTTCCGAAATCGATTTTTTTGATATTAATTTTTCCTTTGTAGGCCTCTGAAGACAAAACTTTAGGCTCAGCGGAAGAACCCCTGGAATGATCCGATAGGGTGTAGGAAGATTTACTGCCCAAAATATTAGGCGTTTTCAATTCTTTTTGCGGAGATACTTTTTGATTGTTCTGCGGCGATTTATCCAACCTTTGAATATTGGATTCCTTATTAGCTGATTGGACAAAAACATTTGAAGGTTCAGATCGCTTTGTTGCTTTTTTTATGGGAACACTTTGCATCTGTAATACTTGATCAAATTGACGGGTCGCCGAATCAAGATCTTTTCGCTTAGATGTGACTTCATCCATGGTCTGAACAAAATATGCGACAAAATTCATTCCAGGCATTTTGGGGAAAACCATGTCGATAAGGCGGGCCATACTTATCGTGGGTTTTTGAGGGATAAATCTATCATCATCAATCTGAATATAGCCATTCCGGATCATATCCTCAACAACGACATTCATATCCCGGGCAACGTCAAATCCCAGTTCTTCAAAATCATCTATTAATGTGTCATTGTCATATCGATCAATTTCATCGGAAGGAAAATTTTCTATTTCGTTCTCTCGTTCCATGAGCAGCATGATGAGCGATATGGTTGCGGAATTCATGGTCAGCTCTGCGACGCCGTATCTGCTGCCGATCAAACGTTCCAAATGTTTAAAAAGAATATTGTCAAACGCATTGAGCACATTATTTTTTTCGCTGACGATATTTGGTTCCATTTGATTTTATCTTTTTCCTTTATCTTGCCAATCTAATGTTCGAACATTTCCAATTTGTGGATTTCTGTTTCTTGTCCTTGATTTTTGAAAGATCATCGCCAAAGTCGTTGAAAGATTGACGGTGTTGTGGTTTTTTCAAACGCCATCGTTTCGACTTTCAATACAGTGGATATTCCCTACAAAAAAAGTTTTTGAAATAATTGAGGGGTCGGGGAGTTTTTCTAAACACCCGCTCCATGGATAATCTTTTTTTAAACCGCATGAACTCGCGGCAAGGGATCATAAAGAAAAAACAGGAAACTATCTTTTAAATATCAATAGGTTCTCTGCATCATTTTAAAATTATTTTAAAGCTACAATTTCAGTATGCGCCTGTTTTTTCTAACGATCCCTAAGCCACTCAGACAGCATCCGATTTAAAAAAAGATCATCCATTCCGCTCTCCGAGGCGTAGGCTCTACCCTCCGGCCTGTAAGCCCTACGGGCTGGAAGCGAAGCCGGAGGCTAATATTCAAGGATTTAGGAGAAAAACTCCCCGACCCCTCAAATAATTGGGACGCTCCATGCCGCAATATTCCCGTCATGAATATTCGAAAGACATAACTTTGCAAAACTTATACCATTTAAAGATACATGTCCCCAATTTGATATGATTTGTGATTTGTTTCGGCATTCTACCATCATCTTATTCTTGTGATGAATGTGGATGAAAAATCGAACGAATGTAATGGAACGAGTTTTGCAATTAACTTACGTAAGTGTTGTACCCTAATATAAAAAAAGGAGACCCAATGACTTCAGCCATAACAATTGAAGGAATTGACCAAGCTATATCAAATCTTGATTACAAAAATAAGAATACTCTAAAGTATAGATTCGTCCAGCATATAAGACAATATTATCCCGGCGAGAACTCCGATTCATTTCCAAATGAGGTAGACCATGAAGCGCTTATAAAAATGCTGTGGGATACCGATCATAGTCTTGAGGCCATTAAGAACAAACGAAGAAACCTGAATAGCGTCAGGTCTTCTGTCAATGCAGATCTTAAAAAGCTTTATGAAAAGGGGGAAAATCCGGAAGGGATAAAAATAGGATCAAGCAATACCTTTGTAATGTCCGAAGATGCAAAGGATAAGATCCTTAATAAGATAGGACTATGATTTGCAGCAGGGTGGGACATTTGGATTAGACCAAATAGTGGATATCCTGAAGCTGGCAAATGAAACCGTGTCCGGTTCAATGGCGATTGAGGATACAGAAAAAAAGGGCGGTTTAAAGAAAATAGATCGCTTGAAGGATCTTATCAAGGGATTATCAGAAAAGGTGGGCCTGGGTTCTCCGGAATTGTCAAGTGGAGCGCCTGAAGATGGTGACAAAAAAGGTGGTGAAGGCGTTGGCCATGATACGGCAGGCAAAGGAGATGAAGACAATCCCGGTTCAATGATGGAGACGGTCGAGGTCCTCGATGAAGCGCCGCTGGATGAGGTTGACGAGGTTGAAGAAATTGGGGAGCTTGATGATGAGGTAGCGTATATCGAGGATGGTGATGAAGAAGAGATTTTGGATGATGTTGAAGATGTAGAGATCGACGAGATAATAGAAACGGATACAGCTGAATTGGCTGAGGCGGAAGAGATCGATGAAGAAGTTGAAGAGGTGTTGGGTGAAGAAGATACAGAATTAGAATATGTTGATGATGTTGAAGAAATGCCTGGAGAAGGTGGTTCAGAGGAACAGGCAGGTGTGTCCGGACCCGGAGATGAAGACACCTTGGAAGGCATGGGGCTCGGGCAAGATTCAGGACAGGAAACCACAGGAGTATTTATTGGTGAAGATAAGGCGCTACCCGAGGATGGTGGGATAGGACTCAATGGTGGCGACAAAAAAGATGGTGAAGGCGTTGGCCATGATATGGCGGAAAAGGGAGATGAAGACGGAAAGGAAAAAAAATGGAATGAACAATTGGGGCTCCCGGTGGGTTCATTGGGGCAAGAATACAGCCTTGAAGAGAATAGTAAGATAAAAAAGGACAAAATTCTTGCCGAAGAATTTGATGGGTACCTGGGTACCATGGACAGGCATTATAATCATTATATATTGATTCCAGGTGGCGAATATATAATTGGCAGCAAACACCCTAAAAAGGATGAAATATCTGAACAGGTGGTATATTTGGAGCCCTTTTATATTGGCCGATTTCCCATTACCAATGGATTATTCGAAATTTTTATTGAAAAAACAGGATATAAAACCACTGCGGAGAAGGTAGGATATGGGACTGTCTATTATGGGCGTTTTGAAAAGAAGAAAGATGAAACAACAGGATTGATCACTTCTACATGGAATTCGTCACTTTACTGCAAAACAGTCGAAGGTGCTTGTTGGTATCAACCATCCGGACCTAAAAGCACACTTTATAGTAAAAGAAGTCACCCGGTGGTTCAAATCAGTATGGAAGATGCCATGGCATTTGCAGCCTGGACAGGGAAGCGGTTACCCACTGAAAATGAGTGGGAAGCGGCATCTAGAACCGCAAATGGATGGATATTTCCCTGGGGAACCGAATGGAAGAAAAATGCCTGTAATATTGAGGATAGTTGTACCGCCGATACGACACCTGTAGACAAACATGCTGAATTTGAAAACGATTTTGGCATCGTTGACACCATAGGAAATGTGTTGGAATGGACGAATGACAGTTTCGATTCAACGTCCACAAATAAGCATGGCGCAAAAAACTGGGCGGCTAAGGGTGGCAGCTGGATATCAGGAAATGATATCAGATTGTTCAGTCGATTTTTGCTGGAACCGGAGTCACACTCTAATATACTTGGATTCAGATGTGTCGCTTATTAGTGCCCATCCATAAATGGCCATTTTTGTCCTGCTCGGCGTTCTCCGCGGGTTTCCGGCTGCGGCGTACAGACGTACGCCTTCCTGTCCCGCGTGCGGGGACCGCAAACCCTTGTGCGGCCTTGATCAGAACAAAAATTGCTCATTTCTGAATTGTGCACCCATTGTGTTCGTTTTAGATTCATGGCTGGACACTAATTAGTGTTATTTGTAAAATGTTTGTCGGTTTTTGTTTATATCTGTCAATAATTTGACGGCACCCATTCACATACAGCAATTTATAAAAGTGGTTGATAAGAATTATATCCTATTGATATCAAAAGATTTATGGTCTTATAATTAAACTATATAAGGGTTCATATAGAATCGGCACATATGTTGCAAAAGTTGCAGAATGACCATATATCTTCAAATTGCTGAGTATATAACAGTGGACAACCCAATAATAGGCGAATCAATATAAAGAAATGGCAAATACAATACCGATAAAACGCGACTCATCTAATAACAATGTTCAATCGAGAAAATCGAGCCTTAAATCGACGATCATGGATCAATCCGGGGCCGGAAAAACCAAGATTGGCGAACTATTGTGTAAAGAAGGCTATATCACCGGAACCCATCTTGAAGATGCAATCAATTATCAGAAAAAGAATAACGGGCGTTTGGGGAGTATCCTTGTCAAACTCGGCTACATTGATGAGGATACCATTGTAAATGTTCTAAGCCGCGTCCACAATTATCCTACCGTTAATATATCCAAAACCACTCCGGAACCGGAAGTATTTAAAATTATGCCGTATGAAACGGCTAAAAAGTATATGGCATTTCCTTTAAGGTTCAAAGGAGAAGAGCTTGTCGTTACAATGGCGGAGCCCACAGATACCAGCGCACTGGATAGTCTGCAAAACGAAGTTAAGAAAAGTCTCAGTGTCTGTGTCTCTACCGAAAAGGATATCGTTGATGGCTTCAAAACTCATTATGAAATAAGTGATGAGGAATACAACAGTTACTTTGGTATCCAGGATGACGGTGGTGAAGAGGAACAACCGGTTTCAGTGGTCGACGACTTCGGTTCTCTGGTTTCAGAGGCCGTGGTCGATATGGAAGTGATAGGGGATCACGATGATAAGGCGACTATCGACGAATACACAGCATCTGATGCACCGATTATCAAGCTTGTAAACGGTATTCTGGTTAAAGCCATCAATGAGGGTGTTAGTGATATTCATATTGAACCCTTTGAGAAAATGTTACAGGTTAGATACCGACTTGACGGCTATCTGTTTAAGTCTATGAATTTACCGACCAGCATCAAAAACGCGGTAAATTCCAGACTGAAAATATTAGCCGGGCTTAATATTGCAGAGCGTCGTGTGCCTCAGGACGGCAGGATAAAGATGGCCTTTGGGAAAAGGAAGGCCATCGATTTTCGTGTTTCAACATTGCCCACACTTTTTGGCGAGAGTATCGTCATGCGTGTCCTCGACCAGTCTTCACTGAGGGTAGACCTTTCTCAAATGGGGTTCGAGAAAGAAACATTGAATGGACTCGAGCGCTCTGTGTATCGACCCTATGGACTGCTGCTGGTTACCGGCCCTACCGGTAGCGGAAAAACAACCACATTATACTCGATACTCAATAAGTTGAACAAAGAAGATTGCAAAATACTCACTGTAGAAGACCCGGTGGAATTCAATTTCAAGGGAATCAACCAGGTGAATGTCAAGGATGACGTGGGAATGACGTTTGCCGCGGCCCTCAGATCTTTCCTGCGTCAGGACCCGGACATCATCATGGTTGGTGAAATTCGGGATCAAGAAACAGCAGAAATTGCCATCAAAGCGGCCATGACCGGCCACCTCGTTTTTAGCACGCTCCACACCAACGACTGCCCCTCTACCATCGGACGTCTGGTGGATATCGGCATACCGTCTTATTTGCTGGCTTCCTCAGTAACAATGGTGCTGTCTCAACGACTGGTTCGAAGACTTTGTCAACATTGTAAGACTATTGAGAAGAACCTTAATCCCACTGAACTTGTGGACATGGGATTTTCTCCTGATGAAATCTCAAAACTTCAAATCTACGGGCCCAAAGGCTGTCCGGAATGCATGGGATCCGGGTATAAGGGCCGTGTCGGCTTGTTTGAGCTGATGGAAATCACGGAAAATGTTGCCAGGGTAATTAGCGCCGATGTTTCAGAAGATTTATTAAGAAAGACGGCGTTACATGAAGGCATGGTGACCTTAAGGAATGCGGGTCTGGAAAAAATTCGCCAGGGAGAGACTTCGGTTGAGGAAGTGCTCAGAAGAACAAATTTAACCAAGGGTTCAATTCCGGAATACCTTGCCACTCCTGAGATTGAGGAATATGACACTAAAGCTGTAATTTTCAGGGAAGGGAACAGAGGTTCTGATTTTTTTAAGCTGGTTAAGGGTGAACTGCTTATCGTAAAAGACGGGAAAAAAATATCAGAGATCGTTCAACCCGGTGAATATTTCGGAGAAATTGCCGCCATAACCGGTAAACAAAGATCCGAAACCGTCATTTCCAGAGGAAAGTCCGTTATCGAACGTTATCCTGGAGACAAGTTTCAAGAAATTGTCGACAAATATCCTAAAATTACCAATAAGATTTTAGAACAAATGGCAGGTCGTATAGACGCTTCTACGAACATTCTTGTAAACCTGATGAATAATAAGCCACGATGAAAATAGCATGCCCGGATTGCCGTAAGGCATATAAAATACCAGACGAAAAAATTCCATTCGGTAAAAAATTTGCAGTGTCATGTTTGGAATGTAAAAAACGGATTGTCATTGATTTAAGATCCGAAGTTAAGCCAAATAAAACGCCTGAATCACCAAAGCCCGAAAAAAAAACCAAAGCAGTTGAAACTGCCCATGAAACGTCATTTGGGAAAAAGCAAGCTTCAGGCATTAAATTGAAATATGGCATTCTTCGCACATTGGACGACTTGCCGGCAATGCCTCATGTTGTCCAAAAAGCACAAGGAATAATGGCAAGACCTGATTCAAATATTAAAGAACTTGCCAGGGTGATAGAGCTAGAACAGGCTATTGCCACCCGGGTATTGAAATTGGCCAATTCAGCATATTATGGTATGAGCGGAAAGGTTTCCTCTATTCAGCATGCCTCTGTGTTACTTGGGTTTAAAGCGCTTGGAGACTTGATATCCGTTGCAGGAATTTCAAATTTAATGAGCAAAGATTTAAAAGGATACCAGCTCGGTTCCGGAGATCTTTGGCGGCATTCCATTGCGGTTGCATTTGGTTCAAGGATTATTGCAAACAGAAAAGATACCGAGTTCGGGAATTTGGCCTTTTTCGCCGGACTTATTCACGATGCGGGAAAGCTGATCCTCGATCCATATGTTTACGAAAGAAGAGATTCTTTTGACGAGTTCATGGCAGACGGCGAAGATACATTTGTAAGTGCTGAAAAAATAATTCTGGGATTCGATCATTCAGAAATCGCATCTGAGTTGTGCCAGAAATGGAAGATTCCCAACGATCAAAGGATTGCCGTCCAATTCCACCACAACCCTTCCGGATCGGACGGCAGCGAGTTGGCGTTTATCCTTCACATGGCCGATTACATCGCAACGATAAACGGCTATGGGACGGGTACAAACGGAGCACAGTACCAGATGGAAGACGGGGTTATGGATTTTTTAAATCTTTGTGAAGAAGATGTTGAATATATAAAGAAGGACGTTCAGGAATCTGTAGAAAAAATGTCTGAAGAAGTACATGCCGATTAATTGAACGTCTCGAAAATTCTACAATTGGTTGAAATTAATGATCTTTAAATAGCTCCTGGTTTATGGCACTTCCATGGAATACTGGAATGTTGGAATATTGGGAATAACGGCAAAAGTAAAACATAATAATTGCAAAAAAACTCCTTCAAACCCATTATTCCAGTGTTCCATCATTCCAATTGGGGCGAAGCCCCTAAGTTCAGATGCCAGGCATGCTCCAGTTGTTTTTTTCATGGCCGCACAATATAAAACCTTCAAAAAAAGAAAGGCCGGATTAAGAAATCCGGCCTTTTTTAGTGTTTATAGTTGGTCGGGACGGCGCGATTTGAACGCGCGACCCCAGCGTCCCGAACGCTGTGCTCTACCAGACTGAGCCACGTCCCGACTTGTCATTTCTTTTAAGGGGTAAATAGTGAAATGTCAATCGGTTTCCATCCAGAAATTGCCTTTTTGTCAAATATCTGCGTTATGCTCAAAAAATAATCCTCGGAATATTAAACATATGCCTCCGGTTATTTTTTTCGTATGCCTTGATCTTTAACAAAAATCCTCATTTCTGAATTGGAAACTTTGTTCAAGGTTAGCCCTTAATATTTAATCAAAATTAAAATTTTCGCCTAACACAGGAATTGGACAAAAGGAGGATGTTTTGCAAAGGTCTCAGTTGAACTTCATATGAGCAAAAGTCGAGGATGCTCCAGATGCAAGGCGGAAAGGGTGAAGCTGTATTAAGCTACTGCGAACCCTTTCCAACACGGCAGATGGGGTATCATCGGCTTTCCCGAAGGGCAAACAAAATAATGAATTAAACACCTGATGAAAACTCTCTATATTCGCTTTATCGCAACCGATTCATGGCAGGATAAAAGCCTTAACTTTTTAACTTTTACATTTTCTCATCATTTTGTTTGCGATCATTTGAGGTTGAAGGGGTTATTGATGACGATAGTTTCCTCCCGGCCGGGCCCAACGGAAACCATATCAATGGGTGTTTCCGTCAGTTCTTCAATTCGATGAAGATAGTGTCTTGCATTTTCCGGCAGATCTTCAAATTTTCGAATATCAGATATATCTTCCGGCCATCCGGTCAAAACTTCGTAAACGGGTTTGCAAGAATCCAGAATTTTGAGACTTGCCGGAAAATCCCGAACAATTTTGCCGTTATATTCGTAGCCGGTGCAAATTTTAAGGTGTTCAAGGCCGTCCAATACATCCAGCTTGGTGATCACAAGACCCGTCAGTCCGTTCAGGCGTGCTGCATTTCGTAATAAAACCGTGTCAAGCCAACCACACCGACGCTTTCGACCGGTTGTGGCGCCGAACTCCGCGCCTTTTTTTTGAATTTTGTCGCCAATCTCGTCAAAAAGTTCTGTAGGGAAGGGGCCACTTCCTACACGGGTGGTGTAAGCCTTTACAATTCCGACAACACCGTTGATTTCCTTTGGACCGATACCGGCGCCGCAACAGGCGTTTCCTGAAACCGTATTTGACGAAGTGACAAAAGGGTAGGTGCCGTGATCTATATCAAGATGCGTACCCTGGGCGCCTTCAAAAAGGATCTGTTTGTTTTCCTTTATGGCCTGGTTCATGACAATGGAGATATTAATAATGTGGGGCGATAGTCTATCGGCATAACCTTTGTATTGATCTATAATGCCGGCCGGGTCCAATGTTTCAGCGGAAAAGAAATGTTCCAGGTAGAAATTCTTCTCTTCTAATATTGTTTTAATTTTTTCAGCAAACTCCTTGGGATCCAAAAGATCAACAAAACGAACCCCTATGCGGGTCGCTTTATCCTCATAGCAGGGTCCGATCCCGCGTCCTGTGGTGCCTATTTTTTGGCCTCCCTTCATGGTTTCCCGGGCCAGGTCGATGTTCTTGTGATACGGCATAATGATATGGGCTTTTTCACTGATTTTAAGTCTGTCCGGCCCCACATCGATTCCCCTGCCATTTAAATGGTCGAGTTCTTTAATCAGGACTTCAGGATCGACGACCATTCCATTTCCCAAAAGACACATTTTTTCCTGCAAAATACCGGAGGGCACCAGATGGCTGATAAACTGTTCGCCGTCAACAACCATGGTATGTCCGGCATTGTTTCCACCCTGAAATCGTACCACAATATCGGCAAATTCCGCCAGAAGATCGACAATCTTACCTTTGCCTTCATCACCCCATTGGGTTCCAACAATTACGATATTCGACACTGCCCACTCCTTTTTGCTTAAAATACTTTTTATGGGACACAGATCAATTCAGATCGACAAGATTGTTTTTTATGAAAATAGAATATTATCTGTGAATAACTGTGAAAATCTGTGTACTATTTAGCAGATTGAGACCGTTTTGAACGAAAGAACTCCTGAATAAGTGCCCGGCACTCATCCTGACATACACCATGTATGATTTTCGGCCGGTGATTTAATCGAACATCTTCGGCGAAGTTATACAAAGAACCCGAAGCCCCCCATTTTAAATCCAGTGCACCGAAAACAACTCTGGCAACCCTGGCATGTACAATTGCCCCCATACACATCATACACGGCTCGATGGTAACATACAGTGTTGTCCCTAACAACCTGTAATTCAGAACCTTTTTCCCGGCCTCCCGCAATGCCGATATTTCGGCATGTGCTGTTGGGTCGGTAAGGGTTATGACCTGATTATGTGATAGGGAGAGGATATCCCCTGATTCAGCCACAAGTACTGCACCTACCGGAACTTCGGCCTTTTGTCCAGCTTTTTTAGCCTCCTTTATGGCCAGTTTCATAAATTCAATGTGTTTTTTGTTCATTGATTTTTAATGATTGTTAAGAATTCTCAATCCTTTTGAAAATTATTCTAATATGGACCCTTCGTTGCAAAAGTTGGAGGGCTTAAGAGCCAAGACGCCAAGGGTGAAGCCGTAGTAAACCTACTTCGAACCCTTGGCAACGCAGGGTCTGGAGTCCTCCGGCTTTCCCAGAGGGTAAACAACATGGCATCAAATAGACCCCCATCCTTTGAACTCAACGTAGGTTGGAAATCAAAAATGGGGGTATTTCGATGAATTTTGTTTGAAACTCGAATAGATGCCCCCCTTGTTGCCATGTTGTTTATGCAACGATAGGGTTGACATATCCGCCTATATAGCTTAATAAGTAAAGAAATTTCAATGAAATTCATCAGCGCCCGTAGCTCAGCCTGGACAGAGCGCCGGACTACGAATCCGTAGGTCGCAGGTTCGAATCCTGCCGGGCGCACCAGTCATATCAAGGGGTTACGAGTTTTCGCTCTAAACCCTTTTTTCTTTCGAGCGAACAAAATCACCTATCGATTCTTGAAATCAACATCTTGCCACGTCAGGCGATTTATTTCGCTCATTCTACCCATGGTTATCTGTGCCGCGTCCGATAAAAAATTATTTTATTCATATATTTTTCCTATAATATTAACCGCTTGAACTCTAATGAAAATTCTGTTCCATCATTAGGATTGACACGTACTTCTCCCTTTAGTTGATTTTCGATTAAATGTTTGACCAGATTTAACCCAATTCCCTTGGTGTTGTTAAAATCAATTCCTTTAGAAATACCAATACCATCGTCTTTAACGCTCATAAAAACGGTATCATCGGATGTATTTTTCATGCAAACATTGATGGTTCCCTGTTTACTCTCTCTGAAAGCATGTTTGAAAGAATTTGTAATTATTTCATTCAATGCCAAAGCGGAAGGAATAGCTTGATTTAAAGAAAGATGCATCTCGGAAGCCTCTATTACAAAGTTGATAGGTTTTTCATTATCACCATAGATATTAGAGATATAATCCAACATCTTCTGAACATATATTGCCATGTCAATCTTATCGAACCTATTGTTTTCATAAAGTTGGGTGTGGATTAGTGCCATGGAAAAAATTCTGGAGCGTATATCTGACAATGTTTTTTGAATTTCCTGCTCTCCCGTGTTCATGCTACTCAAATCAAGAAGACTGGCAATAATTTCTAAATTGTTTTTTACCCGATGGTGTATTTCACTCAAAAGCATTTCTTTTACTTTGAGATGTGTTTTTATCGCTTGCTCAGCCAGAAAATTTTCGGTAATGTCTCTAAAGATTTCTAATACCGCAGTGGGTTTTCCCTCTTCATCTCTTAACGCTGCATTAGCAGTACAATGAAAAAAAATCGTTGTTCCATCTTTGTCAATCACTTGAGTATCATGTTTATGCATTTTTCCGTTCTGAAATGCCCTAAGCGTAATGCAAGGATAGGGCTCACAGGGTTCTGTTCTTTTATGATATACTTCATAACATTTTTTCCAATGATATCGTTTCCGAATATATTCTCAGCGATTTCGTTGGTCCAGAGAATATTTAAATCTTTATCCATCATGCTCATGTGATCGCCAATAGATGCTAACATTGCACCTAACTTCGACTCGCTTTCCCGCAGCGCTTCCTCCGATTTTTTGCGCTCATCAATTTCATTCTTGAGTTTTTCGTTTGAACTTAGCAGTTCGGCAGTACGTTCCTTTACCCTAATATCCAACTCATCGTGAGCTTTTCTCAGCGCCTCCTCCGCCTGCTTTTTTTTGGTGATAATTTTATTAAACGACAAAACACTTCTAACTTTTTCCTCTTCTATGATAGGAATCATTGTTGTTTCAAACCAATGAACTCCAGCTGAAGGTACGTTTGATGAGTTTGATAAGCGGCATTATGGTGTTGAGAATAAGCTGATAAATTTGGCGAAGTCGCTCTCGAAGAAAAGGAAAGCCGATGCTGACTGGAATTCTGATTACAGAACGGAATGAATTTCTTTCATCTACTGATGTTCTTAACCTATGAACCCTGATCACGGCAGGTCTGCTGCATCCAGCCTTTCTTTCTGATAATAATTATGCAGCATTTAAGGTTTCTATTCGTTTCAGCTCATTTTTATAAGTTATTTGAGCATTCCATAAATCCACGGCGCGCTGGGCATTTAGCCAGAACTCCGGAGTGTTCCCGAATAGGCGGGAAAGTCTTAGTGCCATGGCCGGGGAAATTGTACGACGTTCACGTAAAATTTCGTTTACGGTCTGGCGTGATACCCCTATTTCTTCGGCAAGTCTTTTTGTAGTCAGTCCGTAATCAGGCATAAAATCTTCACGGAGCATTTCTCCCGGATGTGTTGGCTTTATGTTACGGGGTCCAATATTTTGGATACTCATTGTTATCTACCTCCTAATGGTAATCTGTGAATTCAACATTATAGGCATCGCCGTCAATGAAATTAAAGCAAATTCGCCATTGATTGTTTATGGAAATCGAGTATTGCCCTTTCCGCTTACCTTTTAAGGCATGGAGGCGATTGCTTGGTGGAACCTTCAGGTCATCGAGGCATGTGGCAAGGTCAATGTATTCCAGACGGCGCATAGCCCTTCTTAATAGGTCAGGCTGAAGTTGCTTGGATTTACCTGTTAAAAAGAAATCCCTTGTATGTTTATCGGCAAAAGTTTTAATCATTTTTAACTAAATAACGCTTCACGTGACACTTGTCAAGTCCAAAATAATTGGCCACCTCAGAGGAATAGGCTACGCATTCCACAGGGCAGGCAGACCCACACAGAGCCACATAGACTTTTTCTTCCGCAGACTTACGTATCTTTCGTTTACGCGCTTCGGTGGTACGGGCTGATTCCGGAGCACGTTGCCCACATCACTTCGGCAACCTACGGGAAAAGAAGAAAAAAACGATACGATACTCCTGTGGGGTCTTTCTTCTACCAGGATATTCCTGCTGGCGCATAGAAGATGGACGAGGGAAGAGGGACGAAGGATGAAAGAAGATGGACGAGGGAAAACGCCTCATAGTGAACCACTTTTAACACTGTGTAAAATATTTTCTCTCGATGCTGGAGAAATCGAAGCCCTTGCTCTTATGGAGCAAAAGCCTCAAGCAATGCTTCTTACAGATGATGCTGCCGCTCGTTTAAAGGTCCGGGGTTGACGTCACGTAATTTACGTGTTATGTGTAATTTACGTGAAAAATGAGAACCAATGTGCCCAAAAACTTAAATTTCAATGTTTCTGTAATTTTTATTTAAGGATTTAGCATGAAACAGAATATTACACTCAGCCTCGATAGAGACTTGATCAGGAAAAGCAAAATCATTGCGGCTCAAAGAGAAACGTCCGTCAGTAAAATGTTAAGCGACGAATTAGAAGGACTCATTCAGCGCACCGAACAATATGAACTTGCGAAAAGAAAAGCGCTCGCCGATCTCAAACGAGGATTCCATTTCGGTGGCAAAATTACGGCTTCAAGAGAGTCGCTTCATGAAAGATAAAGTCTTTCTGGATACCAATATCCTGATACATGCTCATGACATAGACGCAGACATAAAACGTGATGTGGCGCTTTCCATTCTAAAAACAATATGGGAAGAGGAAACGGGTATCATCAGCACTCAGGTTATTCGAGAATTCTATGTCAATGTTACTCGAAAAATTCCAAACCCCATTGCACCTGTCCAGGCAAGAGGTATCATCCTCAACTATTTTTCCTGGCAAGTGGAAGCGGTTGAACCCCACACAATTTTGTCGGCCTCTGAAATCGAAGAAAAATACATTTTATCATTTTGGGATTCTTTGATTATTGCGACAGCGTCCCAGTCAGAAGCCGTTAAAATCCTTACAGAAGACTTAAACCACGGTCAAATCATTGAAGGCGTTCTGATTGAAAATCCTTTCTTAGAGTAAATTCGCAGATTATCCCGATGAAATAGAAAAAAAGATTTCACCCCGATGGAATATAAATTACAAATGCATTCCATAAAGCGAGAAAGCTGGAAGGCTGGGCAGCTACCCGCCTTGGAGGGCGCTCCTCCCTCCGGGCTGTAGGCCCGACGGGTCGGAACCTAACCTGACGCCGCTGAAAGCGCTAAAGAGTTGTGCGTTTATTTACTTGTGGATAAATATTTTTTCGATGCATTACAGCCAATATTAAAATTTCATCTCCGATTATTTTGAGAACGACTCGAAAATCTCCGACGCGTAATTTCCAATATCCTTTAAGGGTTCTTTGCAACGGTTTTCCATAGGATTCCGGTTGGACGGCAAGACGTTCCTCGATTGCTCTCTTGATCATCGCCTTGTTCTGTTTGTCAATTTTCGGAAGATCGATCTTTTTCACATCCGGATGATAGATGAGTTTATACATCACTATGACCAAGTATCTTCATGAGACAGTGCTTCTTTGACGTCCAAGGTATTCTCTCTTTTTTCGGCAACATTGGCCAAATAAATGTCTTCTTGGAATTCCATAGCATCTTTTAGAAGATCTCTTACTTTGGTGGATAAAGACACACCATCTTTTTCAGCCAGAAATTGCACATTTTTATATAACGGCGGGTCAAGGACGACGTTGATTCTCGGGTTTTTAGCAGGCATTTCCTTTTCCTCCTTAATTTGAAAAAAATGTAACACAAGTGACACACTTTGTCAATGTATAATCTGGGAAAACGGCATGGAGGCAGGAAGAGAAAGCGAAGGAAGAAGGACGGAGGTCAGTCCGCCACACTTCGACCCCGATAAATCGGGATTTCCACTACGTTCCAATCGGCGGAAAAAAAGTCAAGAGACAGAGAAAACGGATAAAAGGAAAAGCTTGTACAAAATAAAAAAATCGATTAGGGAAGGGCTCATATGAATAAGGAAAGAGGAAATAGGAATTAGGAAACAATTAATAGTCTATTTCCCTTGTTTATGCAATCGGAGGTTATGCCATGAAAAAAACAGTGATCATTTTAATGACATTATTTATCGTCGTCCCCCTGTATGGGTTTAATTCCCTGGTAAGACATGAAGATATTCCTAAAATGAGAGAATTGGGAGTCAGCCAGGAGGTTATTCAATATTTTATCTCTAATCAAACCAGTTCGGTGAGTTCAGAAGATGTGATAAAGATGAAGCAAGCCGGCGTGAACAATGAAGACATCATGTCCGCGATTAAGTCGGATTTATACCGGCCGGAGCAGAAATCCACATCCATGAAAGAAGCTGAATTAATCGCTAAACTTAAAGAATCCGGCATGAGCGACGAGGCTGTTCTTCAATTTATACAGACAGTAAAATCGACACGGCGGGTGGATTCGGACGGGAACATGACCAAACAATATACAAATGAATCTCAAAGAACTCAATATCCAACAGAAGGTGCAACATTTCCGAAACCTGATAACTATGGATATGATCCATTAAACGGAAGATTCTTGCTTTTAGTCAATCCTCAAAATCAATAAGGATCATCTCCTACTGAGTCGGCGTAAATCCTTGGACCAGCTCTAAAAAAAAGCTCTCCTAAACCATAGATTGGAGAGCCTTTTAATTTGAGCAAACACAAACTAAACTACGGTGACATTGACAGCAGCAGGGCCTTTCTGCCCATCTTCTATGTCAAATGTAACTCGGTCGCCTTCACTAAGGGACTTGAAACCGGCGCTATTGATTCCTGAATGATGTACAAATACATCCGGACCATCTTCTTGTTCAATGAAACCAAAGCCTTTTTTATCGCTAAACCATTTTACGATTCCATTCGCCATGCGGTACCCTCCTTTCACAGAATTCTAACGGTTCCAAACCTCAGGCCGCCACTTTTGACAAATGGATGTTTCCTTCAGTACGAAACCCGCCCGCCGATAAAGACGAGCCATTTTTGACTAGAAGCCATCTCAAAATAAAGATTTTGGTTCAAGATCAAGGCGGAGGCGAGTTTTAACCCGCAGGCACACTCAAGTATGTTGAGGACTTAAAAAGAGGCACCAACGCCGAAATTGGGCCAAAAGATTATTTTGAGATAGCTTATAATAATACTTTGTTTTAAAGTAAAGTCAAGTTAAAGATGGCGTCGATTTTATGCAATAATTGTTAAATGAAATACCATTCAAAAGCATATTTTGGCCCTTAGAATTCGAAAAGTATTGGACACTGGTTACTGAAAAAAGCAAAGTTGTTTGTGGCAGAAAATTTATTCAAGTTCGTTAGTATATTTGCCGATATAGAATTAAAGTTCCAGCGGTAATTTTGTGCCCCTAAGTGAACTTTTCCAAAGACCCCCGGGTTGGGATCCCCCGGGGGCACCACCGCATTCAAAACCCACGCTATATTGACCCCGTATATTATCCGATAAATTTAAAAACCTGCCGGAAGAAAAATTGGATGCTGATTATCATCTTTTTTTATTGAAATCTTGCATGATTTAGGTTATCAAAATTTTAAATATTATAGGATCAGCAGAATCGGCATGATACTTTTAACATTTAACTCGCACCTAAACTGAGCGTTTCAAATTTTTGAAATGGTTAATTTAAGTAGTACCAAAAAATTAATCCATAACTTTAATAAAAGCTGATAACAACATAATAATATAAATACATTTTGCCTGGGTGGCGGAACTGGTAGACGCAAGGGACTTAAAATCCCTCGGTCCATAGTGGCTGTACGAGTTCAATTCTCGTCCCGGGCACCAAATCATACCAGGGGTTATTGTTATTATAACAATGACCCCTTTTTTATTGTTTGAATAATAAATGGATATTGGTGAACAGATGTTTTATAACTTATTGTTGATTTTGGCTTTAAAGTCAGATATAGAGATTTTTGAAAAATGGATTACCGGAGAAAAGTATGCCTCAATGTGTCCTTCTGAATGCTGACTATACCTTTCTGAATATGGTGAACTGGAAGCGGGCAATGTGCCTTATGGCTAAAGGGAAGGTACAGGTCTTAAAACATTCTGAAAAAATAGTTAGAACTGCAGAAGGTATTGTTATTAAAATCCCCGCGGTCATGCGGTTGATGAAACTGATAAGAACGCTTTACATAAACAGGGTGCCTTTTAGTAAAAAAAATGTCCTAACCAGAGATGGATTCAAATGCGCGTATTGTGGAAGTCATTACGGAAAACTGACCATCGATCATATCATACCGAAATCTAAAGGCGGCAACACCACATTTGAGAACTGTGTTTCTTCCTGTAAGTCATGCAACAATAAAAAGGGGGGAAGGACACCTTCGGAAGCCCGAATGTACCTTAAAGTGAAAGTGTATCAACCAACGATTGCAGAGTTTTTAAGACTGAAAGTCAGAAAACTCGGCATCAACGAAGTATTGAAGGATTTTGGGATATATTAAGTCGATTTTTTAAATTCTAAATAACGGTATCAGATTACAAAAAGCCCGGACAAGATATTGCCCGGGTTTTTTGTGTACGGTAAAGTTAATGTGCACTTGGATATTTCCTTGACAGAAAATTGTTTTATAAGTAGCTTTCAACATTTAAATTCCAAGCCGGTTTTGGAGGTTATATGGACTATAAAAAAACGCTCAACCTTCCCAATACAAAATTTCCTATGAAGGCCAGTCTGGCAAAGCGCGAGCCCGAGCAGTTGAAGTCGTGGGATGAGCACCGATTATATGAAAAAACCAGACAAGCTTCCAAAGGTCGTGAGTTATTTATTTTGCACGACGGCCCACCCTATGCAAACGGCCATATTCATATTGGTACGGCGCTCAACAAAATTTTAAAGGATTTTATTGTCCGTTCCCGCCAGATGGCTGGTTTTGATGCTGTTTATGTTCCGGGCTGGGATTGTCACGGGCTTCCCATCGAACACAATGTTGAGAAAGAGCTGGGTCCCAGGAAACTGAAAATGTCTCAAGGTGAGATTCGCAGACAGTGCCGGGCTTATGCTGAAAAATATATTGATATACAGCGGGAAGAGTTTAAACGATTGGGGGTCATGGGTGATTGGGAAAATCCATATTTGACCATGAATTACGCATACGAAGCCACGATTGCCCGTGAGTGTAACAATTTTGCACGGGGAGGTAGTCTTTTTCGGAGTAAAAAACCGATATATTGGTGTTGTAGCTGTAAAACGGCCCTTGCTGAAGCAGAAATTGAATATCATGATGAATCATCGCCGTCTATTTTTGTAAAATTTTTGTTTCAGGATGATTTAAGTTCTAAGGTTAACGGTATAGCTGATAAGAAGGTGTTTGTTGTTATTTGGACAACAACGCCCTGGACGATTCCTGCGAACCTGGCCATTGCCCTTCATCCGGATATTGTTTATGCAGCTGTCGATACAAAAAATGGTGAAGTACTTATTCTGGCAAAAGAATTGGTAGAAGATTGCATGAAAACTTTTGGGTTTTCAGACTTCTCCATACTCGCCGAGATGAGTGCTGACGAACTTGAACGAAAAAGATGCCGCCATCCGATATATGACCGTGAATCATTGATCATTATTGGACCTCATGTAACGCTTGAAGCTGGAACAGGCTGCGTTCATACCGCTCCCGGTCACGGGCGTGAAGATTATGAAGTCGGGCTTTTATATGATTTAGATGCGTATTCTCCGGTAGATGAATGCGGATGTTTTACCCAGGAAGCCGATTTCTTTGGCGGCCAGTTTGTCTTCGAAGCCAATTCGAATATCGTGGCCCATCTCGACAAAAATGGTGCTTTGATTGCCCAGGGAAAAATGGAGCATTCTTATCCCCATTGTTGGCGCTGCAAGAAGCCGGTCATTTTTAGGGCCACGCCCCAGTGGTTTATATCCATGGACAAAACAGAATTGAGAAAAAATGCCTTAAAAGAAATCGACAAAGTGAATTGGATTCCACATTGGGGAAAAGAACGAATTTACGGCATGATCGAAAATCGCCCGGACTGGTGTGTTTCAAGACAGCGGGCATGGGGTGTTCCCATCGCTATTTTTTATTGCGAGAAATGCAACGCGATGTATCTCAATCCGGATATCATCGACCATATTTACACGTTGTTTGAGGAAAATGGCGCTGATATATGGTTCGAGAAAAATGTAAAAGAACTGCTTCCTGAAGATGCCGTATGTCAAACATGCGGTAACAAGGGGTTCATTAAAGAAGACGATATTCTGGATGTGTGGTTTGATTCCGGTGTCAGCCATGCAGCGGTATTGGAACAACGTTCGAACCTTAAATGGCCCGCTGATCTTTATCTGGAAGGCAGTGACCAGCACAGAGGATGGTTTCACAGCTCACTTTTAACGGCGGTGGGAACAAGGGGAAGTGCCCCCTACCAATCTGTTTTGACGCATGGATTTGTTGTCGATGCCAAGGGTAAAAAAATGTCCAAGTCCCTTGGGAATGTTGTGGCACCTGAAGAGGTCATTAAAAAGCATGGCGCTGAAATCCTCCGCCTGTGGGTATCTGCATCTGATTACAGGGATGATATTCGTATTTCTGAAAATATATTAAAGCAGTTGAGCGATGCCTACAGAAGAATAAGAAATACCAGCCGATTCCTTATAGGGAATCTATATGACTTTGATCTAAAAAAGGATGTGGTTTCTTATGACAAGATGTCTGAACTGGACCGATTTGCGCTGCACAGGCTTCAGGAATTGGTTCAAAGGGCCCGCAAAGCTTACGATACTTACGAATTTCACATAATTTACCATGCCCTTTATAACTACTGTATCGTCGATCTTTCTTCGTTTTATCTTGATATCCTCAAGGACCGGCTTTACACGTCACCCGCTCAATCCAAAGAAAGAAGAAGTGCGCAAACCGTTATATACAATATACTGGACTCTTTGGCCCGAATAATGGCGCCGATACTTGCGTTTACTGCAGAAGAAATCTGGAATTTCATGCCGGGCCGTAAAACGAATTCAGAAAGTGTTCATATGGCGTCGTTGCCGGTGGTCAATGAGGCATGGATAGATGAACCATTGGCAGAAGAGTGGAAGAAAATCATTGAGGTTCGAGGCGAAGTAACAAAAGCACTTGAGGATGCACGAGTAAAAAAAATCATCGGACATTCTCTGAATGCATCTACCACCATTTATGCAGATGGTGAGCTATACGACATTCTTGAAAAGCATAAGGATGACTTAAGAACGATATTTATCGTTTCGGAAGCTTCGCTGATAAAAGGAGACACACCCGACGAAATATATAAAAGCCTTGATGTTGAAGGTTTGTCAATACGGGTTGAACCTGCACCGGGTGAAAAATGTGAACGGTGTTGGGTATATGATATTTCCGTTGGATTAGATTCTGAACAACCGACGATATGTAGGCGGTGCCAAGATGCCCTGAATATTTCATGAATATTTTTGTGGATACTTTATAACCAATAAAGTAACTTGTTAGTAGAACCTCAAAAATATTCAACCTGCGGGCGAGTGCGAGACGCCCATTTGCTTCGTTATAAATAGCTTGCAGTAGTCCACTACGGCTGCGCCCTTTAATGCCTTGCAAATGAACGTCTCGCAAGCGTGAAATATCCAGAGGGCCTGAATCTTACATGAAAAAATTAGATAGGCCATTTTTATAAGGTGAAAAATGAAGACCGAAAACTTGATAGAGGAATAATTTACAAGTGTGCTTGAATTTTATTACTTCGGACGGATCAGAATCCAAGTATGGCAAATATATAAAACTTGCCGTTATTGCCGGTTTAGTAGTTATACTTGACCAGATTACGAAAATCTTAATTTTAAAAAATATTCCACTTTATCATTCCATCACCATTATACCCGGATTTTTCAATATCACCCATATTCATAATCCCGGTGGTGCTTTCGGATTTATGGCCCACCAGGATTCGAGTTTGCGCAAGTTTCTTTTTATTTTCCTCTCATTATCTGCCATTTGCGTCATATTTTACTTCTATATAAACTCGAACAAGACACATCCTTTTCTCGCTTCGGGGTTTGCCTTAATCCTCGGTGGTGCTATTGGGAATCTGATTGACAGAATTAGATTTGGAAAGGTTGTTGATTTTCTGGACTTTTACATCCATAACTACCACTGGCCTGCTTTTAATATTGCAGATAGTGCAATTACGGTTGGAGTCACTATTTTTATTTTTCATCTTCTCTTTAAGAAAATGCCGTAGAGTTAAAAGTGCCTAAAGTGATCTAAAGTGCCTAAAGTTATGGTGTCGCTTCGCTCCGATGTTTTTATATAATTGGCAGGATTCCTTAAACTTTAGCTCACTTTAGCTCACTTCCAATCAATTAACTGGTAAATACAATGCCTGAAATTCAATATAAAAACCTGAAAGATTATTTAAAAAACCTTAGAGAAAATCAAAAGGCCGAGGGTTTTGCCCCGGTGTATTTGATCTATGGTGAAGCACTGCTGTACAAAAGCGCGCTGGACAATCTGCTGGATGTCTTGTTGCCCAAAAAGAATCGGAGTTTTAATTACGAACCCATTGACGGAACGAATGACCATGTCGAAGAGGTTGTCCAACAGATAAACACCTATTCACTTTTAGCTGAGACAAAAGTGGTTGCCATTTGCGACTCCAAAATATTCTACTCAAAACAGGATGAAGGCCGGCTATTACAAAAGGCAAAAGAAGCGTATGACGCCCAAAACATTAAGGAGGCGGCAAAGTTACTATTGAGTCTTCTGGGTATTTTAAATCTATCGTTTGATGATGTCAGTGAGGCCAATAGAATAAAGAGCTTGAAACTCGATTCCGACACGTCGAGTGATCATGAATGGATTGATAAGGTCATAAAGTTTTGCAAGGAAAACAACCTTTTTATACCGTCTGAGAAAGATAATGTCGATATTTTGCAGCAAGCCATTGAAAAAGGATTTCCTAAAAAAAATCATCTGGTCATTACCACTGATATGGTTGATAAACGCCGAAAACTTTTTAAGATCATAAAGAAAACCGGCATAATTATTGACTGCTCGGTGCCAAAAGGGGATCGAAGGGCGGACAAAATTGCACAGGAAGCCGTTCTTTCTGAAAGGATGGAAGTCTTACTTGATCGGTATGAGAAGAAAATGGATAAAGGAACATACCGGACAATGTATGAAATGACCGGTTTTGATATTGGAACTTTTTCCGATAATCTTGAAAAACTCATTAGCTATGTCGGAGATCGGAAACGGATCACTGCAGAGGACGTCGCATTTGTTCTAAAACGCACAAAAAAGGACCCCATATACGAATTGACAAATGCCATAGCAGATCGAGATATCGATAGATCGCTCTTTTTTTTAAATTCACTTTTGGCAGAAAATTTTCATCCCCTTCAAATTCTGGCATCAATGACCAATCAGATCAGAAAGCTTTTGGTGATTAGGGATTTTGCGGAAAGTTCTCATGGCAGTTCCTGGTATCCTGAGATGCAGTACGCTCAGTTTCAAAACAACGTTATGGCATCGGTTCAGGCATATAATAAAGAACTTCTGAATCAGATTGAAGATTGGGATGATATGCTTTCAGGAGATATGGATGGGGACACCGGACGTAAAAAAAAGAAAGGTGAAACTAAAAAACGTAAACCGGTTACGGATCTTGAAATTCCAGACAATCCTTATCCTGTTTACAAGATGTTGATAAAATCAGAGAAATTTACAAAAAATGAGCTTATTGACGACATCGAACACCTGAGTCAGGCTGATTTCCGGCTCAAAACCACGAAACAAAGACCCAAAATATTATTGGAAGAGGCGATACTGTGGATATGCAATACCTAACCCGGATAAACCGGCTTCCGGGTCGTTGACCTTTCCGAGGCGTCGTCGCTTCGAGACGGAGTCCTGCGGCTCGGAGAGAAAGAACAAATCCCAAATAACAAAATACAAATAACAAACAAAAGAATAAAAAAATGGTTTTAGTCCTTGTTTGGAATTTGTGATTTATTTGAAATTTGGTGCTTGGAGTTTGGAGCTTGTTTGTAATTTGGTGCTTGTGTTTTGTTTTTTTTGCCATAAAATTCACAAAATTTTCAATTAATGTACTAAAGCGGTAATGTTTTCAAAATGCTAAAACGTTACGATCGATAGAGGGAGAACATTGGTGGGCTTTATTAGACAACAGGAGAAACGTCTGGCCGTTCGCCTGTTGATTTGGCAGTATCAGAGGATGAATATTACCGTTCCGGCAATGGAGGAGTTGGAGCAACAGGCTGCCAGGTTGGTTGAAGACGCACATCGAATTGCACGTGAAAGAGGACGAAATGTGATGTCAATTCTTAAAGATATGATCGGTGACCTAAAACAAAAGAAATGAAATTCATATTTTAAAAATTTATGGCGATACACCGTCCTTGCCCTTAAAATAGTGGTATTATTTTGTTGAAAAAGAAGTAGCCTTATGGTATTCAGCCAGATTAACCAAAGGCAATTATTATTGTTATTCTTATTAAATCAGCAGTTTAACTTATCTCGATAAAAGGAGGCAGTCATGCGAAAAGGTTTGTTATTTATTGTTTCATGTCTGGTGGTCGGTTTGATATTTATGCCCTCTGCCTGGTGCAAAACAAAACCCATTAAAATCGGCATCAACGCTCCGATGACCGGGGATATTCCCAAAGTGGGCGAGGGGACAAAGTTTGCCGCCCAGATGTGGCTTGAGGATATTAAAGCTGCCGGCGGACTCGAGGTCGGAGGAAAGAAGTATCCCGTGGAGTTGGTTATAGAGGATAATGAATCAAAAGCGGAATCCGCGGTAAAAGTCAATACCAAGATGATCACCGAGGATGAAGTTCTGGTCATTGTCGGACCCCAGTCTTCCAAGCAGGCGATCCCGGCAGGAGAAGTCGCCAACAACTATAAAACCCCGATGATCAGCCCGTGGTCCACCAATCCTGACACCACCAATGACCGCCCCTATGTATTTCGCGGTTGTTTCCTCGATCCTTTTCAGGGGCCGGTATTGGCCAATTTTATTAAAGATGAATTCGGGTATACAAAAGCCGCAGTCTTGTATGATGTGGCCAGTGATTATCCCAAAGGTCTTGCCGAATTTTTTAAAGAGGCCTGGGAGAAGAATAACGGTCCTGGATCTGTTGTGGCTTTCGAAAGCTTTACGACTAAAGATGCGGATTTTAGTTCTCAATTGACTAAGATCATAAAATCGGGTGCCCAGGTTCTGTTCACGCCCCAATACTACAATGAAGTCGCCTTGATCGTGCAGCAGGCTCATGAGTTGGGATGGAATAAACCGATTGTGGGAAGCGACAGTTGGGGTTCGGCTGAGACGGTGCAGCTTTGCGGTAAAGATTGCTACGGACTTTTTTTCAGTACGCATTACGCCGCTGCAGGCGCTAAAGGGGCTACAATGACCTTCATTGATCGGTATAATAAAAAATACGGATATGTGCCGGATGATGTCGCCGCCCTGACATGGGATTCCTTGGGAATTGTCCAAACGGCCATCCAATCCGTCAAAAAGTTAACGGGCAACATCGAAAAAGATCGTATGAATGTCCGTAATGCCATGGCCAAGATCAAAGAATATGACGGCATTACCGGTAAAATGACCTTTACCGAAAACGGAGATCCGATAAAGTGTGCTGTCATCGTCAAGATCAGCGATAAGGGCGAATACAAGTTTTATAAATCTGTTTGCCCGTAAGAGCAATGCCCGGGGTGAACAGTTCATCCGGACGTTTTTGTCCCCGAAGAGCCTGGATCCCCGAAAAAACAGTACTTCTAAAGCGGGCCAGGGCTTTAGAGCCCTGAGCCCGTTTTTTTGGATGACTGCGGAGTAGTTTGATGACATTTTTCTTTCAGAACCTGGTCAACGCCTTGCAATGGGGCAGCTTTTATGCCCTAATCGCCTTGGGATATTCCATGGTGTACGGTATCCTAATGCTCTTTAATTTTGCACACGGCGACATTTTCATGGTCGGTGCTTACATCGGTTTTGGTGTGGCAACGGGCATCACGGCACTGACCGCTATGGGTTCAATTACCCTGCCCGGTTGGTTGATCCTGGTGCTGACCATTATCATTTCCATGTTTCTGACATCTTTTGTCGGCATGCTTGTGGAAAGGCTGGGATACCGGCCGTTACGGGAAGCACCGAGAGCATCGGCGGCCATCACCGGTCTGATGATTGGTATCATCCTCGAAACAGGGAACCTGGTGCTTTTGGGAGCCAGAAGGGTCCGTTTTCCTTCCCTGATCGAGTCTACAACCTATAATATCGGTGGCGTATACGTCACCAACAAGAAGATTATGATCGTTGTTGTGTCCTTGGCGCTGATGTTGGGACTGCATCAGTTCGTGCGCAGGTCCAAATGGGGCATGGCCATGCGGGCAATGGCCTTTGATTATGTGGTTGTCCCCTTGATGGGGGTATCCATAAACACCATTGCCGCTATGACATTTGCCATTGGTTCGGCATTGGCAGCAGCGGCAGGGATACTTTTTGGAGTGGCTTACCCGGTTCTCGATCCGTACATGGGCATCGTGTTTGGCTGGAAGGCATTTGTGGCAGCTATTTTAGGGGGGAGAGGTTCTATTCTAGGGGCTTGTATGGCCGGATTCTTATTGGGTTTTATCGAAATATTCGTGGCCATGATATTTCCTTCGACCCTCCGTGATTTAATTGCTTATTCGATTATTTTACTTATTTTGACGTTCAGACCCCACGGGTTTTTCGGAGAGCCGTACAGTGCACGTCTGAGACTATAAATGGTTGTCAATATATCGGCCCGGAAGGTCGAGCTTTGAGTTACCGATAGAAAGTACTCCTTTTCAGTTTACGCGCAATCAAGGTTTCTTATGAAGAAAATAGACGGAAAGTCGGTCTAATTAAACATGATTTTTACAAAAATACGAAAATCGTTCTCACAAATACCGTTACTGGGCTGGCTGCTTGGCGCACTCGTCGCGGTGGTGCTCGAATATTATTTGGGTGATGCGATGGCCGAGGTTCTCGGACTGCCCAAAATTCCGGTGCTGTTCGGCTTTGTGATCATGCTCAAAAAACCTTTGTTGATTCCAAGTGCCCTTATATTCGTATTGACGATATATGCGCTGCCCATCGGCATGGTGGCACGACTTAGCGCACCGGTTACGAATCGATGGGTTGCCTGGCTTTTTAAACTTCCCACGATGGTTTCGGTGATGATTCATCTCGGGTTTCTATATGCGATTTTACATCTGTGGTCCGATATCAGTGCCTACCGTGTTTTGACGCTAAAGTTGACCATGATCGCCATTATGGTCACGTTGAGCTTAAATGTGATAAACGGCTACATGGGAGAATTTTCCTGCTCCCACCCCGGCTTTATGGCATTGGGCGCCTATGCAACATCGGTGTTTACGGTGGGTCTGTTCGCCAAGGACAGACTTTTTGGACCGGCACTTCTCCCCGAAGTTTTGGGACCGTATATGTTTCCCATTGCGTTGATCATTGGCGGTTTGGTTGCAGCCCTGGGTGCACTGGTAATTGCCGTACCTTCTTTTCGAACCAGGGGTGACTATCTAGCCATCATATCTCTGGCGTTTATGTTTATCGTTAAGAGCATGATAGAAAATTTGGAAGTTGTCGGTGGGCCCCGTGGTTTAAGCAGTCAACCGGATTATGCCAATCTGCCCACCGTCTTCTTGTGGATGGTCGCCTGTGTTTGGATCATCAACAATTTTGTGCGTTCTACCCTGGGCAAGGCATTGAATGCGGTACGTGATGATGAAATGGCTGCCAATGCCATGACCGTTAACACCAGACGAACAAAAATCGTCGCATTCTTATTCTCGGCTTTCTGGGCCGGTGTGGCCGGAGGACTGTTTGCCCACGTGTTAAGATATGTTAATCCGGGAACGTTCGGTCTTCAGAAGCTTGCCGAGGTTTTGGCCATGGTCTACTTCGGGGGGTTGAATTCCGTTTACGGATCCATTGTCGGTGCCGTAAGCCTGAGCATGCTCGGTGAAGTACTTCGTCCGCTAGAGATTTTTAAGTGGATTATTATTCCCCTTTTGCTCATTTTGGTGATGATTTATCGTCCTACGGGCCTCGTCGCCTTTAAAGAATTTGACGTTAAAAAACTTATAAAACCAAAAGACAAGCAGGAAAAAGAGGTATAGGATGCCACTGCTTCGTGTTGATAAAATGAGCCACGACTTTGGGGGGCTCCGGGCCGTCAACAACTTCGATCTAAACGTAGAGCCCGGGCAGATCAGAGGTCTCATCGGACCCAACGGAGCAGGCAAAACCACGATTTTCAACCTTATCACCGGCATTTATAAACCCACTGAAGGGAACATCTATCTGGAAAGCAAAAGAATTACCGGCCTCGAGCCTCACCGGATCGCCCACATGGGCATCGCCAGGACCTTCCAAAACTTACAGCTCTGGCGGCATATGACCGTCCTTGAGCACGTAAAGATGGCGTGTTACTCTAAGATTACCTATGGTCTGATCGGGGCCTTTTTCGGCACGCCAAAGCGGAACAGGGAAGAAGCAAAAATCGAGGAGAAAGCTTACGATCTTTTGAATATCGTTGGCGTGGAACATATTGCAGACCAGGTGGTAATTAATCTGCCTTACGGTGATCAACGAAGGGTTGAGATGGCTCGGGCTCTGGCCATAGAGCCTAAAATACTATTTCTGGATGAACCCACAGCCGGAATGAATCCCGAAGAGTTGATCCAGATGATGGAAATCATCAGGCATGTGCACCGAGAGCTGGGCCTGGCCATTTTTCTCATCGAACACAGATTGAAGATGGTTATGGAGCTGTGCGAGATGATCCAGACCCTTGACTTTGGTCGGGTTATTGCCGAGGGTACACCGGAAGAAATTCAAAACAACCCAAAAGTAATCGATGCTTATCTGGGCAAAGAGGTGGTACTCTAATGTTGTTGTCAGTGGAAAACCTTCAAGTTTCATACGGTAATATTCGTGCGCTACACGGCATTGATTTTCAGATCGATGATGGCGAGATTGTGTGCATCATCGGTGCCAATGGGGCCGGCAAGAGTACAACGCTGAGAGCAATTTCAAGATTGGTTCCGGTGGAACAAGGGACGACAATGACGTTCATGGGCAATGACCTGCTGCAATATCCTGCGGACAAGGTGGTGAGTAAATTCGGAATTTCTCATGTTCCCGAAGGAAGGCGACTCTTTGGCAACCTGACGATAATGGAAAATCTCAGACTGGCCACCTTTGCCAGAAAAGACAAGGAAAAGATCCAGGAGGACCTCGGGAGAGTATTCAGTATTTTCCCGCGTCTTGAAGAGCGCAAAACTCAAAAATCCGGAACACTGAGCGGCGGAGAGCAACAAATGCTTGCCATCGGGAGAGCGTTTATGAGCGGAAGACGGATCATGCTCCTGGACGAGCCTTCAATGGGTCTTGCACCTTTACTTATGCTGAATGTCTTTAATGCGCTAAAACAACTCAACGAGGAAGGAACCACCATTCTGCTTGTGGAGCAGAATGCCCGGATGGCGCTTCAATTTGCGCAGCGCGGCTATGTGCTCGAAAGCGGCAATCTGGTTTTGGAAGGAAGCTCTCAAATGCTGCTTGAAAATCCCGAAGTCAAGCAGGCTTATCTGGGGGGCTAAAATTCAATGTTGAATTTTTGTAACACTTTAGTTCTTTGAAAACGTTTCCGCTTCAGGTATAATTAAATTTTTGGCTGAAAGAACTCGAACCAATAGGAAACAGTAAATAGTAAATAGAAAATAGAAAAAAAGGGTTTTCGATTAAACATTAAATATTCCCCGATAAATCGGGATCTACGATAATCATCAATCATAAATCTTCAATCGAAAACGGGGGATGCTATGATACGTGTGGCTATAATAGGTGCAACCGGTTATGCCGGTGCCGAGCTTGTACGGATACTTTGCGGTCATCCGGACATCGAGCTGAGCATGCTGACGTCTCGCCAGTATGCCGGTGTAAAGTTTGACGAGATATTTCCCTCAATGACAGGCTCTGTGAATCTGGTGTGCGAGACCCTGTCCATGGATAAAATATGTGATCACGCAGAAGTTGTATTTACCGCGCTTCCACACAAGATTCCCATGGAGATTGTGCCTGAGCTTATTTCTCGAGGCAAAAAGGTTATCGACCTTTCGGCGGATTTTAGATTCAAAGATTCTGCAACGTATGAGGCGCATTATCAGCAGCATACGGCAAAGGATCTGCTTGAAAAAGCAGTATATGGACTCTGTGAAGTCTATTTCGAAAAGATTAAGAACACCACCCTGGTAGGTGCTCCCGGATGCTATCCCACCAGTGTACTTTTGCCTCTGTTGCCGTTATTGAAGCGCAACCTTATCGATACCCATACTATTGTCGCAGATTCAAAATCCGGTGTCACAGGTGCCGGTCGCGGTCTATCGTTGACAACGCACTTTTGTGAGGTAAACGAATCCTTTAGGGCATATAAGGTAGCAGAACACCGGCACAATCCCGAAATGGATGAGGTGCTGACCATTGAAAGCAACCAGGCGGTGCATCTTACGTTTGTTCCCCACCTTGTTCCCATGTCCCGGGGAATACTTACCACTTTATATACCACTCCTGTAAGGGGTATCGGCCACAAAGATGTTGAGGACTGTCTCACCACATTTTATTCCGGACGTCCGTTTGTTCGTATCTGTGGAGAAAACCGTTTGCCTGACACCCGGAATGTGCGCGGCACCAATTATTGCGACATCGGATTTAGGATAGATGAGCGGAACCGGCGTCTCATCCTGATTTCGGCCATCGACAACCTGGTAAAAGGCGCAGCGGGACAGGCGGTACAAAGCATGAACATCATGCTCGGTTTGGATGAAACCGCAGGGCTTCAGATGGTTCCGTTTCCTGTTTAGAACCTATCTCAAAAACAATCTAAGTGTCCATGGCAGCGTTGCGAAACGGTTCGAAATGCTCACATACTACGTGTATGCTCCGCTTTTTCACCGTTTCTCGCCCCCGATTCTCGGGATTTCGCAAAGCTCAACTTGCTATTTTTGAACCCTAATCTTATTTCCGAGATAGGTTCTATTTTAATTGGGGATGTTGGATATGCTAAACCGTGAACTCTGAACCGCTTTATCCAGGTTTACTTCAATGCATAAGCCCTGGCAGCCAGAGGGCGATCTGGGGAAAGAGAATGAGGAGTAGATTGCACACAAACAAAGCGATGAGCATGGGGAATACTCCTCTGAAGATTTTCTCAAGGGGGACATCTCTTGCCACACCATAGACCACATAGACATTGATCCCCACAGGCGGTGTAATTACACCCATTTCCGTGATAAGAACAATGACCACACCGAACCAGATCGGATCAAACCCAAGTTTTTGAACAACCGGGAAAAATATGGGGATGGTCAGCATAATCATGGCCAGTGCATCCATAAAACAGCCCCCGATAAGGTAGACTAAAATGATCACGCCGATAATTGAGTGGGGCGGAAGTGGAAGAGAACTTACGTAATCAGCAAGAATATAAGGTATCCGGGTGATGGCCATGAAATGACCGAATATCACCGCACCGGTGACGATCACCATGATCATACAGCTGATTTTGGTGGTATCTGCAAGGGATTGAATAAACCCTTTCCAGTAGAGTTGTCTCCTGATTATGGCAATGAGAAGGGTCATAAAGGCACCGATTGCCGCAGCCTCGGTGGGTGTGAACAGGCCAAAAAAAATTCCGCCCATAACCAGTGCAAACAATATCATGGTTTCGAGGATGCCGGCAAAAGACCTGAATTTTTCGCGAATATTGCTCTTGGGACCCGGGGGTGCCAGAGAGGGGTTTTTCATGACACGAAGATGAATGGTCAAAAGAAAAAGAAAGCAAAGGAGAATACCGGGCAGGATACCGGCTGCGAAAAGTTTTCCAATGGACTGCTCGGTGAGAATGCCGTAGACGATGAAAATCACACTGGGAGGTATAAGAATGCCAAGACTTCCAGCCGCAGCCACGGTACCTGTGGCAAGGCCCATATCGTATCCATATCGTTTCATTTCAGGAAGCGCAACCGTGGCCATGGTGGCCGCTGTTGCATTGGTTGAGCCGCATATGGCGGAGAAAGCGGCGCAGGCACCCACGGTTGTCATGGCCAGACCACCGCGCCGATGCCCTAGCAGCACATAGGCTGAGTCATACAACCTGCGGCTGATGCCGGCGTGAAAGGCAATCTGGCCCATAAACACAAAAAGGGGAATAACGGTCAAATTATAAGAGGAAAAAACATCCCAGACATCCCGGGCCAGAAGATTCAATCCTGCATCAAAACTCACCACATAGCTAAACCCGATGAGTCCTAAAAAACCCATGGCAAAACCCACAGGCATTTTTGAATACAAAAGGACAATCAGGACGATAATCCCGATAATTCCGATGGTTGACAGGTTCATTTCTCCAAGATTCTCATAGCATTTTTAATAAAATCAGATAAAAGTATAAGACAAACCACCGCCGCAGAAAAACCGATTCCATACACAAATGGATAAAAGGGGAGTTCTAACGTTAGTGAAACCTCATGCGAAGCGTAAAGATCATTTGCATAAACGAAGGACTGCCAAGCAATGAGCGCAAAAAAGAAGAATCCAAAGCAGCTGGTCATACATTCGATGAGCCTTTGAAGCCTTGAAGGGAAAAGAGTGACAATAAAGCTCACCGATACATGCCCTTTTTCTATGGTTGTATGGGCCATGGCAAAAGAGACGGCTACGGCTCCCAGAAAGCAGACCAGTTCATAGGTTCCGGGAATCGGTCTGCGAAAATAACGCAAAACAACATCTGCGAAGGTCAATAACATCATGGCAACAATGGCCGTTCCTGCTACCCAGTACATTTTTCTTGCCAGATCTTGGGCCAATTTTTCAAGAATATTCATATTGTCAAATATTTGTTCGGACTCAATATCCGCTCAAAATAGAAAAGGGTTGTCCGTAGCCATTCATGTCTGCCAGGACAACCCGTAAATTCATCATCCTATTTTGAATATGTTTTCATCAATTCTCTTATTTTATTAACGTATTTATCCCCGTCAGGCGTATTTGTGATATAATCGTTGATGACCGGTTCAACCGCTTTTCGCCATCTGGCGCTTTCTTCGTCTGACAGTGTTATAAATTCATTGCCGAGACTTAGTGCATATTTTTTACCTTCCTGATCGGTCTTATCCCATACCTTGCCGTGAACGTCGGTATATTTATCACTCACTTCATCGAAAATCTTCTTCATATCGGCTGGAAGCGCGTTCCATTTATCCAGATTCATGACAACAAAGAAGGTGGTGGTATAGCCGATACTGTAACATTCGGTCGTATATTTAACGACTTCAGCCTGTTTCCATCCCTTCAAAACCTCCATAGGGCCGAACGTCCCTTCGACAACTCCCTTTTTAAGGGCTTCATAGGTGCCGCCTTGGGGCATGGCCACAGGAACTCCGCCGAGTGCCTTTACAATTTTAGCGCTCAATCCGGTGGCCCTGATTTTCATGCCTTTTAGATCTTCGAGTTTTTTGACCGGTTTCTTGGTATGCAAAAGGCCGGGGCCATGCGCATGGAGATAAAGCACCTTTACATCACTTAATTCTTTGGGCTTAAACGCTTTTGCAAACTCCTGGGCCACCCTGCTGGCGACTTTTCCATTGGGATATCCCATGGGAAGGTCGACGGCAGCCATCACCGGAAAACGCCCCCGGGTATACGCAAAAAGACTGAAGCCCAAATCCGATATGTCCTTAACGGTCCCGCTATAGCATTGAGGTGCTTTCGTAAGGGTTCCGCCCGGGAAAACGCTGATCTGAACCTTATTATCTGTGCGTTTTTCAATCTCTTTTACCCAGGCTTCCGCCGCTTTTGTCTGTCCATGGGTCGGTGGGAAAAAAATACTGTAAGTCAATTTAATCGGCTTTGTTTCTGCACAGAACGCTCCTGTTGCTGTCAGGATTATTCCAAGAGCAACGGCCCAGAAAAACATAGAAATTCTTTTGATCATCACGATTTCCTCCTTAGTTAAGTGTTCAATTGGATGGTAATGTAAAAAAAACATTATGAAATTTCATACAAATTGTTGAAATTCAATATAATAAAATGAAAAATAAGACAATAAAAATTTGATGTCTCAGGTACAATGGTTGGTGCTGTTTGACGGGTGTGTCTTTATCAGGATCAAATGACGAGACTTCTTGACATTATGATTTTATTAGATTAATAAAACGAGTCGTTTTGTTATGAATCATTCCTTGAGCGTCATTTGTATTTATGAACTCAATACCACGCGTAAAATAATTTCTAAACATCCATTAACATATAAAACCCAAATGGTGGAAGTCGATAATTTAAAAGATTTGTATCAAAATTTTAAACTTTTGGTGAAAGGAGATTGAAAATGGCAGCAAAACTTATTAAGGGAACTGAAATTCGTGAACAGATTCTCGAAGAGATTACAGCAGAGGTAGCGGAAATTAAAGAGAAACATGGTGTTGTACCCGGCCTTGTAACTATTTTGGTGGGTGAAAATCCCGCATCTATCTCATACGTGACGCTAAAAATTAAAACAGCCCACCGCGTGGGTTTCCATGAGATACAAGACACCCAGCCCGAAGATCTTTCCGAAGAAGCGCTTTTAGCTTTAATTGACAAATATAACAACGACGATACCAT
Organism: uncultured delta proteobacterium; assembly: GCA_963731025.1. Classification (GTDB taxonomy): domain Bacteria; phylum Desulfobacterota; class Desulfobacteria; order Desulfobacterales; family UBA11574; genus UBA11574. The sequence continues at coordinate 107,387 of CAVSVL010000041.1, read as the reverse complement.
TAACGGCATTCTCGTCCAATTGCCCCTGCCCAAGCATGTTGATGAAAAGAAGGTATTAAACGCCATAGATCCTGACAAAGATGTGGATGGATTTCATCCGGTCAACGTGGGACGTCTCATGATCGGCGGCGGTGAGCTTAAATTTCCGCCATGTACCCCTGCCGGTATACAGGAGATGATCGTCCGTGCCGGTGTTGAAACAAAGGGCGCCGAAGTTGTGGTGGTCGGTCGTTCAAATATTGTGGGCAAACCCATTGCCAATATGATGCTTCAAAAGGGAGTCGGCGCCAATTCAACCGTAACCATCGTTCACACTGGCACAAAAGATCTGGCGTCACATTGTCAGCGTGCAGACATTCTGATTGTGGCTGCCGGGGTCCCGGGTCTGGTAAAACCCGAATGGATCAAACCGGGTGCATGCGTCATCGATGTTGGTGTCAACAGGATCGGGGAAAAGATCAGTGAGAAGACCGGAAAAAAGATTGCGATATTAAGTGGAGATGTTGACTTTGATGCTGCCAAAGAAATTGCCGGTTACATTACCCCGGTACCGGGCGGTGTCGGCCCCATGACCATCACCATGCTGATGAAAAATACACTGAAGTCCCTTAAATTTAAACTTGGAATCGCTTAATCCTATCATCCGGAATAACGGGGAAAGACGCTTTTTCCCCGTTATTCTATGATCATCTCTTTACCGTTCTGGTTATTGACAAACCTAATCTCTTTATGATAGAATATGTCAAATTTTTTAAATAATGAAACTCTCCTAAAAAGCCAGCAATTGATTTTTTATGAGAGAGTGTTTTGTATGAGCCGTTTTGCGCTTGGTGATCCGGGAAGATATATTGATTTTAACCTATTTAAATTAATAGCTTTTATTGTGGATTGGTGTCTTTCTAAGCCGTCGAAAATATTATGGACGAGAAAATTTCTTTTTACATTTTAAATTATACGGGCAAGACCGTCAAACAGTTGGCTGTTTCCAGACGCCATTTATTGATTGTCGGCGGTTTCTTAGCATTCTTTTTGTTTATGACCACAGCAATCCTGGTCGATTATTTTAACCTTAAGATTACATTCAACAAACAGGAAGTTCAAAATACAATTGCCAAACAATCTGACGAAATTCTCAATCAGCGAAAGCAGATTCAAAAATTTGCAGATGAGATCAATTCATTGAAATTAAGTCTCGTTAAATTAAATACTTTTGAACAAAAGATACGTGTTATTGCCAACCTGGAAAAATCCTCTGAAGAAGACAGCCTTTTCGGTGTCGGCGGTTCCATTCCTGAAGATCTTGACCCACAGCTTCCCTTAAACGAGAAACATAGCAGCCTATTCCGTGAAATGCATGAACAGACCCGGGAACTGACTTTAGCTTCAGTCAGTCAGGAAAAAGTGTTTGAATCTTTATATGAAGGCCTTAAAAGCCAACGCAATTTGTTGTCTTCTACACCGTCCATTCGTCCAACAGAAGGATGGTTATCCTCAGGATTCGGATATCGCGTGTCACCGTTTACCGATTTACGTGAATTCCACAAAGGCCTTGACATTGCAGGCCATAAGGGAACCAAGATTATTGCGACCGCAGACGGGGTTGTAACGTTTGTCGGGCGTAATGGTGCGTATGGCCAAATGATTAAAATTGATCATGGGCACGGGATAATCACCCGTTACGGGCATATTCAAAAGGCTTTAAAGAAACGGGGAGAGGCGGTCAAAAGAGGTGATGTCATCGCATTGATGGGCAACACAGGACGCAGCACCGGATCCCATCTCCATTATGAAGTTTTATTAAACGGTCTTCCTGTAAATCCCCAAAAATACATTCTAAATTAGTATTAATCCCTAAATGGCCATTTTGGGACGGACATTTACGATATCTTTGTAAGTCCCCAAGTTTTCTTTTCATCTGTTCTTCCTTTCTCATGGAAAAAAATCTTCATGAATTATCTCAACGGTATTTTGCAAAATATATCGATTGATGGTATATTGGCCAAAAATTTGCATGCGACATAAAGTAAACGGATCACGATCAAGCTTTAATCGTGACATGTAGAATCTAATAAAACAAGCGATCCAGGAGGAATATATTATTAAATGATTACCGACCTATTAACAAAGGCGTTTGGAAGCAAAAACGAACGTGAATTAAAAAAAATTAAACCCATCGTTGAACAGATTAATGCCTTCGAACCCCAAATACAATCCATGAGTGATGACACGTTGAAAGCTCAGACTTCTTTATTAAAAAAGCGCCTGAACAATGGCGAATCCCTTGATGATATTCTTCCGGAAGCCTTTGCAACAGTGAGAGAAGCGTCAATTCGTACCCTCCAAATGCGGCATTTCGATGTTCAGCTTATCGGCGGCATTGTTCTCCATCAGGGGAAGATTGCTGAAATGAAGACCGGTGAAGGTAAGACGCTGGCGGCGACTCTCCCGGCTTACCTGAATGCGCTTTCGGGAAAGGGCGTTCATATTATAACGGTGAATGACTATCTGGCAAGACGTGACACAGAATGGATGGGGCATATCTATAAATTTCTGGGGCTTTCCGTGGGCTGTATATTGCACGGCCTGGATGATGATGAGCGCAATGCCGCATACGGTTCGGACATTACTTACGGCACAAACAATGAGTTCGGTTTTGACTATCTAAGAGACAATATGAAGTTTGACATAGAAACCGTCGTTCAAAAAGAGCTCAATTTTGCAATTGTTGACGAAGTTGACAGTATTTTGATTGACGAAGCCCGAACACCGTTGATCATATCCGGACCGGCTGAAAAATCGACGGAATTGTACCATATGGTCAACGGTATCATTCCACGCCTTGTTTCTGAACGTGACTTTACCGTGGATGAAAAGGCTCGATCAGCCGTGATGACCGAAGAGGGGATAGCCAAAGCGGAACAGTTGCTCAAGGTCGACAACCTGTACGATCCAAAATATATCGAAATTCTTCACCATGTTAACCAGGCGCTTAAAGCATACACCCTCTTTAAACGAGACGTCGATTATATTGTGAAAAATGGAGAAGTGATCATTGTAGATGAATTTACGGGACGTCTGATGCCCGGCCGTCGATACAGTGAAGGATTGCATCAGGCACTTGAAGCCAAAGAAAACGTAAAAATCGAAAATGAGAACCAGACACTGGCCACTGTTACGTTTCAGAATTATTTTAGAATGTACAATAAGCTTGCCGGCATGACAGGAACCGCGGATACGGAAGCCGCCGAATTTAAAAAAATATATGATCTTGACGTGATGGTTATCCCCACAAACCAGCCCATGATTCGAATCGATAAACCGGACGTAATTTATAAAACCCGCAAAGAGAAATTTGATGCGGCAATTAACGAAATCGTTGAACTGAATAAAAGGGGACAGCCTGTTCTGGTGGGAACAATTTCAATTGATGTTTCAGAAAATTTTGCAATAAAATTGAAAAAAAGAGGCATTAAACATACGGTATTGAATGCAAAAAATCATGAAAAGGAGGCGGAGATTATTTCGCTGGCAGGTCAGAAAGGTGCGGTGACCATATCGACAAATATGGCCGGTCGTGGGACGGACATCGTTTTAGGCGAGGGCGTTACCGATCTGGGCGGGCTCCATATTCTCGGGACCGAAAGACATGAAAGCCGGCGTATTGATAATCAGCTCAGGGGACGTTCAGGGAGACAGGGAGATCCGGGATCGTCCCGTTTTTACCTTGCTTTGGAAGATGATCTCTTGCGGATATTCGGTGGCGAACGAATCACCGGAATTATGGAAAAGCTGGGGATGGAAGATGGTGAACCCATAGAAAACAAACTGATCAGCAAGGCCATTGAAAATGCCCAGGCAAAGGTTGAGGGACACAACTTTGATATCAGAAAGCAGCTCTTGGAATATGATGATGTCATGAATCAACAAAGGGAGGTCGTTTACAGACAGCGCCGGGAAGCCCTGAGCGGTAAAAGTTTGAAACCCGCCATCGAGGAAATGATTCGTGATAAAGCAGAGGAGATCGCTTATGAATTTACTGACGAAAGAGCCCATCCTGAAGAATGGGACTGGAAGAGATTGAAAAAGGCGGTATTTAAGCAATTTAATTTTCGACTGGATAAAATTGATGATGATACCATGGACGGTTTGACCCGGGAAGGGCTGGCAGAGCTGATCGCCGATTCCAGCCTAACGGTATATAACGAAAAAGAGGCCTCCGTGGGATCGGAAGAATTCAGACATCTTGAACGCATTGTTATGCTGCAGACGGTTGACAACCTGTGGAAAGACCATCTGTTAAGTATGGATCATCTGAAGGAGGGAATCGGACTAAGGGGGTATGCACAACAGGATCCTCTCATCGTATACAAGAAGGAAGGTTTCGAATTATTTCAGGAAATGATTTCCAGGATCAAGGAAGAGACGCTGGGAATTTTGTACAGAATTCAAATATCCGAGCCCCAGAATATTACTGACTTGCAACAGCCCAAGGAACAGAAACTGGTTTTTTCCAGCGGAGATGAACCTGCAAAAAAGAACCCGGTTAAACGGGCCGAAAAAAAGGTGGGACGAAATGCGCCTTGCCCCTGTGGAAGCGGAAAGAAATATAAAAAGTGTTGTGGCAAATAACATAAATGATGCAATTATTTTGATTGTGCTCTTTACAAGATCGGGCATCAATGATTATAATATTTAAAAATAATCATTGATGCCCTGCTCATTTCGGGTTTGATTTTATTGAAACTAAAAGGTTCGGACCAAATTCTTCAAGGGGCTAATCATGGAAAATGATTCGATGAACGGTGACAGCCCTGAGCTAGAAGAAGACGTCATTTCAGAAGTCGGGGATGATATTGATGAGCCTTCAATGTACAAAGTGCTTCTGCATAATGACGATTACACGACCATGGAGTTTGTGGTTGAAATTCTGATGATCGTTTTTAATAAATCGTCGGAAGATGCAGTGAGGATCATGTTGAACGTTCACCACAAAGGTATCGGAATTTGTGGTGTATATACTTATGAAGTCTCGGAAACCAAAGTGAATTCCGTTCATACCCTGGCCAGACAACACGGTTTCCCCCTGAAGTGTACAATGGAGAAAGAATAGACCAATGATCAGCAAAGAACTTAGCGAAACACTCGGTTTTGCAGTAAGAGAAGCCAAGAGAAGACGCCACGAGTATGTCTGTGTAGAACACTTGCTTTTTGCTATTTTATACGACAGCGAAGGTATAGAAATTATCGAAAATTGTGGCGGTAACGTTGAAAGTATTAAAAATGCACTTGAATTATTTCTAAGCCAACAGATGGAGAGTGTTCCTGAGGAAAACGAATATGTCCTCCAACAGACCGTCGGTTTTCAAAGGGTCATTCAGAGAGCGATTAATCATGTCCGATCTGCAGAAAAACAGCAGGTCGATGTGAGTGACATACTGGCCTCGATTTTTCAGGAAGAAGATTCTCACGCTGAGTATTTTCTGAGTTCAGAAGGCATTACCCGTCTTGATGTTTTAAGTTACATTTCTCACAATGTTTCCAAACCAATGGATAAGGGATTGGATCCGTTTGTAAAAACAGAAAAAAGAGATAAGAAGCGAAAGACCGATCCACTGGAAGCGTTTACCACTGATCTCGTAAAATATGCAGCCCTGGGAAAGTTGGATCCCTTAATCGGAAGAGACCTGGAGATGGAACGGACCGTTCAGGTGCTATGCCGTAGGCGCAAGAACAATCCAATTTTTGTTGGAGACCCCGGAGTCGGTAAAACAGCAATGGCCGAAGGTCTGGCCATTCGGATAAATGATGGGTCTATTCCCGAATTGCTTAAAAATGTTCGAATTTATTCCCTTGATCTTGGCGGTTTACTCGCCGGTACGAAGTTTAGGGGTGACTTTGAAGAGCGTTTAAAAGGCGTTTTGTCTTCTTTGAAAAAGAAAAAAGATGCTATTTTATTTATCGATGAAATTCATACAACAGTTGGTGCCGGAGCCACCAGTAGAGGTTCCATGGATGCGTCTAATATATTGAAACCAGCCTTGGCCACCGGTGAGCTTCGGTGTATAGGATCTACAACTTATGAAGATTATAAGAATTTCTTTGAAAAAGACCGTGCCCTTTCACGCAGATTTGAGAAAATCGAAATTTTAGAACCCCCGGTTAAAGAAACTTTTCAAATTTTAAAGGGACTGAGATCCCGTTATGAGGAACACCATGGCATTGTTTATACGGATCAGGCCTTAAAAGCTGCGGCCGAACTTTCTGCCAAATATATCAATGATCGCTATCTGCCTGACAAAGCGATAGATGTTATCGATGAAGCAGGAGCATTTGTTAGATTGTCCAATTCTCCCCGCAGAAAGAAGATCAATCCCAAAGACATTGAAAAAATTGTGGCCAAGATGGCCAGAATACCGACCATCAGTGTGTCGACTCCGGACAAAACAAAATTGGAGAACCTTGAAGAAAAGATCAAAGAGGTTGTTTTTGGACAGGACAATGCCATAAAATCCTTGGTCACATCCATTAAGCGCTCCCGTGCCGGTCTCGGAACACCCGAAAGGCCCATTGGATCATTTTTATTTGCCGGTCCAACAGGTGTTGGAAAAACAGAGGTGAGTCTTCAGGTAGCAAGGAGCCTCGGTGTTCATTTTTTACGATTTGATATGAGTGAGTATATGGAAAAACATGCCGTGGCCCGTTTGATTGGTGCACCTCCGGGTTATATCGGTTTTGATCAGGGAGGACTGTTGACGGATGATATCCGAAAGCATCCTTACAGCGTGCTGTTGTTTGACGAAATAGAAAAAGCACATCCGGATATGTTTAACATTCTTTTGCAGGTTTTAGATCATGCAACCCTGACGGACAATAACGGCAAAAAGGCTGATTTTAGAAACGTCATTATTATGATGACCTCCAATGCCGGTACACGGGAGATGAGCACGCAAACCATCGGTTTCGGAGACAAGCAATATGATACTGAAAATAAAGGTAAAATAGCCATTGAAAAATTTTTCAGTCCGGAGTTTAGAAACCGTCTTGACGGTATCATTCATTTCAATGCATTGAATGAAGATATTATGAAAAAAGTGGTGGATAAGTTTATGAATGAGCTCAAAGGACAGCTTGTAGCTAAAAAAGTATCCATCAATCTTTCTTCGGATGCACGGACATGGCTGGCTCAAAAAGGACATGATCCGCGTTATGGCGCCAGACCATTGAGTCGGTTGATACAAACCGAGATTAAAGATATCCTGTCCGATGAGATTCTATTTGGGCGGCTGAATAAAGGCGGTAATGTTTTTGTTGATGTTAAAAATGAAAAGTTGACCTTTAACTACAAAGCCAAGACGTCGTTAAGTGAAAAAATTAGGGTATCAGAAACAATGGAGTGATGGAATCTTAACGTGTTGCCCCACTTGACGACTTGATGATATCTGAGTGCCTGTTTTTCTTTTATCAGATACAATCGAATTTCCGACACCCCACCTTGCATCCGAAGATGGATTGCTGGCTGTTGGTGGCGACCTGAGCCAGGAACGTCTTCTTCTTGCCTATCGTATGGGCATTTTCCCATGGTTTTCGAATAATGAACCGATTCTTTGGTGGTCACCCGACCCTCGCCTCGTATTGTATCCCCATGAGATCAAAATTTCAAAAACATTAAGAAAGATCATCAAAAAAGACGTGTTCAATGTGACCATAGATCTGGCTTTCAATGAGGTCATCAACCAGTGTGCACAAGTTCGGGTACAAAAAAATGAAGGAACCTGGATCGTTAGAGATATGATCGATGCTTACTGCAATTTGCATGAGGCAGGATTTGCGCATTCGTTGGAAGTCTGGCATCAGGGATATCTTGCAGGAGGGTTATACGGGGTTTCTTTAGGGAAGTGTTTTTTCGGAGAATCCATGTTTACACGAATCAGCAATGCTTCAAATGTTGGGCTTGTTAAACTTGTGGAACATCTTAAAGAATTATCGTTTGACATGATAGACTGTCAGGTCCCTACCGAACATTTAACCCGTTTTGGTGCAAGGCAGATTCCCAGAATACGTTTTTTAAATCAGCTTGAAAAATCTTTAAAAGCACCGACTAAAAGAGGAAAATGGGAATATAACGGATAATACTCAGAAAAAATATTACACTAAACCCATAGAATCTTCTATTGTGATTTCAAGTTTTGCAAGGAATAATTATGATAAGCCAAGTACATGAGCTTCAGGTGTTGCAGCAAGTACTACGGAGGGGTCTTTAATAGTCTGATGGATGAGTTGAGAATATACAAAAGACGTCTGTCTGCCAGCGAAGTTGAGAGCGATAAAGATTTGACCCATTAGGAGGATAAACTGTCTTGGCCCCTTTTTCTTGACATAAAATAAAATTTCTCATAGCCTGACTTAATAAAATAAATTACTATCGGTGCTGTGAAATTTGAGGAAGGCTGTAAATGAAAATACATTTCAAATTCGAGGAGTCCGACCCGAAGGATACACGCTTTACAGTGGTGATTGACGATACGCCTTGCGGACAGCTGTCAATGATGACCGGAAGATGCCGGCAGAATGACGAACATCTTCAAATCAGGGTGCTCACAGCATCAATGTGATTTTGAATTTTCCGGTGAACTTTACCAATCCGAAAGCTGGGTCATTTGGCGAAAAAGAAGTGGCAAGGATCGAAAATGCGGTCAGGATCGAAGGCAAGGTGGAGACCGAAGAACCTGTAAAGACAGAAGAAAGTAAAGGGGAGATTATGGAAATCAAGACGGTCAAGATCGAAAAACCGGATGAGTTAAATTTTATTTTAGGACATTCTCATTTCATCAAAACCGTCGAAGATATCTATGAGACAATGGTGAATACCGTACCCGGAGCAAAATTCGGTCTGGCATTTTGTGAATCTTCAGGACCGTGTCTTGTGCGATATTCGGGGACAGATGATGACCTCGTGGAACTGGCAAAGAAAAATGCCTATGCCCTTTCTGCGGGTCACAGTTTCATCCTCTTGATGAAAGACATGTTTCCCATTAATGTATTGAACGCTATTAAAAATGTTCCTGAAGTTTGCAGGATTTTTTGTGCTACTGCAAATCCCGTGGAAGTCCTTATCGCAGAAACAGAACAGGGCCGGGGAATTATCGGTGTCGTTGACGGTTTTAAAACAAAGGGTATTGAAACCGAAGCGGATATCAAGGAACGAAAAGAATTTTTACGGATGATCGGATATAAGCAATAAAAAAGTGCCTCAAATGTACATAAGTTTGGCTTCTAATCTATCTTCCCTTAATCGAATAAGGGCGTAGCCACCCATACACAACATTCCCGGATTCAATACTTTTGTTTTGCCGATAAAATCTTCAGTGTTTGCCTCATGGATATGGCCGGTGAGACAGATATCCGGCTGGACACGCTGAATAAACTCCAGTACAGACTTGTTGCCGACGTTTTCCCCTGAAGGCAGTTCAGCTGTTTTTGAGCCAAATGGGGGATCATGTGCCACCAATATAAGTTTTGGAAGGTGCTTTATTTGTTCATACCCTATGCTCAACCATTTTCCCAGCATGGCATCCGGAACCTCTGAAGGGGTTCTGAAGGGGGTTGGTGTTGAATATCCTACCCCCATGATACCGATATCCTCCGCCAACTGTTTGCCTTTTGCATGAATATTCCAGCCTTTTTCGTCCAGATAATCCGTAATTTCAGACCGATCCATATTTCCGATCTGTGCATAAATATTAGAATTGATAGCAGAGACGGCTTTTAGTAGGTGACCCGCCCTGCGCCGTCCCCCCTGTTGGTAATGTCACCGCTGATAATGACGCCGGCAGCATCCGTCAAATCAGGGATTTCATTTAGAAGGGAAATGTCTTCGTGGATATCACCAACTCCGATCCAGAATTTTTTACCTGCACTCATCATATGATTCCTTGTTATATCCTGTTGATGATAGAAGCCATATATCCGGCCCCAAATCCGTTGTCAATGTTTACAACGGCAATATTCGAGCTGCAGCTGTTCAACATGGCAAACAGCGCGGTTAAACCGCCAAAGCTGACCCCGTAACCCACACTTGTGGGAACGGCGATAACCGGTCGGCTGACCATCCCTGCTACCACGCTGGGAAGCGCACCTTCCATTCCGGCAACAACCACAAGAACAGATGCCTCTTCGATCAGTGTTTTATGGTCAAATAAGCGGTGAATGCCGGCAACACCGACATCAAAAACAGATTCCACTTTGTTTCCCATAACCTGTGCCGTAAGCAAGGCTTCTTTGGCAACCGGTATGTCTGATGTTCCTGCTGATATGACAATAATGGTACCTTTGCCGCTTTGGGGGATGCGATGTTTTTTCCAGACAACCATTTTCGCATCTTCATGGTATTCGGCATCTGGAAAACGTGAGATCACCTGATCCGCATGACGTGCTTGGATACGTGTGACCAGTACGATATTTTCCTGGACGATCATTTTTTCCATAATACCGACAATCTGATCGACAGTTTTTTCCTGACCGAAGATGACTTCAGGAAAGCCCTTGCGCAGGGAGCGATGATGGTCTATATGTGCATAATCTAAATCTTCAAACGAAAGATGCTTTAATTTTTGTGCAGCATCCTCAATCGAAATATTGCCGGTGGCGACATGATCAAGGAGCTGTTTTAAAGATACCATATCCATGATATAATTCCCTGAAAAGAGGTAAGGTTTAATGTTGAGTTCTATTGATAACCCAAACCCAATAATAGGGTCAACAAAATCTTAGTATGGAGAAAAATATGAAGATTGTCGTCATAATCCCTGCAAGGTACGATTCTAGCAGGTTCCCCGGAAAGCCGCTGAGTCTTCTTGAAAATGGGAAACCCATGATCCAACAGGTATATGAACGCGTGCGTCTGTCAAATATCGTAACAGACGTTGTCGTTGCCACAGACGATCAGAGAATTTTCGATGCTGTTATGGATTTTGGTGGTAATGCCGTAATGACATCCAAAAAAAATCGCTCAGGTACGGACAGAGTGGCGGAAGCAGCGGAAAAGATGGGGCTTGATCTTGAAGATATTGTCGTCAATATACAAGGTGATCAACGCGAAGTCCATCCCCAACATTTACAAGATGTGATCCGTCCATTTAAGACCGAACCGGGCGTTGAAATGACCACGCTGGCCTTTAAAATTGTTGAGAAAGGCGAAATTACCAATCCCAAAGATTGTAAAGTGACCTTTGATAATAGAGGATATGCGCTCTATTTTTCTAGATCGCCGATTCCCTGTGCCCGGGATGCTAACACAATTTATGACACCTATAAACATCTGGGAATTTATGCATATGTCAGACGTTTTCTGGAAACATTCAGAAACCTTCCCGAAGGAAAACTCGAAAAGATTGAAAAACTCGAACAGTTGCGGGCCATTGAATACGGATATCAAATACGGGTGGTCATTACCGAACACGATTCTCCGGAAGTTGATCATCCGGAAGACATTCCCCGAATTGAATCGGGAGTGCAAACCCCGTGAACATGCACATTATGTTTTCATTTTTTTAACCGTTTCTTTTTTGCTGACCAGAAGACACTCGCGTTGGGAGCTGGCACGTACCTGTATGGATGGAAGTTGTCTGGATTTGAATTTCATGGCTTTGCAGCCATGAGGAAAGTTTTTATCCCACGTAACATAGTAATGTTTGCATTTATGGCAGTCTATCATTTTATCATGTTATATTTTAGGCTTGATTTGCGATGTAGTATACATTAATAACTATAGGAAATCAAATAATGGCGATGATTGGAGGAATTGAGTGAAAGATAGACGAAAATTTATACGATTTCCTGTGAGGGTTCGTGCTCATTATTCAGAAGAGAACAATGAGGAAGGAAAAACGCAGTGTTCCATCGTGAATATCAGCAGAGAGGGTATGGGGGTTACTGTGCACTTAGAAGCGAAGCTTTCTTTGGATACTATGCTGAAATTTGTGGTGGATGTTCCTGACAGAGAAAAATCGGTTTCTTTTACCGGGACTCTGAATTGGATTAAAGTGCTCAAAGGAGATGCAGATTATAATTATAAAGGTGGTATCAAGCTGATAACCATAGATTCTGAAGACAAATGGGCACTTCTTGATTACGCGTATGAGGCGTGGAAAGAGAAGCAGGAAGCAGATGGCATCAAAGAGACGTCATCTAAATAGAAGAGTAGGGGTGTTTTTGCGAATTCGCTTTTCTTCTATCCGGTAGAACACGACGATCATTTTTGAAAGAAAGAGATACAATTACCCCCTCTCTAATACTTTTACGTCGATCCTGTTTGTTTTTACGTTTTTCCTTGGAACTCGACTTTTTACCGTCTTTATAAAAAGATTTTTTATGAGTTCCTTCGTCTTTGGCAGGTTGTATTTTCCCGACCACGATATCCATAGCCCATTCTCCTTGTTATTTACCTCCTTTCTTGTTTTTTCGGCAATTGTTGTAAAAATCTTTAGCGTTTATGTACAATATGAGCTTTTTTTTAAAAAAGCAGCTTTCATTGAGTAATTTGAAAAGAAAAAACTTTCAGACCGCTCAATGATATGATGTTATTAAGATTTGTTATCTATGCATACACTAATCGTAAAGGTTCCAGCATCGGTGGTAAACGGAATGGCGATTTTAGGGCCTTTGGCAGTAGATTCAATCTTATGATTTTTACCGGTAATCACCGAAGGAATGGCGCCGTGGAATAGCCTGCCCATTTTTTCCAATTCTTGTCTTGCCTGACCGGATATCATATTGGTGATCTCTCCCACGGCATCTGAAACCTCATCATTTAATTCCTTCATTTCTTCTCCAAACATGTTTGAAACGATCTTTAATATACATAATTCATCGAAAGTCACTGAAACGGTTCCATTTGATTCACCTGTAAATCCGATAACACCGGACACATCACCCTGGGCAACGCTATCTTTTTTGAGGTAAGGTTTTCCCGCTTGACATTTAATAAATGCCATTGTTTGAAGAACATTCAAGGTTGCATTGATAAAGGGATTGATAAGTTTAACATCCATCGACCTTCCTCCTTTGCTTTAGATTCTAAAAATAGCCCGGGTTTATCGTCATTTATATCATTTAACCCTGCATTTTTAATCCATTAACTGCGGACAAGTCAAGCATAACCTTTACCGTTTTACCTTTCGGTTTTATCTGTTGGATTACATTTGTTCAACTGCTTAAGAGAAAATTGCGATAAAAGGATGCCGCTATGTTGAAGTTCAATGCTAATTAATCAGAATTTTTTTTGGAAAGGTCTTGTTCAAAAATCGTACCGGGTTTTGGCGTTTCGGTTTTTTTGGGGAGTGAAACATCGGGAGTCGATTTTGTCTCCGCCTGATTTGACGAATTGGATTTTTCGGGCTTGATCTGACTTTGTTTCTTAGACGACGATTGAACCTTTCCCAGTTCATTTAGCCTTTTTTCCACAGATTTTATTCTGTCTTCAAGACTGGTCGTTAATTGGCGCAGCGCTAACTGATAGACTTTCTGTTGATCTTTAAGATCGTTTCGGTCGGCCTTGGAAGATTTCAGTGATGAGATTTCCGAACGTATGGTTGCAAGATCATTTTTAGTGCTGTCCATGAATTGAGAGAAAATGACCAATTTTGCAGAGGATGTTTTGTCCATGGCCTTCAAATCTGATGACATTTTCTCAAGGTCTTTGGGAATAGAGGCCAATGTTTCATCGATTTTTTTAATAGCGCTATCGGTGTTTTCATTGTCTTTTTTTCTTGCAGATCGAATGTACCTTATGGCTGTTGTCGCCTCTTTTGTCGCAATCTGCAATGAAGCGGTTGCCTTTTCAAGGGCCGCAATCTTTTTGCCCAGGGTTTCTTCGAGGTTTGCCTCCTTAATGGAAAGGGAAGAAAACCTGGATTCAAGTTCTTTGGAAAGGGTTTGAACCCCCTTATTGCCTATGGTGTTTACACTGGAGAGATTTTTTTTCAAATCAAAATAAGCCACAAGAATAATAATAACAACCAAACAAGGGATAATAATCGAGATACGGGTAATTCGCTTGTGTAGTTTTTCAACTTTCTGATCGTCTAAATCTTCCTGAACCTGGAATTCCGGAATTTCATCATCCATTTGCATCTCAAATTTTTTGGGTTCTTTTTCAGTCATTTCTAATTATTCCCATTCGATGGTACTGGGCGGTTTTGAGCTTATATCGTAAACCACCCTATTAACACCCTTAACTTCATTAATGATGCGGTTTGAAATTTTTCCAAGTAATTTGTGCGGCAATTTTGCCCAGTCGGCAGTCATTGCATCTTTGCTGGTTACCGCCCGAATAGCAATGATGTTTTCATATGTTCGCTTGTCTCCCATGACGCCGACACTTTTTATTGGCAATAAAACAGCAAAGGACTGCCATAATTTCCGATAATAGCCACTGTTTTTTATTTCATCAAGCAAAATATCATCAACATTTCTTAATATCAAAAGGCGCTTGTTGTTAATTTCTCCGATGATTCTAATGGCAAGGCCCGGACCAGGAAAAGGTTGCCGCCATATCAGGTCTTCATCCAGTCCCAACGTCTTGCCCAAAAGGCGAACTTCATCCTTAAACAGATATTTTAAAGGTTCAACAAGTTTTAATTTCATGTTTTTGGGAAGTCCGCCGACATTGTGATGCGATTTAATGACCGATGTCGGACCGCCGAAGGCTGATTGTGACTCAATAATATCCGGATACAGGGTTCCCTGGGCTAAAAATTCCGCACCTTTTATTCTCTTGGCTTCGGTTTCAAAAACATCCATAAAGACTTTGCCGATAATTTTTCTCTTTTTTTCCGGATCAATGATTTTAGAAAGTGCATTTAAAAAATTGGTTTTGGCATTTACAAACCGGATGTTAATTTTCAGGTGTTGCTTAAAGGTCTTTTTGAGCTTTTTAGCTTCGTCCTTTCTAAGGAGGCCGTTATCAACAAATATGCAGGTCAGGTTTTTCCCCACAGCATGGTGAAGCAACAGGGCGGTGACCGATGAATCGACACCGCCGCTTAGACCGAGGATGATTTTTTTGTCTCCGACGACGTCTCTGATCTGAGAAATCGAGTCCCTGGCAAAGGTTTTCATGGTCCACGTGCGTTTGCAGCCACACACATTAAAAAGAAAGTTACGCAGCATGGTTTTGCCCTTGGCTGTATGGTGAACTTCAGGGTGGAACTGAAGGCCGTAAAGATGTTTTTTAGTATGAACTGCAGCAGCAATTTTTGTGTTTTCAGTGGATGCCGTTAGTTTAAAACCACCCGGCAGCTTAGTGATGGAATCACCATGGCTCATCCAGGTTTTTGTTTTTCCGCCCACCGTTTTAAACAAACCCGTTTCTTCTTTGACGTTAAGTTCTGCAAAACCATATTCTCGCTTTTTGGCTCTCTTAACGGTTCCCCCCAGTGCATTGATCATAAATTGCATGCCGTAGCAGATTCCAAGCACGGGAATGTTAAGATTAAAGATTGCCTCATCACACTTCGGGCTATTTTTTTCATAAATGCTTGATGGCCCTCCTGAAAGGATAATCCCTTTGGGATTTAAGTGCTTAATATAGTCAATATCGACATTCGGCGGATCGATCTGACAATATACATGGAATTCTCTGACACGACGGGCAATGAGCTGGTTATATTGTGAACCAAAATCGATAATCAGTATCATGAGTTTTCCTCTTTTTGTGCTTTTCGGCAGGATTCAAGCTGAATCTGTTGACAGTATATCTTAACAAATGGCTTAAGTAAACAATTTGCAGAAACATGCTGAATATGTTAGAAACGGCCTGAAAAGTCAACTTTTATGTTAAACCTCAATGGGGGGTAAAAACTGCAACGTGTTGATGGGATGATCCGTTGGGTTGCAAATGTGACGCCTTCAAAAATGACCCATGAGTAAAATAATTGTTCAGATTTATGAGGTACAAACACCTTCAGAGGCTGAGAACTTGATGGCCCTCGGCGTTGATCATGTCGGCAGTGTTATTGTATCAAAAGAATCGTGGAAGGTTCCTTCTATCAGGGATACCGTACAATTGGTTCAGGAGATGGATGGCAGGAGCAGCTTGATACCGCTGTTTGATGATCTTGAGAGCATATGTTTCATGCTGGATTACTACAAACCCGATATTATCCATTTTTGTGAAGCGATAACCCTTGAAAATGGATCCTGCGACTCCTGTAAAAAACTTGTATTGTTGCAGAAAAACATTAAAAAAAGATTTCCTGAGATTAAAATGATGCGGTCCATTCCGATTCCCCAACCCGAAATGCCGAACCAAGAAGATATCCTTGTACTGGCGCGCATGTTCGAGGCGGTCAGTGATTATTTTTTGACAGATACCCTGATTGTAAAATCATCCGGATCTATGGTTGATCTTCAGCCGGTCAAAGGTTTCGTGGGCATCACCGGCAGGACATGCAACTGGGACGTGGCTGCGCAACTGATTCAGTCAAGTCATATTCCTGTGATATTGGCTGGAGGCATCACCCCCGACAATGTTTTTGACGGTATCATGCAGGTTATGCCGGCAGGTGTTGACAGTTGCACCGGAACCAATGCATTGGACCCTGACGGACGTTCAATACGGTTCAAAAAAGACCTCGAAAAGGTAAAACATATGGTTGATGAGACCCGCAGGGCAGAGAAGGCGATGGAACACAGATGAATACAAAGGAGTTACAAACTTATGTATAACAGCAGTGATTTGAGAAAAGGTTTAAAAATCGAGATCGACGGGGACCCGTTTCTAATCGTACAGTATGAATTTTCAAAACCCGGCAAAGGCAAAGCCTATTACAAGTGCAAGCTCAAGAATCTTTTGACCGGTGCTCAGTTCGATCGAACCTTTAGATCCAGCGATAAATTCGACGAGCCTCACCTGGAAGATCATGAAATGGAATATTTATATTCAGATGGTGAGCAGTACTGCTTTATGAATACGGCGACCTATGACCAGATCTTTCTCACCAAAGATCAGGTGGGTGAGGCCATCAACTTTTTAAAAGAAAATACCGTGTGCAATGTCCTTTTATTTAGAGGAAATCCCATTGAAATATCGTTGCCTATTTTTGTGGACTTAAAGATTGAAAATACAGATCCATGGGCAAAGGGAGACACCGCTTCGGGCGGCACAAAACCGGCAACGCTGGAAACGGGATATACGATCCAGGTCCCCCCTTTTATTGAAGAGGGTGAACGTATTCGAATCGATACCCGGACCGGGGAGTATGTAGAACGCGTAAAGGATTAATGGTTCGCATCTGACGGCCTAAAGGGTTTTCCCCATTTTTCAAAAAAAGCTATTTTTCCCGCAGATTTTCTTTTTCTTCTTTTTCCGGGTGCTTCTTTTGGATACCCCACCGCCAGCAATGCGGAAACCTTTATTTTTTTGGGAATTGAAAGGATGTCTTTGACGTGAGTTTCATCAAACCAGCCGATCCAGCAGGTCCCAAGGCCGAGTTCCGTGGCTTTTAACACCATATGTTCCATGGCAATGCCAAGATCAATCTGGTAATATTCGATACCGGTGACACGGGCACCGACACGATTTGCAATAACATCCAGTTGGGAACATCCCACAATCACCAGTGGCGCCTGTTCGAGCCACTTGTTCGGAATAACGGGCCGCATGGCTTTGTGACATATTTTTCGAATGATTTCCCGGTGGGTTACGAAAATAAAACGCCAGGTTTGGCTGTTGCAGGCAGAGGGGGCAAGACGTGCTGCTTCGATAATAGAGATGATGTCCTTTTCGCTGACCCGCCTCGAATCAAAAGATCTCACAGATCTTCGGGTGTTGAGAATCTGGTCAAATTTCATGGTTGTTGCTTGATACTGTATTTCTTTATCCGGTTCCCATCCATCTCTTCTACGGTAACATTATAATTTCCAAAGGTGAATATTTCCTTTTCCTCGGGAATTCTGCCAATGGTGTTTAAAACATATCCGGAAAAGGTGTCATAATCTTTTGAGTCCGGAATATTCATCCCTATAATTTCGTTGACTTCGTCAACATCAGACTTTCCAAGAACGATCCATTCTTTTACTTTGTGCTTGACAATATGCGGTTCTTCCCTGTCGGTTTCATCGCTGATTTCTCCCACAATCTCTTCCAGGGCGTCTTCAAGGGTGATCAGGCCGGATACGCCGCCATGTTCGTCCACGACAATGGCCATATGGTGCTTTCTTTTTTTGAATTGATGAAGCAGCCTGTCCAGTTTCTTATTTTCCGGAACAAAATAAGGGGTTGTCATAACTTTTCGGACATCGATTTTTTCATTAGAGATAATTTCATGCAAAAAGAGATCTTTAATGTTTACAATACCGATGACATGGTCAATATCGTCCTCAATCACCGGAATTCTGGTAAAACCCGATTTGACGATATCTTCCAGGTTCAGCTCTTCATCCGCTTCGATAACGAACATGTCAGCCCTTGGCGTCATGATTTCCGAAGTATTGGTATCATCGAACTCAAAGATGTTGTGGATCAGTTCCTTTTCTTCTTCTTTGATTTCGCCCTCTTCTTCAACAACTTCAACAAAGGTCATCAACTCTTCTTCGGTGACGGTGGGGGTCTTTTTAATTTTTCCGGTGAGTTTTGGGATAAAATTTAAAAAAATAATAACAGGAAAACAAAATATCGAGAACCAATATATGGGATATATGGCTATTCTGGCGATCAAAATATTATTTCGCGTGGCGATGGATTTTGGTAATACTTCTCCAAAAACCAAAATCAGAAGGGTCATGATACCTGTGGCGACACCTACCGCATAATGGGGGAAATAATGAATAGTAACGGATGTTGCCAAGGCGGCTGCACCCACATTGACGATATTGTTTCCGATCAAAACAGTGGAAAGGAGTCGATGGGGGTCGTCTTTCATTAGTTTGATCAAGGCGAAAGACTTGTGTTTATTTTTGGCCAGATGCCTGGCTTTTGTTCTACTTATGGAAAAAAGGGCAGTTTCCGCAGAGGAGAAAAAGCCGGACAGAAGAAGCAAAACAATCAATACAATAATTTGGTTTATCATGATACTTATGGGTCTTGCAAAATCGTCAAAAACAAACGGTTAAATCCTTTTTTTAAGGTGTGTATCCTGAAAATATCCGTTAAGAACGGTCTGCTTATTTCTCTTGCAAAGAAAAATAGGGCATGCAATATGAATTTGATCTTATAATACATACAGATTTTTCATTTTTCAAGTCAATATACATAAATCGATCGTGATTTTGCGAATTTATGCATCAAAAAAATGACATAAAAGAGTATATCCAGTCCCTCATTTCTTCAAAACGGTTGGGAAATCAGGTGGTGCATCATACCATATTGCCTGCTCAACCCGTCAGCATTTCAAAACCTAAAATACCGTGGTCCAAAAATATCCAGCACATCCTCACCTCTGCGGGGATAGATGATCTTTACAAACACCAGGTCGAGGCCATTGATTTGATCCGGTCCGGACGCCATGTGGTCGTTGCAACCCCGACAGCCAGCGGCAAAACACTGATTTACAATCTTCCTGTGATGGAAAATATACTCAAAAATTCAAATTCAAAGGCACTTTATATCTTTCCGTTAAAGGCCCTTGCCCAAGATCAACTGCGGACATTCGAAGCCCTGATCCAATACAGCAAAGAAATTAAGCCCACAATTGCCATTTATGATGGAGATACGTCTGCCTGGCATCGAAAACGAATCAGAAAAGTCCCGCCCAATATTCTTTTGACCAATCCCGAAATGGTTCATCTATCGCTGTTGCCGCATCATCAAAAATGGGCTGATTTTTTCAGTGGTCTGGACCTGGTGGTGGTGGATGAAGTTCATACGTATCGGGGAATTATGGGATCGCACATGGCCCAGGTTTTCAGGCGGCTTCAAAGGATTTGCGCTTTTTACGGTGCAGCCCCGACATTTGTTTTTTGTTCCGCCACCGTGTCCAATCCTGCCCAACTTGCCGAGCAGCTCACAGGCCTGAAAGTCGATACCATTACGAAAAGCGGCGCACCTTTGGGCAGAAAACACGTTGTTTTTATCAACCCGGTTCAGGGTCCGGCACAGACTGCCATACTGCTTTTAAAAGCCGCTCTTCACAGGGAACTTCGCACTATTGTTTATGCCCAGTCGAGAAAACTCACCGAACTTATCGCCATATGGGCCGGGAGTCAAGCCGGCCCGTATGCACAACGGATCAGTGCCTATCGGGCTGGATTTCTTCCTGAAGAGCGAAGAGAGATCGAAGCCAAACTTACCAAAGGCGACCTGTTGGCGGTAATATCCACCAGTGCCCTTGAACTCGGGATCGATATCGGCGATCTGGACCTTTGCCTGCTGGTGGGATATCCCGGTACGGTGGTGGCAACCTGGCAGCGTGGCGGCAGGGTAGGGCGCAGTGGACAGGAGTCCACCCTGGTACTGATTGCCGGAGAAGATGCCCTGGATCAGTATTTTATGCGGCATCCGGAAAATTTTCTGAAACGTGAACCCGAAGCTGCGGTGGTCAATCCATACAATATCGAGATCATGTCCAGACACATCATTTGCGCAGCAGCAGAGATGCCGTTAACATCCAAAGAACCCTTTATGCTGGACGAACATGTTGAGAACGCCGTCCTTGGCCTCGAGGAAAGCGGTGCGCTGTTAAAAAGTGGAGATGGGACTGAATTCTATTCCAGCCGACTGGCGCCCCACCGGCATGTGGATCTCAGGGGAACAGGAAGCCGCTACAATATTGTGGGCAGCAAAACCGGGAAACACAAAGGAGAAATCGATGAATTCAGGGCCTTTAAAGAGACCCATCCCGGAGCGATTTATCTTCATAAAGGCGACACGTTCCTTGTGGATACCCTTGATTTGGACACAAAAACCGCGAAGGTGTCCAGAGCAAGGGTTGATTATTATACCCGGGTCAGGTCTGAGAAAAATACGGAGATACTCGATATCTATGATGCTAAAACCATATTAAAAACATATGTTTATTTTGGACGACTTAAAGTTACAGATCAGGTAACGGGATATGAGAAATGGCGGATACATGGCAAACGAAAATTAAGCGTTATCCCCTTGAATCTTCCGCCGTTGATTTTTGAGACCCAAGGACTGTGGTTTAAAATACCGGTTCAAATCCAGCGACAGGCTGAAGCACAGTATCTCCATTTTATGGGTGGGATTCATGCCATTGAACATGCGGCCATCGGCATTTTTCCCCTTTTGGTAATGGCGGACCGAAATGACCTTGGAGGAATCGCTACTCCCCTTCACCCTCAAGTGGGCAGTGCGGCGGTATTTATTTACGACGGGATCCCCGGTGGTGCCGGTCTGAGCAGGCAGGCCTTTAAGAAAGCAAAGGATTTGCTTGAAAATACGCTTGACGTGATCCAGGCGTGTCCCTGTGAAACAGGTTGTCCGTCCTGTGTGCATTCGCCGAAATGCGGGTCCGGGAACCGGCCCATCGACAAGGCTTCAGCGGTTTTTCTGCTCAATCAAATTATATGTTATCAAGATTCTGAAGACATGGAAAACCGTCCAACGGTTAAGCCATTAATTAAAGAAAAAATTTACGCTGATGAAAAAGACAAATCCTTTGAAAGGAAAACAGCGTTAAAGGAGAAGGGCGGAAGATCTGTCCGTCATATGAGGCGGCTGCGGAAACAGATGGCGAGCAGGCGTAATACCATAAAATTAAAACGGAACATATACTGCGAAACCAATTCCCCGATCACGCAGTCGGATATTCGATTTTGTATCTTCGACATCGAGACACAGCGATCTGCCCGGGAAGTGGGCGGCTGGCATCGGGCGGATTTAATGAAAATGAGCTGTGCTGTGTTGTATGACTCAAAAAAAGATCAATATTTCGAGTTTTTAGATGATCAGGTGGATCAGCTCATCGAACATTTTAAAAAATGTGATTTGGTGGTGGGGTTCAATGTCAAACGATTTGATTTCAGAGTCCTCGCCGGGTATTCGGATTTTAATTTTGAAAAACTTCCCACCTTAGATATCCTTGAAGACGTCCACAATCGTCTCGGTTACAGGCTTTCTTTGGATCATCTTGCCAAAGTGACCCTGGGGCAAAAAAAGACGGCGGACGGGCTTCAGGCCCTAAAATGGTGGAAACAGGGACGGATACGGGAAATCATCGATTACTGCAAAAAAGATGTGGAGATCACGAGAGATCTTTTTCTGTACGGTCAAAAAAACGGGTATCTGCTTTTTACCAACAAGGCCAAGAAGATGGTGCGGATACCTGTAAAATGGTAGTTAGTGTCCATCCATAAATGGCCATTTTTGTCCTGATCGGCGTTCTCCGCGGGTTTCCGGCTGCGGCGTACAGACGTACGCCTTCCTGTCCCGCGTGCGGGGACCGCAAACCCTTGTGCGGCCTTGATCAGAACAAAAATTGCTCATTTCTGAATTGGACACCCATTGTGTTCATTTTAGATTTATGGATGGACATTAGTTAATATTTGACGGATTCGACTTTTATGAACCCGTCAAATGTCGTATTTTGTCTATATAACAACTATTTAGCCATTTAACATAAGCTGAGCCTTAGTCCAGCTTTTTGTTTGGATAAATAATCAGCCGGTCTCCCGGATGGATCGGCTTGTTCAAGTCAAGACGGTTCCAAATAATAAGCACCGCCAGGGGCACATCGAATTTATCGGCAATGGATGACAGATTATCTCCCTCTTTTATGATATATATCCGATCAGTCCGCTTTTCCTCATATTCTTTAACCAGTTTTTTATAGCGTGCGTTAAATCCCTTATTTGCCCCTTTGGGGATCAGGATTGAATGGGTACCTTCGGTGAGATAGTGCCCCCGAATTTCGGGATTGAGGTCCTTGATGGCTTTAAAGTCTGTTTTAGACGCCTTTGCAACAAGGCTCAGCGGAATTTTTTGAAAACAGTCGATGCTGATTCGGTCGAATTCAAGAGGCGGATAATAATCCGCGTCTGTGAGATGAAAACCAAATTTAGCAGGTTCAGAAAGAATCAGTTTTGCCGAAAGAATGCGGAATATGAATCGCTGGGTTTCGAGGGGCAAATAGAGACGGTAATAATCCCGGGTGTGTTGCACCATGATTTCAGCCTCCAGCCCGTCTTCACCCATGTTGTAGGCGGCGGCTGAAAGGGTCCATGACCCCAACAATTCATAAAGTGTTTTTAAATGCGCTATTGCAGCCCGGGTAGAGGCAAATATATTTCGTCTCTCATCCATGGTATCATCAATAATCAACCCGTATCTGCGGCCTGTATCTGGTAGAATCTGCCAGAATCCAATGGCCCCTTTTATAGAGCCGGCATGGGGAAGAAGGGCGCTTTCAGCAATGGCCATATACTTAAGATCATCCGGCAGGGTGTTTTCCTTCAATATTTTTTCAATATAGGGCATATATCGGCGGGAGCGCTTCAACCAGAGAATAGCCTGGGGTCGATCTCCAAGGGATAGCAAAAGCTCCTTTTCAAGTCGCTCCAGAACTTCCTGGTTTTCAATGGGGACATGTTCTCCGCAAAAGGTGAGGGCCTTCATCTTTTTAACAGATGTTAGCAAAGAAGGAAGATCCAGGGGATTGGGCGTAGCTCCAAAGGCCTCAAATGTCAGAACCAGTATAATGGCCAAAATCAGAAAAACCGTTTTTTTCATATTCGTTTCTTTTTATTCCATAACACAGCGTTTAAACTAAGAATCATATCGAAATATATTGAATTTATTATTCAAGTTTCAGATCCTTAAAGTAGACAACGCCGAGAAAGTGTCGAAGATCGAGAAAATTTATTAGGATTTACCCACCTGCGTGGGTGCGGATAAAATCTTAGAACGATTTAATTAGAAAAACACGTTAGCTCTCGAAAGTCAAATCGACCATAAATATTTTCATAAATAATGGCTGTCAAAAATAAATTCTGAAGCTGTTTGATTATCAGCAGCCGACAAGCAGGCCATATCATTTGCCAATCGCTATAATGCTTGACTTCATCTTCGAACTGTTCTATCATAACACTTCATAATTATACCAGCGAAAGGGCAAAACTGTCGAAAGGCAGTGACGCAAAGCCACGGGTCAAAAGCTCCAAGGGCCATGATAGCCGGGCTACCGAAGGTATCAGCAAACGCCTTCATACAATTGGGTACTAAGGCGTTTTCTATTTTCCGGTTTTCATCGGTAAATGAGCTGCCCTCCCGTGGCGTATAACATAAACAAAGGGAGGTGTCCCATGACTACCGCAGGATTTTTACCAACGATTACCGCCAGCCCTTTTCTTTCCACATTCATATGGATCATTTTAATCCTTGCGGCCATGTATTTGGCGCGTAAACCGTTTCATCGCTGTCTGGCATCTTTTAGCCTGATTATTCGAAATAGCATGCGGCTTTTTGCTGCTTCGGTCAAACTGGCTGAAAAGCGACTGAACGATCGCAACCGGGATGTATTGCTCAGTGCAGGTCGGCAACATGCTGAACGTTGTGTGGAAAGGGAGTTTGAACGTATCAGTAATGCAGTACAACGAGACTTGGAGGGGTATCCTCAAATTCAACGTCAGCTAAACGAGAGTCTCGTCAAACTTGAAGAAGAACACCATAATAGCGTTGAAATTCCTCAGGAACTGCCTGACTGGGGCAAAGTCATTAAAGCGATTGCGAGTGTCCGACCCAACAATGACCCTGTTGTCGGCAGCATGTTGGAAAAAATTCATGAGACGTTATCCGAACAGCATATAAAAGCGCTCGAGCAGCACCGCATGGATGCTTCAAAGCGCCATTCTATCCTTAATCGAATGCTGCCCTTGTTGCGGGGTATGAAAAAGACCCTCGTCAGTTTTAACAAATCCTTGTCTGATTTGAATTTTCGGGCCAAACGGATCGATCGTTACATGGACAACTATGAAGAGATTCGCGAACAGAACGACACGGCCATGAGAACGCTTTCTTCTTCCTCGCTGACTCAATTTTTCATTTCCGGCGCGGTTCTTATGATCGCTCTCGGTGGCGCCGTCATTAATTTTAATCTCATCGCTCTGCCGATGTCCGAAATGGTGGGTGGTGCAAGCTATATCGGCCCTTACAAGACATCAAATATAGCCGGTTTGGTTATCATCTGCCTCGAGATCTGTACCGGCATTTTTTTGATGGAGTCGTTGCGTATCACACGACTGTTTCCAATCATCGGCAGTATGGACGATCGCATGCGCATGATGCTGTTCTGGATCGCCTTGAGCTTGCTGGCCATTTTAGCCGGTGTGGAATCTTCGCTGGCTTTTATGCGCGACCGCATTGCCGGTGATATGGAAGCATTGCGTCAGAGCCTGGCAGGTGTAGCGCCCAGTTCCGTGGCCGGCAGTGTGATCCCAACAGTCGGACAGATGGTGATGGGCTTTATCTTGCCGTTTATTCTCACATTTGTGGCCATACCTTTGGAATCCTTTGTGGCATCTGCCCGAACCATTTTGGGTCTAATCACTGCCTGGGTGCTACGTTCTTTGGCCTTTACATTACGATTGATTGGCCATTTAGGGTACTACTCCGGACGGTTGATGACAAACCTGTATGATCTGGTTATTTTTCCGGCACTTTGGCTGGAAGGAGTTGTGACTCAACACCTGTTTCGGAGTCAAACAAAAGACAACGCCGTAGATAAAAAGAAGACGACCGGCTCGGGGAGAATCATGCCTGCTGTGGAACCACTGGCCGAAAACAAGGAGATGGCAAAATGAAATCTTTTCGATTTTGGTTCATCGGATTTTTGATCCTTTTGATGACCGGCTGTTCACAACAATCGAACCGTGCAAAAGGGGTCTATATGCTGTTGGATACTTCAGGAACCTACGCTGTGGAGTTGAATAAAGCCCGTTTGATCATCAACTACCTCTTGGGCACGTTACAGCCCGGGGACACCTTGGCTGTGGGGCGAATCGATACCGGCAGTTTCAGTGAAAAAGACATCGTCGCCAAGGTCACATTTGATGTACGACCATCGGTGGCCAATCAACAGAAGCGTCTATTTCAAAACAGAGTCAATACGTTTGTAAGGGGTGTTCGACAAAGCAGTTACACCGATATCTCCGGCGGCTTGCTTCAGGCTATGGAGTATCTGAATGAATCCGGTTCAGGTAATAAATACATTTTGATATTTTCAGATCTTCAGGAAGAACTGGCCAAAGGGTATGTAAGGGATGTTCCGTTCGAGTTGAACGGTTTTAATATCATTGCACTTAACGTGACCAAACTGCGTGCCGACAATCAGGACCCGAAAAAATATTTGACCCGTGTCAAGAAGTGGCGGCAAAAGGCAGAAACGGCGGGTGGCACGTGGCGGGTAATCAATGATCTGGAGCGGCTCGATAACATCTTAAAGGGATAGGGTGGCATAGCCGTAAACACATCATTTCCCGGTAATTTTAAGATCCATGCACAAGAGTGAGTATGCGGATGAGTACATTTAAAGTCAATAAATGTCCCCAATCAGTGACCATGTCACTATGGAGTGGTCACTGATGAATTTCATGGACGTTCCTCTGGTTTTTTCACAACAATAATCCATAAGCGAAAACTCGATTATTTTTGTGGTCACACTATTGACTTATTATTACGAATGGATTATTTTAAACCTAAAAGCATGCTACCATTCACTACTTGTGTATATTTCTGATATTTATTTTGGAGCTTGTCCAGGAATCTGTCTTTTTTGGGCCTTCCTTCAAAGTGACCTCCTAAGCATTTGCACAAGATACAAGGAAAGGAAAAACATTAGATGGAAGGTTATGTCAAATCATACAGTGAAAAAAAAGGCTATGGTTTTATACACACTGAAGAACATGGGGATATTTTTATTCATAAATCGGGCATCAAGGATTTTGGACATTTCGGTTTACAAAAAGGTGACCCAGTATCTTTTGAATTAAAAGAAACCTCTAAAGGCACCCAAGCCATCAACTTACAGCCTCTCAAATCCTATTAATTGGGAAATACACCATACTTTTCTATCTTAATACATACCATTAGAAATACGGAGTGCGCCATCTTGCGAATAAAGCTGGATCGTTTTCTTACGTCAGAGATGTTCATTTCTTTCTTTTATCGATTAATTTTATTTTATTCGTGGACATTTCGTTTAAAGATTGAATAATATTCAATTGATAGCAGTCTTAAATTACAAGAAAATAACCTTTAAAATTATCTTATTATAAGGAGATCAAAATGAATATTTACGTAGGGAATCTATCGTATGAGGTGACCGAGGAGGATTTAAAAGAAGCTTTCCAGGTCTTTGGAGAGGTCGATACCGTCAAGGTTATAAAAGACAATTACACTGGCAGATCAAAAGGGTTTGGATTTGTGGAGATGCCGGCTAAATCCGAAGCACAGTCTGCAATCGAAGGCTTGAACGGGAAGGATTTGAAAGGTCGAAACCTTAATGTCAATGAAGCCCGTCCTCGCTCTGATAGCCGTCGAGGTGGCGCAGGATCTGGAGGACCACGACGTGGCGGAGGTGGACGAGGTGGCGGTGGCCGTGGCGGCAGTGGACGAGGTGGCGGTGGACGAGGCGGAGGTGGACAAGGCGGAGGTGGACAAGGCGGAGGGCGACGCTTTTAGTAAACGGCACTCCGGCATATAAGAACTATCGTGATTTCGAGTAGTAAATAAATAAAACCTGTCAGAAAGTCCGCAATAGGCGGACAAGCCGAAGATACCCCATAGCCTACGGATTGACCCCTACAACGTTTTTGTTATCAAGGGTTCGCACTAGACGACGGAGGTCTATCCCGCTTTGTAAAGCGGGGCTTCATTCTTGATGCATTGAATCTGGGGCATCCTCGAAATTCGCTCAATTAAGGTATCATAATGCCAAGAAAGGAGAAAAACATGAACAAAGGAGATTTAATCGATGAGGTTTCAAAGGTCCTAAAAACCAAAAAGGATGCTCAGGCGGCTGTGGATTGTGTTCTCTCAAGCATTACCAAGGCATTGGGAAAAGGAGACACTGTATCATTGATTGGATTCGGCACATATAAAGTGGTTGAAAGAAAAGCTCGCAAAGGCAGAAACCCTCAGACAGGGGAAGAGATATATATTGCGGCAAGTAAGGTGCCAAAGTTTGTTGCAGGAAAGGCATTGAAGGAAGCTGTGAAATAAGTATTCGTTCGTTGACATGTTATGCATGCAGGGTCACCAATGGTCCTGCATTTTATTATGCATAAATAATTAGTGCCCATCCATAAATGGCCATTTTTGTCCTGATCGGCGTTCTCCGCGGGTTTCCGGCTGCGGCGTACAGACGTACGCCTCACCGCAAACCCTTGTGCGGCCTTGATCAGAACAAAAATTGCTCATTTCTGAATTGGGCACCCATTGTGTTCGTTTTAGATTCATGGATGGACACTAATTAACATATGTAAGCTGCGATTGCTGTGCTGGATTTGGCGTTTGGTTCCTGAAAAGACTTCAATTCCGGATGAATGGGCTTTTGATTAAAAAAGCGTAATTTGGAAAAAGATGGTCTTTAAATAGGAAAACGGTCATGAATCTTAAAAAGTCGGACCTTGAGAAGATTTCCAGAAAATTGTTAAGCGCTTCACGGGGAGTTTTATCGTGGAAGTGGGACCAGCGCTTTGAAGCTTTGCTGGCAGAATTTTCTGCAGATAAAAGAGACGAATTTCGCTCGATATTGGAACGCGATTTCAGCAATGTTTGGGACAGTTCAAACATTCGTGAAGCACCTGATATTGTAAAGATGTGCAACAATAACTTTGGCGGCCTTCGATCAGGTCAACTGCTTTTTACCACAGACCCGAGTCAAGATGTTTTTATCTGTGGTGCGTGGTGGCCGTGGGGCGATGGAAGAACCATCTCTCTTCGTATCGCATCTCCTGCCAAAAATTTAGAAAATGTTTAATGGATTAATTAAAAAGGAGTCATTGAAGACTCACGGTTTCCTCTTTAAATAAATCGTTTGATCGTTGCCGATTTCTTCAGATTTTCAATGTAATTTAGGATTTCAGTTTTTTCCTTTTGTTCTTTTAAATGTTGTTCGAGCTCCAGTTGGACTTCTTTATAAGGGATGGTTCTGGCCGCCTTTTTGTCGGTTAACTTGATTAGATGGTAACCGAATTGGGTCTCGACAATTTTGCTGACCTCACCGACTTTCAAAGCAAAGGCCGCATCTTCAAACGGCTTTACCATCTGACCTCGACCAAAATAGCCCAGATCCCCCCCGCGTTTGGCTGTGGGCCCTTCGGAGTTGGCTTTGGCCAGTAAACCAAAGTCCTCACCCTGGCGGACTTTTTTTTGAACTTTTTCAATTTTCTTGCGGGCTTGATTTTTTTTGGATTCTTCTGCGTCTGGCGCCACTTTTATCAGAATGTGGCTGGCCTTTACTTGCTCCGGCTGCTTAAACATATTCGGGTTGTTGTCATAAAAATTTTTGCTCTCTTTCTCGGTTACCGTGATTTTTTGGCGCACGTTGGTATCGAGCAACTGGTTTATGCAAAGGCCGCGTTGAATCTGAACTCGAATTTCTTTTTCGGAAACATCCATTTTTTTCAGCGCTTTTTTATACGCCGCTTCATCAGGAAATCGTTTTTTAATTGCCTCAATTTGTTTGTTGACGGCCTGCTTGTCGACTTTAATGCCTTCCTTTTGACTCTCTTGATACAGCACTTCAGTATCAATTAAGTTTTCCAAAATCCGTTTTTTAACGGTTCCTAGATCTGCATCGCCCAACGGCTGGCCTTTCTGTGCGGCCCGTTTTTGAAAAACAGACAGCTCGCGTTCATACTGGCTTTTGAAAATGGGTTTGCCGTTGACAGAGGCTGCCTCTTTAGCGGAAGATGCTGCTTTATCTGCTGACCATGCCGGCCCGGCGAGAAGGCAAATGGCCGCGACGGCCATGATCAATCGGTTAATTCCTTGGGAACATAATCGCATTCTGATACTCCTTTCAAAAATACTCGATTTAAACAAAAATGGTTCTTTTCCAATTTGGTTGGAGAAGAAAGTACAAGAATTCAAAGGGTTGTTTTCTAAAGACTTGATCAGCTTGAAATGCTCTTTAAAAATGTAGCGTCAATGGAAATATCGACCTAAAGAGGGGAAAAATATTTTAGATGTTCGGATCCCGCTGCCGGCAGATGGTCTTTAAAATTTAATTATTTGGATTTGAATACCAAATGAAGATTCTATTGTCAATACGGCATTTAGCTGTAAATTGGCAAAAGGAATTGATATCTTTGAAGTAAAAATTGCTTGATATTTACAGTATGAGTTTGATATTTATCAAATTGTTGAAGCGGGCGACCATAACCATGTCCATATTTCATAAAAATATTCGAGAGACCTTTTTTATCAATGATGCCAACCATGGCGATACAAGTAAGGACGATGTCTGTACTGACGATGCCCATAATATCCATGGTGGTATGACCGCCCAAAGTTAAAGGAAAAGTAAGGCACAACCGGCCATCCCCACCAACCGTAGTAATAAGCAGGAGGCGGTGGCGGTGGATAATACTGGGCCACCGGAGGCGGAGAACTACAGACTTCTTCAACGGTTTCCTTTATAAGTTTTCCGTTTTCCCAAACCCGTTTCCGAACTTTCTGACAATTGGGATCGTTCGACCCCTCTGGAATGGCTTCAACGGCATGTCCATTTTTATCATAATAAATGACGGGTTTGCCATACTGGGCTGCGTCCCTGGCAGCCTGATAATCCTGATCGACAGC
The DNA here is from genome assembly GCA_963731025.1 of uncultured delta proteobacterium. GTDB lineage: Bacteria > Desulfobacterota > Desulfobacteria > Desulfobacterales > UBA11574 > UBA11574. The sequence goes on along the minus strand of CAVSVL010000041.1, from coordinate 76,627 downwards.
ATTGCCGACCAGGGCACCAAGAATGGTTCCTGCGGCCAGTCCGATGAGGGTACCCTGAGTATTGCCACCAATGGCTTGGCCGATTAGAGCACCCATTCCTGCACCTGTTACAGCCCCTGCCTGGGTGTTGTATCGGTCAGGAGGATAGTGGGCGCATGAGACAAGCAAAACAGATAAAATAAAAGTCAATATAACCATATGAAATTTCATCAGATTGTCCTTTTTAGTGTTAACGCAATGATCATTCTTTGGTACAAAATCCTTTTTATCACGCTTCTTTGTTTCGCACGCCTTCTATCATTTAGACGCCCAATGGCAAAAATAGTTTACCGTATACGTTAATGTTACCTCAAATGAGCGGAAACAAATTTTGTTTTTGCTTGTTTCTTTTAAAAGCGTCAGGTTTATAGTGAAAAATGCATATGTGCCATTCAGTTGGCGAATAACACACTTTCACAGTCCCAATATAACTCATTGAAAATAAATTATAATTGTGGTATGGAAAAAAAATTATCCATAGAGCGGGTGTTTAGAAAAACTCCCCGACCCCTCATTCTCTTAAAAATGGAAAGGAAAACAAATTGAAAAAAAATACACTTAAATATTTCATTAATGTAATGCTATTTATCGACATGACGTCGATTACGGTTCTGGGTTTTCTTCTGGGATTTGTGATTCCAAAAGGGCAGGGCTACTCCTCTCAAAAATATTTCTTAGGACTTCACCGTCATGACTGGGCGGATATCCATCTTTATCTGGCACTTTTACTTCTGGCACTTTTAGTCTTTCATATCTGGTTCAACTGGACATGGGTCGTCCAATCGACCAAACGTTACCTGGGAAATCATTGGAAGAATTTCCTTTGGACCATTTCTTTTGCCTGGATCATTGTATTGATTGTGGGATGGTTTGCCGTAAAATTTTAAAGATTTTATCTCAACAAATAGCAGACCTGAGATAAGGAAGCGATATCTCAAAAGCATAATTTCTGTTGAACATAGAATATATCCAAATCCCTTGAATCCATGCCCGAGGCAGGCAAGCCTCGAACCCTTAGCATCATATGATTGAAATACTATGCGAAAATCTCACACAAGACCAGGCCGACTCTTATGGACTGGTGCTGGATGCATATGCTCTGCCGTATTCCATAAAAAGATCCGACAGCGGCTGGGACATTTGGGTTGATGAGACGATTCACGACAGAGCCCTGGAGCTTATCGAGCAATATATTGTTGAGAATCCACATATTCCGATTCCTGATTCGCAAGAAACAGAAACGTATCATAAAACTTTCACAGGTATATGGGCAAGCCTGAGTTTAATGGCATGCAGTATCGCCGTGAACATGTCCGGCAACACAGATAAAATTGTCAGGGAATATGGCGCGTCTGCCTATGATATTCTGCATGGAGAATTTTACCGCACCGTTACTGCTTTAATGCTGCATTCGGGTTATCCGCACTTGGCAGGCAATATGGCTGGAATCGCCATATTCGGCACGGCGGTGTGCAGCGTTACCGGATCGGGTGTCGGCTGGTTGATGATACTGTTAACCGGGATTTTGGGAAATCTGGCCAATGCGGCCCTGTTCCGATACGGCCATATTTCAATCGGCGCATCAACTGCCGTATTTGGTGCTATCGGTATTCTGGCCTCATATCAGCTAAGCAAAAAGATAAAAATGCCCGGCCAGCGGATGAAAGCCTGGCTTCCTTTTGCCGGCGGCCTGGCCCTGCTCGGATTGCTGGGTTCAAGCAAGCACTCGGACCTTACGGCACATCTGTTCGGCTATATAGCGGGAATCTGCCTCGGACTTCTCTACGCCCTGTATCTTTGTTATCTTCTGGAAAAAAAACATCAGATCTATTGTATGGGTGTTACCATCGGTACGGTTGTTTTATCGTGGGCTCGAGTGCTATTTACAACAAAACCATAAAGGATAAAAACATGGCTGACGGAAAAATTGAAAAGTTGGCAGTATTAATCGATGCAGATAATGCCCAACCGTCAATTATTGAAGGGCTGTTATCGGAAATTGCAAAATACGGAACAGCCAATGTAAAAAGAATTTATGGCGACTGGACGGTGCCCGGTCTTAAGGGATGGAAAGAAGTTTTATTACAGTATTCCATTCAACCCATACAGCAGTTTAGATATACCTTGGGGAAAAACGCGACCGACAGTGCAATGATCATCGATGCAATGGACTTGCTTTACGCGGATAAATTCGACGGATTCTGCATTGTCTCCAGCGACAGTGATTTCACTAAGTTGGCCTCGAGGATCAGAGAGGCCGGTCTTGTCGTTTATGGATTCGGGGAGAAAAAAACGCCTGAAGCATTCGTTTCCGCATGTGACAAGTTTATATTCACCGAAGTGCTGCGATCCAAGGATGACGATACCGAGACCATTCGTCGCAGAACCGCCAAGGAGCTTAAACAAGATACGAAACTGGTCAATTTATTCAGGAACGCCGTTGAAGCTTCTTCGGATGACAGTGGCTGGGCCCATCTTGGGGCTGTCGGCAGCAACATTGCCAAACAGTCGCCGGGGTTTGATCCGCGAAACTATGGATATAGAAAATTAGGAGAACTGATGACAGCCACAAAGCTTTTTCAGATCGAGGAAAGGTCAGTGGGTGATGGTTTCTCTAAGGCGATTTATCTAAAAGATAAAAGAAAGAAAGAAATGGATAAAGCCTGATACACAGTTAAACGGAATCACGATACTACAGCAATCACACCGCAAATGGGAGATAATCATGTTTTTCGACACAGACGAAACCAGGAAATTGAGGCAAAAATATAATTTGCAAATGCAAAAAAGCGGCATCAAAACATTTCAAGACATGGATCGAATTGAAATGGAGGCGCTTGAAAGCGGTGATCTTGCACAAAAATACAAAGAACTTATTGCCTTGGGAATCAGTATATCAAAAGCCTGCTATGGCTGAATCGAGTATCATGTCAGCAGTGCTGTTGGCTTAGGCGTAAGTCGTCAAGAAATATTGGAAGCTACCGCAGTTTCAGTCGCATTATCCGGTGCTGTTGCAGACTGGCCTGCAAGATATGTTTTTAAAATATTGGACGACATTGAAAAGGATGAAAAGAAAATGGAGTAGCGGCATGAATGATGCTCAATACTGGATCGATAGGCTTGATCTTGAACCCCATGTGGAGGGTGGATATTTCAAAGAAACATATCGATCTGTTGAACACATCGACAAGCACGCATTGCCTGAACGATTCAATGGCGACCGGTCCTTTTGTACGGCGATCTATTTTCTTCTTCAGAATAACGATTTCTCAGCATTTCATCGCATCAACCAGGATGAATTGTGGCACTTTTATATTGGTGATCCCTTGATTATTCATATCATCGATTGGCGAGGAAATTACTCACAGATAAAGCTGGGAATGAAGTTGGATAACGGTGAGGTATTTCAGGCATTGGTTCCATGGGGTTCATGGTTTGGTGCAAACTTGCAATCGCGGGATTCATTTGCTTTAGTGGGTTGTACGGTTGCGCCCGGTTTCGATTTTGCTGATTTTGAAATCGCAGAGCGTGACGTTCTCGTTAATCTTTTTCCTGAGCATCGGCAGATTATCGAGCAGTTAACGAGATAAAATAAGATTGTAAATTTTGCATAGTCCACAAAAAGTTCGTTCCATTTATTTCAGGGGTCGGGGAGTTTTTCTAAACAATCGCTGCATGGATAATCTTTTTTTAAATCGCATGAACTCGCGGCAAGGGATCGTAAAGAAAAAACAGGAAACTATCTTTGAAATATCATTGGAGGCATTAAATATAAAATGACAAATTCTATCGACGAAAGTTATTTTCTTGAACTGGCTGAAAAAAATCCCGAAGAGGTTTGCCGGCTCGCATTATGCGATTATGATCCCATGAAAAAAGGGTATCGAATATCCGTTTGGGGTGAAGATTACGGCATCTATCCCCAGGAGTCCCAAATAATACGGCTTCAGGAGAATAACCGGGATGTCGGACATTTATTGGGACTGTTTATTATCTATTATCTTTTAAGAGCAAAGGACATAAGCATCAGCAAAGAATGGATATCCGAGAAAGATATTCCCGGCGGTGCTACCTTTTTTCGTGGACCGCACAAAATACCCACCCAAATTATCGAAAAGCGATATGAAAACAATATCAAAGAATTCAAAGAAGTCTGTGAGCGACTCGATGGAATTCCACTGGACATGGCAGATGCAGCCTATGCTTTCGAAATAACACCGCGTATTCCTGTGGCTGTTCAATTTTGGGACAGAGATGATGAATTTTCTGCTGAGGCAAAACTATTGTTCGATAAAACCATTGCCGAACAGTTGGCCCCGGATATCGTATTTTGTTTGACCGTAGAGATTTGCAGAAGGATAGGGGGTCGGTGAAATAACTTTTATGGAATCAACCTCTTGGATGGTATTTTTCATGAATTTGTCTGAGATGGTCACGAGCAACGTGGGTGTAAATCTGGGTGGAAGAGATATCAACATGGCCAAGCATCACCTGAACGGTTCTCAAATCAGCCCCGCCTTCGAGGAGGTGGCTGGCAAAAGAGTGCCTAAAGCTGTGCGGAGTGACTTTTTTTTTGATGCCAGCTTGTTTTACATACTGTTTTAAAAGCTTCCAGAAACCCTGGCGGGTCATCGGCTTTCCGGCTCTTGCAATAAAAAGATATTGACTGATATGATTTTTTAAAAGCAATGGCCTGGAATTATTGATGTAGTCGTCAAGCTTATTTCTTGCATAGAGACCAAAAGGTACGATCCTTTCTTTGGATCCTTTTCCCAATACCCGGACAAAACAGGCTTCAAGATTTACATCCAGAAATTTAAGGTTGACCAGTTCTGAAACCCTTAAGCCGGCGGCGTAAAGTAGCTCGATCATGGCGGAATTTCTTTTCCCCAAAGGTTTGTTACTGTCTGGAATGTTTAAAAGAAGGTTAATCTCTGAAACGGAAAGCACATCCGGAAGTTTAAGACCGCTTTTGGGAAGATCGATGAGTTTGGCAGGATCAAACTCGAGAATCTTTTCCTGAGCCAGGAATTTGTAGAATCCCCTCAACGTGATGAGGTGTCTAGCACATGATTTTGATCCCAGGCCGGATTTTCTTAGACCAATCAGATGTTTTAATATCAGGGGCGTATCAGCCTGGGTGATGTTTTTGATCCCTTTTTGCTTGAGAAATTCGAGAAATTTGGATAAATCACTGCTGTACGATTCAATGGTTTTTTCCGAAAGCCCTTTTTCGAAAACCAGATAATTTATATATTGATCCACAAAAATATCCAACGAAGCCATGATGATCACCTTAATTCAATTTATAAAAGGGAGTCAAATTGTTTTCCAGAGTAGATGCATTGGATTTCCAATACACGGAAGAACGCTCCACGACGGCGTATATCTCTTTCCAACCGACTGAAACTTGTGCTTAAGCACCCGTAAGCCCGAGCCGTGCCTGAGTTATTTAGAACCATTTATGTCTAAATTGTCGCATTGATTGTTTTAGCCATCATTTCATTCGGTTCGGGCTAACGCGTGCTAAAGCCCTTCAGACAGTCAGTCGGTTTCCAAGAGAAACACGCCGTCGCTTCGCTGTGCCGAAATCATATGCATTTATCCTAATTATTTTGCATATATTTCCTCCTAATTGAACGAGATTTCCCCCTTTTGGGGCGGGTTTGTAAAAACCTAAATTAATCGTTTCAAATGGTGACAATTTATTCATAAAAATATAAACTTCTTGGATGAGACCCGTTAGTGGTTCAATAATTGCATATTTGTCTATGATTATTTAATTATTATATCCCTGTCACTATTTGAAACGATTAATTTAGGAAAGATTGAACAATGAGGTGTATTGGAGTCCAATGAAATGAAGATTATGATCACCGGTGATAAAGGACAGCTCGGCACTGACTGCACAAAAGTTCTTGGTAAAACCCATGAAATATTGGGTGTCGATATAGATGAGGTGGACATCACTCAATTGCCGGACATAGAATCGTTGGTTCAACAATTTAGGCCGAACATCATCGTTAATTGTGCCGCTTATACCCGGGTCGATGATTGTGAAATCGAAAAAGAATTGGCTTGGAAGGCGAATGTAACAGGTGCTGAAAATCTTGCGAAATGCGTGGATAAATATGGCGACCGTCTGATTCATATTTCAACCGACTATGTTTTTGACGGCCGAAAAAAGGTGCCGGAACCGTATGTGGAGACAGACAAAACAAACCCGATTTCGAGTTACGGAAGGAGCAAGCTAGAAGGTGAAAAAGCGGTCCAAAAAGCCACGAATCGGTTTATAATTCTCAGAACAGCATGGCTGTATGGTATCAGGGGCCACAATTTTTTAAAAACAATGCTAAAATTATCCCTTAGGAGTTCCGATACTAACATAAAAGTGGTGAATGATCAGTTCGGTTCACCGACCTGGAGTTATCGACTGGCACATCAGATTGAAAGACTTGTTGAAACCAATGCTCAAGGAATTTTTCATGCAACTGCAAAAGGACATTGTACCTGGTATGAATTGGCCGTTTATTTTCTTAAAAAAATGAATGTTCCCCACACAATAATTCCTTGCACAACTGAAGAATATCCGACGCCTGCCCCAAGGCCCATGAATTCAATTCTTGAAAACCGGAATCTTACAGAAAAAGGAATGAATATCATGGCTGACTGGAAATCTGATGTTGACGAATTTGTTTTAAATTTTCGTGAGGTTCTGTTAAAAGAGCTAGAAGAGGAAGCGTAAACTGATGAAAAATATGCTGGTCACAGGCGGATGCGGGTTTATCGGTGCAAATTTTATCCGGTATCTGTTAAATGAATCCGATTATGCCGGTCGTGTCATAAATGTCGACAATCTTACGTATGCCGGAAATCCGGAAAATCTGGCAGACATTGAAACAATTTATCCAGAACAATATATCTTTATCCAGGCTGACATTTGCGATGGAACCCGGATGGCGAAAATATTCGCAGATTATCACATCGACAGCGTATGTCATTTTGCGGCTGAGTCTCATGTAGACAGATCGATTGTAAAGCCGGATGCTTTTATACAGACCAACATTGTCGGAACATTTAACTTGCTGGAGTCGGCAAGATCACGACTTGATCATTTGATACGCTTTCACCATATCAGTACAGACGAGGTTTACGGCAGCCTGGGCAGCCGAGGATATTTTACGGAAACAACGTCGTATAAACCCAACAGTCCGTATTCTGCTTCCAAGGCATCTTCGGACCATCTGGTACGTGCATATCATAAGACTTACGACCTGCCGATGACCATATCCAATTGTTCAAATAATTACGGTCCCTATCAGTTTCCGGAAAAGCTTGTTCCGCTGATCATTCTCAACGCCATGGAAGGAAAATCATTGCCGGTTTACGGGGACGGTGGAAATGTCAGGGACTGGCTTTATGTTAGAGATCATTGCACTGCCGTCTGGAAAATTATAAAACAGGGAATAAATGGAGAAACTTACAATATTGGCGGCAACAGTGAAATGGCGAACATTAAGCTCGTGGAAATGATTTGTGATGTTTTGGATGAGATGAAAGGACTACCCAATCAACGGAGCAGAAGGGATTTGATTACTTTTGTCAAAGACAGACCCGGTCACGATCGCAGATATGCCATTGATTTCGGCAAATTGAGTCAGGAGTTGAGCTGGTTCCCGGAAGCCTCCCTTGAAACCGGAATTCGTGATACGATAACATGGTATATGGATAATGAAAAATGGGTCGAGCGGGTTAAAAGCGGTGAATATCAGACCTGGATGAAGACACATTATGACAGATAGAGCCTATCTCAAAGATTAGATTAGGGTTCAGGGCAAGGCGCGAAACGGTGAAAAAGCGGAGCATACACGTAGTATGTGAGCATTTTGAATCGTTTCGCAACACAGCCATGGGCACTTAGATTGTTTTTGAGATAGGTTCTACATGCATTTGTAAATAGGGAGTCTAAATCAATGAAAAACGAAACCATTTTGGTTGTGGGCGGTGCCGGATATATCGGCTCTCACATGGTCAAAGATTTGCTTGATGCGGGGCATGATGTGATTACTTTAGACGACCTTTCCACAGGCCATCATGACCTGTTGCCCGGGGGAACATTTGTGGAAGGCGACCTTGGTGATCAAGAGATGCTCGACCGATTATTTTCATCACACCGTATTTCCGCGGTTATGCATTTTGCGGCATTTTCAATTGTTGGTGAATCCGTGCAAAATCCCCTGAAATACTATCGCAACAATCTGGCCGCAACCACAGCGCTGTTGAGTGCAATGATTCAGCATGGTGTCAAACGGTTTATTTTTTCTTCCACTGCTGCGGTTTATGGAGAACCAGTGGAAATCCCGATAACGGAAAATCATCCTTGCAATCCCACAAACCCATATGGTGCAACTAAAATCGCTGTCGAAAGGATGCTTCAGGATTGCGATTCGTCCTATGGGTTAAAATATATCTGCCTGAGATATTTTAATGCTTCGGGTGCGGATGAATCCGGTATCATCGGAGAAAGACATACCCAAGAAACCCACCTTATTCCTCTGGTTTTAAAAGTTGCCACCGGTGAACGGGAGGATATCAGCATATTCGGGACAGATTATCCCACGCCTGATGGAACATGTATCAGGGATTATATCCATGTCAGTGATTTAACCCAGGCACATTTATTGGCGCTAAAAGCCCTTTTATCAGGCAAGGAGAGTGCTGTTTATAACCTGGGAAACAACCAGGGATATTCGGTTCGGGAGGTGGTTGAATTGGCTAAAAAAATAACCGGTAAAAAGATACCCGTTTTTGAAGCCGACAGAAGGCCGGGTGATCCGGCAAGACTCATCGCAAGTTCTGAAAAAATAAAAACATCGCTTGGATGGAAACCCAAATACGAAAATCTGGAAACAATTATCAAGACAGCCTGGGTATGGCATCAAAAAGAAGCCGCTAAGAATATCACAGGAGATATGAAGTGATCAAAAAACATTCCATTATTCCAATTGAAGCGAATCAAAATTTTGTTAAAGTCTAAGTATTTTTAGGCCGATAGTTACGAACAAAACAGATGCGTAGCAATTTGTAATCACGGTAATTTTAACGTTCCTTTAACTTCCATATTCCCGCTAATGAAAAATAAACTGAATGTATATCCGATTCTCCTGGCCGGCGGGTCAGGAACACGTTTGTGGCCTGTATCGAGACAACTTTATCCCAAACAGCTCGTTAAATTCATCGGCAAGGATTCACTTATCCAAAGCACCATCAAAAGGCTGATGCCTACGCTAAACATGGAAAATATCCGTGTCGTCTGCGGAAAAGACCATGTGTCTGAAATCGCGAGGCACATGGAAGAGATGGGGGTGTCTTCCGAAAAAAAGATCCTTGCAGAACCCTGCGGCCGTAATACCGCTCCCGCCATTCTTTTGGCAATGCTCCAGGTGATTCAAAAAGAAAAGGATGCCGTGTTGTGTATCTTTCCTGCGGATCATGTTATTCGAGATGAACGTGTATTTCACGAAAGATTGGAATCCGCAGTTAAACTTGCTGAAATGGGGTATATCGTGACGTTTGGAATAACGCCGCATTATCCTGAAACCGGTTACGGATATATCGAGGGCGCCGAAAATATCGAGTTTGGGGCGCTTTCTGTAAAAAGATTTGTTGAAAAGCCTGACCTGAAAACGGCCGAGCAATATATTGACGCGGGTAATTACTTTTGGAACAGTGGCATGTTTACCTTTAAAGCTTCGGTAATGATCCGGGAATTAGGTGTCCACCATGCTGAGCTTCTCCATAAAATGAAGCAATTGCCATTAGAAGGAACTCTGGTTCCTCTGAAAGAATACCAACAGCTGCCGAATATTTCCATTGACTATGCCATTATGGAAAAAACGGATAAAGCAGCTGTCTTACCATCAGATTTTGGATGGAGCGATATTGGATCATGGAAATCCCTTTATGATTTCATACCAAAGGATAAAAACGGTAATGTCATCGAGGGCGATGTTATTTCAGAGAACACCCAAAATTCTTTAATCATGGGACATGAACGGCTGATTGCAACCAACAAAATAAAAAACATGGTTGTTGTGGAAACACCGGACGCTGTTTTTGTCTCTGATATGGAAAACAGTCGTGATGTAAAATCTATCGTTGAAAAGCTGAAGGAAAAAGGGAGAAAAGAATTTCATAAACATAAGACATCATACCAACTATGGGGAACTTTAACTGTTCTGGAAGCAACGCCTGATTTCAGCGTCGTAAGGCGCGACATGTATCCCGGCTCAAAATGTGAAATCAAAACCGATGCTTCAACCGTCGAGCATCTGATCGTGATTAAAGGTGCCGCCAAATTAACAACCAACGATCAGACCAGGCTTTTCAAGGCGGGACAGTCTTTGGTACTGACAGAAAATCAGATGCTTATACTGGAAAACACCGGGGATGAATCGCTAATTGTCGTTGGCGTTAAAGCAAATTCATTACCTGCTGATTCATAACCGATAAAATTAAAGGAAAAGAATATGAGCGATAAAAGTGAAACATGCTTAAAGTTGCTGGAAATGATCGATCAAAAAACTGCCGTCATTGGAATCATCGGCCTCGGTTATGTCGGACTGCCTTTGGCCATTCATTTCGGGCGGAAAGGTTTTGGTGTAATCGGGTTTGATCTCGATTCAAGAAAGATCGACAAACTTCTTCATGGAGAATCGTATATCAAACACATTCCTTCTGAATCGATCAAGGAGATGTTCGATGCAAAACAATTTGATGTAACCATCGATTTTAGCCGTCTTGGCGAGGCGGATTGTATATTGATCTGTGTTCCGACACCGCTTACGGAAAAGATGGAACCGGATTTGAGCTATCTTTTGCAAACAACGGAGACCATTGCCGAGAATTTACGCAAAGGACAATTGATTGTACTGGAGAGTACCACCTATCCCGGAACCACCCAGGAGATGCTTCTTCCCCGTCTTGCCTCAAACGATATGAAGGTCGGGGAGGACTTTTTCCTGGCCTTTTCGCCGGAAAGAGAAGATCCGGGAAACAAAAACTATACTGCCACGAATATTCCCAAAGTGGTGGGAGGGATTACCAAATCCTGTCTGGACGCCGCATGTGCGATGTATAACTCCATCACCCGGGCCGTTCCGGTTTCTTCGACCCAGACCGCCGAACTGAGCAAACTTTTGGAAAACACGTTTCGTTCCGTAAATATTGCCCTGGTGAACGAACTGAAAATCCTAGCACATAAAATGGGCATCGATCTTTTTGAAGTGATTGAGGCTGCGGCCACAAAGCCTTTCGGTTATACCCCCTTTTATCCAGGGCCCGGTCTGGGCGGGCATTGCATCCCCATTGACCCTTTTTATCTTGCCTGGAAAGCCAAGGAATATGATTTTTCAACCCGTTTTATCCAGCTTGCCGGAGAAATCAACGTTTCCATGCCGTATTATGTGATTGAAAAAACAATTGAGGCACTCAACAACCATCGGAAAAGCCTCAATGGCAGCCACATTCTGGTTCTTGGTGTAGCATATAAAAAAGATGTTGATGATGATAGAGAGTCTCCGGGGTATGCCATTATGAAGATGCTTTTGGAAAAGGGTGCCATTGTAAATTACAATGATCCCTGGATACCCAAACTGCATACGACCCGTAAATACAATTTTCAGATGGAATCGACGCCCATTACTCCGGAATTGCTTTCCAGTATGGATGCCGTCATCATTATTACCGATCATAGTGACTATAACTTTGCCGAAATTGTCGAACACGCCAACCTGGTGATCGATACCCGCAATGCGACCAAAGGGATAAAAGAGAACAGAGAAAAGATCGTCATGGCATAAGAATATAACCAAAACCAAGTAGTGTCCCCCCATAAATGAGGATTTTTGTTAAAGATCAAGGCATGCGAAAAAAATATCTGCAGGCATATAAATTATATTCCGAGGATTATTTTTTAAGCATAACGCAGATGTTGAACAAAAAGACCATTTATGGAGGGACACTGTAGAGGGAAGGGCTCACATGAAAGGAATAATTCTGGCCGGTGGTTCAGGAACCCGGTTGTATCCGATTACCCGTGTTGTCAGCAAACAGCTTTTACCGGTCTACGATAAACCGATGATCTATTACCCGTTGTCTGTTTTGATGCTGGCAGGCATCAGGGATATCCTTCTTATATCCACGCCTGAGGATTTGCCTTTGTTTAAAAAACTCCTTGGAGACGGTTCCCAACTGGGGTTGTCTTTTTCTTATGAAGAACAGCCTCGACCCGAAGGTCTCGCCCAGGCCTTTCTCATCGGCAAATCATTTATCGGGAAAGATCCGGTCTGCCTGATTCTTGGAGACAATATATTTTATGGACACAGCCTTACGGATATTCTTAAACGTGCAGTTCAACTCGAAGAGGGCGGTCTGATTTTCGGGTATCTGGTCAAAGATCCAAATCGTTACGGCGTTGTAGAATTTGATGAGCATAACAATGTCATCGGCATCGAGGAGAAGCCCAATAGGCCAAAATCGAATTATGCAGTACCAGGCCTTTATGTCTATGATAATGAGGTAATCAATATTGCCGGCAGTTTAAAGCCTTCTGCCAGAGGAGAACTTGAAATTACGGATGTGAACCTTGAATATTTAAGAAGGGGACAGCTCAAGGTAGAACTTTTAGGAAGAGGCTTTGCCTGGCTGGACACCGGAACCCAGGAAGCCCTTCAACAAGCAGCCAGTTATATCCAGGCCATTCAAGACAGACAAGGGCTTAAGGTATCGTGCATAGAAGAAATTGCATATGACTTAGGTTACATCTCTAAGGAAGAACTGGCGAGCTTTGCAGCCAGCATGGCCAAGAACGAATACGGCCAGTATCTTATGCGATTAATCGCTGAAGAAGAGAATAATATAGTGATGTGATCGCGCTACACGATTTTTATTGAATACCTGGTATTCTTGGAATGGTCATATCTATTAGGAAAGAGAAAAGAGGAAAGAGGATAAGGGAACCACAGATGAACACGAATAAACACAAATAGGTTAAAATTAAAAAAGTGAGAAGGTAGGAAGGTAAGAAGGTTGGCATGTTTTAGGGCCTCCGACCGTCTGATTTTCTCACCTTCTTGATCTTCCCTTTTTCTAATTCCTATTTCCTCTTTTCTAAAAAATGTCACAACAGCCGAATTGGAAATTCAATCTTTATCCGCAACACCGGCTTCTTCAAAGGTCAACACTTCATTAAAGACACGAACCGCACCTTCAATGATACTCATCGCCAACGCACCGCCGGTACCTTCACCCAGTCGCATGCCTAAGTCGAGGACAGGTTCTAATCCGATAAATTTCAACATATATCGATGGCCTGTTTCCTCTGAACAGTGTCCTGCAATAATATAGTCCTTTACATAGGGGCAAAGCGAGTATGCAATTAGAGCGCCTGCTGTTGAAATAAAACCGTCAATAACAACAGGACGACGATGGAACGCGGCAGCCAGAACACATCCGGCGATACCACCAATTTCGAAGCCGCCGACTTTGGCCAATATATCCACCCCATCAAGGGCATTCGGTTGATTGATCTGAATGCCTTTTTTCACCGTTTCCAGCTTTATTGAAAATCCTTTCTCATCAACACCGGTTCCACGACCAACCATTTCTTTTGGGCTTATGCCGGTGGCCACACTTCCGATGGCAGCGGATGGTGTGGTGTTGGCAATGCCCATGTCTCCCGTGCCCAGCAATTCAATGCCATCATCAAAGAGATCGGTGGCCAGTTGGAATCCGGTTAAGATTGATTTTTCAGCATTCTGATGTGTCATGGCCGGCCCTTTTGCCAGATTTGCTGTTCCCGGACCAATTTTTCGCACCATCAACTGATCTCCACCGTCCAGTGAATCCGGATCGAGTTCAGGGATGATTCCCATATCAACGATCCGCACTTTTGCACCCACATGTCGAGATATGGCGTTAATCCCTGCGCCGCCTCTTAAAAATGTTTGAACCATTGCGCCGGTAACTTCCTGTGGATAAGCACTGACACCTTCTTCTGCCACACCATGATCGCCGGCCATAATCAAGATGGCTTTCTTATTTACCGAAGGTTTCAGAGTCTTCTGGATGCCGCAGAGTTGTTCTGAAATGTCGTGAAGTCTTCCCAAAGCCCGGGTCGGCATGACCAGTTGAGACGTCCGTTCGCGTGATTTTTGAATCCATTTTTTTTCAACCGGCCTAATTCCTTTAATAATTTCTTCTAGTTTCATGCAAATTGCTCCCTTGTATTATTAAAAAAAATCCCCAAGCACTCATCCGGATTTCTCACAACAAAAATAAAATTTTAATGTCAAGTATTTAAATCAAATCAAAAATGGCCTGCGTATCCATATGATTCTCAAAGTGCGCTGCCAGGAGGTCGTACGTCTTATCTTTGTTTTCAAGGTGATTTATATCGGGGACCTCAATATGTTCAAGGCCAATGGTTTTTAACCATTTTTGGGTAATTGCCGGTGTGTCGAATATTCCGTGTATGTAAGTCCCCATAAGTTTTGAATCATGCATGTCGCATCCGTCTTCGGTCTGGCACGGCAAAAAGTTGCGTTCAATGATGTTGAACAGAACATTTCCACTTAATCTTCGGGTTTCACCCATGTGAATTTCATAACCTGAGCCCTCAATATTTTTCCATAAAAAACGGGTTCCGGTGGTGGTTTTGGGCGCCTTTAAAACTGTTTCTATGGGCAAAAGATTAAGCCCTTCAGAGGTCCCGGATGTCCCTTCCAGTCCCTGGGGATCGTGAACAAAACGGCCCATTATCTGATATCCGCCGCAAATGCCTAATACATGTCCATCCGTATTACTGTATTTTTTTATGATGTCAGCCCATCCGGAATTTTTCAGCCAGCGAAGGTCCCATCGGGTATTTTTTGATCCAGGCAGTATAATCGCTTTAAAATTTTTAAGATCTTGAGGTTTTTCTATAAAATTTACATCGAGTCCTTGCAGATTTGAGAGCGGGTCGAAATCGGTGAAATTTGAAATATGGGGCAGGCGAATGACGGCAATTGTCGGAACGTCGGATTCGCGCTTTGACACGGCACCAGGATTTTCAATGACCACAGAATCTTCTGC
Source organism: uncultured delta proteobacterium (assembly GCA_963731025.1). Lineage (GTDB taxonomy): Bacteria > Desulfobacterota > Desulfobacteria > Desulfobacterales > UBA11574 > UBA11574. The sequence continues at coordinate 61,453 of CAVSVL010000041.1, read as the reverse complement.
TTCAATGTAAAAATGGTCGTACCAGGGAATCACGCCGAAAACTTTTTTTCCGGTATGTTCTTCTATCCAGCGAACACCGTCCTTAAAAAGGGTGATGTCACCCTGAAAGCGGTTAATGATAAATCCTTTTACCATTTTTTGCTGTTTACTTGAGAGGCATGCCAGTGTTCCGACGATTTGGGCAAATACACCGCCACGGTGGATGTCTGAAACCAGAATGACCGGTGCATTCGCATATTCGGCCATGCGCAAATTGACAATATCGTTGGCCATGAGATTCACTTCAGCGCAAGACCCTGCCCCTTCCATAACAATCAGGTTATATGCCTTACGCAAACGGTCAAGTGCGTTACAGGCGTTAGAAAACAAGCTATGTCTTTTGCCATGATATTCGTTTGCCGTGCTGTTGGTCAAAGCTTCTCCCAAAAGTACAATTTGTGAACCGATGTCGCTTGTGGGTTTTAGAAGAATCGGGTTCATATCCACATGGGGCACAATCTTTGCGGCTTCGGCCTGGACGATTTGGGCACGCCCCATTTCGAGCCCTTCAGGGGTCACCCCGGAATTGTTGGACATGTTTTGGGCTTTAAACGGTGCGACCCGCAGGCCTTTTTTCACAAAAAGGCGACACAGCGCCGTTGTAACAATACTCTTTCCAACTTCAGACCCTGTTCCAAGGATCGCTATACATGGTGCTTTTCTCATAGAAAATTATTATCTTAATTCAAATCGTATGGGCACTCTGACCCACATGTTCACCTTATTTTCTCCGATCATACCGGGCTCAAATAACCAGTGTTTTACCGAAGATACTGCCGCTCTGTCCAAGATTGGATGACCGCTTGATTTATAGATTTTTAAGTCATTCACTTTACCGTTTTTGTTAACCAAAACATCCAGCAGGACGTTGCCCTGATATCCTCTAATCCTTGCAATTCCGGGATATTTTGGAGAAGGGTTTGATCGATATAGGGGTTTGGCTTCACGGATCATTTGAAGCGGCGATATCGTTGAAGCAGTTTCTTTTTCGACTTTTAAAAGTGTTTTTGATACAGTTTGCTCGGAATCAAAGTGAGAATCGGTCTCTTCAGGGGTTTTCTCGGGGATTGTTTTTGTGACCTCTCTTTTTTGAGATTGAACCGGAATCGGAACCATTTTTTTAGGTGTCGCTTTTAAAATCCGTTCGGGTTTGGATTTTTTTTTCTTTTTTCTAACAATGGTCGGTTTTTTTAATATTGGTTTTGGTTTTTGAAGAGAAGGTTCGGGTGTCGTCTGAATGGGTATCGAAGTCAACGTCATCTTGAAGGCTTGAGGTTTAGGTCTATCAAGAAATATTCTTCCGGGCCATTTGAAGTTCATTCCAAGAAGAAGCCCATGAATGATAAGAGCGAGTACCATGGCTGTCAATAACTGTTTCATGGGTGTTGCTCAACATCTGCCTGAAGTGAAATTCGATGGATACCCGCCATCTTGATCTGATCCAAAACCTGGAAAAGGTTCTGGTATGAAAGACTGCGGTCGGCAAAAAGCAAGATACCGACTTCTTTCTCGGACGCAGACTTGGTTTTCAAAAACGATGCCAGATCATTGAGACTGACTTGTTCTTTGTCAACATAAAGGGTTCCGTCTGATTTTACCGTAATGGAAAGAATGAGTTCTTTATCGATTTTAGCAGAAACGGATGATGGAAGCAAAACCGGGAGCCCACGATGAACAGCCATGGAAAGCATGGCATAAATAAAAAACACGAGGAGGAGAAAAACAATATCGATCAGGGGAAGCATTTCGATTCGGACTTTTTTGCTCGTCTGAAAGTTAACCTTCATTTTTACTCTCCTTTGTGTCCGACGTTTTTGTTGACCAGTTTATCATAAACGATCTCAAGACTGGTGGCATATTTTTCGATATCAAGGGCAGCTTTTTCGATCCGGGAATTGAAATAATTGTACGGAAAGACCGATAGAATTGCTATCCCGAGGCCTGCTGCAGTGGTGATCAGAGCCTGTGCAATTCCTGCGGTTACCGCCTGTGGGTGTTCGATGCCTGTTGTGCCAAGAACTTCAAAAGAAAGAATAATTCCGATGACGGTACCGAAGATACCCAACAAAGGCGCCACGGTAATCATGGTGTCGATGACCGCCATATATTTTTGCATCAGTTTGATTTCTTCGGCTGCGGCAGATTCCATGGCTTTGGCCATGGAAAAGTCTCGATGAAGAATTCCGGAGACGAGAATTCTAATGATATAATCTTTTGAACCTTTGGTCTTAACCCTTATGGTCTCCCAGCTTCCGGTACGGCAAAGATTAAGGACCTCATCAACCAGGGCCTTGTCCCTGTTATTATCCATGCCGATCCAGAAGATTATTCGTTCAATAATCACGGTCATCACAATGATGGAACAGGCCAGCAGAGGATACATGACCGGTCCGCCGCTGATGAATAGCTGCAACATATAATATATTTCCTTATGGTAATGCCTGAATCGACTTTCGGGTCGATTCATGCGGTGTTTTCCAAATTAAGCTAAAAATCCTAGCGTTAAAACTCGGCTGAAACTCCAATGAGAAAGTTAATTTCGGGTGATGGATAAAATGCTTTTTCTGCCGATGAAAGAGACAGAACGCCATATTCCGAATATTTTTCATTCAGTATATTATTGATATCTATAAAGGTAGTTAGCTTTTTCCACTTATATCTAACTTTTGTGTTTAAAACAAAGTAATCTTCCTGATCGTCGAACGCGTTTGAAAAATCACTGACAAAAGGTCGCTTACCCACGTACGTGCCATTTAATCCAAAAGAGATGCCGTACTTAAGAGGAAAAAGTGTATTAAAGCTAACCAAGTGTCTAGGAACATTAGGAACTTTATTTCCGTCAAATTCCCCCCCCATTATGGTTGCGTCAGTATATTTATAATTTCCGTTTATTGATACAATTGTAAAGTTTTTTGTTAGTGAAATTTCGAATCCATCGCGACGGGTTTTGCCGTTTAAATTTTCATTTGTCCAGAGACTAGGATTGAAAAAGATTTCATCTTTAGTATCGATTCGAAAGAAGTTTAGATTTGCATAAAAAGAGTTTGTAAAGTAAATACGAGTACCTAATTCATAATCATCTGATGTTTGAGGCACCAAACTCGTATTTATAGTTTTTCCATAGGAGTCAAAAAATTCGTCCAATACCGGATACCTGAAACTCCGCGAATAGCTAAAGTATACAGATGACTGTGTAAAAAATTTGTAATTGACACCTGCTGTAAAAAGGTTTTCATCCACCGTTTTATTTTCCGGAGTACTCGGTTTGAACTTGAAATCAGCCCGGTCGTACCGGTATCCGCCCGATACTGATATATTTTCCATGGGTTTAATTTCATCGTGAATATAGTATCCATAATTTTCTTTTTCCAGTTTAAATGTTTCTGCACTTCCAAAATATTGCACAATATCCTCATCATTATTCTCAAAGTCGAAACCAACGATCAGACTGTTATCAAGACCAAAAACCTTCTCTCGATAGACGATTTGAGGTGACACTGTGATCGTCTTTATGTTCGTATCAAGCGTAAAACTTCCACCACTAAATGAACTGAAAGACAAAGAATTTCTTTTTCTAAACGAGAGATCGAGCTTAAACTCACTATTACTTAAAAAAAAGATCTCCGGTCCGCCTTTAAAATAATAGTCCTCAACATCGGCAAAATCATCGGGATGAAGCGAGTCTGTTCTTGATGAACCGGCAGCAAAATCGCTGGCTTTGATTGCTCCGGGCAATCCGGTACTGTCTTTATGAAAGCCACTGCTTAAGTTCCATTTAACATTATCGTTTTGATAATAACCCAGATCGAGTCCCAGATCCTTGGCTTCGGTATCGCTGTTATCCCTGTAGCCGTCCGATGTCAGATAACTGCCCGATAACGCATAAGATAACTTGCTTTGGGTTCCGCTGACAAAAGCGCTTCCTTTGAAGGTGTCGTAGCTCCCACCTTGTATTGCCGCACCGGTTTTAAAAGCTTCCCCTTCTTTGGTAATGATATTGATCACACCCTCACCGGAATTGTCTCCATAGAGAACACTTCCTCTTCCGCCTCTGACAATCTCGATTTTCTTTACCCTGTCAAGGGGAATCAGGGACCAGTCTGTACCGCTTAAATCCGCTTGATTGATCCGTCTTCCATCCACCAAAACCAGCGTATTTAATGATGCTGTTTCACCAAAACCGCGCAAATCAACGGTGAAGCTTCTTTTATTTCCAGTAATATCATTGACATGAATCCCGACTTGAGTTCTTAAAAGGTCCGGAATATCATTGGCGGTTGAATTTTTTATGTCGTTTTCTGTGATAACGGTTACATTTGCCGGTACAGATGATATTTTTTCTTCCTGTCTTGTGGCGGTTACGACAACTTCTTCAAGTGTTGTCACTGATGGTTCATTTGTTTTTTCATCTTGAGCACGAGTTAATCCAGGAAACATTAAGCCAATAAGAATAACTGAAAAACCAATCCACCTTTTCATCGTTTTTCTCCTTCCCTAAATTGTGTTTCATTTAGGGTCCGGGCAAAAAAAATCCCGGACCGATTTAATCGATCCGGGGATGTCCCATTTTTATCCTCAAGATCTAACAGGGCACCTTCAGTCCGCGAAGGTCTCAATGCCATTTGTCCAGACAGGTCTTCTGACTTCCCCGCCCTTTTAGCGACCTTCCCATTCGCATTCGAAAAGTGGCATACAATGGCCAAAAGGGTTCCTTTTCCCAAACAAACTCGGAAAAAGGCAGGGTTACAGCGGCGGGCCCGTCCCCGATTTTAACGGGGTTCCCTATTAAGCTCAAAATGAGCATCTGAACAATTCTTGGATTTCATAAAGAAAAAGTGGCATGAAAGTCAAGAGAAAAATGAAAATATGAATTTAAACGTCATGTTTCTTCCAGACACTTTCAAGATATTTCAGTGAGGCCTTTAAATGTTCATAGGAAAAAACCTCTATGGAAACAATGCCTTCAAATTGTTTTAACATTTCAAGAATCGTCTTTAAATTTGATTTTGATAAAAGATCCAAAGGCTGATGGTCTTGGCGTTCGTTGGCTCCGTGGAGATGGATAATTGACGTTCTGTTTTTATACGTGTCAAAAACATCTTTCATATCCAATCCGTATAAAATCAAATGGCCAAGATCCATGCAGACGGAAAGATTAAAATCTATCAGGATGTCTTCCACCCATTCAAGCGGATAATTCAGGGTTTCGATGGATATTATTCTGTTGTTGAAACCGAAGGTGCATAACGTATCCATGCTGTGGTATGTACGCTCCTTCCATCTTTTAATTCGTTCATTTTCAAATTCGATCTCGTCATATGGAAGGTGGAGGGTATATGTAGTTGCGGAAAGGGAGGCTGTAAGGTCCATGACCTGTTTTATGGTTTCTATGGCAAAATGTCGTATTGAGACGTCCGGCGCTCCCAGTGATATATCGAGGGGGAGGTGAATATTATAGAAAAGATCGTATTCATTTGCTAAAGAGAAAAGTTCTTTTATTTCATGATTTGTCGGCAGGCTGGCCGGGGAACTTTCAAAGAAAATCAGTTCGATTTCATCAAGATACGGGGCAAGCATATTAACATTCCGGACATAGTTGTCCGGATAAATGAATGATGTGGTTCCGATTTTAAATGGAAACATACTTTTGTATGATTTTGGCAGGGCAGGGTGCATTAAAAAGTTACAAGTGAGCTAAAATGTAAAGTGATCTAAAGTTTAAAAAAATATCTGAACTGCGGTTTCTCAGTTAAATGATATTGAAACAAGCAAAAAAAGGAGCGCCTCGGTGATTTCGGTCATGGCGCCCAGCATGTCACCGGTAATACATCCCATGCGTTTTTTGTAATAAAATATGATAGTGATGGTCAAAACTGCAAAAATAAGGTTAAGCCAGATTCCTTTCCATCCGAGAAAAACCGAAATTGTTAACGGGATCAACATCCATTGGAAAGCAGACAGCTTTAAAGGCTCGCCAAAAAGATCGTATCCGGTGCCGCCGTCGGGTCTTCCATACTCCAAAAAACGAATGCCGAATATCATGGTGCTTCTGGCATAAGCAGGGATAAGCACCAGCAAGAGCATGCGGTGATCGGCAAGATGCGTTATACCGCCCCATTTGACAGCCAAGGTGCAAACAATGGCCACAAGCCCCATAACGCCAATACGGCTGTCCTTCATAATCAACAGCGCCTTTTCTTTGCTTCTGTGTCCTAGAATGCCGTCGGCAGTATCTCCCAATCCGTCCAGGTGAAGTGCTGCAGTGATAACAACGAGAAAAATAACGTCGAGAACTGCGGTGATCGGTGCCGGCCAGAAATTTAGGGCGATATCATCAAAAATGGACAACAATCCACCAATCATGATACCCACAGCCGGAAAAAACGGCACCATTCCTTTGGGATCATAAATGGTTGATTTCCCCAAAGGAATGATGGTTAAAAATTGCAATGCAGCGATTAAACGTTTCATTTTATTTTCACAGGAATACCGGCCACCATCCATATGACCTCGTTTACGCATGCTGCGACTTTCTGGTTGGCAAATCCGGTCATATCTCTAAACAGCCTGGCCAGTTTATTTTTAGGGACAATACCGGTTCCCACTTCGTTTGATACCAAAATCACCGGGCATTCGGCCTTTTTAATGGATTGGGTCAATCGTTGAATATGGTTGTCAAAGTTTTGAGTTTTATCGTCGTCCAAGATAAGATTATTGATCCAGAGCGTCAAACAGTCCACGAGGATCACATGTCCTTTGATACCGTTTTTATGAATGGCCTCAGGCAAAATAACCGGCACTTCAAGGGTATTCCAGACACTGCTCCTTTGTTGTTGATGACGTAACACCCGCTGTTCCATTTCCTTGTCCTGGGGCGTGCAGGTTGCGATAAAGATCTTTTGTCCGGGAACCTGTTCCGCCAAGTAAAGCGCATGGCGGCTTTTACCGCTTCTGCATCCACCGATAACAAGCGTTGTTTCTTTCACAAATTACTCCCTGATTGAATATTTTCCGGGAACCAAGGTCACCCGTGGACTTTTGCCAAGAGGGCTTTCGTCCACTAAAAGTGTGCATCCATAAGCTGCTTCCAAAGTCTGGTAGGTGATCACTTCATCCGGAAGTCCCTGACACAGAACCTGACCTTTGTGCAGCAGAAGTAGATGATCCGCATACATGGCTGCAAGATTGACATCGTGGGATACCATCACAACGGTAATGCCTTTTTCTGTTTTAAGTTGTTCCATCAAGTCCATTATTCGAACCTGGTAAGCAAGATCCAATGATGCTGTGGGCTCATCCAGAAGTATAATATCGGGTTCCTGACAAATGGCCTTTGCAATAAAGACCCGTTGCTGCTCACCGCCACTGAGCTGATCCAGCTTTCGATGTGCCAGATTTTCCAAGCCGGTAAAGGCGATGGCCTTTCTGGCGATTTCCATATCCTCTTTTTCCTCGAGCCCCAGTATGCCGAGATAGGGTGAACGTCCCATGAGTACAATTTCGGTTACGGTAAAGGGAAAATCGACGAAAAGCATCTGAGGAACAAATGCAATGGTTCGTGCCAAAGCTTTGCGATGATACTGATTGATGGAACGATTCAGGATCTTTAATTCACTGTTTTGAGAGGTTAAAATTCCGGCTATTATTTTCATCAATGTGGTTTTGCCGGAGCCGTTTGGGCCGATGATAATAAAGAAATCGCGCTTGGGCACCTGAAAAGAAACATTTCCGAGAACCAGGTCTTCTCCAAATGAATGATTCAGATTGTTTGCAACAATTGCCATATTCATTTGCTGGACCTTTTCAATAAATAGATAAACAGGGGTGCTCCGATCATGGCGGTGATCACGCCGGCCGGCATCTCTCCCTGTCTTGGAAGGGTTCTTGCCAGCAAATCACAAAAAACCATGTAGGTGCCACCGGCAAAAACACACGCCGGAACCAGCACTCGATGATCCGGACCAAAAACAAGCCGAAGCATGTGCGGCATGACAAGGCCGACAAACCCCACAAGGCCACAGTATGACACGGTTGCACTGATCATAAAGGACGTCGCCACAAGAAGGGTAAACGTTACTGCTTTTATGTTTACGCCCAGTGACTGTGCCATTTCCTTTCCCAAGAGAAGCAGATTCATCGGATTGGAAAGCCAGAAAACAAGAACAAAACAGGGTAAGAGGGTTGCGGCAAGAATGCCGACATGTTTCATATCTACCATGGAAAGATCTCCCATCAGCCAGAAAATAATATTGTGGAGTCTGGAATCCTGGGTCATGGAAACTAAAAACATGATCACTGCCGCGCAAAATGCATTCACCATTACGCCTGAAAGCAAAAGTGCATCTTTTTTCAGGATCGTTTGCCCGGAAGACATGGCCAATATTAAAAGTAGTGTAACAATACTACCGGTAAAAGCCATAAAACTTACACCCGGGAACCGGGAAAAGCCCATGAGGATACCGGCAATCGCACCGATAGCCGAACCTCCTGAAATGCCGAGAATATACGGTTCTGCCAGCGGGTTGCGAAGCAAGGCCTGAAAAACAAGGCCGCCCAGAGAGAGTGCGGCGCCCACCAGAGCCGCCAGGAGCACCCTTGGAAAGCGGATTTGCCATATAATCGTATTCAGCATGGACTCGGAATCTTTTGCACCCAAAAGATTTTGAAAAACATCCTTGATTCCACTATGGGTGGATCCCATGGAAATCCCTAAAACCATGGCAAAGCCCAATAATAGAATCAGCAGAGATGAAGCTGTTACAATGCGTTTGATAAGAAAAGGTGTTTTTCCAGTATTCACTGTATTTTCTCAGCAAGCTCCGGGTGGATTAACCGTAATAATAGTTCGAGACCATCCACCAGCCGGGGCGTGGGACGGTCGAAAAAATTGGAATCCTCAACATAAATGTGTCGGTTTCGAACGGCAGGCATATTAGGCCATTTTTCCCATTCAGCCTTGACCTTTTCAAATAACGCTTTTCGTGCCATGGAAGTGATGATGATGATTTCCGGTGAAAGTGCCAGCACCCTTTCGCGACTAAACCGGGGATACGATATGGCTCCCGCAGCCAGGTTGGTCCCTCCGGCGATATCAATAAGTTCATGGATAAAGGTGTGGGTTCCCACAGACACAATGGGAGAAACACCAATTTGAAAAAAGACTCTGGGACGATGTGTGGATTTTGCCACCAGAGACTTTACCTTTTGAATCCTCAACTCCATGTTCTGAACCAGTCTATCGGCCTGATCTTTGGCATTTAGAAGTGCTCCGACTTCCAGAACTGTTTTCATAATAGTTTCTAAATTGTTGGGGTGCACGGCATATACGGGTATTTTCAAAGACTCGAGCCGCTGTGCGATCATTCGTGGATTGCCGTCCTTGATGGCTATACAAAGATCCGGTTTTAGTGCCACTATTTTCTCCAAATCGAGATGAACATAAGAACCAACCTTCGGTAATTTAACGGCTTCAGAGGGAAAATCACTGTACGTTGTTACTCCTTGTAAACGGTGACCTCGATTTAAAGCAAAAACAATCTCCGTGATACTTGGAGCAAGCGATATCACCCGTTGAGGTGTATCCGGAACCGTGACGTGCCGTCCCAACTGATCGGTTACGGTTTTGGCAGCAGCTGGGGGCTCCAATGAAATTAACAGAAATACCGTCATCATGAAAACGGTGGTTATGTATCTTAATGTTATCATATCTTTAATTATACCTGAAGCGAAAATGTTTTCAAAACGCTAACGTGCTGCCTTTAATAAAAAAAACCGGACCGAAATACATCGATCCGGGAATGTCCCTTTTTATCCTCAAGATCATTTGACACCTCATATCCTCGAAGGTTTCAGCCTCTGTCCAGAACAGATCTATTCAAGTAATTAAAAAACAACATTAAAGTCAAGAAATTTGTTCAAAATGGAATTTGTACAAAATCATTTTTGTAAACCCTAACTGATCGAAATCAAGCATAAACGATGTGTTACCCAAAGGAAAAGCGCTTTATATTTAATATTCCTTATAGTATGATATCAATCGATTTCAACCGAGGTATATACTTACAATGAACGGCCTTAATATATTTACAAGCAACTACATGGAAACCCTTGCAGAACAATTGGCGCTTATCGTAAGAGCGCCGCTTTCTTCTGTGTTGTCTCCTGAGATTATTGTCGTTCAGAGCAGAGGAATGGAGCGTTGGGTAGCCATGGAACTTGCCCGACATAACGGTATCTGCGCAAACTGTTTTTTCCCTTTTCCCAACACATTTTTACAGGAAATGTTTAAAAAAACCATCCCGGATAACCCCGAAGAATCCTTCTTTGATCCGTTGACAATGACATTTAAAATCATGAAAGTTCTTCCTGAATGTCTCCATTTGCCGGGTTTTGAAAGGGTAAAACGCTATCTTGCTGATGAGAACACCGGCATCAAACTGTTTCAGATTTCGAAAAGAATCGCTGATCTTTTTGACCAGTATCTTGTTTTCAGGCCCGAGATGATATTCAATTGGGAAAAAGGGAGGGACCATCACTGGCAGGCAGATCTATGGCGCGAGATTTCGTTCGGAAAGGAACATTTGCATCGGGCCGGACTCCGGAAGGTTTTTTTAGAAAATATTAGACCATCACCCCGTCAAACAGAACATTTCCCTGACCGAATATCCATATTCGGTATATCTTATTTGCCAATTTTTCATCTCGAGGCCTTTGTTGAAATATCACGCCATTCTCAGGTAAACCTGTTCCTGATGAACCCATGTAAAGAATACTGGGGAGATATTGTTTCCGATCGGGAGACCAGAAAGATAAGGAAAAAACATGTGCCATCAAATAATATCTCAAGAGATCTTTATCTCGAAGAAGGGAATCGACTGCTGGCTTCCATGGGGACTTTGGGCAGAAATTTTAATTCATTGATCAGTGATCTCGACAGTCAGGTTTTCGAACTGTTTACAGAAAATCAAAGCCGTACAATACTTGAGAAAATCCAATCGGATATTTTAAATTTAAAATCCAGACAGTTTTCTTTTCCTTCATCCAACACTCACGACCCAATACTTCGGATTGATTCCTCTATTCAGATTCATTCCTGTCACAGTCCAATGCGGGAAATCGAGGTGCTTCACGACAATCTTCTTGCCATATTTGAAGAAGACCCGGATTTGTTGCCCAAAGATATCGTTGTCATGACACCTGATATCCATTTATATGCGCCATTTGTTCAGGCTGTTTTCGGAACTCAGATCGATGAAAAAAAACGGATTCCATTCACGATTGCAGACCAGAGCATCATGACAGAAAGTCGCATTATTAAAGGATTCTTTTCGATTCTCGATCTAAGAAATACTCGGATGGGCGTTAACCATGTCATGGCATTGCTTGAGGTGCCTGAAATTAGAGAAAATATCGATATATCCGAAGCGGAAATCGAAACCCTGGAACGCTGGATCAGAGAAACCAATATCCGGTGGGGAATCGATGCAGAACACCGCCGTAAACTTGGTCTTCCGGTTTTTTCGGAAAACACTTGGAAAGCTGGAATTGAAAGGCTGTTATTAGGATATGCCATGCCGGGTTTTGGGCGTAAAATGTTCTCCGGAATCCTTCCTTATGATCATATCGAGGGGGGAGAGGTAAAAATCCTGGGAAAATTTATAGGGTTTTTTGACTGCCTTATAAACCGTGTGGATTCTCTAAATCAGGCCAGAACGTTAAGTGGCTGGAGTCAGGTATTTTCAGATATGATCGAACAGTTTTTTACCCCGGAGCAAGACTCGGAAGCGGAGATTCAGACTCTCAGGCGTTTTTTGGATGATATGTCTATAATAGAAGCATCATCCGGTTTTGACAAAACCATAAATATCGAGGTCGTACAATCTTATCTGGGGGGTCTTCTTGAAAGTGAACATTTTCGAAGAGGATTTATTTCAGGCGGTGTTACGTTTTGTGCAATGCTCCCCATGAGAAGTATCCCTTTTAAAGTCGTCTGCCTTGTAGGGATGAACACCGATGCGTTCCCTCGCGAGACAAAAACACTCGAGTTTGATCTTATGACAAAACATCCGAGGGTCGGTGATCGAAACAGAAAAAATGACGACAAGTATCTTTTTCTGGAATCCCTTCTATCCGCAAGAAATAAATTTTATATCAGTTATGTGGGCCAGAGCATTCAGGATAACGCCAGGATTCCGCCTTCTGTTCTTGTGAGTGAACTTTTAGATTGTATCAAAGAAGGATTTGGGTGTTCAGAAGAGCAGATGGTCTTTTTTCATCGGCTTCAGGCATTTTCACCGGAATATTTTAAAAAAAACAGTGACCTGTTCAGTTACTCTTACGAGAATTTTATCGCAAGCTCAAAAATGTTTGATCGTAAAGAAGCGATTCCTCTGATTTCAACAAGATTGCCCGAACCCGACAAAGAATTCAAAGACCTTTCCATTAAAGAGCTAAGCATCTTTTTCAATAATCCGGCAAAATATCTGCTTGAAAAACGCCTGGGAATATATTTGCAAGAAAGAGCAGATGTCCTGGATGAAAGAGAAAATTTTCGTTTGGATCATCTTGGAAAATATATGCTGGAACAGGAACTTGTGAAAACAAGACTCTCAGGATCGAATTTGAAAGATATTTATCCTTCAATAAAGGCCTCCGGAGAACTCCCTCATGGGAAAGTGGGAGAATATATTTACAATGAAATGAGCTCGGATGCCGAAGATTTTGTTCGAAAAATTAAAGACCACATTAAAGGCCACCGCCTTGAAGACATTGATGTTGAACTTGACATTGCTGGCTTTAGGGTATTCGATCATGTCACGGATGTTTATGAAAACGGTCTGATCCACCCCATATATGCAAACACAAAACCAAAATACCTTTTGAATACATGGATATATCATCTTATTGTTAGTGCTATACTTGAAGACAAAGGATCTTTGCGAAGCTTTTTGCTATGTAAAGATGCCGCCTGGGAATTTACACCTGTTATAAGTGCGTTGGATATCCTAAAATCACTGCTTGATATTTACTGGAAGGGAATGTCGGCGCCGTTGCACTTTTTTCCTGTATCGTCCTTTGAATATGTTTATCAGATATTGCAAAAAAAACAGGCACCGTCGGCATCCTTAAATGCGGCACAAAGAAAATGGAAGGGAAGTGATTTTTCACGGGGAGAGTCAGAAGATCCCTATTTTGAACGCAGCTTTGGTAAAAACGATCCTTTGGATAAGGATTTTGAAAAAATCTCGATGAATATTTTGTCACCCCTGCTGAATCATTGCAATGAAATAATCTTATAAACACCTATCAGGTACCAATGAAACCTTTTTGGATTCTTTTATGTTTTTTTGGACTCATTTTTGCGATTCTTTTTTCTTTTCGATTGGGTGTATTTAACACATCCGATTCCGTATCCAAAGAATTGGCCTCATCTTCGGCAGAGCGGGTATCAGAGAAAGACTCGTGGATGAATATTTTGCAAAATGGCCGTAAAATCGGATCCTCACACACCTTCATCTCGAAAACGGAAAAGGGGTATCTTTTAAAAGAAACCCTTTATCTCCGCCTCAAGACAATGGGCCTGATCCAGGATCTCATTCTCAAAACCGCTGGAAAGCTCAATAAAGATTTTACCCTGTCTTCATTTGATTTTGAGATCAGTTCAGGACGATTCAATTTTTCATCACAAGGATCTGTTTCAGGAAACCTGCTTTCCGTTAAGACGCATGACGTAGGTTCTGCTAAAAATGTTCATACCAAAATCAAAGAAAAACTATATGCCTCTTCCGGGATAGTTCACGCTGCTTATGCTTTAGGAATGGAGCCCGGAGACGAGTTTATCTTGCATGTTTTTGATCCAATGAGCATGAGCAGTGAACCTGTTACCGTCAAAATTATTGGCAAAGAAAACATTCTGAATATGGGCATTCAAAAGAATTCAATGAAAGTGGCCATACAGTATCAAGGGGCAACCCAGCTGGCCTGGATAGGAGAAAATGGTGAGGTTATTAGAGAGAAGGGGATTTTGGGATTCAGTTTAGAAAAAACGACACGTAAAGACGCACTTTTTGGGCTTCTTGATGAATCTTCTCAAGATTTGACCGAGATTGCTTCGATCACGTCCAATGTAATTTTTGACAACCCGTTAACACTTGAAAGAATCGACGTTGAAATCAGCGGAATAAACACCAAAGCTGTCCATCTTGAAGGCCAAAGGCAGGTTTTTAAAGATAATGTTTTGATTATTCGAAAAGAGGATCTGGCGCAACTTCCTGATGTCATGCATCATCTGAATACCATACCTGATCGTTTTATCAGGCCCGAACCCTTTATTGAGTCTGATCATCCCAAAATTTTGAACGTAGTTGAAAAAATGATAACCGCCGATGACACGCCATTGGAAAAGGCAAACATGCTCATGACATGGGTCCATAAAAATATTGAAAAACGCCCGGTGCTGTCATTGCCTGATGCCCTTGCCACTTTAATGAACAAGGTCGGTGATTGCAACGAACATGCCGTGTTACTGGCTGCCCTTGCTAGAGCCGCGGGTATACCTTCACGGATTGAGGCCGGACTTGTTTACTTAAATGGCAAATTTTATTACCATGCTTGGAATTCGCTTTACATCGGAAAGTGGATAACCGCGGATGCAACGCTGGGTCAACTACCGGCAGATGTAACCCATATTCGGTTTTCAAGTGGGACGACGCAGCAACAGCTCGACATCATGAATGTTATCGGTAAAGTAAGATTAAAAATTATAGCGTTTCAATAAAAAATGATAGAACTCATAGATTTAACGAAAAGATACAACGGTTTCCCGGCTGTTAACGGTCTGAACCTTGTTATCGAAAAAGGTGAAATATTCGGATTCATCGGTCCTAACGGTGCCGGAAAGACTACCACGATAAATATGATGGCCGGTGTACTTGCCCCAACCTCGGGGGCTGTGATGATTTGCGGTATAAATATTCAAGATCACCCGAAAAAAGCTAAAAGTAAAATCGGTTATATTCCTGATAGGCCTTATCTTTATGAAAAACTAACCGGCATTGAGTTCCTCAAATTTATCGGTGATTTGTATGGCGTTGATGAAGGCACCTTTTTGAATAGATCTCGAGAAAAGTTACAGTTGTTTTCCCTTTCTGAGTGGGCAGACGACCTTATCGAGTCCTATTCTCATGGTATGAAACAAAGACTCGTAATGGCATCAGCTCTTTTACATGATCCTGAAGTGATCATTATCGATGAACCCATGGTGGGTCTTGATCCATTGGTGATCAATATGGTTAAGTCGCTTTTTCAGCATCTTGCAAAAGAAGGTGTCACCATTTTCATGTCGACCCACACCCTGAAAGTAGCTGAAGATATCTGTGACCGCATCGGTATCATCCATAAAGGAGCACTGGTTGCAACAGGAACTTCGGAAGATTTGAAGCGCAATATCAAAGATAAAGATGCCGATCTTGAAGAAATATTCATCAAATTGACTGAAAAATGAAAGATGTCATCACCTTATTAACGCCAAGATATTTATCCTTTAAAAACAAGGGGCTTTTTAAAAACGATGCGGGCAGGGGATATAAATTCGCATTGTTCGGAACCATCGGTATATGTTTTTGGGGTGGGATATTCATTGTTTCATTAAGGGTCATCGGGTATTTCAAAGAGATTGAAGGACTTGGTGATGTTCTTGCTTATAAACTGCTCTCCATGGTTCTTCTCACTTTTTTTTCACTCCTTGTTTTCAGTAATATCTTAACATCACTTTCCAAGCTGTATCTCAGCAGAGATCTGTCTCTTTTGAATTCCATGCCCGTCCAAAGTTATAAGATTTTTATTGCAAGGTGGATGGAAAGTACTTTAGACAGTTCCTGGATGGTTGTTGTCTATACATTTCCAGTTTTTATTTCATATGGAATTGTTTATGGGGCCGGTTTTTTTTTCTATGGCACTATTACCTTGGTCATTTTAATCCTTTCTATTATTGCGGCAGGCATAAGCGTTATTATAGTTATGATTTTTGTTAATTTTGTTCCGGCCAATCGCATCAGAAACATCTTTATTTTCATTGGCCTTTGCTTTTTTCTAATACTCTTTTTTGCCTTTCGTTTTTTACGCCCCGAACGTCTTGTTGATCCCGAAGCTTTTGCAAACGTGCTCTTTTATCTCAAAGCTTTAAAGGCGCCGGCGCCGGCATATCTTCCGAGCACATGGGCGTTTGACAGCATAAAGGCGACACTTTCGGGACATATAATGCAAGGACTGTTTCACACGATGCTCTCTTTGAGTGGGGCAGGGGTAATGGTTTTTTCAGCGATCATTATTTCAAATGCGTATTATTTCAAGGGACTTTCAAAGACCCAAACAGCCCAGACTCGGCTTTTTAAATACAAATATTCAGGGCACCGTTTTTCAAGGTTTTTGTCACGTCCCTGCAGGGCTTTTATGTCAAAGGAGATACGGACTTTTTTCAGAGATCAAACACAGTGGTCCCAGCTTTTTCTAATAGCTGCGTTGATTGTCATATATGTTTACAATTTTAATGCCCTTCCTCTGGAAAAGGCTCCGATAAAGACCGTCTACCTCCAGAACCTGTTATCATTTTTGAACATCGGCCTTGCTGGCTTTGTTCTTATTAGCATCACGGCCCGATTTGCATATCCTGCGGTCAGCAGCGAAGGGGATGCATTCTGGTTGGTAAAATCGGTTCCCATAGATCTTAGAAACTATCTCTGGATAAAATTTTTTATCTATTTTTTACCGTTGCTCGTTTTGACTGAAATTTTGATTATTGCAACAAATATCTTGCTTAAAGTGACGCCTTTTATGATGGTGCTCTCAACGGTTGACATATTTTTACTGGTTCCCGGCGTTGTATCGATGGGTATCGGTTTCGGCGCAGCGTACCCTGACTTCAAATCGGAAAATCCAGCCCAAACAGTGACCAGTTTCGGAGGTCTCCTGTTTATGATGATGAGTGCAGGATATGTAGGAGCTGTTATCATTATTGAAGCAGGGCCGGTTTATCGCTTTTTTATGGCGAATATTCAGGGAAAAGGATTGACTGCTTTTGAATGGTTGTGGGCAGTTGGATCGTTTATTCTGGTTTTTCTTCTTAGTATTGCTGCCGTGATGGTGCCCATGAAATTCGGGGAAAAGAAGCTGTCAAAAATGTTGCTTTAAAGAGGTAATGAATTTATACATATAGAAACATTGTCAAAATCAATTTGTGTTTTATTATATGGATTGTCTAAATGAAAACATCTAACTCAATTAAAAAGAGAGGCATTTGGAAACCGACAAAATTTTTATTGATTTGAGTTATAGGAGAATAAATGGCTGAAACTGACAAAGATGATCTTATCAGCATCATTGATGAAGATGAAAAAGATGCAGTGATTCCCGATACGCTGCCTTTGATTTCCGTTCGGGATATTGTGATTTTTACCGACATGCTCCTTCCACTGTTTATCGGCCGTGAAAAATCGGTACGTGCTGTCGAGGAAGCCATGGAAAAAGATGGTTTTTTGTTTTTAACCGCGCAAAAAGATCCGAATATCGAAAACCCGAACCCTGATCAAATATTTACGGTTGGAACTGTGAGCAAGGTCCTGCGGATGCTAAAACTTCCCGATGGACGCGTCAAAGCCCTTGTGCAGGGTATCGAAAAGGCCAGGATTGTCAAATACGTTTCAAAGAGATCCGTATATCGTGTAAAAATTGACAGGATTCCCGATCCGGCGGTTGACGATATCAATATCGAAATGGAAGCATTGATGCGTAATGTTATCGAACACTCCGAAAAGATATTGGCGCTGCGTGGTGAAATGAATAACGATGTCGGCATTATTTTAGAGAGTGTGAATGATCCGGGAAAACTAGCAGATCTTGTGGCTTCAAACCTGAAGTTAAAAATTGATGAATCCCAGATTTTGCTCGAGCTGATCGACCCTGTTGAACGTCTGAAAAAGGTTAATGAACTGCTGTCGCGAGAAGTGGAATTGTCCTCCATGCAGGCTAAAATCCAGTCTGATGTAAAAGATGAAATTTCGAAAAGTCAAAGAGACTATTTTTTAAGGGAACAGGTTCGAGTCATCCACAAGGAACTCGGTGAAGACGACGAAAAATTAAAGGAAATAGAGGATTATAGAAAAAAGATAAGAAAGGCCAAGATGTCAAAAAGTGCAGACAAAGAAGCCTTAAAGCAGCTGAAACGTCTGGAACAAATGCATTCTGACTCTGCAGAATCTTCTGTTGTTCGCACATATCTGGATTGGCTGGTTGAGATGCCATGGAGTAAAACCACCAAAGATGTCTTTAATATCAAAAACGCAAAAACGGTTCTGGATAAAGATCATTTTGGTCTAAAACATGTGAAAGACCGCATTCTTGAATACCTGAGCGTGCGCAAACTTAACCCTAAAATGAAGGGTCCGATTTTATGTTTCGTAGGCCCACCCGGTGTTGGGAAGACATCCCTTGGACAGGCCATAGCACGCGCGATGAAACGAAAATTTGTCAGAATTTCCTTAGGTGGCATACGGGATGAAGCTGAAATCAGAGGTCACCGTCGCACCTATATCGGTGCTTTGCCGGGACGAATTCTCCAGGGCCTTAAACAGAGCGGTGCAAACAATCCTGTTTTTATGATGGATGAGATTGACAAGTTGGGTTCTGACTTCAGAGGTGATCCGTCCTCAGCGCTTTTAGAGGCTTTGGATCCTGAACAGAACTCGTCGTTTAGTGATCACTATCTTAATATACCCTTTGATCTTTCCAAGGTGATGTTTATCCTCACGGCCAACTTTACAGATACGATTCCATCCGCGCTCCTTGACAGGATGGAGTTGATTACACTTTCCGGATATACGGAAGATGAAAAATATACCATTGCTCAAAGACACCTTATTCCGCGTCAATTAAAAGAACATGGTTTAAAGTCGAAAACCCTGTCCATCAGTAAAGGCGCGTTATCTAAAATCATATCCGAATACACCTTAGAGGCGGGAGTGAGGAACCTTGAACGCGAAATCGGAACCCTTTGTCGCAAGGTGGCCCGGAAAATCGCTGAAGGCAATAAACGCCCGTTTCGAATCACAAAAAATAATCTACACAGTTATCTGGGGGTTTCAAAATATTTTCCTGAAATGGATCAGGAAAATAGCCAGGTGGGTTTATCCACCGGTCTGGCCTGGACACAGGCCGGTGGCGAGGTGCTCTATGTAGAAGCATCATTGATCGACGGCAAAGGGGAACTCATCGTCACCGGCCAAATTGGGGATGTTATGCAGGAGTCTGCTCGGGCGGCCCTGAGTTATGCCCGTGCCAATCTTGCATCTTTCGGGATCAAAAAAAATATTTTTGAGAATAAGGATATTCATATTCATGTACCAGCCGGCGCAATTCCCAAAGATGGGCCGTCTGCCGGAATCGCAATGGCGACAGCACTGATATCTGTTCTGACAAACAAACCGATCAATAAAGATGTTGCCATGACCGGAGAAATTACATTGAGGGGAAGAGTGCTTCCTATCGGCGGTTTGAAAGAAAAAGCACTGGGTGCATTGAGGGCCGGAATTCGTACCATCATTATCCCTGAAAAAAACAAAAAGGATCTGGCTGAAATTCCGAAGAATGTAAAGCGAAAAATCGATTTTGTTCCTGTAAATAGCATGGAAGAAGTTCTTTCCCTTGCAATTGATGAAAACTGATGACTGATAAATAATATGAGGATACTTGCTGTTGATACGGCGACCACCAGCTGCAGTGTCGCAATAGTGGATCAAACGTCTTTGCTTTCGGAATTCACAATAGACAGGGAAGAGACACATTCTAAACATTTAATGGATATGATAAAGACGGTCCTGAGGATGTCAGGAATTAATTTTTCCGATCTGGATGGATTTACAGTAACCAGAGGTCCTGGATCCTTTACAGGTTTGAGAATTGGTATCAGTACTATCAAGGGGCTTGCCGTGGCATCAGAAAAACCGGTCGTCGGTGTTTCAAGCCTGGAAACGCTTGCTTTTCAGGCGTCTTATTCTAACGATCTTATATGTCCCATCTTAGATGCACGTAAAGGAGAGGTATATTTTTCCCGATACCGGTTCCAAAAGGGTCATTTAAAAAGGCAAACCAAAGAACGCGTGGCGTCTCCTGATGAAGCTGTTGATAATCTAAAGGAATCCTGCCTGTTTGTGGGTAATGGCGCGTTGCTTTATAAAGAAATGATATTGGAGAAAATGGGTAAATTTGCGTCTTTTTCACCGATGATTCAAAATACGATCAGAGCTTCAACTTTGGCCTATCTTAGCATGGCAAAATTCGAAAACAACGATACAGATGATATTGAAAAAATAGTACCGTATTATATCCGGAAATCTGATGCAGAGTTGAATTTAGTGATATCATAATATGAAAAAGAACAATCATTACGGTTATTATTGACAATACGGATTCATTTTTGATAAATAAAACAGTTTAGTCTTTTATTTTATAAAGTAAAATCAACCAGGGCATACGAGATGAGCAACTTTTTTTGGTCTGACGTACCCAGCGACTCTGCCTTTCCATTGGCAAGTGCTGGGTATCCTTTTATATTTGCTTCTATATTTACAACGGCTGTATTCGCGCTTTTGGGGCTTGTCGCGTTATCTCTGATGGGTCTTGCTGCGACCTTTTTCATCTGTTTCTTTTTCAGGGATCCGGACCGTGTTATTCCCAATGATAGCGGATGTGTTGTTTCGCCGGCTGATGGAAAGGTTATTTCAGCGGGTTTGATGGAAAACAGCCGATTTTATGATGGTCCGTGCATAAAAGTCAGCATTTTTATGTCGATTTTTAACGTGCATGTCAATCGTATTCCCCATGAAGGACAGGTAAAAAAGATTCACTATTATCCTGGAAAATTTTTTTCCGCCAATTTGGATAAGGCATCAAATCATAATGAACATAATGCAATTTTCCTAAAAACCGAAGAAGGGAAAAGTATTTGTACGGTTCAGATTGCAGGCCTGATTGCAAGGCGCATCATCTGTAAATTACAAAAGGATGATATTGTTACCCGGGGACAGCGTTTTGGTTTAATATGTTTTGGATCACGTCTCGATGTTTATCTTCCTCCTGAGATAAATTTGAAAGTGGGGGTGGGAGACAAGGTAAAAGCCGGGACATCTGTTTTGGGAGACATGATATGATCATAACAAAAAGAAACCATAAAGAAAAATCGCATCGAGGAATTTACATCCTGCCCAACATATTTACATCGTTCAATCTTTTATTCGGATTTTATGCTGTCATCGCCGCAATAAATGGAAAATTTGTCGCTGCGGCAGTCGCCATTATTATCGGCGTATTATTTGATATCATGGATGGTAAAATCGCCAGAGCCACGAATACTACCAGCAAATTCGGCATTGAATACGATTCTTTGGCCGACCTGATATCTTTTGGTCTTGCACCGGGATTAATGATATATTTGTGGTCACTAAAGCCATTGGGAAGAATCGGATGGCTGGCGGCATTTCTATTTATGGCTTGTGGCGCCCTTCGATTGGCCCGTTTTAATTCGCAAGTGGACGTCATAAGCAGCGATCACTTTGTGGGACTTCCAATTCCGGCCGGAGCGAGTATGGCAGCAACTGCCGTTTTATTTTGTCATAAATTTGGTATCGAGGGAAAAATTAATCCCATCCTCATTCTTGTGATGCTGTATATACTTTCATTTTTGATGGTAAGCACCATAAAATATAACAGTTTTAAAAAACCGGAGCTATTAAAAAAAATGAATTTCAATGTTTTGGTATCAATCATACTGATATTGATTTTCATCGCCGCCCAGCCATCCGTTGCACTATTTTTTTTGGCGCTGACTTATGTTGTTTCAGGTCCTTTAATCAGTATTAAGCAGCATAAAACATCGAGCCAAACTGTATCTGAAGTCAGCGATGTAGATGGGCACGGATCTAGTCTTATTTGAACAAAATTTAACATAAATTATTCTCATAATGATAACCAAAAACATTAAAACTGATCGATTGGACGTATTCATATGACAAAAGAATATCATATCTCTGTAATTCCAGGTGACGGTACCGGACCCGAAGTTGTTGCGGAAGGCATCAAAGTCCTTCGAACTTTGGCAGATAAGTTCGATTTCAAACTTAACTTTACCCATTATGATTTAGGCGGGGAACATTATAAGGCGACCGGAGAGATTTTACCTGAAAATATTCTGGAATCAATCGCCGAATCAGATGCAATATATTTAGGAGCCATCGGTCATCCGGATGTAAAACCGGGCATTCTTGAAAAAGGTATCCTTTTGAAGCTTCGGTTTTATTTTGACCAGTATATTAATTTGAGGCCTGTTAAACTCTATGAGGGCGTAGACACACCGTTAAAGGACAAGGGGCCGTCTGATATAGATTTTGTCGTAGTTCGAGAGAACACCGAAGGACTGTACGCCGGTGCCGGTGGTTGTTTGAAGTACGACACTGCCGATGAAGTTGCCATACAGGAATCGATCAACACCCGAAAAGGGGTAGAACGATGTGTTCGATATGCTTTTGAGTATTGCAGGAAAAGAAACAGAAGAAAAAAACTGACACTTTGTGGAAAAACCAATGTCCTGACCTTTGCATTTGATTTATGGGAACGCACGTTCAATGAGATAGCAAAAGAATACCCTGATATTGAAACAGATTATGCTCATGTTGATGCCATCTGCATGTGGATGGTTAAAAATCCGGAATGGTTCGATGTTATTGTTACCGATAACATGTTTGGTGATATTATCACCGATCTTGGCGCAATGATTCAGGGGGGAATGGGTATTGCCGCAGGTGCAAATATTAATCCTGAAGGAATTTCAATGTTTGAACCCATCGGCGGATCTGCCCCTAAGTATACCGGCAAAAACATCATTAACCCCATCGCCGCTGTTTCGGCGGCCCAGATTATGCTCGAAACCCTTGGGGAATCCATGGCCGCCTCTTTGATAGAAGAAAGTGTTATTCGAGTCTTACGTGATGATCTAAAAGATGTTGCCGCAGGCAAAATGGGATATTCAACACAAGAAGTTGGGGATCTTGTGATCAGTTATATTAAGGGAAACAGCACACAATGACGGATAAAAAATTTAACGTTGCCGTAGCAGGGGCAACAGGAGCTGTGGGAAATCAAATGATTTCCTGCCTTGAAGAGAGAAATTTTCCGATCAACTCAATAAAATTCTTGGCATCCAGTCGTTCTGTGGGGCGAAAGCTAAAATACAAAGGTCGTGATATTGCCGTTGAAGAGTTGACCGAAGCCTCATTTAAAGGAATCGATATTGCTCTTTTCTCAGCCGGTGGTGGACCCAGTGCAAAATTTGCTCCTATTGCAGCAAGTGATGGATGTGTGGTTGTTGATAATTCAAGTACATGGCGGATGGATCCCGAGGTTCCATTGGTGGTTCCTGAAGTCAATCCCCATGCCGTCGCACAGTTTAGGAATAAAGGCATTATCGCGAATCCGAACTGTTCGACAATTCAAATGGTTGTACCCTTACATCCATTACACCAGGAATATGGTATCAAACGGATTGTGGTGTCAACGTATCAGGCGGTTTCAGGAACCGGCAAAAAGGCGATTGACGAGCTTGATTCGCAGACTCGCGCGATTCTCAATTTTAAAAAACATGAAAATAAGGTATACCCTCACACCATTGCATTTAACTGCCTCCCGCATATCGATGTATTTCTGGAAAACGGATATACAAAAGAAGAGATGAAGATGGTCCATGAAACCCGGAAAATTCTGGAGGACGATACCATAGGGGTTACCGCAACCACCGTTCGTGTGCCGGTCTTTTTCGGACATTCGGAATCGATTAACATTGAGACAAAAAGAGATGTTTCTGCTCGAGAGGTAAGGGCGCTTCTTGAAAGAACACCCGGCGTTAAGGTTGTTGATGATCCGGAGAACAATCAATATCCGCTCGCTATCGATGCCGCCGGACAGGATTTTACACTTGTAGGTCGTATTCGTGACGACGAATCCATAGAAAATGGTATCAATATGTGGGTTGTCGCCGACAACATCAGAAAAGGCGCTGCTACCAATGCGGTGCAGATCGCCGAAATTCTGATAAACGAATATTTATCGGGGGAATAGATTTGGAACGAGTACCAATTACGCGAGAAGGGTATGAAGCCCTTAAAAAGGAGCTGGAGCATATTAAAAGGGTCGAACGACCCAGAAATATAAAGGCCATTGAGGAAGCTCGTGCTCACGGGGATATCACTGAAAATGCCGAGTTCGAAGCTGCCAAAGACCGGCAGGCATTTATAGAGGGAAAGTTGAATGAATTGGGGTACAAACTATCCATGGCGGATATCATCGATCCGCAAAAGCTTCCAAAAGATCGGGCGGTATTTGCCAGTTCTGTAATGCTTGAGAATATTGATACTTCTGAAAACGTTACATATCAACTTGTTGGACCCGATGAAGCGGATATCGAAGAAGGTCGAATTTCTGTATCTTCGCCACTCGGAAAAGCAATTTTAGGGAAGAAACCCGGAGACGAAATTGTTTTGGAAGCTCCGGGTGGTAAAAGATTTTATGAATTAATAGAAATATTATAAACGGAGGTTTTTTGTGGCACGTATAACCATAGAAGATTGTTTAAAGCGGGTAAAAAACCGATTTTTACTGGTAAACATGGCGGCCAAACGTGTAAGACAGATCCGTGAAGGATCTGAATATCTGGTCAGTTCGCCAAAAAATGAAGACATTGTGGTTTCTCTACGTGAAATCGCCGCAGGCAAGGTCACTATTAGGGAAGGAAAGGAAGAAGACATTAGAGAGGAAATAGAAGAGATTGAAGAAATAGAAGAAAAAGAGGAAGATTTATAGGAGGCCGATACTTTTTTTGCCAAGGTACAGCTATGCCTACAAGGTGATAAAAAGGAATGTTGGGAAAGCGTTGCATCAATATGATATGATCTCCCATGGAGATCGAATTTTAGTCGGGCTTTCAGGAGGCAAAGACAGCTTTATCCTGATGTGGATATTGAATGAACGCCTAAAACGCATTCCCATCAATTATGAGCTTTACTCAGTGCATGTTGATTTGGGATTTGACGGGGGATTCAGTGAATCTTTGACAGAATATTGCCGTCAAATAGGCTTTGAGCCGAGAGTTGAACATACAGATTACGGCGTTTTGGCGCACAGTTCCGAAAACCGGGAAAATCCTTGTTTTTTATGTTCCAGGCTTCGCAGAAAAAGGCTTTTTGAAATTGCTGACGAACTCGGCTGCAACAAAATCGCCCTTGGACACAATAAAGACGATATTATTGAAACTTTATTTATGAATATTTTCTATGCCGGTGAGATTAGCAGCATGCTGCCTTCCCAGTCTTTATTTCAGGGAAAGTTTTCGGTGATAAGGCCGCTTGCCTTTGTTGACGAAGATGTCATCGGACGTTTTGCCAAGGAAAAGGGTTACCCGGTCTTTAAAAATCCCTGCCCCAGCATAAAAACTTCCAAGCGCTATGAAATAAAAAATATTTTAAAACAACTTTATAGAAATAACAAAAAAGTCAAAGGGAATATTTTCAGAGCCATGCACCATGTGAAAATGGATTATTTGCCAAAATGAAAGATATTCAAAATCAATTCGATCATCGCAATATTCCAATTGATAAGGTGGGGATAAAGGATCTCAAATATCCTATAACCGTACTTGATCGAATGAACAACATTCAACATACGGTTGCTTCCATAAACATGTATGTTGACTTGCCCCACAATTACAAAGGGACTCACATGAGTCGTTTTGTGGAAATGTTGCATCTATTTAGACCTGAAGTCTCTTTAAAGAAAATATCCGTTATCCTTGAGGAGATGAAAGAGTATCTAAATGCAGCTTCAGCAAATATAGAAGTCACCTTTCCTTATTTTATTGAAAAAAAATCTCCGGTCAGCAAATCTCCCGGATTGATGGATTATATCTGCAGTTTTTTAGGATCCAGCGATCCAAACGGTAAGATTGACCTTGTATCCGTTGTCGTTGTTCCCATCTCTTCCGTTTGTCCCTGTTCAAAAGAAATCAGTGACTCAGGCGCCCACAATCAACGCGGCCAGGTTCGTCTCAGCACACGCTTTAACAAATTTATCTGGATTGAAGATATGATTGAGTTGGTGGAAGATGCCGCATCATGTGAAGTCTACTCGGTACTGAAACGGGTCGATGAAAAACATGTGACGGAAAAAGGTTTTTCGAATCCCAAATTCGTTGAAGATGTTGTGAGAGATGTTGCTGATAAACTCAAAAAAGACAGCAATATAACCTGGTTTTCCGTGAGTGCTGAAAATTTTGAATCTATCCATAACCATAGTGCCTATGCCTCCATAACGAGTGGGCATGAACCTTATCAATAGTTTAATTCACGCTGAATAATATCCATCATTGGTTTCGGAGACTTACCGGGCGTATTTATCATCAGAACAAAAGGATACAACTCTCCATTTTTCTTTTTGATATACCCGGCTCTGGTGTGGATTCCTTTAAGGGTTCCTGTCTTATAAAACATTTGATCTGTATGTCGCATGAGAAAATAATATGGTATAAATGCATTCAGTATTTTATAGAAGTCTCTTGCTGATATCTTATTTTTTCTCGATATTCCGGAACCCTCTTCAATTTGAATATGATCAATTTCAAGGATGTTTTTTGCGAATATCAAAGCGGCCCGAACCCCTTTTTCTAAGTTTCCGGGAGGACCATAGGTTTTTGCCCCTACGGTAATGAGCAGCTGATTGGCAATGAAATTATTTGAATATTCGAGAAGTTTTGACAGGGTCTGCATTAATGAAAAACTCGAAACATATCTATAGATGAGTTTGTCCGCCCCTTTTTGAACCTTTCCCAACCTTAAACTCCCATTTAACCGAATCCCTTCTTTTTTTAAGAAATACAAAAAAAGATGTCCGGCATAACGCGTAATCTCATTTCTTTGGCTGGAAAGCACGATTCTTCCATGATCCATTTTAGACGCTTTAACCCTGGATAGTATAAACGGCAGCAGCGGTGTTTGTGATTCAGCACTGACATAAACACCATTTTTATTGCGCATAAAATTAACTGTGTTGAAATTTACACACAAGGCACCACTTGGCGCATCATAGGGTTCATATGATACATTTACGCCGGGAATCACGGTTGACGGGTCAAAAAATGAATCATCAAGGACAAGGTCGTTAAGGATGTTGAATTCAGCATATAATATCATTGAAAGGCGATGGATCATTGTCTCAACAGTTTCCGAGATGAGAAGCGGATCGCCATAGCCTTTTATTTTAAGATTTGAATGACGGTCCATGTAAAATTCTGTGAAAAACTTATAATCAGGGCCAAGATAATGAATGGCAGCAAGTGCGGTGAATATCTTGATTGTCGATGCAGGGATCAGCTTCTTATCCACATTTTTTGAAAAAATAATATGACCTTTTGGATCGGAGACCAGGACAGCGTCACGATCTCCAATAAGATGCTCTAAATCATCCAAATTTCCACCATAAAGAGTTGTTGTTTTAACAAAAAGTAGAAGAAAGAGAAGAAGGCAGGAGGAGAATTTAAAGGATAATTTTAGCATTCATAAAACCTAATATAGACAAGCCTGAACCAAAAATATTTGCCACAAAGGATATGTTTATAATTTTTTCTTTGTGCCTTGGTGTCTTAGTGGCAGAATGGAAAAAGATTTGCCAAAAAAAACACAAAATTTAAAACAAAGTGCATAGTTCGTTCCGAATCGTCTGAATTCGAGTTTATTGACTATTTGCTGTCCACGATAAGCGTCACCGGCCCATCGTTGATTAAAGATACTTCCATCATGGACTGGAAGCGACCGGTTTGTACAGTAACCCCTTGCTGTCGGACGCGTTCAACAAATTGCTGATACAGTTCATTGGCCAGATCAGGAGGTGCAGCTTTCACAAATGAGGGGCGTCGCCCTTTTTTACAATCTCCCAGCAAAGTGAACTGTGAGACGACCAGCATTTCGCCACCCATGTCAAATAAAGAGAGATTCAACTTATGGTCGTCATCTTCAAAAATTCTTAAGTTGACGATCTTGTCTGCCAGGTATTTGGCATCATCGGTCTTATCCGATATTGCAACCCCTAAAAGCACTAAAAGCCCTTTACCGATTTCACCGATCAATTCATCCCCTACGGTAACAGAACTTAACTTTACCCGTTGTATCACTGCACGCATAATTGATTTTTCGGAAAATCTATTTAGTGTAAAATTAAGTGACGAGTATAATCCTCAAATCCATGACATTGGTATTGGTTGGACCGGTTATGAATAGATCGCCAAGTTTTTGAAAAAAATGATATGAGTCATTGTTTGCCAGAAAACGATATGGATCTAATCCCATTTCTTCGGCACGTTTAAGCGTGAAGGTATCTGAAAAAGCACCGGCTGCATCTGTAGGACCATCGGTGCCATCCGTACCGCCGCTCAGCACAACGATATTTTTTTTGTCGGAAATATCTATTGATGCGGATAACGCAAACTCCTGATTCCGTCCCCCGAGACCATTACCTGTAATGGTTACCGTGGTTTCACCGCCGGAAAGGATACACGCCGGTAAAGGGAGAGGGTTTCCGGTTTTAATGATCTCTCTGGCAATGGCGCCATGAACGTGAGCAACAAGTCGGGTTTCTCCCTCAATCATTGAAGATAGCAAAAGAACATTATATCCTAAATTTTTTGCTTTTTCTTTGGCGGACATCAAGGATTCAACGTTATTTCCGATAATCAAATTATAAGTTCCATCAAAAACAGGATGATGCGGTTTAGGCGTTTCATCAATTTTATCTGAAATACCGGATTCAATATGATCCAGTATATTCTGAGGTATTTTGCCGATAATGTTGTACCTGCGAAAGATGTCCATGCAATCGTTAAAAGAGCTTGAATCCGGTACTGTAGGACCCGATGCGATAATGTCGAGATCATCCCCCACAACATCCGAAAGTATAAGGGTAACAAGCGTGGCAGGATATACCGCCTGCGCAAGTCTACCCCCCTTTATTTTAGAAATATGTTTTCTTATCGTATTTATTTCATGAATAGTGGCGCCGCAGGAAAGGAGTATTTTGATGGTATCCTGTTTATCCTCTAAAGTAAGGCCGTCATCGGGGAAAGGCATCAATGCGGATCCTCCTCCTGAGATGAGGCACAATATAAGATCATCTTTTTCTGCATTTTTCGCAAGATTTAGGATGGCAGTTGCTCCGCGTATTCCATTTTCGTCTGGTATAGGATGGCCTGCTTCTATGAGATTGATATGCTTTAAATCAGCTACATGATCGAATTTGACAGTAATAATACCCCCTGTAATGTTATCATCCAGCAAATCTTCTATGGCTTCAGCCATTGGTGCTGTGGCTTTTCCTGCGCCTAATAGATACAGGTTTTTATATTGAGCGAGATGGTATGAACGATGACCAATAAAAAGAGTTTTACCGTCAAATTTGCAGTGTCGCTTGATAGCGGCACCGGGTTGAACAGCTTCTATGGCTTTATAAAAGATGTCGACAGCATCTCTTCTCATCGTTAAGATTGTATTTGATTCCGAGTTCATAAGAGACCCGTGTAAATAAATTGATTTTTTTACTGATAATTCTGAATGATTTGATTTAATAATTGTTAAGAAATTTTTATGTCGAACGGTTTCGGCTGTCAAACAAAAAATGTTTGCTCCAGCATCCTTGACAAGGATTGAAGATAAACGTATTCTTGAACTAAAATCCTCATTCAAGGCTCGGAATAAATTATCGCGGAGTAAAAAGCAGGGTAAAAAAATGGAAAACAATTCCCCAGATTCTCTTAAAGGGCAATTGCTAATGGCCATGCCTTTGTTGGTTGATCAAAATTTTTACCAAACCGTTACGTGTATATGTGAGTATACGCAATTAGGGGCCGTTGGCATTGTTATCAACAGGGTCCATCCTTCTCTGACGATGGAAGACATTTTTAACGAGCTCAATATGGAGTTTATCCCCGATGTTGAATCCACTCCAATCCACATCGGCGGACCGGTTCATATGGGCGAAATCTTTATTCTCCACGGTCCTCCATTCGGTTGGGAAGGGTCTCTTATGGTTACGCCCACGCTTGCCTTAAGCAATACCAGAGACATTTTGGAATCTGTTGCTATGGGCAGGGGGCCGAAATCATATATCATTGCTCTTGGATGTGCTGGATGGGGACCGGGACAACTAGAATCAGAGATCAAGGGAAATGCATGGCTGAATTCTCCGATTGATGAGGATATTATATTTGATATGCCGATCCAAGAAAGATGGGAAGCATCGTTAAAGAAGATAGGGGTAGATCCGGCCTTGATTTTGAACACCTCAGGCCATGCATAAGATGTTGATGACGTTTCGAGACCTTAAATTTTGCGCCAAAAATCAATAATCTTCCAAGAGATCTTAACACTCCGAATTATCAAAACGTTACGCCAATATGAGCCACGGTGTTGTATTGCGTCGTAAAACAGCTTTATTTCGATTTTGCTTTGGATTTTGGTTTCTTTTTTTTAAGACAAACTTTATCTTTTTTCACAAATGCACAGAGTTTGGGATTGTAATATTCTTTACAATTTAATGGATTATACAGTGGGCACTCAGGATGTTTTTCCGACATGGATCTAATTTTCCTTCATTGTTTAGTAGGCTACATAAAACATATGCTGTTTTCTATAACACAAAACCTTATATGTTACAAGGTATTATAAAGATAAAACACTAAAAACAAATAAACCAATGATATCCATAAACGATTGCTGACATCAATCCAGCACCATGTTGCTGAATTTGAACACCGCAGGGCGTGGCCAAAACAATAGGCTTGAGAAAAGGAAATCGCTTTGACAATTTATTTGATACGGTGTAATAAACAGTTTCAATAACCATCGCTTTTTCTGTTATTTATGCATGTTAAAAACATTTTACCTTGTCTGTTTCTTTGCTTAAAGCGGGTCAGAGTTTTATTATGACTCATCTCAATGATCGCTTATTTCTAAACGATGGTGACGAATTTGTTTGTTTTTGTCGCCGTGGATTTTCATGTATGCACTAACAATTATAATTTTGGGTTGGAATGAATACTTATAACTCAATTAAAACGGAACTACTTAAAATCAGTGAGGATATCTCAAACCTTTTGTCCAATGCCAAGTCGATACCCGGTATGTCAGACAAGTCCTTTACCGTCTGGGAAAAAACAACGACGGGGATCAACAAACAGTTGTTGGAAGAGATCATTCGTGTTGCCGTTGTAGGGCCAATTAAATCCGGAAAAAGTACATTCATCAACTCACTTTTCAAAGGAGAATATTTAAAACGAGGGGCCGGGGTTGTTACTTCTATTGTTACTCGAGTTCGCAGTGGAGAAAAACTTAGAGCAAAACTGGTGTTTAAATCCTGGGATGAAATTAATGAGGATATGGATCAGGCACTGGCTCTCTTTCCATCATTGGATTGGCGGACTGAAAATGACAGGTTTGATATACGGCATAAAAAAGAGAGAACGGATCTTCAAGAAGCGCTGAATTCTCTGGGTTCGGAACATCTTATCGCCAAGGGCACCCGCAATGTTAACAGTGTTCTCTTATCGTCATACCTTGAAGGATTTGAAAAAGTAACGGATCTGATTTCCTTAGAAATTAATGTAAAACAGT
The DNA here is from genome assembly GCA_963731025.1 of uncultured delta proteobacterium. GTDB lineage: Bacteria > Desulfobacterota > Desulfobacteria > Desulfobacterales > UBA11574 > UBA11574. The sequence continues at coordinate 29,666 of CAVSVL010000041.1, read as the reverse complement.
ATGAAGACAATTTGTTTGGAGATCACTGGAATTTTGTGAGTGATGGGTCAATGGCAGTTTATTTGAAAGATGTTCAGTTGGAAATCGATTCGGGCAATATTGAAAATAATATCGAAATTGCAGATTGCCAAGGCAGTGATTCCCCGAATCCCCTCCACCTGGCCATGATTCAAGATTATCTTCTGTTAACGAATCTCATTATTTATGTGATTAGCAGTAGAACCGGACTTCGAGAAGCGGATATTAAATTTTTATCATTGATAAAAAAAATGGGGATTTTGGATAATATTCTCTTTATTGTCAACTGTGATTTTAGTGAACATAACTCATTATATGACCTTAACGCCTTGATTGAAAAAATAAAAGAAGAGCTTATGCTGATTACGCCTGCTCCCGATATTTATTCTCTGTCAGCACTTTTTAACCTGTTCAAAGCTCAGAATTCAACGTTATCACAAAAAGATCGGCTGAGACTGGAGCAATGGGAAGGGGAGAAAGAACTTTCTGTCTTTTCAGACGCCGAAACAGCGCGTTTTGAAGCATCTTTTTACAATAAGGTGACCCGTGGAAGTTATGCGCTTTTGTTAAAAAACCATATAGAACGCCTTCAAATAATTTCATCCGGCTTAGAGCATTGGGTTTCTTTTAATCAGAATATTCTTACAAAGAACACCGATAGTGCCAATGACATCGTTAAAAATGTAAAAAAACATCAGAGCAGGATGGATCAAATTAAATCGGTGATAAAAAATACCCTAGATGGTTCGATTCAGCAGATCAAACGTGAGCTAAAGATAGAAATCGATCGTTATTTTGATATCCGATCAGGAAATGTAATACGTGATATCAAGGAGTTTATAAAAAGCTATTCCATTTCCTATCAACAGTATGAAGATGATATTAAGACTTCGGGTTTTTCAAACACACTTTATGTGATATTTCAGGAATTCAAACAGGCATTTGACACGTTTATGGCTGAAACCATAAACCCTGAGGTCATCCGTTTTGTCAGAAAACAGGAAACACATATTCATGAACATCTCGAGTCAATTGCAGGTCCGTTCGATGTCATGGTGCAAGATGCTATTGCTAAATATAACGGCATGATGGGTGAGTTGGGAATCAACCGCTCCAACGAGAACATTAGAAAGATCAATCTGCCGGATGTCCGTACGATAAAATCTATAACAGGATTAACGATTCCCCCTGTGGCGGCATACATGCGGTATACGGCAAAGATGAAGACGGAAGCAACCATGCGTCTTGGTCTTTATAAAATGTTTAAAATCTTTAAAAAGCTATTTAAAAAACCGATCCAAAGAAAAGACGAAGGAGAGATGCTTGCATTAAGAGATGGTGTTTTGCGCGTAAAGGATGAAATGGAGAAATCGGTGATCTCTCATCTTAAGGATTATCAGGAAAACATAAAATTTCAATATATATACAAGCTTGTTGAGGCCGAATCGAACAGTCTGTACGAAACTCTTCTTGATCGCTTTCAGATTTATGGGGCAGATCTTTCAAGCATCGTCGACCTGATAAACAACAAGATGATTGACAGAGATCAGACGTCTGAGATGATGAAAACCATGGCCTTTGATTGCAGTGAAATGGGTAAAAAAATAAATGGTCTAAGAGAAAGGATTGAAACTATCGAATCTGCCGATAAGCAAATCGCCATTCAGATAGCACACGGCGACGATTCTTCACCGCTATCAACAGATAAAGACACCATCTAAGATGAACTTTTAAACAAATACGGAAACAATACCTGCGCAACCGACAACCAATGACAACTGACGACAAAGGAGGTGTTAATTATGAGTGATCGCCGGACCAGAATCATTGCTGTGGCAAATGAAAAAGGCGGTGTCGGTAAAACAGTAACGGTGATAAATCTTGCAGCAGCATTGTGCAAGGAGGAAAAAAAAGTTCTGGTTGTGGATATGGATCCACAATTTAATGCGACAAAAGGGCTTGGTGTCGATGTTGATGAAAAGATGCTGACCGTATACGATCTCATAATGGACAGCAAAGCGATTAAAGCAGCCGACGTCATCTTGCCCACAAGATGGGAAGGGCTCGATCTTATTCCGTCCCATGTCGATCTTTCCGGTGCTGAAATCGAACTTGTTGATAAGGTTGGACGTGAAAACAGGCTTAAGGAGGCCCTTGAGGGTATTGATGAAACATATGATTTCATATTCCTTGATACCCCCCCCAGTCTTTCATTGTTAACCGTTAATGTGCTGTCATATGCAAAAGAGGTTATTGTGCCATGCCAGACGCATCCGTACGCTTATGCTGCACTGGACGAACTCTTTGACACCATTTTTGCTATCCAGGAAAATATCAATACAGAACTAAATGTGACCGGTATTGTGGCGACACTATTTGATACGCGGACCCGGATCAGCCATAATATTTTGGAAAAATTGAGAAATAATGACAGATATGCTAACATGCTTTTTAACACGGTGATAAGAAGTAATACCACCATCGCCGAGAGTGCCGGTGTTGGAAAACCCGTGGTTTTCTTCAGGCAAAGCAGCTATGGTTCGGAAGACTACACCAATCTTGCCAAGGAATTGCTGTTTAACCGTAAGGCAACATATTAAGATAAAATAAAAAAGCAAGTTTGTGTCCATCCAGAAATGAAGATTTTTGTTCAAGATCAAGGCATGCGAAAAAAATAACCACAGGCATATAATTGATATTCTGAGGATTATTTTTTGAGCATAACGCAGAGATTGGGCGAAAAGACCGTTTATGGATGGACACAAGTTAGTTTTGGCCCAGTTTCAAAAGATTCTCTCTGGCAAACTCTATTGAAGGGTTCATGGCCAGTGCCATCTCAAAAAATTGTATGGCTTTTTCCTTTTGCCCCATATCCCTGTAATTTGAAGCAATATTGGCATAATCGATGGCAGAACCCGGGTCGAGCTGCAATACTCTTTTGAAACACTCAATGGCTTGCTCGTGTTCCTTGAGTTTAAAGTGACTGAAACCCATTGAGTTATAAATATCCGTTCGTTCGTTATCATAGGCTTCAGCCTTTTTTAATACATCGAGTGCCTTCAGATATTCACCCATCTCATTGAAGGAAACGCCCATGTACGAATAGATACTGGGCACATCCTGTTCTGTGGGCTCAAGTTCAAGAGATTGTGTAAAATATTCCAGTGCTGTTGCAGGGTCATTAAGAGCAAGATGGCATGATCCGAGATAAAATTTAATATAATATTTTGTCGGCAATAGACGTTCGATTTTTTTAAGTTCTTTTAGGGCAACATGAGGCGTTTGGTTTTCGGTTAAAATTTTAGCTGAAAACATCCCTACGCTGGTGCCGAGAGATCTTTCCCTGAAATGAGCGCCAGGTATGATGGTATAAAAAGCCGGTATCTCCAGCAGGGGATGCATGGTATCCACCACAATCACTTCCATACCCTTTTTAGCCAAAGCAGATATACAGTTTTCAACTTCAATTTTAATATTTTCATTTGAAAGTTCTGGAAGCATCTGAATATCGATGCTTTCTCCGGGATTAATGATAAATTCAGCGTCTTCAATTCTCGTCAGTTTGGGAAGACCACTGGCCACATATTTGGAGGCCGTATCAAAATCTCCGGCAAGCTGAGCCACTTCCGTAAGTGCTCGGCTTAACGCCTTTTCCGGGTCAGGTGTTGTTCCGGCTGTCCAGACAATTTCACTTCTTTTAGGAAACGTCGAGGGGTCATATGCCAGCACACCGACACTGGGAATACCCATATCCAATGAAAAATCTGAAATGAAAATGCTAATTCCGGCTTTTTTGTATTTTTCTATCATTTCTCTAACCAATGAATCGGTTACTGAATTTGTACGAATTGCAGGTACCTTTAGGTGGTTTTGACTGATCATCGAAGATACATGTCGCTCTACAACTTCACAGATGCCTTGGCTCAGAGCTTCTTCCACACAATTGCCGGCAGATGGGCCGTTGAATTCATTAATCGTATAGAACCAATTAAAAGGAATAAGGATGTTTTGATTTCGGGTTAAATTAAACGCCTTTGTCCACTTTAGCGGCAAGTCTTCAAATATTTTTCTTGAGAGGTTTAGGTCTTCTGAATGGTCATGAACAGATTGGGCAATCATCTCAAACGGGATTACATTTTCTTTAAGGTTGCAATATTTTTCAATAAAAAAATGCTCGGGATTTTTGCAAAAACTGAAAAAGCTGAACCTTTCAGCCAGTTCCATCACAGCGCTTGCTTCAGCCTGATGGGGCGTAGCTCCTTTTCCCATCTGTTTTTTCGTTCCGATTATTTCAATGGCATCTTTGCCACAACTGCTGAAATAAACCGGGATGTCCAATCTCCCCTTATCGATCCTTACCGTATATTCAAGGATATCAAGATTAACTTTTTTTAATTTATTTTTGAAACGAATAACCGTCTCTTCGGGTGAGAATATCTTGTCCTGATCCAGTGTAAACTGCTTGAAAGCATCCTTTAAAATCATTTTGCGGGTCATCATTTTTCCTTTTAAAAGGCATTTGATCGATTTAGGTTATATTAAAATACTAAGATTCAAAAATATTTATATGCTTAAAAACCATATGGGTCAATTATTTTTGACATCTCAAACTGATAAGTCCACTGTCGGGTATTTTTTAAATTGACCGATTCTTTGGAGTTTGATATGAATAAATAAGTGTTTTTGTGGGGATGTAGCTCAGCTGGGAGAGCGCGGCGTTCGCAATGCCGAGGTCGAGGGTTCGATCCCCTTCATCTCCATTTCAATTTTAACAAGGACTTGAAACAATTTCTTCAAGTCCTTCTTTAATTTGTTATGGTTTTACAAACAGGTACGTTGTTTTATATACAAATTTATTATAAGAATAAGGTATTGATAAATTCAACTATCCAATCTACAATTCAAACAAATACGTTTTTTTAGGTAGCAGAATCTGCCCGGCGCAACAATGAACAAAAAAAACAAAGGTCATTTATGTTATGGAGCGTACAGCCGAAGTTGAACGAAAAACAAAAGAAACATCGATTCGTATTGTGCTTAAGCTGATCGGCAACGGCAAAAATAAGATATCAACAGGAATCCCTTTTTTTGATCATATGTTGACACTTTTTACCGTTCACGGCTTTTTTGATCTGTCCATTGATGCTACCGGGGATATCGACGTTGATTTCCATCACACCATAGAAGATGTCGGGCTTGTCCTTGGGGATGCGTTTGACAGTGCTTTAGGCGACAGAAAAGGGATAAAACGATTCGGTCATGCTGTTACTCCGATGGATGACGCACTCGCTTCTGTAGCCGTCGATTTGTCCAAGCGTCCTTTTTTGGTTTACAATGTTCCGACAATCGCAACATCTGAAGGACATGCTTTCACATCTCTCACCAAGGAATTTTTAAGGGCATTTTCAAACCGGTGTGGAATGAACCTTCATGTTAATGTCTTATACGGTGACAATGAACATCACATCAATGAATCTATTTTCAAAGCTGTCGGACGGGCTTTGGGACAGGCTGTTTCTTTTGATGACCGGATAAAAGATGTTCGCTCATCCAAGGGTGTTTTGTAATCATACTTAACCCTCCTTAATTTTCGATGATGAAACCATTACAAACATATAACGTGTGGCTTAAAGTTTTTCTTTTGACAGGTATGGTGTTTTTCTCGGCCTGCGGAGGAGATACTATTGTAAAGGGAAATCCGCCAAACCTGACTGGGATAGAAAAAATATTGATTCTTCCTTTTACGGATATGGCTTCAGTATTTGGAGAAGGTGAGAATGGTCGTTGTCCGGTGTGCGGGAAGGTGTTCACCACCGGAGAAGTGGCGGAAGACGCAGCCGCTATGCTTACTGAACATTTGTTTGATTTATTAAAAGATCGAAAAGATTTTGAACTGATACCCAGCAGCCAGGCCCAAGGGGTTATGTCAAAACTGCTGGCGGGAAGCAATAAAACGGTGCAAGAACGAGACTTGCAACTTGAAATTGGACGTGCCCTAAATGCCGATGCAATTTTTGTTGGGTACATTTATCGTTTCAGAGAACGCGTCGGTAATGAATATTCAGTCGATTTGCCGGCTTCTGTAGCTTTTGAAATACACCTTATCCGTGTTGTGGATGGCCGCGTGTTATGGGGCGCTCAATTCGATGAAACACAGCAACCATTGTCCGATGATCTTTTTCGGCTGGGCCTTTTTTTAAAAAGAAAGGCCAAATGGATCACCGCAAAAGATATGGCAATTTCCGGCCTTGAAGATATGCTTAAAGACTTTTCTGTTCCAGCCAAAACCGTAACATTTGAAAATAGATAAAGAGATGCTTATTATCCCTGCCGTTGATATAAAAAATGGTAAGTGTGTTCGGCTTTCCCAGGGGCGTATGGATGCAGAAACGGTCTTTTCCGATAATCCTGCGGCTATGGCAAAGAGATGGGAAGATGAGGGGGCTGTGATTATTCATGTTGTTGATCTTGACGGTGCCATTGAAAAAAGTCCACAGAATCTCGATTCCATAAGAAAAATCATAGATACTGTAAATGCAGATATACAGGTTGGCGGCGGAATCCGGAACGAGAGAACGATAAAAATGTTTTTAGAAATTGGGGTCAAAAGGGTTGTTATCGGTACTGAAGCCATTCAAAACCCGAAACTCGTAAAAGATGCTTGCAAAGCATTTCCCGGCCAGATTGTTGTCGGTATTGATGCGCGAAACGGGTTGGTTGCCATTGAGGGGTGGACTAAAACAACCCAAGTAAATGCGGTGGATCTTGCAAAACAATTTGAAGATTGTGGCGTTGCTGTTATTAACTTTACAGATATTTACCGAGATGGAATGAAAACAGGCCCAAACATCGATGAAACCCGTCGTCTTGCTGAAGCTGTTTCCACACCGGTAGTTGCTTCAGGTGGTGTTTCTTCTATAAAGGACATTCAAAATCTATTGCCACTGGAAACCGTCGGTGTTGTCGGGGTCATTACCGGTAAAGCGTTATACAGTGGCAGTCTAAATCTTAAAGAGGCAATTGAGACTACGTTAGCAGCCAGCCAATAAAAAACAATCGATGTTTCAACCAATTGAATCAACAGTATTATATGACAATGGTCTTGACAAACCAATAAATAATAGTTACAGTTGATCGTTAACGTAAAATGCAAACAAACTATTACAGTTAATTGACTTCTTCTCATTAAAGAACCTCCCATAATGATCGGTTCCTTTATTGTCAGTCATTCCATTTTAATCTTGATGGAGGTTGGTCTTTTTGACAATTTTTATTCCTGAAGATAAGGTTTTAGAGATTAAAAATACAGCCGATATTGTTGAGGTCGTCTCAGAAAGCGTGCTGCTGAAAAAAACAGGAAAGAACTACGTTGGCCTTTGCCCGTTTCATTCTGAAAAAACCCCGTCGTTTACCGTAAGTCCCCAAAAACAGATATTCTATTGTTTCGGATGTGCCGCTGGAGGGAATGTCTTTAGTTTTATCATGAAACGTGATGGTATTTCTTTTCCGGAAGCTGCACGGATTCTTTCCAGGCAATACGGAATCGATGTTCCGGTTCAACAGATGTCAAAAGAGCAAAAAAAGCTCAGAAGCGAAAGGGAAAACCTGCTTGCCGTAAATAAACAGGCCATGGATTTTTTCCACAATAATCTGTCTGAAGCTCCTTCGGGAAAACAGGCATTGTTATATCTCAAGAACAGGGGAATAAGCCAGGAGACAATCGACACATTTAGGCTTGGATATGCTCCAGAGGGTTGGAATAATATCAATTATTTTTTCCAAAAAAAGAAGATACCCCTCGATATTGTCGAAAATGCCGGATTGATTGTTAAAAGAGAAAACAAAGACGGTTTTTATGATCGTTTTAGAAACCGAATAATATTTCCAATATTAAATGTGAACATGCATGTCATAGGTTTTGGCGGACGGGTGTTGGATGATAATTTGCCAAAATATCTGAACTCTCCGGAAACGCCGATTTATAACAAAAGTTCTTCTTTATACGGTCTTCACCGGGCCAGGCAAAAATGCAAAGAGGCTGAAACAGTTTACATTGTTGAGGGATATTTTGATCTTTTGGCCTTGCATCAGAATGGATTTGAAAACTCAGTTGCAACATTGGGGACGTCTATTACTACAGACCATGTTCATATCCTCAGAAACGTTATCGGCAAGGATGGCCACGTGGTGCTCGTTTTTGATTCTGATGAGGCGGGCATGAAAGCTGCGCTGAGAAGCTTAGGCATCTTTATGAATGCCGAAGTCGATGCAAATATTCTGCTTTTACCTTCAGGGCATGATCCGGATTCATATCTTTTTGAATTCGGATACGAATCATTTTTTGCTATTGCTAAAAATGCAAAGAGCCTTATATCTTTTCTCATAGATGCTTTGATAGAGAGATACGGACTTACTGTTGAAGGAAAGATCCGGGTGATTTCAGAGATGAGAGAAACGCTGGCCGCCATTGATGACAGTGTGGCAAGATCTTTGTATATAAAGGAACTTGCTGAACGGGTTGGGATTGAAGAAACTGCTGTTTTGGAAAAGGTGAGAGAACTCTCTTTTCGAAATAAACGCAGCGCCAGGAAGGATACATTTTCAAACAATGACGTTGTCCGCAACCACAGAAAAAACGGTTTTCAGAAAGCGGATAGGAAAACGTCATTTTATGGTAAGTGGGCAAGGCTGGAGCAACAGATTATTTCAATGATGCTTCAATTTCCACCAGTTTTATCCGAAATTGCCGAGCGAGGCTTACTTGATCTTTTTGAAGACAATCGTTTGAAAGCGATAGGCGATTTAATTCTGGCACATCAAGATTTTTCAGGTACAAACATCGTTGATGTTATCAACTTAATTGAAGACAACGACGTAAGGGGCATTGTTGCTTCCATGGCATTTAAAGAGAATCACTGGGATTATGATGGATGTCTCAATATTTTAAACCGATTCGAGTCCATACGTCATAAAAAAGAAACTACTTTGATAAAAAAAATAAAGGAAGCTGAAGAGAACAATGATCTTGAACTACTTTCAAAACTGTTGAGCAAAAAACATAAAATGGCAGTGCTGTCTGAAAAAAAGAAGATGGCGTTATTGAAATAAACACAAAATTAAAAGAGGTCTGTAGGAGGCTAAATACATGGCAAAGAAAGCCGCTACAAAAAAGAAAAAAAGTAAAAATATTACAAAAAAAATGCTGGACAAGCTTATATCAAAAGGAAAAAAGAAAGGTTTTCTAACTTATGATGAGATAAACAAAGCACTTCCGGATGATACCATTTCATTGGAGCAAATTGATGAAACGCTGATCATGTTAAATGATCTTGATATTGAAATCATAGATGAAAAAAAGAACAAGTTAACTCGAACAAAAAAGATTAAAATATCTGCAACTCCCGCACCTGATTTTGGTTCTGTAACCGATCCTGTCAAAATGTATTTACGTGAGATGGGATTGGTTACTCTTTTAAGCAGAGAAGGTGAGGTCGTTATTGCCAAGGAGATAGAAGCAGGAGAACAGGAAGTTTTAAAGGCCCTGATAGATACAAACATTGCTGTTGAATGCATTCTAGGGGTTGGAAATCAAATAGATAACAGGGATATACGACTGAAACAGGTATTAAGAGATATCAGGGATACGGACGATATAGGTACATATATTGACGAAACGATACAGATCGAAAGGTTTTTAGATACCGTACATGCTATCCGGTCCATTCATGAAGAAAATAAAGAATATCGGGAGAAACTCTTTACGTCAAAGCTTAAATCCGATGAACAGCGTCGTATCAGAAGATGCATCACTCGCAGGAATAATAAGATATTTGATTTGCTTAAAGAATGGCGTTTTGAGACCGGGGTGGTTGATAAGATTGAGAAACTTGTCAGGGAAAACATTGAGTGGTTCGATTCCATGAATAAAATAATTGTGATGTGTGCCGATTCCCTGGGTGTATCGGTCACAAAACTTCGAGCCAATTTAACGACCAAGGCAAAGTTTGTCCGTTGGGTCTGTTCGCGTTGTAACCTTTCAAAGGAAGAAGGTGCCTTGTTGTTTGCCGAGCTGAAGACAATAAAGGACCAGATTGCCGCTCGGGAGTATACTTTTAAGGCCAAGAACCGATCTTTAAAAAGGATCATGTCAAATGTAGATGAAGGGCGTTTTAGAGCCAAACTTGCAAAAAGTGAACTGACCAAGGCCAATTTGCGACTGGTTGTCAGTATTGCCAAAAAATACACCAATCGAGGTTTACAATTTTTAGACTTGATCCAGGAAGGAAATATCGGCTTGATGAAGGCTGTCGATAAATTTGAATATCGGCGTGGTTACAAATTCAGCACATATGCTACGTGGTGGATTAGGCAGGCCATAACAAGGGCCATTGCCGACCAGGCAAGAACCATCCGAATCCCTGTCCATATGATTGAAACAATAAACAAGCTTATCCGTACATCAAGGTACCTCGTGCAGGAGCTGGGACGAGAACCGACGCCTGAAGAAATATCGGAGAAAATGGAAATCCCCTTATCCAAAGTTCGAAAAGTCCTGAAAATTGCCAGAGAACCGATTTCTCTGGAAACGCCCATAGGTGAAGAAGAAGATAGCCATCTCGGAGATTTTATAGAAGATAAGAAGTTTATGCTGCCTTCAGATGCAGCTGTCAGTCTGAATCTTGCCGAGCAGACAAGAAAGGTTCTCGCGACATTAACCCCGCGCGAGGAAAAAGTACTGCGTATGCGATTCGGCATCGGTGAAAAGGCGGATCATACCCTCGAAGAGGTTGGACAGGACTTTGCCGTAACACGAGAAAGGATTAGACAGATAGAGGCCAAGGCTTTAAGAAAACTCAGGCATCCCACCAGAAGCCGGAAACTGAAGAGTTTCATCGAACAGACCCAATAATAGCATATAAGATTCGTATCGATGAGCATCGAACTTAAAGGGGGCTTCGCCCCGATTGGAATGATGGAATAATGGCGTAATGGAATGCTTGACAAAATCATTTTAAGGGATTAGGTAATCAGTTTTTGTGTAAGTGTTTGGGCCCATAGCTCAGCTGGCAGAGCCACCGGCTCATAACCGGTAGGTCCCTGGTTCGATCCCAGGTGGGCCCATCAGTTTGAATGAAAAGAAAAATGCAGGGTTAACATCGTGACAAGACCAAATCCTTTGAGTGTGATTTTACAGGATAGATCCAATAACAGCATGGGTTTTAGCATTGCTCAGCCAAATACCCTTCAGTATCGCTTATGATTTATGGGAGCTAAAAGATGTGAGATATTAAAAGCGTGGTTATAACAATGACCGCGCTTTTTTTTTGATTGGTTGAAATTGTATTTATCCATTTAACATAGCAGATGAGTTGTAGTTTATGATGAAAACAACGGTCGCAGATATTATCGAGGTTATGGAATTATATGCTCCAAGCCGGCTTGCCGAAGAATGGGATAATGTTGGGCTTCAGATTGGAGATAAGACCTGGCCGGTTCAGACCATCCGGATTGCCCTGGATCCAACTCCTGATGTTGTTAAAGACGCCTGTAGAAACGGTGTTGATCTTTTAATTACTCACCATCCTCTGATATTTCGTTCTTTAAAATCGATCAATTTTAGCAAGCCTCTGGGGTCCATCATTCAGATGGCGTCTGAGCACCGGCTGGCAATATTTTCAGCCCACACCAATCTTGACAATGCAATGGATGGTCTTAATGATGTCCTGGCCCGTCGACTAGGGCTTAGAAATTTAAACGTCCTGGAACGCACCAAAAAAGATGAGATGTTTAAACTGGTGGTGTATGTCCCTGTGGCGCATGAGCAGGATGTCATTACTTCATTATTTGAAACAAAAGCTGGTGATATTGGTTCGTATAGCTGTTGTTCGTTTAGAAGTAAAGGTAAAGGTACGTTCAAGCCGGGACCTTTGTCCAAGCCGTTTGTCGGCAAAATCAACGAAATATCCCATACCGATGAAGTACGAATTGAAACTGTTGTTCGAAAAAATGATTTAGCTGGTGTTATCGATCATGTGAAAAAGACCCATCCTTATGAGACAATGGCATACGATGTTTATCCGCTATTAACATCTGAAGACACGCAAGAAGGTTCCGGGCGTATCGGAAAGCTTGATAAACCTATGAATCTTACGTCTTTTGCCAAGTCGATTAAAACAAAATTGGGCCTTAATTATATAAAGGTTGCAGGAAATCCTGATTTGATTATAAAAACTGTTGCGGTTTGTTCGGGAAGTGGTTCAAGTTTTGTAAACCACTTTGTAACATCCGGAGCACAGGTTTATGTTAGCGGAGATTTAGGATACCACGATGCCAGAACAGTGGAAGCAGAAAATTTGGGGCTCATCGACATCGGGCATTTTGCATCAGAGCATTTAATCGTTGATGTGCTTGCAAATCGGCTTGATAAGATCTTGTCTGAAACAGGCATTGATGTTGAAATCGAAGCATATAAACTTGAAAAAGAACCTTTTATGATATTATAATCGTGTTAAATTCGTTGAAATTCGAAGAGACCCATAATAATCTCCAACAGTTAATGGACAGCTAAATGGTGTAAAACGATATGAAGGAACAGATTAAAGTATTGGTGAAACTACAGCATCTTGATGCAGAAAGCATAAGAATCAAATCAACTTTAAATGATGTGTCAAAAAAACTGAAACATCTTGATTCAAGCCTCGAAGAAATTGAACAAACCATAAAAGACCAAGAGTCTGTTCTCGATGGATTAAAAAAACAGTATCGTGACTATGAATCCGATGTTAAATTAAACCTTGCTAAAATTAATAAAAGCCAGGAAAAGCTTAGATCAGTAAAAACGAATAAAGAATATCAGTCATTGTTAAAAGAAATTGAAGACGTAAAATCAAAAAACTCATCGATTGAAGATATAATGATAGAATGTTTGGATCGTATCGATGAAGCAGAAGAGATTATCGCAACAAAGAAGGATGAATATTTACAGTTGTCTGATCACATAAAAAGTGAAAAACAAAGCATTGAACATGACGCCGAAATTGACAAAAAGAAGCTTGATGAACTCGATACGGATCGGAAAAATGTCTCCGGTCTTATTGATTCTCAATTATTTAAAAAATATTTAGTGATAAAAGAACAACAAGAAGGACTTGCTGTTGTACCGGTAAAAGACGCTGTATGCCATGGATGTAATGTGAATCTTCCGCCACAACTGTACAATGAGCTTTTTCGATATGACAGCCTCAAGTTTTGTCCCAATTGTCATAGGATAATATATTTGAAAGAATAGCTACGGTGCGAGCAATCCAGACGATCGCTGTATTAAATAAATGATTCAGAGGAAAGTCCGAACACCACAGGGCAGGGTGCTCCATAACATGGAGTCGCGGCAACGTGAAGGATAGTGCAACAGAAAGTATACCGCCCCGCCTTTGGGCGGGGTAAGGGTGAAACGGTGCGGTAAGAGCGCACCAGTTCTCCGGGTGACCGGGGAAGCTTTGTAAACCCCACCCGGTGCAAGACCAAATAGGGGGACGTTTGAGAACGGCCCGTTCAAGTTCCCGGGTAGGTCGCAAGAGGTGCCGGGCAACCGGCATTCATAGATGAATGATCGTCAACCGGTTAAGAGGTAACTCTAACCGGATACAGAATTCGGCTTATGGGTTGCTCGGACCGTAGCAAACTTTACAGACATTTTATTTGTATTTAGCAAAAACCATCAAGACGGTTTCTAAAACCCAGGAAGAAATGACAAAGATAATGAAATTTCAGAAAACTGTTTGTGACATATCTTTTTTAGAAAAGGTTAGAATATTTTCCCACGATTACTTGAAGTGTTGCATTTATATTTCTAATTTTAGTTCATCTCGGTATCTTTTTACAAAAATGCTCTTTTCAAAACTCATCGGTGCTTCTCAGGTTCTGGAAGATTTTCTTGACTTTCATGGCGCTAAAAACAATACAAACCTGTATTTTTATAGAGAGCTTTCAGCAACTGTTCGACATTTAAGCCTTGGTGGATACTCACAGACCCATATTTTAAATCGACTTGATTTTTATGGACTTCCAGATAGCGAGATATTTGAAGAACAGGGAACCGCCACCCTATATTTTTTGAGAAAGTCTCTCACCAAATTGGCGCCGGTTATCATAAAAGAGGCTCAAAGGCTTAACATACCGTTACCGCATGATGATATATATGATATGGACGATTTTCCAGGCATCATAACCGGGGAGACGCTTGATTATGATATCGATGATATAGATAGGGATCAGCAAAAAAAACATATTGTTCAAATTGCCAGTGAGTTTCTAAGCATCTCAGAAAGTTTTGATGACTTAAAATTTTATGAGCCATACGATCTCAAAGAAATGTTGAAGATTGTTCCGGAAAAAGTCAATGAAGTGAACATGAGGCGTTTTGAAATGCTTGTTCATAACCTTCAATCTTCTTTTGATACCTATGTAATTCATGGTGGATACAGATTTGGGAATAAAAAGCTTAAAGATTTACGGGGATTTTTTTCAGTCGTATTTCATCTTCTTCAAATGCTTGGAAGGCTCCTCCATTTTTATGAGCGGCATCTCCATAAGGCCGGATACAAAAATATCTATAAAAAGGTGCAAGATCGATTATCATCTTTAATTGATCCCGAGGAACTTCTTGATCGAACCATTAATTACGGCCTTTATTATATATGCCATTTCCTTACTAGAGGTAGGGAGCTGGCCAGAGACATCCTGAACGAGAATGTTGAGCGCGCTTCCATTAAGGTGGGGGTTCCCGTAAGTCTTGGTTTCCATAGCCGGCCCAGCCTTTTGGTGGCAAAAACTGTTCAGCACTATGGTGGGCAAGTGGAACTCTGTGTCGGAAAGGACCGGTTTGATGCCAGCAGCGTCCTTGATATCCAATGGGCGGGCGGTAAAATTCAGAAGGAAAATTTTACGGAAGTCATCTTTGAAGGTGATGTCCGGGCGCTGAACGATATTAAAATCCTTGCCAGTGTCAATTATGGTGAGGATACCATGGGAAAAGGTGTTCCTCTTGCCTAAAGAGCTGAGTTATCTCAAATGATTGAAAATTGACGATTGAAGAATTGAGAAATCAGATCGATATTTATAAAACAAGAGCCTAACCCGGATAAACCGGCCTCCGGCTTGTAGATCCTATGGCTCGGAAAGAAATAACAAATCACAAGCATCAAATTTCAAATAAATTCCAAAATACAAGCTCCAAATTCCAAATACTAAAGAACTAAACAATTTTAATTTTTTCAGTATTGATGGAAAAATCTTTTTCAATTCGTTTGCCTTTCTTCAAGATCATCTACTGGTTTGTTTTTTGGGATTTTGGTCATTGGTATTTGTTTGTTATTTAAGATTTGTTATTTGGAATTTTCACTATCTCAATTACTTCATGAATGGATACGAAATAATCTTGCCATAAAAGGCAAAGAAATCACAAATAAGGTGCTAATATGGTTTCTGCGATTATTGTAGCTGCAGGAAAGGGTATCCGGATGAAGGGTACGATGCGAAAGCAGTACCTGGATCTTTCCGGACAACCGGTTTTAGCGCATTCGATAATGGCTTTTGATTCATGCAGCCTGGTAGAAGAAATCTTTCTTGTGGTTCCAAAAGAAGATGTCGAATATTGTCAAAAAAAAATCCTCTCATTACTCGATCTTAAAAACCAGATAAACCTTGTCCACGGCGGAGCCGAGCGCCAAAACTCTGTATATAACGGACTTCAATCAATAACCAAAAATACAGAAACCGTTGTCATCCATGACGGGGTACGTCCGGTTATTCAGTCTGAAGACATCAAGAAATGTATTCTCGGTTCAAAAAAATATGGCGCTTGCATTCTTGGCACCCCGGCCAGTGATACATTAAAGCGTGTCGACAAAACCGATATTGTCGAAACAACACTTCCCAGAAAAAATATTTGGCTGGCTCAGACGCCTCAGGCGTTTCAATATGATCTTATATTAAAAGCCCATGAAACTGCACTAAGAGATGGATATGTCGGTACTGACGATGCATCGCTTGTGGAGAGGTTGGGAGAGGATGTAAAAATTATTAACGGTGGTAGATTTAACATTAAGATCACCAACAAGGAAGATCTTGCTGTTGTAAAGGCGATGTTCGATGCAGGGCTGATTTGATTAGAAGCTATCTCAAAATAATCTTTTGGCCCAACCTCGGCGTTGGAGCCTCGTTTTAAGTCCTCGACATACTTGAGTATGCGTGTCGGAGATCCCGTAGATAACGGGGCGGGTTAAAACTCGGCACCGCCTTTTTATCCCGCTGGGTTTTAGCGGGGGATCTTGAACCAAAATCTTTATTTTGAGATGGCTTCTACAATTAACGGATGAATTCATAAGATCGTTACACGTTTTTACTGGAGGGCCTGGAATAATGCCGATATATGAATACGAACATATCGAAGAACCCTGTATGATAGGCAAGTTATTTGAGGTAAAACAATCCATTCACGACAAAGTTCTGACCCGATGTCCGAATTGCGGAGGACATTTACGCAAACTCATTTCATCCATTAACATAAGCACGCCTAAAACAAACAGTGAGCTGCGGGATCTTGGATTTACCAAACTGGTAAAAAGAGATGATGGCGTGTATGAGAACGTAACAGCTCGCAATAAAGACAGTCGGCTGGTCATTCGTGACAAACCCGAAACGCTCCCTGATTTGAAAAAAACCATTAGAGATTGACTTACAATCAAATAGATGATGCACAAAAAATTGTGCATTCACGCACAGATTTCTGTGCTTAATGAAAATATTCTGATGACTCTCAACCCCTCATACATATCCAATCCATCTCCCCCACTTTTTTATTTAAAACAATAAATAGTATGGATCTTTAATGAATACAGGAAGTTTTAAATACCAATACCCAGACCTCTTTCTATAAAAAATGATTCATGGCATGATTTTTGGAATACGTTTCATCTAACCGGGAATTCCCTTTTGAAACTATTATGTTTTTACCAACGTTGATTCATTTTAAAAAGGAGGAAAAAGTGATGAGAGCAAAAAAAATGGTATTCTTGTGTATTGCATTGGTAATGGTTATGGTGTTTTGTGCGCCATCATGGGCGGGGACTGAAGGAAAGATTAATCTCAATAAAGCGACAGCAGCAGAACTTTCCCAACTCAAAGGAATCGGGATGAAATATGCGGAAAGAATCGTGCAATATAGAGATAAAAACGGTCCTTTCAAAAATGTTGAAGATCTCTTAAATGTTCAAGGCATCGGTTCCAAAACATTGGAAAAGAACAAAGACCGAATTATCGTCGAATAAAAAGCCTCAAAACAGGTGTAATCAACTATCAGATTTGTGGGGTGGTTGATTACACCTGTAATATAAATTTTACCGTTTTTAAAAGATGAATGATTTAAAAATTACCGTCGATTATCGTGAAACAGCATCCGGACTCACTGATTTACTCAAAAATAGTGATGCTTTAGTGGAAATAGCAAAGCTATCTTTTGGAGATTACATCATAAACGATGCGATAACCGTAGAGCGAAAAACTGCTAAAGATTTTCTTATATCGATCATTGACGGGCGGTTATTTAATCAACTATCAAATCTGAAAAAATTCTGTAAACATCCAATTCTACTTATTGAAGGAAACCCCTACGAGACTGACCATAATTTTGACAGAATGGCTATCAAAGGTGCTATCGTTTCAACCCAAACCATATGGTATGTGCCTGTTATCTTTTCTCGTACAAAGGAAGATTCACGGGATATTTTATTGATGATAAGCAGACAGTTTGGAACGTGCATTGATGTTGTACCGCTACGGGGAGGTTATCGACCTAAAAGGATAAAATCAAAACAGTTGTACCTATTGCAAGGTTTTCCTCAAGTTGGGCCCAAACTTGCGAGACGCTTAATACTGCATTTTAAATCTGTTTCAAAGATCATGAATGCGTCTGTTCAGGCTTTGACAGAGGTCGATGGAATCGGAATAATATCTGCCCAGAAAATCCGAGAGGTTCTTGATGCAGAAGTTTGTTGAGGTATTTTTAAGATTGACTTTCCAGCTAGTGTCCATCCATGAATCTAAAACGAACACAATGGGTGCCCAATTCAGAAATGAGCAATTTTTGTTCTGATCAAGGCCGCACAAGGGTTTTCGGTCCCCGCACGCGGGACAGGAAGGCGTACGTCTGTACGCCGCAGTCGGAAACCCGCGGAGAACGCCGATCAGGACAAAAATGGCCATTTATGGATGGGCACTAGTATTTTTTCCGTCTACCGACTTTATAACACCACCATTTTCATTTAACAGCGGCGCAGCCGCGTTTTATAAAATCGCGAAGCGATTTTATTTCTTGACATGATCCCCCATATGTGTTCATTTATTGAACAAGTAACCAATCAGATTTAGTTCTCATCAAATAGCCTATAACTACGAATGGTTAATTTAAGATTCGTATGTAACTTACAGGGCGGAGCTATGTAGCTTGTCAAGCTATTTTTCCTTGCAAAACCCCTTTCAACCTTCCTTCCATAGTCCATAAAAACAATCAGCTTTAAACATATTCCAACCCATGGACACTCAAGATATTCGCACGTTAAAATTACTTGAAGAGATCGACAAGGATTATACCCAAAGCCAGCGGGATCTATCCAACAAATTAGATATTTCTTTGGGTCTTGTTAATTCTTTTGTCAAACGCCTTGCAAATAAAGGGTACTTCAAGATCACCATGATTCCTAAAAATCGGGTCAAATATATCCTTACACCAAAAGGGGCTATGGAAAAAACGCGTCTGACTTATCAATACCTTCAATATTCGTTTGAACTTTATAGAGGGGCTCGCAGAAACCTCCAGAAACATTTTAATGAACTCGTAGCGCAAGGGGTAAAACGCGTTGTTTTTTATGGTGTCAGTGAAATTGCAGAGATCGCGTATATTTCGTTGCAAGAGACTGCTATCAAGATGGTTGCCATCGTGGATGAAAAGAGGGTGGGGAAGATATTTTTAGGGAATGTGGTCAAGGATCCTCGTTTGTTAGGCTCATTGTCATTTGACAGAATCCTCATTACATCTATGAAAAAAGATAGTTCCCAATTGGAAACAATAATAAAAAAAGGAATTGCACGCAGCGACATTGTTATGCTGGTATAAGCCCAAGAGGAGTACAATGAAAATAGAACGACTCAGCAAAAATTTAATGGACTGGCCGGAAATAACAGCTTTTTGTATAGAATTGAGGAAGTCTTTTTTAAAATCAAAATATAGTGCTATGACTGATAAGGATCTCATAAATAAGATATTTACAGAAAATGTTGCGATGAAGGAAAAAATATGGGCGTCAAAGAGACACTCACGGATCAGTTAAAAAGAATAGTGCAATTTTTAAATAAGCAAAAGATAGATTATGCATTGGCCGGAGGACTGGCTTTTAGTGCGTTAGTTGAGCCAAGGGCAACCATGGATATTGATCTTATTATAATGATTAAAGAAAAACAGTTAAATGATTTTAAAGACCTGCTAAAACATGAATTTGAATCAATCATAACTCACAAAGAGCCGATGCAATTTAATCTGGTGAAAATATGGAGAGTCATCAATTTTATAGAAGATCGAGAGATGATATTCGATTTTATTTTAGCTGAATCTAAATTCCATAAAAATGCAATTGAAAGGGCTTTTGAAATCGAATTTTTCGGATCTAAACTAAAAGTCATTACTCTGGAAGATCTGATCTTGTTAAAAACTTGTGCCAATCGCACTCAAGATCTTGCAGATCTGGATAAAATTTATGAAACATACAATGACGAGATTGATCACGGATATTTAAAATTTTGGGCAGACAAGTTAAATATAAGCTTATATAATGAGTCTGGAGACATTTGATAATGAAACGTGCTTTGATAACCGGAATAACCGGTCAAGATGGGGCATATCTGGCAGAACTGTTGCTGGATAAAGGGTATGAGGTACACGGTATTAAGCGACGTTCTTCTTTGTTCAATACCCAGCGGGTGGACCATCTGTATAAGGATCCCCACGAAGAGGATGTTCGTTTTGTTCTTCATTATGGGGATCTTACTGATGCTACGAACCTGATACGAATCGTTCAGGAAGTTCAACCCGACGAAATTTATAATTTGGGGGCCCAAAGCCATGTTAAAGTGTCTTTTGAGTCCCCTGAGTATACGGCAGATACGGATGGGTTGGGAACGTTGCGCCTTTTGGAAGCCATTCGAATTCTGGGACTTGAAAAAAAGACCCGGTTTTATCAGGCATCTACATCAGAATTATATGGGAAAGTTCGAGAAATTCCCCAGACCGAAACAACGCCATTTTATCCGCGTTCACCTTATGCCTGCGCCAAACTCTATGCTTACTGGTGCACCATAAATTATCGTGAAGCATATGGCATGTATGCCTGTAACGGAATTCTCTTTAATCATGAATCCCCCCTTCGTGGTGAAACCTTTGTTTCCCGTAAAATCACGAGAGCAGTGGCTCGTATCGCTTTGGGGCTTCAGGAAAAACTTTACCTCGGTAATTTAGACGCATTACGAGACTGGGGGCATGCCAAAGATTTTGTTCAGGCCCAGTGGCTTATATTACAACAGGAAGAACCTGATGACTATGTTATTGCCACCGGAGAACAACATTCAGTAAGAAAGTTTTGTGAACTCGCATTCTCGGAAGCAGGGATTAAGCTTGAATGGAAAGGTAAGGGGATTTCTGAAATAGGGTTGATTCAAGACATAAATCCTTCAGCTTTGTTAAAAAAATATGATCGTCGTGAACAACTGCGAGAACTGCATCACGGCCAGACCGTTGTTGCTATTGATCCACGCTATTTCAGACCCACAGAAGTGGAAACACTTCTGGGAGATCCTACAAAGGCGCGAAAAAAACTGGGATGGAAGCAAGAAATTTCTTTTGATCAGATGGTCCAAGAAATGATCGAACATGACCTGAAGGAAGGTATGCGTGAAGCCATCTGGAAACAAAAAGGATTTGCCGTTCCGGATAGTTTTGAAGCCAACATGTAACTTATAGGTTCACGGTTCAAGGTTCATGGTTCACGGTTAAATAGACTTGAAAATCGAATGATTTTAAGATGGCTGCGAAAAAGCCGAGAAGCGTGCTGCAGTACACGGATTTATCACCTGAATTTTGCACGAGTTGGAGGCTTTCATATGCAAGGCACTTAAGGGCGAAGCCATAGTGAACTATTGCGATCCCTTAATAACGAAGCAAATGAAAGCCTCCGGCACGCCCCTTGTGTGAAAATTGATGAGAAAAAAGAGATCATCATCCGAAATACCATTCGAGTAAAATGAATAATGATATGATTTTACTTAAACCTTTTTCAATCGAGCAACTTAAAGGTTCTCATTAATTTCCATGCAAGATTCAGGTATCAATTATCTCAAGGGATATAAAGAGAACAAAACAACCAACCGTGAACCCTAAACCTAAACCGTGAACCATGAACCTAAATGAAAAAGACTTCCAAAATATATATCGCAGGCCACAACGGGCTTGTGGGTTCAGCCCTATGCCGTAAATTAGAGGCTGACGGCTACTCAAACTTGATTGTTCGAAATCATTCGGATTTGGATCTCACAAAGCAGTCTGATGTTGAGGTTTTTTTTCAATCGGAAAGGCCGGAATATGTTTTTTTGGCAGCAGCAAAGGTCGGTGGCATTATGGCCAATGATACCTATCCGGCCGAGTTTATTTACACGAACCTTGCCATTCAAAATAATATTATTCATGCGGCGTGGCAAACCGGTGTTCAGCGGTTGCTCTTTTTAGGATCCTCATGCATCTACCCGAGAGAATGCCCGCAGCCCATGAAAGAAGATTATCTTCTGACCGGGCCCCTTGAACCCACCAATGAGCCATATGCAGTGGCTAAAATTGCAGGCATCAAAATGTGTCACGCCTATAACCGCCAGCACGGTACACGGTATTTATGTGTCATGCCGACAAACCTTTATGGGCCGAACGACAATTTCGATTTGGAAACCAGCCATGTCCTTCCAGCACTGATTCGAAAATTTCATCTGGCCAAACTTGCACATCACAAAGACTGGGAAAAGATTAAAAAAGATGAACAAAAATACGGTGTAATTCCTGAAGAAGTCAAACAGTCTATCGGTTTTAGCCCTTCTTTTTTAAACAATCAAAAATTACCTTCCGGTTTCAATCCTTCGGTTTTGCTTTGGGGGAGCGGTGACCCTCGAAGAGAGTTTTTGCATGTCGATGATCTTGCAGATGCCTGTATTTTTTTAATTAGTTCGGAAGAAAATGTCTTAAAGAAGTTCTTCGATACCAAACATACACCATTATTAAATATAGGTTGCGGCGAGGATCGGACAATTAAGGAAATTGCTTCAATCGTATCTGAAGTTGTAGGCTATAAAGGAGATGTTTCTTGGGATCAAAGTAAACCCGATGGGACTCCCCAGAAACTGCTCGATATTTCCCAGATTAAAAGACTTGGATGGAAACCGAATATTGATTTAAAAAACGGTATTCGCAGTGTCTATGAATGGTACTTGAAAGCGATGAAATAATCGATGGATTCTATTAACACGATGATATCAAACGAGATCCCTCTATTGAACCGAGTATGTGATGGATTCTAAACTAAAATGAAAAGATTCTCAAAAAAACAAATAAAATCCCTACTATCAAAACTATACTGGGACATGGAAATAGATCCAAATGAGCTGTATCGCTTGTTCTCAGGAGAAATCGAACAAATCGGCGCAATTAAGCAATCCAATCTTTTCTACCGCATTCTCACCTCTTATGATTGGTATACAATTCTGAAATTGATACCGCCCAAAGAGTTTAATAAATTGTTGGAAGACGATATTTTAAATCGTATACGCCCCAAAGATCTGAAAGAAAAATATCTGTATGCACGCAACGTCATATCAAAATAATATTTATCCTTTGATGAACGAGCTGTTAGCGTCGGTTCAGAGAGCCAATGTTGACTTTTATCTTACCGGAGGAACAGCGCTCAGCAGATTTTATCTAAATCACCGTTATTCGGATGATCTTGATTTTTTTGTAAATCAGAATTCTGAGTTTAAGGTCCAATGTAATAAGATTGTTGATCTTATAAAGAAAACAGGATTTTCATGTGATATTGGTACGATATCAGAGGCATTCTTGAGGCTTTTTGTTAATAAAAATAATATCCAAATCAAAGTCGATTTTGTAAATGATGTGCCATTTCATTATGGAGGATTTGAGAAATTCGATTTATTTAATCGAGTGGACAACTGGAGAAATATCCTGTCAAATAAAATTTGTGCATTGAGCAGATTTGAACCAAAGGATATCGTTGATATACTTTTCATCGCAAAAAGTTATCCTTTCAACTGGGGAGAAATAATAAGCGAAGCAAAAGAAAAAGATTTATGGGTCGAACCGATCACTATATCAAAAATCGTTAAAGAATTTAATCCTGATTTTATAAAAAATATTAAATGGATAAAACAACCTGATTTAAATAAAATATCGAGGCGGTTAGAAACGCTTCATGAAGATATTTTTTACGGAAACATGAACTCACTATCAGAGAATCATTAAGATTCTGATTTCTTCGGTTCTGCTTTGGGGGAGCGGGAATCCTCGAAGAGAGTTTTTGCATGTCGATGATCTCGCTGATGCCTGTGTTTTTATGAATAGACTAGAAGAAGCTGTTTTGCAAAAATTTTTCGATACCAATCATGCACCATTATTAGATATCGGTTGCGGTGAAGATCGGACCATTAAAGAGATCGCTTCAATCGTGTCTGAAGTTGTGGGCTATAAAGGAGATGTTTCTTGGGATCAAAGTAAACCCGATGGAACTCCTCAGAAACTGCTCGATATTTCTCAGATAAAAAAACTTGGATGGAAACCTAAAATTGCTCTAACAGACGGTATCCGAAACGTTTATGAATGGTATGTAAAAGTCACAAATAAAGGATAAGATCCACAAAAATCGTGTGAATCGATAGATTATAAAAAACAATGATCCGTGACGGAATCAAATTAGAGAATAATATATTGGAAAGGCTCCCCGAGCTAATCCGGGTCGTAAAACAGCATTCCGAGGTCGTGGCGCTTTATTCATTCGGCAGTGCTGTAAACAATAAACTTAAACCGTTAAGCGACCTTGATTTTGCAATTTTGTTATCCGGCCAACTTAATAGACAACAACGGTTTGAGAAGCACCTTAAGCTAATCGGTATTTTTAATACTGTATTTCGTACCGACGAAATTGATCTAACAATCCTGAACGATGCAGCATTTCGTTTTAGCTTTGTGGTTTTAAAAACCGGCAGACTTCTCTATTGCAGAAATAAAGCCGAACTTATTGATTTTCGCGATCAGGTTGTAAAAAATTATCTGGATTTTAAATATTTCAGGGACAGCTTCGACCATACTTTTCTGAAAGGAATCGGATATAATGGATGATCGCATCAAAGAGCATTTAAAACGCCTGAATAAATACTATCTGCGCTTATCAGATACACGGAAATTGGAAAAAGAAGTTTTTATTCAAGAGGATCTTTATCAAGCCAGTTCCGAAAGGTATTTGCAAATGGCTATTGAAAGTTGTCTGAATATCGAAATCGGTTGATCTCGCTATACCAGTTCAAAAAGCCTGTTGATACCCCCGAGACCTATGCAGACATTTTCATCGGCATGAGACAGATTGGCGTTGTTGATGATGTTTTTTGCCAACGCCTGGTCAAAATGGCCAAATTTCGAAACCGACTGGTTCACCTCTATTGGGAGATCGATAAAGAAACACTGTATAGCTTTATCCAGGATGATCTGGAGGATTTTAAGCTTTTTGAACAAAAAGTTGTTGAATATCTGAATAAAAATCCTTTGTGATGGAAAAAATTATTCAAAATTTTCAATGAAACATAAAGAACTGACTGGCCAAATAATCGAATGTGCTTACAAGGTACATAATCATTTGGGTTTTGGTTTCCTGGAGAGCGTTTATCAAAATGCCCTGCTGATCGAATTGGAAAAGGCTGGTTTCAAAGCTAAAATGGAAGTGCCCATTAACGTCTTCTACGACGAAAAAATCGTCGGCGACTATGTTGCCGATATCATCCTGGGGGACACGGTGATCTTGGAACTCAAGTCAGTGAAAGAGTTGCATCCAGGTCATGAGGCCCAATTGACCAACTATCTGAAGGCTACTGGCATGGAAGTCGGCCTTTTGATCAACTTTGGTGGCGAGCGTGTCGACGTCAAGCGAAAAGTGTTCACACCCCCGGCGTGATGACTCGTAGCGGCGATTCTGAAGCCCGAATCCTGCTGCACAAAAAAAACATCCGTGTCATCCGTGAAATCCGTGCCAAAAAAATGGAGATAATAAATGAATGAAGATCATCAAACCCAGACGGATCTTCATAGGATAGATAATTTCGATGACGAAATCGAACTCATCGACTATCCTCCTGGTTATTTGGAAATGGAAATATGTCATCTTAGCAGGAACATTGGCTTTTGGGTTTGCAGCAGCAATCATAAGTTTTATAGCTTCAAAGCAGCAACCCGTAATGTTTCAGCACGATATTGTTCTGAAACCTGGAATAGTAAAAATAGGAAAATGATAAAAAAGTCTTTATTGATACGCCTGAGAATATAAAAACACTGATTGAAAATGAACTTAAATATAATATTTTGAATCAAATTAAAAATTCAGATAATTAAAATTGCCGAAGAAATTAAATTTTCAAGTTGACATACCAAAAAATTCGGATATCATAAATGTAGCTTTAGAATATGCAACAGTTGAAGAGGATAAAGCAAAATTGAACTATTTGGTGAAAGATTGCTGGACGAATATGTAAAAAAATTGAGTATCTTAAAAGTGGGATGGATGATGAAATTGAAGAAAATTAAAATAAAATAGCATATTCTAAAGCTGACATAGAGATAATAAAAACGAATTATTTAAATAAATTGATAAAAAAAGAGGAATTGATGAATTATTATACAAAGAAAAGAAATTAAAAAAGAAATTGAATA
Organism: uncultured delta proteobacterium; assembly: GCA_963731025.1. Classification (GTDB taxonomy): domain Bacteria; phylum Desulfobacterota; class Desulfobacteria; order Desulfobacterales; family UBA11574; genus UBA11574. The sequence goes on along the minus strand of CAVSVL010000041.1, from coordinate 3,574 downwards.
TTATCAACAAGAACTTTCAGGAATAGAATCTAAAATAAAGCTTTTAGAAGATAACAAAGGTGTTTCCAAAAGAAAAGAATATTTTCTAAATACATTGTCACTTTAAAAAGTTTACACCAATACTATTCAACAAAATTTTGACAAATGAAAATGCCAAGTTCAATTTGTTTAATTACAAAATGAAATCAGCCGCATAATCAAAAGAAGGAAAACGAACTAAAAAAACGAAAAAGCAGAAAATGAAATAGAAAATAAATCGAATGATATAAGGAGCATACAGTTTAAAAAAGATAATATTCAAAACATACAAATTCTCCAGCCACCCATAAGCAATAGGTATCCCATAAAACCAAAAAGAAGACTTAATGTTGCATTGGCATTGGTGGTTGGGTTTCTCTTTTTTGTATTTCTTTCATTTTTTCTGGAATACTTGAGTAGACACAAAAGTCCTAACAAATTTTGATTATTATAGAAAGTGTTTGAAGTTGAATAAATACGCGTATTGATAGGGGTGCACGGAGTTTTGAAGGATGGATTTGGCTTGGCTGCCAAAAAATTTATAGGTTATGCAAAGGTTTCATTGTGTAAAAGGTTAGAATTTCAGTCTACTCTTTTGGGGCAATATCAAAATCATAAACCAAATTTTTAATTATGCACGAGATGAACAAAGACATAAAACAATTTATCCGGGAAAATGAGGCGCTGTTTTGGGGAGTGAAGCCCGAGGAAAAAGAGAATATAAGTTTGAATGTTTTAGTTGAGACAATTTTAAACTATGGGGATGAAAAAAGTGTAAGGATCTTATTCGATTTGATTGGGGTGAAAACAGTAGCGGAGATCTTTTTTCGACAAATATCGGGGAAGCGATCAAACTATCACCAGCGAACAAAACACTTTTTTCAGCTGTATTTTAAAAGACATGCACAATAACATTTTAACAGATAAACAGAGAAAGCTCCTCCCGCTAATCAAAGGTTTTTCAAAAGACTATTATTTGGTGGGTGGAACGGCAATTGCTTTACATATCGGGCACCGCCGCTCAATTGACTTTGACTTGTTTACCGGAGATGATATCAAACGAAGAAACATTAGAAACCAAATCGAAAAAGACGGTTTTGCTATCGAAAGTGTTTTGTACGAAGCATTTGATCAGTTGCATGTTATTGTTAATTCCGTAAAAATAACCTTCTTTAATTTTCCGTATGAGGTTGTGCATCCGATAGATTTTGAAGGTATTATACGGATCCCTGCATTACTGGATCTGGCTGCAATGAAGACATATGCTTTGGGTGGACGAGCCAAATGGAAAGACTATGTCGATTTGTATTTTGTTTTAAAAGATTACCATAATTTAAAAAAGATTTCATCCAGAGCCGCTGAAATTTTTGGCAACAGTTTCAATGCAAAATTGTTTCGAGAGCAGCTTTGCTATTTCGACGATATTGACTACAGTGAAAAAGTTGAATATGTAGGCGAAGAAATTGAAGAGAATAAAATCAAAGAGTTTCTATCGGACATCGCGACAATGCGTTTTGAACTGCAATAGCGATCGCATTCCCCGCTGCTTGCGGCGGGGAGATTCAATGCAACTAATAATGCATAATTAAAAGACTTTTGGTTGGTTTTAAACGAAATATTATAGGTTGTGCAAAGGTCTCGACACTTTGAAAGCGAATATTTGTTCTAAGTGTTTGAGATTTCTTCAAGGAGGTGATCATGCCTACAAAATTCGATAGAATAACAACCAATCCGGAAGTAATGAACGGACAACCATGTGTACGGGGTTTGCGATTGACCGTACGAAGAGTAGTTGAAGCCGTTGCTTTGTATCCCGATCGGGAGGATCTACAGGTTGAATATCCAGAGTTAGAGGAAGAGGATATTCGTCAGGCATTGGCCTTTGCCCACCTCAAATCTCGATACTCAGATCATACCAATGGAAGCCGCCTGATGAGGCTGTAAGCTTAAAGGTGAAAGCGTAGAAGCTGAAAGGTGAAAGAAGTTGAGATTATATCTTGATATGTGTGTTTATAATAGGCCCTTTGATGATCGAAGCCAGCCCAGGATAATGGTTGAAACTCAGATTTTCATTATGCTGCTGATGATGATATCAGGAGGTCGGTTTGATCTGATCAATTCGTTTGCGTTGGAATATGAGAACAGCAAGAATCCAAATATCGAAAGCATGCTGAAGATATCAGACTTTTTGGGATATTCTTCAGGATTTAACATATCCTGCGATGAAGGTATTTTGGATAGATCTCTGGGGTTTGAGAAGTGTGGCTTGATGGGCATGGATGCCGTGCATATTGCATGTGCTGAAAAAGCAAAAGCCGATTTTTTTGTAACGTGTGATTATGATCTTATTTAAAAGTTGGAACGGATAGATAATATTGGGATTATATATTACAATGTGATTGATTTCGTATCGAGGGAGGTATTTAAGACATGAATATGCCATTGAATGAGCTGACTCCTTCTGCGGTTAGAAGAGCAGGCTGGGAAGCCTTGAGAGAAAAATTAGGCCCGCCAGCGCCTTAAAATTTATTTTGGATTATGATCGCGGCGAAGGCAACTATACTGAACTGCGCAAAAAGATATTTAAGGGAAAAACAGTTAAAGATATTATTCAGGATATGAAGAAAGAAGGCTATGCGTAAGCTCAAAGCTCAAAGGGGAATGGGATGAGGTTTGACCTATGTCACGCCAAGTCAGACTTGATGCCCGCCCGCCTCGACTGAGCTCGCGATGTCGGGCAGGTCCGTCTGCCTCACTCCGCTTGGCTGGAGGGCCAGGAGGTTGGAATAAGGTGTGTTGGGGTGCTACTGTCAGTAAAAAAGGGGCATGACATTATTTCATAGAAAAGGATCCTAACGAGGGAGATTCCATCATCGGACTAACAATATTGGACGAATCAACGATTTAGCGCTTACGAACTTATAAAACTTGAAAGGGTGGGGGAAATATGAATACCCGGACTATAAACATAACATTGCCTTTAGGGGCATTTTCAGCGCTTAAAAAGACGCCGGATGAATTTGCAAAGGACATACGGCTGACGGCAGCGGTCAAATGGTATGAGATGGGAGTTATATCCCAGGAAAAGGCTGCTGAAATAGCCGGATTGTGCCGTGAGGATTTTCTCATGTCGTTATTAAGATATCGAGTTTCACCTTTTCAGTACACGGCGGAAAAGGTCCTTCAAGAGGCTGGTTATGAATAAAAACCTGGTTATCAATGCCTCTCCTATAATACTGCTCGGAAAAGCTGATCTCTTGAAAACAATAAGTCCATTAGCCAAAACGTGGATAATTCCGGATGGCGTTATCCATGAAGTTCAGGCCAAAAGACCGATTGATTCTTATTTGTCAGGTCTTGCATCTAATTCTGAGGTTATGCGGAAAACTGTTTTAAACATTCATCCTTCAATAGCCGCCTGGGATCTTGGTCGGGGCGAAAGCGAGGTTTTGACATTGGCATTGGAAAAACCTCGCACAGGAGTTGTGTTAGATGATTTGCAGGCGCGTAACTGCGCTGAACTTTTTGAAATCCCTTTGATCGGCACTCTGGGGTT
>CAVSVL010000040.1:0-14268 GCA_963731025.1 uncultured delta proteobacterium | reverse complement strand
AAGCCGACAAGTTAAAACCGGGGATCCTGCTGATCCCGATACCATGATGGGGCCCGTGGCCAGCGACCGCGCCATCGAAAATATCAAGGCCCAATTAAAGGATGCCGTGGATAAGGGTGCCCGGATTGCCCTCGGCGGACGTATTGACGGCCACATGGTGTATCCCACGGTGGTGGTGGACGCTACCCAGGACATGATTGGGGTTCGGGATGAGACTTTCGGCCCGGTGAGTTTTATTATTAAATTTAAAGGGTCCGATGAAGCGTTGCGACTGGCCCGGGACAATCGGTATGGATTAAGAGCCTCGGTTTATGGCGATGAAGCGGCCGTCAATTTCGGCAATGAGCTTGTGGGAGAACCGTATTGTCATCCGGTGGATAAAATGGTTTTTGGAACGTTTGGTACCGTCGGGGTGAACCAGGGACGGTCGGAATCTTGGAAGAGAGCTTTTGTATCAAAGCCGGTGGGTGGTTATGGCTATTCGGGGTGGATATGGGAGACCGTTGACGACCAATTCATCCTAAAACAGGGGCCGAAACTACTTAGTTTGGAAACATCCCAAAAGATACAGTAAAAAAAGGCTATGGAACAGGAACAAAAAGAAGCGGCCGTCAAGGATAATGAGAATATCGATCTGCTATCGTCAAACAACAACAATGGCCGCAAACGCAAGCAGCGATGGCTTTTTGCCATTCTTGCCATTGGTATCCTTATCGGGTCTTTTTACGGCATTCGCTGGCTCCATTATTATTTTACTCACGCAAGCACCGACGATGCCAGTGTCGAAGGAGACCTGATTTCTGTAAGTTCAACGGTTTCTGGCAAAATAAGACTGCTTCCCATCCATGAGGGAGAACAAGTAAAAAAAGGACAATTGGTTGCTCAACTTCGGGAAGAAGATTATCAAGCGCAAGTTGATGTTGCTGCCGGAGTCGTTCAGTCGATCAACGCATCGCTCAATGAGGCCATGGCCGATGAAGGTCTGGTCAAGGAAAAAACGGCAACAGACGTAAAGCGAGCGGAAGCGGTGTTGTATGCTTCCCAGGCCCGGCTCAAAGAAGCTGAAGCAAATATGCAACTGGCGACCTTGGATTTTAACCGGGTGAGCAAACTATACAAAAGCAAAACGGTTTCAGCGAGCGAAATGGACAAAATTCAGGCAGCCTATAAGCTGGCGAAGGCCAGGCAGTCAACGGCGGAGGAAGAAATTAATGAAAACCGAGCCAAGCTCAATGTTGTTCGAGCCAATACCGGCGAAGTCACGTTAAAGCAGAGGCGAATCGAATCCTTAAAAGGTAAGCTGAAAGAAGCCAGTGCGGAACTCGAGGCTGCACGGCTTAAACTCGATCACACGACGGTAACCAGCCCCATTGACGGGGTGATCGCCAGAAAAATTTCCCATATCGGAGAAGTCGTCGCAGCCGGCCAACCCATTGCCGTTATCGTCAATTTGAACCATATTTGGGTGGAAGCGAATCTGGAAGAGACCCAGGTGGAACACGTTCGTTTGGGACAACCTGTTGATATTAATGTCGATGCCTATCCAGACATAAAATTCAAAGGAAAAGTGATTAACATCGGCGCTGCGGCGGCTTCCCAGTTTGCGCTGATCCCGGATAACCGTTCGGCCGGGAATTTTACCAAGGTCACCCAAAGGATCCCCATAAGAATTGAGCTTGACGATCCTGACGAACCGCTTCGGCCCGGCATGATGGTAACGGTCGGCATCGACATCAGGAAGACCAAAAAATGACACCTGCAATGGCAGAGGTTCGCCGGAGACCGTTTTATAAGTGGCTGGTGGTTATCGCGGTGATGAGCGGGGCGTTCTTGGTCGTGCTCGATACCACTGTTGTGAATGTAGCGCTGCCTAAGATTATGGCTGCATTCGGTGTCAATGTGGATAAAATCGAATGGATTATCACCGCATATATGATCGCCATGGCAATCATGATGCCGTCCGTTGGCTGGCTAAGCGCCAGAATCGGCAACAAAACCCTCTTCATGGCGAGCCTGATCATTTTTACAGCATCATCCTGCCTCAGCGGGGCAGCATGGAATGTGGATGCGCTGATTATTTTCCGAATCTTTCAAGGTGTTGGCGCAGGTGCATTGATGCCCGTCGCCATGGTCATCATTTTCGAGGCCTTTCCGCCTGAAGAACGAGGACTGGCCATGGGAGTATACGGGATCGGCGCCACTTTCGGCCCGGCCATCGGTCCTACCCTTGGCGGTTATCTGACGGACCAGTTTTCCTGGCATCTTATCTTCTATATCAATATCCCCATCGGTCTTATCGGTATCGTTTTGGCCGCAATTATTTTGCCGCCGGATAAACACAAAAAACAGATGCATTTTGATATCCTGGGATTTTTTACCATGGCTGTTTTCCTGGGAAGCTTGCTCGCGGCTCTCAGCCAGGGCCAGAGAGAAGGGTGGAGCTTCTTTTTATATTCTTTCACTTTTTGCCGTTGCCGGCTTGGGTTTTGTGACCTTTTTATGGGCGGAACGTGTCTCAAAAGAGCCGTTTATTGATTTGAGCGTATACAAGACCTTTCCGCATACCATGTCCACCTTGGTTTTTATCATCCAGGGTTTCGGCCTGTATGGTTCTACCTTCCTCATTCCGCTTTTTTTTGAAAGCATGCTGGACTATACGGCCCTTCAGACCGGCCTGCTCATGTTACCCATGGCCATCGTTGTGGCCATCCTCTTGCCGACGGCTGGACGCATGGCCGACCGAATGGACGGGCGTATTCCCATTGCGTTCGGCGTGGTATTTTCATTCCTTTCTCTGTACTGGATGTCTTTCGTCGATCTGAGAACCTCCCAGATGACCGCCTATCTGATGTTGATCACTCGAGGCATAGGCCTCGGATGTATTTTTGCGCCGTTGATGAACCTGTCGCTGAAGTGCCTGCCGCCGGAAAAAACTGCCGTGGGTTCGGGGCTGATGAATGTTTCTCGACAGATCGGCGGTGCGTTCGGGGTAGCGGTTATCGGCGTTCTGCTTGACCGCCGGGATATTTTTCATTATTCGCATTACGCTGAGTCTCAAAATCTCAATGCTTTTGCCACCAATCAATACTTGAGCCATCTTCAGGGCGTTTTTCAAAAATTTGGGAGTGTGAAAATCGCGGCATATCATAAAGCACTGGCCATGTTGCAGCTCATGGTGGATAAGCAAGCCCGGGTCGCCGCTTTTGACGATTGTTTCCTGATTGCAGGACTCGCTTTTTTGTTGGCGCTGATTCCCACCATACTGATACGCGTTCATCAAAATGAAGTATGAATGAGGTGATACTGTATTTAACATTATTATTTCCGGCTGAGGTGGACAAACATGACTTGATACATAACTGTCTCAAACGACTCGAATGAGACAGCCTTTGCGATGATAAATCTCTTAAAACCATTTCAACGATAGTTACCCTGACGATGGATTCAGACCTGCTTATCATCCTGATAATATTGAAACAATTGATTTGATGCGACCTCTTGCTGCCCACTGTCTTATTATTCTAAGAGCAAAATGCCATAAGCCCAATAACCATCCGGTTTTACTATATATAACATCATTTTATACTTTTGTTGATCTGAAAGTCACGAAAAGTTCTTAATTCGGATACAAATGGTATATATATTGCAGTAAATTGAGGAAAAAAACCATATTCTGATCCCCAAAAATGTAACTTTCCCAGGATCATATAAAAACCATTTGTTTCAGGGTCGGGGTGTTTGTTCAGTTGCTCCATGCATCATGCTTTTTTCAAACCGTGTCATCACGATAGAGGCGAATAACTCCGCTGGGGGGATATACCACTCAAACAGTACACGCTTTTCCAAACAAAACTCCCCGATTTTTAATATATATAATATTATTCGTTTAAAGGAGGTGTAAGATGGAGGATTTATTGTCAAAAGTATGGACGTTGTTAACCATTTACGGACTCAAGGTCATTGCGGCGATTGCCGTTTTTATCGTCGGTCGATGGATCGCGAAGATGTTGACCACGCTTACAGAAAAAGTAATGAATAAAAGACACGTTGATCCCACCATTATCTCTTTTGTTGCCAATCTGGTCTATATTGCTTTGCTGGTGTTTGTGGTTCTGGCAGCTCTCGGACAGCTCGGCATACAAACCACGTCGTTTATTGCAGTGATCGGTGCTGCCGGCCTTGCCATCGGTCTTGCGCTTCAAGGATCACTGGCAAACTTTGCCGCCGGTTTTTTGATGATCATTTTTAGACCTTTCAAAGTTGGTGATTATATTGAAGGGGCAGGGGTTGCAGGAACCGTTGAAGCGATTCAAATCTTTACCACACAACTGCTGACACCCGACAATAAAACCATCATTATACCCAATGCCGGTTTGACCTCAGGCAACATTACGAATTACTCAGCCAAGGGAACACGACGCGTTGATTTGGTTTTCGGTATCGGTTATGGTGATGATATTGATCATGCAAAGAAAGTCATAATGGATGTTCTGGCCAAAGAAGAACGCATTTTAAAAGATCCGGCTACAACGATCATGCTCGTCGAACTGGCAGACAGCAGTGTAAACTTTGCGGTTCGTCCATGGGTATTGGCCGCCGACTATTGGGGTGTCTACTCCGCACTCACCGAAAATATTAAAAAAAGCTTTGACGCCGAGGGTATCAGCATACCCTTTCCGCAGCGAGATGTGCATGTGTATAAGCACGAAGGACAGTAGATAGAAAAAAGGGAGTCATTTAGAGAAATTATAATATATTGAACAAAAGGAGGCGAATATGAAAAAACATTATTTTAAGGCGCTTTTTGTTGGCGCAATCAGCGTATTGCTGATCAGCTGTGCAGGCCAACAGGTTCAAACAAAAGCACCGACATTTACACCGTATACGTTTCAGGCGAATCAATATGTGCCGAAAGTAGACAACTTTGTAGTGATTCTGGACACATCTTCTTCTATGGCTGATAAATACAACGGAACGTCTAAGGCCGAAATCTCCAAAAAATTCTTAACGGCGATGAACCAGACCCTTCCGGAACTCAAGTACAATGGGGCACTTCGAACATTCGGCCACAGCGCCTATTTACCGGATAGATCGACGATGTTAGTATATGGTGTTAAATCATATTCGACGACTGGATTTGGATCTGCCTTAAAAGATATCAAGGGGCCCAGCGGGGATAGCTCTCTTCCGCTGGCAAAAGCCATTGCCGCTGCCGGTAACGACGTGAAATCGACCCGAGGTCCCATAGCAATCATTATCGTTAGTGATGGTGCAGACATGGACCAGGCACCGGTGAAGGCAGCCAAGGATCTAAAAGGCGAGTTCGGCAACAGGCTTTGCATTGATACGGTACAGGTGGGAGATGATTCTGGCGGCAAAATGATTTTGGAACAGATCGCAGGAGCGAGCGGTTGTGGATTTTCAACCACTGCCGACAGACTTGCCACCTCGTCGAGTCTCGCGGGTTTTGTCGAAGGCGTATTTTTGGCCAAACCTGCTCCTGTTGCCGTTTTAGACAGCGATGGCGATGGTGTTCCGGACAATAAGGACAAGTGTCCGAATACGCCTAAGGGCGTCAAAGTGGATGTTTTTGGTTGCCCGCTGGACGCTGACCGTGACGGTGTTGCAGATTATCTGGATCAGTGTCCGAATACACCTATGGGAGCAACGGTTGATGCAAGGGGATGCTGGACCTATGATGCGGTAGTGCTGTTTGATATTAACAGCGCAGAAGTGAAGTCTGAAGCATATCCCATGCTCAATGATGCGGTTTTGATAATGAAAAAAAATCCGGATCTCACCGTCGAGATCGATGGACATACCGACAATACCGGAACCGCAGCGTATAACATGACCCTTTCAGAAAAACGGGCCGAAGCGATAAAGGATTTTTTGGTGGCCAGAGGGATCGACCCCAAACGACTTACCATCAAGGGGTTTGGTTTTACGAAACCGGCGGCCAGTAATGATACGAAAGCAGGCCGGGCCAAAAACCGAAGAGTAGAATTTACGCCGGTTAAGTAATACGTAAAAGTTTTGTAACCACATACAACTCATGAAGATGGAGTGACGCTGGATGGTTGCCGATCTCCATCTTCATGCATATCAAGAACATTTTTATCGGGATGATGATTTGGCTGCTGCCGAAGCTTTGGGGGTATCAAAAAGATCTTTGGCTATATCGGATGCTTATTCAAACATGAGAAAGGGGATAATTCTTCGCAGAACACCAGGTCGGGGGAAGAATTTATTAAGAAAACCAAATAATATTATTGTGTTAAGTTGAAGTTGGGTATAAGGGATCAATAATCGTTCTTTCTGTGATTAAAAGACCGATGAGAAAATGCCCTTTGAACGGCTCTTCATCTTTTTGGGTAATATGTGCGATTTGTGTTTTTACAGATTCAGACGAGCCTGCGGATTCTGGAGGAATATATTTCATATCCACAGTATCTCCAACCTTTAAATGCTTCAATACTGCAGAATCTTTGTTCACCAGAATGCCCAGTCCTTTTGATGACATGTCCCGCAATTTAAATTGATAGACATTTCCGGTATCTTGTAGTTGAAATTCAACACTGTAATAGCGATCCAGTATGGTTCTGGATTCCGGCCGCCTGTCTGAGCTTTTATTGTATGAATTCGTTTTCATGTTTTTTTTGGGCAGGACAAATATTTATAGTTTTAATAAAATTTTGTAATAATGTCCATCCTTTTTTTAAAAAAGCATAAGTTATAAAATATGATATCCGTCATCATCTTTTTTGATCAGTTTAGTTTTTGCAGGGATATCTCACAGTATGGCTCAGCTGACCGTCGCTCGAGCGATTCAAGGCGTGTGCGCAGGCGGTAATTTTGCCCTGGCCTATATTGTTTTGGCGGATATTACTCCACCGGAAAGACGGGGCAAAATGATGTCGCTAATCAGTTTTGTCTGGGGTTTATCAAGCATTTTGGGGCCCACTTTGGGCGGATTTATTGTCAATTATTTTTCATGGCGTTGGATTTTTTATGTTGACATTGTGTTCAGGGGTGGTTTTTTATGTCATCGAAGGCCTATTTCGACCGGAGATACAATCCCTTCTCACGGAAAATGTTCAAAAAGCCCTTCGGGAAGCGGTTGCCCAGGGGGTAACGTTGGTTTTTTGGGCCCCATTGATTGCGGCAGGCATGTGCCTGTTTTTCAGTTACAGATTACCGGAATGATAGGAGCGCGAAAATTTTAAAGATGAAAAAAACACCCCTTCCAACAACCGGCAGTAGAAGCAGGCGTCTTACGACAGACGCATTTTCTTTTGATTGTCATCCCGGCATCACCTGTTTTACCCGTTGCTGCAAAGATGCGGACATGTATCTTTATCCATATGATATCATCCGTATGAAAAACCGGCTCGACATTTCATCAGATCAGTTCTTGGATCAGTATACGTTTCGAGCAATTAGAGACAATCCTTATTTTCCAAGTCTTATGCTGAAAATGACGGACAATGACGAGAAATGGTGTCCGTTTTTGTCAATAAACGGGTGTATGATATACGAAGACCGTCCATTTTCCTGCCGAGCGTATCCAATAGAACGTGCTGTGGCAAGAACCGGTGATGAGATTGAACGAACCGTTTTGTATTTCATTGCCAAAGATTCCTACTGCAAGGGCCACAAAGAATCTCGTGAATGGACGATAAATGAGTGGATTGAGGATCAGCAGATTCAGTTATACAATGATATGAATGAGTTATGGGTCGATATCGACACCCTGTTTCGAGCAAATCCATGGGGCCCGAAAGGAATCGACAATCCTGCTTTTAAAATGGCATTTATGGCCTGCTTTAACGTCGATGAATTTAAACAGTTTGTTTTTAAAAGCACTTTTTTATCAAGGTTTGATTTGCATCAGGATAGGGTCAACCAACTTCGGGAATCAGACGTTGAGCTGATGAAATTCGGTTTTGACTGGGTCAAGTTTTTTCTTACCGGTAAAAGTCCACTCATGATGACCCTATCAAAAGATGACTCAATTTAAAAACCAGAATTGATGTTGTTTTGGGATATTGTAAGGGATATCGCTTGCCGGAGACGACGCGTAAAGCACATCTCCTGGCGTCAGAATGGAAAAATTTCAATTAGATGTCGCCCATTTCCGGATTCGAGACACTGTTTGGTTTTGCCAGGTATCGGACACTCGAAGATGGATGAAATGGGAAAAGAGGTTGTTCACAAGCCCGATCACCTTTTCTATCAGATATACCTTCTCGAGGACAACGCCCTCAAGGTCATCCGGGGTTTCCACCGGACCGGTCTCCGGCAGTTTCAGATTGGAGATGTTGAGGCTTTCCCCCTTGAGACTAAATTTCCAAGTTTGAGCACCGGTTTTGTAGGACAGATGTATTTCAGTGACCGCAGCGCCTTTTGTAAGCGCCACCAGTCCTTCTTCCAGGCTGGCATTATCGCCTTTAATGGTGACGGTTTCTTTGGCGTTGTTGTGAGTGTTTTCAAGGACCAGCCGATTTCCGACAGTTAAAGATACAAGATCCGGGTCATGTTGGCGAAACGAACTCTGATCGGTTTCAATCATGAACCACAGCCAGGTGAGAAATTCGTTCCCCAAAAATTTGTAACGGTTATATGCAACGGCGATATCCAGCATCAGTTATTCCTCAGATCCGCTTTTTTCCAGTTTTTGTAAAACATCGCGTTCTTTATCCGAAAGTCCGGCCATTCGATCGGCCGTGGTGTAGGGAAACAGGCGGATCAACTGTAAGTTAAAGGATTTGATAAAAAGTGTCTCTAACGCTTCATTGGCGGCTTTTAAGTTGGAGAAGAACCACAAAGAGGCGGTATCGTACTTCCACACCAAATCATAAACATTCGGTGTGGCCGGAATCCGCTGGACAAGGGTGTTCACCACATGATCTTTGATGGATTTTTTTTCATTGCCGGATAAATAGTGCCGGCCGGTATCAGCCAGGCGTTTGGCCACGTAAAGGGCATAATGTTTCTGAATAAGCTTCGGCGGAATGGATTTTTTGTCGATCCGCAGGGCGAACACCATATCGGTACCAAAAACAAATGAATAGCCCTCAAAATCAGGTGCATACGGGGTTTCGAAGGACGTCCAGCCGACGGAGGCTTCAGAGCCGTCATCCTCGATTTTTGGAATCGCATGTTGTTTGAGGCCCTGGTAGACGGTTTCATGAACAGATCCGTTCAGTTGCCCTGTAACCTGATAGCGAGTGATGGACATGCGTGATGAAAGAAGGCCCATAATATTCTCTTTTAGGATTCAGCTCCCAACGCAAATTGAGCACATAAGGGAAAATGATCCGATAGGTAAATATTGTTAAAGGTATCCTGGATAACCTTGCTGTTTATTAACGTGATATTCCCCCGAAAGAGAATCCAGTCAATAGGATCTTTGTCTGTAATTCCGGTAAATCCGTGGTGGGTTCCCATAAAAGGCTTTTTAAAAGCATTTTTAAAATAGTCCACATTTACTGATGGTGTATCAACATGTCCCGTGAAAATATCATAACATGGACTGAACGGCGCCGTATTGAAATCTCCCATGAGAATAGCAGGGATCTCGCTTGGAAGATGAGACAGCCGATCAAGAATCAGTTTGGCACTTTTCACCTGAACCGAAACGTCAAAGTCCATATGAGTATTAATACATATCACTTGCCGGCGGTCTTTTTTGAACATGCCGATGGTACATTGTCTCGGCCAGATGCTTTTCCGATATCGGCTCGGTATCGAGGGCGTCGGGCTCAAAAAAAAATGTTCATGGTGGATACAGTGCCAGTTTTTTTGATAAAAGATAACGTTGTTTTGCCAGAAAGAGGGTGAAGGGCTTCGCTTTCCGATGGTGTTGTATTCCGTCAATATATTGTGGAGAAAATCAGTCTGGAAGTCATTGGCTTCCTGAAAACCGATAAAATCCATACGATATTTTTCAAGAAAAGGCTGAAAGCCTTTCTTCCGATATCGCCAGTTGTTGGCACCGTCATCAGCCAGTCCAAAACGTAAATTTAGAGTCAAAACAGAAAACATAGTATTTTTTAAATATCAAAAATCCGGCCTTGTGGTCTATATCAGAGATGATTTGGCTCTGTCCATAAAAAAACGGATTGGTATTCTTTTTCTAAACAACCTCGGAATGGATAATCTTATTTTAAACCGCATGAACTCGCGGCAAGGGATCGTAAAGAAAAAACAGGAAACTACCTTTGGAATATCAATAGGTTCTCTGTGTAATTTTAAAATTATTTTAAAGATACGATATCGGCTTTCGCCTGTTTTTTCTAACGATCACTAAGCCACTCAGACAGCATCCGATTTAAAATAAGATCATCCATTCCGCTCTCCGAGGCGTAGGCTATATTAAAGGATTAAGAGAAAAACTACCCGATCCCTCTAGTAAAATAAAGTGGTAGACGTTTGAAAGCAGGGCTAAAGCAGGGGCATTTGATACGGCAAGTTTTAATTACCTGCATCCGCTTCGATCAGGTTGAGATATTGACTCATATCAAACCGGATATTGTTAAAGTTACCGAATGTGACATCATAAAAGGAAAGATTTAATTGGCGCTTTATGATATCAAAAATGGCGAGATAGTTCAGAAGAATCCGTTTTTCCCACAAAAGGCCGATGTTTGAAGACAACTGTTGGATCGATTTTTTTTTGCCTTCGATTTCAAGAAAATCTCCGTAAGGCATGGTGTCCAAACAAAGGTGCGTATCGCCGAACACATAAGTTTCACGCCATTTTTCGTATACCTGTTCCCCTTGGAATCCCAAAGATTTCAGGATATGTTCCATGGCGTCAAAATCACTGACTTCAACTTCGAATTCTTTTAATATTTTAAACTGATTGTCTTCAAAAGGGGGGGGGGATTTATAAGTCAATGTAATTTTTCTATCTTTACGCAGCCGTAACAGAGATTTTTTTTGAATCAGCGATTTTTCAGCATCTTCAAATCGTATGTTGGTTTCAAAGGTTCGATGTTTAAAAACAGCGCCAAGCTCAATCATGCGGGTTCTTATAGGATCCATATTCGGCAAGTAAAATTTTACTTCGGTTTCTAAATATTCCATCGGGCGGCACCTTATTTCCTAAAAATAATTCATCACACGGAAATTTCTTGTGAAACCAACAGGCTTCAAATATATATTAGAAATTATTTTTCGTGTCAAATCCTGGATGGGCTTACGATTTTTCCCTTGACACAGTTATATTATCTATTATATCTATCGGGTTTTACTCAAAGGAGAAAGACAGGTGAAAAAGTACACATATAGTGCAAAAGATACCGACAACCAGGGACGATGGTGTCTGGTGGATGCCGAAAATGCGATTCTGGGTAGACTCGCCAGCACCGTAGCGGCCCGTCTACGGGGAAAACACAACCCGCTTTTTACCCCCCATGCGGATACCGGTGATTGGATTATTGTCATTAATGCGGATAAGGTTGCTCTCACCGGAAGGAAATGGGATCAGAAAAATTATTACCGGCATAGCGGCTACATCGGGGGCCTTAAAACCATCACCGCCAAAAAGCTCATGGAAAAAAGACCCGAAGATCTCATTCGGTTTGCCGTTAAGGGGATGCTGCCGAAGAACAGATTGGGGAGAAAACTGTTTAAAAAATTGAAAGTGTATTCCGGAGATCATCATCCCCATGAGGCTCAACAACCGGAGATTCTTGAAATTTAATTAAATCACGTTATCATCTATTAATTATCGGGGAGTTGTATGGAAAAAGAAAGCGTTTATTATTCAACTGGAAAACGAAAAACTTCCGTTGCCAGAACATGGTTAACACCGGGAAGCGGTGAAATTATTGTCAACAATAAGCCCATCGACGAATATTTTAAGATTGAGTCCTTAAAAGGGATGGTGAAGCATCCGCTTGTTTTGACCAATACCCTTGAATCGTTTAATGTAAAAAGCAGGGTTGTCGGTGGCGGTGTTTCGGGACAGGCCGGTGCAATTCGACATGGTATTACAAAGGCACTGATGCTGTCCAACCCGGATTTAAGAAAGGTGTTAAAAAAAGCCGGATTTGTTCGGCGTGATGCCAGGGTCAAGGAACGAAAAAAATACGGCCAAAAAGGTGCTCGTGCTCGATTCCAGTTCTCGAAACGTTAGAATTTTTTTTCAATAAACAAAAAGAGAGGTTTTGCAAAGGTCTCAAAAAGGAACGGGGGGCTCCTCGTTCCTTTTATTCTTTCCGATTTTTCCACACAGGTGCTCGTTTTTCGAGAAAAGCCTTAATACCTTCCTGAGCGTCTTCATCAAGGCAGTTCATGGCAATTGCATGGGTTGCATATTCATAAGCAGAGGATTCATTTAGATCTACCTGGCTGTAAAATGTCCGCTTGCCAAAAGCAAGGGTATACCGGCTGTATTGCGCCATTTCCATGGCCAGGTTTCTGGTTTCTTGAAAAAGCTTGTCCGGGGCGACGACCTGGTTCACCAGGCCGAACTTTTCAGCTTCATGGGCGGAGATAAATCGACCCGTCAAAAGCATTTCCATGGCCCTTCTTCTTCCGATAACCCTGACCAGCGGAACAGCAGGGGTCGTGCAGAAAAGACCTATTTTTGAACCGGGTGTTGCAAATTGGGCGCTGGTTTCAGCGATGGCAAGATCGCAGGCAGCAACAAGCTGGCATCCTGCTGCCGTCGCAATACCGTGAACCTGAGCAATAACGGGTTGTGGAAGTTTGTGAAGGGTTTGCATCATCTTCGCACATACCGAAAAAATGGTATAAAAATGCTGAATATCCAGGTCCGCACCGACCATATCTTTCAGGTTGTGTCCTGCGCAGAACGCGGGTCCGTTGCCGTTGATAACGACGACATGGATATCCTGATCCTGTGCGATATTTTTTAGTTCGTCGAGCATACCATTCATCACGTTAAGAGAAAGTGCATTCCGTTCATCCGGTCGATTCAATGTCAACCATCCAATGGGTCCGTCCTTTTCAAACAATACAGGTTTCATATGATTTTCTCCATGACACACTAAATATTTGGTTGTTAAAAATATATTTCGGCCAACGACTTCAAGTTCTTTTTAACCATTTTCAAGTGTAAAACTAAGGTTATATTTTTTTACCAGCTTTCCAGCATCTGACAAAATGATTTTCTCCAACGTTTTCGAAAACGATTTTCTCTTTCCGACATGCTGTTTCAGCGATGGTACATCGATTCTGATATTTACATCCTTCCGGAACAATATCAGAATCGCCGGTATGACCATTCGAAGATTTAACAACCCATTTTTTGTCCGGGTCCGGATCTGGAATCGCCGATAGCAAAGATATGGTATAAGGATGGTGAGGATGGTCAAAAATATCTTCCGACGAAGCAAACTCCATGATATGTCCTTGATACATCACGGAAATGGTGTTGCAAAGATACCCCACCACATTAAGATCATGGGAGATAAACAGATAGCTTAACCCCAGCTGATCCTGAAGGTCCTTTAAAAGGTTGATAATTTGTGCCTGGATGGAAACATCCAGCGCCGAAACCGGTTCATCACATACAACCAATGACGGTTCAACACTCAGGGCCCGGGCGATACCGATGCGCTGGCGCTGGCCCCCGCTGAATTCATGGGGATATCGGTCTTCGCTTTCCGGAGACATACCCGCCATTTTCAAGAGTTCCCCAAGGCGCTGTTTACGGGTTGATCCGTGTTTATGGCCCAGAATCCGAAGCCCTTCTTCTATGGACTGTCCGATGGTCATACGGGGATTCAGTGATCCGAACGGATCCTGGAAAATGATCTGCATTTTTTTTCGATACGGTTTCATTTCTTTTTCGGAAAAACGGCTGATATCGTGACCCTGAAAAATAATTTTACCCGCATCAGATTCAAGCAGTTTCAAAATAAGGCGGGCAACCGTTGTTTTTCCGCAGCCGCTTTCTCCCACCAGGCCCATGGTTTTACCCTGTTCGATGTCAAAGCTCACGCTGTCCACGGCTTTTACCCAGCCGTCAATTTTTTGTAAAAACCCTCGGCGAATCGGAAAGTATTTTTTCAACCCTTCTACGCGGAGAATGGG
The DNA here is from genome assembly GCA_963731025.1 of uncultured delta proteobacterium. Classification (GTDB taxonomy): domain Bacteria; phylum Desulfobacterota; class Desulfobacteria; order Desulfobacterales; family UBA11574; genus UBA11574. The sequence continues at coordinate 198 of CAVSVL010000040.1, read as the reverse complement.
GTGATTATTTTTGTTTTTTGATTCCATATAGCTCTAAACTAGCTTGTATAGCTGTTGTCAGACTTTCAACTCATTGTAATTTATTAGTATTTCACTTTACCCATCAAGTCCTTTTATCCTTTAGATTTAAATAATACCGGGCAACGGGCCAGGTGTCCCTCGCTGTAATCGCACATCTCGGGAAATTCTTCCCGACAG
>CAVSVL010000039.1:0-5180 GCA_963731025.1 uncultured delta proteobacterium | reverse complement strand
AAAAATTCTTGGCCGCAGCTTGGGCTGCCGAGTTCTGGCCTCTTGTTACGATAGGCCAGAAAGTTCGGAATGGCAATGGCTGCCAGAATACCGATAATCGCGATAACGATCATCAACTCGATGAGTGTAAAACCTTTTTGATTCTTTTTTCTTAATTTCTGTAACATTTTCTTCCTCCTTTGACTGTTTATTTATGTTTCTTTTCTTAAATTTATTGCCAAAATATTTTTAGGGCTTCAAAAAAACTGCTTTCTAAAAGTAACGCTTTAGTTCAACCACCCCCTCTGACATTCACTCTATATTGTTTGTTTTTATTCCATGCAAATTGTATACCATAAAACATTAAATCATTAATAGATGGCATATTATTTTGATTTTATAGCGATATATTAACAATCAAAAATGTCCTGTCATTTTTCTTTTTAATTTGACATGACAATTTTCGTCATTAAAAATAAATATTGTCATCTTTATAACGCTGTTATTTTTTACGAACAAGCCAGTCTCAATGCGATATAATATCGAGGATAAATTCGTTTCGAAAGATGCTGTTTATCGGGCTTTGTGTGGATTAATGATGATGATTAGATACAAGAATCTGTCTGGTCTGAAAATAAGATTTATCTTTATATATCCAACTTACTCAATCGATAGCGAAACGTTCGAAAGCTGATATCGAGGAGTTCGGCCGCCTCTTGCTTTTTGCCACCGGTGCACTCAAGGGCCTTTTCCAAGTATGCTCGTTCGATATCTTCGAGGATGTCATCCAACGAGACACCGTTTCTCACCTCATCCAGATCGAAACGCCTGTTTTTGACACCCTCGATCCATCTTCGTTTGTGAATTGAAAGTGCCAAACTGTCCGGCAGGATGATGTTGGTGCTTGAAAGTGCCACACTCCGCTCCATGAGGTTTTCAAGCTCCCGTATATTTCCGGGAAAATCATATTTGTTTAAAAGATCTATGGCATAGGATGATATTTTGGTGACTTCTTTGCCCATTTCACGGGTATATTTTTCCAGAAAATGCTGGGCAAGCACGCGAATATCGCTTTTTCTTTCCCTAAGCGGCGGCATTTTTATTTCAATGACATTGAGTCGATAAAATAGATCTTCACGAAAATTTCCGACAATGACCTCATCTTCAAGTTTTTTGTTGGTTGCAGATATGATTCTGATATCAACGGATACATCTTCGTTACTGCCAACAGGTTTGAATACACGTTCCTGGACAACCCTTAATAATTTGACCTGTATGGGAAGACTTATTTCACCAATTTCATCCAGAAATATCGTTCCCTTGTCAGCGGTTTCAAAAAGGCCCTTTTTATCGTGCGTTGCCCCGGTAAAAGCGCCTTTTTTATGTCCGAAAAGTTCGCTTTCCATCAATGTTTCCGGAATACCCCCGCAGTTTACAACGACAAAGGGCTTGTCTTTTTGCTGACTCTCGTCATGTATGGCTTTTGCAATCAATTCTTTGCCGGTTCCGCTTTCTCCGGTAATGAGGATGCTTGTCTTGGTTTTGGCCACCTGGCGGATAAGATTGAAAATATTTTTCATGGCCGGGCTGTTCCCGACAATCTTTCCAAAATGAAGGGTTCTCTTAAGCTCATCATCGAGAATCTCTTTTTCATGCTCGATGGTTCTGAGGCTCAGGGCATTTTTGATGGTTTGTTTTAATTCTTCATTGTTGAAAGGTTTTGGGACAAAATCGTAGGCGCCTTCGTTCATGGCTTCAACAGCCGCCTCAGTGGTGGCAAAGGCTGAAATCATAATGACCACAGTATCTTGATTCTCTTCTTTCAATGCCTTTAAAACATCAATTCCAGTAATATCTCCTAGCCTGATGTCACATAGCAAAAGATCGAAAACTGTTTTTTTAATCCGGGCAATGGCATCTAGACCATTTTCTGCACATGTAACCTTATATCCTTCTTTGGCCAGCAAGACTTCCAGTAATTCACGCATGCTGAGTTCATCATCTACGACCAGTATATGGGGTGTGTCATTTGTCATTTTCATTCATTATTGATTGTTGAACATTGATTGTTGAGCAATCTTACACTGATTTTTTGAAGTCACAAATCTCAAGCATCAAATTCCAAACAAATCTCAAATTTCAAGTACCAATAACCCAAACTATTTTGATTCCAGTTTGGTATTTTGAATTTCGGTCATTGGGTTTTGTTTGTTATTTGGGATTTGTATTTTGAATTTTCACAAACTCAACTACACTGTAAACTGTTACAATATTATAATTTGGTCCTGATAGACAATCTTTCCCCCCACCATAGTCAACACTGCCCTGCCTTTTACATCCCAACCGTCAAAAGGTGTATTTCGACTGAGTGATTGGAATCCGTCGGCATCTATACAGTATGAAATTTTAGGATCTATAATGGTAATATCGGCAGTTTTTCCTATTTCTAAACCGGTTTTTAATCCGAGTATCCGCGCTGGATTTTTTGACATTTTTTCAATAAGAACCGTTATATCAATGATTCCAGCTTCAACCAGCTTCAATCCCAAAGAAACCGCAGTTTCAAGTCCGATGATACCGTTAGCAGCCTGATCGAACTCAACGGCTTTCTCAATTAATGAATGCGGGGCATGATCCGTGGCTATGACATCAATGGTGCCATCGACGAGTCCCTGGCAGATGGCTTCTTTGTCTTGTTCGGAGCGCAACGGTGGGTTCATTTTATAATTTGTATTATAATCTTTTATAGAAAGATCGGTCAATAAAAAATAATGAGGTGCTGTCTCTGCGGTAACAGGAATCCCTCTTTTTTTCGCATCCCTTATTGCCCTGACAGATTCCTTGGTACTGACATGAGCGATATGAATAGGAACTCCTGTTAATTCACACAGCGCGATATCCCTTAAAACCATGATGCTTTCAGAAGCATTGGGTATCCCGGAAAGACCCATTTTTGTAGCAACCTCACCTTCATTCATGGCACCGCCTGAAACCAGATCAAGATCCTCACAATGGGAAATAACCGGCAAATTGAATCCACTTGAATATTCTAATGCCCTTCGCATCAATTGACTGTTCATCACCGGGTTGCCATCGTCGGATATGGCGATAGCCCCTGCGTTCTTTAACTCTCCATATTCACAAAGATTATCTCCTTTTAGCCCCTTGCTGATCGCGGCAACCGGATAAACACGGACAGTATCTGCCTTGACGGCCTTCTTAACGATATATTCCGTAACCTGCCGGCAGTCATTAACCGGATTTGTATTCGGCATGCAGCATATCGCTGTAAATCCCCCAAACGCTGCTGCACGACCACCTGTTTCAATGGTTTCTTTGTACTCATATCCTGGATCCCGAAGGTGAACATGCATATCAATCAATCCAGGGACAACGATTTTACCGGAAGCATCGATAATTTTAAATTCTTTCTTTTCATTCCCCGAAATGGCATCTTTTTTAATTGCAGCGATGATGCCATCCTCTATGACAATATCCAGAATATGGTCGAAGTTTCCGGGATCAATGACCCTACCACCCTTAATCACCGTCTGCATTGCGTTTTCCTCCTGTCGCAAGGTATAAAAGGGCCATACTTCTCCTGTTTTATTTCAATAAATGCCCAATCCTGTTCCACCGAACGCCGAAATTGTCCTTATCCCAGGACCAGTAGATGATTAGGGCTTTTCCTAATACAGCCTTTAAATCCACAAAACCCCAGAACCTGCTGTCATAGCTCTGATCACGATTGTCTCCCATTACAAAAAGTGAATGCGGCGGAACGACGACAGGTCCAAAATTATCCCTAGGCTGGACACTTGCCGGGAAGATATAGGAATCGGTATGAATACCGAAGTCATGATTTAAAAGCTTGCTGTTCACATAAACATGTTTATCACGAACTTCAACCACATCTCCCGCAACACCGATGACCCGCTTGATGAAGTCCTTGCTGGGATCTTCAGGAAACTTAAAAACCACAATATCCCCACGTTTCGGATTTGTTATGGGGATAATTGTTGTCTGCAAAAATGGAATCTTGACACCGTATATAAATTTATTGACCAGGATGTGGTCTCCGATCTTTAGTGTCTCTTTCATGGATCCGGATGGAATTTTAAACGCCTGAATGACAAACGTGCGTATGAACAAGGCCAATACAATGGCCACCAGAATGGCTTCGATATTTTCCCGAAGACCGCTCTTTTTCTTTTTGCGGATGTCATCATTATTCATTTTATCAGATTTTTTTTTGTTCAAGTTTGGTTTCACCTTTTTTTAAATAATCACAATAATGCCCTTCAACCCAACAGGACTATACGGGGCAAATGAAAGAGAATGTTTAATATATCATTTTTAATAAAAATCGTAAAATCAGATTACTCAAAATACCGGCTGCGACATCGTCCAATACAATTCCGATTCCTCCTGAAAATTTATTTTCTAAAAGTCGGATCGGATAAGGTTTCCAGATGTCCAGTGCCCTAAATACCAGAAATCCTGCGGTCACCGAAGTTATGTTAAAAGGCAAGCCGGACAATGTCAAGATAATGCCTGCAATTTCATCAATGACAATACATCCGGGGTCTTTAATCTTTAATATCTTTTCAGCCTCATTAGCGATCCATATGGCACACAAGATAAATATCAGCGTTAATAAAACAGCCATCGAATAATCGATTTTCGAAAGAAAAAAACAAAGGAGGAGCCCAAGGGCAGTTCCAAAAGTGCCGGGTGCAAAAGTGATATTTCCAATATAACAGCCGGTCGCAATAAATATGACCGATTTCTGTTTAAAATTCATGGCTTGTCTCTATAGCCTGACATTTTTTTTGTCAAGAAATAGAATTGAATACAACCGCGAATAAACACTAATAGACACTAATATTTTTTTTAATTTGTGTCTATTCGTGTTCATCCGTGGTTAAATAAAACACCAAATTCCGGAATTAAAGCGATTTAAGAATAGTATCATAAACCACCCTGATTGGAAGATTCTTTTCAAGGGCGATTTTTTTGCAAGTATCATATTCGGGCACCATCCGTGAAGTGCCGTCCAATTGGATAATATGTTTTACCGCTATATCACCGTAAACTGTTTTCACTACAATTTTTTCACGGCCAAGCAGCCAACGTTTGGCATGATAGTATCTCACACCCAGAGAACTGCTTTCCGACAAGAGACACGCCATCAACACGTC
>CAVSVL010000038.1:0-36727 GCA_963731025.1 uncultured delta proteobacterium | reverse complement strand
GAAATCTTATTCAAGATGACGTTGGAGTTGATAGGTTAGTGGAATGCCATGATCAAAAGGACTGTGATGAAGCAATAGAATACTGTTTATCAGGATCAAAGCTCTATGGTGACGATTTTACGGGCTCGAAGCTCGAAGGTTGGTTTCATGATGAGGAAGATGGTTATTACAACCTTGGGCCAACCCAGAGGACATCCTTTACTTACGGGTATCACGCATTGAATATGGTACATGGTTTCGACCACCTACCCGAGAAAATTTACCAGAGTGTCCTTGGAATCGGCAGTGCGTTTGGCGAAGAGTTGCGCCCAGTGATTGGGCGCATTCGCCGTATCACTATTTTAGACCCCTCAGATGGTTTTGTGGTTGACAATTTGGAGGGTGTTACGGTGAACTACATCAAGCCACATGCAAGCGGTAATCTGCCCGTCCAGGTGAACAGCTTTGACCTTATTACCTGTCTTGGTGTGCTTCACCACATTCCTAACGTGAGCAAAGTGGTTCGCGAGATTCATCACTGCCTTATGCCCGGAGGTTACGTTCTTATTAGGGAGCCGATTATTTCGATGGGGGACTGGCGTAAGGCAAGAATGGGATTGACCAAGCGAGAACGTGGTATACCACAGAGCATATTATCTGACATAATTAGATCTACGGGATTTGAGGTTGTTAGCGAGCGACAGTGTATGTTTTCTTTAACATTGCGTCTAAGATATATACTGCGCAAGGAGGCGGTTTATAACTCCCGCGTCGCATATCGCTTGACAAGTTGCTGTGTACATTACCATTGTGGCCTACTATTTATCATCCCAGATATTTTTGGCACCAAATATGTCTAACGTCGGCATTTTATGTCCTTCGAAAACACTTTTGATCTTGATAGGTGAAACGTGGCAAATATAGGAAAAAAGGTTAAATCTTCGCGCTTTGCGAGAATTTTGCTTATCCCATTCAGAGCAAAAATTGCTTTTTCTTACTACATAAAGCCGTTTAAAGCGGTATTTTCTTGGCTAATTAGAAGCAAAGAATATACCAATTTTACCTATGATATTGATGGCCTAAATAAGGAATATCTTGCAGCATTCATTTCATCCGTCACGGGTGCAAAAATTGAGGAGGCGAAAAAATATATTGTAGAATTGGAGCAGGATCCTGCTATTAGAAAACACATAGCGACGTCAATAATTACAGGTGAAGAAAAACATGTTTCTGATAAGAATGTAGCATACGGGAGAAGATTAGGATGGTATGCTCTATTAAGGATAAAAAAAAGTAGAATCGTAGTAGAAACTGGTATTGATAAAGGCTTCGGATCTTGTGTGATTGCTGCCGCACTGATGAAAAATGCGAAAGAAGGTTACAAGGGTTATATGTATGGAACCGATATAAAACCTGATGCAGGCCATTTGTTCTCAACCCCTTACAGCAAATATGGGAAGCTATTGTATGGTGATTCCGTAGAATCGCTTAAAACACTATCGGAGCAGATAGATTTATTCATTCATGACTATCCACTCGGCGGCGTATGAAAAAATGGAATATAAAACAATCGAAAAAAAACTTAGTGAGGATTCTTTAATAATTAGTGATAACGCTGATTCCACAAAAGCACTATATGATTTTGCGATGAAAACAAACAGAAAGTTTCTTTTCTTTCAGGAAAAACCTGAAGATCATTGGTATCCAGGTGGAGGAATAGGCGTTGCTTTTCGCAAAGAATAGTGGCAACGTTTTGAAACGTAAGGCGAACTAATTTGGCTCAATTTAAAATACTAGTTACCCATAACTATTATCAGCAACCAGGCGGTGAAGATCAGATCTTTGCGGCTGAATCGTCCATGTTGGAAAAACATGGATGCCGGGTATTCCGCTATACAGTGCATAATGATCGTATAAAAGGAATGAATTCCCTGACGCTTGCCACATCCACTCTATGGAATAAGGCTATAGCCCGCGAGTTGCAGAAGACTTATCCGAAAAGTAAGACCAGATGTAATTCACTTTCACAACACTTTCCCCATTATCTCTCCTGCTGCATATTATGCAGCAAAGGCAGAAGGTATTCCAGTTGTGCAGACCTTGCACAATTACCGTTTGCTCTGTCCCAAATGCTTTGTTTTTTCGTAATGGCCATGTCTGTGAGGACTGCATGTGTAAATTTGTCTCTTGGCCAGGTATTTTGCATGCATGTTATCGGGAAAGCGAGCCGCTACGAGTGTGACTGCTGGCATGCTATCGATACATCGTGTATTGCGTACATATAGCCGAATGGTTGATGTGTATATCGCGCTGACTGAATTTGCCCGACAAAAGTTCATTTAGGGTGGACTTCCGGCGGAAAAGATTGCTGTCAAACCGAATTTTGTTGATCCCGATCCTGGTATTGGTGATGGTAGCAAGGAGGATATGCGCTCTTTGTAGGACGTCTATCACAGGAAAAAGGGATAGACACTCTTTTATCATCATGGGAAATAGTTGGAAATAAATTGCCACTTAAGATAGTGGGGGATGGGCTCCTTGCTTCCCAGGTAGTTGAGGCTGCGCAGCATAACTCCATGGTGGAATTTCTGGGACGGCAATCCGGGAGCAGGTATTTAAGCTTAATGAAAGATGCGATGGTGCTGATATTTCCTTCTATCTGGTATGAATGCTTTCCGGTGACTATTGTTGAGGCTTATTCTGTTGGCCTTCCAGTGATTGCGAGTAATTTGGGCGGCATGTCTACTTTAATTGACCATAGACGAACCGGACTGCACTTCAATCCCAGTGATCCGGAGGATCTTGCGAAACAGATTGATTGGATTGTCAGTCATCCTTCAGAACTTGAACGAATGCGCCATGCGGCTCGTGCTGAGTATGAATCCAAGTATACAGCAGAAATCAACTATAAAATGTTAATGGATATTTATGAAACTGCTATAGAACGTGCAAGAAAAAATTGCAATTAAATATAAATGAGTAAATATGAATTCGTTTTTACAAATGCACGCCTACCAGTTCAAACCAATTAACATCGGCATATTCTTGGTATGCGTGTCGATGAGACAAGCTATGAAGACACTACAAATCGAGTTATGGCTTGGGCTTTATCTGGGGAATATCGCTTTGTGTGTGCTGCTAATGTCCACATGGTGATGGAAGCCTATGATTCTGAGGATTTCAGAAATATAATAAACAAAGCAGATATTGTTACACCGGACGGCATGCCTTTGGTTTTGATGCTTCGTTTTCTCGGAATAAAGAGCCAGCAAAGGGTATATGGGCCGACTTTGATGAAACATATATGTGAAGCTTCGGCCCAAAGTGGCATTTCCGTAGGTTTTTATGGCGGCACACCGGAAACTTTAAAAGCTCTTGTCCACAATTTAACTGACCAAATTCCAAATCTCAAAATAAGTTATGCTTACAGTCCTCCTTTTCGTCCATTAACTCTTGAAGAAGATGAAGCATTAGTAAAAGAAATCAATTCCTCCGGGACACAAATCCTTTTTGTAGGTTTGGGATGTCCCAAACAGGAACGATGGATGTTTGCACATCGCAATCGAATCAAAGCTGTTATGGTTGGGGTAGGAGCAGGCTTTGATTTTTTTGCCGGCACAAAAAAACAGGCGCCGAAATGGATGATGCGAATAGGTCTTGAATGGTTATTCCGGCTTTGTACGGAACCCAAACGTCTTTGGCGAAGATATTTATATAACAATCCACGTTTTTTATATTTAGCTGCTTTGCAATTACTCAATCTGAGAGATTTCAAAGGTGATTTTGAAAAATGATGAAAAAGGCATTACATAATCTGGTTTTTCTTATCTACCCTGTAATCGATTTTATATTGTTGGTATTTGCCATACTGTTTTCCTATAAACTTTACTGGATGACGGGTATTGGAAAACATGTTTATTATGAACAGGTTCATACTATCCCTGCAAGTATAGTATTCGCGTCAATAACAATCATTATTATGCAGATTTTTGGAGTTTATAAAAATGAATCAAGCCTTTTGAATATGGAGGAAATAAAAAACGTCATCAAGGGTATCTCTTTAAGCTTTCTTTTGTTGGGCGTAATTTTAGTATTTGGACAGATTGATCTATCAAGATATGTTCTGCTTTTTTCGTATATTTTTTCCCTAACATTTGTTGTTGCGGAAAAAATGGTTTTTTACCATATCTCTCCGTTTACAAAGCTTTTAAAAGGATTTCATAAAAAAGTGCTGATCTACGGTGCCGGAGAGATAGGTCGGGTCCTATTCCGCGAAATCGCCAATTCGCCTAAATTAAGAATAGATCCGATTGGTTTTATTGATGATGACCCCAATAAAAAGGATTATGTTTGCTATCAAAGCGGATTCAATTCAACAGAATGTATCCGGGTTCTTGGTACTCGGGAAGATATCGAACGCTTAAAAGAAATGTATGATGTTGATGAAGTCTATGTTGCGATTTCAAACATTAATAATGAGAAATTAATCGAGATATTGGATGATCTTAAAGAAAGAAACATCAAAGCATCCTTTGTCCCGAACTTATATAAAGTTTTTGTACATAATGTCAGAATCGATAAAATCGGGGGAATTCCTGTTGTATTTGAGGAAGAAGAAATTGAGCCTGTCTATTTGCGTTTCAAAAGATATCTGGATTTATTTCTGGCATTGGTATTGTTGATCATTTTATTGCCACTGTTTTTAATTGTTATAATTGCAATAAAAATGGAATCAAAAGGATCGGCTATTTTCATACATGATCGAGTAGGGAAGGGCGGAAGCATTTTTAAATTATATAAATTTCGCACCATGTATAAAGATACAAATCCCTATTCCGTAAATCCGATTGACCAAGAGGATCTCCGCATTACGAAAGTCGGTAGGTTCTTGAGAAAAACCAGCCTGGATGAAATTCCGCAGATCTTCAATATCTTAAAAGGAGAAATGTCTTTTGTAGGTCCAAGACCTGAAATGCCGTTTATTGTCGAACAATATAACGAGTTCCATAGAGAAAGATTGAAGGTCATCCCCGGCATAACCGGTTTGTGGCAACTCAGTGGCGATCGAAAAAAAGCCATCCATGAGAATATGGATTATGACCTGTATTACAAAAGGCATGTTTCATTTTTTCTTGATCTGGCAATTTTGATAGAGACAATGATTTTTGCATTCAGAGGCATTTGAATATGCAGAATATTGGAATTAGGAAATAGGAAATAGAAAAGAGGAAATAGTGAAAAGTGAATAGTAAAGAGGAAAGAGGAATTAGGAAAGAGAAAAGAGGAAAAAATATCAGAAAAGAGAAAATAGGAAAGAGGAAAGAGCAGAAGACAGGAAGGGCAGAAGGTGAGAACGTGGGAAGATAGGAGAATAAATTCGCTACACCAATGTAGGACAAGAAAGTGAGAGGTGTGTCAGAAAAAATAATGATGAAGGTGTTTTTTTACTTTCTTCGAATCATTTTCAGAAAGATGTCCAATTTTTTTCAGCAGCAATCTGTTATCCAGGGTAAACATCTTGAGTCGGACCTGGCACTGTAAATTTAAGCCCGCCGAAGAATATTCCTCGATTTCAGAATCACCAGGCCACGGACGATGACCTTTTGTCGTTATCATGGAAAGAACGGTGTGGCCGCTCTTGTTAAAAGCTGTATTGCTGAGGACAAGGGCCGGGCGTTTCTTGGCAGCCGGTTTGTCTGTAAACGGAAACGGAACGGTCACCACATCCCACTGGCTACAAATCATTGAAGGCCTCTTCATCGTCGGGGCTGTTCCACTCTTCAAGTGTTTCAGAGATGGCTGAGTGGAAAGCAGCATCAAACGGTGTGATGCGTTTGAGTTTAACACATTGGCCCTGAAGTTCGTAGGTAACAAGATCACCCGGCTCGATACCCATTGCCTTTCTAATCTCTATGGGGATAGTGACCTGCCCTTTTGCTGAAAGTTTGCTGACATGCATTTTTAATTCTCCTTTGTCAAAGATCTCACCATTTTCCGAGATTTACAATACGAATATCAAATGTAAAGAATGATGTCAAGTTTGAAATCTTTACCAGAGAGTTCAGCTGAATGATAACGAGTCGCTACATCATCATTTTTATTGTCGCTACCATTCCGATATTGTTTGCTGCGGTGCAGCCTTGGGTCTGGTCCTTTTATACGGCATGTATGGTTTTGTCCTTTCTGATTCTGTTCCTCCAAAAGGCCGGCGGACAAGTGTGGCAGAACAAAGAAAGCCGGATGTGGCACCCACCCGGCCTATTTATTTTTTCCGTTGGATTGTTCTTTGTCGTAACCCTGTTTCAAATCATTCCACTTCCGGAGTCTTTTTTATCTTTTTTAAGTCCGTTTCGATTTAAGGTATTGACTCAGTCGCGAGCGATCATCGGCAATCCCGATGATTTAGCGACATTAAGCTATGCCCCGCTGACATCTCTGGCCTGGTGGATATTTATGCTGGGACTTTTTCTGTTTTTCCTTGTTTTCCGGAAAACCTTTGTCTCTGACAGGAATTTGAAAATCCTTATCCGGATTTTGCTGGGCGTGGCCTTTTTAGAGGCAATTTACGGGATTATCCAGGCTCTTGTCCCTTCTCTGGGGGTTCTCTGGGTCGACTATATCACAGCTTACCTGGGAGATGCACGGGGCACCTATATCAATCGAAATCATTTTGCCGGTTTTATGGAAATGATGCTGCCCCTGGGTTTGGCCTTATACGCTGGCCATGGGAACCTGGCATAAAAAAATCAGTTTCAAAGCCTTGATATCTTCAGACCGGCCCAATTTACAGTTTCTTCTTTCCATTGGACTCATTGTCATGGCTTTGGCCCTTTTGTTGTCCAAATCCAGGGCAGGCATTTTCGGGGGGGTGATAGGTTTTTTAACCTTTGCATTACTCATGCGTTCATCCAGTGGAGAACTGCCCCGGAGTTTCTGGGTAATTATATCTGTCATTGTCGGTATGGTTTGTTTTTACAGCTTCAAAATCGGTATCGATCCGGTTTTGGAGCGATTTTTAAGAATTAGCAAAGAGACGACCAGGCTCGACGCATGGCGTGACAGCATGGCCATGATAAAAGATCATCCCTCTTGGCATCGGTCTTTCGGCATTTAAACAGGTCTTTCCCGTTTATAATGTCTCTAATTTCTCGGATTCCCAATTCCTCTATCTGCACAGCGATTATCTTCAGCTTTTGGTGGAAACCGGATGGATCGGCTTTTTAGCCTTGGTGGGAGGGTTTTATATCTTTTTGGTTAAAAGCATTTTTAAGATACGTCATATGCGTTTGCATTCCGATCCATTGAGATTTTTCCTTTCCATCGGTGCGTTAAGCGGACTTGTTTCCATCGCTTTTCACAGCTTTTTTGATTTTAACCTGCATATGCCGGCCAATTGCGTCTATTTTGTGATGCTGATAGGGATTGTCTATAATTGCGCTTGGCAAAGGGGATAGGAAAGAGGAAATAGGAAAGAGGAAAAGGAAATAGGAAATAGGAAAGAGGAAATAGGAAAGAGGAAAGAGGAACGAGGAAATAGAAAACGAGGAAATAGAAAAGAGGAAATGGAAAGAGGAAAGAGGAAAGAGGAAATAGGAAAGAGGAAATAGAAAAGAGAAAAGAGGAAAGAGGAAAGAGGAAAGCTATGGGACTTGGTCCAATCACGCATTTTACGGATATTGAAGCATGGAAGCTGGCTCGGAAACTTAGGATTGCTGTATATAGTGTAACAAAAAAACTGCCAACCGAAGAAAGATATGATTTGGCTTCACAATTGAGGCGTGCAGCTATATCTTGCACGGCCAATATTGCAGAGGGATATGGACGTTTCCACTTTCAGGAAAACGTTCAGTTCTGTCGGATAAGTAGGGGATCGATGTACGAAACCCAGGATCATTTGATAACCTGTCTTGATAATGAATACATTGCCAGAGAAGAGTATGAAAGCATCTGGGATCTTTCTGAAAACGCAATTAGGGTTTTAGACGGATACATCAGATATCTCAAAAAACAACAGAGTAGAAATCTAACAAATACTAACGAAGAAGGGTAAGAGGGATCCCTATTTCCTAATTTCTATTTCCTCTTTCCTATTATTTCATAGGCGGTGAATTGAAAAGTGTAATCGCAAAGACCATGATAACGCTGGTGCTGATCGGATTGTCGTCATGGCTGTTGATCCATAACTGGCAGCATCGGACCATTTTCTACAAAGATTTTGCGTTTCAGACAGAAGAACAAAATAAATTCAGGCACTTTCCAAAAGCACTTTATGATATTGGCCTTAAATTCTGGTTTGATAACGATACCGCTGGAGCAGTCCCTTTTTTCCGAAAAGCGGCAATGCAGGATGCATTATTCGTGGATGCCTGGCTCAAACTGGCCCAGGCTGAGATCTTTTTGGGGAAGCCGGACAGGGCAAAAACCATATTGCAGTTTTTGGACCATCTGACCCGAAATATTTTTCGCTGGAAATGGGAGCAGATCCTTCTGGCCAATGAGCTGGGAATGGATGATCTGCTTTTCGGCGACATCAACTTTACGGTGAAACATGGACAAAAGATTCAGGATGCGTTTCAGCTTTTTGACGGTTATGTGGATAAAGATGTAACGCGTGCAATTCAGGTTCTGGATACGGAAAATCTGATTCCCTATCTGGAATGGATAATGCGATGGGGCAGGGTAGATGACGCCAAGATTGTCTGGCATAAGATCATGGCGTCCGGGATCCGGAATAAAGATATCCAATTAGAGTATATAAATTTTCTGGTGAGTCAAAAACAGGTGGAACAGGCGGCGGATATCCGGCGTCAGAACGTCGATGACATCGACAGCATGACGAATGCAGGGTTTGAAAATGAGATCACCAATCGTGGATTTGACTGGCGGTATACGGCAAACCAGAAGGGAAAATGGACCATTCGCCGGACCCTGTCCGGGGCTTTTTCCGGTAAACATTGCCTCAGAATCCGGTTTGAAGGCAAAGAAAATATTTCTTTCGGTCACCTGTATCAGGTTGTGCCGATAGATCCGATGACCCCTTACCGGCTGTCCTACCACTGGAGAAGTCGGGATCTGACCACCGATCAGGGGCCGTTTGTGGATATTTACGGCTATGATTGCAAGGGGTATTTCGCCAACGGCCCCATGATGCTCGGTACGCACGGCTGGCAAAAGCAGGACATCGAATTTACAGCGCCGAAAGACTGCCATGCTGTGGTGGTTCGTTTGTATCGGCGACCCAGTCACCGGTTTGACAGCAAAATCGCCGGAAGGTTGTGGCTGGATGATTTCAGACTGGAAAAAGACCAGTCAATGGCAAACTAAAAAAAGGTTAGACAACAATAATTTAATTTAGTATTTAGAAAGGATAGAGACCTTTACTAAGCTATGGGATTTCCAATTTCACCGCACCTACTGCGTCAGATGCTGTCCCGCATAAGCGGCTATAGCGAACCAACATCTTCCTTATATCTGCGGCAAACTTGAAAATCGCTTGACTTAGTTATCAATTCAAAGGTCTCGAAGAAACCATGTCTGATGAACTAACTGAATTTACGAGAGTTACAGAAAAGCATAACGGCAGGACAGGTAATTCGTATCTCCCCTCTGCCGAACTCCGTCAGGATTTTTCTGATTGGGATACGGAAGAAGTCCACCTGCGTGACTACCTGGATGTTATTTTCCGTCGCAGGTGGCTGATTGTCAGCTTCTTGATGCTGACGTTTATCTCCACACTTATCTTAACCCTTGCTTCCCCCAAAATTTACAAGGCATCATCATCCATTGAAATATCGCCGCAGGATCAGAAGGTGACCAAGTTTGAAGAGGTGGTGGGTTCAGAAGTCCGGGTCCAGGAGTTTTATCAAACCCAGGTGGATCTACTTCAAAACAATGAACTTGCCCGGCGTGTGATTGAAACGCTTGAGCTGGCAGAAAATCCGACAGTTAAAGAAATGTCGGAAGGAGGCAGCCATCCGGGACTGGTCGCAAAGATCAAAACATGGCTAAAAGCCATCATCAGCTCCGAGAAAGAAAAAGAGCATGTAGCGCAGATATCGGCAGAGGCCGTTAAACAGCAGCATTTGCTGAAATTTATTGAAAACAATTTTGAAGTTTCGCCGAAAAGAAACTCCATGCTCATCGATGTCTCTTTTACATCTCCGGACCGGGAATTGTCAATGAACGTGGTCAATGCCTTTGTGGAAGAATTTGTTCGCTGGAATATGGAGAAAAAACTCGATGCTTCCCAACTGGCCCGTGACTTTTTGATGAAGCAAATCGACCGGGCAAAAATCAACCTTGAAAAGGCTGAAGAGGACTTAAACCGATTCGGCAAACAGGCAGGGATTGTTTCGCTGGACGCAAAGCTGAACAGTATCTATCGCCAACTTGAAGAGCTGAACTCAGCCCTGGCCGTGTCGGAAACCGACTTGATCGGCAAAGAATCTGTTTATAAGCAGGCGATGATAGACGGACCGTCTCACTTACCGCAGGTCATGGGCAATGAAGTGATTGCCGACTTAAAGGCCGAGTATGCCAGACTGCAATCCGAATATGAAGACCTGGCGGTGACCTTCCACGATGAATACCCGGCAGTTAAAGCATTAAAGACAAAAATGAACAGTATCGGCAACCGCATCAAAATGGAAGAGCAAAGGGTTTTTCTGTCCATTGAAAACGAATATCAGGCAGCCTTAAAAAAAATGGAAACCATGAAGGAACGGGTTGAAAAGCAGAAAAAGACGGCCATCGATCTAAACGAGCGCGCAACCCAGTTCAAAATTATGGCCCGTGAAGTCGAAACCAATAAAGGAATCTACCAGAGTCTTCTGGAGCGCACCAAGGAGATCGAGTCCATGGTGGGGGTATCCTCCAGCAATATTCAAATTGTGAATAAGGCCATGCTGCCCATCAACCCCTTTAAGCCCAAAGTCAAACTGAATTTGCTTCTGGCCATCGTAGTGGGTCTGATGGGTGGGATTGGGATCGCATTTTTTCTGGAATATTATACAGATACCATTACCAACCCTGATGAGATTTCCGATCGGTTCCATATCCCGATTCTTGGGGTGGCGCCTTTATCCAATACCGATGAATATCCTGTTGAACAAACTTTTATCAACGAACCCCAGTCGCCGCTTTCCGAGGCCATTCGAAGCACAAAGATGTCTATCCAACTGGCGGGTACGGCGAACCAGGCTAAAAGTTTTCTTTTAACCAGTATCAAACCGTCTGAAGGTAAAACCACTATGGCGGCCAATCTGGCCCTGGCTTTTGCCGGAGCAGGTGAGAAAGTGATTCTCATAGATGCGGACATGCGCAAACCAAAACTCCATAAATTTTTTCAAAACAAAGATGATTCATTCAGTCCGGGTCTGTCCAGATTTTTGTCCGGTGTGAGCAGCAAAGGGCTGGTTTGTAAAAATGGTATTGACAACTTATGGTTTATTCCGGCAGGGCCTGCGCCGCCCAATCCTGTGGAACTTCTGGCATCGGTCCGTTTTTCTCAGCTGGTAGAGACGCTAACCGGGCATTTTGATCGAGTAATTATTGACGGGCCGCCCTATTTGGGCTTTGCGGATTCCCTGGTGATTTCGAGGCATGTAGGGGGTGTGGTGCTGGTGAGCAGTATGGGTGAAACCACCCGGGATGCCATACGTCATTTTAAGAAGAGCATCCTGAACTCCCAGGGCAAAATACTGGGATGCGTCATCAACAAGGTTGATGTTAGCAGACGCTTCGGATACCAACCCTACTATCGATACTATAGTCATTACCAGTATTACGGCGAGATAGAAGGCCGGGATTTAAAAAAAGAAAGGCAGAAGCCCGCCAGAATTACTGAAAAATAAACGTTCAAGTTTTGCGGTTATATACCCGAATATTGTTATAGAATCTTGAGTTTACAGGCAGAAAGCAACGATTAATGGAAGGATGGAATGTTGGAATACTGGAATATTGGGAAAAGTAAAAACATACTATTTAAATTGTCAAAAAATCCTTTAAACCCATCGTTCCATAACTCCATTATTCCATTATTCCAATTGGGTCTGCCCGCTCCTGCCTTACAATGGCGGGCCGGGCGAAGCCCCTGGGTTCAAGGCTAAGCATGTATCTTTCTTACTATAATCTAAAAGCAAAACCCTTTCAAATGAGTACGAACCCGGCGTTTCTCTGGTTGGGTGAAAAACACAGAGAAGCCCTGGCGGTCTTAAAATACGCCATTTTGGAAAACAAAGGGGTTCTTGCGCTTACCGGGGATGTTGGGACCGGAAAAACCACGCTCATCAATGCACTGTTAGAGAGTCTTGGAAAGGATACTGTAACAGCCACAATATATGATCCCAGGCTTGAAATCCTCGATTTCTTCAATACGGTTGGCGCTGCATTTAAAATAGAGGGAACGTTCGATGGTAAGGGCAAGTTTCTCCTTAAGTTTATGGATTTTTTAATCAAAACCCATGAACGGAATCAGAAAATCCTTCTGATCATCGATGAAGCCCAAGCCATTAATGAAGATCTACTGGAAGAAATACGGCTATTATCGAATCTTGAAGCCGAATACACCAGATTACTGAATATCTTTTTTGTAGGGCAGAATGAATTTGTCGATATTTTACAAAAATACGAAAACAGAGCCCTAAGACAAAGAGTGACCATACGGTATCACATCCAACCATTGACTCTGAATGAAACAGCGGCGTATATCAAGTATCGCCTTGAGGTGAGCGGCACGACAGCACCTGTTTTTGACTCCGGTGCCATTGACGAGATCTTTTTCTTTTCAGAAGGATATCCCAGACTGATCAATATCATGTGCGATCATGCATTGTTGAGCGGCTATGTTCGAGAGGTTCGAGTGATCAACGCAGAACTCATAAGGGAATGCAGGGAGGAACTGCTGGTATCAAAAAAAGCCGGTGAAAACGATTTTCAATCCGTCGGCAATGATTATCGATCACTCCCGAATGAGACAATGTTTAATGACCCACTCCCCCCGAATGAAACAAGGTTCAATGACCCACCCCCCCCGAATGAGACAATGTTCAATGACCCACCCTCCCCGAGTGAGACAAGGTTCACTGAACCGCCGGAGAGTCCGTTCATTCCTGTTGAGGACTCTCATAGTTATGAAGACGAACAGATGGTATTCAGCTCATGGCAACCCAGGAGTGGGCGGGCAAAATCTACAAAATCTACGAAAAAGCGTTTTTATCGATCACCCATAGCCATCGCTTTTATCCTGGTTGTCGGACTCGTTGCCGGGTATTTTTTTTACATCAATGGTAAAGATACAGCTGAATCCTTTGCCACATCGGTTCAACAGCAGACCAAGAAATATTTTTCGGAAAAAGCTGGATCCGAAAATGATAAATCACCGATGGCTCAAGCCCGACCTGAAACATCGGACATTCCCAGCCAGGTTGAGGCCGGAAAAGTGGGAGATCCCCGCTTTTTCATGGTAAAACCTCCGAATTCAAGCTTTCTCAAAGAAACCGTTCCAAAGGAGGCTGAAACGCCGAAGGTTATTCCCTCTAAGCCGGTTCCAGAAGAGAGCGGTGTACAAACCTACACGACAAAACCGGGTGGTCCGGAATCGGATGGCAATGACAAGAGAGTAAAAGCCGATATGGCAGGTGATTCAGATATTTCATCTAAACGCCTCCTTGAGTCAGAATCGCCAAAGGAAATCGCCACGGCAACAATTAAACCGGTCGAGACCGTACCGTCCAACCTGAAACAAAAGGTACCTGTTATGGTGCCGATAACAAAAAAGACGCCGGATAAGATTCAGACGTTGCCCTTAAAGCCGGTTCAAGTTAATGCAAAAGCAAAAGCACCGGAAACGATAACAACAAAAGCCTTCGGGCCGGTTGAAAAACCTGAATCCGATCAGTCTGTGTCAAAACCTGTCCAGGCGAAGGAAAAGATATCCGAAAGATATCAAGACAATCCCGAAGTTAAACAAAAAAAAGAAGCGGGATCTCCCAAAAACACTGACATAAAGAAGGGGCCAACGGTAGCATCTTCTGTTTCTTCCGGGAAACAGGCGACCACACTTGCCGCAATACCTTTGGTGAACCCTTCCAAAGAGACGGTTATTTCAAAGAAAAACCTGCCTGGCGAGGTCAAAATTGTCTCCAGGGAAAAGGCACAACCAACACGTTCTGTGCCGAATGAAAACAAGGATGTCAATCGAGCTGAAGAAAAAGTTGCTTCTTTAAGCGCACCGGCAAGAAAATCCCAAACAGCGGGCAAAGCCGGATTTGTCCGTTTCAACTTGTCTGCCCGCCTGAAAGCATTTTTGAACGAGTACTGCCGGACCTATGAGCAAAAGGACCTGGATAAGTTCAGCACATTTTTTGCCTCAAATGCCGTTGAAAAGGGGAAGCCGTTTGAATATTGGCGTTCCAAGTATCGCCAAAATTTTAATAGGATAGATACAATGGAATATGACATCGAGATTGAACGCTATGCCACTCAGGAAGAGACCGGACTTGTCAAAGTCGATGGAATATTTCATGTCAGGGCTAAATTGGGCGGCAGCAAAGAATGGCGAAAAACCAGCGGTCAAATTTCCATGGTGCTGGAAGCAAGTGGTAATTCATTTAAGGTGAAGCAGCTGGATTATTAAACGTTTACATCTCGGAAATTCTGCAATTGACTGGAATTAAAAATTTTTAACAGCTCCAGGTTTATGCTGCTTTCATGGAATGCTGGAATGATGGAATATTGGAATGATGGGATTGGGATAATGCAATGTTGGATTAATGGTAAAATTTGTGTTGATCATAAAATTAAAAATGGATCATATCCTTTTAAAAACAACCTTCCAGTATTCCATTGTTCCATTATTCCAATTGTGACCTGCCCGCTCGTGCCTTGCAATGGCAGGCAGGGCGAAGCGAACTATCTTGTATCCGACAATTTTTAATATTCCGGGTTGCGGTATCCGAAGCCAAATCCGGGAACCCCGATGTTAAGTCCTCCCCCGTGAACCATCTTTCCCCAGGAGCTGGCTTTAACCACAATGATGTCCCCGTCTTTTATTTCAATTTTATCATTATCCGGATTGTTCAGGTCGATTTCCATACCTGTGCGGCCCTTTCCTTCAACATTCCGGATTAAGACAATGGAATCCTTAATGCCCCAGGGCCGAATCCCTCCGGCAGTCATCAAGGCTTCATTAATTCCCAGTTTTTCTCTGATGGGATAAGATCCTACGCGGCGGACAGCGCCATCCACAAAGAAATGACCCGCTTCAGGCGCAAAGATGATATCCCCGCCGTTGATGTCCACATTCAGGTCTGTCCGACCTTTTTTGATCAACCGGTCCAGAGTCGATTACCAGTACATTCGGCTCACCGGGCCGCGCATCATGTCGCCGGACCTGGACCATATTTCCGGCGTTATCGGTCAGCCCGCCGGCCAGCGCCATTACATCCAGAAGTGTCTGTTTTGAAGGATATTCATAGGTTCCGGGCTGTTTAAACTGCCCCACCAGTGTAACACGCTGGCTCATATGTTCTTCAACAAATACACTAACATGCGGGTCTTTTATATACTTGGCCCGGTAACTATTTTCGATTTTTATTTCAGCCTCGCGTGCGGTCATTCCTTTAACCATGACCTGGCCAAGGAGCGGGAGCGTGATATGACCGCGTGAACTGACACGGGCCTTGGCATTTAATTCCTTGGATTCAAATACGGTGACTTGAAGAAGATCCCCGGCACCCAGGAGATAGTCGCTGGGATCGGCGTGCATTTTGGCGGCGGCGAACATCTGTTCATTCAGGCGGGTCGTTTCATCATTCCTGGTAGGTGTACCTGCATACTGTTTGACAATGGCACTGGTTGTTTGCTGATTGCCGCCGCAGCCCGGTAAAATACCGAGGAGAAACACCACGATCAATATCATGCAATAATTATAATTTTGGTTTGGAATCATGTTTCCTGTGAGACGTTTGAAAAAAGTCCTCTTTTGTCCAATCCCATCGTCATGCTCAAATTTCAATCCTCGAAATACTAAATGTATATCTGCCTGCCCCGTAGGTCCGGCAGATCGTACTTGGTTTAAATTTTCGCTTTCCTTGATCTTGAACAAAATTGAACATTTTTGAAACGTCTCTCTGTTGTGTAAAAAAAGGAATGCGGTAGTTCACGAATCAGGATGGGTGAGCTACCGCTTTATGTGGTATCAATATGTTATTATAAAATCTGATGATATTATTGACAAATTTTAGGTCCGGACTACTGGCGAGGAGGAGCAGCATCACCCCCACCGCCACCGCCGCCACCCGCGGCAGCAGCAATCCCACCTATGGCGAGCACTCCGATAACCACCTTTGCGGTCGTTGACATTCCACCGGATGTGGCTGTTTTACCCGCCTTACCTGTCTCACCGGTTTTTTCGGTTTTAGCCGGTTTTTCTTTTTTGGTTTTTCCTTCCTCTGGTTTTCCCTCTTCTTTAAAAATATCAGCCTGAGCCAATCTTAGTTCCTGACCGGCTGCAACCACCTGCGGTTTGTCGTCAGTCACTGTCACCAGCATGGATCCGCCTTCAAGCACCCCCACCCTTGTGATGCCTTCTTCAACGTAGACATATCCTTTTAATAATCGGTTTGTAGAAGATGCTTTCAGCATCACTTCATTGGTGGTTATTACTCCATCGGGTGTTTGAAACACCAGCGTGTACGGCGTCGCGGAAAGCGCAAAATATACGGTTCCCTTTTTAACGAATAATGTGCGGGAACGGTTGTTCGTTGTTATGGAAAACAGGCTCTGATCTAAGGCGACAAGATATAAATGGCTGAGCTTGACACCGCATTCTCCCTGAACGGACAGAAGCGTATCTTCCGGAAGGGGAGCTTCTGAACGAAACTCTCCAACCTTCTGGTTGTCATGAAGCAGGGTGACCTTTCCTTTGGGGAGAATTCTGCCTGCAGACAATCCCGCTGAGAAACCTGTCGATGTAAATACAAGAATTATAAAGACAATCAATAATTTTAGTCTTAATGTGTTTCTTATCAAATTCCGTATCATTTACATCTCCTTACCTCAATTTAAGTAAAATTTATGTTAAACAGCTTATTGAAAAATCTTTTATAATAGATTATAGGTAAAGTCAATTTTAAACCTTAGACGGCTTCGTAAAAAGATCAACTTCTGCGTTGCGCTGCATCCCTCGTCACTGCGGCGTACGTTATGTACGCCTCATTCCTCGGAATTTGCGCGTCTTGAATTTGAAGCTTTTTACTTTGCCGTCCAATTTTGACTTTTTAAGAGACCATTACAATCAAACAACCAAAAAAGATGATTATGAAAAACGAAGAAAACAAAACACATGGTGATTTGGAGTGGGAACAGCGCATACTGTGCAGTGATGAAAGCTGTATCGGGGTCATCGGTCCGGACGGACGGTGTAAGGAATGCGGACTTCCCTATGAGGGACCTTTTGATGCAACAAACAAGGAAAGCGTTGCACCGGATGTTGAAGAGGCTGAGCCTGAGCCGGAAGACGAGATACACGAAGAATTGGAAGAAAGCGAAGAATATGACACAGAGCCCCAGGCAGATATAGAGTGGGAGCAGCGCACACTGTGCAGCGATGAAAGCTGTATCGGGGTCATCGGTCCGGACGGACTCTGTAAAGAGTGCGGCAAGCCTTATGAGAGTGAGGAGCAAGAAGGAAATAGCAAAGAGTGAAGAGTGAAAGAGAGAAAGAGTGAAGAGTGAAGAGTGAATAGGAAAGAGGAAAGAGTAAACAGGAAAGAGGGAATAAGGGAAAAAGGTCAGAGGTCGGAAATCAGAAGGTAAGAAGGTTGGAAATCAGAAGGTCAGAAGGTCAGAAGGTAAGAAGGTCGAGGTCGGAGGCGAGGAATTAGGATTTAGGATCAAGGAGTAAGGATTAGGGATCAGACAATCATCAATCCAATTCTCAACCTTCCAGATCCAGTGGGCCGGTTTTTAAATCAGCCTGGGCAGAACCTTCTTTTTTGTGATAGGTTAAAACAATAAAAAGCCCGAGACAGAGCATCATAAAAACGGCTCCTGATGGAAAGGCATTCCGGAGCCGGGAAACATCCATCATCACTCCAGCCAACAAAGATCCTGCAAGCATTCCCAGACTGTGCGCCATGGCCAAAAGGCCCATGACGGATCCCATGGCATCGATTTCGTTGCCCTTTAAAACAGCAAGTGCCATGAGTGCGGGCATTGAAATGCCCCCGCCAAGGCCGAACAGCACGCTGGCTAACAAAAGGTCCTCGTAGCTGTTGGCCCAGTAAAAAGAAAAAATCGCATAGGTGATGATCAATCCCCCTCCGATAATCATCAATTTCCGGTTTACCCGGTCTGCCAAAAACCCCATGGGGACATGGAGCACTCCACTGGAAAAAACCCCCAATGTCACCAGAATTCCGATGGATGAGCTTGAGAGTGAAAATTCTAAATCAGCCAACACCGGAAGAAAACTCCAGATGACGCCGATACATGCAGCATAGGCAAGCCTGAAAACAGAAAGTCCGGCCATATTTCTGTCTCGCAGAACCCATTTCCATGCCATTGGTTCGATTCCCCTGCTGACAACCTGCTCCGATTTTGTAGGCGGCAGCAGAAAGAAACTTAGCAAAAAGCCTAAAAAAGCTAGAAATCCCATAGACGCAAAAGACGTGTCAAGGCTGAAGTGGTCGCGGATAACGCCTCCGATCAAAGGGCCGATGCTCAGTCCGAGAAACATTGACATATTGAACAACCCCATGGTGAAACCTTCTTGACCGGAAGGGGTTATGTCTCCCACATAGGCTTGAACAGCCGGCATGATCATGGCGGATGCAATACCCTGGAGAAACCTTATGGCGATAAGGGATTCGACACTATTTGAAAGTATAAAGGCCAATGAAACCACAGTATAGGCGAAAAGGCCTATAATAATGAACGGCTTTCGTCCTTTTTTATCTGACTGCCTGCCGAAATACGGAAGCAAAAGTGTTCTGGATATGGAAAATGCACCGAATATGAAACCGATATATATACCGCTGGCACCGAGATCGCTGGCGTAGACCGGAAGCAAAGGAACGACGATTCCCACGCCGGTGACGGTCCCGAACATTGAAAAGAACAGGGTGCCAAATATTTTTTTATCGATTTTTTTCATAAACAGGAAAGCCGGAAATAGGAAATAGGAAAGAGGAAAGAGAAAAGAGGAATCGGGGAACCACCCCGCCCGCCTCGCCTGAGCGAGAGCGATGGCGGGCAGGGGATGAACACGAATAGACACGAATCAAAATAATAATATTTATGTTCATTTGCGTCCATTTGCGGTTATATGTTTTTCTGTGATTTTTGGATATCTGCCAGCGTGGACTCGACCAGATTTCTTATCTCTAACAGTCTGGCCTCTGAGAGGGCTTCAAAACGGAGCACGAGAGCCGGCTGGGTGTTGGATGCACGAACCAGTCCCCATCCATCTTCAAACAGTACCCGAACCCCGTCGATGTCGATGACATCGTATTTTTCACGAAAATATTCGGTCACTTTAGCAACGACATTGAACTTTTTATCATCCGGACACTCAACGCGTATTTCAGGGGTTGAATAGGTCTTTGGGACATCCGACAAAAGATCTGATATTTTCTTTTGGGTTTTCGTCAATATTTCAAGAAGCCTGCAAGTGGCATAGGTGGCATCGTCATATCCGAAATACCGATCGGCGAAAAATATATGGCCGCTCATCTCTCCGGCAAGTTCGGCCTTTTCTTGTTTCATTTTCTTTTTAATCAAAGAGTGACCCGTCCGCCACATGATTGCCCGTCCGCCGTGTTTTTCGATATCGTCATACATGGTTTTAGAACACTTCACTTCAGATATAAAGGTAGCTCCGGGTTTTCTGGAAAGGATCTCCCTTGAAAAAATGATCATAAGCCTGTCGCCGAATACAAGGTTCCCTTTTTCATCAACAACACCGATACGATCGCCGTCACCATCATATCCAATGCCGACATCCAATTTTTTTTCCTTGACCATGGCAATAAGATCTTTCATGTTCTTTTCCACAGTCGGATCGGCTTCATGATTGGGGAATCTGCCGTCCATATCACAGTAAATGTCATGGACTTCACACCCGAGGCGCTTGAGTATCGGCACGGCCACCACCCCTGCGGTTCCGTTTCCCGCATCCACTCCCACTTTGATCGGCCCGGTCAAGGTGATGTTATTTTCTAAAAATTCCCGATAGGGTGTGACAGCGTCCGCTGTGGATCGAGAGCCTTTACCCACAGCAAATGATTTTTCATCGATGATGCCAAGAATTTTCTGGATGTCCTCTCCATGGATCGAATCCAACCCGATACAGAGTTTAAAGCCGTTATATTCTTTAGGGTTGTGGCTGGCTGTTACCATCACCCCGCCTCCGGCATCAAGATGCTGAATTGAAAAATAAAAAACCGGTGTGGGACAAATGCCAATGTCAATCACATCACATCCGGTTGACATCAAGCCTTCGATGACCTTTTCAGAATACAGATCTGAAGTTAATCTGCAGTCCCTTCCCACATTAAGTTTTGAACAGCCGTTTTCTCTGAGAAAAGTACCCACGCCTTTTCCAATCAGCACGACATCATCTTCCGTCATGTCTTTACCGGCAATTCCCCTGATGTCGTATTCTCTGAACATTTCCGGATTCATTCCCTCTCCTTTTTCGCTGTATACTATTGTTTAAAGCTTAGTAATCGTTTAGCTCTTTACAATAAAATGATTTAAAACGAGCTTCAGGTATAATTAAATTTTTTGCTGGAAGCTGTTTGAGTGGATTATGGATCGTTATGAAAGAACCATAATCTATTTTATTTAATGCTAAAACATTCTTTTGAAACAGAGGCTTTTTTGAATAGTCCGGCCAGGTTCTTTCATTACGAGCCGTTATCCACGAGTTCTTTCAGAAAAAATTTAATTATACCTGAAGCGGCAGAATTTTTAAATGGCTAACGTATTATGACAGCTTAAGTATTTTTACGATTTATCCGAAGCATTAGGTGATAATTAATATATCAATTATAGGATCTATACATCAATATGATGCAAAAATAAACAAGCAGTTGTGTTTTGTCATATTTGAAAGGTCTCTTACTTGCTTGACACACAAGGTTGCTATCTCTATACTCGCTTGACTGTTATTACAAAGCAATTTTTATCAATTCAAATCATTACCTAAACTGAGCGTTTCAAATTTTAAAAGGGGATCAGATTTCTTTTATTTTTAATGTACTATGTCAATTTATATTTTAAAATTTGAAACCCTCCGGGATTGCCGATCTTACCGCATCTACTGCGTTAGATGCCGTCCCGCATAGTTAACTATAGCGGAACGACATCTTCCTTGTATCTGCGGCAACCTCAACAATCGCTCAACTTAGGCATTATTACTTTTGAGAAGCTGGGATGACACAAGAATATTCTATTGAAATATGTAAGACGCTTGAAGCGAGATTTCGTGATGCAGCGTTGCATCGGCCCATGCGGGTACAGCGTTATGATGAGGGTACCGAACTTGTTTATGATGTAAAAGCGGTTGCCGGAACCAATGAGGGAAGAATTCGTGCGAATGTCGAAAAGTTTATCGGCGGCGGGTTTGCCGGACAGGTTTACCGTGTAAAGGTTCTTGAGATCGATGCTCAACAGGGACCTGTCGGGGACATTGAAGAGGGGGGAACCTATGCGTTGAAAATACTGATTCCACCTTCGAACTTCTCCTGTTTGTTTCGGAATGCACTATATCTGGTTGGTTTTCAGGGGCCGTTTCAGCTTCAGGTGAATCCCGTGGCTGCAAGAGCCGGGGCCCTGTGGCAAAAATTTATCCGCCGTGCGGCCAAAATTAAATTTGGTGATGAAAGTACGGTTGTTGATATTCACGCAACCTTTGTGGACCATACCCTGGGAAGCTGCGGCGAGTTCAGTGAGTGGGTCGAGGGGCGCACCTGGCGTCTTGAGGTCGATGATCATCTGGATGTTTTGAAAAAATGGCGCAGGGGCAAACAGGTCGATATGACCCGTTTGGGTTCTCCGGAATATCGAGCCAAATATCAATTTATGCATGAATTCGTTAATCTGATGCATGATATGGGAGGATATGAGTTTGCAAGACAATATGAGTGGTCCACGTGTAAGAGCCAGCCGAACTGTCTGAAACGAAAGAACACGGACCATGACCCACATGGTGGATTGGTGGCCGTTGATTTCAGGGCGGGTCTTGCGCTGTTGGCATTTTTGCCAATGAGCCCCGGGGATTTCAAGCTGATTTTCAAAGGGCTTAAACGGGGGAGCCTGGTCCAGTTCGATCGAGGCAGTATTCGAAAGCTAGAGCAATTTGTTAACGAATATAAAGATGATTTTGCCGATATGCTTGAGATGCTTCAAGAACTGAAAGCATGTGAGCGTATTTATAGAGATTCGGTGCCGGATATAACGCACAACCTTTTTCGATTGTTTTACAGTAGACGGCTTTGGTCGACAATGCTTGACAGTGCGGTGGGTGGATGGAAGGTACAGAATCTTGTCGATGATTTACGGGCAGAAAAGCTTCGACGCAATAGGGTATTAACGGTGTTCTTGTCTTTCATGGGTCTCATACCATTTATGGGTAGCTTTTTTCAGCGAATAACGGGTCACAAGGACTGGCGAAACCATTACAAAAAGGTTCTAACAAGTTGGGATTATATGAAAAGAGCCTTTAAAGGGCGGATGGCGGAAAAGATTATCGTCTGGCACAGGGATGGTCGGGTCGATGGTGCCGGTTCTTTGAAAATTGCTGAGTCGGGTTGGCTTTTTACCGGTCATTTTATGTTGTCGATTCTGCCGGTCGGGCTTCACAGGTTCATCACGGATTGGCAATATGCAAAAGATCGGCTGTCCCATCTTTTTGTTCGGCCGATTCGGTTGTATTTTAATTCTCAGCTTCGGGAACAGTGGCTTCGCGATATGGTCACAGAGGGACAGAAAAAGCATATTTTAAATGACGAGGATGCCAGGATTATTATTTCACAAATTGATGAACCCTATATACAAAAATATCTGAAAAGTTTGGCGGTACACATCTGTACGTTACCGGTGACACAGGTTGTTTCCGTGCTGGTGGCCGTTATCTTTGTTGCCATGCATCCTGAAATGTCACGGGCACAGTCATGGGGGATCGGACTTGGAATTTTGGCCTTGTTTCAGGTGGTGCCGATTTCACCGGGTTCTCTGGTTCGGGGGCTTTATGTGGTGTATCTGGTGATAAAAGAACGAACTTTCAAAGATTACAATGTTGCTGTATTTTTGGGGTTTTTTAAGTATATCGGATATTTGGCCTTTCCAATTCAGATGGCATATCGTTATCCCGTGTTGGCTCGATTTATGGCCGGTCACTGGGCCAATGAATCGGTGCACATTGTTCCGGTGTTTGGTGAAAGCGGAGCGTTGTTGGAACATTGGGTGTTTTGTTTGTTCTACAACTGGCCGTTGACCATACGGCACCGTATTCGAAAACGCATTCAATTGCGGGCATCCATCCGAAAACGATTTTGGCATATCGGTGTGTGTGCCGTGGCTGCAGCAGTCATATTCGGGCTGGCGGATGTTGCCTATTTAAGACATGTTGGAGAACTTCCAAGTTTAAAGGCGATTTGGTGGCTATCCGTTTTTCTGCCCATGCTATGTGGTTCAATTGTAACCCTCGGGTGCGGTGGCGCAACGTTGGGGGAGCGTTTTTTCGGGGCGGCTGTTTGCGGCACAATGGTCGGGATACTTTACACGGCAGTGTCGACAATGCTCGTTTTTAGCAGTGGAATTACCGTCGGGGCTGTGATAACAAACCTGTTGTGGCGGATATTTCTCTTTTCCATATTTTCGTTTCTCGGTGCTGTCATTACGGAACTGAAGTTGGGTGATCCAGATGTAAAGTAGAACCTATCTCAAAAACAATCTAAGCGCCCATGCAGGTTGCGAAACGTTTCAAATCTCACATACTCGTTATGCTCCGCTTTTTCACCGTTTCGCGCCTTGCCAATCTCTGTTCAATTTTCGGAATTTCTTGTATGTTTTAACCATGTCAGCATGAAATATTGCAATATACGTTTTTAAATAGGAAACTCGATTCGCTCTTCCCACTATGGAATTACGGGTAGGCACTAATTAAAAAACTAACCCGGCGCTTCGGCCCGGGTTTTTTCTTGCCTGATTGATACCGCCCTTTCCACGTCGTTGTAAACCTATTCGATCTTCACTCGTCTCAACCAATACATCGCTCGAAAATCCAATTCATTGAATAGGAGGAAATTACTATGAAAAAAATAATTACCGGTGCATGTATTTTGTTGGTAACAGTAATGTTTTCCCCGGCCATGGCCCAAAACGGCCAGAACGAACGGCCGGATAGACAAGGCGATCGAATTAACAAACAATTAAATAGACGAGGGGACCGACACGGCGACCGCCGCATTGATCGCGGAAGGGGCCATTGGAGAGGGCAACGTTCAATTCGCTTTGCGAAGCCAAGGGGTTATCGCGGCAATCATACGTATACACGGCATAACAATCGTCATCGCAGACATATGTATTCAAGGTATAACAACAGGTATAGTGGGCATAGGTATTCCAGGTTTAACAATAGAAATCAAAAACATATGTACTCCATGTCTAACCGTGGGCATTACAGGCACAGAAACAATTGGTAAACCATTATGTCACCAGATCGTCTAAAGGGCCAAAGCAGAATGAAAGGAGGCTCAAATGAAAGCTAAAACAGTAACCATTATTTTTGTGACCACGCTACTGGCATTGATATGGTGTTCAGCAGCTTGGGCGGGTCGTTTGAATATTAGAGATCATCGACAGACACAGCGAATCCGCCAGGGGATCCGCAGCGGTGAGATCATACGACCGGAAGCCCGAAGTTTGAAAAAGGAACAGCGTCAAATCAACCGTGCCTATCATCGGGCATCAGCCGATGGTCATCTCAACTGGCGCGAACGTCAACGTTTGAACAACATGCAGAATCACGCCAGCCGTCATATTTATCGGGCAAAGCACAACCCTGTCCGCCGGCGCTACGCTGTCGTGCATAACCCCACCGTTAACTGTTATTATCCTGGGATAAGGACCGGCTATGACTTATCGGTGGGCGTCAGTAATATGGGTTGGCAATTCGCTTTCTCAACTGGAGACAGGTACTAGGTTGGCGAAGTTTTGCTGTAAATACTTTGAAAAAAGGCAACACTTTAGCATTTTGAAAATATTACCGCTTCAGGTATTAATTAAATTTTTACTGAAAGAACTCGTGAATAAGGGATCGTAATGAAAGAACCTGCCCGGGCTATTAACAAAGATTCTCGATTTAATAGACGGTTTCATTCATAAAGTTAAATCGACTTTGGTTCTTTCAAAACGATCCCTAATGCACTCAGACAGCTTCCAGCCAAAAATTTAATTAATACCTGAAGCTCTTTCTTGTTGGGCATAGCTGAATTGGTCTTCGCTTTCAGCTAAGTCCCAACAAGAGCGAAGACCAATGAAATCGATTTGTTTCAAAGGTCTCAGTCTTCCGGGTATGCCATTTATTAACTTATCCTTTAACGACACCGATAGGTCTTAGCTTGGCCACTTTTTTTGAAATTCCGGCGCCATGCACCACTTCAACCACCTGGGAAACATCCTTATAGGCTTCCGGCATCTCTTCAGCCAGGGTGGATCTGCCGGTCCATCTGACAAAAATACCTTTGTCTTCGAGTTCTCGATGGATGGCCCTTCCTTTGCTCGCTTTTTTAGCGGCTTTTCTGCTTAACACCCGCCCGGCACCATGACAGGTTGATCCAAACGTCTCTTCCATTGCTTTTTGAGTGCCCACAAGAACATATGAAGCGGTTCCCATGTCTCCGGGGATAATGACCGGTTGCCCTGTATGTTGATATTTTTCACAGAGTGCCGAATGTCCTGGCGGAAAAGATCGTGTCGCTCCTTTTCGGTGGACGCAGACAGCCTGTTTTTTTCCGTCGATCACATGGGTTTCTTTTTTAGCAATGTTGTGGCAGACGTCATATATCAGGTTCATACCAAGATCCCTGGGACCCATACTTAGGACGTTTAAAAATACGTCACGAGATCTGTGCATTAAAATTTGTCGGTTTGCCCATGCATAATTTGCAGCACAAGCCATGGCATTATAATATCTCATCCCTTCTTTGGATTGAATCATGGCGCAGGCAAGCTGTCTGTCCGGAAGAACAATACCCAGTTTTTTAACATGTTTCGACATAAAGGCCAGAGAATCGTCACAAACCTGGTAGCCCAGTCCCCGTGAACCCGAATGGAGCATCAACGTCACCTGGCCTTCGAAAAGCCCGAACACTCCGGCTGTTTCAGGTTCATAGATGGTTTCCACCACGCCGATTTCCAAAAAGTGATTCCCGGACCCGAGGGTCCCCAGCTGCTTTTTTCCCCTTTCCAGGGCTCTCGGGCTGACAGTATCCGGGTCGGCATTTTCCATACAACCCCCTTCTTCCGTGAAATCTAAATCCGACGTGTCTCCAAGCCCCTGGCTCACCGCCCATCGACTGCCGTTTTTAAGGACCTTTTTTACTTCGGAAGTGGACAGTTTTATGGAGCCTGTCGAGCCGACACCCGAAGGAATGTCACGAAAAAGGGCATCCACAAGTTCTTTTAACTTCGGCCGTATGTCGTTTTCCACGAGAGACGTGGCGGCAAGTCGGACGCCGCAGTTGATGTCGTAGCCGACCCCGCCCGGAGAGATGACACCCGATTCCCAGTCAAAAGCGGCAACACCGCCGATGGGAAAACCATATCCCCAGTGCATGTCCGGCATGGCTAACGATGCTTTTAAAATTCCGGGAAGGGTGGCGACGTTGGCCACCTGTTTTAAAGGTTCATTCTGAGAGCTGCCTGCCAGCATCGACTCGGTGGCGTAGATGATTCCCGGTACCCGCATGGCACCTGTTTTGGGAACTTCCCAGCGATATTTATCTATTTTTTTAACGTTTATTGTCATCTTTTGTACCTCATCTCTAAAATGAGTGTTTCAAATTTTTGAAATGGCAATTTAATAATATTTTTAAGGTATTTTGCCATTCTGAATTTCAAGAATTTGAAACCCTTCGGGATTTCCAATTTCACCGCATCTACTGTGTCAAATGTCGTTCCGCATAGGCGACTATAGCCAAACGAAATCTTCCTTGCATCTGCGGCAAACTTGAAAATCGCTCAATTTAGGTCATTGATGAATTTTCATTGTGTAACATTGTAGCATTTTTTGATTAAATTGCAATCAAATGTCGAAGATAACTCTGGCTTTCCATCCGGAGGGGCTGCGCTTTACCTGGATCTGATGATAGGTGACCGCTTTTATTTCGGTTTTGATGGTATGGCGATCCGGCAGATAAGCATCAAAATAGATTTTGGCAGAAATATTGTTTTCAGACAGAGACAGCACTTGGACAGATTTTACCAACATTTCCCTTCCGTTCCACAAGTACAATATCTCTCTGAGCCAGTTGATCATGAGATCGGACCAATCCTCTCCCGAGGCCCTAATGGTGCAGGAATCATCTCCTCTTAATGCATCCATTTCAGTGATCACATCGAACAGGGCCAAGGCGGCATTGGTAAAAAGCTCTTGTGAATCAGAACCAAAAACCTGTATACCGAAATCGGCAGTATGGTCTATTAATTTGTATTTTTTACTCATCTTGTTGCCCATAACCAAACCATAAAGCCAGAAGTAGGAAAGAGAAAAGAGGAAATAGAAAAGAGGAAAAAGGATAAGGGAAACCACCCCGCCCGCCTCGCCTGAGCTATAGCGATGGCGGGCAGAGGATGAAGATGAATAAACACAAATTCAAATAATAATATTTATGTTCATTTGCGTTCATTTGCGGTTATCTATTTTCTACTTTCTAAAATGGATTTTCTCTAAATCAGGATTTTTACTAAAGAATGACTTGTCCTGTCCTTTTTGTGCTATACCCGCCTAAGGATTCAACCTGATTTTTAAACTCGGAAGAATCGATGGTTTCAAGAAGAATCCGAATCTTTTCTGATTCAAAATAGATTTCGGGAATAACGAGGTCATATTGCTCTGTAACTACCGGTATAAAATCGAGGTTGAGGGCCCTGGCAGCCGCATAAATGCCGAGGGCAACATCAACCGTGCCGCTCTGCACGGCAACTGCCACGGACATGTGCGTAAATTCTTCGTTATCATACCCGTTGACGTCAGATGGATCGATACCCAGCTGTTTCAATCGGTAATCCAGAAGAATTCTGGTGCCGGAACCTGCCTGACGGTTTAAAAACGTAATGTCTTTGCGACCGAGGTCTTCGATATTTTTGATAGTTTTGGGATTGCCCCGTGGCAGGATGAGTCCCTGGTCTCTTAACACCAGGTGTACCAGTTTGACTTTCATATCCGGGAGGTATCTTTTAACATACGATATGTTGTAAGACCCGTCCTGCGTATCGAGAAGGTGAGATCCGGCCAAATGGCACCCCCCTTTTTTAATGGCCATCAGACCGCCCATGCTGCCGACATGGCTTGAGGAAAGGGTAAGGTTTTTTGGCCCGACTCGAATCTGATTTGCCAGTACATCCAAGGTATTGTCGTGACTTCCTACCACAACAATGGTGTTTTGAATAGAAGACAATGGACGAAGTAGTTCCGCGGTAACCGGTTCTTGGGGATTGATTCCTTCCGAATTTTTGGGTACCCGAATGATGCCGTCTGCTTCTGTTAAGGATGTGATACAGCCTGCGCCTCTGGGCAGGGGGATGGCCACAATTTTGTTGCCTACCGCTCCCAGTTTTACCCGTATGAATTCTTCAAGGCCCAGTTTTGAAGCGATTTTTCGGGTGGGTTCCACCTGAATCTTTGGTCTTTCTTTTTCGGGCTGTCCCAGCATGTAGGATATCAGCGGGCCGACAAACTGTTCAAATGCAACGATGGCGGAAACCGGGTAACCCGGGATTCCAAATATCGGCTTATCTTTTATTGCACCGATTAAAACCGGTTTTCCCGGCATGATGGTCACGCCATGAACCAATACTTCGCCGAGTTCATCAACCGCATATTTGGTATAATCCTCGGACCCGGCTGATGATCCGCCAACGGTCAACACCATGTGGACATCACTGTTCACGGCATTTAAAATGGCTGTTTTAATCTTTATGGGATCGTCGGTGATCATCTCATGTCGAATAAAGGCAGCCCCACACGATTCGACCAGCTTACCGAGAACAAAAGAATTGGTTTCAATCACCTGACCCGGCTGAAGATTTTCAGCGGCTGTTTCACGCCAGTCAACCAGCTCGGACCCTGTTGGAATAATCAATACGTTGGGTCGAATCTTTACCGGCACTTCAAAAATACCGCCTGACAGCAGAGCCCCCACACAATAGGGTGTGATGACATGGTTTTGAGGGAAGAGAAGTTCGGTGGCCACAATATCTTCACCAACCTTTCGAACGTTTTGCCACGGAAATACCGGAGATTCGATTTTGACCCGGTTTTGGTCGAGGACTTGAACATATTCGATCATGATCACCGTATCGGTGTTCTCGGGCATGACATGGCCGGTGTTGACATAGAAAGCGTCCTTTCCGACAAACAATTCCTTTGGCCGGGTTTCAGATGCACCAAAGGTATTTGCTGCTTTTACGGCGATCCCGTCCATGGCGGATAAATGAAAATTGGGTGAGGAAATCACGGCTGTTACCGGTTCTGCAAGAACCCGGCCTACCGCGTCGGGCACGGAGGTCATCTCTTTGGAGATCACCTTCTCAGAAAGAAACCGCTTAAAGAGAATCTCTCGCGCTTCTTTTAAGGGCTTCATTTTTAAATAAACGTTGCGTTTATGGTTCATTTGTTTCCACTTTTTTTTACATTTAAGATTTGTTCTTTTATGTTAAGCCAGAAATTAGGAAATAGGAATTAGAAAAGAGGAAAGAGATAAGGGAAGGTCGGCATATTTTTTTTGATTTCCAAACTTCTTACTTTCTAACCTTCTCATCTTCTAATTACATTTGCATTCATTTGCGGTTGTCTATTTTCTAATTCCTAATTCCTATTTTCTAAAAACTTGAATGCAGGAAAGATCTGGTTAAACTGCTTTTTTTACGCAACCAATTTGAAGAGCTAAAGAGTGATGACCCTTACTTTTTCTCCCTCATCCAACCCTTCTGTATCTAACCCGATCTCAATCAAACCGTCGGCTTTGACCATGGTATTGATCAGACCTGATTTGCCAAGAATGGGTTCCGCCCACAGAATGCCGTCCTTTTCAATCAACTTAATTCGAATATAATCTGCCCGTCCCTGAGTCGATGAAATGTTCCGGTTAAGTTTGGCAACAGGGTTAAAATGTCTTTTATGTTCAGGGGAAAGGCCGCCAATATGCTCGATAAAAGGCCTGACGACAATTTCAAAGACCACCATGGTTGACGTCACTTGTCCCGGCAAACCCCAAATGGCCCGATCTCCGGACCTGGCAAGAATCGTCGGCTTTCCGGGGCTTATGGAGATGCCGTGAACGAGGATTTCGGACTTAGGGAGGGCAGAGAGCACTTCAATGGTAAAATCACGGGTGCCCACGGAACTTCCCCCGGAAATCAACACCATATCGGATTGGGCCAGGGCCGCTGTGCATTTCTTGAAAAGATCGTCAAAATCGTCTCGTACAATTCCATATGCAGTTGGAACGGCGCCGGCCTTTTCGACAAGCCCGGAAAGGGTATACATGTTAATGTCGCGAATCTGCCCGGGAGCGGGGGTATTTTTGATGGACACCACTTCATCGCCGGTAGAAATGATGCCGACAACCGGTTTTTTGTAGACGGTGATCCTTTCTATGCCAAAAGCGGCTAAAAGTCCGATTTCCTGGGCCCTAAGACACTTTCCGGCGGGGACCAGGGTTTGGCCTTTGCGCATATCTTCTCCCTTTTCAAGGATGTTTTGACCGGGTGCGACACTTTTGTAAACTTCTATGATTGTTTTATCGACGGCATCCGTGTGTTCAATCATCACCACACTGTCGGCACCATCCGGCAACATGCCTCCGGTAGATATCTTGGCGGCTTCGCCGACGCCAATGGAAAAAGCGGGAGATTTACCCATAAGTACGGAACCTTTAATGGTAAGATATGCCGGATTTGCTTCTGACGCACCAAATGTGGAAGACGCAGAAACTGCATACCCGTCCATGGTCGATCGCATAAAATCCGGCAGGTCAACATCTGCATCAATATCCGCAGCAAGCATCCTTCCCCTCGATTCCATAAGCAATATGTCTTCGGTGTCAAGTCTGGGAAAGCCGGATGCATATTCCAGTACTTTATTCAGGTCGGTGACTTTAAAAAATTCCTTCAATTTAAACTCGCTTTGCAGCCATTTTTAAGATTGGCATTAAAATAAAATCGTACTATTTCGTTGAAAGGATATAGTATGTTGACAGCAAATGTGTCAAGGCATCCACCGGCAATATTCACATTTAACCTTAATAAGATGCAAGATTAAATAATAGTCCGATGATAAAAACGTTTTCTCCTTGAAAAAATTGGTTTTTTTCATTAAAGGAATTGTATATGGGCTATGTATTCGACTTTAATGATGCGATGTATTACGAAGGGTGGCTTAATGATCCTAAAAACAGGTTTGCTGTTGATCTTGAAAAACATTTGATGCTCAATGCGCTTAAACCTGTACATGGAGAGAGCATGCTCGATATTGGTTGTGGAACCGGTTCCGGTTTGCAGACCTTTCTTGATGAGGGTCTCCAGGTAACAGGTCTTGACCCGTCGCCTTACATGCTTGATATTGCATCAAAAAAAATCGGTCATCGCGCAGATCTCCATCGAGGCGTTGCAGAGGATCTTCCGTTTGATGATAATTCCTTCAACTATGCCTGCCTTGTCACCACCCTTGAATTTGTGGAAGATCCGAAAAAGGCCCTTGAGGAAGCAAGCCGGGTGGCCAAAGACAGAATATTTTTGGGTGTCCTTAACCGTTATGCCATCAAAGGGGTTCATCGGCGGATCAAAGGTGTTTTTACCCGGACCATCTATAATCAGGCCCGTTTTTTCAGCATCTGGCAACTCAAAGATATCATTCGATCTCTATTGGGAGACGTTCCCATATCCTGGAGAACCGTATGCCAGTTTTCAGGGTCTCCGAGTTTGATCACCAGTAAAATAGAACAATTTTCACTGATGCAAAAATGTCCGTTTGGTGCATTCATCGGTATGGGAGTCACCCTTGTTCCCCGCTTCAGGACCAGACCCCTGACCGTGCCTTACAAAACCAAACACACCACCGGCCCGGTACCAGGATAAAAAAAATAAAGGTTCAGGGTTCAGGGTTCAAGGTTCACAAGAAAAGCAGGAGGCTGCATAATGGAAGCGTATCTTTACGAACCATTAAAGGATAACGAGGTCAAATGCAATCTTTGCAACCATCGCTGTCATATAAAGAGCGGTCGTCGCGGAATATGCGGTGTTCGGGAAAATCGGGCAGGTGTTTTGGAAACACTGGTTTACGGGAAGGTCATTGCCCGGCACATCGATCCCATTGAAAAAAAACCGCTGTTTCATTTTCTGCCCGGGAGTCTTTCTTATTCAATTGCGACGGTAGGGTGTAATTTCAAATGCCGTTTTTGCCAGAATGCGGATATTGCACAGATGCCGTCAGACCACAACGGGAGGATCGTGGGTGACGCCTTCACACCGGAGGATGTTGTTGCTGCGGCATTAAAAGGGGATTGTAGAACCATTGCCTATACTTATACGGAACCCACCGTCTATTTTGAGTTTGCTTATGATACGGCGAAACTGGCAACAGAAAAAGGTATTCGGAACGTCTTTGTTACCAACGGCTACATGACCGAAGAAGCACTTCAGATGATACATCCTTTCCTTGATGCCGCCAATGTCGACTTAAAGGCCTTTAATGAAGATTTTTACAAAAGTACCTGCAAGGCACAACTGGTGCATGTGAAAGAGACGTTAAAACAAATGAAGTCCCTGGGCATTTTTATCGAGGTGACGACGCTAATTATTCCCGGATTGAATGATGATAAAAATGAACTCGAAAATTTGTCGGCTTTTTTGGTGGATGAGTTAGGTCCGGAAACTCCTTGGCATATCAGCCGATTTCATCCCACCTACCAGCTGATGAATCGCCCACCGACGCCGGTAGAAACCCTGGTCAGGGCCCGTGACATCGGTATAAAAACCGGCTTGAAATATGTTTATACCGGCAATGTTCCCGGTGAAAACGGAGAAAAGACTTTCTGTTACCAGTGTAATTGTCTACTGATAGACCGTTGGGGGTTTTATATTCGAGACAATCGGATAAAAAACGGCTGTTGTCCGGAATGCGGCACCGTTGTGGATGGGGTGTGGGAATAAAATCGTGTTACGATTTTATAAAATAAGAAGATAAAGAACAAGAACGTGAGAAGGTGGGAAGGTAAGACGGTCGGCATGTTTTAGAGCCTCCGACCTTCTGATTTTCTAACCTTCTTATCTTCTAATTACATTTGTGTCCATTTGTGGTTAACTATTTTCTGTTTCCTAATTCCTATTTTCCAGAAAGAACTTTTCGCTTTGAGCTATTTTAGGTCTCGGACAGGGAGGGCCCGATAATCCCTATTGTGCACCATTCGGTCGGAATAGTGGTACCCGCGGTGGAAATTAAAAATATATGCCTGAATCGCCGATGTTTCCGATGCCCAGATCCAGCCGCAGCTTAGTTTTATTTCCGGAACGATCTTGACCTTCTGGCCGCAATCCGTTTCATACCCCTTATATTTTTTATCCTGGACATAGAGGCTTTGAAGCTCTGCCAGTGTGGGAAGCCGCCAGTTGTCGTATTTTTTTTCAAGGGTGTCCGGGAAGGTGTATTTGATCCAAAGATTGGCCTGTTTCCAGTTGATATTGCCCTGGTTGTCGGTTTTGGCCCACATCACCCCCAGTTGATGATCCGTCACCGTACCGTCACCATTATCCGTAAAACGATCACCCGCCAAAACCGGTGTGCCGAATAAAAATATACACATTAAAATGATCCATATAGGGGTTGATTTTGTTCGGGACATGGTTGTCCTCCTTTTATTCG
The DNA here is from genome assembly GCA_963731025.1 of uncultured delta proteobacterium. Lineage (GTDB taxonomy): Bacteria > Desulfobacterota > Desulfobacteria > Desulfobacterales > UBA11574 > UBA11574. The sequence continues at coordinate 2,598 of CAVSVL010000038.1, read as the reverse complement.
TGCACTATTTTTTTTCGCAGCCGTTCGGCGTTTTGTTCATCCCGATGGGAAAGGACGGGAACCGGCGAACGCCGGAAAAGCTTTTCGGCCACCGATCCGACAAAGATATGTTCGAGATCCGTGCGTCCCTTTACCCCCATGACAATCATATCGACGTTTTCCTTAACGATCAGTTTCAACAGCTCGTTGGTTGGGTTGCCGACCTTGAAAGTTGTTCGGACATGTTCACGATCAATATCTGAATGTTCCATGAAACTTTTCAGCGTGCTTTCCCGTTCCGCTTTAATCCCTTCCACATAATGATCGCTATCGACTTCGTATCCCATGGATGCCACCATTTCCACCGCTGAAATATCCCTGGAATTGATGATGCTGGCCACGACCAAATGAGCATCCAGGTTTTTTGCGATTTTAACGGCATAATCGAAGGTACCCTTTGAATAAGATTTAAAGTCGAGGGCCACCATTATTTTTTTGATGTCGCTCATGAATTTTTCCTTTTCATTTACCTTTTAAGACTCATCAGTTCTGTTTTTCAGTTTCGTCATGTTGCAGGAACGGACGCTTTTATTGGGATGCGGGGTCTTTGCATCAGATAAAGGAGACCGAAGACAGCCAGCCCGATAAAACATACCCAGTAACGCTGGTCATAAGGAAGACCGATCCATGAAGCAATCAGGGCCGGGCGCATCATGACGACGGTGACGAACAGAAAAAACGGTATTTCATAGAATCGATTTTTTGCCACAAACCATCCCTGCGTAGCGGAAGCAAATGCAAAATTGCCGATACAGGCCATGGCAAAAATCAGGATTGCCCAAGGCCAGCTGTAAATATTGTGAAGAATCAAGTCGCTGTTGAAAATGAACATAAACGGCAAGATAGCGGTTCGGATATCGTACATGAACCCCTGTATCCCGGTAGGGATGGGCGGCGATTTGGCGATGGCTGCTGCGGCATAGGCGGCAAGTCCCACGGGCGGCGTATCATCGGCAAGAATTCCGAAATAAAAACAAAAGAGATGAGCTGCCATTAAAGGCACCATGAACCCCTGGGCGTGGGCAATGGTAACCATGGCCGGTGCGGTCAAAGACGCCATGACAATGTAGGTTGCAGTGGTGGGAAGTCCCATGCCGATGATCAGACTGGCGAAGGCGGTTACCACAACCATGATATAAATGTTTCCGCCGGAAATGGTATCGATGATCTGGGTAATCAGTCCGCCCAGACCCAGGGCTACCACACCAACGATGATGCCGGCGGCGGCCGTGGCAAGTGCCACAGCGACCATATTTCGTCCCCCGGCGGCAAGGGCCGAAAAAATATCGACAATGCCTTGCTTGAATGCGTCGCCCATAGACTCCTTATTCAGATAAGCCTTGACCGGACCCTGAATCAGCATAATCGCGGCCATGACGATTACGGCTTGAAATGCGGCACGTTCAGGGGTATGCCGGGCAATGACCAGCTGGTAAAGAAGAAACAGCACCGGTATAATATAGTGGATGCCGCTGAACAGTGTGCTGAAAAACGGGGGAAGTTCTTCTTTGGACATCCCTCTTAAGCCGGCCTTGGAGGCCTCGATATGGGTAATATACAGCAGGGCCGCATAAGAGGCAAATGCCGGAATTGCGGCGGCTTTAATGACCTCGACATAAGGGACGTTGACGTATTCGGCGATAATAAATGCAGCAGCGCCCATGATGGGCGGAGCGATTTGTCCGTCCGTGCTGGCGGCCACTTCTATGGCCGCCGCTTTGGTGGGCGAATACCCGACCTTTTTCATGAGCGGGATGGTAAAGGTGCCGGTGGTGACGATATTGGCGATACTCGATCCATTGACAAGGCCTGTGAACATGCTGCCCAAGACCGCCGCCTTGGCCGGGCCGCCTTTAAACCGGCCCAAGAGGCTCAATGCCAATTGAATGAAATATTTCCCGGCGCCGGCCTTATCCAGCATGGCGCCGAAAAGCACATACAGATAGACAATGGTGGCCGAGACGTCCAGGGGGATGCCGTATATCCCTTCGGTGGACATGGTCATCTGCCCGATGAACCTGTTGAGTGAAACGCCTTTAAAGGCGATAACTTCGGGCATATAAGGGCCAAAAAAGGCATATGCGCAAAAAAACATGGCGATAACAGATAGGGCAGGGCCGATGACCCGGCGGGACGCTTCCAGCAAAAGCACCACCAGGGTCAATCCGATGATCGTATCTCTGAGGATCGGTGCACCGTAGCGCGACGTCATTCCGGTATAATCGATGGCAATATAAAGTGCCGAAAAGCAGGCCATAGCGGCGACGATATAATCCAGCAGCGGAATCTTGTCTTTTTGGGAGAAATATTTAAGACCGAAACGGGTCTTTTTAAAAAGGGGATAATTCAGAAAAACGATCAGCATGGCAAACCCCAGATGGATGGCCCGGATAAATGTTGAATCGAGAACCAGCCAGCTGGGGATGGAAAGTTGAAAAAGACTCCAGATCACCGCAATGGAAGGGATAACGTATTTTTCAGGCCCTTTGGGTTTTCTGCTGATGCCTTCTTCTTCTTCAGCCAGACGTTTGGCCAATTCTATTCCGTCGTCTGTTTCAT
>CAVSVL010000037.1:0-8510 GCA_963731025.1 uncultured delta proteobacterium | reverse complement strand
AATATACCCTTTTTGGTCAGACCGGTTTCTCATTTGTTTTTTTCTTTAGAGAATAATCAAAATGTTCGCTTTGATATTCGCAGCTTGGCATATGAATCCTATTGTTTTAATGGCAGTCGAACGCTCGGGAATTTGTTAATATCCGTATGCGGCAGAAAACGTGCGGAGGTAAACTCATCCATGAAATGGTTGCTGCTGCTGAAATCAATATAGGTCATACTGTTTGAAATTTTCCGGGCTTCATTTCTGTAATCATCCGATAAAAGCGCCATATACGCGCCGGCAATGGAGCTGTTTCCCAGATATTTAAATTTGTTCCGGTCGATATCGGGGAGAAGACCGATGGTTATGGCCCTTTCGATATTAAGGTATTGACCGAATCCACCGGAAATGAGAATCTGATCGATCATTGAAAAGTCAAGTCCCGTCTCTTGGAGAAGGACCATAAATCCGGCATACACCGCTCCTTTACTCAAAATAAGGCTGTTAATGTCAATTTCGGTAAATACAATATCTTCTTCCATGGGTGTTTGTTCTGCAAATGCTACTATGTATGCCAGATCTTCTCCATCCAGTTTCATTCCGGGATGACTCGAATCGATTTTAAACTTTCCATTTTGCCCGATGATACCGGTCAGCATCATTTCCGATATCAAATCGATCATACCGGAACCGCAAATTCCCCGAGGTGCAACATCACCGATTGTAGAAAAGGCCGGTTCGAAGGTTTCCGGATCAATGGATATTTTATCAATGGCGCCTTCTTCGGCACGCATCCCCCATCGTATTCCGCCTCCTTCAAAGGCAGGACCTGCCGAACAGGATGCCGTCATGAGCCAGTCTTGGTTTCCCAAAACAATTTCACCATTGGTTCCGACATCGATAAACAAGACCAACGGATCTTTTCTTTGGAATCCGGCGAAAAGGAGACCGGAAACAATGTCACCGCCGACATAACTGGCCGGATCGGGCATGATAAATACCGCAGCAATGGGATTGGATTTGATACCGATATCACCGGCTTTCAGGATGGGAAATTCAGAAGCCGTGGGGATATACGGTTCACGTCGGATATATTTGGGTTCGATTCTCAGCAAAAGATGCGTCATGGTGGTATTGCCGGAGATGACGATATTTTTTATTTGGTTTTTGTCAGCATTTACAGCAGTGAGCGCTTCACTGATCAAATTGTTAATGGTTGCAAGGGCCATCTTGCTTAATTTGATAACACCGTCTTTTTCTGCGCAGACGATTCGATTGATAACATCGTCTCCACAGGCGGCCTGCCGATTATGCCCGGAAGTTGCCGCTATAATAGAACCGTCCACCATGTCGACCAGGTAAACCACGATCGTTGTGGTGCCCACGTCAATGGCAAGGCCCAATGACTTTGCCTTTCCGTTGCCGGGAGTTACATTCAATATTTCATTCGAACCGTTTCTGCGGACAATGGATGCCGTCACTTTCCAGTTTTCATCTCTCATGGCGGTTGACAACTCCCGTATTACTTTTATACCGGCACTTAAATGGGAGATATCACATCCGGTCTTTTTCAACCCTCGGTTCAGACGGTCCAAATCACTTACCGGGTCATCTATTGTCGGCGGCTCAAGCTCAAGAGGAATTTCTTTGAGCATGGGATGAATGTCTTTGACCAGTCCTTTCAAGCGGGAGGTGACTTCCTGCCCCATGCCGGCAACTTTAAGTTTGCGTTCTATGGTTTCATCCGGAATTCTGACCGTTACATCGCCAACTATCTCGGTTTGACATGCCAGAACATAATTCTTTTCTTTTTCTTTGGCGCTTAGCAGGGAGGTCGGTTCGCTTTTTATATTACCGGAGTCAATGATGAGTTTGCACTTGCCGCAAGAACCTTTTCCATTGCATGATGCATTGATGTGAATCTCCGCTTCATGTGCTACATCCAAAAGGGTACTTCCTTCTGAAGCTTCAATCTCTTTATCTTCGGGCTGAAAGATAACCTTATATTTTTTTACGGTCTCCTCGGCGAGTTTTTCTTTTTCCCAGCGCGCTTTTCTTCTTTCCATGAACCAGATGGGACAAGCCGACCGGAACTTGCAATATATTTCAGGATCATTGCACTTAAGGCATTCCTCACACATATAAACATTATGCTTTGAACATAAATAGCTGGTTTCTCTGTCCGGATGGCTTCTGCATTTTCCCATTTAATTGATTCCTTTTCACAGGTTGGTAAAATCGTGAGTCTATACTTTCTTAAGGAGTTGATTGGCTGCGGTCAATGTGGGATCCCAGGTCGGTCCAAAGGGCGGGGCATATGCCAGATCGGTTTGGCAGTAGGCTTCAACAGTCATTCGATTGTGCAAAGCAACAGCAGGCGCATTAATTCTATGTGCAACGCCTTCCTTGCCCACCATCTGGGTGCCTAAAAGACGTCCGGTTTTTGTGTCACCGACCATATGAACATGAATCTTTGAAGCGCCGGGATGCGCATGGGCCCGGGACCGGGTTTTGATGGTCACTTTTACAGGGTCGAAACCAAAGTGTTTGGCTTCGTCCACGGTCAATCCGGTTCGCGCCACTTCCAGATCGAATACTTTAAATACCGCTGTGCCTGCGATACCCGGAAGCTCAATCGATTTTCCGCAAACATTATCTGCAGCCGCCCAACCGGCCCGGTTGGCCCTTAAGGCCAAGGGTATCCATGTTTTTTCGCCCGTGACCACATGATACGCATCACAACAGTCACCGGCGGCATAGATGTTTTCATTGGAAGTCTGGAGTTTTTTGTTCACGGCAATGGCGTTTTTTACGCCAAGATCAAGGCCTGCCTGTGCGGCCAGTTCACTGTTCGGTTTTATTCCAATGGCCACGAGCACCAGATCGGCCTCAAGTACAAGGTCTGAACACTTAACTTTTAATCGTTTATTTTCAACATCGATTTTTTCAATAGTGTGGCCCAGGTGCAATTTCACCTGATGGATTTCCAGTTCCTCTCTGATAACCTCGGCCAGTTCTTTTTCCATCCACGGCAGAAACACGGGCCGGGGTTTGACCATATCGACGTCTATGGATCGGGCCCTGAGAGCTTCGCACATTTCAAGGGCGATATAGCCCATTCCGATGATAACGACTTTTTTAACATTGTTGGATCGGATATACGCTTTTAGTTTTCGACCGTCATCCAAGGTTTTCAATGCCAACACCCCCGGAAGATCAAAACCCTCCGGATCCGGAATGATCGGAGAGCCTCCGGTTGCAATCAGCAATTTATCATAGGAAACGTCAAAGGCTTTGCCCTGCAAAGATGTTCCGGAAACAGTCCTGCCGACCGGATCAATAGCTTCAACACAATGCCCGGTCAACAGATTGATGTTCTGTTTTTCTCTGAATACATGGGCCTGTCGAACCACAAGGTCTTCGATTTTCCTTTCCGGATCCGCAATATTATACGGCATGCCGCAAGCACTGTAGGAAACATCCATGGTTTTTTCCAGCACCGTGACATCGAGATCCGGATTATTTCGCTTTGCCCTGCTGGCTGCACTCATACCTGCAGCGTCGCCGCCGATAATTACAAACTTCATAAAACCCTCATCGTTGAAAACAGTCGATCAAATGGTTGCTTCGAATTGAGATTGATAATTGCGTTCGTTTTAAGCATCAAGACAGCAATTGTCCAACATTCTATTCAACCGTTTATTTTCTTACCATTGACCTTCAACATTTGCCTTTTCAGCAAAAGATACTTTTCCTTCATTAAATGCCTTTACAGCATCTTCAACGGTGCCTTCAATATCGTTGGCCACCCGTATTTTTGCTGCTTCCAGAGTCATAAACGCCTTGGGTCCGCAATAACCGGTCAAAAGAGCCTCTGCACTTTTGTCACTTACCATTGAGGCGGCCTGAATGCCGGCGCCTTTAAGTGCATTTGCATTTTCTTTGTTGTCCAGCACTTCAAATTCAAAGGTTTCCGTATCCACAATGAGGATGTAGGCGGCCCGCCCGAAGCGGGGATCGACCTGTGAATCAAGGCTGGTTCCCTGAGATGTAACAGCTATTTTCATTGTTCCGTGTCCTCTTGTATTTTTTTTTGTTATAAGGATTGACGAAGACGAAATGAATGTAAAAATAGTTAATACCTATCTAGTGTCCACCTCCGCCGCAAACCTGATCATCTGAAATTATCGGCAGCTTGTCTGCGATAAGGTCTTCCACAACCGGTCTGATTTCAGTCCGAACAGCATCGTGATATACGTCAATGCCCACCTGTCTGAATCCCATCAAAGGACGCATACCGATACCGCCTACGATCAAAGCGCTTACCTTGTGTCCAGCCAAAAAATTGACGGGGACCATACAACCTCCCTGAACATGTTCCTGGTTTTGTACTGTTGAGACCTCTTTAATTTTTCCGTTTTCCACATCCACCAAAGTAAATACATCGCAGTGACCAAAATGTCCGGATCGTTGACCATCAAGTCCGCCATTATCTACAGACGGAATAGCAATTCTTCCATTTTTCATTTCAAACATCCTCCTTATCAATAAATTTTAAATTACATTTTGCGTTTAAAGTGCAAGCTGGTTTCTAATATTTTGCCAAATTTCATTGATACTGCTTCGAATCTTTGAGTTGCCCACGTATTCCAGGACGGTTTGTCCCTGAACCATGGATTCTGTAAAAACCTGATCAAAAGGGACCCTCCCAACGATCGTCATGTTATTTTCTTTTGCCAGTTTCTCGATTGCCTCTGTTTGATCAAAGTTCAGATCGAATTTGTTGACACACACCATAACCGGGACCTTAAAATGAGCGGCCAGTTGCGCCACTCTCTCCATATCATGTAATCCGGAAACCGTCGGCTCAGCAACGACAAGCACGGCTGAAGCGCCACCTAAAGAAGCAATCACCGGGCATCCCACACCCGGCGGTCCGTCTGTGATCAGCAGGTTTAATTTATTTTTCTCGGCGAGTTTTTTGGCCGCCTGCCGGACAAGGGCCACCAGTTTTCCGGAGTTTTCTTCAGCAATACCCAATCTGGCATGGACCATTGGACCAAAACGGGTATTCGAGATAAACCACTCCCCGCAGGTTTTTATGGGAAAGTCGATGGCCTCTTCCGGACAAAAATCTACACAGACACCGCAGCCTTCACATTCAATGGGATCAACGATAAACGCTTCGCTAATGGCGTTCCATCTGCACAGATCCCTGCACAAGCCACACTCGATGCATCTGTCCGTATGAATGACAGCCGTTCCTCCCCCTTGAAAATCGTGGCTTTCTTTTATATCGGGGTCCATGAGCAGATGAAGATCAGCGGCATCCACATCTGCATCACAAAGAACTTTGTTTTCAGCCAATGATGCAAAGGCTGCCATCAGGCTGGTTTTGCCGGTACCCCCTTTGCCGCTTATCACCACCAGTTCTTTCACAGAATTTTTTCTCCTTTATCCAACTATTTCTTGAATATGTAAATATAATTTTCTGAATCGTTCTTTCCATTCCGGCATTTCCTCAGCAATAAGCTTGCCCCTTGAATATACCTCCGCGATGTGTCGATCAAAGGGAATTTCCATCAAAATGGGCAGGTTTTCCATCTTTGCATATGTTCGAACACCATCGTCACCGATATCTGAACGATTAATGACCAGACCCCTTGGAATTTCAAGAAGTTTTACTGCTTCGACAGCCAGTTTAAGGTCATGCAAGCCAAAAGGCGTCGGTTCGGTAACCATCAAGACAAAATCGGCTCCCTTCATGGCGGCGATGACAGGGCATGACGTTCCGGGAGGGGCATCGATGATGGTGAGCAGATCGGATCGTGTATGAGATCGAACTTCTCTGATAAGAGGCGGCGACATGGCTTCGCCGACTCTCAACCGTCCGTGTGCAAAAGCAAGACTATTCCTGTGACCGATTTCAATCACACCCAATTCACGACCGGTCTCGGTGATGGCGTTTTCCGGGCAAACTTCTACACAACCCCCGCAACTATGGCAAAGTTCAGGAAACGTGAGGACGATTTCCTTAATGACAGCGATGGCCTTGAAACGACATATTTCTGCACATTTTTTGCAGAAATTACATTTTTCTTCGTCGATCTGCGGGACCGGCGTATAAACTTTTTTACTCAGCTCAATGACAGGGTTGATAAAGAGGTGAGCATTGGGCTCCTCAACATCACAGTCCAGAAGCTGTACATCCGACCCCAAAGAAACAGCCAGGTTGGTAGCCACTGTTGTCTTTCCCGTACCGCCTTTTCCGCTTGCAATACTGATAATCATACGATGATTTTCCTTTGAATTATGAACTTATGCTCAAAAATAAAACAACATATTGCCCTGTCAAGTCGATAGGTGCTTAAATGTAGTTTTTGAGCAGTTTTTGGCAAAAAAATAACATTGCAGATTTAGATCATCTTCGCTTGCCATATAATCTTTTCCAGGGCGCATGTTTAAACTCCTGAAAATTAACCAAAGCCAGATAGAACGCACCCACCGCCAATTCGGAACAATGGGTGTTTTCCTCCGGAAGTGTCTCCAGAAAATTGATGACTTTTTCCGGTGTAATTTCCCAGGCTTCTGCGATGCTCTTTCCTTCAGCGAGAAAAGCGACGCAATTTGCACAGGCATGGGTGTTTATGCAACCATCCGTAATAAATGAGACCGAATGGACACGATTTTTTTGAACCATTAAAAACATTTCAACAGTGTCGCCACACTCACCGGTTCTTTTGCCATATCCGTCAGGATCTTTTATAACTCGGCGTTTATCCATTTGAGTCGCCATATCAAGATATCGCGAAGCGTATTTCGATTTAATAATTTTCGATTTGTTTGACATAACTCTCAAAGTCGTTGTCGAAAAGGAACCGTGAAATCATTTCACTCACTTTATCGGCAGTATCAACACGGTACACCCCGTTTTCATCACGGCCTGCAAGTTGTTTCACATTTTCAACAATTGTTTGCAGCGATGCCGTGGTGATTTCAACATTCACATGAACCGTAATCATATCCTTGGATTCATTCATTTTTTTACTCCATATCAAAATTTTTCCCACAACAGCTGCCCGGACCTGCACAGCCGGCTTCACTAGGAGATGAACCGCAACAAGCGGTGTCCCCCAAACCAGGCATACTGTTTTTAAGGGGTCCGGACATGGATGAATGGGCTGAAACCAGTTTTTCCAAATGATGACTGTTGCAGAAATTGCATTTCGGTGAGTCGTCTGGGCCGATGATAATGATTTCGCTGGTTTTTTTACAGTCAAGACAAAGATATTCAAATATAGGCATGGGTATACTCCTTCTTAAGGGAGCGTTTCAAATTTTAAATCGCTCTATTTAAGTTCTTATTTGATGATACCTTGAAAAATATTTATCTGTTTACAAAAAGGATGCAAGGGGGCCTGTTTTCCTTGATGACAAGCCCCCTTCTTTTAGGCTGAATCAATTTATTCGGAAGATTTTTCCAGTTCAGCGATTCTCCTGTGGATCATATCAAGGCTGTTTTTTACGGAATTCGCCTCTGCTTTCAACATATTCAGCTCTTCTTCCGGGTTTTGCGCATATGCTGGATAATATGCAGGTTGACTCCAGCTCCTCCGGCCAAATGCACGTCCCATTCCCGGTCTGAAACCGCCCCTGAAACCACGACCAAGTCCCATGCCCCTTCCAAAACCAACAGACCCGGCAGATCGAGTGCCATATCCGGTAGTTTCGGGATTGCAAAGACCTCTTCGTCCGCCGGTCATCGAGCCTGCTCCCATTGGACCGCTTCGATCAAATCCTGGCATAATATTCACCTCCTTTTATCCTGAAAGAGATTGTTAAATAGTTAAGACGTTGAATCGTTAAATTAGAAAATTATCTTTTTGCCATGTATATTACTGATATTGAGTTCCTAAGCACCACTTCTATTGCGGCCTTTTGGTCCTGCACCTTTGCCTCGGTCTCGACCCTTGCCACCTCCTGTCATCTGACCGGAATTTGTGCCGGGTCCTTTGCGGTCCTTGCCGGATTTGCATCCGCCTTGACCTTTTCCGCTCCCTGGACCCTGGCCTTTGGGCCCTGTTCCATCGCCTCTTGGCATGATTATCACCTCGCTTTGATCAATTTTTTGTCCATGAAAGCCATTTAGTTATGAGCTTATGCCCATAAAATACAACAGAGAATTTTCCTGTCAAGACTTTTTGGGCTTTTGCTCAAAATAATTCGATCCATGTTGTCATTCCATTTATTTGAGGAGTCGGGGGGTGTTTTTATTCACCTCGTCATTCATCCCTACGGCAAGCTGCAGGGTATTCTGGCGAAGGCGAATAAAAGGTTATATTGGTAGGAATTGATGAATTCATAGAGTTTCAAGCTTTAGGTTTTTGATTTTAGTAGATTTTTTAGATCATTCAAACGCTTTAGTAAATTTTCTGCATCCAGTTTGCCGGGCGAAACCGGCAATTGCATCAGCACGCCGAGTCCCTCACTGGCTTCGTGAAATTCTTCGGGGTATAGTGGGCTGACGG
>CAVSVL010000036.1:0-21253 GCA_963731025.1 uncultured delta proteobacterium | reverse complement strand
AGGCCGAAGCCGATCTCCGCCGTGCGCATGACGAACCGAAGAGCAGGTGAAACAGCGCACGGCCGAGTTGGATAAAAAGAAGGTGGATTTGGAAAGCCTGAACGAAAACCTGCTGAAAGAAATCGACAAGCGCAAAAAATTTGAGACTGAGTTAAAGGACAAGGCAGAGAAGGTTTTGACGGCCTATCGACAACGAGATATCCTATCCAGAAACCTTGTGGATTTACTGGAAAAGGAGCGCCATGAAATCAGCAACACCTTGCACGATCAAGTCGGACAAATACTGGCAGGGATTGCCATACAGTTGGAAGGATTGAAGGCGATTCGGACAGAAGACGGGTCCGCGCTGGCAGGCCGGGTGGAACCCATCCAGGATATCTTAAGGAAAGGGATGACCCAGACCAGAAACCTTTCTTACAGCCTCCGTTCAGACGTGCTGGAAAGGTTCGGTTTAATCGCTAGCATCAGAAATCTGATCGAAGAGGTTCAAAAACTATCCGGTCTCAAGATCCACCTGTTTACGAAAAATATTTGCCAAGAATTTAAGGATATGCGAAAATCTCTGACCATTTACCGGGTTATCCAGGAAAGTTTGACAAATGCCGTCAAATACGCCAAGGCCAAAGAGGTCTTCATCAGCCTGAACCAAAGAAACAAGTTCGTTTCCTTAACCATAGAAGATGACGGGAAAGGCTTTAACTGTGATAACATTGCATACACGGAATCATTTAACAGCCCTTTGGGCATTACCATCATGAGGGAAAGGGTGTCAATGGCCGGCGGGGATTTCCGAATTGAATCAAAGTCCGGCAAAGGAACCCATATCCACGCACAAATTCCCCTGGATCAGTGAAGCGGATCCATGTTTTCAAGAGATCTATTAATGGCTGAAAATCTTTTAACCTACGAATCATGTTCTTTTTCTACATGAGAAGAGGAGAAAAACAATGGCGGATATAACAAAAGTTCTGATTGTCGATGATCACTTCGTGGTCGTCGAGGGTATCAATAAACTTCTGTTCGATGAAGCGGATTTCGAGGTCGTCGGATCCTCAGAAGATGGTCGCAAGGTCGTGTCCTTGGTTAAATCCTTGAAACCCGACATTGTGATCCTGGACATTTCCATGCCCCATGTGGACGTGATAGAGATTGCCCACGCGATTAAGAAGCTGGATGAAAATATCGCCATTCTCGTTTACAGCATGTCAGCTTCGAAACCGCATGTTACGGCTCTTTTCAAGGAAGGCGTGTCAGGTTACGTGCTCAAAGACGAGCCTTTATCGGAATTGATCTCGGCCCTGAAGGTGATTCGAGATGGGGCGACGTTCTATAGCAAATCCGTCCAAAAAATCTTGCAATATCACCTAAAGGAACTCGAACTGGGAGATGGAAAAGACGTCGCGGAAGTCCAGGACGGCATCGCCAAGCTCAGTGTCCGCGAAAAGGAGGTTTTTGTTTTGCTGGCCGACGGTTTGACTCCCAAGGAGGTTTCAAAACATCTGGGTATCAGTCCCAAAACCGCAGAGACGCACAAGTACAATATCATGGATAAATTAAATGTTTCCTCCATCGCCCAGTTCACTAAAATCGCCATTAAAAAGAATCTTATAAAAATATAGGATATTTCCCAACACCCACCATTCACAATATATGGTATGGTTTAAAGAATTGATAACTATATCATGATGTCAAATCGCTTGCTTCATCGCTGCAAGCGGTAAATTCCTCGCGTGTCAAGGTGTTCTCATTTTTCATACATTTCTTGCAAAGACTCCGAAATAAACTATCCCAAATAGGGTTTCTCCCGATAGACAGAATCCCTTTAAAAGGCTAAAAAACAATTAAAAAGCTTGAGTTAAATTTTAAACCAACAACAGGAGAGTAATTGTGATCAAAGTCTTTGTTATAGATGACGGGTCTTTGCTGGCCGAATGGCTGTTTGAAGACCTTTCAAACCAGGAGTATCATATCTCAGGGACGGCCAATGTTGATGATATCAGTAAAGCTATCAGGACATCCGCGCCGGATATCATCCTGCTCGATATCCATCTAAACGGGTTTGAGAGATGGATATACTGCGCCAAACCAAGCTGGAATCTCCTCATATTCCCGTCATTATCGTCAGCACATATGACAGCATCGTTCACGACCCGCGTCTATCCCAAGCGGATGGATATATCACTAAGGACATTTACACGAAAGACGTCGAAAATAAAATAAAGGAATTGTGTCCCCAATAGATTTTGAACCATAAAATATAACATTACTGCAAAAATAAAAACTAAGGCGCGTGCCATGGACATTCAGATTTTCGACAATGGCGGGAAAACAACCGATCGTTATTGCCTGATCATCGGCAACAGGAAAGTTTATACCATGACGTCCGATCTCCTGTCTTCAAATGGTGTTCGGTATCTTTGCGAGATGATTGATTTGGACAGGGAAGCGGCAGGCAGACCAATAGCGCTGGAAGACTTGCCCGAAGCGCTGAGGAAAGAGGTTGAAGATAATGAGAGCAATTGGTTCGGAAAAATTTATCGCCCGTAGAGACAAAAGAGATGACAAGCGCCTTGATTGTGAAGCCCCCATCTCATACAGCGCTTTTAATAAACATGAAATCTTTGAAGGCACCATATTGAATTTCAGTAAAAGCGGTATGTATTTCGAGTCCGATACAATCACCAAAGAAGGGACAGCAATTTATTTCAGGGTGACAAACTGCACGATTTTTCCTCAAGATCCGGACCTTTGTGAAGGATTGCGAAGCGCATCCCTTGCCGAAGTGAGGTGGTGCAGGGAAGTGATAAGTCGAGGCAAGCCCTGTTTTGGCATCGGCGTTAAATACTACAAAAGCTGGCATTTTCAATTCAGGAATAATCATCATTCCGCTAAAAGGAGATCATAAAAATGACAGCACTCGTTGACATCAGTAAACATCAGAAAGTGGAAAAGAAATTGAGGGAGTCCGAAGAAGATCTGCGCCTGCTTTCCCGTAAGATAATCGAATCCCAGGAAAACGAACGCAAACGGGTGGCCAGAGAACTTCACGACAGCGTGGGCAGCAATCTGGCGGCCATCAAATTGGCCCTGGAGCAGAAACTGGAATCCATGAATAACAGTCCCCCGGATAAATTTTACTCCCTGGAGAATATTATTGTCAAAATCAAGGATACCATCACGGAAGTTCGCAAGATTTCCAACCACCTGATGCCTTCCGTATTGGAAGATTTGGGACTGGTGGAGGCCATCCGGTGGTTTTGTCGGGAACAGGGCCAATATCATCAAAATGTTCGGATCACTCACCGAATCGAGATCGAAGAAAACAGACTGCCAGAGCAAATTAAAATTACGATTTTTCGGGTCATACAGGAATCAATGAGCAATGCTTTAAGGCACGGTCAGGCAGATGCAATAGAACTGGTATTGACGAATGCTGGTCATCGCATCGAACTTTGTGTCATCGACAATGGCTGCGGATTCGACCCGAAGAATATCGCATCCAATCCGGACACGTTGAACGGCCTCGGTCTAAAAGGGATGAAAGACCGAGCTGAAGTCTGCAACGGGACATGTGAAATTTCTTCAGAGGCCGGCAAGGGGACCCAAGTGAAACTGACCCTTCCATACAATGTAATCGAATGAAAAACGACTAGAAGGAATATAAAATGATCGGTTCTCCCTGCAAAGATTGTCCAAACAAAGATCTGCCCAAAGACAAGTGTATCAATGGCTGTAAAAAACTAAAAAAAATACAAAAAATAGATATATCTATTGAAAAATGGAACGAAGGGTGTGGGATCGACTATACTGTAATTTACACTTTCAATATCCCCCGATCACTTACTTCAATCGATTTTTGACATTTTTTGTTATCTTCGCCATACGCAGAAAATCCAAATCGCTTGCCACATAAGGCATGAGCGGGCAGCAACATAACATTTATCTCAAATAAAAGGTCAACATATTGTTTCTTTGTTTGGCAGACATATTGAAGGGAGAGGTAAGGATGGAGTGGGACGAAAGAACATCCGATTTTCTAAGAACCCTTAATGAGAGAGTAGTGCCTGTCCTGATTCGGCGGCTTTATAAAAAAGGGCTGATGTCCATTGAAACTAAAAGGCTGACCAGAGATATTCTAAACATCATCGGTGACGGCGGCTTTTATAGCGCCGCTATTTTGAACCGGAAACTGGAGCACCTGGGCTGGGGGAAAAATATCGTGGATAATTATATCTTTGAGCTGATCGTATATTACCTTGAATGCGAAGGCACGTATAATGTTGAACGATTTTCCTCGATTGACTCAAATATCAATACGGATAAAACCACTAAGAATTGAGGTTATATTGAGAAAAATAGAAGCACCATTGGAGTGAATGACTAATGGAAGAATTATTTCGAATCATATTTGAAGCATTTCCCGAAAAATCGACGATCACCTTCGAGGGGACGTGTTCAGACTGCGGAAACTCAGTAAACATTGGTATAGTTCCTACATTGGAAGGATTTGGATTGTTAGGCGGCGCTTTTGTCGGAAGTTTAACGGACAAGTATGTCGCTAAATGCCCTGATTGTTTCAAAGTTAATTCCATGAGAGTTGAACATTATAAAGCAAATCCCGACGTTTTGAAGATATTTGATAAAAAAACATTCTAAGCTTTATATTGTAAACGCATAAACAGGCGGTGTTAATATGAAAAAAAATATCAGAATGGCTGATTCTAATATTTTCGATAACTTGCATAGTTTTAAGCATCATCATTTCCATTTTAAATACGGTGCCATTGAAATAGTTAAACATGGCGGAATATAAAGATCTAACTGCATTTTGTAAAAATCATTTTCTGCTTAATGAATAAAACATTCCGATTCTTATCTAAGACGTGGAAGTAGAAGAAATCATAGAAACTTAAATTTTGTAAACGCTGAGAGTGTGCTTGATGGAGAACAATAACGTGCTCGTCGATCGGAGAAGATATAAGCGTTACAGAACTCGGAAAGACACCTTTGTCGGGTTTAAGTCCGGTGCTTTGCAATTGGGCCGAATGATAAACATCGGACAAGACGGTTTTACCTTTTATTACGTTGATACAGAAAACCCAATCGTCAGTTCATCTAAAATTGATATATTTTTGGCAAACGAGTTGTTTCGTTTGACTGATATTTCGTTTGAAATAGTATCTGATTTTTTTTTAAACGGCAATATTTCAAACAATACCATAAAACTGCGTCAATGCTGCGTAGAATTCGATAAGTTGACCCATTTTCAAAGTTCTTCGTTAGACTATTTTTTAGAGAACTACACCACTGGTGAGTTTTAGTATTGCCATATAAAGACAGGACGGGACGAAACAAATATGACCCGTCAATGATTGTAAAGAAATCCTTTGCTGAATTAGTTCTATAATAAGGAATCAAATCAATGGCCAAAAATTTCAATATTTATTCTATTAAAACCAGGGACAGTCTCCACCTGAAATTGACCGGTGATTTTGATGGAAGCTCGGCACATGAACTCATCAACGTGCTCTCAGATCATAGCAGGGATTGTTTCGATATATTCATCGATGCAAATGAGCTCAAGTCTGTCCATCCGTTTGGCGTTGAAGTATTTCAAAGGAACCTGTGTTTATGCAAACTATCTTTTAAAAACCTTGTTTTTATCGGTTCGAACGGGAATAGGATTAACGCAGAAGAGCATCGGGAAGATTAAATCTTAACTGGAAGCTGTTTGAATGGCTATTTAGCAAACCTCACATACCCCATCGCCTGAGGCATTTTTTTATCGTTAATCCTTGTACGACGATGGAAAAAACTACCACCATGTATGTGATAAATACTATGACGCCCCGTTGAGGACCATGTGGGATGGACAGCGCTAGAGCCACGGCAATTCCGCCGCGAAGTCCGCCCCAGGTCAGCGTTTTGACGGCATTTTTACGGAAGGATAATTCCTGTCCCAGCAGGCCGAAAGGAATCCCGACACTTACGAGCCTGACCAAAAGGACTATAGGGATAATCAGCAAGCCTGTCAGAAAATAGTGAAAGTTAATTTCTAAAACAAGGATTTCAATACCGATCAGGATAAAAAGAATGGCATTTAAGATCTCATCAATGAGTTCCCAAAATGTATCGAGATTTTTGCGGGTGGTCTCGGACATTGCAAAGGCGCGTCCGTGGTTTCCGATCAGCAACCCGGCTGCCACAATGGCCAGCGGACCGGAAGTGTGGAGTGCATGGGCGAGATCGTAACCACCCATCACCAGACCCAGCGTAATAAGCGTCTCCACCTGATAGTTGTCCACGCGTTTGAGCATTTGGTATGCAATCCAGCCGATGGCCAGTCCGATCAGAATGCCGCCCAAAGCCTCTTTGACAAACAGCAGAGCGCTATGGCCTAAAGACACGGAGGATCCCCCGGAAGCGATGCGCATCAGAACGATGAACAATACCACCCCCACTCCGTCGTTGAAGAGTGCTTCGCCCGCCATCTGAGTTTCAATACTTTTGGGAACGTTCACCTCTTTGAGGATCCCGAGCACGGCCACCGGATCCGTGGGGGATATCAAAGCACCGAAGAGCAGGCAGTAGATCAATGGAAGAGCAGGATCCATCAGGCGAAAAAGCCCCCAGACAAGAAAACCGATGAGAAAGGTCGAAAAAATAGTCCCGGCAGTGGCCAGCGAAAAGATGATCCATTTGTGCTGCAACAGTTCGTTGGCTTCCACATGCAGGGCCCCGGCAAACAGCAGAAACCCGAGCATGCCCTGCAGCAGCACGCGATTAAAATCGATGCGTTGAATAAGCGCCGTGGCCTGATCCCGGATATCCAGGCCGGTACGTCCGATCACAATCAACAGAATTGAGAGCACCAGCGCAAATAGCATCAATCCGATGGTACGGGGAAGGCGGAAATAACGATAATTGATAAAGCTGAAAACAGCCGAGAGGCTGATCAAGACCGAAATAATCGTCAATATATCCATAAAAGCCCTTGATGTTTGAATTGTTGCATCGAATACGGGATCGTTTACTGGCACGAATTATGGCCCAAGGTATAGGCATATGAAATCCATAGGTCCATTGGGTGGAGAGTGTATCTTGATTGGAAAAACAGCGTATTTTCGAATATAAAAGGATTATGCGGGATGCACGAAGTGTCAAAAAAAATACTTTTTCCAGCTCTCAGCCTGGAAGAACGGCGCAACGCGATACACCCAGAGTTTTTTTGGATAGGCCAAATAAAACTCATTTTATCGTCAGGATCAGGAATAGGACGATAATAATGCCCAGCACAGCGGTGGCCAATGTGAAAAAAATGCCCAATGAGAGGCCACGCCCGGGTCTGGTATCCACGTTGCGATGATATCGGATCTCAAACCGTGTGTATCTTACAACCGCAGTAATGTTTGCGGATACACCGAGTAACAGCAGAACGATCCCAATCCAGGATGAAAAAGGATCACCTGACCAATTTCCCGGTCCGTGCGGTATCCTTTGTTTCAAAAACAAACTAAATCGATCGACCACGAAGCCAAGGGCCATCAAGCCCAAGCTGACCCTGACCCAAGCCAAAAGAGTCCGTTCGGCCGCAAAATAGACCAGTCGATCTGCCGATATTTCAGTTCTCTCCGGGTCCTGTCTGGTATCGGCTGGTTCGGTTCTTATAAAATTCGAGTGTTTATCTGTGTCTTTCATTATGCTTCAGGCGGTTTTCGTTCATCGCGAGTTTCACCTGTCAGGCCGTTCATTCCTGCTATGGCCGGAGTGAGAGATACCCCATCGTCTCTGACCGAAAAAGGGATGGAATTCACCGTAACTGAACGCTTACTGCCTTCAATATTGATTCATCTTTTAAGCCCATACCCGGCAAGGGCCTCACGGGTCGACACGACACTGGAGTGTTGAATACCGCGAATGCCCATAGCACCGGCGACTTCAACGAACATTGGCCGGTCATCGATATAGATCACCTGTTCGGGCTGAACCTGGGCGCAGTCCAAAGCCAATCGATACATGTCCGCATCGGGTTTGCGCATGTGAACGAAACAGGACGAGACGAAGAAATCGATAAAACCGCTCAAACCAAAGGTATTGACACGATGAATCGTCAACTCCCGCCCTTCGTTGCTGACCGCTGCAATCTTGAGCCGGTATTTCTTTTTCAATTCCTTCACAAGATCGATCATATCCGCTTTGGGTTTGGACTGGGCAAACATATACGCCTTAAATTCATCTTTCGAAAAGGACCGCGGCTGGTAGAACACCACCCGCTCCAGATATTGATTCAGTGTCAACTTTCCCTCTTCATAGGTATCGAAGGTCAGATGGTGCCGCTCGTTCATTTCCTCATAATCGAGATCGAATTTTTCCGAAGCTCCCGTTCGAATGGTGCGGTCCCATCCATTGGTCAGTAATACATTGCCGATGTCGACGAA
Source organism: uncultured delta proteobacterium (assembly GCA_963731025.1). Classification (GTDB taxonomy): domain Bacteria; phylum Desulfobacterota; class Desulfobacteria; order Desulfobacterales; family UBA11574; genus UBA11574. Next base: position 12,815 of record CAVSVL010000036.1, on the reverse strand, counting down.
CAAGGCTTTGATCGTATTCATCATGTGCCTCTCAAGGCCGATTGTAATGCTTCCGACAGTCTGTTCAATCCCTCTTCAACCTTCGGCCCGAGATGAATCCTAAGAACCCTCCGGCCGTGTTTCTGCAAGGCCTGCAGATCACCTGACGCCTGAGCCTGTTTGAGAATGCTGAAGGAATACTCTCTTTCCGGTATCCTCATATCGTCGGGGTCATCGGCGGTTAGCATTAGAAACAGTCCGGTGTTGGGCCCGCCTTTGTGAAGCTGTCCCGTCGAATGCAGATACCGTGGCCCGTAGCCATGGGTGGTAGCCAGGAGAAACCGATCTCTTATCATTACCCGCATACGGGTAAGCAACGTGTCCGCTGCTTCCGTTTCCGGGATATAGGCGAGAATGACCAGATAATCACCGGCTTTTGCTTGCTCAAAGAAGCGTGACAAGGCTCCGATAACATTTTGCGCTTTCTGTGATCCATAGAGACGAAGCGGTTCCTCGATCAGATCCGGTGATTCTTCAGGCAGTTTACCTTCTTTTTTTAGAATTTCCAGAAGCTGTTTGGTGTTGTCCTTGCTCTCCTGCACATTGGGTTGATTAAAGGGGTTGATTCCCAGAATCATGCCTGCGGTTGCGGTGGCAATTTCCCATCGGAAAAACTCTTGTGAAAGATCGAGCAAGTCGTCCAATGTGATCACGATCACGGGCTGATCGGATTTTTTGACGGCTTCGATGCTTTTCTCCAAATCACCGTTCGATACATCTTTCCACCGAAAATAAGCAAATACCCGGTCCTTTCCATACACTGACGGATTGCCTATGGGTTCACCGGCAATCGGCAGCAGACCGGTACCGGATTTTCCGGTACTCTCGGCGAGCAACTGCTCCAGCCACATGCCCAGTGTAGAGAACTCCTGAGGAACGACAAAAGTCACCTTGTCTCGTCCGTGCCGAGCCAATTCCCCCAAAACCGCACCCAACCGGACTCCGGGACTTTTCCGGACAGATACGTCAGCGTCACAGGCATGTCGCATGCTTAAAGCGCGGGCCAAAATCTTTTCGATATCCAATCCCATCAGTGCTGCCGGAACCAGCCCGAAATAGGTCAAAGCTGAATATCGCCCCCCCACGTCACGGTAGTTGAGAAAAACCTTTCGAAAGTTTTTTTGTCGAGCCATATCTGCCAGAGGCGTGTCCGGATCGGTAATGGCCACAAAGTTTTCGCCGGCCGCATCTTTTTTTAGCATTTCTACTTTGGTATAAAAGTACTCACAAAAATCGAGGGGTTCGGTAGTGGTACCCGATTTGCTGGCCACTATAAAAAGGGTGTCCATAACCGATAGGTTCTGCTCCAGAACCGATATGGTACCGGGGTCGGTGGTATCCAGAACCGTCAAGGGAAGACCATTTTTCCCTGGTGAAAAAGTGCGTTGAAAAACCATGGGCGCCAGGCTGCTGCCGCCCATACCCATATGCACCACATGGCGAAATCCGGATTCTTGAACCTGCCGGGCAAACACAAGGAGTTCGCCTACATTTTTTTCCATTTTATCCGGAGCATGCATCCAACCCAACGCCTGTTTTATATTCTGTTGCACTTCTTTTTTATCGGACCAGAGGCCGGTGTCCTTTTTCCACAAACGGCTGCAAAAATCTATTTTCTCCAACATCGACAACCTGTCGTTTGCCGCCTCGGAATAAGATCCCAGATAAAATTCCTGCAGGTCCGGCTTTTGCTGCAAAGCTTCTTTTCGCTTTTTATCGAGGGTCTCCATGAGGCTGTCATAGGGTTTGTTGAATTTCTCAACGCCTTCTTCCTCCAGCTGTTGCGTCACCTGGTCAATATTGATACCCACCTCGGATAGAAGAGACAGCATCTTCCGCGTCTCATCCAACCCATCTTCGAGTCTTTCTTCGGGGTCGCCGTGATCTCGATAGGCATCCAGGGTCTCCCGGGGAATTGTATTGATGGTTTCGGGTCCGATGAGAGCTTCCACGTATTTTACATCGGAATAATCCGGATTCTTCGTGCTGGTACTGGCCCAGAGCACCCTTTGGGGCCGTGCGCCGTTGTCTGCCAGAGCCTTAAATCTGTCCTGTTGAAAGATCTCTTTGTAGATTTGGTAGGCTTGTTTGGCGCTGGCTATGGCGGTCTGTCCATGCAGTTGTTCGGCGATTTTTCCTTTGGTGCCGCCGTTATCGATTATCTCTTCCAGTTTCGGATCCACCAGCACATCGATCCGACTCAGAAAGAAGCTTGCCACGGACCGAATTCCATCCAGGGGCAAATCATTTTGGACACGATCTTCCAATCCGGAGATATAGGATTCAGCCACCTCTCTGTAACGCGGGAGGCCGAAAAGCAGGGTCACGTTCACATTGATCCCGTCGCTGATCAACTGGCGAATGGCCAACAACCCTTCTCTTGTGCCCGGTACCTTGATGAATGCATTGGGCCGATCCAGAGCTTGCCAAAGTTCCCGGGCCTCTTTGACGGTCCCTTGGGTGTCATACGCCAGGTGAGGATTCACCTCCAGGCTGACAAAGCCGTTTTCACCCCCGGAACGGTCGAACAAATCTCGGAATACGTCCGCCGTCATTCGGATATCTTCAACGGTAAGGGCGTGATAGATATCCTCTATCCCTTTGTCTTCCATGGCCAGAGCATGGATGGCGCTGTCGTAGTCGTCACTTCCTGAAATCACCTTGTCGAAAATCGAAGGGTTGGAGGTGACCCCCCGCAATCCATCCTTCTCTATCAGACGTTTCAGTTCTCCCGAGGTAATCATGCTGCGACGAATATAGTCGAGCCAGATGCTCTGCCCGAGTTTTTGTATTTTAAGCAATGGATTGTTTGTCATATTTTACCCTCCGTTCTACCAACTCTTTTACTTTATTAATGATGGCCGTCTTTCCAATTTCTTCAAATTCTATCAGTTCCCGGGGTTTACCACTTTTGGGTTTTTTTCGCACAGCCAGGGAATGAACCGGTAAACCTTCGGCTGAAAGCGCCTGTCTGACAGCATCACCAATGCCTCCCTCGGCAAAGTGATCTTCTACTGTGATGAGATGAGGAGTTTCCTCAGCCGCCCGTTTAAGTGTTTCTACGTCAACGGGTTTGATGCAATACAGATCAATGACACGAAGACGGATCCCTTCTGTTTTCAGCTGTTCATGGGCATCGATGGCCTCATGAACCGTGATGCCCGCTGTGACAACCGTTGCCAGATCCTTGTTGCTTTTTCTTACCACTTTGCATCCGCCGATGGGAAACGGCTCGCCGGGATCATAGATGATGGGAGTTCCCGATCGAGTGGTCCGGATGTAAACCAGCCCGTCAAGTTTCGCCGCTTCTTCAACAAGTTTCTCGGTAGATACGGCATCGCATGGGTAAAGCACCACGCTACCCAACAGCGTTCGGAAAAATGCCAGATCTTCCAATCCCATCTGGGACGGACCGTCCTGCCCAATAGATACACCGGCATGGGAACCGACGAATTTGATATTGGCATCCGAATATTGACTCATTCGTATTTGATCATAAGCCCGGCTCAAAAAGGCGGCAAAACTGGAGACAAAGGGAATCTTGTTTCTGCATGCCAGGCCCAATGAAGTACCGGCCATGTTCTGCTCTGCAATGTACATTTCAAAAAACCGGTCCGGATGTTCTTCCTTAAAACGTGCAGCCCGGGTAGAGTTACTCACCTCTCCATCGATGCTGACGATTTGGGGAAATGCCGGATAAATTCGATTCAGCGCATTGCCGTATGCCGTGCGGGTGGGTACGGAATCCTGTCCTGTATAGTCGATAGCACCGGCGGATCTTCGGCTCGATTTTTTCGGGAATTCTATTTTCAGGGGTGAGGATCTGCCCTGTGAGCGTTTTGTCCACCTCTCCCAGTTCTTCAAGAGCCTTGTTCAAATCATCTTCGCCAAGAGCTTTTCCGTGGAAACCGTTTTTGTCTTCCACAAACGATACCCCTTTTCCCTTGATGGTTTTGGCCACAATCATCACAGGCTTTTCAGACCCGTCTTCGATATTCATATATGCGGACCGGATATCCGGCAATGAATGTCCTTCCACAGTGGCGGTTTTCCAACCAAAAGCCTCAATTCGTTTCACGTAAGCCGACAAATCATGGCCGTACATGGTTTCACCTCTTTGCCCCAGACGGTTGACATCGATAATTCCCACAAGATTGCCGAGCTTGTAATGGGCCGCAAGCTGGATGGCTTCCCACTGGGAACCTTCCGCCATCTCACTGTCGCCCAGCAGCACATAGGTTCTATATGGCAGATTATCGAGATACTTTGCATTGAGGGCCATCCCCAGACCAATAGAAAGTCCTTGTCCCAACGACCCGGTTGCCGCGTCCACGTATCGAAATGCGGGTGTGGGATGTCCTTCCAGGGGACTGCCGAAATTGCGGTATGTACACATCTCTTCTTCCGTTATTTGTCCTGCTGCCGCCCACAGTGCATAGAAAAGCGGGGAGGCATGGCCTTTGGAAAAGATGATGCGATCATTGTTGGGATGGTCGGGATTTTTCACATCGTAGCGAAAAATGCCCCCGAAAAAGAGGCAGGTCATGAGATCTGTTGCCGACAGGGCCGATGTGGGATGCCCGGAACCGGCCTTAGTGGTAGCCGTCAGGATATAATACCGCACAAGTTTGGCGATTTTGGAAAGCGTATCGATCTGTGGGGTGTTAGTCATTATTTTTGCTCCTTTTTTTGATAAAGCATTAAATTCCAACTCAACATTATTCTTTGAATTTAACGTTCAGCAGTCTGTTTTTATTATTTAAAAGTATTTGAATTTAAAAAAAATAATCAATCCACCCGATTTTTAGCCAAATAACATGTATTTTTTTAATTGATTATATAACAGTATGTTATCCATCATACTTAATCGGGTATTCTCATGAAAGGCTGATTCTCAATAGACTTACAAGGATTAAGGATACACCATAATCCGGTCAATAATACGGTAAACAGAGTATATCCCAATGTTTTTCAAGGCTGAATAGATTGGCGAATTTCGGTGTTCCAAGGATTCCGAAGGTATAGGCAGAGTTTGACGAATACTGTCTGACAAGTAATTTTTCCAATTCCGAGATAGCCACGGGGGCCGTAGCGTACACGGCGATATCCACAGGGGACATGTCAAAGCTGATTTTAAAAATCAGTTAAATCCAAATAATTTTAGGAACAACGGTGCTATCAATGATGGGATTCGGTCACTCATTTATTCATGCTGAAAAGTTTTCATGAAATGCCCAGGCGAGAGACAGCTGCTTCTATCCATGGACGAACATCGGGCTCGAAATGAGCGAACCCTTCGAGAACACCGGCCGTGTAATAGCTCAGTTTAAAGCGATTTTGTTTTTCCGGCTCCTGGAGTGTCAAATCGTCAAATTCTTTCAGGAATCCGGACAGGTCTTCGCGGTCCAGACCATTCCAGTCTTTGGCAATTTCCTCGAACCAGGCTCCCCAAGGGTTCCAGTTGCTGTCAAGTAATTCATAAATAGTCGTCCCAACGTCGCCAACAGCATAATCGGGAAGGGGGAGGTCGTATTCTGTAATGGCCTTCTGAATCAAGCGTTTGTCGCGACCGCTCACATAGGCCAGTTGTATTTCCGGATGTTCAACCAGAAGACTAAACACAGAGCGGACCTGTGGTGATTCATCCTGATCGCCGTTCGGCAAGATCGTTCGATCCATATCACTGCATAGCAAAATTTTATTGTTCATGATCGTTGATTCTAAACACCTTTATCCCATTCAATGCCTGATGCCCGATAATGGCGGCGGCACTCCAGCACTGGTTTCGGGTACCCTCTGAAATTTATATCTAGAGAATTTCTTTTTCTTTTAAAAATTCCGTCACAACCTCTTCTATCTTGCGTTGTTTGGCATCTACTTCAAAATTGAGCTGTTGCATGGTGACATCATCAATTATTCCGCCGAGAAGCTCCAAAACATCACCAATTTTGGGATTTTTTTTCAGGATGTCATCTCTGATCACTGGGGCGGCATAATAAGGGGGGAAGAATTGCCGGTCATCTTTGAGGGGTTTCAGATGGTATGATGCAATACGCCCGTCAGTGGCAAAGGCACAGATCACATCCACTTCTTTTCTGGCCACAGCCTCATACATGAGGGAAGGGTCAAAATCCATGACTTCTTTAAATTGCAGGTTGTAGGCCTGGCGGAGTCCGGGATAGCCGTCGGGCCGCTCGGCGAATTCTGCGGTAAAACCGGCCCTCAGCCTTTTGGCCGACGTTTTAAGATCAGATATGGTATTCCAGCTATATTTTTCGGCATCGGCTTTCCGGACCGTAATTGCATAAGTGTTGTTAAATCCAAAAGGCTTCAGCCACTGTAATTTAAAGCGCTCATGGTACGCTTTGGTGACGTAGCGCAGTGCTTTCTCAGGATCAGCGATCACCGAGTGTTTTAAAATCGCCGTCAATCCCGTTCCTGTGTACTCGGCGTAAAGGTCGATTTCTCCATTGATCAGCGCGCCGTGACAAATCATGGTACCTCCCAGATTAAAGCGGCGTTGCACCTTGAAATCGGTTTTGGTTTCGATGAGTTGGGCCATCATTTCACCGAGGATGAGTTGTTCCGTAAAGTTTTTGGTTGCGATCTTGATAATTTTGTGGCTTTTTTCAAATTGTGTTTCCGACTTGAAAATCCATCCGGGTTTCGTGAAGTAGGTAATGCTGCCCATCAGGATTAAAACAACGGGCAGCCCCATTGCCAGCGGCCGTATCAACGATCGAACCCATTTCTTTTTATGCCTTCTTATTCGCGGTCGCAGCCCCCACTCAAAAGCGCCGATGGAAAAATCCACAAAAAGGGCAAGCAGAGCCGCCGGAACGGCACCGAGAAGAATGAGCTTTGTACTGGCCAAGGCCAAACCACGATTGATAAACTGGCCCAATCCGCCGGCCCCGATAAAGGCTGAAAGCGTCGCGATGCCTACCCCGACCACTGCTGCGGTGCGTATGCCGGCGACGATCACAGGTGCGGCCAAGGGTATTTTGACCATCATAAGCTGCTGGTATTCTTTCATGCCTATCCCTTGGGCAGCTTCCATCACCTCGGCAGAAACTTCCTCAAGCCCTGTGAGGGTGTTTCTGGCAATGGGAAGCAGGGCATAGAGGGTGAGTGCAATAAGTGCGGGCAGGACGCCGATTTTATTGAGCAGTGCCAGTAAAAAGACCAGCATGGCCAGGCTGGGTATTGTTTGAAGGATGCCGATAACGCCCATTACCGGCCCGCGCAGCCAGGCGGTTCGGGACATGAGAATGCCCGCCGGGATCCCGATAAACATGGCGGCCAGCGTAGAACAGCCAGTGAGCATGATGTGCTCGCCGGTTCTCAGCCAGAGTTCCGGCAGGCGTTCGATGATATATGCGTAAAAAGCATCCAATTTAAAAAAAAAGATTATCCATGCTGTTAATATTCAAGTATTCAGAATAAAAAGCCCCCGACCTTTCAATATAATTTTTCTCAATTCGTTCTATTGAGATGATGTCCCAGGCGTTCTTGTTGTAAATAAATCCTTTACGAATTGGGTTGCCGGCGCATCCAATATCTCTTTTTTGGTTCCCGACCTGTTCCAAACGGCCTTCATGCAAAATAGCAATACGGTCGCCGAGAAGAAGCGCTTCATGAAGGTCATGCGTAACAAAGACGATGCTCTTATCAAGTTGTTTTTTCAGATTCAATAATTCCTGCTGGAGGGCTTCACGGGTGAGGGCGTCAAGGGCACCGAAGGGTTCATCCATGAGTAAATAATCGGGGTCCGCTGCAAGTGCCCTGGCCACACCGACCCTTTGCTGCTGACCGCCTGAGAGTTCTTCGGGAAATCTTTGGGCAAATTTTTCAACCGGCAGTCCGATGAGGTTCAACAGTTCCTGCATTCGTTCTTGTCGATGCCTGCCGGACCATCCGAGTAGCCGCGGAACAATTTCGATATTCTGTTTTACGGTCATGTGGGGAAACAGCCCGATCCCTTGAAACACATATCCGATTTGACGACGCAGTTCCACAGGATTTTGCCCCATGACGTCTTTGCCATCCACTTCAACGGTCCCGCTGCTGGGTTCGATCAGGCGATTGATCATCTTCAACGTCGTTGTTTTCCCACACCCCGATGACCCCAGAAGAACCAGGGTCTCGCCTTTAAGGACTTGGAAAGAAAGATCCTTGACAGCATAAGTTTGTCCGCCGTCAAATGATTTAAAAACATGGGTGAGTTTGATCATGATGTATTTGATGGTTGACTTGAAAAACCGTCAGAATATAAATAAAAAGAACTTAAAAAAATTATATTGATTTATTGAGTTGTCTGAAGTAATAATATGTTTGAGTTGAAACCTTTTTAACAGGAACAAAATAAAATGTCAATTGACAGCAGCGGCAATCTAAATACCACAGATCAAAAATTGCCACCCGACCATACAGCACAGATCATCTTTTCCATCCGCAGGCTGATTCAGGCAAACGAACTTTATACCAAAGAATTAAACAAAAAATACCAGGTAAGCTCGGCACAGCTCAACTGCATTCTATCGCTGTATGAGTATGGCCCTTTACCGCCGTCTAAAATCGCCCGCCATATCATGGTCAAGTCCAGCACCGTCACCGGTGTGGTAGACCGGCTGGAGAAAAAAGGTCTCGCGGAAAGGATGCGAAACTCACCCGACCGCCGGGTGATTACCATCCAGCTTACCGAAGCCGGTAAGAAGTTGGCCCAAAACGCACCGCCCCCCATCCAGCAGAAGATCATTGATGGTTTGAAACAAACTGAGAAAACGAAAATAGATCAAATCGTGCGGTCCTTAAATATGCTCACCGACATGCTTGACGTCCAGGATCTGGAGGTTAAGTAACACAATCGCAATTCCCAAATTCTCCAATTATTAGAATTTGGTTAATTTAATGATAAAATCATAAAAGACTATGCAAACATAAATTGTTGGCATATTAGGTAGATACAACTTCCGACAATTTCTCTTCCAGACCACAGGGGCCTCCTGTAAACTGCTCTTCTCGGATTTTTATTAAAAAAGACTTTACAAAAGGTTTCAGTTGTTTTATAAAAAATTTTTATTATTGTGATTGTTTCAGTTGAAATAATCTAAACTAAACTAATTCTGTGTGAAATATTGAGACCTTTAAAAAATGTTCAGGTTTGTTCGGATTCATGTCAAAGCCCCCTGGCCTCAGGTGTGGGGAACCCAAGATGTTAACCTAAAGAATACATCGCGTATTTCGAGGATCATCATCTTGATGTGACGTAAAATTCGAGCAAAAGGGGGTATTTTTTTAAAGGTTTTGCTTCTTTGTAGAAAAACATATTGCTGATACGAGGTGAACTTAAGATGGAAATCAAACCGTTGCTGGAAAAGGATGCTTTGGCCAAATTTTTGGGGAGTGACGAATTCGGCAGTATTCCCCGATCAACGCGAAAAAGAATAGAAAAAATGGAACCCGTATTTGAAAAACTGGTTAACCCTTCTCTTCATCACCAGAACACGGAGATCGATTCTGTGGAAAAGGGTTTCGTTCATCTTGAAGAAGGAGCGGAATTTAAAAGTTCAAAACTTTCCAAAACGTTAAGCAATTGTAATGAAATAATGTGTTATATCATGACATTAGGTGGTGATGTCGAATGCGAAATCAATCGGCTCATGGACCAAAAACATTTGGCAGAAGCCTATATCTTAGATGCCATGGCATCTGTTACTACCGATAATATGGTGACAATGTTTCATCGACGCATGGAAGATGAATATAACAGCCAGGGCAAACAGGTCACCCTGTGCTTCAGTCCCGGGTATTGCGACTGGCCCATCACCGACCAGAAAAAACTGTTTGACATGTTTGATTCAAATGAGCTGGACATCGAACTCACGGATTCCTGCTTTATGCAGCCCCGAAAATCCATTTCCGGGGTTTTCGGCATAACATCATCTGATTCCAACCCTAAAGAACAATATAATCCATGTTCGGAATGCAACCGTCATAGCTGCACAGCGCGAAGAACATAGATTATAAAATTTGTTCCCATTTATTCTCTTTACATTAAAAAAGTGAGAAAAATATGAAAACAAGAAAAGGTTTGCCCGGAGGCCAATATAAGGCCATTTCCGAAAAAGACATTATTAAAATACATGAAACCAGTCTCAAGGTATTTGCCGAAGTAGGCGTGAAAGTAAAACTTCCGGAAGCACTGGAGCTCTTTGAAAATAACGGTGCAAAGGTTGATAAAGACAACCGGATCGTCAAGATTTCTCCGGACATGGTAACAGAATGGATCCAAAAGGCGCCCTCAACGATTCTCCTTTGCGGTCGTGACGAAAGCGGAGATCTGGATTGTGAAATCGGAGGAAATAAAGTTTATTTCGGCACGGGCGGCACCGCCTTGAATGTACAGGATCCGGGAAGCAATGATGCGCGGCGGTCGAAGCTCAAAGACATTGTCAATATGGCTCGTTTGGTGGATGAACTGGACAACATCCATTTTTACATGCTCAATGTGTATCCCAATGACCTCGACTGAAAAAGACGTGGATGTCAATCGCTTTGGTGCGGCCTTGAATCGCACCCGCAAACATGTCATGGGCGGGGTTTATACCGTTGAAGGGGTTCGAAACGTTATCAAAATGGCGGAATTCATTGCCGGATCTCCCGAGTAAGCTCAGGGAGCGGCCGTTTATTTCCATGGTGACCTGTGTAATCAGCCCCTTTACACTGGATGAAGCCTATGCCCGGCTCACCATGGAAGCGGCTCGCCACCGCATTCCGGTGGTGGTGCCTTCGGAACCTCTGTGCGGCGCCACCGCTCCCATGACATTGGCGGGGAATCTGGTAATTCAAAATGTGGACTCTCTGGCCGGGGTGATGCTGGCCCAAATGACCAACCCCGGAACGCCGACCCTTTATGGCTGTATCTCCTCCATCACCGATCTGCGCGACATGAAATATCTTTCAGGAGCGGTGGAAATGGGATTGATGAACGCTGCTTCAGCTCAAATGGCCCGATTTTACGATCTGCCGATCTATGCCACTGCCGGCATGTCCGATTCCAAGGTTAACGATGCCCAGGCAGGTTATGAATCGGCCATTACCAACCTGATGGTGGCGCTGGCCGGCGGCAATTTCATCCATGATGCGGCGGGATTTTCTGGAATTCTGTATGACCGCTTCCTATGACAAGCTGGTGGTCGATAATGAAATTATCGGAATGGTCATGCGGGCGGTGGACGGCATCAAGGTTAACGATGAGACGCTGGCATTTGATTTGATAAAAAAGGCCGGGCCCGGCGGACATTTTATTTCCGCCCGCCATACCCGGCGCCATATGCGCTCGGAACTTTACAAACCACGAGCACAGCGACAGGGAAAATCGCGATCGCTGGCAAAAAGATGGGGCCAAGGACAGCCGGCAGCGGGCCGCCGGAAAGGCGCAGGAAATTCTGGCAAGGCCCCCTCAATCAGTCATTCCCGAAGATGTTCGAGAACGTATCAAACAGGAGATTCCCGGGAATTCGATCGTTTATTATGGAGTAGCAGAAATTACAAAGAGGAATTCATGATCATTATCGGCGAAAAAATCAATGCCAGCATTCCGGCTGTTAAAACCATCATCCAAAATCAGGGACGATAAAAAATTGATCGAACTGGCCCAAAAACAGGCTGCTGTCGGGTCGGCTTATATCGATGTCAATGTGGGAACCGGTGAGGGATCACGGGATGATGAGATTGCAGCCATGCAGTGGGCCATAACAATCATCCAAAATGAAATCGATACGCCCCTTTGTATTGACAGTGCGGACCCCATACTTCTGGAAGCCGCCCTCGAAGCACTGAACGGCAGGACCAGTCTGATCAACTCCACAAAAGCCGAAGAGGACAATTTAAAGAAAATTATACCCCTTGCGGTTCGCCATAATGCGTCCCTAATCGCCTTGGCCATGGATGAATCCGGAATCCCTAAAACCGTCAAAGAGCGGCTGACCGCTTGCGAAAAAATCGCCAAAGCCTGCCATGGGTTCGGGCTTTTTCTGGATAACGTATTTTTCGATCCCTTGGTATTGCCCGTTAGTACGGATATCCGGCAAGGGCGGGTCACATTGGATACGCTTACGGCAATCAAAGAAAATTTTCCCGATGCACAGACGGTCATGGGTCTTTCCAATATATCTTACGGTCTTCCCAACAGGGTGGGACTGAATTCGGCATTTTTGCACATGGCCGTATTTGCCGGTCTGGATGCAGCCATCATGGACCCGTCGGATCAACAGATGATGGCGGCCGTAAGAACCGCCGAGGTTCTGGTGGGAAAAGATCGTCACTGTCGCCGCTACACCCGGGTGTTTCGGAAAAAATAAATAAGAGCAAAAATTTAACCTATCTGAAGCTACCAATAAACATTTACGAAAAAGGAGATCATCGTGATAGAGCGTTTTCGAGAAGGCGTTATAGTCAAACCTTATGAAAGGCTTGACCCGGAGCAGGTCAAATGGCTGGATCAAGCATCTATGAGTATTTTAAATGATCCCGGCATTTGGTGTTACAATGAAAAAGCCGCCAAGCTTTTCAAAACTCATGGAGCCAAGGTTTGGGAAGAAAAAGACAAACACAGCATCTGTTGGAGAATAAGCTTTCCCTCCGGACTCATCAAGGAAGCAGTGGCTCAGGCCCCTTCGCGCTTTGTTTTGGGGGCAAGGATTCCCGAAAACCGGTTGTTATTGGATGCCGAAATACCCCGCGCGTATTTCGGTACAGGCTCCGAAGCCAAT
>CAVSVL010000035.1:0-33027 GCA_963731025.1 uncultured delta proteobacterium | reverse complement strand
TGGCCAGAAGAATGCGTTCGCGTACACCGGCAAAAAGAATCAGGGCCAAACCAAAGCCTACTGCATAAGCAAACGATGCAACAAGGGCCTGCATAAAGGTATATTCTTCTTTGATATTGATAAGGCAGACACCCATGACGGCACAGTTGGTGGTAATCAACGGCAGAAATATACCGAGTCCGGCATACAGGGCCGGGATGCTCTTTTTTCAGAAACATTTCAACAAATTGCACCAGAGCGGCAATGACCAAAATAAATGCGACCGTTCTGAGAAATTCCATCTTAAACGGTGTTAATATAAAGGCTTCGAGAAGCCACGTAATGACGCCGGCAAGCACCAGAACAAAAACAACCGCCATGGCCATCCCCACGGCAGTTTCCATTTTTTTGGACGTTCCCAGAAAGGGACAGTTCCCCAGGTACTGGGCCAGCAAAATGTTATTTACAAATACACAGCTAATGATCAGAAGTATATAATCGCTCATCGATGGTCTCCTATTTCTTTCCCATAAGGTTCATGATGCAAAGCATCAGCCCGAGACAGACAAATGCGCCAGGCGCCTCGATCATGAATGAAAATGGCTGAAATGAAGGACCGAATACCGACGCCCCCCAAAATGTTCCACTGCCGAATACTTCCCTGACAGCACCCAGAGCGCCAAGGGCAAGGGTAAACCCAACGCCCATACCCAGACCGTCCGCCAGTGACAGCACAACACCGTTTTTGGATGCAAATGCTTCGGCACGACCCAAAACAATACAGTTCACGACAATCAATGGGATAAATATGCCAAGGCTGAGAAACAATGGATAGGTAAACGCCTGCATCAACAGTTCAACCACCGTGACAAATGTGGCGATAATGATGATAAAGGCGGCGATCCTGACCTTGGACGGTATGACATTTCGCAATGCCGAAACCAGAATGTTCGAACATACCAGAACAAAGGTGGTGGCTACCCCCATTCCGATGCCGTCTTGTATGGTTTTTGTTACAGCCAGTGTGGGACAAAGACCGAGAACGAGCCGAAACGGCGGTATTTCTTCCCATAAACCTTTTACAAATTCCTGAGTGATCGATTTAGCCATTCTGGTCTCCCTGTTTGGTTTTTACGGCTTTCTTGGAGAATTCTTTTAGTTTTTCAACCAGTTGCGGTTTCAGACGTTTATAGATCGAAGCGGCATCGGTCAGGCCCGATGCGACGCCCCTTGACGTCACTGTGGCTCCGGACAATGCATCCACATTACCGCCGTCAGCCTTGACTTTAAAGGTTTCAATCATAGGTTTTCCCGTGAACTGAGCCACAAAGGCGGGGTCTGTTTTTGCCCGAGATCCGACACCGGGTGTTTCACTGCTTGTCGTGACCCCCACGCCGACAATTTTGTCCGTATTCGGATTGACGCCCACCATTAGGCCGATGTCCCCTCCGAATCCTTTGCCAGAGCTTTCAAAAGCGACCTCATCTTTTTTACCGTCAAATTTACCGACAAAGAAACTTCTTTCAACATCCCCATCTTTGATTTTGAAACGATCCACTATGGGGTTATTGGTTGCTCCTTCGAGGATCTTGAGTATCGCAGGACCTTTAACGAATTTGAGCTGCTGATATTCAATCCTGTCCTTTGTTGAATCCCGAAGGCTGGCAAGAAGCCCGCCGGAAAAAGCGCTCAACACTACAAGAACGACCACCATTTTTATTAATTCACGCATCTTATACAACCTTTCCCAGCGCTTTTGGCCTGATTTTGTCCACAAGCGGGTTAATAAGATTTGCAAGCAGAATGGCAAAAACAACGCCATCAACATAAAATCCGACATTTCTAATCAGTACGGTCATTATGCCGGCACATGCTCCGTAAATGAGCATAGGGATAAAATTGACCGGTGAGGACGAATCCTCGGTGGCCAGAAAAAAGGCTCCGATGAGCGTATAGCCGGTTAACAGGTGGAAAGCGGGAGCGGCGTATTTCGCTGGATCGGCCATGTTAAACAAGAGTGCGGTCACCCATACACCGGCTAAAAAGGAAACCGATATTTCCCACCGGATACACCCCCTGATGATAAGATAAATGCCGCCGAGGATGAGACCCAGTCCGAAGACGGCGCCGATGCCGCCGGATTGCTGGCCCATTAAAAGCGCGGCCGGTTTGAAATCGGATATGGCAAAAACGCCGAAATGTTTGAGCGATGCCAGGGGGTAGGCCATTGGATAGCTGAAGTCGTAATTTACCAAAACTTCATTGAAATCAAAAAAATCTTTCCACGATAACGTCAGAATCGCCAGGCCGACAAGAACGGGATTGAAAGGATTGCCGCCGATTCCCCCGTAAATCTGTTTTCCAACGATCACGGCGACAAAAGTTCCCGTGACGACCAGCCACCAGGGCGATGTTGCCGGCAAAAGCATGGCAAATAAAAGGCCGATCATCGCTGCATTGCCGTCCCCGATGCTCGGCGAGCGCCTGGCAATTTTATTGAAGGCAAGCTCCCATGCAACAGCCGATGACACAGCGAGTGCAACAACGCCGACTGCGGGCATGCCGTAGGTGAAAAAACCGAACAACACCGCCGGCAGTGTGGCTAAAATAATGTTATAACTTCGGGCGGACACTGAACTTCCATTATGCCAGAAAGGCGCATGTGAAACCGTGAATTTTTTCTGCTCAAACATTCGTCTCCTCCACTGTACTGATCCGGCCAAGTTCACATTTTGCCAGCTTGATGTATTGCAGGATCGGTATCCTCGATACACATACAAAGCTGCAAAGACCGCATTCAATGCAAGAATACAGGTCATACTCGTCCGCGGCTTCCTGATATTTTACCACTTCTAAGAGACGCACAAGCATATGCACCTGAATTTTTGCCGGGCAAATGGGGATGCATTCACCGCAGTTAATGCATGGGTAGTCTGAGACCAGCGCCAGATCTTTATGATCCTGTATCATTAATGCATCGGTGTCGGGCTGAATCGGATGATTTTCAGAATAAATCGATGCGCCGGTCATGGGACCTCCGAAAATAATGCGGTCTTTTTCATTAACGGCAATATCGAAAGCTGTAAAAATGTCACGGACCGGTGTTCCGACTCTGGCAGATACGAGCGCAGATGTCC
Organism: uncultured delta proteobacterium; assembly: GCA_963731025.1. Lineage (GTDB taxonomy): Bacteria > Desulfobacterota > Desulfobacteria > Desulfobacterales > UBA11574 > UBA11574. The sequence goes on along the minus strand of CAVSVL010000035.1, from coordinate 29,911 downwards.
CGTCTTTTTTGATTACATTAAAACGCTTGTAAACCGGTATCCGACCATCGTTGAATGCTTTGCCGAGGGATGCCACCGCTTCCGCGTTGATAAAGGCCACGCCGAGGTCTTCACAACTTTTTCCGGCAGGAACCACCCGACCCAAAAGATCCCGCATGATCAAATGCGGAAGTGAAGCGGGGTAAACAGGATCAACGACCCTGACTTCGGCACCACTGAGCGCGGCATCCTGCATCAGATGTGCGTGAGAAGCCATGATAATATTATCGATCCCGGTAACTTGTCTTAAAATTTGGACACCGCGTTTAATGGCGTTGCTTTCTTTCACCACCGAGTGTTGATTGGCGGTGATCAAGAGATCCCGGTCAACACCGCAGATAACGATGGTGTCAATGGGTGTCGATAATTGATCGGGAGAAACGATGATATTCGGAAGGTTTCCGGGGATAAAAGCCAGCCAATTCTTAACCGTCTCCAGCGTGGGCTCTTTTACGACGGCGGAAAATTGTTCATCCATCTCTTCATTTTCCGCAACATCTATTGAAATGGCCGCATAAGACCTGCCGAAATCCCCGAAAAAGGGGGATACTGCAGATATGGTTCCGGTAACGCTTGAGACCACATAGGCATCGCTATCTTCATAAAGAGTGAGTTTTTGACCGGTCTTAACCGGATCGCCTTTTTTTAATTTAGCGGATTTTTTCTGACCAAAAGAATCATAAGCTTCATTCAAAAGCAGCATCGCCTGCTTGGGCGTCGGTATTTTTTCAGGTTCCGGAGGTGTCAGTTCAATGGCTTGGTATGTCATCCGGGGCTTCGTCAAAGCAAAAAAAGATCTTTTTATCATAGGTTAACCTTTTTATTTAGCGCATTCGGGTTATAAGGTAAAAAAGCCTACGAGAACAATTAATTTACAAAACATGACATGAGTTACATTCTTCCGGGCCTGATCCGGCTTCCTTATGGCAATTAATACACTGCGCATGGAATGCATCAGATTTTTTCATAACCTCTGATTCCTCGAGATCTTCAGCCTCATGACAATCCAGACAGGATTCAGGCCAATTTTGGCCTTTTTCCAGGGTTTGATGACAGTAACCGCACTTTAGAATCGCTTCTTCCGGGTCATCAGGTTCTTCCGGGTGATGATGACATTCATTACAGGCAATGGCATACCCTGAATCTGCTAAATGGGTTTTATGATCGAATAAAGCCTTTCCAGCAACACTGTTATACATTATTCTTATGGGTTGATCCGGCGTTTTGGCCGGAAAGGCTGCATAGCTTATAACACCCACAAAGAGCAAAACAACAATAAGGATATAAGCGATCTGCATTTCTCTTTTTGGAGCCATCTTAATACAATCCTTTCGACGTCTTAAATGGTGGGCATAAAAAACCAAAGGAACGCCTAACACAATGCAAAAAACCTTTCAAGTTCTTTTTTGTATAAAATTAGAAAAATTGGGCATATTGATCAACATAAGAAAGATTTTTCAGGTTTCGTTCTATATGTTTTAAACAACGTCAATAAGGTCTATCAGGTCGGGAAAAAATTTTAAGGCAAGATCTTTTTCAAAGGCTTTTTATAATATTAGGGTGCAAACTTGAGTTGTAATTTTTATTTATCTTAATTATGCATATCATGTGCAAAAAAAATTCCATCAGGATATGCCGCCATGGAACTCTAAAGCTTCATGGCAGGAGGCAAACCAAAGCCTTGATTTTCTCATAAAAAGAAACCTGTCCGAGTTGGATCGGGCCATGACTTTGGCACATAAGATTGAGACTCGACTGACGTCAATTTTTTCGATTCTGGATGATTTGTGTCGGGTCACATGCCCATGGTGTCCGGATCCCTGCTGTCTTTCAGCCAAAGTCTGGATCGATTTTAAGGATCTTTTGTTTCTTCATCTCGGTGGGCATCCAATTCCTGCTGAACAACTCCTGCCGAATTTTGAAAAGGTTTGTCGCTACTGGAGCCTCAAAGGTTGTGTTCTGCCGAGAATGACCAGACCCTGGGTTTGCACCTGGTATCTGTGTCCCACCCAGCAGGCGAATTTACGCCAAAAAGTCCGCCATACTCAGGATGAGTTCAGCCGGTTGATTCAGGCTGTCAAGGTCTGTCGAGCGGAGATGGAAGCTGAATTTGTGAGGATTGTATACGGTGGCTGATAGAGGTTTTTCGAGTCTTAAATCGGTATCTCCACCAACAAATGCGTTCCTTTTTAATATCCGTATGCTCTCTAAATTCATTTAATAGCGAACGAAGAGAAGACACCAAACCCAAAGGATCTAGTATGCTGGGCATTAACCCATGAGCGATATTATTAAGATCATTTATGGCCTGATTCGCTCTTTTGATAGCGGCCTTTGTCAAAGACCCCAACTCGGTATCAATAGGTTTTAATTTGTCATCGACAATTTCAAGGTATATTTTGAGTGAGGTTAAAATTTGACCAATATTGTCATGAAGCTCCATAGCGATATCATGACGATCTTTTTCCAGAAGGTCGATAAGTCTTTTTGACAAAATTTTTCTTTGATTAGATTCCTCCAATAAATTTTCTCTAGAAGTCTTTAAAGCTTCCTCTGCCTGCTTGAGATCGGTGATATTAAAAAAAACACCACTTACAGAATCAATCTCTCCTTTGTTATCACAAACTATATATCCTCTCTCTTGAATCCATTGGATATCGCCAGCCTTTGAATTGATTCTATATTCCCTAACATATGATTTGTCTGTTTTTAGAGCCTTGACAAAGCTTTCCCTGGCAGTCTCAATATCTTCCTCAACAATAATATCGTTCCATTTCATCCTTTTTGAATTAAATTCATCCGCGGTATAGCCAACTATTAATTCAATTTTATTATCAAAAAATTCAACAGACCAGTCTTTATATCCTTTGTATACGATGCTCGTAATATTCTTAACTAATAATCTGTATTTTTCTTCGCTTGCCCTCAAAGCCGCCTCTGCCTGTTTACGCTTGGTGATGTCCATATACGTTCCGAGTACGCCGATAATCTCACCCGTAGGACTGCGCAGAGGTATCTTGCTCGTAAGAAGCGTGATGGTGTTCCCTTCGGGTGTCGTCTGGGGTTCTTCGATGAGCAACTTGGAGGTGCCGCTCTCGATGACCTGGCGGTCATCACCGCGATACAATTCCGCCTGATCACACCACACCATCTGGTAATCATCTTTCTCGATGATGTCCTTCGGATCGGCAAATCCAGCATCGTGCGCAAATAACTCGTTACAGCCCAAGAAAACGAGATTCTTGTCCTTCCAGAATACCCTCACGGGTATCGTGTTAATAATCCCTTCGATGATCTGATGTGAATTGCTCAGCGCCTCCTTCGTCTTCTTTCGCTCGGTGATGTCAACGATTACAGTCATAATCCCGCTGATACTCCCAGTAGAATCTTTCAAAGGAACTGTGGAAATACTGATATAAATATCTGAACCATCTTTCTTTTTACGGAGAGCTTCAACACCATGGAACCCTTCTCCGCTCAATACTCTATGTCTCAAGGCATGATGTTCACTCTTTGCTTCCTCAGATACAAAAGGAAGGAAACGGCCTATTGCTTCCTTTTCTTTCCAGCCGAACATTTTTTCAGCCGCTGGATTCCAAAACGTGACGTTTCCATCTGAATCGAGTGAAATGATCGCCATCGGTGATGATTGAAACAAGGCAGTAAGCTTTTCATTAGAATCCCGTAATTCCTCTTCCACCGGATTGCATTCAAGGATTTTTTTCTCCAACTCCTTGACCCTTTTCTCCAGTTCTTCATAGGTAGGTTTTTCAGCCATTTCTAATACCTTTATTGTCTAAAAATACTTTGGTAAGGGGTACACATATTGAGATTGTAAAAGTATTTGTTCAATACCCGAATAACAGTTGTCTCTGATTTAGCTATTCTGTAAAAGGATGCTACCTTATTTCAACTGAGGTGGCGCTTGCCGCCGGCAGATAAAAATTCTCGGCATAATCCTTGACCATTCGATCTGCGTTGAAGCGCCAACCGAGACTTTGCATAGACCTCTTTATCCTCTGAACCCAACGATGTGGAATTCCGCTGGTGTCCCGGTCGTAATAGTACGGGATCACTTCTTTTTCGAGAGTTTCATAGAGAGACTCGGCGTCCCGCTGATATTGTATAATCGGGTCGTTATGCATTCCGCCGTCGCCGATGGCGAAACCATTCTTGCCGTCGTATGCTTCATTCCACCAACCATCCAGCACTGAAAGGTTCAGACAGCCGTTGAGAATTGCTTTCTGACCGCTTGTGCCGCAAGCTTCGAGCGGCCGTTGTGGATTGTTCAGCCACACATCCACGCCTTGCACCAAATGACGGGCTACGTTGTAATCGTAGTCCTCGATGAAAACGAATCGCCTCATGTACGCGGGATTATAACTGAGCTGTGCGATCCGCTGTAAAATCTCCTTGCCCTTGTCATCCCGGGGATGGGCCTTGCCGGCAAAAACGATTTGTATCGGTCTGCGAGCATCTCCAATCAGTTTCTCCAGACGCTCGAGCTGGGCCAAAATCAGATCTCCTCTCTTGTAAGTTGCAAACCTGCGTGCACAACCAATTGTGAGAACATCCGGATCAAGAATTTGCATGATCTGTTGAACTATCTTTTGATGGCCCAAACGTTTTGCTTGCAGAAGTAACCGGCGCCGGACAAACTGAATGAGACTCATCTTTAGGCTCTGGTGTGTCTCCCACAACTCTCCATCATCAATCTCGTCTACCTTTTCCCAGACATCGGGATGCACCATCCGGGTTGACCAATCTTGCGATAGACGCGTTTCTAAAAGCTTGTGCATTTGGGGCGCCAGCCATGACAATACGTGGACTCCGTTGGTAATGTGGCCAATAGGAACTTCTATTTCGGGTCGTTCGGGCCAAAGAGGGTGCCACATAAGGCGACTGACATCCGCGTGTATGGCCGAAACTCCGTTTGCCCGGCGCGAGTTTTTCAAAGCCAACACCGTCATGCAAAAGGATTCTGACGAGTCTCCCGGGTTGACGCGCCCTAAAGCCATAAACTCATCAAGAGAAAGCCCCAATTTTTCACGGAATAGGCCGAGATGTTCTTCAACCAGTTCCGGCGAGAATCGGTCGTGGCCGGCGGGAATCGGGGTATGTGTTGTAAACACGGTATACAGCGATACACGCCGGCGAGCACGGTCAAATGGAATCTGGTCGTATTCCATAACCCGACGGATTTCTTCAAGGATGGCAAAGGCGCTGTGTCCCTCGTTTAAATGTAGCACCCCTGGAAAATTTTTCAGCGCTTGCAGAATGCGAGCACCACCGATCCCGAGCAGCAGTTCTTGTCGGATACGGAACTTATCGTCCCCGCCGTAAAGTCGTGAAGTCAATTCGCGATCTTCGGCTGAATTCCCCTCTACGTTGGAATCAAGAAGGAGCAGACGAACCCGTCCCACCTGCAGTTGCCAAACCTGAGCCTGGAGGGAGCCGCTCCGGGTATCAACTCTTATGACCAAAGGCTGACCGTTTGGCTCCGTAACGGTTTGCAAGGGCAATATGTTGATATCGAGATCACCGTAATATTCTTCCTGCCAACCGTCCTTGTTCAAAATTTGGCTGAAATAACCTTGGTGGTAAAGAAGCCCGATTCCGATTAAGGGAATCCCCAAATCAGAGGCGCTTTTAAGATGATCTCCCGCTAAAACACCTAAACCTCCGGAGTAGATCGGCATCGATTCATGTAAGCCAAACTCGGCGGAAAAATAGACGACCTGCCGTTTGTGCAGATTGCTGCAATTCACAGATCCCCATGTCTTACGCTTTTCCATATATTCATTCAGCCGCCGGAAAGCGTAATTGATCCGGCTGTGGAGCACCAGTTCAGCCGCTCGTTTCTCGACTTGCTCCGGTGATATCTGATTAAGGAAAGCAATCGGGTTGTGGCTCAACTGTCGCCAAAGATGTGGATCCAAGTCGGTGAAGAGCCGAATAACTTCTGGATGCCACGTCCACCAAAGGTTTTGAGCCAGTACGAGAAGCCTATCATGAAGATGGTTGGCCGTAGTTGTCATTATACCCTCCTTTATTTTGATCAAATGGCGAAACCTTTACTATTCTGAAAAATGGTTAAAACCAACAATTTACGCATTATCATAAACTTTTCAGGACTGACAAAGGGTTTGATTGATTATATCTTAAATCGCTTAAAAGTAAAGACTTAGAACCAACATCATAATCGAAATCTTTTTCATAAAGCGATGATAACGAATTTTAGAGATATCTTACATAATTTTGTTCCAATCTCCCTTTTACCCAGATGAATATTTAGATAGCCATCCAAGAGTTATAAATATCATCCAAAATGAATTTGACTTAATTTTTATGTATCAATATAAATAGATTTGGAGCTGTTTAGCAGCCGATTCTGCATACACTTGAAAGCTGCATCTCGATAACGCGATTAATGAAAAGACTGGAGGATAATATGGCATTTGATCCGGAAATGGACAAGATTTTAAAAAAATGGCAATGCGATGAGACGGGGTTGCTTGTTTCCATCAATCAGTATGGTAACGGTGAGCCGAAAGTTCAGATCGGACCGAGGATATTTAAAAGAAAAGACGGGAAAGAGTCACAACGCAAGGCCGGTCGTTTGACCATTGAGGATGTGATGTGGTTTTATGATATTATTGATGAGGTAAAGGAAGAACTTTCGAAATTGGCAAGGCCGCTGTGATAGTGTCCATCCATAAAAGGCTATTTTGTTCAATATCTTTGTTATGCTCAAAAAATAATCCTCGGAATATCAAATATATGCCTGTGGTTAATTTTCTCGCATGCCTCGATCTTGAACAAAATATCTCATTTCTGGATAGACACTAAGAAAAAAGACCAAATCAGAGAGTTACACTAAAATATGGATACGAAGTTTTTGGGCTAAATCAAAACAATGACAGATCCTTCAATCATAGAACGTGTTGAAGAACTCAGACAAGCGCTTCACCGGCATAATTATCGGTATTATGTTCTGGATGATCCGGAAATATCCGATGCCGAGTATGATCGGATGATGCAGGAACTGGTGGGGCTGGAGGAGGAGTTCCCTGACCTGATGAGCCCGGATTCCCCGACCCTCCGGGTTGGAGCACTTCCTTTGGACAAATTCGAAACCATTGAACACTCCATTCCGATGCTCAGTCTGGAGAATGGGTTCAGTGATCAGGACATTATTGAGTTTGATCGACGTATCAAACGAAATCTCAATACAGACAGCGACATTATATATACTGCGGAACCAAAGTTAGACGGCGTTGCCGTGGAACTGGTATATGAAAACGGCCGGATGATCACCGCATCGACTCGCGGTGATGGTTTTTTCGGTGAATTGATTACATCAAATGTCAGAACCATACGCACTGTCCCGTTACGGTTTCACACTGAAAAAGAGAAAAAAATCCTCTCACTTCTTGAGGTCAGAGGCGAAGTGTTTATCGGCAAAGAAGCGTTTAAACGCTTAAACAACGAGCGTCTCGATGAAAACTTGCCGCCATTTGCCAATCCAAGAAATGCAGCCGCAGGATCTTTAAGACAACTCGATTCAAAGATTACTGCCAAACGCCCGTTAGAAATATTTGTCTATGGTGTGGGGCGGATCACTGACCTTGTGTTGGAATCTCACTGGGATACCCTGTATGCCTTGCAGAAACTCGGGTTCAGAATTAATCCGCATATCCGGCCAAAGGTTACCGTCAAAGAGGTGATCGATTGTTATAGAGAACTCAGTGAACAGCGAAATCTTCTACCCTATGATATTGACGGTATGGTGATAAAGGTCGACAGTCTTAATTTACAGCACCGATTAGGGGCCACATCCCGGAGTCCGCGATGGGCCATTGCCTATAAATTTAAAGCGGTTCAGGAAACAACGCAGATTATTGACATCGACGTCCAGGTCGGAAGGACCGGAACCTTAACACCTGTCGCCCATCTACGTCCTGTAAATATCGGCGGGGTGACGGTCAGCCGGGCGACACTTCACAATGAAGATGAAATAAAAAGAAAAGACATCAAGATCGGCGATACGGTTCTTGTTCAGAGAGCCGGGGACGTAATTCCCGAAGTTGTTAAGGTGATAACTTCAAAACGGACTGGAGAAGAAAAAACCTTCAAGATGCCGCTTAGCTGCCCTGTCTGCGATTCGTCGGTCATACGATCCGAAAATGAAGCGGCATTAAGGTGTATCAACACGTCATGTCCTGCCCAGGTAAAGGAACGGATAAAACATTTCGCTTCAAAAGGAGCCTTCGATATCGACGGATTGGGAGAAAAGCTGATCGAACAACTGGTGGATAAGGAGTTACTCTATTCCTATGCAGATATATTTAAGCTAAAAGAAGATATGCTTAAAAACCTGGATCGGATGGGATCGAAATCTGCCGGCAACATTGTTCGTGCCATTGAAGACAGCAAGCGGATAACACTCAATCGTTTTATTTATGCGCTTGGCATTCGACATGTGGGAGAGCATGTGGCCGGGATTCTTGCAAGGTCTTTTGAGAGTTTGGAGAAACTGATTGATACCACAAAAGAAGAACTTGAAGCCATTGACGGGGTGGGGCCTGTGGTTGCCGCGAGTATCGTAGATTTTTTTGGACAGGATGAAAACCGAAAGATCGTTATTAAATTTATTGATAGCGGAGTTCGGATTTTTAGTAACAATGCCCATAAACAAGGCACGCTTGCAGGGAAAATTTTTGTCCTGACCGGAACGCTTGCTACTTTGACAAGAGATGAAGCAAAAAAAGTCATTGAAAATGCCGGAGGCAAGGTTACCGGTTCCGTGAGCCGGAACACAGATTATCTTGTCGCCGGGGCATCGCCCGGCTCAAAGCTGAAACGGGCACAAGAACTCGGTGTTGATATTATTGATGAGGAAACCCTAAAAAAAATGATGATTGAGGTTCGATGATTTGAAAACATTACCGCTTCAGGTATGATTAAATTTTTGCTGAAAGAACTCGTGAATAAGGGATCGTAATGAAAGAACCTGCCTGGGCTATTCATAAAGATCTCTGCTTTGGCAGGGGTTTCATCCATAAAGTTTAAATCTCATATGGTTCTTTCAAAAACGATCCCTAATCCACTCAGACAGCTTCCAGCCAAAAATTTAATCATACCTGAAGCTCCATTGAAATCGATGTGTTTCAAAGAATTTAATCATTACAATTTTCAATTGACAGTCATCGATCGTCAACCATCAATCATTTTGGGGGGTGGTGAAAATATGGAAAAACAAGTAAGAGCCCATGCGGTTATTTCCGGGAGAGTTCAGGGTGTTTTTTTTAGAATGGAGACAAAACATGCCGCGGATGAAGTCGGGGTTCTCGGGTGGGTGCGCAATAAACGGGACGGAACGGTTGAGGCCATGTTTGAAGGCCCTGAAAAAAGTGTTATGTCAATTCTAAAATGGTGCAAAAATGGACCACCTATTGCAAAGGTAACGAATGTGGATGTGACATGGGAGGATTACAAGGGAGAGTTTGGCAGTTTTAAAATAACGTATTAAGGGGAAAGCCTTCCACATCCTCTATCCAAATTTTTGAACGAACAGAAAATGATTTTTTTCTTTTGCCATTCAAATACCTCCGGCTTGAGCTTTGCATTTACCACAAATCAGCCTGTTGTAACGCACTCCGGACAGACCGGATGACATCCCGTATTCTGCCAAGATATACGGCTTCATGGTGGCCATATGGGTCATCATTGTTTAGAAAAACTCCCCGACTCCTTATATAGTTAAAATGTATTTCTGTTCAAAACGTTGATTACCGTGTTGTTTCTAAATTCTTTCAGCTAGTTATAGTGTCTGATAACCAATCAAACATATTGCTATTTCCCTTGACGTCCAATAACAGTTGCTCTATGTTTAAATGAGCCCTCGGGGATTTTTTCTTCTATATCCATGTAGCGACTTTTTTAGAAAAACTCCCCGACCCCTTGTTAAATGATCATGTTATCGAAAATCCGTAAAAGGAGGAATCCTACGATGAAAAAGATAATCAGATGTTTTTTAGTTCTGTTTTTCTTTATTATGTTCACGATTACGGCTTCTGCCATAACAAAAGCACCTTCTGAAGGGGATCTTCTTCCCGAAATCGTGCTGACTGTCCCTCAAATTTTGGATCAGCAAAAATATCTCGGTTTATCTAATAAAAGTACGTTTACCATCCCGCAGATAAAGGCCAACGTTGTCATCGTTGAAATATTCAGCATGTACTGTCCTTATTGTCAGGCCGAAGCGCCTTCTTTAAACGAATTGTACCGTAAAATTCAAAATAACAGCAGCCTTAGGGGCCGCTTCAAGCTGATAGGGATCGGTGCCGGAAATACAGCTTTTGAAGTCGAGCATTTCAGAAATACATACAAAATCCCCTTTCCCCTCTTTCCCGACGATGATTTTTCCATTCATAAAAAAATCGGAAATGTTAGGACACCATATTTTTTTGTCGTCGGCATTAATAAGGACGGAACACACCGGATTCTGTATTCACACCAAGGCCGTCTTAAAAACCATGATCAATTTATAAATATACTGCTTCAACGTGCAGGGTTAAAATAAGGGGGTGAGAAAAATGAAAAGATTTTTCAATATAAATTTGCTGTTAATGGTGTTTTTTTTGATTTTTTGCGATGTTGCATTCGGTATATCTGAAGCGTATAAAGGCAATATTTACAACCCTGGAATTCTAAAGCCTACTGACAGCGTTTTAAAAGTTAAGGTTGGAGACCCGGCTCCGGACTTCACCCTGCCGTCCATATCCGGCGAAAAAGTTTCTCTCAGCCAGTTTGCCGGAAAAAAGAATGTGGTGATATCATTCGTGCCGGCAGCATGGACACCGGTATGCTCGGACCAGTGGCCGGGATACAATATTGCGAAAAACTTATTCGATAAGAACGATGCTACATTAATAGGCATTACGGTGGACAATATCCCAACTCTTTTTGCCTGGACCCGGCAGATGGGAAAACTATGGTTTTCAGTACTTTCCGATTTCTGGCCCCATGGTGCTGTGGCAGACCGTTACGGTGTTCTCCGTTCCGACGGTGTTTCAGAAAGAGCTTTGTTTGTCATTGATAAAGCGGGTATCATACAGTACATCCATGTAGAGGATATTAATGTTCGCCCAAAATTGGAAGAATTGGTTAATGAGCTGGAAAAGTTAAACAAGAAATGATCGAAAAGGTTATCAATTTGTAAAAACAGGTTTTGGACTAACGTTATTGTCTGAATTTCCATCAAAATTTTCTCGTTTTTTCAATCATATTTAATAAACGGATATTATTACAATGAAATATCGCATTGTAGTATGATAGACCGTGATACAGAAAATGCACTTAAAATCGACATTCAATCTTTTAAACATCACCGCTTAACAGGTTAATAAACACCCAAACTCATCAAAAACCTGCATTTGAAATCTCTAAAATAAACAATATTCATTAAATATATTTCTTTTAAAAATTTCCTTGATTTTTACGAATGTGCATAATATATTGAAATCGTTATAAAAGTGTTGACACATTGTAGCACTACACATTGTGGTATTAAATCAAAGGACACAATCCAAACTTTAGAATGGAAATATGCGAATAGACTGATAAATGCCGAACCTTATCACCATACACAAAATTGATTCCATTTTCCTTGTCGAAGTATCGCTTTCCATAACTGACCAAAAACTGTTTTCCATAATTTTTACAAGGTATACATAAGTTCATCGGAGGAGATGCGCATGAAGTATCGGTATATTATTTTTAGTCTGATTCTTTCTGTCTTTATAGCAGCATCAATGGCATGGTCCCAAGATAAAAAGGTGCAGGAAGGGATTATGAATCTAAAAAGCAAGGAATTTGGCAAGCGCCATGAACATTCCGTTAGGTTTGACCACTATTTGCACGAAACCATCCTCCGATGCAGGGTGTGCCACCATGATTTCAATGTCTTCAACAACAGAAATATGGGCAAAGGGAGCAAGTGCGCCACATGCCACAAAAAACGGCTGACAAATGAAATCCCGATTCCTCTGCTGACGGCGTTTCACAAAAAGTGTATCGGGTGTCATGAAAATTATATCAACTGGGGCCGTAAAAGCGGTCCCATAATGTGTGGGTTTTGTCATAAATAACCCGAAAAACCGGAAGCGTTGGGATCTTAACCTTTAAAATTAATTAACTATTTTTAATTAGATAAAAAATAACTTTTTTTAGGTAAAAACCAAAGTCTTTTAGATCAGCCCGAATTTTCGGACGGCACACGGTCAATTTGACCGTAACATCAGACCAGCGATATTCCTTCTGGATTGGTGGCATTAAACAGCCGACTGATGTCGGGACAAACGTTTATTTTATATAGAAAGGAGGTAATATGGCACTTACACGACGTGAGTTTCTCAAGTGGTCGGGCACTGCGGGCGCCGCTGCAGCCGCCATGTGCCTGGGCTTTGACTTAAGGCCGGTAACATCTTACGCTGCCGAGTTGGAAATTCTCAAAGCCAAGGAAACCACCACCATCTGTCCTTATTGTGCAGTGGGTTGTGGCATCATTGTCCACACCAAAAAAAGCGGCAAGCTTCTCAACACCGAAGGCGACCCCGACCATCCCATCAATGAAGGCGCCTTGTGTGCCAAAGGGGCAGGTCTCTATCAAATGACGGTCAATAAAAATCGCAGGCGGTTTCCCCTCTACCGTGCACCTGAAAGCGACGAGTGGGAGGAAATCGAATGGGAAGATGCCATCCAGAAAATTGCGGAAAAAATCAAAGAAACCCGCGACGCAACGTTTACGGAAACCAATGCCAAGGGTCAGGTGGTCAATCGGACCACAGGCATCGCCCACGTGGGTTCTGCGGCCCTGGACAACGAGGAATGCTGGCTGCTTCAAGGCATCATGCGGGCACTGGGTCTGGTTTACATTGAACATCAGGCCCGTATCTGACACAGCGCCACTGTTGCGGCTCTGGCAGAGTCGTTCGGACGCGGCGCGATGACCAACCACTGGATCGACATTCGAAACTCCGACTGCATCCTGATCATGGGATCCAATGCAGCGGAAAACCATCCCATCTCCATGAAGTGGGTCGGAAAGGCCATGGACAAGGGCACCACCCTCATCAGCGTTGATCCCCGTTTTACCCGTACATCTTCAAAAGCCGACATCTACGCTCCGTTACGATCGGGTACGGACATCGCATTTCTTGGCGGCATGATGAACTATATCCTTTCAAATAACAAATTTCACAAGGAATATGCCGCCAACTACACCAATGCCAGTTTTATCGTCGGTCCCAAATACGATTTTAAAGACGGACTTTTCTCCGGATACGATCCCAAGACTAAGAAATATGACAAGTCGTTTTGGGCGTTTGAAAAAGATGCAAACGGGGTACCCAAACGGGATTTAACCTTAAAAGATCCAAGGTGCGTCTTCCAGCTCATGAAAAAGCAATATTCCCGTTACACACCCAAAACCGTATCCGCCATCACCGGCACACCGGAGGCGGATCTTAAGAAAGTTTATGAAACTTACGCAAAAACCGGCGCCGTGGACAAGACCGGCACCATCATGTATGCCATGGGCTGGACCCAGCATACGGTAGGTGTGCAGAACATTCGCATGATGGCCATGATTCAGCTCATGCTCGGCAACATGGGACGGCCCGGAGGCGGCGTCAATGCCCTTCGCGGAGAGTCCAATGTGCAAGGTTCCACGGATCACTGCCTACTGTTCCACATCTGGCCGGGGTATTTGGGCACTCCCAAAGCCTCTTTGGTCACACTGGCCGATTACAATGCCAAGAACACACCCAAAACAAACGATCCCCTTTCCGCCAACTGGTGGCAGAACAAGCCCAAGTACATGGCCAGCTTTCTGAAATCAATGTTCGGGGAAGCCGCCACCAAGGAGAACGATTTTGGTTATTCCTGGATGCCCAAACTCGACGATGGCATGACCTATTCTTGGCTGGATATCTTTGATGAAATGTACAAAGGAAACTTCAAAGGTTTCTTTGCCTGGGGTCAGAACCCGGCCTGTTCCGGCGCCAACTCCAATAAGACTCGCCAGGCATTGGCCAAGCTGGACTGGATGGTCAACGTCAACATTTTCGACAATGAAACCGCATCGTTCTGGAAAGGTCCGGGAATGAATCCTGACGAGATCAAAACCGAGGTCTTTTTCCTCCCCTGTTATACCAGTGTGGAAAAAGAAGGGTCCATTACCAACTCCGGACGCTGGATGCAGTGGCGCTATGCAGCTGCCAAACCGCCGCGCGGCCCCAAGGGCGACGGTGACATCATGGTCGAGCTGTTTGAAAAAGTCCGGTCGTTGTATGAAGGCGACGGCAAATTCACGGATCCCATCAAAAATTTGAGATGGGACTACGTTAAGGATGGGAAATATGACCCCCATGCCATTGCCAAGCTGATCAACGGCTATTTTGAACAGGATACGACTGTTAAGGGTAAATCTTTCAAAAAAGGAACCCTTGTCCCGTCTTTTGCCTTTCTCTTGGATGACGGTTCCACCAGTTCCGGCAACTGGCTCTATTGCAATTCCTATACGGAAAAAGGCAACATGGCGGCCCGCAGGGAAAAGAAAGATCCCACCGGCATGGGGCTCTACCCGGAATGGTCTTGGTGCTGGCCGGTAAACCGGCGCATCATTTACAACCGAGCATCGGTTGATCTCAACGGCAAGCCTTGGTCGCCCAATAAAAACATTCTGGAATACAAAGACGGCAAATGGATAGGGGATGTTCCGGACGGCGGCTGGCCGCCCATGGCGAACAAAGAAAAGACCAAGCGTCCGTTTATTATGAAGCCGGACGGCGTAGGGTCGGTCTTCGGTCCCGGCCGAGCGGACGGGCCTTTCCCCGAGCACTACGAACCCTTGGAATGTCCGGTGCCCAAGAACCTGATGTCCAGCCAGCGCATTAATCCCGTTGCACCGGTTTACGGTACGGAAGCGGATGCGCATTTCTCTTGCGACCCCCGCTTCCCCTTTGTTGGCACAACCTACCGGGTCACCGAACACTGGCAAACCGGCATTCTGACCCGATGGCAGCCCTGGCTGTTGGAGCTCCAGCCGCAGCTCTTCGTAGAGATGAGCAATGAACTGGGCAAGCTCAAAGGAATCAACAACGGGGACATGTGTAAGGTATCCTCGGCCCGCGGGGAAGTGGAAGCCGTGGCCATTGTGACCGGTCGATTTAAACCCTTTAAAGTACAAGGAACGACCGTTCATCAAATAGGTCTACCTTGGTGCTTCGGATGGGTGTATCCTAAGGACGGCGGAGATTCGGCCAACCTTTTGACGCCATCCACCGGTGATCCCAACACAAGAATCCCGGAGACCAAGGCGTTTATGGTCAACGTGGACAAACTCGGGAAAAGGAGGGCGTAAACCATGGCTGGTAAATTTTTCTTTATAGACACGACCCGTTGCACGGCCTGCCGCGGTTGTCAAACCGCCTGCAAGCAGTATAAAAAGCACGGAGTCACCAAAACAAAGCAATATGGCACGTACCAGAATCCACCGGACCTGGACGGCAATACGTTTCGCCTGGTGCGCTTTTCGGAGCACCCCGCTAAGACCAACTCTATGGTCTGGTACTTTTTCACTGAAGCCTGCCGTCACTGTTTGAAACCACCGTGTAAAAAGAAAGCAGATCAGATCTTAAAGGATGCTATCATCGTTAAAGACTACGGTGCTGTCCTATATACCAAGAAAACCAAAGATCTGGAAAAAAGCTTCAAGGCAATCAAACAAGCCTGTCCGTGGAGTATCCCCACCTGGAGCAAAGAGGAAGACCAGATTGTCAAGTGCAATATGTGCTACGATCGCGTAGAGGCCGGACTTTTGCCGGCATGTGCCAAAGCCTGTCCCACCGGGGCACTCAACTTTGGTGAAGAGGCGGATATAAAAAAACTTGCCAACGAACACTTGAAAGCAGCCAAGAAAAAATTCGGTGGCAAGGGTGAGATTCTAGACCTTGAAGATGTTCGGGCACTATATCTAATAGTAGATGAACAGTCTAAATATCGCCCGGTAGCCTAATCCGACCCGGGGGTTCCGTTAATGCGAAGCCCCCGGCTTTGTAAAGCGACGTGAACCCGGACCTTTTTTGTTTATGCTACGATTTTATCAAGTATAAACCCATGGAATTGTAATTGATACGCAGGGGCCCCGGCAATCCGAGGCCCCTGCCTCTACAACGAATTCGGTTTATTTCGAAAAAGAAAGGTGTATCAATGCTCCCAAGCTTGGAGGATATCGCTTTAAAAGTAAAGACCATCAGTACGCGCAATCCTGCCTATACCGAGATTGTTCAATGGGTGGGTGATCTTTTGTCCGAAACGGTAAAAACTTCTGATTTCAGAGACGTTCATTTGCCTGAGTTAAACGTTGACCAGGAAGATCTGCGAAAAGCGTGCACACAAGGACGATCTTTTTTGAAGCCGGAAGAATTGACTCTGGATTGGGAAAAAGTTTCGACCCTGTATAAACGCCTGGTGGATTTGGTAGGAAAAAGAGAAGACGGACGTCGACAGGCGGAAGGCCTTTTGGAGGCCATAGAAGAAACGCGTAAAGAAACTCCCGTGGTGATGAAGGCGGCCCTGGCATCCAACTTTGAGGCCATCGAAGCTTCGGCCAAAGCATTCAACATCGATTCTCCGGTTCTGGCATTGCTCCTTCGCTTGTCGTTGCGACCGTCCCTTTTGATCATCGCACAAGCTGTACTCGATCATTTGGATTTAAGCCTCTGGCATCACGGCCATTGCCCGGTTTGTGGTTCGGCACCCAGGCTGGCCGATTTTTCCGGCGAGGGGGGCAAACGAAGGCTTCACTGCTCATTGTGTGAAACTGCGTGGACCTATCCGCGCCTTCGCTGCCCGTTTTGTGAAAACGACAATAGAGAAGAGCTGAGTTATCTGCGGGCGGAAAGCGAGAAAGGTCTGCGGGTCGACCTTTGTGGTCGTTGTGACAATTACCTTAAGACCATGGATTTAAGAGAAATTCAAGGACCCATTATTCTACCGCTGGACGATGTGGCCACATGGCATCTGGATATCATTGCCGGCAAAAACCTGGAAGATAAAGGCAAGGCTTTATCACGAGCCACTTAGGGTTCACTTAGAAATAACATTACAATTTAATATTTGACAACAGGCAAGGATAACAATTATGGCGAAGGAGAAATCGTTACGAATAGGGGCTCGAATCTCTGTTACGATGATCATATTGTTAATCGGCTTTGTGGGTGTTTTTGATGTTACAGCACAGTCTAAAACCCCTGCAGATACTCAGTCAATTGAGTTTAGGCCGGATATCGTCTTTTTTGATAATATGGAGGCATTTGGAAAACTTAAAAAGACCAAAGCTATATTTTTGCATGACCAGCATACCGATGCCCTTGAAAAGAAAAATAAAGACTGTTTGGCCTGCCATAAAACTGAAAACGGACGCATGTCTCCTAAATTTATGCGACTTAAAGCTGTCAGTCGAGAAGAATTAACGAAAATTTATTGTGACAACTGCACTAAATGCCATACTGAAATGATTGCAGCCGGAGAAAAGGCAGGCCCTGTTAAATGTGATGATTGTCACAAGGAAAGACCCTTGATCCAATCTTCAAGGGTTCCCATGGGATTCGACAAATCCCTCCATTATCGACATTACCGCGCCCAGAAGAACAAATGTGATCGCTGCCACCACGAATATGACAAAAAAAGCCAGAAGCTCTTCTATGCCAAGGGAAAAGAAGGCACCTGCCGGTATTGTCACAAAGAAAAGCCGGAAAGTGATGATACGGTAAAAGTGATCTCCATGCGGTTTGCCTCCCATCTTGCCTGTATCGATTGTCATCAAAAGACCCGAGCGAAACACATGGATGCAGGACCGCTTCGGTGTGCGGGATGTCATGATGCCCAAGAGCAACTAAAGATTGAAAAGGTAAAACATGTCCCCCGACTGAAGCGGGGGCAGCCGGATAATGTCATCATCAAAACCGGCGATAAAAAGGGACGTATCGCAAGGATGAATCAGGTTCCCTTCAGCCATAAGAGCCACGAAGAATACAACGACACCTGCCGTGTATGTCACCTTGCGAGCCTGGAGTCGTGTGTAACTTGCCATCCGCTGGTCGGTTCAAATAAAGTTTCAAAAAATGGCACCGACATTCCACTGAAAACCGCTTTTCATAAACGCGGACATCAAAGCAGCTGTATCGGATGCCACGAATCCAAACAAAAGGACAAAAGCTGTACCGGGTGTCATGCATTTATGTCAAAAACCCGTCAGCAGGAATCCACTGCGTGTCTGAGATGTCACATGGTACCGTTGCCGGAGAAAACCGGGGTTTTATCGACCTCAAAAGCAGCAAAAATGGCCCGCCTGATGCCGCAACTATGGAAAGAGACATTTGCACCTATCTATAAAGTCAATGTCCCGAAAACCGTAGTTCTCAAGGACTTGGTTGATCAATATGAGGCGGTCGAATACCCGCATCGAAAAGTTTTTGATGCTATGGTAAAAAAATTGGACGGCAGTAAACTGGCCCAATATTTTCATTATGATGAGACCACGTTATGCCTTGGATGCCATCATAATACTCCTGCGGGCGACAAGCCGCCCAGGTGCGGTATCTGCCATGACAAACCGTTTAATGAAAACAATCTTTTACGTCCCGGAATAATGGGTTCTTTTCATCAACAGTGCATCGGATGTCACCAGAAAATGGGTATTGAAAAATATACAGGCTGTACATCTTGCCATAAGGAAAGAAAAAAAGAATCATAGTATTGAACCCAACTTCAGATGAACTCGACGTTTACGAGATCATCTGAGTGAACACAAACAGTTAAATTGCGGTAGATGTTTTTGAGGTATTACACATGTCCATATCCAGAAGAAAGTTTTTAGGGTGGGTCGGTGCAGCAGGTTTGAGCACCACAATCGGCAAATCAGCTTCTGCTGCAACCAACAAGCACTTTACCGGTTATCCTAAAAGTTTTGCAATACTGCATGACATAACGCTGTGCGTGGGATGCCGCACCTGTGAAGCCGCTTGTAATAAAGTCAATGATCTGCCCCAGCCGGACAAACCCTTTACGGACCTTTCCGTCCTGGAAGCCAGACGCAGAACCACCACAAAAGCATTTACGGTGGTGAACAAATATGACAATAAAGAAAAATCCAAGAGCCCGGTGTTTTTTAAAAAACAGTGCAATCACTGCCTGGAACCGGCCTGTGCGTCTGTCTGTTTTGTTAGTGCATTTACAAAGACCAAAACCGGCGCTGTGATTTACGATGCTTCCGTCTGTGTGGGATGCCGATATTGCATGATTGCTTGCCCCTTTGAAATTCCCACCTATGAATACGACCAAGTCCTGACACCTCGTATTCGAAAATGCACCATGTGCTACCCGAGGGTGATCAAGGGACAACTTCCCGGTTGTGTCGAGGCTTGCCCCATGGAAGCGCTTAGCTTTGGAAAACGGGAAGATATGATTAAAATCGCTCACGAACGGTTTCGAAAAAATCCGGATCGGTATGTGGATCATATTTACGGTGAACATGAAATGGGAGGGACCAGCTGGCTGTACATTTCAGGAACCCCATTTAAAGAACTGGGGATGCGAGAAGATCTGGGGGTTACCCCTGCGCCCCTATTGACGGCGGGCGCTTTAAGCTCCGTGCCCATCATCGCCGGACTCTGGCCGGCGCTTCTGGCCGGTCTTTATGCTGTTTCAAAACGAAAAGAAAAAATTGCACAAACAAAGAAAGAACAAGAGTTGACTTCAGCATTGGATAAAGAAAGACCTGCTGAATCTGAAACCGAGGAGGAATCCTGATGGCCCAAGTAACTACTGCAGAGCACAAATCAATTTTCAGCCTCTTTAATCTCATCGCCTTGATTGTCTTAGGCATCGGAGTTTATATCACCTATTTGCGATTTACAGGGGGATTGGCTGCCGTCACCAATCTTTCCGATTACAATCCCTGGGGAATTTGGATCAGCTTTGACCTGCTTTGCGGTGTGGCTCTGGCCGCCGGAGGGTATGTCACATCTGCTGCGGTTTATCTGTTTGGAATGAAAAATTACCATTCTGCGGTAAGGCCGGCTGTCCTCACCGGTTTTTTAGGGTATGCCCTTGTGGTTCTGGCGTTGCAATACGATGTGGGCCGTCCCTGGCGCCTCCCCTATCCTTTGGTCGTTCAGCAGGGAACCACATCCGTTCTCTTTGAAGTAGCGATCTGCGTGGCCACATACCTCACGGTCCTTTTTATCGAATTCTCCCCGGCAGCGCTGGAATGGCTGGGATTAAAAAAAGCTCGCAATCTTGTGGTTAAACTGACCATTCTGCTCACCATATTCGGTGTTGTGCTGTCCACCATGCACCAGTCCTCTCTGGGTTCTCTGTTCTTAATCGCACCGTCGAAACTACATCCATTGTGGTATTCACCTTATATACCCATTTACTTCTTTGTCACCAGTATCATCGCAGGGCTTTCCATGGTCATTTTTGAAAGCACCCTTTCCCACCGGTTTTTTTCTTACAAAATGGATGAAACACACCACAAAGAAGCAAACGGTGTGACCCTGGGTTTCGGTAAAGCCGCATCCTATGTTCTTGCGGGATATTTTGCCATTAAGGTTATGGGTATTTCTTCCGCAAACAACTGGCATTACCTTAAAACCGGATATGGAACCTGGTATCTCGTGGAGCTTTTAGGTTTCGTCGCACTGCCAAGCCTTCTGTATGCTATCGGTGTTCGAGTAAAAAGCCTGGGGCTGATAAAATTCACATCCGTCTTGGCGATACTGGGTGTTATCCTCAACAGATTTAATGTCTGCCTCGTTGCGTTTAACTGGCACCTCCCCTCCAGTGAACGATATTTTCCGTCCTGGATGGAAATCGGGATCTCAGTCTTTATCGTTATGATCGGCTTACTGCTTTACCGGTTTATCGTCACCAGAATGCCCATTTTATATGAACACCCGGACTACAAGGATGCCCACTAAGAAAGGCTTTGATTATGGACCACGTTTTTTATACGCTTCAAGATTTTTTGTTACACACAGAATCAGTCACGTATTTGATGGTAATAGCGACGCTGGTTGGAATGACGCTTTTCTGGCTATTTCTGACCGGTGGGAAAAATAAAGATTAATCTTTATTTCACATTTATCATGTATTAATTCTCCGCTCCTTTTTTGAAAACACCTGACGATGATTTTTCACTGCTAATATCGGGCAAAAACTCGACCCTGTTATGAGTTTACATACTCAAATTCTCAATCGTCGGGTGAATATGAAACTGGATCTAAAAAAGAGCGTCCACAAATTCAATCGGATCAAATTCCTGGAGATCTTCTATCTTTTCGCCGACCCCGATATAGTTTAAAGGAATTTCAAGCGCATTGCAGATACTGACAACAATTCCGCCTTTGGCTGTCCCATCAAGTTTAGTAAGGGCGATTCCTGTGACATCGAGGGCATCATTGAATAATTCGGCCTGGGACAAAGCGTTTTGGCCGGTTGTTGCATCGAGAATCAGAAGTATCTCGTGGGGCGCCCCGGGAAGTTTTTTTGCAATGGTGCGCTTTATTTTTTTAAGTTCCTCCATGAGGTTTTTTCGGGTATGAAGCCTTCCTGCGGTATCCACAAGAACAATATCCGCATCTCTGGCAACAGCAGCTTGAATCCCGTCATAGGCAACCGCCGCAGGATCTGACATTTCTTTGTGCTTTATAATGTCGACGCCGGCCCTGTCAGCCCATATCGTCAACTGTTCTATTGCTGCGGCCCTGAACGTGTCGGCGGCGGCGATGATCACCTTCTTTCCCGAAGAAGAAAATCTCGCGGCCAATTTTCCGATGGTGGTTGTCTTGCCAACACCGTTGACACCGATGACCATGATGACATGGGGTTTGTCCACAATTTCTTGAGGCGTTCTCATTGTTGCGTCCAGCAATTCCAGAATCTTCTCTCGAAGTATATCTTTGAGTTGATCGGGCCCTGTTATTTCCGAAGATTTTAGGGAGATGCTCTGGATAAGGTCCATGGTTGTCTGAACCCCAATGTCAGAAGTGATTAAAAGTTCTTCGAGCTCCTCCAGTAATTCATCATCAATTTTTCTCTTGCCGGCAAAGAGATCGTTGATGTCGGTTGTAAGGATTTCGCGTGTTTTGGAGAGTCCGCTTCTTAAACGTTTAAAAAAGCCTGATGGTTTTTTAAAAGCAGCCTGATCGGTCTCCTGATCATTGGCGGGAAGAGGAGGAGATGTTTCTTTTTCTAATTCTTGGTGATCAGAGCCATCATTGTTTTCGGAAGCTTGGGTGTCAACAACATCTTCAGTTTCAAATGCTTCCGAAACGTCGTCGATTTTTTGATCAGAGGGTGTTTTTTCTTCCTGCTTGTGTTTCTTTTTTTTGAACCAGTTGAGTGCCATAACATTACGGAATTTCTAAAACTTAATGAAAGTATAGGACATTTTTTGAGGCTTGAACGCTTTCCTCGAATATGGAATTATGGAATAGTGGAAGACTGGAAGGTTGATTTTTAAAAGGATATTGTCCATTTTTAGTTTTATCGCAGCCACAAATTTTATCATTTAACAACATTCCATCATTCCAATTGAGGCGAAGCCTCTAACTTGAGGTCTGGTATTTTTTCCTCATTTCCCGTTTTTTTATCATCTTCCTTCGGGTTTAAGTTTACCGATACGATTTTGGAAGCCCCCTTTTTTTCCATGGTTATACCGAACAGGGTATCTGCAAATTCCATTGATTTTTTATTGTGTGTGATCATGATGATCTGGGATTTTTCCCCGATGATTTGCAACAAATCATTAAAACGAAAGACATTGACCTCATCAAGGGACGCATCAATTTCATCCATGAGACAAAAAGCTGTCGGTTTGATTAGAAAAATCGAGAAAATCAAAGCAATGGCGGAGAGTGCTTTTTCACCGCCGGAAAGAAGGCTCATTCTTGTCAGCTTTTTCCCGGGCGGGTGTATCATAAACTCTACGCCGGTTTCAAGGGGGTTGTCAGGTTCTGTAAGGACAAGTCTGGCCGAACCGCCTTCGAAAAGACGGGGAAACACTTCTTTCAGCTTACTGTTAACCTCGTCGAAAGCCTTAAGAAATCGCTCCTGGCTGATTTTGTTTATCTTGTTAATCACCTTGTGAAGATCACTGAGTGCTTTTACAAGGTCCTCACGCTGTTCAGAGAGAAAATCAAATCGCTCTTTGAGCTCTTCATACTCCTTTATGGCACCCAGATTGACATCGTCAAATTTTGCTATTTTATCTTTGATCCGTGTGAGTTGATCTTCTATTTCGTCTACCTGTAAATCATTGCCGGTTGCCGGGTCTTCAAATTCTGACTTGAGAACCGGAATCGATTGATGATAGCTTTCTTCCAGCCGGTTGGTAATATTTTCACGTTTAATCAGCCGTTGCGACTGCTCAAGCTCAACCATTCGTATTTTCTGAATAATTTTTTCTCGTTCGTTTTGAATCTCTGACAGGGTACTATCACTTTCTTTCAGCTTTTCATCAATTGCATGGTAATCCGCCTCATTATTTTCAAGTGCTTTCTCAAGAAGCTTCATATCGTCATACATGCCGGAAAGCGTCTGTTCGTATTCTTTTATTTTTTCTTCTAAATGGTGCTTTCTTTGTTTTTTTTGAACAAGTTCTTTTGAAATTTGTTCGATTCTTTGAATCCCATCGTTTTGGAATTCTTTTAGACGCTTTAAGGTGTTATTGCTGTTTTCCAGTTTGGCATTTAAAGCGGTGAGCTCAAGCCTGAGATCGATGATTTTCTGATTGAATGCTTCCACATCAGACGAGACAGTGCTGATTTGTTCCAGCTTTTCGGAAACGAGATTCTGAGCATTTTTGACCTGATTTTCAATGTCGGAGACAGCCTTGTTGTATTTGGCGACTTCTTCGTCAACATCAGATTCTTCACCTAAAAGCTGCTCCTGTTCCAGTCGAGCAATTTCAAGATGCCGAAGGGCGTTTTTAAGATCTTCGGATGCTTTGTAAAGTGTCTTCTCAGCCTCGACCTCGTTATGTTTGGCCTTGTTTTCCGATTCCCGGAGCTTTTGCAGGTTGCTTTCAATATGTCTAACTTCAGATTCCAGTTCTTTTTGTTGGTCCCGAGCCGAATGAAGTTTTTGATCCAATTTAATGATGCTGCTCTCAATATCTTTGATTTCCTGTTTTTTGGCGAGGATGCCTGATAAATTGTCTTTGCTGCCGCCCACCATAATGCCTTGATGAGATATTAAGTTGCCGCTTTGGGAGACGACGGTTTGTAATTTGCCGTTGCTATTGAAAACGTCGATGGCCTCTTTAATGTCGGTTGTAACGACAACATGGCCCAAGAGCGCTTCTGCGATCTGTTCAAATCCCGGTTTTATGGTAACATGGTTTAAAAGATATTTTGGGTGATCCTGCCGGTGATCCGGGCTCGATTTCATATTCTTGACAGATGTCATCGGAATAAAACCGCTGCGTCCGGCGCCTGTTTTCTGAAGATAATCAATGGAGCCCACAGCGGTCTCTTGATTTTCAACAAGGATGTATTGCAAGGATTCCCCAAGAACGGCCTCCACCGCAGTTCCATAGGCAGGCTCCGGTTCAAGGATATCCGCCATAAGCCCCAAGATACCGTCACCGACCTCTTTTTGTGGACTGTCGGGAGGCACGTCTTTTTTGTCTGCCTGACTTTTTGTCATGAGCGCCCGGACGCCGTCTTTATACCACTCGAAATTGCCTTCCATTTTCTTTAGTGCGGTATAAGACGATTTTGCCTGGTTTCGTTCAAGCTCAAAGGTTTGAACCTGCCTGACCTGTTTTCCCAGGGCGGTATTTTTTTCGTGGAGTTGTTTTTGGATGATATCGGCACGATGTCTCAGATCATCGATTTCTGTCTTGTATGAACTCAGATGTTTTTTGGCCCTGTTGTTTTTGTCCTCTAGTTCGGAAACTTTTCGGCGGGTTGTAAGTTCTTCCTCATCTATCCTTTTGAGTCGCCTTTTCAGGCTTTCCTTGCTGTTCGAGGCATTTTGGTAGATGTTTTTATATTGAGCTTCCCGGGCGACAAGGTCCATTAAATTTGCTTTGCAGGTTTCAAGCTCTTGATTGAGCCCTAAGAGTTCATCTTTTATAAGTTGCGAAGCCGATTGCTCTTTGTCGAGGGTCGATCTTACGGATGTTATCTCAGACTGAATACGTATATTCTGATGTTCACCCTCTTGAACTTCGGTCAATAAATCTTTGTTTTTTTCTTCGAGGTTTTTACGGGTGGATTCGAGTTCAACAAATTCGTATGTCAGCCGTTCAACATCTTTGAAAAGGTGGGCCTTGTCATTTTCCATCCGGTCCAAATTACGCTGTGTTTCAAATATGTTGGATTTTTGATCTGAAATTTCCTGGTTTTTTGTTGCGCGATCGAACTTGATTTTTTCAAGCGCTGCATCCAGCTGTTTCAACCGGGTTGAATGTTCAATGTCTGTATTGTTTAGATCTTTTAACAGCGCATCGGCTTCATCTATTTGATGTGTGTATTCATCATAATGGTGGAGTGCAAGACAAATATCGAGTTCTCTGATGCGTTTTTGATATTTTTTATAACGTTCAGCCTTTCTTGCCTGGCGTTTAAGACCTGCCATCTGTCGCTTAATTTCTGAGATGATGTCGCTGACACGAAGGATATTCTCATTTGTGGCCCTGACTTTGCCCAGGGCTTCTTTTTTGCGTGACTTGTACCTCGTAACGCCCGCAGCCTCCTCAATGATAACCCTTCTTTCTTCCGGTCCGGCATCCGTCATTGCGCCGATGCTTCCTTGCTGAATGACGGCATAGGATTTCGTGCCCAAACCGCTACCCAGAAAAACATTATGTACGTCCTTTAGCCGACAGGGTTGCTTGTTAATGAAATAACCGCTTTCTCCGGAACGGTAAAGCCG
The DNA here is from genome assembly GCA_963731025.1 of uncultured delta proteobacterium. Taxonomy (GTDB): domain Bacteria; phylum Desulfobacterota; class Desulfobacteria; order Desulfobacterales; family UBA11574; genus UBA11574. Next base: position 3,859 of record CAVSVL010000035.1, on the reverse strand, counting down.
GCGGGTCAACATGATTTCGGTAAAGTCTTTAAGTTCTTCGGGCGCCGTGCCGTTGTCGTTGGCAAGAGTGAGTGAAACCTCGGCCATATTCAATGCCGCTTTCCCGTTTGATCCCGCAAAAATGACGTCTTCCATGGATTTTCCGCGGAGCTGTTTGACACTTTGCTCCCCCATAACCCATTTTATTGCGTCGACAATATTGCTTTTGCCACAGCCATTGGGACCCACAACCGCAGAAATACCTGGAGGAAATTGAATACTGGCTTTGTCAACAAAGGATTTAAATCCGTTTATTTCCAGTTTTTTTAGTTTCATACAATTAACTCTCCTGTTATTTCTTTCTGCTCATTTTCTAAACGTATACGACACATAATCTCAAAATAAATATCAGGGATCCTTTTGTTTGTAAAGGGAAAAACACAATGGAGGGTATAATTTTAATTAACCGAATACAATATGTGGTGGAATTGAGGCTTCTCTATGTTTTTCTTTGAGTTGTCGGTTCTTTTTATCTCGATAGAATGTTTTCCTATATGAGCATGAAAAATTAAAAATATCTATAACAATTTAAATTTATTTAAAGCTTATTTCGGCTTAGAAAACCACCTCCATTAGGTAGTCAGAGTTCTTTGGTTCTACCTGAAGAATTGCTGCAAGAGTTTGAAGTGAACTAAAGTTTAAAGTGAGCTAAAGTTAAGGAATTCTGTCAATTATATAAAAATATTGGAGCGAGCCGACTTCGCTATAGTAGCCCATGGCTACGACGGCTGAAAGCGACACCACAACTTTAGGCACTTTTAACTTGTATGGCTAAAACAGTCCCTTTCAGGCGCAAACCAGAGCCTGGTTCTTTTAGCTAGGATTTCTTGCTCTTGGAACACCAAGGATAATTTTCCGATTCCTGATGGAATTAATACGCTCAAACTGTTATGTTTGCAAGAAAAATTTAAATTCGCTCAATAAATTCTGTATTCAAATCTCAAATCTAAGTCCGTATGGTTTGACCTTAAATTTATAGAAACTTGAAAACCTGGGAACGTACCCCTCCTTCGATAAACGCGCGGCGTCGGAATAGCCGAGTTTCCCGGCCAGTGAGGCGGCCTCAGGCCGGCAATTTCTCTTGACATGACACTTTAAATTGATAAAATTACCAACAGAAATGAACATGTGAAGGTAAATTTATCATGAACCTCCAAAAAACGAAAAACCGTGGTTTCAGGTTCGACAAAGCAGTCAGTATTTTCAAGAAACATGGCGGAATTCTTCGCACGGCGCAGGCACTTCGGGCAGGCATTCATCCTGGAACGCTCTATGCCCTGCGGGACTCAGGGACGCTGGAGGCTATAAGCCGCGTCAGTGCACCAGCGACTTCTCAACAAGGCCAAGGATACCGCCCGGACTTTCAATGAACTAGTGCAGCACTTCGCCATCGAACGGTTTATCTACCGGCTCTCAAAAAGTCCCCACTCGGACAGGTTCCTCCTGTAGGGGGCCTTGATGTTTTCGGCATGGACTGGAGAGGTTGAATGAAGACTATCGCCCCCGTTCATTGACGACTAAAGAAGAATTACCACCACTCCATCATCCAGGTCATAACGTGCACCGACAACGGTCAAGTCGCCTTTCTTGACCAATTCTTCCAAGATCGGTTCCGAGGACTTCAACTGCTGAACAACTATAGTGATATTAGCTCTAACGGCATTATCCAGAAGATCGCCAGGTTGATTCTTGGCTTTTTCCACGGCTGGTTGAATGGCTTTGACCAAGCTGCCGATGTGTCCAGGAACCTCTCCACCCTTGAGCGCAGCTTCCACAGCGCCGCATCGTTCATGACCAAGGACCATGATGTATTTGACGCCTAAATGTTCCACGGCATATTCAAGACTGGCCAAAGCTGCATCGTCCAGAATGTTACCAGCTAAGCGTATTACGAACAGATCTCCCAATCCTTGATCGAAGAGAATCTCTGGAGGTACTCGGGAATCAGAACAACTCAGGATGGCTGCAAAGGGATGCTGGCCTTTGGCTACTTCCGTACGATGCTGGGGTGTCTGGTTCGGGTGCGACGGTCTTGCATCAACGTATCGCTTGTTCCCAACAATCAATTTCTGCTGTGTAACGTCACCGCTGACCGTCGAACCATCTTTGGCGGGCATGGCGTTGGCAACGAAAGACACCAACACAATCAGTCCGATTAACGCAAAGATTGCTCTTTTCATTATTCTTCCTCCTTTGTTTCTCTAAAGATTATGGAATCGACCTAATATTTAACGAATCAAAAACTTGTGATTTCTTACCATGAGCACAGGTTTAAGCACTTCAATATACAGTACATATATCCTATTTCTTACAAAATTGCAAAAATACAAAATAAGGGACTAAGAAGTTGAGATAATTTTTTTAATTTCCTCTTGACAAGGGAAACAGACATACTATCTTTTCGCGGGTTTTCCCCTATCTTAAACTTAGAATTTAAAGGAGAAATAGAAATGGATGATATTTTTGATGCTTTTGATTGGGAGGATATGGGTATGATCGGAGGTATAGTAGACGAATTTACAGAGGATGAAATGGAGTTTTTAAGAATTGAAAGAGATAATGATGAATGGGAAAATGAAAATTTAGACCCATTCAGCTAAGATGACTATGAGATATAATCCTGTGAAATGGATTCGCCCTCATTGAAAAACGATATCACAAATGTTTTAAGCTCTCAAAAACTTATTAGATATTTCAGAAATCAAAAGTATGGATAATTTAAAGGCTGGCCAAATGACCCTGTCTTTCGCTCCGTATTTCTAATCTAATATAGGAACATAACTGAGATAACTTAAAGATCAATAAAAGCAGACTCGATTTTTCATGTATATCTTGGGTGAGTTTATCTTAATTTGCGCAAAAATCTTGCAATATTAAAATGTTATTTCAGCAAATGGGGAAATCCTTAAAATCCAGCTTTTTAAATTAACTGTCCTAATTACATATCAAAGTTAATAGACAAGATCTTTCAACTACTATGTTACTCCTTGAAGGGTTTTACATAATATTGGATTTAAGGATTCTTACACTTTTAAAGAAGGAAGCATAATTTCTTCAAGTTGTTTTCTTTGCGCTTCAAGGATCTCCTTGTCTTTGGTTCTATCAAATTTGATCATTTTCCCAAAATCAAGCCTCACCTTGGAAAAGGGCTTTGGAAGAAGAAATTTATCCCAGCTGTTGAAATACCATGCTTGTTTCACAGAAACAGAAATAGGAACAATCACGGCATTGGAGGCATGTACCAAACGGATTACACCAGGTTTAACCTTACCAGAAGGTCCCGTGGGCCCATCTACAATATGGGCTGCAAGCTTATTCTCCTTTAAACCGGTGATCATTTTTTTTAAAGCTTCCATTCCGCCTCTTGAAGAAGAACCCCGAACCGCATTCCACCCATTATATTTACACATTCTGGCGACAATCTCTCCATCTCTACTTAGACTAATCATGATACTCGGATTGTAGATTTTATAATTTTTAGCATGACGAATAACAGAAAAAAATTGTTGGTGCCATACGCAAAGCAACACAGTCCCACCATTTTTTAGATAATCCATCCAATCTTTCTCATTCTCAACCTTAAGACGAAATGTCCATGAATAAGTTAGAGTGAACCGATAAAGGAAGAATATGAAGAGTTCTGATGTAAGGAAACGGTTTAATTTTATTCGCACAGTCTTATCCATTGCAATGCTGATAGCAGAATTAATCAAGATCCCATGCCTAACCCAAAATTTTAAATATTGATGATTTCAAACCGAAATCAAATGTTGCAATATCCTGCCAATATTTGGGCTGCAAACAATTTCTCAAGCATTAT
>CAVSVL010000034.1:0-169216 GCA_963731025.1 uncultured delta proteobacterium | reverse complement strand
ATAAGACTCAGGTAATATTCTTCACGCACCACCGCCACTTGGTCGAATTGGCAGACAAACATATCAATTCGTCCATATTGTTTCACCACACATTGTAAAATTTAAATCGAGCGTTTCAAATAGTGACAGATCAATATAGAGACAATGATTTCAAACATACGGCACGTAAACAACGGAGGAATCTGTCGAAAAGGGCCATTTAGTGTTCCTCAATCACGCAACCTTCGTGGTCCTTGCCGCACTTACTGCAATTAACGGTCACGTTATCCTTTAATTCGCCATATTTTTCCCGGAATTCATCAGGCGTCATATTGCATATCAGGCCACATCCGCATTCAGGGCATTCCGATTCGATCCGGTATCTTTCTTTTGCCATGTTGCACCTCCTTCGCGTCGCTATTTTCTATATATGGGAATTCTTGATTTTCACAGTTTATATGTCAAACATCGCCTTGATGTCAACACCTCCACCCTCAATGCATTATACGCATTAGAAAACAATTGATAACACAGCAGATGGACGCCTCTGACACGCCCGTAGGGTGAAAATCTAATGCCATATTCGAAAAGCCCGCTCTTCTCACGCGCCTGAGCAACACACATATGTTGTATCATTCGATTTTAAGATTCAAGAGCCATCTCCACATCATGCTGTAGAACACGGTAAGTCTGAATGGGATAATGGAACCCTTTAACCTCAATGGTGCCGATTTCCTCGCAAGGTATCTCATCATTAACCAAGGCCCACGAAGCATGCGATAGATATATCTCACCTGGTAGACAGGCCTGTTCCAAGCGAGAAGCAAGATTTGTGTTCAGGCCGATGGCTGAATATTCCATAAATCCTTCGGAACCATAATTGCCCACATTCGCCATACCCGTATGAATGCCGCATCGGATTTCGAAGGGAAATTGGATGCCCTGGTTCCACCATTTCTCTCGAAGGGTTTTCATTTTTTTTTGCATCTCCAACGACATACGTAAACACGCTAAAGCATCTTCTCGCTCCCCCTTTGAATCCGGTGCCCCAAAGATTGCAAAAATACTATCCCCGGTAAACTGCGGGATGGTTCCACCCCATTTCCGGACTATTTGAGCCATCTCTCCTAAATATTCATTGAGCAACCTTGCCACATCTTCAGGATCAGAAGCATCGGTAAATTGGGTGAAATCCTTGATATCGGAAAAGAACAACGTCAACTTTGTTCGCTTGTGCGAGAGTTTTGCTGAAAATTCGCCCTTGAATATTTTTTCAGTTACATTCGGATCAATGTACTTCGAGATTTGTTCTTGGGCGTTTTTGAGTCTCTTGTTGGTTTCTTCCAAAGCGTTCGACTTCGTGGTGAGTTCCTCTTCGCGCTGCTTCAGGTCCGTAATATCGGAGTAAATGGCAACAGTTCCGCCATCCCCGGTCTTGCGTTCAGTGATCAGAATCCACTGACCACCACTACGTTGCTGGATCCATGGTTTACCTGGGCTATTATGTAGCGCCAAACGCTTTGCAACCCACTCATCTATACGGCCCTCTGCGTCATCGATATGTCGTTCTTCGGCAGCTTTCCGAATGATCGTTTCAAACGCTGTTCCCGGCTCAATGTCGATGTCCGTATTAGGATAAAGCAATTCCTTATACCTTGTGTTACAAAGTACCAAACGGTCATCAGGATCGTAGAACGCGAAGCCTTCAGATGAATTTTCAATGGCATCGACGAGCCTTCGACGTGCCGTTTCAATGTCGCGCAAATTGTTTTCTTCAACTTCGATGGCAGTATCACGAAAAACGACCAGGGACTCTGCCATGCGGCCGATCTCGTCACCACTGCCGGGTTCCGGCAAAGGCGCTCTGAGGTTGCCTCCGGCAATCGCGAGCATACTATCGCTGAGTGCGGTAAGTCTGGCAATGAGGTTACGCCCAACATAAAGCCACACGATAAGGAAGGAACTCACGATGCTCAGGGCAGCGATGCCGATCAAAATATTTCGGTTGAGGGCTTGGATTGTTGCCGCCTGATGGTTCGCTTTCTCAATATCCGAATTCGCCCTATTTACCAGGAAGCTGACCCTGTTGGTCAGAAATTTTGACAGTCGCTCGTTAACAGACAAGAGCTCTTCGGCCTGAGCGATGACAACCAATTCATTCTTTCTGATCTGCGGGAGACTGTTCGGACCCGCTGTTAATTCTTCAAGTATCGCAACTTGTTTCGCCAGACGCCTTTTCGCCAGCTTTGAAACGGCCAGGGAGACCTCGTATAGTTCCTGGAGAGATTTTTTCAGAGGAAATATCAAGACATCTATACGTTCAGCGGAATCAGCATCCGTGATTTTCAGGAGGCTGCTGTGAATTGAGTCGACAAGAAGAACAGCCCTTTGCTGTGGAATCAAGCTGATTATCGAATCTACAAGATTCAACTTTTCTTTTGACGATCGGTTTGCTTTGGTCGTTTTCTGATTCCTTTTCCAATCCGCCATCTGGGCACCGAGTATGCGCTCACCAGGGGACAGCATTCGTTGAGCGATACTATTGGCCCTGAATAGGTCGCGAATCCTTTTTTCTTCGAGAACGACAATGGAAAGCCTTTTTTTCACAAGTTCATCCAGCCTAACAAGATTTTTGCTCATTTGAGCGAAGAATCTCATGACGTCGGCCGTTGCTGTTTTTTCATCTTCTGTCTCATAGTTGCTGTTACCCTGCAAAAACGGCTTAAGTTTTTCAATTTGCGAGGCGATTTCATTCGAAACTTCGATCCGTGCGTCATCGGTTTTCACGACCAACAAAGCTGGTGCCGCGCGTACAACACTTTCAACGCTCCGTGACAGTTCCAGCCAAGATAATGCTTGGGGAACTCTCTGCTCAGTGATCCTTTTGAGCGCGCCGCCAACCTGCAACAGAGAATATAAACCAGAGGCTGCAGCGACCAGTGAAAGCATAGAAATTCCCAAAAAGGCAAGCAACAGTCTCCCTCGAACGCCCATGGATGTAATTTTTCTTGGCTTATCCATTGGTCATCAATTCCTGTAGCTTTCGTCTTGACGAGTCAGGGTATCTAAATGAAGCTCGGTGAGTCACGAGTCAATCCGCTCATTTGGCCAGTGAGTAGTTTTCCTTGCCGAAAACATACCAGACAAAAGTGCTAATACCTGTAACGTCGCCCTTCTTATCAAAACCAATCTTACCTAACACGGTGTCAAAGCTGCCTGTTCTTAAGGCATCGATGACAGCCTTCGGTTTCAAGGAACCTGCCTGTTTAACGGCCTGCGTCCACGCCTGAACAGCACCGTAACTATACAAGGTATAACCGTCTGGTTCGTAGGCATCCTCTTCGCGAATGGCAGCAACGACGTCTGCAGCCTCCGGATTTAGGCGCATATCAGGGCCAAAGGTAAAATAGGTGCCTTCACCTGCTTCTCCCGCGACGAACAGAAACTGAACATTCACCAGCGCATCGCCAGAAAACAAACGAAGATTGGGCAGCTCCTTTTTGGCCTGACGCAGAATAATTCCAATATCGGTCAGGTAGCCGCCGGCATAAAGGACATCTATTTTGTTCTTGACGAGTTTGTTTACAATCGACTTGTAGTCCCTTTGATCCGGGTGGTAACTATCGAACATAACCTCGGTAACCCCGCGTTTGTTCAACTGGCGCTTTGTAAACTCTGCCAAACCCAAGCCATAGGCTTGGCCGTCGTGGATGATCGCAATCCTGCTTTTTCTGTAATTGTCGGCCAGGTAGTTGCCGGCGATCGTGCCTTGCTGGTCGTCACGGCCTATCACTCGAAATACATTGGGCCCCCCTTCATCGGTAACCTTGGGATTGGTAGAAGCAGGCGTGATCATTATGATCCCGGCATCTTCATAGATCTTGCTGACAGCAAGGGAAGCGGCGGAGCAAACATGCCCGACGACCAAAACAACGCCCTCGCTCACCAGTTGCCGCGCCACTGCTTTGGCTTGTCTCGGCTCACACGCATCGTCCACTGAAATGGCGACAATCTTCTCTCCGAGGAGGCCCCCTTTGTTATTCAGATGGCTGATCGCCTTTTGAGCGCCGATTTCCTGCTGTTCGCCAGTATTGAGCGCGCTGCCGGACAAAGGCCCGGCGATACCAACCTTGATCTCTGCCTGAGCCGCTGAAATGACAGAGCCTATCGATATGAATATGCCGATTAGGATTCCAAGAATTGTAGTTTTCATAACGGCCCCCCTTTTTGTTCATTGAATTGTTAAACGATGCCTCATGTATCTATTATCTTGGTTTTATTTGATGACAAATTAGAACCGATATTCGTGCTGAAAAAAAATAAAAATTGATAAACCACTCAACAAGTGAACATAAATTTCAACATTCTAGCCAATCAAGCAGCTGTATTCCTGAACATCAGCGGTGAGAATGTTAGCGAGATTACGTCAAAAACCTTCATCTGCTATATGGCATCCCTCGTTTTTAGATTTCAAACAGATGAACTCAATGTGTGGAATATTTGTAGGAGCGTAATAATCAAGCGATAACTGAAGTCAATTTTATAAGTGGAGAATCGCCTCAGGGCATCGATAATAGGAAGAATGTTGAAATCTTATAAATTTATACCAAAATCGGCGGGAATTAGTCAATCATATTTAAGACACAGGTTTGTCGCGATACCTGGTCTTGATCGGAAATCCATTAAACTAACAGATATCAAATTCAAACTGTAAATATAAAGACACAATTGTTTTAAAGATATCGTTTTCATATTGCGCAATGTGATGGTGCAGAATTTTATCGTGACTGCAATTTGGTAATTGCATGATTAAATCTTGGTCAATGCACTACTTCGAGGGCTGAATAAGCAGTTCCTGTATTGCTCAGGCGCGTGAGAAAAGCGGGCTAGATGCTGAAACGTATATTTAATATATCCCCGTCTTTTACCTTGTAATTCTTACCTTCCAGACGGAAGTGGCCGTTGTCACGGATGCCTTTTTCCGAGCCACAGGCCATCAAATCGTCGTAAGAAAAGCACTCGGCGCGGATAAATCCCCGGCAAAGGTCGGAATGGATCGTTGCTGCGGCTTCCAGGGCCGTATCGCCATCGCGCAGCGTCCAGGCCCGCACCTCATCGGTTCCCACGGTAATAAAACTGATATGACCCATAACTTCATAGGCAAAATGGGTCATACGGTCACGGACGGATTCGGTAATGCCCATCTCCGCCATGAACAGTCCGGCATCTTCGCTATCATCAAAGCTAGCCAGTTCCATTTCGAAGTTGCCTGCAAATTCGATCACCTTATATTTTGTTTCGATTTCGGCCAGCAAATCCTGGTTGCGGCCGAAGTTTTCTTCTTCGGAGTTCAGAATAACAAAAAACGGCTTGTGGGTTAAAAACTGAAATCCGCTGACCAGCTTTTGTTCGTTGGGGTTCAAGATCAAATCCCGGACATGTCGCCCACGGTTTAATTGCTCGAGTATCTTATTGAGGACTTTCTCTTCCAAAAGCATGGTGTTGGTCGTTTTACCACGCTTTGCGCTCCAGGCAATGCGTTCAAGCCGATTTTCGGTAATAATCATATCTGACAGAATAAACTCGGTATCGATGGTTTCGATATCTGCCAGCGGTGCCGGAGCACCCGTCAAATCATCACTAAAATTTCGGACAACCAGGGCAATGGCATCCAGGTTGCGCACAAGCGTCATCTGAGCACTGGAAAAATCGTCTTTACGTTCCGAGCCTTTGGTCAGGCCGGCAAAATCGACGATCTCGATGGTGGCATAGATGGTTTTTTTAGGGTGGTAAAACTGCGTGAGGCGGGTGATGCGTTCGTCTCCCACTTCAACAACGGCAACGTTCGGTTCGGCCTTGTTGTTGGCATAAGTACCCACTTCGGCTTCCGAACGTGTCAGGGCGTTAAAAATGGTTGTCTTGCCGGAATTTTGCAGACCTAACAATCCGATTTTCATGGATTTCCTTTCCTTTGAAATAGATATATAATAATCATTCCCGGTTTTGTTTACGCTCAATTAAGGTAAAAGGTCTGTAAGTTAAGACGTATATGTTGGTTTGTCCAGCACAAAAATCAAATCAAGCAGCACATATAAACCTAAATTGAGCGTTTTTTTACTCGATCTGCCCCGATCTATTGCGCATAAAGGATTTGAAAAAATACAAAGAGTGTGAATAAGGTATATCGATGAAAACAAATAAAATTCTTCTGGATTACGGCAGCGGCGGGAGCATGTCCCTTCATCTGATTACGGATCTCATGCTCCCCATTTTTGATAATCCAATGCTTGCTGCTTTACATGACGGTGCAACACTTGATATCGGAGGAAAGCGTCTTGCCTTTTCAACAGATACCTATGTGGTGGACCCTATTTTTTTCCCGGGTGGAAATATTGGCGATCTGGCCGTAAACGGAACGGTCAACGATTTGGCCATGTGCGGTTCAAAACCGCTCTATTTGAGTGCCGGATTGATCATTGAAGAAGGTTTTTCAATGACTGATCTTAAAAAAATACTCGAAAGTATGGGCATTGCGTCAGAAAAAGCCGGTGTGAAAGTGGTCACCGGAGACACCAAAGTGGTACCCAAAGGTGTGGTGGATAAAATTTTTATTAATACATCCGGTATTGGTAAGATATCCGACAAAGTGAATATCTCCAGTCAGAACGCACAACCAGGAGATATGATCATCCTCAGCGGAACCATCGCCGACCACGGCATGACCGTTTTAACCCAACGCGAAGGCATGACATTTGATTCATCACTTCAAAGCGATACGGCACCGTTAAATCATATGGTGTCACGAATGCTTTCGGTATGCCAGGATATCCATGTGCTTCGAGACCCGACCCGCGGCGGTGTGGGCACGGCTTTAAATGAAATCGCCGGCAAATCCAATGTCGGCATTCAGATTCATGAAGAAAAGATTCCCCTCAAAAACGAGACCGAAAGCATTTGCGAACTTTTGGGATTTGATCCCTTGTATGTTGCCAATGAAGGAAAACTTATCGCCTTTGTCGATGCCGATCATGCCAAAGAGGTTCTTTCCGCAATCCAAAAGGACAAATACGGAAAAGATGCCGCTATTATCGGAGAAGTGGTTTCCGATCACCGTGGCAAGGTGGTCATGAAGACCCGAATCGGTGGAACCAGGATCATCGATATGCTGGTGGGATCTCAACTACCACGAATCTGCTAGTTTTCGATTCAGCAATGGTCTTTTTACTCAATCTCTGCGTTATGCTCAAAAAATAATCCTCGGAATATTAAACATATGCCTGTGGCTATTTTTTTCGCATGCCTTGATCTTTAGCAAAAATCCTCATTTCTGAATCGAAAACTTAATTTAGAGGATAGACAGTTCTTAGGAAAAATGTTACTTGCATGATTTTGGCATTAAATTCCTAATTAGCAGAAATTTTTGCAACAAATCCGAAATCCGAATAGCGAAATTCGAATGACCAAAACATTAGCACTATTTAATTGAACATCCTATTCCAAGTTTTGAACATTGGAACATTCTAATTTAGGATTTTTTTCGAGATTCGAAATTCGTGTTTCGAGTTTTTTGGCGTATTTAATGAAACTTAACAAGATAATCATGAAAACTCTTAATTTTTCATCAGCTCTTTTTAAAACGACCACCTTAATCTTCTTTGTGCTTTTATTTGCCGGTTGCGGCATGCAAAAGGAATTTGAATTTTCGGGGAAAACCATGGGCACGACATATCATGTTAAAGTTGTTGCAGGATACTTCGAAAATACAAAAATGTTGAAAGATGAAGTTGATATGCGCCTCGATGAGATCAATAAAAGCATGTCCACTTTTATAAAGGACAGTGAAATCAGCCGGTTCAACGCATTTCAAACCGTTGGTGAAAAATTCAAAATCTCAGATGATTTTTACAATGTCATGACCGTTGCCAAAACGATATATGAAGAGACCGGCGGCGCCTGGGACGGCACCGTCAAGCCGCTCGTGGACCTATGGGGATTCAGCAAACCTGAAAACAGACATACGATTCCCGAAAAATCACAAATAGCGGCGCTTTTATCCGAAATTGGATTTAATAATATTGAAATATTCGCCGGTCATTATCTTGCCAAAAAAAATAAGGCCATAACCCTGGATCTCGCCTCCATTGCAAAAGGCTACGGGGTCGATCAGGTGGCGGCACTGATCCGGGCCAATGGCATACAACATTTCCTTGTGGAAATCGGGGGCGAGGTCTTTGCGGCAGGTCTCCGCAAAGACGGGAAAGAGTGGAGAATCGGCATCAACAGACCCCAGAAAAATGCCCCCATTGATCAGGTGTATAAGGTTGTCGATTTGCAGGACAAAGGTTTTGCAACCAGCGGTGACTATCGGAATTATTTCGAAGTCAATCAACACCGTTTTTCTCACGTCATAGATCCCAGGAATGGATTTCCTGTGGATAACGGCGTGGTCAGCGTCTCGATTATCGCAAACACCTGCACCTTTGCAGACGGACTTGCAACTGCCGTTATGGTTCTCGGTCATAAAAAAGGGCTTGATCTGGTTAACCGGCTGGATAACACAGAATGCTTCATCGTCACCCAAACCAAAAACGGAACCTTGGTCGACCATTACTCAAAAGGCTTTAAAACAGAATGAAACCTTGCACACCCATGTAAAGAGATTGATTTAAAATTAGAAAATAGGAATTAGTCATTAGAATAAAGATAACCGCAAATGAACATAAATATTGTTCCTAATTTGTGAGGTTCCGAGTTCCCCGTTCATCGTTCAAAGTTGTAAGGACATTCAGTTAGAGCTCATTAGAGTCTGGTTATAGGCAGCCGTAGTAATTATCCATCAGGTGGACTGACGAATATTGCTGAATTCTTTATTAAACCTTCCTGAAGAGCAGTGAATAGTAACGAGTAACGAGTAACGAGTAAAAAATCTTGTCACTATTTACTTGTTACTTGTCACTCAAAAAACCGATTTCCTCTTTCCTATTTTCTATTTTCTCTTTCCTGTTTCCTATTTATCGCTTAAAAGGTCTCATAATCTTGTTGACATCCAAAGACGAGTCTTGTAATTTTTTGGGTTCAGGAATGTGTCTTTTTTGTTTTTTTAAGGGGTTACACCCTGTCAATCCATTACACCATTGCACACTACATGAAAGGAAAGGTAACCAAAGTGGAAATTGTCGTATTGCTAAAACAGGTTCCGGCAACAGAGTCACTCATAGGGATTGCCGATGACGGCGTCTCCATCAAAACGGACGATATCAAGTGGGTCATCAATCCTTATGATGAATTCGCAGTTGAAGAGGCACTTCGAATAAAAGAAGCCCATGGAGGGTCGGTTTCCATTCTTTCTGTGGGATCGGAAAAAACGGTTGAAGCCATAAGAACCGCCCTGGCAATGGGTGCGGACAAAGGGATACTGATCAATGTGCCTGATGGAGATGTTTGCGATGGATTAACAACAGCAAAAATTTTATCCGCGGCACTCAAAGAAATCCCCTTTGAACTGATCATCGCCGGTCAGCGGGCGGTTGATGATGACAACTTCCAGGTCGGACCGGCAACCGCCGAGTTTTTAGATATCCCCCATATTTCCATGGTGATCAAACAGGAAATTACGGATGGTAAAATAAAATGCCATCGAACCGTCGATGGTGGAACGGTTGTCCTGGAAACACCGCTGCCGGCCCTTTTTACAACTCAACGCGGGATAAACGAGCCCCGTTATGCGTCTCTTCCGGGAATCATGAAAGCGAAAAAGAAACCCATTGATACGAAAACCTTAACGGACATCGGGCTCGATCCTGAAACCGTTGGCAAGCCGTTAACAAAAATCGTCTCATTAAAAACGCCTCCTGAGCGAAAAGGCGGCATAATGATAGAGGGCGACTCTGCACAGGAAAAAGCGGCTAAAATTGTCAAGATCTTGCACGAGGAAGCGAAGGTCCTTTAACGAGGGAGATGAATATGTCACAGAGTGTACTAGCAATCGCAGAACAAATTGAGGGTGTTTTTCGAAAAGTGACGTTCGAAGCATTGAGCGAAGGACGGCGTATCGCTGATCAGTTGGGTGGTGAACTTAACGCCCTTGTTTTGGGAGATAACATCGAAAACATTTCAAAAGAACTCGGGCAATTCGGGGCGGACAGGATCATCGTTGCAGAAAATTCCGCCCTTTCCGAATATCTGCCGGATGCATACGGCAATGTCATCGCCGATGTCATCGACAAAGAAACGCCGGATGTCATGATACTGGGCGCATCCACCCAGGGAAAAGATATTGCAGCACGTCTGAGTGCACGCCTGAACGCACCGCTGGCCATGGATTGTGTTGCCATTCGTTTTGAAGACAATAACCTAATGGCAACCCGTTATATGTATGGCGGAAAAATTCTGGCAGATGTCGTGCTCAACGGAAAACCGCAAATCTTAGCCATTCGACCCAATGCCATGACCATCACCAGTGCTGCCGGAACCGGAGTTGTTGAAAAATTTGAGGTCAACACCGGTCCAACCCTGGTGAAATTCATTGAAAAGCATCTTGATACCGGCAAAGTTGACCTGACCGAAGCAGATACGGTCGTGTCCGGTGGAAGAGGAATGGGCGGCCCTGACTTTGCCGTCATAGAAGAACTGGCTCAGGTACTCGAAGGTGCTGTCGGCGCGTCGCGATCGGCCGTAGATGAAGGCTGGCGAAGCTCCTCGGATCAGGTGGGGCAGACCGGAAAGGTCGTTTCTCCGAATCTCTATATTGCCTGCGGGATATCCGGCGCCATTCAACACCTTGCCGGAATGTCGTCGTCCAATGTCATTGTGGCCATCAACAAAGATTCGGAAGCCCCCATTTTTTCCAAAGCCGATTATGGTATAGAAGGAGATCTTTTTGAGATCGTGCCCTTAATTACCGAAGAAATCAGAAAATTAAAAGGCTGAATCCAAATTTAATTCCATTTGGTACTAGAAGCCATCTCAAAAATAAAATTTTGGTTCAAGATCAAGGCGGGGCCGAGATTCAACCCGCAGGCATACTCAAGTCTTCCGAGGAGTTGAAACGAGGACCCAACACAGAAATTGGGTTAAAAGACATTTTTGAGATAGCTTCTAATTTCGTGTACAACATTTATGCCCCTTAAAGGCTGCCGATACCTTCCGGGAGCCTTTAACATTTTAATGGCTTTAATTCATCGTATCTCAATGCTACGATGGGACAAGACAGCCCAACAAGAAAAGAGCTTCAGATATGATTAAATTTTTGACTGGAAGCTGTCTGAGTGAATTAGGGATCGTTTTGAAAGAACCATCGACGATTTAACTTTGTGGATAAAATCTCCTGTTGAAGCAGAAACTGTTATTAATAGCCAGAGCGGTAAGGTTTTCAAAAGGCTGAGGTGCTACAATATTTTAAAGGATGTAATTTTTATCAGGAATATTCATGAAACTCTATTTGGCCAGCTTAGGTTGTGCGAAAAACCTCGTGGACAGCGAAGTGATGCTGGGTCGATTGATAAAAGCGGGATGGCGCATCACACAAGATCCACAAAACGCCGACACGATCATTGTGAATACGTGCAGTTTCATTGAATCCGCAGTCAACGAATCCATAGACACCATTTTAGAACTTGCAAGATTCAAAAGCAGCGGTGCTTGTCGCCGTCTCATCATTACCGGTTGTCTTCCGGAACGCTACAGAGAAACCATGGTCGAAACACTGCCGGAAGTCGACGTGTTCTTAGGAACCGGTGCTTTTGATAAAATTGTAGCGGCTGCAAACGACGATCTGAATATCGGGAGATGTTTTCTGCCGGACCCGAATATCGCTTCCCATGATCAGCAGGAATCTTTGAGGGTTTTAAGTTCTTCTTACATGGCATATCTTAAAATTGCAGAAGGATGCAGCCGTCACTGTACATATTGTATCATCCCAAAGCTCAGGGGAAAACAAAGAAGCCGCCATCCCGAAGATATCGTGTCCGAAGCGCGTGATTTGATTTCATCCGGAGTCAAGGAGCTCACTTTAATTGCACAGGATACCACCAGTTACGGCACAGATCTTCATCCCCCTGTACCGCTAAATCGATTGCTTGAAAAAATATCGGAACTATCCGATAATATATGGATTAGAATACTTTATGGACATGCGGAAAGCATAGAGGATTCTTTTATTCGAACCGTTGCCGAACATCGGAACATATGTTCTTACTTTGATGTTCCGATTCAACATGCCAGCGACCGAATTCTAAAAAAGATGGGGCGGAATTATACATCCGAAGATCTGTATCGGCTCTTTGACAACATTCGATCCACGGTTCCTGATGCAGGCCTCAGAACAGCCATCATCGTTGGTTTTCCCGGAGAAACAGATAAAGATTTTGAAATGCTGTCAACATTTATACAGGACATATGTTTTGATAACCTCGGGGTATTTATCTATTCCGATGCAAAGGACCTTCCTTCTAATAAGCTCCCGGGTCATATTGCAAAAAGTGACGCAACGGATCGATACCACCGGTTGATGACGCTCCAGCAGAAAATATCTTTGCTCAATAACCGTAAACACATCGGCAAGAATTATGACGTCCTTGTGGAAGAATCCATGGGCAACAACCTGTATAAAGGCAGAACATTTTTTCAAGCTCCGGAAGTCGACGGAACGACCGATATTCATTCCAGGAACCTAACCATCGGGTCCTTTGTTCATGTTAGGATTGAAGACGCTTTTGAATATGATCTTATGGGAAAAATTGTATGAACGATTTAAAACATAAAATCCTTATGCAGGTAAAAAATGATCTCGAGGAAATTGAGGTCGCCCTTCAGCAGAATTTAAATCCGTATTTAGACCTGGTCTCTCAAATTGCCGGGCATATACTGTTTAGCGGGGGCAAACGTTTAAGACCTTTGCTCATGATTTTATCGGCCAGGGTTTGCGGTTACAAAGGAGACTACGACAAGATTTTTTCAACCATTTTCGAATATTTGCATGCCGCCACCCTTTTGCACGACGATCTTGTGGATGAAGCGACGCTACGAAGGGGCAAACCAGTGGCCAACTCCATATGGGGTAATGCCGCTGCTGTCCTCGTAGGAGATTTTCTGCTTGCACGATCACTGGCCATTGCCGCTGAAACAAAACGGCCCGATTTTATTAAGGTTGTATCAGGAATTACAGAAGATATGTCACAGGGCGAAATTCATCAAATGATGAAAAAAGGCAGTTTGGACCTTACGGAAGCAGAGTACATGGAGATTATAAAACGTAAGACGGCTGTGCTATTTCAGGGAACATGTCGTTCAGGAGCCCTGATCGCAGATGTGTCACTATCAAAAGAAACCGCCCTGGCAGATTATGGTTTCAACCTTGGCATGGCTTTTCAGATGGTGGATGATCTTCTCGATTATACGTTAGATACCGTTACGCTCGGAAAAGAAGTGGGGGCAGATCTCAAAGAAGGAAAATTGACCCTGCCGGTCATATATTCACTCAAATCGGCTGACGAAAAAGATCGAACCCGCATGGAAAACATTATAAAAAACAAAAATTTCTCTGTTAACGACTTTAAAACATTGATAAGGATGATAGACAAGTACGGCGGCCAGTCATATACTCAAACTCTGGCTACAGAATATGTTCAAAATGCAAAGGAAGCACTTGTCGTCTTTGAAGATTCAAAACCAAAAGAGATTTTGTTGATGATTGCCGACTATACGTTGTCTCGCAACTTTTGAAAAAACCATTTCGTCGAAAACGGAGGTGAAATAAATATGCCTGTGTCTTCTAACACCTTAATCAGATTTATTCTTATAATCTTTTGCCTTTTAGCTTTCTTTGCACATTCCGTGACCCTTCAGGCTGAAGATCAGCTTGCCACAAAAACCGTTGTGGTCATCGGAACCGGTAAAATCTATAAAAAGGATTCTGCCAGTGCCAGAAAAGAAGCCATTGAAAATAGTCTGGAATCCGCCGTGGAGAGCGTGGCGCTGAACCTTTTACCGCCGGAATCTTTGCATCGAACATTTCAAAGCTTCACCGAAGCGCTGTATGATCAAACCGACAAATTCATTCAGGGTTACAAAGTGCTGGCAGAACTTAAGATTAGAAATACTTACAAAGTATTGGTGGAAGCAAACGTTTCCGTCACCGGCTTAACCAAACTTTTGTCAGACACCAGGATTGTATCGGATGGTAAGTCTTTGCCAAAGATACTGGTTTTAATTTCAGAACAAAATCTTGAAGGCACGTCACCAAAATACTGGTGGGGGAAAAAAGCGGTTTTGGGAGAAATGTTTTCAGTCAGCGCTTTCATAGAGACCATGAAAAGCAAGGGGCTTCCGGTACTTGATCATTCGAGTATCGTTCAAAACACAAGCGTTGATGACGGATACGACAAACCTTATCTCGACGAGAAAGAAGCCGTCAAACTCGGTCTCAAGTTAAAGGCTGATATCGTCATTGTGGGTAAAGCAACCATAGACCAGGCGCAGAATATTATGGGGAAAGACATAAAGTCTTTCAAAGCAATGGTATCTGCAAGTGCCATTCGAACCGATACAGGTGAAGAAATCGCCAGCATAACCAAGAGTGCCGTCACAGCAAATGCCGATGAAACAATCGGCGTCCGGAAAGCGCTATCTGCCGCCGGATCACTTGCAGGTGAAACACTGGCCGACCAGATCATTGATGCCTGGCAGAGAAAAGATGAAAAGACCCACGTTATAGGAATCGTCGTTGAAGGAACGGACAATCTGGCAAGCTTTGAGAAGTTCATCGGCATTATCAATAATTTATCCGGCGTGAAGAATCTTCAGATAAAAGAATTAAAGACCAACGAAACCGTCATCAGCGTTGAATTTAAGGGGAACGCCAAAACACTCGCGGACGCTTTAATGCTGAAATCCTATGGATCGGTCAACATTAACATTTACGAAGTTTCAAAAAATCACTTGAGAGTTGAGCTAACCTCCGGTTAATTCTAAAATGGAAACGAGATCATTGAGCATCAATATTCCTAATATTTTAACCGTTATCAGGATTTTGCTTACGCCCCTTTTTGTAATTTTCCTTTTAAAAGATCTGTTTCACTTTGCGCTTCTGGTATTTGCCATTGCAGCCATAAGTGACGGGCTGGATGGCCTGCTGGCAAGATATTTTAATCAGTTCAGTGTGTTGGGTGCTTACCTCGATCCCATTGCCGACAAGCTTTTATTGGCGTCTGCCTTTGTAAGCCTGGCCGTTCTTAAAGTAATTCCAGCCTGGCTAACAGTGATCGTTCTGAGCCGTGACATCCTGATTATCACCGGCATCGCTGTTTTTGCATTAATGGATATTCCTATTGAAATGAATCCGAGCCTTGTAAGCAAGTGTACAACGGTTGCACAGTTCTTAACGATTTTACTGACCCTTCTTGATCCGGGTATTCCAGGGCTTCAAATAACAAAACATTCGCTGTTTTGGATCGCGGCAGGCCTTACCATAGCTTCCGGCCTCCATTATGTATACTTTGGCTTAAACATTCTACAGAATTCTTATGGTAAAAATTAAAAAAAAGTGACAACACCGCTTTGCTCTTGGCCGATCTTTTAATTCCATGAAAAACTTGTTCATAATTTGGCTGAAGGCTTTTATTTTCAAATAAAATGATTAATATAAGTTTGTTAATTATTTGAATGATATCAGACACAGGAGGTTAACCATGTGGGAATATACAAAAACCGTGAAAGACCACTTTCTCAATCCCCGAAATGTTGGCGTGATTGAGGATGCCGACGGCGTCGGAGAAGTCGGATCTCTGGCGTGCGGAGATGCCCTGACGCTATATTTTAAGCTGGATGAAAACAAAAAAATTAAAGATGCCAAATTTCAAACCTTTGGCTGTGCAAGCGCCATTGCGTCTTCATCAGCCCTAACAGAAATGCTAAAAGGCCTTACGTTGGAAGAGGCCAAAAAGATCACCAATGATGATATTGCAGAATTCTTAGGCGGCCTGCCAAAACAAAAGATGCATTGTTCGGTATTGGGACGGGATGCCCTTGAAAAGGCAATTGCAAATTATCGTGGGGAAGCAGAAAAGAAAGTCGAAGGCAATATTGTTTGTGAATGCTTCGGAGTAACCGACCTCGAAATAGAACGTGCCGTCAGAGAAAACAGCCTGAATTCTATTGAAGATGTAACCAATTATGTCAAGGCCGGTGGTGGATGCGAAAGCTGCCATGACAAGATTCAGGAAATTATCGATGCAACCCTCGGCCGTGATATCAAGACAAAGAAAAAAGTTGTCCATTTAACCAATATTCAGAAAATCAGACTGATTGAAGAAACATTAGAACGTGAAATCAAACCGGCACTGAAAAAAGACGGCGGTAATATTGAACTCGTGGATGTGGATGGAAACAACGTCTTTGTGAAACTCCAGGGAACATGCGCCACCTGTAGCGCATCCCAAATTACCCTCAAGCATTATGTCGAGTCAAAGCTCAGGGAATTGGTTACTCCTGAACTCCTGGTAGAGGAGGTGCAATCGTGAAAGTCATTTATGTAGACAACAACGCCACGACACAGGTCGCGCCGGAAGTGTTGGAAGAAATGCTTCCCTATTTTAATGAGTATTACGGAAATCCATCCAGTATGCATACGTTCGGTGGAATGGTGGAACACAAAATCGTTGAAGCGCGCGAGCGGTTGGCCGGACTTTTAGGGGCTTCTCCGGATGAAATCATATTTACCAGTTGTGGAACGGAAAGTGACAGCACTGCCATTCGGGCCGCGATTTTATCGAATCCTGATAAAAAACATATCTTAACTTCAAGAGTAGAGCATCCGGCAGTCAAGAATCTCTTTGAGTATCTGTCCAAAAACGGCTACCGGGTAACATTTGTGCCGGTTGACCGCAAAGGGCGACTCGACTTGGATTATCTGTATAACAATCTAAGTGAGGATACCGCTATTGTCAGCATTATGTGGGCCAACAATGAATCCGGTGTCATCTTTCCCATCGAAGAAATCGGAAAGGTTCTAAAAGAAAAAGAGATTGTATTCCATACGGACGCTGTTCAGATGGTTGGAAAAATTCCCATAGATCTTAAAAACGTTGATGTGGACATGCTCTCTCTGTCAGGGCATAAACTTCACGGGCCGAAGGGCGTCGGCGCTTTGTATGTTCGAAAAGGAACCAAATATTCGCCTTTTTTAATCGGAGGCCATCAGGAAAAAGGCCGAAGGGGCGGGACCGAGAATGTTGCGTCCATTATCGGGCTGGGAAAAGCAAGTGAACTTGCCGCCGCCAACCTGTCGGATGAAAGAATCGGGGTAAAACGGTTAAGAGACAAACTTGAAACCGAACTGGTAAATCGCATTCCCAATGCCATCGTTAACGGTGATAGAGAAAATCGTCTGCCAAACACCACCAGTATCGCATTTGAGTACGTAGAAGGCGAAGCCATTCTATTGCTGATGGACGAGTATGGCATCTGCGCTTCATCCGGTTCGGCCTGCACATCCGGTTCACTGGAACCCTCCCATGTTCTGCGGGCCATGGGGGTGCCTTTTACTGCGGCGCATGGCTCGATCCGTTTCAGCCTCAGTATATATAATACTGAAGAGGAAATCGACTTTATTATCGAAAAACTCCCGCCGATCATTGAGCGGTTGCGAGAACTGTCCCCTTTCTGGAAAAAAGCCCAATAGGAGCTAGCGATGTACAAAGTCATGGTTAGGGACAATATGTCCCCTGTTGCAAAAAATGTCCTTGAAGCAACCGGAAAAATAGACGTCGTCGTCGATAATGACAAAGCCACATCCGATCCAAAGGTTTTGTCCAAGGTTATCGGTGAATTCCACGGACTTGCCATCCGAAGCGGAACCAAGGTAACAGAAGAGGTATTAAAAAACGCCGGTCAGCTCAAGGTCATCGGCCGCGCCGGCATCGGGGTCGACAATATCGATGTGCCGATTGCCACCAAACATGGGATCGTAGTGATGAATGCACCTGGTGGAAATACGATTACCACTGCTGAGCATACCATATCTCTTATGCTGGCCCTGGCAAGAAACATTCCCCAGGGAACGGCATCTTTACGTCAGGGGAAATGGGAGAAAAAGACGCTGTCCGGTATTGAAATAACCGGAAAAACATTGGGCATTATTGGCCTTGGTCATATCGGCAGAGTGGTGGCGGATCGTGCTAAAGGGTTGAAAATGATGGTCATTACAGCCGATCCTTATGTTAGCGAAGACGCGGCAAAAGCCCTTGATGTGGAACTTGTTCCCCTGGATGAATTGCTTGCCCGTTCAGACTTTATAACACTTCACGTGCCGCGCCTCCAGGAAACGGTGGGGATGATCAATGAAACGACCCTTCATAAGATGAAACAGGGAGTGAGAATCATCAACTGTTCCCGGGGAGAAATCGTTAAAATAGATGATCTTTACCAGGCCATTTTAAGTGGACATGTCGCCGGCGCAGCCCTTGATGTTCTTCCCCAGGAGCCACCGGACCCGGACTTACCCATACTCCAGCATCCGAATGTTATTTTTACCCCCCATTTGGGCGCCAGCACCGGAGAGGCCCAGGAAAAAGTGGCAAATATGATTGCCAATCAGATGGCTGCTTATCTCTTGGACGGTATTATCACCAATGCCGTCAATTTCCCGTCGTTGCCCATGGAAGTGATGAATCAGCTCCGTCCGCATCTGGATCTGGCTGAGAAAATGGGCTCCCTAATGGGCCAGCTTGTCAGAAAGATTCACGATATCACCATCAGTTACAGCGGTAGTGTTGCCAACCTGGACACACGCCCGTTGACGCATGCCGCCCTTAAAGGACTTCTGGGTTCTTTTACCGACACGCCGGTTAACTATGTCAACGCGCCGGCCCTTGCTCAAGACAAGGGAATCCATGTCCATGAAACCATCAGTTCGACAACGCACGATTTTACCAGTTTGATTCGGATGAAACTTGAAGGTCACAAAGGAGAGATCGACGAAATCTGGGGGACCATCTATGAAAAAAAATATCCGAGACTCGTAAAAATTGGAGAAATATACCTGGACGCCATCCCTGAAGGATGGATGATCGTTATTCAAAATATTGACAAACCGGGGGTTATCGGAAATGTGGGAACAACCCTTGGCCGCCACAACATCAATATCGCCCGCTTTCAACTCGGCAGGCGCGGCGACCGGGCCATATGTCTGGTAAACATCGACACCCCGGCAGACGAAAATGTTCTTCAGGATTTAAATCAACTGCCAAATATTATCTCCGTTCGGCAGGTTCACCTGGCATAGTCGATAGCAAAGGCGCCGTGCTGATTTTGTCTCGTTTTTACATGGTTGGGTCAAATGGTTTCTATTTAATTGCATAAAAAAGGATTAAGAAGAAAAAATCTCCGAGGGCTCAATTAGTTGAGGGGTCGGGGAGTTTTTCTCCTAAATCCTTGAATATAGCGGAATGGATGATCTTTTTTTAAATCGGATGCTGTCTGAGTGGTTTAGGGATCGTTAGAAAAAACAGGCGCATACTGAAATTGTAGCTTTAAAATAATTTTAAAATGATACAGAGAACCTATTGATATTTAAAAGATAGTTTCCTGTTTTTTCTTTATGATCCCTTGCCGCGAGTTCATGCGGTTTAAAAAAAGATTATCCATGGAGCGGGTGCTTAAAAAAAACTCCCCGACCCCTCAACTAGTTAGCACTTACTAATCGTCTGTACGCCGCAACCGGAAACCCGCGGAGAACGCCGATCAGGACAAAAAGGGCCATTTATGGATGGACACTAGTTAGCACTTACTAATCTTCTCTAAACGTGAAAGATAGGAAAACGTTTTGCTGCCGGTCCATTCTTTTGATAATGAGCGATCTTTATACATATTATAAAATTCGATAAGATCTTCGAAGGTGTCCAAATCATTCCAGGTGGAAAGCAGCTTGACATTGAGCCCCATTTTTCTGGCCTTTTCAAGAGTTACGGAAAGTACGTTTTCAGTGCTCCAGGGAATATTGTGGAATAATTCCGGATATGGTTTTCGCATGCCTACCAGATAATAACCACCATCATAACACGGTCCAAACACAATATCAGCCTGTTTTGACAAAAGTAATTCAAAAGATTCTTGCATTAAAGACTTGGGTAAATCGGGGCTGTCACTGTCAACGATGGAGACGGCTTTATACCTCTGAGACAATTTTTCTAAAAAAATATTATGCAATCTTTCCCCCAGATGTTTACCTCGCTGGGCAAAGAGTTCAAAGCCGTCCAAAGCTAACGTGGTGAATGTTTCTCTGGCATCTTCGGGTGTATAGGCAATCGCTCTATCCGCCCCGTTAAGGGTACTGACCTCCTGTATCCTGTCATGAAGAAAACACCGATATAGTTCGGCGGCAATTACCGGAGAAAATTTAGGGAAAAGACGTGTTTTAACTTTTCCCGGCAGGGGTTCTTTTGCCACTATCACCAATAACTTTTCGAACTGTTTATCCATTCAAAGACTCCAGAGGATGCCGCAACCTTTACAGCATTTTGGGGGATTTTCAGTTTGCCGTTTTTTTCTGAAAGCCCTGTATCTATGACCGGACCAAATTTCAGCAAGGGAGTTATCAAAAACGTTCCCTAGAATGATAGAATCATAATCAAAGGTGGAGAAAGGAGAAATGCAGCACGGTAGAACATTGCCGTTGGCGGTAATGTACATGAGGGTTGTTGGCCGGTAGCAGCGTTTCCAAGGCAATGGATTACGGTTACCTGTTTGCAAACTTTCAAGCGGATTGCTGAGTCCGGAAGCATTGAATTTAACACCTGATTGTTTGGCAATTTCATAACTCTTATGTATCAATTCCGCTACTGTGGCATTCGAATCCATAAGTGTTTTTTCAGACCTTGCCAAGCCGTATCCCTCATGGTCCTGAAAATAAACCAGACGTTGCAAGTACACCTCTGTTATGCCCAAGGTAGCTGCCAGTCGAACAAAACCAGGGATCTCAGAAATATTTTCCCGGGTTCCCAGATACCAGAGCGAAAGTTTGGGATGAGAAACATTAAGAGACGTTATGCGTTCGGAAAAAGCCTGCACGTTTCTGACAATTAAATTAAATTTGTCGCTGTTGCGCACGGTTTTATATCCTGTCGGGGAGGCAGCATCCAAAGAGATTCGCAGTTCGTCAAGGTCGGTATCAATGAGTTGATTTTGACATATTTCATCCAGCAGGATACCGTTGGAATTAAAAAATACAAATGCCTTCCTCTTTTTAAGATATTGGATCATATCCGGGAGTTCTTTGTTTAAAATCGGTTCCCCAATCCCGTGCAGCGCTACCCGTTCCAGTTTTGGAAGTTGGTCACATATCATGATAAGTTCTTTGAGGGACAGATCACGCTGAGGTTCCCAACCTCCCCGGTGAAGAATACACCCCCTGCATCTGAGATTACACCTGGAAGTCGTTTCTAAATAAAGATGTTTTGGAAGCTTTAAAATTGAGCTCTCTGTCTGCATGCATTTATATTCCTCTAACGATGGTCGTGCATATACTCCCAGTCCTGAGGGGTTTAGCAGCCGCGGAGATCCGGCCTTCCAGTTGAATGGTTTTTTTCTGAAATATGGGACAGTATTCATCCGGTTTTTCAAGCTGCCCTCTGAGAATTCGCCGAGCTGCACATCCGCCGCCGCAATTGCTAACGTGTTCACAGCTCAGGCAAAACTGCGGGATAGTATGCGTTTGTTTGAAATGGGCCGATTGAAAGATGGTCTCTTTTTTTTCAACAAGATCCTCTATGGCAAGATCAGAATCCGGCCAATAAACACAGGCTTTCAAGAGCCTGTCAGGTGTTATGCGCATACTTCGCCCGCCGCACGGGGTACCCACCAAACCGTTTAAACCCATGAAAGTGTTTACCAGCGGCTCCGTCACCGAGATGATTTCGCTTTGTTCAAACAGGGATTTGAAGGCTTGCCAGTATTGATCAAAGCTCGGCATGAATTCATCGGTATACATCGGTTGATAAACATTGACTCGAAAGTCGGCTCCTAGCGAAGCGGCGAGTTGGGCGACGCGGCCTAAATCTTTGTAATTCAAGTTCATAAGAACCGCTAAAACTGAAACCCGGATGCCAAGTCGCCTGCATCTTTCAATGCCGCCCATAACGGTCTTCCAATTGCCTTGACCGCGGAATCTGTCATGACGTTCTTGATCGGGGAAATCCACCGAAAATTCAACATCACCGAAATATTTTAGTACCTCGTCCGGGGTGATGGAAAGCGTATAACCATTTGAAGCCAGGGTGAGTTTTATCTGTTTGGCATTGAGGTATTCAAGAATTTCAAAATATTGAGGATTTAGACCGTTCTCTCCCGTGCCAAATCCAATGGAACTGATGTCAATACTCTCGCATACTTTTTTAATGTCGTCCAGAGTCAGATTATAAACTCGGTCTTGGTTTCGGTAGCAGTGTGAACAGGATAGGTTACAGTTGCTGGTTAGACCGATTCCCAATGAAACCATAGAAAACCTCCCTCAGATTTCTATCGTCAACAGTTTTTAGACTTTCCAAAGGTATTTCAAAGGTACCAGGAACATGTAATAGGTGGCCATAATGGTTCCCTTTAGCGAACCCGTGACTTTTGATACCCCAATGCGTCTGCGATAGGTTATCGGTACGCTTTGAATTCGCAACCCTTTTCGGGCCGCCTTAACAACCATTTCAGATGGCCATCCATAGGTCATTTGCTCCATTTTTAAATCAAATAAGTCATCGGTCTTAATTGCTCGAAAAGAACCGATATCCGTAATATAAACGCCGTAAAGCAGACGCAGCAGAAATACAATCAAACGGTTTCCCAACTGGCCGTGAAGCGGCATTGCTCCCTTTTCGAGCATCCCTCCGATACGACTGCCAATGACCAAATCCGCTTGATTCTCAAGCACCGGCATTGCGATAATATCCAGCTGACGAGGATCATCGCTGCGGTCGCCGTCTAAAAATACAATAATATCGCTGTGCTGGGCAGCTTTGGCCCCCGCCAAACAGGCATATCCATATCCGCGCCGGGGTTCATGAATTACCCGAGCACCGGCTAACGTTGCCTGTTTTACTGTGTCATCCGTAGAGCCATTGTCTACAACAAAAATATCTTGTACCCAACCTTGTGGAACTGCGCTGACCACTTCGCCGATAGCCCGGGCTTCGTTAAGTGTGGGAATGACAACCGAAATCTTAACGTCCATTTTTTTCCTTCGACTATCGCCTTTCCGCTGGAAATCGGAATTATTCGGATCAGCTGGTTTATTGGATTACTTCAACGGCTCCTTGGCATTCAATGCCCAGTCATAGTAGATGTAGGAAATTTTTGGATTTTGTTTCAAAAATTCCCGGGTTTCCGGTGCAAGATATGGTTTGATAAAATTCATAACAGAACCAGATTTGGCTATGAAGTCAGCGGCATACCATTCAAATAGTTTAGAAAGGTAGAGCATGTTTTTCGACCGATTAATCCGGGTACCCCGGGGAGAATTTATATAATTGCGGGTCTCTTCTTCCAGCCTGGTTTGCACATTCTCTTCGGTGTAAGCAACCCTGGGTAACGGGGGACAGCCTAAAGAAGCACAAATGATGGCAAAATGAATCCTGGGGTCTTGGAATTTCTTGCGCAGGATGTCATTTTCGATATCATCCTGGCTCAGCCGCTTGCCGGCCACGATATGATCCCGGGTGGTAAAGAATTTGGTGGATGTCCACACGCCGGGGATCAGCGTTTCACGCACGCTCTTTTTGGGTTTCCATTTGATAACCTTATCAATGGTTACTGCGTTGTACGCATTAAGCCAAAAGGCCAATTGGCCGTTGCGGGACATTTTATCCGTTTGAGCAGACTTCAAAGATTCCATGTATTCGCCAAACCGAGGGTCCTTTGCAATGCCATTGTAATCGACCAAGCCCTTATCGTCCACGTACTGTTTAAGGATCTGATCGAACTTGGAATGATCAAAGGTTTCAGCGTAAGTGTTTTGCTGGGCACTGCAGACGATTAACAATGAAAACATAAATATAATCCATTTACTCATCATTTTCTTATCCTCATAAGCTTTTGCGTCTTGTTAGCCGGAAATAATCCCATAACCCAATGCTGATGGGCATACTTCTTTAAGATATAACCGGCGGGAAGAAATGTAAACAGGGGTAGATATTCCAGGAACAGAACCTTAGCGGGAATGATGCCCGCCGGAGATGCATACTTGATATAGGAGAGTGCAACCGTTCCGGTAAACATCAGCCAGGCGCCGGAAGGGAAAAAAGTTAAAAACGGTATAAGCATAATTACATACCAGGGGTGCAGCGCAGCCGGCATCAATATTATGAGCAAGCCGATTAAAACATAAGCACAGTAGAGATGCTGCTCTTTTAATTTTTCTTTAAAAAAGAAGAAAATTGCTGCGGCCGTCAGGATCAGCATGAATATTTTGGAAATGACCAGGTAATCCCATCCCGGAAAGAGATGCAGCATCAGATATTTCAACCCTAGATTGAAACTTTCATAGGGATTTTTAAAATAAACCGGTAAAAACCCCGCTATCTTATTCCCGGCGCTCAAGAACGGGAGATAAAGGACCAAAAAAGAACCCAAAAATACGGCCGTTCCCTTGATTCTTTTACCTCGGTTAAGCAGCGCAGGAAGCATCAGCGCCGGATATAATTTGGTCGCACTGGAAAATGCCAGGGAGATAACAGCAGGCATATTCTTCTTAATCGCATTCAGGTAAAACGCCAGAACCATCAAAAAAACCATCAATCCTTCCAAATGGCCGGCGAAACCGATTTCGAAAATAACCAGAGGATTCCAGGCATAAATGAAGATCCTTGTTTCTTCGAAGCCGTAAGACCTGAGTAGCGCGAGCAGCACCAAGACCGTCGCAACGTCAAAAAAAACCATCAGACCCTTAAAACCAAAAATTCTGTCTCCGATCAGGGCATGAGAAATCCGGAAGAATACCTGGGCCCCTGCAGGATAGATGGTGGGATAATCTTTGCGATTGATATGAGGATATATTTTGTCATCCCTTAAAGATTCGAGTTGTTTGGATGATGGTGGATAAAGATACGGATTAATGCCGGTTTGTTGCACACGACCGTCCCAGATATAGCGATATATATCATCTGAAAGGGGTTTAGGACCGGCTGGAATCAAGACGGCCCTGAAAAACACGGCAAAAAAGAGGATGATGACGATCAGACTTTTTGAATGGCCGGATTGAGGTAACTGATTGAAAATAAGGTATATACCCATAAAATAGAGCATGAGAAGGAAAAAAAACAGATACAAAAATATATGGATGTCTGTTTTGCTAAAAAATTGGGGAATAAATCCATGAAGCTTGAAATTAAACAAATAGACGGCTCCGGATATTAGGCCCAACCCAACGATTCCGACATGAGTGGAATGATTTTTGAATCCCTTTGTCCTTTTATTGCTTGGTTTTTCCATATCCATGTTTCACAGAGAGAAAAAAGACGTAAAAAAATCCTGCGCTATAGATAAACAGAAAAGGGCTGATCAGATATCTGCTGAAGAAAAGAAACATGAAAAGCCCGATAAGAGAATAGATTCCCATGAAAAATTCTATAATGGATATGAAATTCAGGGGAATATAATAACGTTTATCTTTCCATCCGTCTTGCCTCCTTTGTATTCCATATTTGGGCGTTCGGATAAAACCACTTTTTATTCCGAATAACGCTTCAAGGATCGCCTTGGTGTTATTAACAGCGATACCGGTTCCGAGACACATTAGAAATGGAAGGAACTTAATCCGGCTTTTCCAGTCACGGTAAAGAATACGTTGTGAAAATATGTACATGGATGAAGGCCCAAAAGTGGCCAGACAAAACAGTGTAAAAATCATAACCGGATACGTCAGATCTTTAAAAAACCAACGCGTATAGAGCATGGGTATGGAAGTTAAAACCACCAGGATCATCATGGGATGGACAAGATAATGGGTCAAGTGTAAAAAAGCTTGGATTTTCAAAAATAAAGGGGCGTTTGATTTGAAAAGTTTTCCCAAATTTTTTTTGGCTGTTTGAATTGACCCTTTGGCCCAGCGATGCTGTTGGGATTTGAACGCAGTAATCGTCACCGGCAACTCCGCGGGGCATTCTACCTGTGGCACAAATACTAATCTCCACCCCTCCATCTGGGCTCTGTAGCTTAAATCCAGATCTTCGGTAAGTGTATCGGCCTGCCATCCGCCTGCATCTTCAATGGTTTTTTTTCGCCAAACACCTGCCGTTCCATTAAAGTTCATAAACAAACCACTCCAGGCACGAGAAGCCTGTTCTACACCAAAGTGTCCGTCAATACCCATCGACTGAGCCTTGGTAAGCATCGAGTAATCATCATTCAGATGACCCCAGCGGGCCTGGACCATTCCCACATTCGGATCATCAAAATACGGAATGGATTCTTTCAGAAAATCGGAATTGGGAACAAAATCGGCATCAAAAATTCCGATCAATTCTCCTTTGGCGGATTTAAAACCTTCTTTTAGGGCACCGGCTTTATATCCGGTGCGGTCAGTGCGGTGAATATAATCAATATCAAAGCCCTGAGCTTTCATCTTTTTGACGGTGGCTTTTGCGATCTCGGTCGTGTCGTCGGTTGAATCGTCCAAAACCTGAATTTCAATCAAATTTTTCGGATAATCAATCCCGCAGACAGATTCAATTAAGCGTTCGGCCACATAAAGCTCATTGTAAATTGGCAGTTGAATGGTTGTGTGCGGCCAGTTTTTTGAAGCAATTTTTTTATAAAAATTTTCTTTTATTTCTTCATGCTTTTTAATGGTTTTGGGATAATTGAAAAGATAAAGCACCATGAGGATGTAACAATTTATACCATATATAAAAAGTGACACCAGGGCAAAAATATAGACAAATAGATATGCGTATTGAATTGATTCCACTTCTTATCTCAGCACGTTACTTTAATCGTCTTGTTTTAACTCCTTGGAATTAACTTGTTTGTTCCAAAACCCGGATGAGAAGATCAATTTCAAGTTATCCTAATGGTTATTAAAAATCAAATAAAGATTAGGTAAAGATTAGGAAGGAGCCAAGGATCGGTTGATCGAGGTTATACTTTATGCGCAATGATACATGCGACGCTATTATAAATGTCATATGTATCTATTTTAAACCCAAATTCTTGCAAAATTTCTCTGGTCCATTGGGGAGAAATGCGAATCTTATTGAAAACACTTTTTTTCAGTTCCCATTGATTGTGCTTTTTTTCGTAGATAATGTCATGAACTTTTACATAATCTTTTTCATATTCTAAAAAACAAGTGAAGATGGTATTGGCATCATTACGAACAGGAATAAAACGGTCTAAACCTTTTAATTCCGATGTTAGATCCCTAAAGGTTAAAATAACCTGACCGCCAATTTCCAAGGCACTGTATACGCTTCTTAAAAGTTTTCGGATATTTTGATGTGTGTTCAAATGGGTCAACGTATCGCCCATGCATACAACCAATTCAACCCTGTCAGGAGAGTGTTTTGAGAAATTCAACAGATCGTCGTTAATAATTTCAATGGATAAATCTTTAGCGTTTTTCTTAAGCTCAGACAATAGATGATGACTCAAATCGATGGCAATAACATGGTAACCTAATTCAGCGAGGGGAATGGATTGAAATCCGGAACCGGCCCCAAGGTCCACCGCAACCCCTGAACCACGGGGCCACAGATCGTGATCCTTAATAAATTTCCGATTCTCTTCAAGGTTTTTGGTGAATCCTCCGGACATCCAAGAGTAGTATTTTGCCAGATGATTTTCATAATGCTCTTTTACAGTAAGCATTGAACTCACCATCCATTTAAGGCTTGAACCCAACGCTGGTTGATTTGATGGTCTGCCTTTTCAATATCAACGTCATTGGCATCGATTGATTTACAATGAGACGAATTCAAGGGGGTATACTTGAAGATAACGCTCTATCCTTTAAGTTGTTGCTTGAGCCATTCGATCCAGGAATCAAAGCCCTCTTGGGTCTTTGCGGATATTTCAAAAACCGGCATTTGGGGATTGACCTTAAGGATATTTTGAACGGCGGCTTTGCTGTCATAATCAAGGTGCGGGAGCAAATCGATTTTATTGAGTAACGCCGCATGGCACACGCGGAACATCAAAGGATATTTCAAAGGTTTGTCTTCTCCTTCGGTGACGCTCAGAACAACAATCCGCAAATTCTCACCCATGTCAAACTCGGCAGGACAAACCAAATTCCCTATATTTTCTACAATTAAAAGGTCAATCTCATCCAGGTTAAAGTTATTGGCCGCAGTTTTAATCACATGGGCCGCCAGGTGACAGTCTCCCCCGAATGCATCTGTGTTGACCTGTACAACTGGTGCACCGAACCCGGCAAGCCGGTCAGCGTCGTTCGAGGTACAAATATCTCCGACAATAACAGCGCATCTGATTTTTGGCGTAATTTGAGACAATGTCTTTACGAGAATAGCGGTTTTCCCGGATCCCGGTGAACTCATGACGTTGATGACAAAAACGCCTTTTTCCCTAAACAGTTCGCGATTCTGATACGCGATGGTATCATTAACATCCAACACCTTACGAACGATTTTTATTTCTCTGGTGTCTGAGTTCTTGCCGCCCACTGAACCACCACCACCGTTATGAGAATGGTGAGGTTTTCGGGGATCTTTGTGATGGTAATATCTTTGATTTTTATATTTAATTTCCAGCATGTTAATTGTCTTCGTCCACAATTTCGATGGAAGTGATATCCAGTTCCCGGCCCGACAGCATCTCTACGGATGTGCCGTTGCATTTTCGACACAAAAAAACCGGTTCAGATGCGATCCATTCAACATTACAATCCGTGCATCTGATTTTCAAAGGAATTTCTTCAATGTTGAGTTCCGCATCACTAAGGGGGGTATCCTGAGCGGCAATTTGAAAACAAAAATGAAGACTCTCGGGGACCGCCGCCGCCAGTTTTCCGACTTTTAGGTTGACCCTTTTAATTTGTGCATTCTTCAAATCGTCAGGTATGGATGCAACTGCAATCTTTATGATCTGCATCACAATACCCATTTCATGCATTAATTACGTCCCTGAAATTCTGTAATATACTATAAAAAATAGTTGTCGAGTCCTTGGTTTTTTCTCATCATACATGGAATAATGGAATGATGGAATGGTGGAATATTGATCTCAAGAGAAATCCTATCGGATTTGGCTAAATAGTTAACTCGTTGAATTATCATATGTTTTTTGACGATTTGGCCAAAATTCCATGTACCCATTTTCCCTAAAACCCATTTCTCCATTATTCCATTCTTCCAACATTCCAATATCAAGCGAAGTGATCTAACTGAACACCTCTGCACACAACTCCCCAAACATACCGAGGTTCTCACAAATATGTATCCCTGCCGCCTTCATGGCATCAATTTTCCCTTGGGCGGTACCGCTGCTGCCACTGATGATGGCGCCTGCATGACCCATGCGCCGCCCTGGAGGGGCTGTCAGGCCTGCAATAAATCCCACCACCGGTTTAGTCACATGCTGTGTGATAAATTCAGCGGCCTGTTCCTCAGCAGTCCCGCCAATCTCTCCAACCATCACAATGCCCGTGGTATCGGAATCTTTTTCAAAAGCTTCCAGGCAGTCAATGAAGTTGGTGCCGTTGACAGGGTCTCCGCCAATACCGATGCAGGTGGTCTGCCCGATGCCTTTGAGGGTGAGCTGATGAACCACTTCGTAGGTGAGGGTTCCTGATCTTGATACAACACCGATAGGACCGCCGGGTTTGTGAATGGGGCCCGGCATAATCCCGATCTTGCACTCACCCGGAGTAATGATTCCCGGGCAGTTTGGGCCGATGAGACGGGACCCGGCACCCTCAAGGTAATTTTTAACCTTTACCATATCCATCACCGGAATACCTTCTGTGATGGCAACGATAAGATCGACTCCGGCATCTGTGGCCTCCATAATGGCATCCGCCGCAAATGCCGGCGGAACAAAAACCATGCTGCAGTTTGCACCTGTCTGCCCCACAGCATCTTTAACGGTATTAAATACCGGAACGTCATCCATTTTTTGTCCGCCTTTGCCCGGGGTTACCCCGGCAACCACATTCGTTCCGTAATCGATACACTGCCGTGCATGAAACTGTCCTTCTTTACCCGTTATTCCCTGAACCATCAAACGTGTGTTCTTATCAATAAATATGCTCATTTTTCGTTCCTCAATTTTTATTTATCCGCAACAAACTGTGCGACTTTCTGTGCAGCGTCTTTCATATCGGCAGCGGTAAGCAGATTGAGCCCGGAATCGGCCAGAATCTTCCGGCCTTCTTCCACATTGGTCCCTTCCATCCGTACCACCACTGGAACGCTGATTCCGACTTTTTCAGCTGCACTGACAACGCCTTTTGCCAGCACGTCGCAGCGTAAAATCCCGCCAAAAATATTGATCAGAATTCCTTTGACATTCTCGTCACCGAGCATGATTCGAAAGCCGTTCTCAACCATCTCGGCACTGGCTCCGCCCCCCACATCCAAAAAGTTGGCCGGTTCCGCACCGGCAAGCTTGATGATGTCCATGGTCGCCATGGCCAGGCCTGCGCCATTGACCATGTTACCGACATTGCCGTCCAGTTTGATGTAATTGAGATTAAATTTGGAGGCTTCGACCTCAAGGGGATCTTCCTCGTCGATGTCACGGTATTCAAGAATATCTTTATGACGGTAGAGGGCATTGTCGTCAAAGTCGACTTTGGCATCCAAAGCGATCACCGTCTGTTCGGCGGTGATGACAAGGGGATTGATCTCCACCAGCGAACAGTCATAATCCATAAACAGCCGGTAAAGACTTGACAGCATTGAAACAAACGGTTTCATGACTGCCGGCGCCATATTCAGACCAAAAGCAACCTGTCGGCAGTGATACGGCTGAATCCCCATCAAAGGATCGATGTACACCTTGATGATCTTTTCAGGGGTGGCAGCCGCCACCTCTTCGATATCCATGCCACCGGCCTCACTGGCCATGATAACAACCTTTGCCGTTTCCCTGTCCGGAATAATACTCAGGTATAATTCCTTGGCGATGTTGAGTCCCTGTTCCACCAGCACCTTTTTAACGATCCTTCCTTCCGGACCGGTCTGGTGGGTCACCAGATTCATTCCGATGATATCCCCGGAAATGGTCGCCACCTCATCCATCGATCCTGCAAGCTTGACCCCACCCCCTTTGCCCCGGCCACCGGCATGAATCTGGGCTTTGACGACAACCGGGAATTGACCCAGGTCTCCGGCAATTTTTCCGGCTTCATCCGGGTTGAAGGCGACACTCCCTTTTGGGATGGGAATGTTGTATCTTTTAAACAATTCTTTTGCCTGGTATTCGTGAATTTTCATTAAACCAATTCTCCCTATAATTGAAAATTTACTATTGAAAATTGAACATTGACAAAATGAAACAAAGTCCGCTTTTAGCTTCTAAAAGGTATTCAATATTCACTTGTTTATTCAGGATCACCCGATCACACACAGTACGTCATCCTTGGCCACGGAATCTCCGCTGGAGAAATTAATGGCCTTAACGGCACCACCCGCAGGGGCCGCCAGGGCATTTTCCATCTTCATGGCCTCCAGAATGACCACCGTCTCTCCTTTGTTCACTGCATCCCCCACCTGTTTGAGATATTTAACAATCATACCGGGCATCGGCGCTTTCAATGGTGTACCTTCAACCCCGGCAGCAGGTGCAGGTGCTGCCGGCTTGGGCGGCGCCGGTGCCGGTTTAGCAGGCGCTGCCGGTTTGGGCGCTGCCGGTGCCGCAGGTTTGGGTGCTGCCGGTGCGGCTACAGGAGCGGCCGGTGCCGGCGGTGAAACCGGTGCTCCGGCAGGCAATTGTTGCACATAGCTGATCATCGGCGACCCACCGGGTTCTTCCACGCCCACTTCAAAATATTCGTCATCCACGAATACATTAAATGTTCGAAGGGCATCGGTTTTAGGCGGTGCTTCTTTTTCCACTTTTCGGACCAGCTTGCCCAGTTTGGCCAGTTTTACCAGGTCCTCTTCGGCTTTAATCTCTTCCAGGGTTCGAGATTTGACTGCAGCTGGCGGATCTTCCTTGCCGTATTTCCATTTCAAAAACCGCTTGCCGGTAACAGGATAAATAGCGTAGGTGATCACATCGTCAATGTCCTCGGCCAGCCCTTTGGTATCGATCTTCGCCTGTTCAAGCTCCGGCTCCAAAACTTCGGCCGGCCTGCAGGTAATCGGTTCCTCGCCCCGTGGATATCCTTTGAGTGCTTTCTTTTGAACATCCGGATCGATGGGAATGGCGGTCTTGCCGTATAAACCGTAACACAGATCCTTGACCTGACCGGTAATCATCTTGTATCGCTCGTTCTCATCGTCAAACAAAACATTGTTGACCGTCTGTATCCCCACGATCTGACTGGTAGGCGTTACCAGGGGTACCTGACCCAGTTCTTTTCTGACTCTGGGAAGCTCTTTATAAACCTCATCGATCTTATGCAACGCATCCATCTCCCTTAACTGGTTGACAAGGTTGGACAGCATCCCGCCCGGTGTCTGGTGCAACAGCACATTGATATCGATGATGGACACCTTGGAATCGTCCAAAAGATGTTTGTATTTGGGCAATACCCTCTTTTCCAGTATTTCGTTGATTTCAGCCAGTTTCTTAATATCGAATCCGGTGTCACGGTTGGTGCCAAGCAGCGTCATTACAAGAGGCTCTACGGCTGCATGGGATGTCCGATAGGCGTACGGCGACATGCAGGTATCAATGATATCCACACCCGCCTCGATGGCCTTCAAATGGCTCATGGGAGACATTCCGGACGTGAAATGACTGTGCAGATGAATGGGCGGCTTCACGGTCGCCTTTAAAGCCTTGATAATCTCGTAAGCATCATAAGGCGCAATCAGACCCGCCATGTCCTTGAGACAGATACTGTCGGCACCCATTTCCTCCAGAGCTTTGGCTTTGTTGACATAGTAGTCGATATTGTAAACATCTCCGCCCAGCCGCGGTTCGGTCATGGTATAGCAGATACAGCCCTGAAAATGTTTCCCGCACTTTTTGATAACACGAACCACCGTTTCAAAGTTTCGGTAGTCGTTCAAGGCATCGAATGTCCGGAAAATGTCCAGACCATTTTCTGCTGTTCGCTCCACAAATGCCTCAGCAAGATCATCGGCATAATTTCTATAGCCAACAAGGTTTTGTGCTCTTAGCAGCATGGAAAACGGCGTCTTTGTCATGTAACGTTTTAACGTCCGGAGCCGTTCCCAGGGATCCTCGTTTAAAAAACGGTGCATGGTGTCAAAGGTGGCGCCGCCCCATGTTTCAACGGCCCAGAATCCCACCTCGTCCATCCTTTCGGCAATCGGAATCATGTCTTCGGTTCTTCCCCGGGTGGCGAACAAGGACTGGTGTCCGTCCCGCAGGGTGAGATCCTGTATCTTAACGGGATTTTCAGCCGCAGGTCTGTCCTTGCTGTAATCCATATTCGTTATTTTCACCTGGTTGTGATCACTCATCTTAACGTTCTCCCTTTTAAATTTAATATTTATGATTGACGAATTGACGATTGCAATGGTCAATTATCTGAATGTTCTCATTTGCATCAAATTGCGCATCTGCATCTGGGCCTGTCGCCCGCTTGTCCCCCACAGTTTCATCGGTGCCGCAGCATAAGGTGCCGAAGACGGTGTCAATGCGGTTGTGGCCATGGACTGAATACAGATCGCCTCTTCTTCCGTTGTGATATAGTTCATGACGGCAGTGATTGCAGCCGCTGCTTTCTTCTTGTTTTCCATTGTTTCACCATTTACATTGGTTATGGGTCATAGGTTATGGGTTATTAGAAAATACCCTGTTACCTTTTACCTATCACCTATTACCTACTACCTATTACATCGGTATATTCCCATGTTTTTTCGGTGGGAGGGTTTCCCGTTTACTGCACATCACTTCCAAGGCATCGATCAGACGCGGCCGGGTTTGGCTCGGTACAATGACGGCATCCACAAAACCCCGGCTGGCAGCACAATATGGATTTGAAAAAAGCTCCTCATATTCTTGGATCAGTTCCTTGCGTTTGGTTTCGGGATCGTCCGCCCCTTTGATCGCCCTGCGATGAATGACATTGCATGCCCCTGAAGCGCCCATAACCGCTATTTCCGAGCTGGGCCATGCCAACGCCATATCGGCACCCAAGTCTTTTGAACACATGGCAAGATAAGATCCCCCGTAGTCCTTACGCGTAACCAGAAGAATTTTGGGAACCGTTGCTTCTGAGTAGCACCAGAGAAGTTTTGCGCCATGTCGGATGATCCCGCCCCACTCCTGCTCGCTACCGGGAAGATATCCCGGCACATCGGCAATGGTCAGCATCGGGATATTGAATGCATCACAAAAACGGATAAACCGGGTGGCTTTGTCCGAAGCATTGATGTCCAGGCATCCGGCAAGAACCTGGGGCTGGTTGGCGATTATTCCGATACTTCTCCCGTTCAGTCTGGCAAAACATATGATGATGTTTTGGGCAAAATACTCGTGAGGTTCAAAAATTTCACCATTATCCACGATTAAACGGATAATTTCTTTCATGTCATAAGATTGGTTGGGGTTGTCCGGAATAATGGTGTCAAGTGCCGGATCCGCTCGCCGCGGATCATCTCCGGTATTTACTATGGGCGGATCTTCCATATTGTTTGAAGGCAGATAAGAGAGCAGTTTTTTGATCCGGTTGATGGCATCTTCATCGTTTTCACATGCAAAATGCGCGACGCCGCTCTTTTCGTTATGAGCCATGGCACCGCCGAGTTCTTCAAAGGTAATCTTTTCCCCGGTGACGGATTTGATGACATCCGGTCCGGTAATGAACATGTAACTGGTGTTTTTGACCATAAAAATCCAGTCGGTCATAGCCGGTGAATAGACCGCCCCGCCGGCAGTGGGACCCATAATTGCCGAAATCTGGGGAATGACGCCAGAACTCATGGAATTGCGATAAAAAATCTGGCCGTATCCGGAAAGAGAATCCACACCTTCCTGAATCCTGGCACCACCGGAATCGTTCATGCCCACAAACGGAACGCCGGCTTTCAACGCCATGTCCATGATCTTGCAAATTTTCTTTGAATGCATTTCACCCAAACTGCCGGCCCTGGCCGTAAAATCCTGAGCAAAGGCAAATACGTGCCTCCCTTCCACAAGACCATGACCGGTGATAACACCGTCAGACGGAATATCAACCTTTTCCATGCCGAAATTTACACACCGGTGACTGACGAACATGTCGATTTCCCGAAACGTTCCTGGATCAAAAAAGATATCCAACCGTTCACGGGCGGTCAATTTTCCTTTTTCTTTCTGTTTGGCAACCGCTTTATCGCCACCCATCTTAAGGATCCTGGCTTCACGCTCTTTAAGATCCTTGATTTTATCTTCGATAATACCCATTACAAAATTCCTTTCATCGATTCACATTGACCTTTCTTTTGGATTCAGATTTCAAATCCGATATCAGATCAATAATATACTTCACTTTAAAATAAACAGAAATGCATCTTGTGCCTTTTAACGGCAAAATGTTATTCGATATTACCATCCAAAATGCATTTAAGATTCACTCTAATCGTAACTATACACCTCATAGTCTGTTTTTTCACCCAGCAAGTGATCGATTTTTTCCTGTGTTCCCCTTCTTTCGTCACTCATCACCCACTCTCTCCAATTTTCCATGGACTGCCAGGTACTGACCACCAGACTTTCACCCGGACGATCGATTCGTTTAAATGTTTCTCCGGAAATATAGCCGGGTTGTTGCATGGCCAAATTTCTAAGTTTTTGAAGTAGCGGCTTTAATGCTTCTGTTTTGTTTAGCGGTACGATTCGTTTAATGATTATTTTTACTGCCATTTCACAATCCTCCTTTCATTGGGTGAAAAACCCGTTCAATCAAACGCAGCCCTCATTATATTTGACGGGTATTGGATTGAACTTGCCCTGACGTTCGACATTTTTATTTATGCAACGCAGGGTTTATTTTAACTGGACGCTTTATCGTCCAAAAGATCCAGCAATCGACTTGCAGCAATGGTGGATGCAACGGTTCCCTTTTCAACCTCTTTTATTGTTTCGGGAAGATTTTCTTTAACTTCAGGGTGTTGATAAAAACGGTCTTTTAGACCTTCTTTGACAAGGGACCACATCCAGTCAACAGCCTGTTTTTTCCGGTTTGCCTTGAGTTCTCCAGTCTGCGTAAATGTTCTGTGATGTTTTAAAACGGTTTCCCAGATCACATCGATGTCGATCATTTCCAAAGCACTGCAGGTCAAAACCGGTGGTGTCCAATTGGGCGATGAAGGCGCTA
This sequence comes from uncultured delta proteobacterium, assembly GCA_963731025.1. GTDB lineage: Bacteria > Desulfobacterota > Desulfobacteria > Desulfobacterales > UBA11574 > UBA11574. The sequence goes on along the minus strand of CAVSVL010000034.1, from coordinate 132,804 downwards.
AAAAGTGGAGTGCCGTTTCATATTGCTTTCTGGCAAATTCCGCCTTCTCAATATTATCACCATCGGCTTTGTTGACGGCAACCGCATCGGCGATCTCTAGAATACCTTTCTTAATGCCCTGTAATTCATCTCCGGCACCGGCGATCATGAGCACCAAAAAGAAATCGACCATTGATGCCACGGTGGTCTCGGACTGCCCCACCCCCACGGTTTCAACGATGACCACATCAAAACCGGCGGCTTCACACACAACCATGGTCTCCCGGGTTTTGCGGGCGACGCCGCCCAAGGTGCCTCCGGAAGGAGAGGGGCGAATAAACGCCTTTTCTTCTACTGCCAGTTTTTCCATACGGGTTTTGTCTGCCAGTACGCTTCCGCCGCTTCTTTTGCTGCTGGGATCAACAGCAAGAACCGCTACACCATGTCCCTTTTCAACGAGCATCGTACCGAGGCTTTCGATAAATGTGCTCTTACCCACACCCGGCACCCCTGTTATGCCAAGGCGTATGGCCTTTCCTGAATAAGGAAGCAGTAAATCGACAATCGTATGTGCCAGCCGTTGATGGGCAATCAGAGAACTTTCAATCACCGTAATAGTCTTGGCGATCAAACGTCGGTCACCGTTCAGAACACCTTGCACATAGAATTGAGGATCTTCGGATATCATTCGTTCTACTCAAGAACATTCAGAACCTTATTGGCCGAATCGGCGACCACGGTTCCCGGACCGAATACCCCTTTGGCTCCGGCTTGATATAAAAAGTCATAATCTGCAGAAGGAATGACGCCGCCGACCACCACCTTGATCTCTTCACCCCCCTTTTCTTTGAGAACCTTGATAAGCTGTGGCACCAATGACTTGTGGCCCGCAGCCAGGCTGGAGACGCCGACCACATGTACATCGTTCTCAACAGCCATCCGGGCGGCTTCCTCCGGGGTCTGAAACATGGGACCGATATCCACATCAAATCCGAGGTCTGCAAATGCCGTGGCAATAACTTTGATCCCACGGTCGTGACCGTCCTGCCCCATTTTTGTCACCAGTATCCGGGGTCTTCGGCCATGCTTTTCCTGAAATTCATCGGTTCTTTTTCTAACGGCGGCAAATATTTCGCTGTCTGCATATTCGTCGGCATATGCCCCGGATATGCACTGGGTTGTGGCCACAAACCGATTGAAGACCTTTTCCATGGCATCTGAAATTTCTCCAACCGTGGCCCGCGCCCTGACAGCAGGAATACAAGCTTCCAGTAGATTCCCACCGGATTCGGCAGCACGGGTTATGGCTTCCAGAGTTCTTCGGACTTCATCATGATCTCTTTTTGCTTTTATCTCGTTTAATCGCGCAACCTGTTCATGACGCACCGTCTCCGAAACCTCCAGTAAATCTGTCAGGGGTTCTTCTTCGATCTGGTATTTATTCACACCCACAATCACATCTTTCCCCTGGTCGATACGGGCCTGCTTCCTGGCCGCTGTTTCTTCGATACGCATTTTCGGCATACCGGTTTCAATGGCTTTTGCCATTCCACCCATTTCTTCAACCTCTTGGATGATTTCTCTGGCTGCCTTGATGATACCGTCGGTCAAGGCCTCGACATAATAAGATCCACCCATCGGATCGATGGCATGGCAAATCTGAGATTCTTCCTGAATAACAATCTGCGTGTTTCTGGCAATCCTGGAGGAAAAATCCGTGGGCAGACCCACAGCCTCATCAAAGGAATTGGTATGGAGCGACTGGGTTCCTCCCAGAGCTGCTGCCATGGCCTCGATGGTGGTTCGAATGATGTTATTGTACGGGTCTTGTTCGGTCAGACTCCAGCCCGACGTCTGAACATGAGTTCGTAACATAGAAGATTTCGGATTTTTAGGATTGAATTGGCTCATGAGTTCATGCCACAGAAAACGGGCGGCCCTTAACATGGCGATCTCCATAAAAAAGTTCATCCCGACCCCGAAGAAAAACGAGAGTCTCGGCGCAAATGCGTCGATATCCAGTCCCGCTGCAAGGGCTGCTTTCACATACTCGAGACCGTCTGCCAGGGTAAATGCGGTTTGAAGAACAGAGTCGGCCCCGGCTTCCATCATGTGATAGCCGCTGATGCTGACGGTGTTGTATTTGGGCATGTTTTTGGAACAGTATCCTATAATGTCGGATACAATCCGCATGGAAGGTTCCGGTGGATAGATATAGGTGTTCCGGGTCAGGTATTCTTTTAAAATGTCGTTCTGTATGGTTCCTCCCAATTGTTCATGCTTGACGCCCTGCTCCTCTGCGGCAACGATATATCCCGCCATCACCGGAAGAACCGCACCGTTCATGGTCATGGAAACCGTAACCTTGTCCAATGGAATCTGGTCAAAGAGAATCTTCATGTCCTCTATAGAATCGATGGCCACGCCGGCCTTGCCGATATCTCCCGTTACCCTTGAATGATCCGAATCATATCCCCGGTGGGTTGCCAGATCAAAGGCCACGGAAAGCCCGGTCTGGCCGGCAGCCAGATTCCGCCGGTAAAACGCATTCGATTCCCTGGCTGTTGAAAAGCCCGCATATTGCCGGACGGTCCAGGGTCTTCCGGCATACATGGTGGCCATGGGTCCTCTGACATAGGGTGCAAAACCCGGCAGCGTGTTGACATGCGGCATTCCTTCAATGTCTTCTTTTGTATACAAAGGCTTGACCAGAATCCCTTCAGGGGTATTCCAATTCAGATCCTCAAGGGGTCTTCCTCTGAGCTGTTTGGTGGCAAGCTCTTCCCATTTTTTCAAATCAGGATGTTCTGCCATGTCATCCTCCTTTTTATGACTTTATTATTTATAACTTAGTTATGTATCCGTTTAATGCTCGTTTTTTATATATCGAACTTCAACGGAGCTTCAGGTATGATTAAATTTTTAACTGGAAACTGTCTGAGTGGATTAGGGATCGTTATGAAAGAGCCATAATCCATCGGATTTAATGCTAAAATATCTTCATAAAAAAATACTCTTATACATTATCCGGGCAGGTTCTTTCATTACGAACCCTTATCCACGAGTTTTTTCAGTAAAAATTTAATTATACCTGAAGCGATCTCCTCTCAATAATAAGTTATCTCTCACACAGTTCAACCAGAACACCGTTGGTCGCTTTGGGGTGTAAAAAAGCAATTTTTGCACCGCCAGCGCCCTTGCGCGGCTTTTCATCAATAAGACGGATCCCTTTTTCCTTTAATTCTGCCAGCGCTTCTTCAATATTTTCAACTCGAAAGGCAACATGGTGTACCCCTTGCCCCTTTTTTTCTAAAAATTTTGCAACCGGGCCGTCGGGAGCGGTGGATTCCAAGAGTTCCACTTCACTTTCTCCAACCGGAAAAAAGGCGGTCGTCACTTTTTGCTCTTCCACGGTTTCGGTCCCTTCAAAATGAAGCCCCAGGGCATCTGTCCACAAGCTTTTGCCGTCTTCGATACTATTTACGGCGATTCCAAGATGGTCAATCTTTAATATCTTCATATAAATCCTCCTTTTCTATCTATTGCCCATCTATAAATGGTCTTTTGGCCCAATCTCTGCGTTATGCTCAAAAAATAATCCTCGGAATATCAACTATATGCCTGTGGTTATTTTTTTCGCATGCCTTGATCTTGAACAAAAATACTCATTTATGGATGGACACTACCTAAACTTTTCCATGGCCCGTTTAAATCCCGGCATGGCATTTTTTATGGTAAGATCATCCACGCAAAACGCGATTCTAAAATGACCCGGGCCGCCAAAGCCACTCCCAGGCACGGTAAGGATCAGTTCCTTTTGTAATTCTTTGACAAATATGACATCATCAGCAATCGGTGTTTTTGGAAAAAGATAAAACGCTCCCGGCGGTTCGACGAAATCATAGCCGCAATCTGCAAGACCTTTACACAAAATATCTTTCTTCCGGGCATAGGCGGAAATGTCAACACTCGATCCTTGAAGAGAGGCAACGACTCGCTGCATCAAACCCGGTGCGTTAACAAACCCTAAGATTCTGTTGGCCAGTGCCATTCCTTCGATCAGTTCTTTGTTAAATGAAGCGTCAGGATGAACCGCCAGATAACCGATTCGTTCGCCGGCGATGGAAATATCCTTGGAATATGAGGTGGCAATGATGCTCTCGTGATACCTTTTGAATATACTGGGAACCGTATGGCCATGATAGACAATTTTGCGGTAAGGTTCATCCGATATCAGATAAATCGTCCGGTTCAGTCTTTTTCCTTTATCCTTTAACAGCGTTGAGAGTTCATCGAGACTCTCTTTTGAATAGATCTGACCGGTGGGATTGTTGGGTGAGTTGATCAAAACGGCCTTTGTCTTTTCGGTAATGGCCGCATGAATCGCGTCAATGTCCAGAGAAAAGTCGGGTTTTGTCGATACGGTTTTTAAAATCCCGCCATGATTATCCGCATAAAATTGATACTCGACAAAATAAGGCGACGGTGTAATGACTTCATCGCCAGGATCGAGTATTGCTTTTAGAATAACGTTTAAAGCACCGGCAGCGCCACAGGTCATGATCACATCGTTTTCCGTTACCTGAACCTGCTGTTCTCTGCACAGATATTCAGCCAAGGACTTTCGGACATGAGGATAGCCGGTATTGGGCATATATCCATGATCCGGTCCAACCAAGGACATTACCGTATTTTTAAGCACCTTCCTGAATTTCTCAGGAGGCTCCAGATTTGGATTGCCGAGACTGAAATCAAACACATTCTCAGCACCGTGTTCCGCTTTAAGCCGTGCACCTTCTTCAAACATTTTACGGATCCATGAAGATCCGGATATTTTGGTTTTTATATGCTTTGCAATGGTCATGTTAACATCATAAATGGTTATTTGAAAAAATCAATAATCGCTTGATATTGTAGAACATAAAATCGCGGTATTTTTATTTCGCCACCATGAAATAGTGGCAAGAATAAATCGAACCAAAATAGTCAGTATATAGAAATTATAGTTGAGGTTGCAAGCTATTTTTGAAAAATTCTTTTTTGAATTCTTCAAATTCACCTTTACATATGGCCGTCCGCAGTTGTCGCACCAGATTCATGTAGAAATGAACATTATGGATGGTATTTAGACGATAAGCAAGCAGTTCTTTTGACAGATAAAGGTGGCGAAGGTAAGCTCTTGAATAATTCCGGCAGGTATAACAAGTACATTCTGATTCTATGGGATTAATATCATTTTTAAACCGTGCATTAGAGATATTTATAGTGCCGGTATTTGTGAACATTTGGCCGTTTCTTGCATTTCTTGTGGGAAGGACACAGTCGAACATGTCAGCGCCAAGGGCCACAAGCGACACAATATCCTCAGGTGTCCCCACACCCATGATATATTTTGGCTTCGTATCCGGCAGCAGCGGCAGGGTAAAATCAGCCATTTCAAGCATCAGGTCTTTGGGTTCCCCGACGCTGAGCCCGCCGACCGCATACCCGTCAAAATCGATGTTCAACAAATCATGGGCCGACATTTCTCTAAGGTCCTTGAACATACCTCCCTGAACGATACCAAACAGGGCGTTTTTCTCATTTTTAAAGGCATCTTTGCATCTTTTCGCCCATTGCGTGGTCAGCTCAAGTGCTTGTTGGGTATCTTTTTTTTCAGCAGGATATTTTATGCATTCGTCAAGACACATCACGATGTCGGATCCTAAGCACAGCTGGATTTTTACGGATTTTTCCGGAGTTAACATGTGTTGGGAACCATCGATATGGGATTGGAACAACGCCCCTTCGATGGTCACTTTTCTGAGTTTGGCAAGAGAAAATACCTGAAAACCGCCGCTGTCGGTTAAGATAGGACCGTCCCAGTGCATAAAACCATGCAGACCGTTAAATCTGCGAATTACATCACAACCCGGCCTGAGATATAAATGATAGGTATTCCCGAGGATGATCTGTGCACCACAGGTGATCAGTTCTTCAGGGGACAGTGATTTTACGGTACCCAGCGTTCCCACCGGCATAAAAATAGGGGTTTCCACTTCGCCGTGTGCGGTTTGTAAAATTCCCGCCCGTGCCCGTGTTGTTTTACATTCCGCGATTATATTAAAATTAGACATAAAAGTTAGCGTTCACAGGTTCAGGGTTCACCGTTCAGGGTTACTTTTCTATCTTCGTCTTTTTTTAGAGTTCACGAATCAATGTTTGGGGGACTTTATTCCACGCTCCAGGTTCAAGATTCTGCGTTTAAGGGTTCTTCTTAACCTTTGAACCCTGAACCTTGAACCTTTGAACCTTACTTCAAGCATTAAATGATCAACATCGCATCTCCGTAGCTGAAAAATCTGTACTGTTTCTCTATGGCCGCTTTGTAGGCATTCAACACATTGTCCCGGGTTGAAAATGCCGACACCAGCATGAGAAGCGTCGATTTGGGAAGATGAAAGTTTGTAAGCATGGCATCGACGGTTTTGAATTTGTATCCCGGGTATATAAACAGGTCGCAGCTACCTTCGCCCTGGGCAACGATGCCATTTTCCTTGCCGGCATACTCCAGCGTTCGAACCGCAGTCGTTCCAACCGCCACGATACGATGACCTTTCTTTTTCGATTCATTGATCCTGTCGGCGGTTTCTTTGGAAATAGAATACCATTCGGAATGAATCCGGTGATCTCTGATATCAGATACCCTGACCGGCAAAAATGTACCGTAACCGACATGGAGGGTAAGTGCAACGATCTTCACCCCTTTTTCCTTAAGTTTTTTCATCAGTCTTAGCGAAAAATGAAGGCCTGCCGTGGGTGCAGCCACAGCGCCTTTTTGCGAGGCATAGACGGTCTGATAAAATGTTCGATCGTTTTTATCGTCGTTCCGTTTAATATAAGGCGGCAAAGGAACATGCCCGATCCGGTCAATGATCTGTTCAAAGTTACCCTTATATGAGAACTTGACGACATAAACTCCGGCCTTAAAATTGACGACGTTTGCCTTCAATTGTTGATCAAATATAAGCGTGGTGCCGTCTTTGGGTCTTTTTGATGATTTTATCAAACACCGGCAAACATATTCCCCGTTATCGATCCGGTTTTTTTTATCCCCCGGATAATCCAAAATAAAAACTTCAGCTTTACCGCCGGTCTCTTTTTGTCCTAAAAGTCTAGCCGGAATGACTTCGGTGTTATTGATCACCAGAACGTCCGACGGGGATAGAAGGTCATAAATGTCTGAAAATTTATGGTGCGCAATTTTCCCGGTGGTCCGCTCCATAAACAAAAGCTTTGACTGGTCACGACCTGCAACCGGCGTTTGAGCAATCCGTTCTTCGGGAAGATCGTAATCGTAATCATTTAAAGAATACATATTGTATTGTATTTTGAGTTTCGTGCTTTGAATTTTCCAAAAAATAAATTAAATCGATAAACTTTCAACAAAGCCAATCCCCTTTGGGTAACCGATTCCGGGTCCTTTGGAGCCTGAATTCTTTACTTGATGGTCGATTCAATATTCTTCTTCCCCTGCTCAAGCCCCTTGAGAACACTCGATCGATTTTTCCCAAGAGCAACAATGCGTGCAAGAAAGGATTTTTCCGCCACAACAAGTCCGCTGCCAAGATGGTCAAAAATTAAAACATCTTGTTTCACCCGGTTTTCTGTCAGTTGTCGAAAGACCTTCCGCTCGGAAGCATGACAAGAAATCGTCGATCCCGTATTTACCATGCCACGGATTTTGAAGTTATGTGTGCCCCAATGAATATTTTTGACCTTGTTTTGCATCTCTAATGTATGTTCGGGGAATCTTCCCTGAAAAACCGCATAATACTCAAGTTCCGGGAGCATTGCCGATCCTTTGGGAAGCATATTCTCAAGGGTGCAGCAAAACTCCATGGCGGTTCCCTGTTTCCGGGCGTTCACTTCTATAAAAAAAATGCGTCCCTGTGCGTCCACGAGATAATCGCAGCCGAATATGCCCCGAAAGCCTTCCATAGCGAGCCATTGACCGACCTTTCGGGTATACTGCTCGAGCTGGGTGGCCAACGTCTTCTCCAGTACCGTCGGGAATACGGAACCGACAAACCGGGTGTCATGTTCAATGAACTGATCTGCAATGCCGGCGATGTAGATATCGTTTTCATTGGCCACAACACCAAGCACTGTGGGGTCAGAATCATGGGGAATATATCTGCTGATCAGATAATTTTGCCTTTTATCCTCAAATTTTTTCAAAATATCGTCGGGGTTATGCGCAACAATGCTTTTCAACCCACCGGCGCTGTATTCCTCGCTGACAAAAATACCTTCCGTCCATTTTGGCCAAAGCTTATTCGTTGTCTTTAAAAGTTCATCCAACCCATCACATATACGATAGTCCACCATAGGAAGAAAACGTTTACAGGCTTTGTACTGGAATATCTTACTGTTTAGTCTTTCGGAAATTTTACTGTCAGGACCAATGATGGAAACACCGGGCAATTGATCGAAATTCATTTCCGGCAGACTCTCGTACATATAGATATATAGCTTTTTCTGTCGATCGAGCAGCATCTGCACCAATCCTTGGACGCGTCGATTATTCGAAACGCTCGACAAGAATATTCTGGTAGGCACTCTACAACTCACTTTTCGACCCAGCGACCGAGAAAATTCCTCGACCAATGGATTGACGACCATCACGTTGGGATAAGGATAGTGTGCAAAAACATCCTGAATAATCGAAATAAAATCAAATTCACGGTTGTAAATCTTAGAAAGGGCTTCTTTAAGGAAAATATTCAGGCCGTAATTTTTAATCGACCCGATATACAAAAAATAGTGAGTGTTTTTTTCCAGCTGATAATTAGAGAAATAAATCTCAGACATGATTTACCCTTTACCGGCCAAGCAAGACCCAAAAATATTGCCACAAAGGCACTAAGACACAAAGGATATATTTATTATTCTTTCTTCGTGCCTTCGTGCCTTTGTGGCAGAATGGAAAAAGTTTTGTCAACGAAAGCACAAAATCCAATTTTAATGGATTATCCGTAGGTTTCAACGACATAACCGATAATTTGACCGGCGATATCCATACCGGTTGCTGCTTCCAGGCCGCTGAAACCGGGAGAATAATTCAGCTCGATAACGCGAACCTTGCCAACGGCATCCACAATTAAATCCACACCGGCAATTTCAAGGCCAAGTGCGTCTGCTGCCTTAAGTGACATTTCTTCCCACTCGGGCAACAGTTCCACAGGCCAGCTTTTTTGGGTCAGATGAAAATTAGACCTGAAATCTCCGGGTTTCGGCTTGAGTTTCATGGCTCCGGCAACCTTGCCGCCGATAACAAGGACGCGGATATCGAGTCTGTTTTCCGGTGGGATAAATCTTTGGACCAGCATGCCTTTAGCGCTTTCCAGACTGTTATGCAGGATTAATCTGGCTTTATGGTCATTGTTAACCAGAAAAACCCCTTCTCCCACACGGCCGCTGACCTGCTTAACGACCACCGGATATCCGCCCAATCGGTCTAAAACGGACTGAAAACCCTCATAGGCGTTGATAAATCCGGTGTCAGGTATGGGTATCTGAACAGAAGACAAGGTCTGAAGGGTAAGGAACTGATCTTTTGCCAGACGGATGGCATCCAGTTTATTGACCAGCGGAACGCCCATATGATGAAGATGCGGAACCAGTTTCAGACTGGAGTCGTTCACGGTTGCACCCTGACGGGGTAAAACGACATCCAGCATCGACATATCGAGTTCACCTTCCAAATCAGGGCGGCCGCTCACCAAAACCGGCCATACGTAAATAGGATCCACCACGATAATCCGGTGCCCCTTTTCAGCAGCCGCTTCCGCCAACCGCTTTGTGGGAGGATAATCGTAACCTTCTGCAGTAATGATGCCAATGTTCATATCTTTATGTTCACCTTTCTGAATAAAGAAATTAGACATTAAAAATAGGTATTTCGTGTTTAAAGAAATATCAACAAAAATCCGCCGACAAACTAGAAAAAGGTACGTGTTCACGGAGTGTGCTTCTCCGTGGACACGTACAGAAAAAGGAAGATAATCCCTATCCGTACTAAAGATGTTCACGCCGCCGTCTTATTCAAAAAAGACTGGTTATAGAGATACTTAAATGAAACTGTTTGACTTATATATATAAATTTATGAAAATGTATTGAAAATTTGAATGTCCGCTGTTCTCGAACATTATCCAGAGGTTCTAATGTACAAAAAATCCATGATAGCAAAGAACGTTTCGACGACATGTTTTATTTTTATCGCCGCCATGATCCTCATCTCTTTTCCTTTTTCTATTTACGGTTTTGAAAAAACCGTCACCAACACTTTGGAAATGTCGTTTGTCCTGATACCATCCGGGACTTTTACCATGGGCAGCCCAACCAATGAGCCCCATCGGGGCAGCTCCGAAGTCCGGCATCAGGTTACCATCAGCAAACCTTTTTACATGCAGACCACTGAAGTAACGGTGAAACAATGGCATTCCATTATGGGACGGCGGATGATGGTATCTCAACAAGGTGCGGACAACATACCGATGACCCGGGTTTCCTGGTTTGACTGTATGAAATTCATCAAGCGCTTGAACAAACTGGGGCAAGGAAGATATCGTCTTCCCACCGAAGCGGAATGGGAATATGCCGCAAGGGCCGGAACATCCACAGCCTATAGTTGGGGCGACACCATTAACTGTGAGAAAGCCATGTATGGAAACAACAGTTTAAAAGATGATATGTGTCAATTTTATTATCGATCTATCGGTTTAAAGATGGATCAACCGGCGCCGGTGAATACTTACAAACCTAACCCCTGGGGATTGTATGATATCCATGGCAATGTCTGGGAATGGTGTATGGACTGGTACGGCGATTACGGTGAAAAACCCGTCATCGATCCCACGGGTCCGAAATCCGGAAACATGCGGATACGCAGGGGCGGCAGCTGGTTTAAATATGGTTATTCATGCCGTTCGGCCAACCGGTCTTTCGGACATCCGGCGACCCGGTATAACACCACAGGATTCAGACTGGTCAGAGAGATTCCGTAATCAGTTAAGTTCTATTTTTTATTTCGGGTTTAAAGGACATCGATGCTAAAAACCATCGGTAAATGGTTAAATGTTTATGAAGATGAAATCCGTCTATTTTGGTGGACGTTTTTTCTTTATTTCCTTTTGACCAGCTCCAACGTCATCCTCAATAATTATGCGGAAACCGCTTTTCTAAAACGCTACGGTGTCGAATACCTGCCCATTGTATACATGCTCAATTCCATCGCCCTTTTTGTTATTATGGGGGCAATGACCGGAATCATGGTCAGAGTCCCGGGAGCCCGAATATTATCTTATCTTTTTGTGTTTTGCGGCGTCTCAGTGGCAGGAATACGTTTTTTGATTCCCTTTAACATCGATCTTATCTATCCGGCGTTGTTTATGCTAAAAGCCCAATATGAAGCATTACTTGGGCTTTTGTTTTGGAATTTGGCCAACGATCTTTTCAATACCAGACAATCCAAACGGTTGTTTTCCCTTATTACAGCCGGCGGTGTTATCGGCTCAATTATCGGAAGTTTCGGCACCCCCTTTCTGGCCAAGGCCGTCACTCTGGACAATCTTCTGCTGTTCTATCTGGGAACCACACTAATGGGCGCCGTGGTGGTCAAACGCATTGGAAAAGATTATCCCACACTTTTATTCAGTGATAAAAAAAGCAAAACATCCAAAACACGCCGCAACCTCATTACGGAATTCAAACAGATCCTTCCGTTAATGAAGGAGTCTTCGCTCATAAAAATTCTAATTTTATTGACGTTTCTCCCGAATATCATCATTCCCATACTAAACTATCAATTCAACTATGCCGTGAACGCACAGTATGCCACCGAATCGGGCCTCATCCAATTTTTCGGATATTTTAGAGGATCTTTGAACGTCGTGAGCCTCATTATTCTTTTATTTGTCGGCCGCCTATACAGTCGTTGGGGACTGCCCGTGGCACTGATGTTTCATCCGGCCAACTATGTTTTTGCATTCCTTGCATTTTTATTTAGGTTCGATGTCTTTTCTGCCATTTATGCCCGAATGTCCACCATGGTTTTACGGGTAACAATAAATAATCCTGCTCGAAACATTTTAACAGGGCTGATCCCGGAATCCTTGCGTTCTGTGTTAAGACCTTTTCTCAGAGGTACGGTGGTGAGGGTCGGCTTGCTCCTGGGGTCCGGCATGATTTTAATTTCTGAAAAATTCTTTCACCCCAAGTTTCTGTCCCTTCTTGCCATCCCATTTGCAGCTGCATGGCTTGCATCAGTCTTTTCTTTAAAAAAGAAATATTCAAAAATTCTCCTCGATTTGGTATCAAAGGACATGCTTGACGTAAAGGCCCTGGAAGAAACGAATTTGGAACACGTTTTCAGCGGAAAAGAAATCACATCTAAACTGGTCCAAGCATTTCATGAATCTTTTGGAAATCGATCGCTATGGTATGCCCGCCTTCTCAAGGCATTCAAAATAAAAGATTTGGATCGACATCTTTTAACCGCCCTCGCTCTCCAGGACAATCAGACACGGATCGGTCTCGTGAAACTTTTGTCTCCTAAATCCGGGGAAAAAGCGGCATCTCTTTTGCTGGATCTGGCGAAATCAGAGCAACATCAGGATCTTTCCGTGGCTGCCCTGCAAGCAGCAAACCGCCTTGATCCAAAATTTTCGGAAATGTTCGATTTTGAATACTTTACACACCATCATCATCCCGAAATAAAGGCCCATGCACTCATCGGGCTTTATCGCCGTGCACCTGAAAAATACCATCCGACCATCCAATCCTATCTTCGATCCGATGCGTTGAAAGATCGGCAGGCCGGCGTCATTACCGCCGGAGGATCAAAAGATAAATTGTTCACAGACCGACTCAAAGAAATGCTGATCACCCAAGAAAACGAACCGATGGTGCCGGATCTTTTAAACGCACTTTACGCCCTAAAAGAGGCCAAGCTGAATGATCTGGCATACCCCTATCTGTCACATCAGACAAAACGTATCCGTCTGGCGGCATTGTCCGTCCTTGAAATCGATAATGACGAACTTTTAAGAAAAGTCATTTCCATAATGGGAGATGCCTCCGAAGATACTTTTCAGATGGCCCAAACAAAGATTGAAACAGCCCCTTATCAAAACACCCGACTTCTGGTTGAGTCCCTTGCCATACCCAACAGCCGAATCAGAAAAGCCATATTCAATTTGTTGGCATCTTTGAATATAAAAGATCTGGATGTTTTCCGGTTCGCCAGAAATCAAATCAAGGACAGTTATCAATATCTGTCAGATGCGTTAAGTCTGGAAGCTTTTCCTGAAAACGATTCGCGCAATCTTCTGGTTGATCATTTACATCAAAAAAAGTTGCAAAGAATCGAAAATATTCTTCGCGTTCTGGCCCTTCAGGACACCTCGGGAGAAATGAAAATTATATACCGGGGAATACTCTCTTCGGATTCGCGTAAACGCGCAAACGCCATGGAAGCCCTTGAAAATAGGGTGGACAAGCGCCTGTTTAAAGAAATGATTCCTCTGATTGAAAGTTCTTCCCCCCAGGAAAGCCTTAAGATTGGAAGAAAGCGCTTTCAGCTCATTGGATTAGAATCAGGAGAAAAAGCATTTATATCTCACCTACTGGCAGATACGGATTGGGTTACTGTGGCATTGGCCCTGGATTTGATATTAAATAATGAACCTGAAGGGCTCGATTTCAATATCATATCAGAATTCACCACATCCGGAAATAAATACATCCGGCGAACCGCACGAAAAATTATCGATAAAGAATTAAAAGAAGGAGAACAGCATGACGGGTGAAACCACGATTTCTGAAAAAATCATGCTATTAAAGGGTATTGAATTGTTTGAAAGTCTCTCTGTTGGAGAACTTGCCGCCATTGCATCCGTGGTAGAGGAGGTTGATTATCCGGTTGGTGAAATCATTATCAAAGAAGGCGACGCCGGAGATACGTTGTTTTTGATGATCAAAGGCGAGGTGTCGGTGATTAAAGACTGGGGAGAAATCAATGAGGTTGAAATCGATCGAATGACAGACGGAGAATATTTCGGTGAGATGGCTCTCTTTGAAGATACGGTACGATCCGTGAGCATCCGAACGGAAAAACCATCCGCTTTTATGGTTCTGCATAAACAGGAATTCAAAGAAATCGTCCGGGAATATCCTCAGATCGCTCTGGAAATCTGCAAGGTTTTAAGTGGCCGGATTCGCAAACTTCACCAAAAAATAGAATCGCGGGATTTTTGTAAAGAAGATGTTTCATGAAATACACAAAAATTATAATTATAATACTAACAACTGAAAAGGTCTAATAGATGAAAATAGCCTTTATGATGGACAAATTGGAATCCATTAATCCAATATGGGAAACCACCAGTCACCTGATGTACGAATGCAATCAGAGAAGACATACGGTTTATTTTCTTGAACCTCATGATATTTATATCCGCGGGGGCGAGGTTGTCGCCAGGATGCGAAATATCTCCGTCGAACCGGATCTTTCCATGAAAAAATACTGGCGATCTTCAATAAACTGTCTGAAAAAAGATGAACTCATATTTGAAACCGTGACCGAGCTCGACGTTTTGTTTTTAAGAAAAGATCCCCCACTCAATTATCAGGCCATGGAATTCCTTTCACCTATCAATGACCGGGTCTTTATGATCAATTCCACCAGCGGACAGATCATCGGCAACAGCAAATTATATACACTGAATTTTCCGGACATCATTCCGATAACGCACGTATCCAGAGACCCGAAAAGGCTAAAAAAAATTATTGATGATTTCGGAGGGGCCATGATAGTCAAACCCCTGCAAAGATTCGGTGGTGAAGGCGTTATAAAAGTCAGCACAAAGGACCAGGAAAATCTCAATTCTCTGATCAATTATTATGTAAAGGGGTATGAAAATTATCCGGAGCGCGAACCGATTATGGTGCAAGAATTCATGGAAATCGTAAAACAAAAAGGGGATATCAGGATATTGCTGTTAAATGGAGAGATCCTGGGGGCCATGAAACGAAAACCCCAAAAAGGAGATTTTAGAACCAATGTTCATGCGGGTGCTACCGTATTCAAACATGAAGTGACGGATCGGGAAGAAGAAATCTGCCGGGTCATCAAAAACCGCCTGATTAAAGACGGCCTCTATTTTGTGGGGATCGACGTGATCGGAGACAAATTAGTCGAAATCAACTGTGTGAGTCCGGGGGGAATCCCCCGTATCAACCGGTTGGATCATGTGAAATTGGAAGCTCAAGTCATCGATTTCGTGGAACAAAAAGCAATTCGAATGAAAGCTCAAGCTTCGCACCCTTGATCTTGATGGTTGCCTAAAAAAGTAATGTTTTCCTTTTTACGAAACCATCAACCCCGAGTAACAGAAAAAAGCAGCATGAACCAGGATATGGTGACGCCACTTGAAACGTAAGCTTTTATTGTTTTTTCAAATTTTTATTATTTTATTACTGCCGCTTTCCTGTGGCAAACAGCAGGATCATCGCTTTCTAAAAATAGGGTTGCATGAAGAACCCAAGACCTTGAATATCTGGCTGGCCAGCGACGCCAATTCCAAAAAAATCCTGTCGCTGATTTATCAACCGCTATATCTGCGGGATCCTGAAACACTCAACCTGATCCCCTGGCTTGCCGACGGTGAACCGAAATATCACCCGGATACAATTTCATATACCGTCCGTCTCAAACCGGCAAAGTGGTCGGACGGATCGGATGTAACATCAAAGGATGTGGCATTTACCGCCGCCATTATAAAAGAATTCAGGGTTCCTCGATATTATTCCAGCTGGAAATTTATAAAAAAAATAGAAACACCGGACAACCACACCGTCCGGTTCTATCTTGAGAAACCGAAAGCCATATTTTTGACCCGAACGCTGACGTCATCCATTGTATCAACAAAAGAATGGTCAGATATTGCGCAAGCCGCCAGAACCAAACAAAAACCACTAATAGCCCTGATCAATCACAAAATTGAAAAACCAATGGGATGCGGTCCCTTTGTTATAAAAAAATGGCACCGGGGCACTTACGTTCATCTTCAAAAAAACAGGTATTTCTTCGGCCTTGGTCAGGACATCGGCGGACGAATTCTCGGTCCGTATGTGAATGATCTTCTTTTCAAAGTTTACGGGACCGCCGATGTTGCCGTACTGGCTTTGAAAAAAGGGAGTATCGATATGTTCTTGTGGGGAATTCAACCCGGATACATCGATGACTTAAAGCGACAGAAGAATATCCGGATATTTTACAGTAAAAAAAGCGCTGTATATTTTATGGGCTTTAACTTAAGATCGCTGCCATTCAGCGATGTCAGCCTGAGACGAGCGATTGCCGTTCTGATTGACAAAGAGTTCATCATTTCTCGCATTCTCCAAAATTACGGAACCCGCATGGACTCTATCGTCCCGCCCGGAAACAAATACTGGTTTTGTTCGGATGTCCCCCGTTATGGAGAAGGCATGAATCGAAACGATCGCATTAAGACAGCCTATCATATTCTTCAAAAAGCCGGATATACCTGGGAGACACCGCCCGTTGACGGGAGCGGCAGGGTGGTTCCTGGCAAAGGAATGCGGCTCCCAAACGGCCAATTGATGGAAAAATTCACGATTCTGACCCCTCCGGCCGATTACGACCCGCTCCGGGCCATGAGCGGTATGATGATACAGGAATGGCTCAGGGCCTTTGGCATGCCGGCGCTGTCCCGACCAATGGCCTTCGGGGCTCTGCTTACACAAATTAAAGGGCGACACGAATTTGATGCCTTTATTATGGGATATGGAAGATTATCGATGGACCCCGACTATTTGAGGAATTTTTTCCTCTCTGCCAACGACAAAGAACGGGGCTGGAACATAAGCGGATACAAAAACCCGGAATTCGATCATCTTGCCGAAAAATCTACCAGTGAAATGA
Organism: uncultured delta proteobacterium; assembly: GCA_963731025.1. GTDB lineage: Bacteria > Desulfobacterota > Desulfobacteria > Desulfobacterales > UBA11574 > UBA11574. Next base: position 115,837 of record CAVSVL010000034.1, on the reverse strand, counting down.
ATCGGGAACTACGCAAAAAATTGATCTTTAAAATGCAGAAGATCATCATGAGGGATGTTCCGTATATCCCCATTTATGACCCGGCACTCATTGAAGCCGTACGCAAGGATACATTTACGGACTGGGTGGAAACCCTGGACGGAATTGGAAATCTCTGGTCCTTTTGCCTGGTTAAACCCAACCCGGATAACACCGGCCAAAAAAATTTTTAATCACGAAAACACGAAATATGGAAATCCGAAAATTTGTCTTCAAAAGACTGATCGAGATATTCGTAATTTTCTTTGTGATCTTAACGGTGCTTTTTTTGCTGTTCCGTTTAGCACCCGGCGATCCGGTAACCAGGATGGTCGACCCGACCATGACCCCTGAAGATGCGGCGCATTTAATTGCCCAACTGGGGCTCGATCAACCGATCTGGCTGCAGTATATCTACTATATTAAAAACTTCTTTACCGGAAATTTCGGAATGTCTTTTCATTACGGCGTGGCGGTGCTCTCGATTATTTTGAACCGGCTTCCAAATACCATCCTTCTGTTTTCCACGTCTATCCTCCTTTCGGCGTTCGCCGGTATTTTTTTGGGAAAAATCGCATCCTGGCACAAAGGAAAAAAAACCGATACCTGGATGACCCTCAGGCGCGCTGATTTGCCACACCCTTTTTCTCCCCTGGCTGGCGTTGATTATGATCTGGATTTTCGGATTTCATGTCGGATGGTTTCCGTTAAACGGTATGATTACACCGGAAATATGGCTGGATTCGTCATCCGGATTCTGGTTGAAATTCTTGGATATAGCGCATCACATGGTGTTGCCTCTGGCGACTTTATTTTTGATTCATTTTGGAAGTTACTTGCTCCTGATGCGCAGCAGTATGCTGGATACACTTAAAGAAGACTATATTTTAACGGCAAGGGCCAAAGGACTCACGGAAAAAGTTATCCGGAATCATCATGCAGCGCCCAATGCCGCGCTGCCCGTGGTGACCAGCGTGGGTATCAGCCTGGCATTTTCCCTCAGCGGCGGCGCCCTTACGGAAACGGTATTCAGCTGGCCGGGGATCGGACGAGAGCTGGTTTTTGCCGTCAGCAACAGTGATTATCCTCTGGCTCAGGCCTCTTTTCTTTTGATTGCGACGGTGGTTCTGATTTCCAATCTGGTGGTCGATGTTCTTTACGCCTACCTGGACCCGAGAATTAAGTATTGACAGGAGAACAGATGACAGAAAACGGGTCGATTCAAATATCAAATGACAACAAAAAAACTCCCAAAAAGTTCCCGATGGTTGAACGTTTTTTGGAAGGTTGGTCGGTCTATAAAGAGAACCTGATCGGTAAAATCGGTCTGACCCTTTTGGTCATTTTTGCGCTAATGGCTTTATGCAGCTTTTTTCCCCCCATGATCGATCCCATGTACCATCCCATGACCGGCGTAGATCCGCTAATCTCCCACTCCACGAGTCCGAGCTGGCGTCACTGGCTGGGAACGGATTTTATCGGGCGTGATATTTTATGCCAGCTTTTGGCCGGTGCCCGCATTGCGTTTATGGTCGGGATCTCCGCCGCATTTATGAGCATTCTTCTCGGTACCGCCATTGGCATGATTGCCGGCTATTCACGTAAAATTGTGGACACACTCCTTATGCGCCTGGCAGATATGATTATGGTGATGCCGACCCTGCTGGTGGTGCTAATTTTGTCTTCTTTGTTCGGGCAGTTAAATATTTGGACGATTGTCCTGCTTATTGCCCTGTTTCGTTGGCCGGGAGTTTCGCGCGTTATTCGGGCTCAAACACTCTCTTTGAAGGAAAGGCCGTTCATCGAAGCTGCCAAAGTCGCCGGGGCTTCCCATTTTCGTATCATTTTTCGTCATATTATGCCCAATGTGCTGCCCTTGTCACTTTTGTATATGACGTTTCGTGTCACTTCAGCCATCATCATAGAGGCAGCGCTGGCATTTTTGGGATTCGGAGATCCGAGCACCGTCAGTTGGGGCATGATGCTGCAATGGGTGTGGAAAACCGGACACATGTTTCAGGCGCCCTACTGGCTGCTGCCTCCCGGCATTTGTATTTCACTGTTGACGCTTTCATTTTACATGCTGGGCCGCGCTATGGAGGAGGTGCTGGATCCCCGGCTTAGAGAGGAGGTTGCACAAGAATAGAATGGCGCTATTGACCGTTAAAAACTTGAGTGTCGGGTACCACACTCGAAAAGGTTTCCTGAAATCAGTACAGGGCGTTTCCTTTACCCTGGATCAGGGTAAATCCCTCGGCCTTGTGGGAGAATCGGGCTGCGGCAAAACAACTATCGGTATGGCGTTAATGGGATTGTTGCCCGACAATGCCGCTGTCACCGGCGGAGAAATTCTGTTTGAAGATCAAGATCTGCTTAAAATGTCGAAAAAGGAGATACGACAGGTCCGCTGGAAAAAAATTGCGATGATTTTTCAAGCAGCCATGAATGCCTTGAATCCGGTTCATAGAGTCGGTGAGCAGATTGCAGAAGCTATTTTGGCGCATGATACCGATATCTCTGAAGAAGCAGCCATGAAACAGGTTGAAGGCCTCTTTGACCTGGTGGGGATACCGCTGGACCGTATGAGAGACTACCCGCATCATTACAGTGGCGGCATGAAACAGCGGGCCATTATTGCCATGGCACTGGCCTGCCATCCATCGCTGATCATTGCAGATGAGCCCACCACCGCCCTGGACGTTATTGTGCAGGATCAAATTTTAAGCGCCATCAAGGATTTTCAAAATAAACTGAATATCAGTGTGATATTCATATCCCACGATATCGCCGTTGTGGCAGATGTTTGTGATAATATTGGCATTATGTTCGCCGGCCAGCTGGTTGAATATGGTCGCATTGAAGACGTTTTTGATAAGCCCATGCATCCTTATACCAAATCGCTGCTGGCTTCGTATCTGACATTGGACAAAGATGTCGTTCAACCAGACTCTTATCTATGCAAACCTCCCGATCTCATTAATCCGACGCCAGGATGTTGTTTTTGTGAACGGTGCACTGTTGCGGAAGCCGCTTGCAGTCTTATGGCACCTGAATGGGTAGAAATTTCACCGACTCACAAGGCCCTTTGCACTCTATGCAAATGAAAAAGGTTTTGTAATGAAAGAGCCAAACAAAGTTATCCTACAGCTGGAACACATCTCTAAAACGTACCGAACGAGAGCCTCTTTGTTTAAAGGAGACCCAAAAGAGGTCGTTGCGCTGAATGACGTATCTTTTAATATATTTAAAGGCGAAATTTTCGGTCTGGTGGGAGAAAGCGGCAGCGGCAAAACCACCACCGGCCGTCTCATCGTTAAACTGGAAGAGCCGGACGATGGAAAATTATTGTTAGACGGAAATGACATTACCAAATTCAAAAAAAAGGCCTTGAAAAATTTTCGCAGGAAGGTACAGATGATTTTTCAGGATCCCTACCAGTCTCTAAATCCCTATCTTTCAGTGTATGATAGCGTTTCTGAGCCTCTGGTCGTCCACAACGTGGGCAATTCGGAAACCCGCAAGGATATGGTTCGAGAAAGTCTGAATTCTGTGGGCCTTAGCCCCCCGGACGACTTTTTTTATCGATACCCTCATCAGATGAGCGGTGGACAGCGACAGCGAATCGCCATTGCCCGGGCCATGGTGCTGAAACCGGAATTCGTCGTCGCCGATGAACCCACATCGATGCTCGATGCATCAATAGCGATTCATATTTTTAACATTCTGGCTGACTTACAGAAAAAACTGAACGTGACCTTTCTTTTTATCACCCACAGCCTTGCCGCCGCCCGGTATCTATGTGACCGGATTGCCGTCATATACAAAGGCGAACTGGTGGAAATCGGGTCGGCGGAAAATATTATTCAGAACCCCAGCCACCCGTATACCCGGGCGTTGATCGATGCGCACCCGCGGTTTCGATATTAACTATGAAAAATATTTGTTCATATATAACAGGTGAAAATCCCAAAGAACAAATCTCAAATAACAAGCAAATACCAATGACCAAAATTCCAAATAACAAACCATTATATGATCTTGAAGAAAGGACATTCCAGTTTGCTAAAGCTGCTAGGCTTTTCGTTAAAACATTGCCCAAAACAATTGCAAATATCGAGGATGGAAAACAATTAATAAAAGCCTCGGGTTCAGTGGGTGCAAACTACCGGGAAGCTAACGAATCATTAAGTAAAAAAGACTTTTTACTGAGGATGAAAATAAGTCGTAAGGAAGCCAAAGAAAGCGCTTATTGGCTCAGATTAATTCATGAGACAAATAATTTGAATAATACCAGTGATGCCCAAAATTTAATACAAGAGGCAAATGAATTGAAAAAAATATTTTCATCAATAATAGAAAAATCAAAATAGTTAGGTCATTCGTATTTGGAATTTGAGAATTGTTTGGAATTTGATGCTTGCTAATTGGGATTTCAAAATATCAGAAATTTTGAATGAGACCTCTGTTCATAGTATTAAAAAACACTCCATGAGCTCAATTATACACCATTATGAAGCATCCTTCATCCACTCATCCAGGATCTCCCTGTCTTTCGGATCGATGGACGTGATCTGGAGTTGATGAACGGATGTTCCGTCTTTTTCTTTCACTGACAATACTTTCGCATAAATATCTTCGAAACAGTGGGCCTCTACACAAAAATCGAAAACCAGCTTGATATCCGTCAAAGGATCAAAACCAGGAACAATCGATGCGGTGATTAAATTTTCGCCCACCATGACGGTCTCACCTGAAACGGCACTGTCGCCGATTTTCTTATGTTCCACTTTCCAGCACCTAAAGGGTAGATTCATGTGAACCCCCGGTTCAACTGTTTCCGGCAATTTTAATTCAAGGTTAAAAGGAGGCCCGATACGTTTTACGGCATAGGTCACCAAAGGCCTTTTAATACCCTTCATCATAAACGCCTGAGGGGCGTCACAGGTCACCGTTTCTTTGACCAGATGATATGTAGATTCTCCAAGCAGAATCTGCCCGCCGACGGTATTCGATTCGATACGCGCCGCTGTGTTAACGGCCGAACCCACAACCGCATATTTCATTCTCACTTCAGAACCGATATTCCCCACGACCACGCTGCCGGTGTTGATACCGATACCCATTTCAAGGAGAGGGTGTCCTTCACGAGTAAACTCGCCATTCAAATCATCCAGCGCATTTTGCATGGCAATGGCACAGGCCACGGCACGGTTCGGATCTGTCTCGTGTTTTTCTGGAACGCCGAAAACCGCCAAAATCGAATCCCCCAGAATCTCATCGATGATGCCGTCATATTTTAAAATAATTCTGGACATTCGTTCAAGATATCGGTTCAGAAGCTGGACCATTATTTCCGGATCCATGGTTTCAGATAGGCTGGTGAAGCCTCGAATGTCCGACATCAGTATGGTAACGGTTTTCCTCCGACCACCGATTTTATGTCCTTCAGGCGATTCCAGAATATTATCGACCACTTTTTTTGACAAGTATCGACCAAACATATCTCGAATAAAATTGACCAAACGCAAACGTTCTTCTGAAACCTTGAACAGGTTTGCCAGCATTTCATTTCGTGTGGCAACGATCTCCCTGACCTCAATAGGCACATCATCCGCCACCTTCATTTCAGCCTCAGAAGAATTACTATCCTTTAACCGCCGGTTCGAAACGGAAATCGCTTCCAGGGGGAGAATGATTTTTTTATTGAGAAATTTTCGAAACGTCACCATAACAAAAAGGATAATGATGGCAACCAGAATGGTAATCCTCACCGCATACCAGAACAGGTCCGCAGGTTGGGCATGATGATCTGAAAGCGCCCTGTACAGTAAGGACCATACCAGCAGAATGCTTTCGATGATCAGAATCCGCCAGAAAATTCCTTTTAAAAGCACCTGCCGGACACCTTCTCTGCGATCTTTCATTGAATCGATCCTAAATAAATGAGTTTACTTTGCTCATCCCGCCATGAATCGGAAGAATGCTGAAATACCGGAATAATTATTTCAATGAGTTATATAATTTTCAAGACGGCATATCGTCTTAAGATTTTATGAATTTTGGTTATGCCGCTTTACCGTTTCCCAAGATAAACTAAACATATTCCCATCAACATAAGCACAAAACCGAATTTTTGAAGGGCCTTATCCGGCATTTCAATCACCTTTTGTATGACGAACTTCATTTTTTCAGGAAATGCAAAATACGGAAGCCCCTCCACCACCATGACCATGCCGATAACACATACAAAAAATTTCATTATTCGCCTCAATTCCAATAGATTATCAGAAGGAAGTTGCAAGGATTAAATATTTTTTATAAAATTTCAAATGCGCTTTTGTCAAAACAAAAGATATTCATCGTTTGAATACGCGTTCATGCCCGATCAAGGCGTAAATATGGCTTGACTAATTTTTTCCAATCATACAAAATTCAGAGTTCAGACCGCCGAATACCATCCATCGGATCAAGGAAAACAAAATGGAATATGAACCGGTCATCGGGCTTGAAGTTCATGCCCAGCTCAAGACCAAGACAAAGATTTTTTGCAGCTGCTCAACACGATTCGGCGCACCGCCCAATACGCACACCTGTCCCGTATGTCTGGGAATGCCCGGCGTGCTTCCCGTTTTGAACAAACGGGTTGTCGAATATACCCTGCGAATGGCCCTTGCAACACATTGCACAATCAATCGGGAAAGCAGATTCGCCCGCAAAAACTATTTTTATCCCGATCTTCCCAAAGGATACCAGATATCCCAGTATGAGCTGCCCATTGCTTGTGACGGATTTGTGGACATACAGACAAACGGCGGGATAAAACGGATCGGCATTACACGGATACACATGGAAGAAGACGCCGGCAAATTGACCCATGATCCGGATCGTCCCTTGAGTATGGTCGATTTCAATAGAACCGGCGTACCCCTGATGGAGATCGTCAGCGAACCGGACATCCGTTCTCCTGAAGAAGCCGGGGCTTACCTTCGAAATCTCAGAGCCATTGTCCGTTATCTTGACGTCAGCGACGGCAACATGGAAGAAGGAAGTTTTCGATGTGATGCAAATGTATCCATTCGGCCAAAAGGGGCCCAAGCCTTAGGGACCCGTACTGAATTGAAAAATTTGAACTCCTTTAAACATGTCGAAAAAGCACTGTCATTTGAAATCATCCGTCAAAAGGAGATCCTGGAAGACGGGGGTCAGATCATTCAGGAAACACGGCTGTGGGACCCGGAGAAAAACAGATCCACTTCCATGCGCGGTAAAGAGGAAGCCCACGACTACCGCTATTTTCCGGACCCTGACCTTTTGCCGCTGGTCATCGATGACCACTGGATCGATTCGATCCAAAAAAGTATCCCTGAGTTGCCGGATGAAAAAAAAGAGCGGTTCGCGAAGGAATACCATCTCCCTGCCTATGATGCTGATTTTCTGACATCAAGCCGGGAGCTTGCAGACTATTTTGAGGCCTGTGTTACAGATTTTCCAAACCCCAAACAGGTCAGCAACTGGATCATGGGATCTCTGATGGGGCTTTTAAACGTTCAGGGCAAATCAATTGCCGAGTCACCGATTTCTTCAAACGATCTCGCCCAGCTTCTCCGGTTGATTGACAAAAAAACCATCAGCAGTAAAATTGCCAAAACCGTATTCGACGAAATGGCCCAAACCGGCAGCCCCCCCAAAGAGATCGTGGCGAAAAAGGGGTTGGTTCAAGTGACCGATGAATCGGCCATAAAAGCGGTTGTATTGAAGGTGATTCAACAATGTTCAACGGAAGTGAAAGACTATAAAAACGGCAAGACCAAGCTTTTTGGCTTTTTCGTCGGCCAGGTCATGAAAGAGACCAAAGGTAAAGCCAATCCCAAGATGGTAAACGAAATATTGAAAAAAGTTCTGGGTGATTAGTGACAAGTAAATAGTGACGAGTGTTTTGGACAATGAAACCGCATCATAAATTAAAAGTATGGAAAAAATCGATAAATTTTGTAAAACATATCTATAAACTGACGTCTAAATTACCTGATGCAGAAAAATTTGGCCTAACTTCTCAAATGTGCCGTGCAGCAATTTCAATTCCCAGCAATATTGCAGAAGGGGCAGGCCGGAATAACCATAAAGAATTTGTTCACTTTTTACGAATCTCTCAAGGCAGCATTGCTGAACTTGAAACTCAGATTCTTATCGGCCAAAATCTTGGACATTTTAAAAACACTACCATCCAAGCACTTCTTGATGAATTGGATGAAATCTCCAAAATGGTTATCGGATTACAAAAATCGTTACGGAAAAAATGACACAACATACATTTAAACTGTTCACTCGTCACTATTCACTATTCACTCTTCACTCGTCACTATTCACTCGTTACTTGTTGCTAACCTTTTAAGGAGGATTTTTATTGAAAACAAAACATTACACAACTTGCAGCATATTTCTTATTGCACTGATATTGTGTGTTTTTGCTTTTGGCACACCGTTGTCGGCATTTGCAAAACCGCTTCAGGTGGCCATTGTTCCATTCAAGGTGAATGCGGAAAAGGACCTTTCATTTTTGAAAGACGGCATTGTCGACATGCTCTCGTCCCGCCTTTATCGGGAAGACAAGGTCAATATCATTAATCGACAAGCCACCGAAAAGGCGGCTGCGGCTGTTGGCGGACCCTTGAATGAAGGCAAGGCGAGAACGCTGGGAACCCAGCTGGGCGCAAATTACGTGCTTTTCGGCAGCCTCACGGTTTTCGGCAACAGCGTGAGCATCGACGCCAAAATGGTGGATGTATCCGGCAAAAAACAAACCCTCACATTTTTCAACCAGAGCCAGAGCATGGACCAGGTAATTCCCGGCATCAACCTTTTTGCATCCGACATCAATGAAAAAGAATTTGGCCGGGTAATGGAAACCCGCCAGGCCGCACCGGCCGCCGGGCCGTCTTCACCCCAAGCTGGGCAACCTCAGATAGACGCTCGAGCCCATCCGGATAAGCTCATTACCGGCGGTATTTTCGGCAGCGAACTTCAGAAAGGCCAAAATGAGGCGCCGGGTTCTGCATTTATCACCACGGACATAACCAGGAGCCAGAGCACCAAATTCTGGAAAAGCAAAAGCTTTAAACAGCAGATCACCGGTATGGCCATCGGCGATATTGACGGCGATGGTAAAAAGGAAACGGTATTTACAACAGAACATACGGTTGAAGCTTACCGGTATGACAACCAGCGATTTATAAAAATAGGCACCCTTGCAGATCGCAACCTGGACAATCTCATCGGCGTGGATGTAGGAGATATCAACGGCAACGGTGTTGCCGAAATATATGTCTCTGCCCTGAATCCGCAACGAAAATATGTAAAGTCCTTTGTCATGGAATTTTCCGGAAAAAGCTATGCTGAAATTGTCAAAGACACTGACTGGTACTTACGGGTTATTGACATACCGCAGCGGGGGAAGGTGCTGATCGGTCAAAAACAAGGGCTGGGGAGCCCTTTTGACAAGCCCATCTTTGAGCTGGTGTGGCAGAATTCCGGGTATGAACCCGCCGAACAAGTCCTGGGCGCCAAGCGGGCCAACGTCATGGGCTTTTCTCTTGGACATGTCATGAACGACGGATCTGAAGCGGCAGTGGTGTTTGACAAGTTCGATTGTCTCAGGGTGTATGATTTATCCGGGAAACAGATTTGGAAAGACGGGGAAAAATCCGGCGGCACCCCCCATTATTTCGAATTGCCCGAACAAGGCGGCGAGGATTTAAAAAACTATGCATACTATCCCATGCGCATTTTGATCAAAGACATCAACAAGGACGGAAAAAATGACGTCATCACCGTCAGAAACCAACGCCTCAGCGAACTTATTTCCTTCAGAACATTTACCAGCGGCGAAATCGAAGTACGGGACTGGGATGGCATCGGCTTGACTGTGCTCTGGACAACACGCAAACTTTCGGGCTATTTCAGTGATTTTGGTGTGGGTGACTTTGACAACGACGGGCAGGATGAACTGGTGGCCGCCCTGGTCATAGATACCGGGTCCGTGGTAATGACCAAAGCAAAGAGCGTCCTGATTGCCTATGAATTGGAGTAGACAGCACGGGTCATTGGAAGGAACATTTTTATCTCTTAAAGGTTATTTTTCTTTTTATGACAAGAAATATCTAAACTTATCAAGTGTGAAGTGACTAAAGTGAACTAAAGTGACTAAAGTTGTGGAATTCTGTCAATTTAATATAAACAGCGGGCTTCCGGCTCGTAGAGCCTACAGCTCGGAGAAAGCGTAGCGACGCCTTAACCCTGGCCCAGACCGATCACCAGTACTCTGTACTCAAAAAGTCATGTTTCTAATGGTGCATAAGTCAAATCAACATGAGAACGATTCGCACCAGGGCAGGCTTTAGGTCACTTGTAACTTTTACCGTTTGTCCGGGTTTGGGCTTTAGCTCACTTCAAACTCTTGCAGCAATTCTTTAGGCGGATTCACCTATCTTTGACTCCCGCGATGCGGGATATGTAAGGCCCATCGAAGATCCCGCATTGCGGGGGAGGACCAGGTTTTCAATGTAAAAATAAAAAACCCGAAGGCGTTTCCGCCTCCGGGTTTTTTAAATGTTATGTCTGTTCATTCAGGATTATTTGAAATCCATCTTCCAGAACAAACCATAAATCAGGACACTGCCATCGTCTACATTTAAACCATTTTCCGTATGGTCTTTTTCATCCTGGAATATAAATTCAGGAACAATGGTGACCCCCGGGGCCAATTTAATGGGGGCAATAATGCCTAATGCCGCGGCATCATTGTCGTTATCGAGTGCCGTATCCAGTTCAGCATGTATATAACCATAGCTGGCTTCAAGGGAAAGCATGTCATTGACTTTAAAACCCAGAGCGACGACACCGCCATATTCTGTGGCATCTTTTATCTCATTGTTTTCCCAAACAGCCGTTTCATAAGTGGAAATTCGACGCTCTACTGCTTGACCACCACTAGAATGAGACCAGGCGCCATAGTTATTCCCGTTTACACGGTAACTAAGCGCAAGCTTCGCATACATCGGGCCAAAATTGGTTATCCCGCGAAAACCCAATACCCAAGAATCGATGCTCTCGGATGTGTCTGTAGCATTTACTGCGTCATAAGTCTGGTAGCCGGCAATAAAGTTCATGGTAACTGGATCCATTTTCATGTCATACCGTAATTCAATTTTGGGTACAGTCGTATCAACATCGGCGGTAAACTCTTTGGCTCCCGTATCTACATTAATTGGTCCATCTTGTCTTGTACTCGGTTCCATGAATGCGAGTTTGAGATTACCGAAGGTGAAGCGAATCTGGCTGGTACGCGCAAGAAGGTATCCGATACCGCCGAACTCCTGGAGACCGCCGGAATAGAAGTTGACTCCGGAAACTGGTGCGTCATACAGCGGAAAGTTCTGGCCGATCATGAGCTTGAAAGCGTCAAAATCATATTGGCCCCAAAGATGTCTCAGTCGCATATTGCCAACATGAGATGCACCGTCGGTTTGTCCAAAACCCTGGGAGCTGTTACCCCAGCCATCTCCATAATTGCCATGAATACCCGGCCTGGCATCGAGCTCAAACTTGCCGGTCATCTTGTCGCTTTTAAAGTTGGCGCCGAAACGGGTCAGCCACCCAAGCTCATTTGTAAAATCAGTGTCATCGTAGCCTGTATGAGAGAATTCCTTGTCTTTATCAACGTAATAGGTTCTCATACGGGCGCTGCCGTAAAGACTTACATCGGCAATGGCGCTGGCGGTAAACGCTCCGACCATTGCGATAGCTGCAAGTATTACAATCAATTTCTTCATCTTTAATTTCCTCCTTAATGGAATCAAGACTTAAGTTTAACAAATGATTAACCTAATAATTTCACCTAATAATTTCTCATGCTTTTCTTTCCCGGTTCACCTCCTTTCCCTGCGCAGCAGAATCCAACAAAAGCATTAGATCCAGATACGCCGGCATCATCTAGTATCTTACATTATGAATCTTGTGCATTTTATGGCAAAAAAAACAATACACAAGCACCAAATTCCAAATAAATTCCAAATTCCAATGACCAAAACTTTATTTTGTATATTTAATCGGTTATCTTTGTTTTGAATTTTTCTTTTTGGTCATTGTATATTATTTGTTTTTTGTGATTTGTTATTTGTTTTTTCCGGTTTACCGGGTTAGGTTGTCTGCCACTATTAACATCGGCAGAAAGTTACCAAATTTTCTAACAGCCCATTTTCAGCTTGTCAAGCATCTTTTATTAAATGAATAAAACTTATTCATTTTTTTATTTGACTCTAATTTCTCAAGATAACAAGAAAAATAACCTTTTTTTCGTATCATGGCCCGCCAGATTTGTCATGTCAAGCAAAATTATATATAATTTATATATAATTTTATAGAATTAGAACATATTGTATTTCTTTTATCACAAATTTCTATATCTTGTATAAAGATTTGTCAAAAACTTTTAGTAATATTAAGTAAAATCGAGTTGTTTTGTTTTAAAACCTCCTGCAGTACCTTAGGATCAGGGGTCGGGTTTCGGATGTCAGTGGAACACATGGGGCAGTTATTTCCGTACTTTTGCCTAAACCTCTTTTCACTGACCCGGAAACGTTTTTTGGTGAATTTAAGGATCGTTTCAAACGATTATAAGATTCAACTTTCGCATCAACCAAACGAGGTGTAACAATTAACGAAAAACTTCTTCGTTGATCTTCTGCCATAGATCTGAAGGTTTCGCCAAAAATTTTCCGTCCAGGCTCAGCACGGGCACGGTCCCTATTAATGAGTTTGTAATCAACACCTCGTCAACATTTAATAATTCCTGCGGCTGCACGATTTTTTTCTCGACATTGTAGTTCCATGACAAGAGAAGCTTATTGACAACCGATTCCATGATTCCCGGCAAGACATGCAAGGATTCCGGTCGAACAGCCGTTCTATCTTTGATCAGAAGAATATTGGCTGTATTGGTTTCGGAAACGGTATTGTTCGCATTTAATATCAATGCTTCATCGGCGTTTTGAGCTTGTGCCCATTTGCCTGCCAGAAAATAATATAGATAATTGAGTGTTTTATAATCGGCCAGAGGCGTCTGTCGCGGATACGGATATATGGCCAGGTGCAGGCCCGGATCCTTTTTATCTGTCAGGCGATGCGTATAGGGCCTGGCCATAACAACGAGCGTATGGTTGTATGGAGCAACTTCTCGGTCTCCTCTGGTGGCCATTATCTTTACGACTGCAGTATCATTAATCAGGTGGTTTTGGTCGATGACTTGATGGATGATCCCATTCCATGTCAAATCCGGCGGCGGTTCTGAAAAAAGCTTCCTCCAGGTACGATAAAACCGGTCAACATGCGATTCCAAGTGCTTAGGGTTCCCTTTATCCACACGAATGGTCTCAAAAAACCCGAAGCCGTACTGAAAGCCCAGGTCGCTTATGGGGATGGCGGCCTGCTCCAGAGGTATAAGTGTTCCATTGATCCACACGCAATTTTTTTTTGAGGATGGTTTTTCTTTGCCTTTAAACACTTCCATCAGGGTTCGTCCTTTATGTATGGTTTCTTCATATTCCTCAAGCGGGTCTGAATCGAAAACGATTCCACCTCCTACTGAAAAGATAATTTTGCCGTTGGTTATGGTGGCGGTGCGAATGGCGATGGAAAGATCCAAGGTATCGTGAAAACTGATGTAGCCGATGGAACCTGTATAAATATGGCGTCTGTGCGGCTCCAGCTCGTCGATGATTTCCATGGTTCTGATTTTGGGACAGCCGGTGATCGATCCTCCAGGAAACGTCGCCTTGAGAAGATCCACCGAATCACGGTCTCGATCCAGTGTTCCCTCGACAATGGATACCAGGTGAAAGACATTCTGGTAGGCTTCCAACCGTTTGTGCTCCACCACTCGGACAGATCCGGCCTGGCAGACTTTTCCGATATCGTTGCGCAGCAGATCGACAATCATCGAAAGCTCGGCATCGTCTTTTTTGCTTTGCTTCAGCTCCCGGCCTAATTTTTCGTCTTCAGTCGGTGTTTTGCCCCTGGGCCGGGTGCCTTTGATGGGCCTTGTTTCAACTTGGTCGACGGTTTGTAGCAAGAACCGTTCCGGTGATGTAGAAACCACCTGATGGTCTCCGGCATTGATGTAAGCAAAAAAAGGCGCCGGGTTGTCGTTGTAAAGTTTTGCAAACAGGCTGAATGCATCTCCTTCAAAGTCCATCTCAAAACGTTGGGACATGTTGACCTGGTAAACATCGCCGGCCGCGATGTACTCCTTGATTTTTTTAATGGCACCCATGTAGCTGGTTTTGGTGAAATTGGATTTGAAGCCATCGGAACCCCCGCTGAAACTTTGCTTTTTCAGTGTCCTTGCACTGAGAATTTGTTTAAATGTCTTGAGATCTTTGTCCAAATTGCTTTGTCCGGATATAACGCGTTTAGGGATACAGAGCCGGGTGCTATCGGCGGCTTTGTCGTGGACAACGATGATCGATGGTGCAAAAAAGAATAGATGCGGGAGCCTCAGATCATCTATGGATGTGCGCGGAAGCTTTTCCAAAACATCTTTAAGATCGTAAGAAAGGTATCCAAAGAGGCCGGCGGCGATCGGCTGTGTCAAATCCGATGGGACCATGTCGAGATCATTCAAACGGCAGGTGTTTAGTATCCGGTGAAGCATATCGAATGGATCGGCTTTGAAGTCAATGGATTGATTTGAAGAGGTAATCATCATGTTCCGGTGGCGTCCTTTGAGCGTCAACCATGGTTTGGCGCCAAGAATATGGTATCTGGCACAATCGAGATCGCCGCCGCTCATAAAGACAGCCGTGCCCTCCATAGAAGCAAACCGAGCGGAAAAATCGAGAAACGATTCTTCTAAAGAAATTTGCTCCTCATGAATACCGACGATCTGTCCGGTTATCCTTTTGATTTCATTCATGATGTATTAAATGCAGCGTGATGAATATCATTATCTGCATATCGCGCTTCCGGATCAAAACCGGTAAACTCTAAAGGTCCCAGCCTGAGGAAATTTTCCACCAACATAATCCCATGTTCGGTTAAAAAGCTTTCGGGATGAAACTGTACACCATGCAGCGGTAATTCAGGGTGAGACAAGCCCATAATAACGCCATCCTGGCTGTAAGATGTCACCACAAGTTCAGTTTGGCTGAACGTTACTGCCAGCGAGTGATAGCGAGCGGCGGCAAAAGGTGAATAAATCCCTCTGAAAATGCCGTAATTATTGTGATGGATCAGGCTCGTTTTACCGTGCATCGGCACCGGCGCTCGAACGGTTTTACCGCCAAACGCCTCATTTATACATTGCATTCCCAGACATACACCGAAGATAGGCAGTTGGCGGCAAAAGGACTTAATGAGGGGAATAGAGATCCCGGCATGGGCCGGATCTTTGGGACCGGGGCTGATAAGCACATAGTCCGGATTAAGTGCTTCAACCTGATCCAGTGTGATTTTATCACTTCTATACACCCGGATATCAAGGTCATAATTCATGAACATCTGAACCAGATTGTAGGTAAACGAGTCGTAATTGTCGATGACAAGTAGCTTGGCCATGGTAATAGCTCCAATAGAGGATTTTTTACAGTTACCAATATATTCTTTGTGACAAATTCGGCCAAATTAAAAAAGCCACCCAGATGAGTCTGGATGGCCTACGGCCTATTACATAACTCTAAAATAAAAACAACCTGATTTTAATGTCTTTTATCCAAACGATGTTATAAAGTCAATGAAAAATATATGGAATAAATTGAAAAGGTTGAAGAATCGGAATTGAACCTGATATATAAGACTGCATATCGCAAAAATTACACGACCGGCGTTGAATGGGCTGAGTTAAAGGAGGCATTCCTTTTCTTATTTGCACCGCGCATTCTGTGAGGATAATTGTGCCCAAAATCTGTTTTCTGAGCATATTTTAGGAATATCAGAAAAAAATGCCCTTGACGGGTCTGAATTTTTATTCGAAAAAACTCTGTTGGGCATAAAGCGCCTTGATTAAAAATTAGGCGATGGATTTCGGGAAATGTGTTTGACTTTTAGATCATTATCTTTTAAAGATCAGATAAAATTTAAGCGCTCCTTAAATTCGAACATTCCATATATTCTATGAAGAATATCAAAAAACAGGCGAATATCATACGTTATATACAGATTGCATCGCGTAGCCTGCCCCAACTTCGACCAACCTTTGCCAAGCTCAGTATTGTTTCTAAAAAACATATTTTTTCAACCAGTCAACTTACAGGAGGTGGTGGAATGAAAAAGATTTTTGTTTTTCTATGTGTCGCAGGTCTGATCGCTGCCAGTGCGTCTCCCCTTTTTGCCGGCGGAATTGAAAACAAGCACAACTGGAGCGCCGAGTGGGTTCGTACATTAAATAGAAATGCGGCAACCGACTCTGCAGACGCGGTGGTTTACAACCCGGCCGGTGTCATGAAAATGGACAGCGGCTTTTATTTAAATGCCAGCGGCCAGTATGCCCTCAAAGACTACTCCAATACCTATCTCGGCATAGAGTACAGCACCGATGAGCCTGATTTTGTGCCCAGCTTGTTTGCCCTTTACAAACAGGACAAATGGGCAGCCTACGGCGCTGTCACCGTCGTTGTGGCCGGGGGAAAAGTCGATTATGAAAATGGGGATGCAACAACCAGAATCCTCGCCGGTTATATAATGGCAGGTTCGCCAATTCTCCCCTCTCCTCCATTTCCACCTGGCACGACTACTTTTAACAACATTTTAAATCATCACATTGAAGGAAAATCTTATTTTGTTGGATATACTGTAGGCGGGGCATACAAAATTAACGACATGCTGTCCGTCTCTTTGGGTGCAAGATTTGTCGATGCGGAAAGAGAGTTTAAAGGATTTGCGACGCTTAACAACAGTTTAACATCGGCAGTTCCAGTAACAACATATGATGTCGATTATGAAGAAACCGGCAATGGTTGGGGCGGCATCATCGGTATTAATATTACGCCCTTAGAAGAACTCAATATCGGGCTTCGGTATGAAACCAAGACCAGCATCGATCTGGAAACCGGTGTAACTACAAATACCTTGCCGGGAGCACTGAATGGGTTGATTACAGATGGTTTCAAACGGAACCGAGACCTCCCGGCTCTTCTCGGTGCGGGCGTTTCTTATAAATTTACCCCAAAAATCAGGGTTGAAGCAGACTTCACCTACTACTTCAACGATGATGCAGGCTGGGAGAATGTCCCGATAACATCGGGGGATGAAACAATAAAAGACGACGGGTACGACATCGGTATTGCCTGTGAATACACCTTCAACCCCCAATGGAAGGCCAGCGTGGGATACATGTACACCGATGTGGGCATCGATCCGGACAACATGTCCATCGAGACACCGGAACTGGATGCCAGCACCATTGCCGCCGGGTTTGCCTTTAAACCCATGCCCAATTGGGATTTGAATTTCGGTATCCTCAAAACATTCTATGATGATGCCACAACAACCACCGGCATAAAATACGAAAAAGATGTCGTCATTATCGCAGTAGGGGTTCAGTATAAGTTCTTTTAATAAAATCGGTTCCCGATTTTATATAACGTCCCGCTTTAAGCGGGACTCAAAAAAAGGAAATTTTTATCCTTTTAAATTATAGTAATTAAACAAAACTTTTAAATGCATGCCATCTGAAAGGGCCGGTTTTTAAGCCGGCCCTTTTGTATTATAATGAGAACTTCGTAAAAGCGATCGATGTGGCGGTGAGTTAAATGGGATGCATTAAATATCCAAACAAAAGCGCTTAAATTCAAAATGCCTGGATGCGGCATACTATTAATATATCACTTGGCATTCAGCCAATGATTGTGCTATATTTACATTCAAATGAAGTATACAAAACACTTTAAGGATATG
This sequence comes from uncultured delta proteobacterium, assembly GCA_963731025.1. Lineage (GTDB taxonomy): Bacteria > Desulfobacterota > Desulfobacteria > Desulfobacterales > UBA11574 > UBA11574. The sequence goes on along the minus strand of CAVSVL010000034.1, from coordinate 97,873 downwards.
ATGGAGGAACGCTTAATCCAATCGAGTTGGATTGAGCAAACACTGAATGAACCCGAAACTGTTAAAGACAAGCCCGATGGAACACGACATTTTTTCCGGAGAATTCCAGAAAACGGAAACCGGTGGCTTCATATTGTTGTCAACATAAAAACTAAACCGTCTAAAGCAATAACGGTATTTTTTGACAGAGGAATGAAAGGCAAAAAATGAAATTAAAGGTCGATAAAGAAAGTAATGCACTATATTTTCGCTTTGATGAAAATGCGATTGTTGAATCAGAGGAAGTCCGTCCAGGTGTAATTCTTGATTTTGATAAAAACGGCAGAGTTGTTGGTGTTGAATTTCTTGATATTTCAAAACGAGCCGATAAAGAAACATTAACCACTCTACAGTTTCAGACCGTATAGCCTCGATATTTCAAGTACAGGATTTACCCTTTGCTTGTCACTCATCACTATTTTCTATTTCCTATTTCCTCTCTCCTATTTCTTCAAACAATCCTTTTGAACAATTTTTCAAGATCCTTAAGGCTCCATCGGATCCACGTTGGGCGGCCATGGGGGCAGTTTGAGGGCTGGTCGCATGTATCGAGCTGATGGAGCAATTTTTCGATCTCTTTATCTGAAAGCTTCTGATTGGCCCGAATGGCGCCGTGGCATGCCATGAGCTCAAGGCACTGGTCAAGAACCGTTTCCATGCCGGAAGAAAAGCCGATCTGGGCGGTTTTTTCCACAATTTCGACAACAAGGGGCTTAATCTCTTTGTTTTTCAAAAGCAAAGGCACCGCTTTTACCACAAAAGTATCTCCGCCAAAAGGCGCAATTTCCAGTCCAAGATCAGCAAGATTTGGAATCAGCCTTTCGAGAATTTTCGCTTCCCGGTATCCAAGATCGATGGTTTCGGGAATCAGGAGTTTCTGAGATGGTTTTCTTGAATCCTGAAATCGGTTTTTAAGCTCTTCGAAAAGAACCCGTTCGTGGGCGGCGTGCTGATCGATAAGGATCAGTTCGTCACCGGATTCGCCAAGAATGAACATGTCACGAAACTGTCCGATCACTCGCAAATCTCCAAACCGTTTTTTTTTCCACAGCGGCGTCTGGGCCAGGCCTGGATCCTTGTTCAATGAAAAATCCGTTCGAAACGAAGCAAAGGTCCCTATCTCACGGGAAAGCGGGTCCTTTCTTTGTCTTTCAAATACTTTGAAATCAGCCATTGGCTCAAAAATGCCGGACGGTTCTGCGGTCGGCAGGTTTGGTTGAGTCCCCGGAGCATTCCACCCGGATCGATCAACACGTTGTAATGCCTCTGCCACAGACCTTCTTACCGCTTCATGAACATTTTTCTGCTGTGCAAACCGGACTTCGTGCTTGGCAGGATGGACATTCACATCCACCTGATCATAGGGAACATGAATAAAAAGCACCGCCAACGGAAACTGCCCCTTCACCAACCTGCCGGAATACCCTTCGAACAGGGCATGCTGGATGATCCGGTCACGGACAACCCTGCCATTGACGTAGAGATAAATTCCCCGGGAGGTCTTACGCGTGTTCCGGGCAGAAGATATCCAGCCGGTAATGGTAAGATCGTCTGCTGATAATTTTATGTTGCATAGATCATCTTTGATATCAATGCCAAGGACATCCGCAATCCTGTCAACGGAATCGCCGGTTGCCGGCCAGTTTTTAACCAGCTTCTCGTTATGTGTCAATTTGAACTGGACATCAGGCCATCCCAAAGCAATTTTTGTAATGGCATCGACAATATGCCCCATCTCTGTGGTAACGGTCTTTAAAAATTTTCGGCGGGCAGGCATGTTAAAAAAAAGATGCTCTGCGGTCACCATGGTCCCCTGGGGAGCGCCGATCTCTGAAACCTTTTTGATGGACCCCCCTTGAACAATAATCTCGGTGCCCGACGAAGAGGTGTTGTCCCTGGTAACCAGACAAAATTTTGAAACCGCGGCAATGCTCGGCAGGGCCTCTCCCCTGAAACCAAGGGTGTTAATGGCAAACAGATCCCTATCTGTGTATATTTTGCTTGTCGCATAACGTTCCAGTGAGAGCATGGCATCATCGGAGCTCATGCCGACACCGTTGTCTGAAACCCGAATCAGAGACCGCCCGCCGTTTCTCACTTCGACCATGATTCGGCTGCTGCCTGCATCCAACGCATTTTCAACGAGTTCTTTGACAATGGAAGCCGGGCGTTCCACCACCTCACCGGCGGCGATTTTGTTAGAAAGGATCTCGGGAAGGATTTTAATTTTGGACATAATCGATACGCGAAAATACAGTAACAAGTAAAAAGTAACGAGTGACAAGTTGAATTCGTTCCTCACCCAGGACGTGTTACTCGTCACTTGTCACTATTCACTATTCACCGTTCACTGTTTACGATTCACTATTCACTCGTCAATACTTACTTTTCTTTCTCAAGCAGGTGGCGAAGCAAAAATTCCTCATCTTTGGGTGACAGATCGAATTTCATGCAGGCCTCTTGAACGATGGCCTTCACCTCCTTTTCTGAGTTATACGTCCTTTCCTCTGAAACCCACTTGACGGCTCTTCTTAAATCTTCCCCTTTCGGCTGAATACTCATAGCTTAATCTCCTTAAATTTTATGCTTTTTACCACGAAGACCACAAAAAAAATTATGTAACCATTCACAAAATCATTAAAATTACAAATTACAAGCATCAAAATATACAGGTTTGTTATTTGGGATTTTGGTCATTCGTATTTGTTTGTTATTTGAGATTTGTTATTTGGGATTTACACCTTCGTGTCCCTTCGTGCTCTTCGTGGTATATTAATTATTATAACAGTGGTTTTTTCGTATGAAAATCCGTTGCCTGTTCGAAATTGTAGGCCACCTTTAAAAGCTTTCCTTCCTCAAAATGCCTGGCCATGATCTGGAGTCCCACGGGAAGACCTTCGGATGAAAATCCGCAAGGAACGGAAATACCGGGAATCCCGGCAAGGTTTGCTGAAAGCGTAAATATGTCGGACAAATACATGGTCAACGGATCATCGGACATTTCCCCGATTTTAAATGCCGGAGTGGGCGCCACCGGGGAAAGGATTACGTCGCAGGTATCAAACGCTTTGTTAAAATCTTCTATGATCAGTGTTCTCACCTGGGAAGCTTTTCCGTAATATGCATCGTAATATCCCGCAGAAAGCGAATAGGTCCCCAACAGAATTCGTCGCTGCACTTCAGGGCCAAATCCTTTGGATCGCGTGCTTTTGTACATATCCATGAGATGTGTTTTTTCTTTATCCCTGTAACCATATTTAACACCATCATATCGGGCCAAGTTCGAACTGGCTTCAGAAGGTGCAATAACATAGTAAGCCGCCACCACATAATCCGTGTGCGGTAAAGAGATTTCAATGCATTGGGCGCCCAGATTTTCAATTTTTTTAACAGCACCTTTGACGGCATTAAAAACATCTGGATCGAGCCCCTGGGTGGCGGTGTATTCTTTGGGAATACCCACGGTCATCCCTTTCAAACCATTTTTAAGAAAGGATGTATAGTCCGGCACATCCTTCGGCACCGATGTGGAATCCGAAGCATCATAACCTGCGATAGTATTCATCAAAAAGGCACTATCGCTGACATTCTTCGTCAAAGGTCCGATCTGGTCCAAAGAGGAAGCAAATGCCACCAGACCAAAGCGAGAAACCCTGCCATACGTCGGCTTCAACCCCACCACACCGCAGTGAGACGCGGGCTGGCGAATGGATCCTCCGGTATCCGAACCCAGGGCGCCAATACACATATCCGCTGCTATCGCCGCTGCGGATCCACCGCTCGATCCCCCGGGAATGCGCGTCAGATCCCATGGATTATGGGTGAGTTTGAAGCCAGAGTATTCGGTGGACGACCCCATGGCAAATTCATCCATGTTCAGTTTCCCGACAATGACCGCATGTTCTCTTTTTAATTTTTTTACCACCGTTGCATCGTATGGGGGTATGAAATTTTCAAGAATCTTTGACCCGCATGTCGTCCGAAGACCTTTTGTGCAGATAAGATCCTTTAGCGCAATGGGAATTCCCGTAAGTGGTCTAATAATGCCGTCTGAAATTGCTTTATCGGCAATCTTGGCCTGGGCCATGGCCATTTCACCGTCTACGGTGATATATGCACCCACGGCTTCATCGACGGCATTGATGCGATCAAGAATTGCCCGGGTCAGATCCTGCGAAGAGATCTCTTTTTCTCTTAAAAGCCGATGGGCGTCTTGTATGGTCAGTTCATAAAGCTTCATATACGATTACTCCTTGTTTGAATCGCCAAGATATCCATATATTTATCACAAAAGCACGAAGATTGAAGTCGATTGACTTATTGAAATTCCAAATATTAAATCACAAATATCAAATCACAAATATCAAATAATTTCCAATGACCAAAATTCAAAAATTCAAACAATGTCTCGGTCTGGAAGGTTTTGGTCAATGACTATTGGAATTTGTGATTTATTTGCAATTTGGTGCTTGGGATTTGTGATTTTAGACACAAAACTCCAAGGCAGAACAATCTAACTTTTGACCACGCCCAGAGGAACAGATTTTCAATGTAATAACAAATCGTTTACCCAACTACCTTGGGAACAATGAAATTTCCATCTGCTTTATCCGGGGCATTGGCCATGGCTGAATCCCGGTTAGAAAGTTGTTTTTCTTCATCTTCCCGGAAAGCATTGGTCATGGAAATGGCATGAGAGGTCGGACGCACGCCTTTCGTATCAACATTTTCCAAGGTATCCACATATTCCAGTATGGTTCCAAGCTGGGCGGCAAATTTATCGATACGTTCTTTGTCCACATCCAAACGGGCAAGGTCTGCCACATGGATAACTTCTTCTCTGCTTATTTTCATAATGTTTTCCCAATCTGGTTAAGTCGGTTGAGCCGGTTGAGCCCGTTGGCGTTTTACCGAACATTTGAGAAGATACTTTTGATCGTAACCTTTACGTTCGTAATAGCAGTTTTTTGAAACAAACCGATCTCTAAGGAGCTTCAGGTATGATTAAATTTTTGCCTGGAAGCTGTCTGAGTGGATTAGGGATCGTTTTGAAAGAACCATATACGATTTAACGTTATAAATATACCCCCCTGTTAAAGCAGAAACCCTTATTAATAGCCCGGGCAGGTTCTTTCATTACGAGCCCTTATTCACGAGTTCTTTCAGCAAAAATTTAATCATACCTGAAGCGGTAATATTTTCAAAGGCTAAGGTGTTACCTATGTTCAATTTTTCCAAAATTTTGTTATCGCTAAAAGGTATACAGGTTGACAGGTTCAACCGGTTAGCGTTGAACAATGATAGCGTTCATTTTTTCTTTTTTCAGCCGGTTAAGCGTTGGGCCGGCTTCGGATCTGCTGTTAAAATACCCAACCCGCACTCTGTACCAGATGCCTTTCCCGGGGATCTTTCCAATACTTCGATATGCCGGGAATCCCCCTTTTTTTAACCGGCTCACCAATTTGTCGGCAATCCCGGAATCTTTCAATGAAGAGACCTGAATTGTAAATTTATTACCTGCCCGATCGTGCTCCTGGCCGCCTTGCCTTGCTTGGCTGGCGGGTGAGCTTGAAACGGCAGGCGGATTGTTTTGAGTTACCTTTTTTAAATCGGAAGTTTTTGCTTTTGGCGCCGGACCGGTTTTTTGAGTTGACATCTTTTTCTTTTGCAAAGAAGCAGTCTTTTTCGGCTCAGGCTTTTCTTGATGTTTGATCGCGTCATTTTTCAGTCCGGCTTCACCGCCGGTCTTCTTAAGGCTTTCATAAAATCCCATTTTTGTTTTGCTGTCATCGGTATTTGAATTTATTTTATACTGATCCAGTTCCTTTTTGATAACGGCTTCCTTCAAAGCAGTCAATTCATTCTGAAGCTTTTCCATATCAAACTTTACAGGGACCATCTCTCTTCCCACAAGAATGCCAAGAACAAACATCCATGCACAGAAAAACAACGTCAATCCTATCCATAGAATCAGTCCTTTGCGCGTCTGTTTTTTGGAAGATTTCTTTTTTGGGGAAGATGTTTTTTCTTTTTTACCCATTATTTCTTATCATTCACTACCAGAACTCAGCCACAAAGGCACAAAGGCCCTAAGGTTAAAATAGGATTGTTAAAATACCGTCTGTTTTTTTACCCCTGATTAGGGTAGTTCATGACAGATAAAAATTTCATCGTTTTTCTTTGTGTCTTTGTGACTTCGTGGCTGTACTCTTTCCAAAGGTCACATTTTTTCCGGTGCAGACACACCCAGCAGCGTCAGTCCGTTTCGGATAACTTTCTGAACCGCCAGCACCAGATAGAGTCGCCCCTTCGACAACAGCGGATCATCGGATAAAACCCTGTGCTTATTGTAATAAGCGTGAAAAGAAGACGCAAGATCCATCAGATAAAATGTTATTCTGTGCGGTTCCATATATGTTGCGCTGTCTTCGACAACTTCCGGATAACGGGTCATAGCTTTCATGAGGTTGATTTCCTCGGGTTCTTGCAGCATCGCTACAGCTGTTTCATCCCATTCCAATTCGTCCAAACCTCTTTCCCGGCTTTTCCGCAAAATGCTCGATATTCTGGCATGAACGTATTGGACATAGAACACCGGGTTATCATTCGTCTTTTTCTTTGCCAGTTCCAGATCAAAGTCAAGAGGGCTTTCATAATGACGCGTAAGGAATATAAACCTTGCAGCATCCCTACCGACTTCTTTTACGACTTCTTTTAATGTCACAAATTCACCGGCCCGGGTCGACATGGCCACCGGTTCTTTTTCTCGAAGGAGGTTAACAAGCTGCACCAGGATAACGCTAAATCGATCTCTGTTCAATCCCGATGCTTCAATGGCACCAGTGACTCGGGGGATATATCCGTGATGGTCAGCCCCCCAGACATCGATAACCCGATGAAACCCGCGTTTAAATTTATCCATGTGATATGCGATGTCGGATGCAAAATATGTGGTTTGTCCGTTTTTACGGACAACGACACGATCTTTTTCATCGCCAAAATCCATGGTTTTAAACCATAATGCCCCATCTTTTTCGTAAATAATGTTTTTTTCTTTAAAAGCCTCAATAACAGCGTCCACTTTGCCGGTATCGTAAAGGCTCTGTTCGCTGAACCAGTTATCAAACTCGATGCCGAAATCCATTAGATCATTTCGGATATCTTTAATAATTCGCTCTGCTGCAAAACGGGCACAAAAGAAAATCGACCGCTCCTCATCCTGGTCAAACAGCGCCTTCCCCTTCAATTCCATTATCTCTTTAGCATAATCGCGGATATAATCGCCCTGATAACACTCATCCGGAAATTGAATATTTTGTCCCATCAACTCCTTATAGCGCAGATAAACAGATATACCCAGGGTATTTACCTGACGGCCCGAATCGTTGATGTAGTACTCTTTTTGAACATCATAACCGCAAAACCGCAAAATATTCGCTACACTATCCCCCACAGCAGCACCTCGTCCATGACCGACATGCAGCGGGCCTGTGGGATTGGAACTTACAAATTCCACTTGTATTTTTTGGCCGTTTCCAATGTTCGAAGTGCCATAAACAATATCCTCTTGATGAATTTTGTGCAGAAAATAATGCCAGGACATTGTATTTATAAAAAAATTGATGAATCCGGGACCGGCGATCTGTGTTTTCGCCAGAATTCTGTCCGGATCTTTGATATATTTCAGAATCGCTTCTGCAATTTTTCGTGGCGGCATCTTTTGAATAGATGCGCTAACCATGGCAATATTTGTGGAAAAGTCACCATGGGATTGAACTTTCGGCACTTCAATTTCGATTTCGGAAAACTCGGCAAAAGGAAGCGCTTTATTTTTATGTGCAAGTAAAATGGCACCTGAGATGATGTTCTTTATTTTTTCTTTCATTGATTTTACGCTTTCTGCCTCTGATGATCGCTGGATATTTCTTTTTTATAAGAGTTTCAATTCATAAAGACTTTTCATTTCCAAGTCAAGACACTTTGGGATCAAAATTATTTCGGAGCACTTGAAGCATACCCCCATTTATGAGATAATAGATACAACATGGAGGATGGATCCAAATCTTTTAAAAAATGCCGTGCGTGAATCAACACAAAAGAGGTGAAAGATGCTGGTTAAAAATTGGATGAGCAAAAAGGTGATAACCGTAAATGCCGATGATACTATGCAAAACGCCATTTATATTTTACAGGAGCAAAATATAAAAATCCTGCCGGTAATGGATGATGCAAATCTTGTAGGCATCATCACCGACAGAGATCTGAAAAAAGCATCCCCTTCCGATGCGACGACCCTCGATATGCACGAATTGTTATTCCTGGTATCCAAAATAAAAGTCAGAGATTTAATGAAAAAACCGGTTTATACCGCAAAGCCGGATGACACGGTGGAAGAAGCTGCCGCCCGCCTTCTGGAAAAAAGGGTTTCAGGTCTACCGGTTCTCGATGAAAGTGATCGACTGATCGGCATTATCACTCGAAGTGATCTTTTCAGGGTCCTCATATCCTTGAGTGGATTGGGGAAAAAAGGCATTCAGTTTGCCATTCAAATCAAAGATATGCCAGGTCCCATCAAAGAAGTCAGAGAACTCATTCATGAATATGGAGGACGTACCGCCAGCATACTGAGTTCATTTGACAATGTCCCCGAAGGATATTTAAATTTCTACTTCAGGATTTACCAAATCGACAGACAGAAACTCCCGACTCTTTTAGACAAAATAAGAGAAAAAGGAACCCTTCTTTACATGGTGGACCACAGGGAAAACAAAAGAACCATTTACGAATTTTAATGGGTGGTCACATAAAATTAAAAACTGATACGGATTCAGGAGTGGTCATCGGTTTTATCCTCATGCTCGGAGTGGTCATGATCGTGATCTTCACCCTCATGCCCCGGATGGTCGTGGTCGTGGTAACCGTGTGGTATGTGGTCATGGTCTTTCTCATCTCCAGCATGAATGTGTGTGAAGCGATGAATGTGTTCGTGCATGTGTTCGTGTAAATGGTCATGCTCAACCTCTCCATGCCGATGACGGTGCATATGAAGGTGTAGGTGTAAATGATTATGCTCGTGTTCGTGCTGCATGGTTAGGATGGCACTGCGACTGCGCTGACGGTAAGTGTAGGATAACTCGTTGAGATTCCCGAGTCGTTCATCCTGTAAAAAAGCTTGGGTTGGAATATCCTCCAAAATTCGACCCTTGTGCATCACGATGGTACGGCGGGTCAATTTATTGACGAAAAACATATCGTGGCTGACAAGCAAAAGAGTCACGTCAAGATTGCACAAAATATCCAGCAGCAGTTCTTCGCCTTGGGGATCAAGTCCGGCCGTTGGTTCATCTAATATAAGCAGCTTGGGTTCCATAGCAAGAACACAGGCCAATGCCAGACGTTTACGTTCACCACCGGACAAATGCAGAGGAACTCGCTCTTCAAAGCCTTGCAAACGAACCATAGACAGGGCCTGTAAAAGCCGTTTACGAGATTCGTGCTTCGAATATCCGAGTTGATGCAGCCCAAAAGTTATCTCTTCTTTCACGCTTGGACAGAAGAGTTGGTCGGCACAGTCCTGAAAAACCATTCCGATCCGCCGCCAGAGGGTTTTACGCCACCTGCCTTTCATCAACCGACCTTCAAAACGAAACTCTCCAAGACCCTGGCGCAGGCCGAGCAGACAGGACAACAATGTGGTTTTGCCGGCGCCATTCTCACCGACGATTGAAATCTGTTCGCCGTCTTGAATGGACAGATTGACGCCGTGTAACGCAAGTGTTCCGTCCGGGTACCGATAATGGTAATCGCGCAGGAACACAAGCGATTTTCCCTCAGATTTATCAGACAAAGTGGTGATTCTGCGGACTTCATCAAGCGGTTTTGATTCAGTCAAATCACACGATGAGGCAGTTTGAACCAAACGAAAGGAAAAATCAAGACCATGCTCACGTAATGCTTGACGTTGAGAGACCAGTTCGCGCAGTGTGTAATCATGTTGTATGCGACCGCGATCGAGAACGACGGCTCGGTCACAGAGTTCGTAGAGAAAGATCAGGTCATGGCTGATACAGATCAGGGTACCGGAAAAATTCCTCAACAGATTGAGGAAGACATCCTCTTGATGTGGATCCAAATTTGAGGTCGGTTCATCCAGAAACAGCACCTTCGGCTGCATGGCAAGAAGCCCGGCTAAAGCAGCGCGCTTTTTTTGCCCGAAGCTGAGATTGTGCGGTGCCTTGTACGCCATGTCAAGCAGGCCGACGCATTGCAGCGACTGCCGAGCCGCCTGCTCCGCATCTTGTCGAGACAAACCTTGTTGACAGGGGCCGAAAGCAATATCATCCAACAGTGTGTGGCCGAAAAGCTGGTCGTCCGGATCCTGAAAAAGCAAGCCGATCTCCAGCCTGTTCCGGTCCAGATGCTCTCCTTTCAATTGCTTACCTTTGTAAAAAATTTCCCCGGCGTTGGGCTCCAGCAGTCCACAAAGCTGTTTAATTAATGTGGTTTTGCCGGAACCGTTTTGTCCAACTAAGGCGATTCTGTCTCCAGCAGCAATGTCTAAATCAACATTAGATAAAGCTTGGGTATCATCCGGATAACGATAAAATACACCGTGCATACTAAATAAGGACGCACCCAAAGCAGGCCGTTGAACTGGAACCGGAGGTTCATGCATTATGATAGCTCCTTAACAGGCAATCCGGTCATATACAACCAGTGCCACGCCAACGGCCAGCCAGCCCAACGCTAAAAGCATATCTCTGGCCTGTAAACGCAGCTCGGCCGGTTCCGGGAACCGGCCCCGGTAACCACGCGCTTTCATGGCATCGAAAACCCGCTCGGTCCGTTCGAAGCTGCGAACAAAAAGCATTCCAATAAAATTGCCCACTGCGCGAAGCGTTATCAGATCAGTGCGTTTGCGGAATCCGCGTACCCGCATGCCGGAAGACATACGCCTCGCTTCGTGACTAAAGACATGCAAATAACGGTAGCTGAGTAATACCATCTGTCCAACGATCTCCGGCACACCGAGCCGGGAGAGCCCGTGCAAGGTTACCGGAAGAGGCGCGGTAGACAGCAGAGGCTCCATTAACAGCGCAATGGCAACTGCTTTGGCAGCTATCGTCGCAGCCAGTCGCAAACCGCGTAGATTGAAACTGAACCATTCCATCCCGTTGAAAACCAGCACCGTATCACCATTATGCACGGGTACTGAAAAGGGCATGATTACTAAAAACATGGTGACAAAACCGCTTAAAGCCAGTAAACGCAGCAGCACTTTCGGAAATGAAGCCCTTGTGATCAACAAAATTGTCAGTGAAATGCCGATGGCAGCCAGCGCAGGCGCCAAGTGACTCAATGAAGTGATGACAAAACTGTAGATGAGTATCGTCACAATCTTGCAGCGCACATCCCAGCGGTGCAGCAAAGAAATACCGCCTCCATCGGGAAGAAGCGGCACCGACCAATCACGTTCATCCCCGGACGAACTTTGCTTGTGCACGACGCGTCGCAACCAAAGGGCCAAGATCGCTATTGCCACCAATGTTATCAATACCAATAGGAGCAGTTGCCACAACGGCATCTGGATATCAATCACATTAGCCATAAGCCGCCTTGTTCGGTCGCAGATACGATGGTTGCAGCAAGGCAGGTTTGACTCGAGCAAGAAAGCCTATGGCAAATGCACTTACCACACTCTCAATGATGATAACCGGAACATGAGCCAGCAGTGCAATTTTGGCAACACCGAAAAAATCCTCACCACCAGTAACCAAAAGTACCGCGAGAATAATTGCTGCCAGTATTGTCCCTAAAGCGCCCGCCAATCCACCGATAACCATCTGCCGTAACTGAGTTTGGCCTTTGAATTTTTGGAAGAACCATCCGCACGCCAGAGCAGGGAGCCCCATCATTAAGGCATTGGCACCCAGTGCCGTCAGGCCCCCAAATTGAAACAACAGGCTTTGCAAAAGCAAACCAAGACCGATAGAGAGAAAAGCCGATGATCCCAGCAGTGCCCCGGTCAGGCCTGGTATAATCAAATGGACGCTGGTCGGTCCAAAAGGTATGTGAATCAGTGAAGCAACAAAAAAGGCCGCCGTCATTACCGCCAATTTGGGCAATTCCTCGCTGCATGTGCGGCGGGCACTCCAGGTCACCAGCGCAGCACTGACGACATAACCGCTAACTGTCACTGAAAGGGGAAGAACCCCGTCGGAAATATGCATGATCTACCCCTTACGCCGCGCTGCAACAAAAGCGGCAACCCCGAATAGGCCGAAAATGTAACCGATGCCCGAGAAAACGTCTTTGATATCCGGCTTGTCGAGATCTGCACGGAGGGCTGCGATTTCCCGATGAATGCGTCTGAGATCATTGGACAACTTGCTATTCTGTTCTTTTAAAAGGGTAACGACCTCCTGAGAACAATCATCCGGGGGGGTCTGAGCAGAAAGTATGCTTGGCAGACCCGCCAGAAATAGCCAAAGGACGCTAACCATGAGCCCTCTTTGAATAATCATCATTTCGCAGCCTCCACTTCGGCTTTTTTCAATTTAAAACTGTTCTTGTGTCCCATTGTCGCATTAATAACAATGGTCAAATCATCAACCTTGGGAATGACAAAGTTAAACAGTCCTTTTTTGTCGGTTACTCCTTCCAAAAGCAGGTTGTCTTGACTGTCATAAACCTCCACCTTCCCCCCTTCTACCGGGCTGCCATCCGGGAAATAGCTCTCAGTATAAACCTTTCCTTCTTCGGCATAGGCGAACAGGTTAACCTTATGCGCCAGTGCGGTGCCACTGAAGAGTAATGTCACAATAAATAAAATACAAAGATTCAAAAGTGTTTTCATAACACGATCCTTTTAATATCATTATCCGTAAAAAAAGTGAACCTCCAATATTGTTATTGAATTCCAAAGAATTAATGAACCATCAGGTGCCGCTATTCCATATTCTGTGTATGAACCCAGTATACGGCGCCGATTTCTACTCCTTTATCCTGTCCATCGTGTTTCAGCTTCCAGTCGGCTTCGTTTAAGGCCGCAAATCCCCACCAGCCGGCCTTGGGCATAGCGTAACTGAAAATGCCGCTGGAATCGGCCTTAACCACCTGAGTTACAAAAGGGTCTGCCGGTGGAATAATAATGCTGATATTTCCAGGAGATTCGTTCAGATACTCGATCTCCACTTCGGCAAAGGGAACCGGCTTTCCTTTGATCAGCACCTGCCCGGTAAAGAGGTTCCCGGTCCAAAGTCCGTATGGACGGGTTAAGGGGATAATTTCGGTTTCCAGACCAACCGGTTTATCCCAGCCCTTTTCCAATCCGAATGCGTTTACATCGACTTTGGTGTAATGAACAATGAAGACGTTTTCAGCCGGTTCCCAGTACGGGGTGGGTTCGACATAGAAGATATAGTCTCCCGGCCTTCGGATCCGGTAATCGGTGGTCCAAAATGTAAAGCTTTCGGTCTGATCAGGGCTTTTCCCTTTGACAGCTTTAAGAGAAGCAAGCAAATCGGATGTTTTCCCATCGTGAACCACACCGAACTGTTTGGGTTTGGCCATCTCCATGTAGTGCATTTCCATGGGATGGATGAACTTTACCTGAAGGTTCAACGTCTTGGAATCATCCTGGGTCACGATGTCATCAGATGGTATGATGGTGCCGAAATGAGCCGATACCGGACTGGCAGCCAACAACATTACCGCAGCCACGAAAACGGATAGAATTGAATTTGCTTTGCGCATAATATATGCCTCCTTTCCTTGATATAAATTTTATTTCAATTTTTTATAGATTAACAACATATCATTGAGTCAACTAGGTCAGAAAACAATTTCGATAATGCCTTCTTTAAAAAATATTCACCAAAACAGCTAAAACTCGATTGCAAGTTGAGCGACAAAAGAATCTGTCTTTTGGGAATCATCTTCGTATTCTCCGTGCAAATATTCAAGGGCCAGGTTGGTGTTTTCAAAAATGCCCCAGTTTAAAACAACACCATACCGGGATTCCGGCAAAAAGTCTGCTCCACCATCATCCGATCCCTCATAGCGAGCCGCCAGTTCAAGATTATCAATAACGGCCACGCCCAATTCCACATTCCAGGCCGAAGGCTTTCGCTCTTTGGTTTCGGCGGCATCATATATTTCTCCGGCTTTGAAACTGTCGAGTGCACCGACATATTCACCAATCACCTTAAAGCGTTCTAAAAATTCGAAAGTGAGAAAGGCGCTCCAACCGCTGACCAGCGAATCAAGATTGTCCTTATCCACCACGGCTTCGCTGAACGAATCCGAACCAGCCAGGTTAGATGTATACGAAGCACCCAGCATCAGGCTTTCAAAGGGATTCACAACGATGCTCCCAACAAAACTGTCGATGGCGTCATCCTTGCCAATTTTTTTAGCCCTGCCGTTAAAGGCACCCACCGAAACATCGACCATTTCACCGCCATACCGATATCCGGCCACCGCCGCCCCCTCATTGGTCTCCCCTAAAATCAGGGTCGTCGGATCGGTAACGAACTGACTGTCGTAGTTGCCAAAAGGGATATACTGCCTCCCGACGATCAAATAAGCGGGGAAGGATTCCGTACCTGATAAAGTGATAAAGCCTTCATCCACAAAAAGATCGTCATCTTCATATTTGAACATGACATGCCCTTCGACGTGTGCTGCAATTTTAGCATCCATCACCAGTTCAACGGTGGCCAGATCCACATCGCTGGTTTTTTCATCCCCTGCGGCGGGGTCTTTGAAATCGATTTTCCCATGGCTCGCCTCGACCTCGATGAGCCCGCTGATTTGAATACGATCGTACCACTTGTCACTTTTCGGTTTTCTCTTTATAGCGTCTTCAAGTTGCTCGATTCGATCTTCAAGGCTTTTGATACCGCCGACTTTGGTGATTTTTTCTGCCGGGTCGGACGGCATCGAGTCCTGCGCCATAATAAGGCCGGCTTGTGAAAAAAACATCATCAAACATAGAAACAACAAGATCATTTTTTTCATCTAACGCAACCTCCTTTCTTTAACATTCAATTACGGACGTCGGCTGAAGCGACTTAATCTTATGGCGCGTTTTCCATTTAAAACAAAAAAGGCCACATGGTCGCTTCCATTTCCGGAAGCATTGACCTTCGTGGCCTTTCAACTTCAATTTTATTGTCATCTCCGCTTCTTTCCGGCGAAGATTTCTATGTTTCGGTGATTACCTTAACAGTACAACCCTGAGCAGCTTCTGCCGCATGTTAATTTAGCATCTCATAATTGAGATTTCATGGGAAGTCAAGTTTTTATTTATCGAACCGATGGTCTGGTTGACCGATCTAAACGAAAAACCAATTCATCCGGTAAGTCAGTAATGAGGAAACGTTTAAATAGCTGAGGGGTCGGAGATTTTTTCTCCTAAATCCTTGAACACATCGGAATGGATGATCTTTTTTTAAATCGGATGCTGTCTGAGTGGCTTAGGGATCGTTAGAAAAAACAGGCGAATACCGAAATCGTATCTTTAAAAGAATTTTTAAAGAATTCAGAGAATCTATTGATATTTCAAAGACAGTTTCCTGTTTTTTCTTTATGATCCCTTGCCACGAGTTCATGCAGTTTAAAAAAAGATTATCCATGAAGCGGGTGTGTAGAAAAATTCCCTGACTCCTCAAACAGCTGATGCCCGAACAGCCACATTCACTTTTTTCACGGGAAGAATTTTTTCAAGATCACCGGGATCGATTTCAACCATAAACCCTTGTCTGCCGCCGTTGATGAATATTCTTAAAAGCATCATAATTGATGATTCCACATACACCGGAAGGAATTTTCGAATGCCAAAGGGACTGATTCCCCCCACTTTATATCCGGTATATTTTTCGGCAGATATCGGGTCGCAGGGACTGACGCGTTTTACACCGAGTTCGCGGGCCAATTGTTTGGTTGACACTTCCCGGTCACCGTGCATCAAAACCAGAAATTGCCAACGTGAATCAGCTTCCATCACCAGTGTTTTTATCACTTCATGTTCCGGCACATTGAGGATTGAGGCCGCTTGATGCGTTCCACCGTGTTCCTCGTATGGATAAAAATGCGGGATAAAATCAATTTTTCCGGTCCGTAATGAACGTACAGCCTGAGTGACGGGATAATGTTTCAACGATGTCCACCTCATAATGTAAATTACATATTAAAAAAGGGGGCATTTTTTACAAATGCCCCCTTTTTTAAAACTGCAGCAGTAATATATTATGCCAATCCCGCAACCTCTTCTTTTATCGTTACCGCAATCTTAAACAAGACGGTTAATACCAGAAAGCCTATGGCCCATATCGAGACGGCAATCAAAATTTCGGGCAATGTCGGGACATATTCATTCACATGATGTAAAGGATTCGGTACAAACCCACCTGAAATCATTCCAAGCCCCTTGTCAATCCATGTTCCGACAAAAACGGCGATACAGGCGACAATCAGAACGGTCTCATTTTTGCGGGTGACCGGATTCACCAGCAGAATAATCGACACCACCATCAGTATCATGGATGCCCACATCCAGGGCACCAGGACACCATGTCCCTGAAGTCCCACAAACAGATATTTTATATGGTCCATATGTTCGGGTATGTTGCTGTAAAATACAACAAATATCTCACAGAGAAAGAAGAATACATTGACTGAAATTGCATATGCCACAACTTTGGCAAGTGATTGTATCTGTTCTTTACCTGGATCAAACTTGGTAAACTTTCGAACAATTATGCATAACAGAATTAACAATGCGGGGCCCGCTGCAAAAGCCGAAGCAAGAAAGCGCGGCGCCAATATAGCGGTCAACCAGAAACCCCTGCCAGGAAGGCCACAATAAAGATAGGCTGTTACCGTATGGATACTGACAGCCCATGGAATTGAAATATATGATAAAACCTTTAACCAGTGTGCCGGAGCAACATCGTTGCGTTCCGCTTCAAGGACTTTCCAGGCAATAATAATATTCAGAAAAAGATACCCGTTTAACACGATCATATCCCAAAAGAGGACCGAATTGGGTGTGGGGTGCAAAAGAACATTCATGATCCTTTTCGGTTGGCCGAGATCCACAAAAATAAACAGGATACACATAATAATGGCCGCAACCGCCAAAAATTCTCCCAGAACGGTAATCCTGCCAAACGCCTTATAATTATGCAGATAATAGGGGAGGACAACCATTACACCCCCTGCAGCTACACCGACCAGAAA
This sequence comes from uncultured delta proteobacterium, assembly GCA_963731025.1. Classification (GTDB taxonomy): domain Bacteria; phylum Desulfobacterota; class Desulfobacteria; order Desulfobacterales; family UBA11574; genus UBA11574. The sequence continues at coordinate 80,590 of CAVSVL010000034.1, read as the reverse complement.
TGTGAACTGTGCAACATAAAATCCCCACGATACATCCCGGCTCATGCCGGTAATTCCCAGACCGAATTGAAACTGCCACAGGTAGCAGGCAAAACCAACACCGATAACAGCCAAAAGTGCCGCCATCCATCCATAGTATTTTTTTGTTCCTATCAGCGCCTTTTCAAGCATAACCACCTCATACAATATAGAAAACTGATGGGCCCGTACCCAGGGCCGGTTTACGACGAATTGTGTAGTTGTTTTTCAAAACCTTTCTAACTTCTGATTCAGGATCATCCAGGTCTCCGAACGTAAGAGCACCGTTGGACACTTCCACACAGGCAGGAATTTTCCCAACCGCCAGCCTTTCCGCACAAAAGTTACATTTCTCGACAACCCCTTTTGTGCGTGTGGGGAAATCGAGATAGGTCTCCTTGATAAAGGGACGTGGATCTCTAAAATTGAAACTTCTCGATCCGTAAGGGCATGCCGCCATGCAGAATCTGCAACCGATGCATCGGTGAAAATCCATCAACACAATACCGTCTTCGCGCTTAAAGGTCGCTTTTGTGGGGCACACACGAACACACGGCGGTTTTTCACAATGGTTGCAGAGGGTTAAAAAAGACATGTGCTGGAGTCTGTCATCTAAAAAGTCCGCTTCCTGCATGGGAAATTCATGCTTAAATTCTTCAGCCCAGATCCACTTGATTTCATGATTTTTATTTTCGAACTTGGGAATATTATGAATTTTGTCGCAGACCTCAATCATCGGTTCAAGATCTGCTTCGGATTGCAATTTCCGGGTGTCGATGACCATTCCCCATCTTCTGGCTGTAAGCGCATCTTCACGCTTCATGGTTATTGGTGCTGCTGTTTCGCCAGAGGAGGCCAATACATCGAGGACCGGCTTGGCGGCCCCTATCCCCAGTGCTGAAATTCCAGCTATTTTTAAAAAGCGTCTTCTACTGCTTTTCATCACTTTGCCTCCTTCGGATCAATGTGGCAATCCCAGCAGTAAGGGGTTACCGCAACATAATTGTGGCACTTGTCACAAAATTCAGCCTTTTCGACGTGACAGTCCAAACAGGTATTGGAAAGACTCATATTAAATTTCTTCCCGCTGGGATTCACATAAATCCTTTTGGCGTCCCGTACAACCGTGTCCCTCCACTCATTAAGAATCTGCATATGCTCCGCCTTCATGTAAGCCGTCGGCATGACACATTCTTTGGCGGCTTTTGCCTTATCGCTGATTTTGGGTTCTGGCGCCGGAGCGGCCTTTCCAAGATTGTACCAGAAAGGAAACGTTATCAACACCACAAAGATGCATAAACCGACAATCACTTTTCCCTTATCATACATCTTCTTGCTATTCGGCATCGTCATCCTCCATTCCCGGCAGTGGCTCACTGCGCAGGTCTGTTGTTCTCTTTTTCTCGCCGGGCAGATATCAGGGCATTGCCGACCATCTCGTGAACACCGGTCACTTCCACTTCAGGAACCCAGTACTCCATGGATGCAGATAACGCGGCCCGGTCAATGGCGCAAATACATGACAGCATATTCACCCCATGTTTTTCATGAACATATTTGACCGCATTGGCCCTGGGCAAACCGCCCTGCATCCTCAGTTCCATGTTTTCACCGGCATTCAAACCCGATCCGCTGCCGCAGCAGAAGGTTTGCTCTCGAATGGTGTTGGCCGGCATTTCATAAAAATTGTTACATACGTTTTTAATAACGTACCGGGGCTCCTCCAGCAGTCCCATGCCTCGGGAAGTGTTACAGGAATCGTGATAGGTCACTTTCAAATGATCATTACGGCTGGTATCCAGTTCAAGTTTATTGTGCTTGATCAGATCGGCGGTAAACTCGGTAATGTGAACCATCTTGGTCGATTTGGCATTTTCAAATTTTGTGCCGGTAATGGGAGATACCGGGACTTCCAGAAAATCGGCCGGACCGTTCATGGTATCCATATACTGGTGAATCACCCGCCACATGTGACCGCACTCTCCACCCAGAATCCACTTGACGCCCAGCCGTTTTGCTTCGGCGTACATTTTTGCATTCAGCCGTTTCATCATCTCATGGGAGGTAAAAAAACCAAAGTTACCGCCTTCGGAAGCATAGGTACTCCATGTGATGTCAAATCCATATTTTTCCTGTAAATAGTGAAACAGCATCATGTACCCCATGCAGGTGAATGTACCGGGATCGGCAAAAACATCACCGGAAGGGGTGACAAAAAGGATGTCCGCACCCTTTCTGTTAAAACTGGGTTCGACTTTTACGCCGGTGATCTCTTCGATGTCATCGGCAAAAAAGTCCATCATATCCTTATATGCATGGGGCTGGATTCCGAGATGGTTTCCTGTTTTATAACAATTGGATACAGGCGTGATAATCCAGTCTATATTAAGGCCCAAAAGATTCAACAGCTCACGGCCCATAATGGTGATCTCGGCGGTGTCGATGCCGTAGGGGCAAAAAACCGAACAGCGCCGACATTCCGAGCATTGAAATAGATAGTACCACCATTCTTTTAAAACATCTAGTGTCATCTCCCTGGCACCGATAATCTTTTTAAAGTTCTTTCCCAAGGATCCGATGATCCTGCCGGCGGTTGTAAAATCGTTTCTATAAACCGAACGAAGGAGTTCCGCCCGTAAAACCGGCATGTTTTTGGGATCCCCGGATCCGATGAAAAAGTGACATTTGTCGGCACAGGCTCCGCAACGGACACAAATATCCATAAAGACTTTTATGGAACGAAACCGATCGAGCCGTTCCCTGAAACCTTTGGAAATGATTTCTTTCCAGTTTTCAGGAAGATTCCAGTCTTCGTCGATGGGATTCCACTGCCTTGCAAACGGAAGACTGACGGTCTCAAGACTTTTTGGGTTTCCAGCATAAGAATAGATCCCCTTCTTAATCTCAACGGGGGTATCCATCCATCCCGTGCGGGGAGGCCCATACGATATGTTTGAAAACAATTCATCAGGTTTTGGAACATCTGACATTATTTACTCCTTTTCTTCTTCCCCGGGTTCTTCCGGTGTCTCCGGCTCCATCATTTTTTCAACAGGAAGTCCTGCCTCTATCATTTTTTCCCTGAAATCATCTTCATAAGCTGCATAGGTATGAATCTTAACCGGATAATTCCACGGATTGACATGTCTCACAGCTCGGCTGTTATTGGCCAGATTTCTTGTGGGGCTCATAAAGATACCCCCCAGATGCATGAGTTTACTGAATGGGAAATAGGCCAAAAGCACGCTGACAAAAAAGAGATGGATATAAAAAATGCTGCCAACCCCTTCGGTGATATGGGGTTTAAAGGTTACCAGTCCCATTGTGAACGCTTTGACGCCCACAATGTCCACTTTTGTAAAATACCGCATCAGAATACCGGTAAACGCAATACCGAAGATAAGAAAAAGTGGGAAATAGTCTGAACCCAGAGATATGTATTTTACCTGGGGGATCCATATTCTTCTCAAGAATAGAAGGGTTACGGCTACCAGCAGGGCCACACCGGAGATCCTGAGCTCCGGCAGGCCAATCTGAAGAAAGCCGTCCAGTTTTGCTACCAAATCCACACAAGCCGGCACCGGTTCGGTAAAGAATCGCAGATGTCTGAACAGCACGGTAAAAAATGACCAGTGAAATATCAGTGAAAAGAGCCACAACCATTTTTCCCACTCATAGGAAATTTTGCTCCCCTCTTTTAACTGGCATTTTGTGTTTCTGAATAATGACCGGAACAAAACAACCTCCAGTATCATTCGCACGATAACGCCGCCGGTGGTGGTGGGGTTGTCGATACTGGCCGGTTTAATCCAGGGAAGTGTTTTTTGTTGACCGCAGGTAGTGGGAATTCGGAACGGCACCGGAGAGCGCGCCCAGTCTATAACGCGGTTAATAAATCCCAAAACAAAAATTGTTATCGCCAGATAAGGTATGATAACGCCGAAAAATACCTCGCCCCCCGGGAATTTAACACCGACATAAGCCAGCAGAAATAGAATGACGACCGCGATGAGGGAATACATGTAACTAATATTCATTATATCATTACCTCACTTGATGGCCCCATGACGACGAGATAGAATTTATCCAAAATTATTTCGAACTGTTTTGATAAAAAAGCTCGACCATGATTTTGCGAAAAATCTAACCTAATTTATCGTTTGAAGCCTCCTTACATATATTAATATTATCTAAATCCGGCGTATCCGCCGGCGTCTCACGCACCAGACCCGCCCGCTCAAAAGCCCTGAACGTCCTGTTTTTCATTTCGTTGGCCTTGAGTTCATATATCTTTTCCCGGCAATTCATATAAAGGTTAAATGCAATTAGACCCAGTTCATCAATCTTAGATTCAAACAACAACAACTCGCTAAAAAGCTGCGCTTGGAAATTTTCTTTTTTGATATTGTTTCTGATGACATTTTTTAAAAAAAAGATAAAACTGATGGCTTTGGAGGGGGAAAAGTTCTGAATCGCTCTGATTCTGATGATCGGATCAAGGAAGGATTGTATGAGTTCATGATCCGTCTCCTTAAGGAGCTCGTCAAATAATGTCGCCAATCCTTGATGGATGGTTCGACCCACAGGGTTGGCAAAAGGATCTTTCTGACTTTTAAGAAATTTTGCCGTATCAGATGGATACGTCTCGATCGTTGCGGCAAACCACTTTTTTACAATGGCGGTTTTTCTCTGTGTCAGTAATGTGTTCAGTCTCATATTTAGGACTGCTCCGAACGCCCAATTTTATCGCCGATCGGCAATCGAAATTAAAAAAGATCCATGATTTATTAATCGACGGTTCCAAATGGAAATAACCATCAGGATCATTACATTTAAGAGAAGTCCTATAGACATTTTATATATTCATGTCAAGGATAAATGAAAAAAAGATGTCGAATATAGAAACTTACGTTTTGCACCCATCTTTTTATTATGATGACATTATTTATAACAGGACTCGAACCCGCACCTTTACTCTCTGGTGTTGTTGACAGAATTGGAAACCGATGTTTTGCTAAGTTTTTAAAACCTAAGTTGAGCGATTTTTGATCAGTCTTTCTCCCATCAAATCCAAAAGTACAACTTTTTTGAGCATCGATGATTGGAGATTTCTTTTCTTAGCAGGATAGTCAGTTCTATTTATCAGCCTAAACCGTCATTAAAAACCAAAATCATTTGTTTTCGTCAACAAAGTATTACGATGAATGCCGAGTTTTTTGGCCGCTTTTGTTCTATTTCCATCTACGCTTTCCAGGACATCGGAAATATATTTTTTCTCGAATATGTTTACGGCCTTTTTAAGGGGCATGCCCTTAATTTCTTTTTTGACGATATTATAGGCCGCATTATTTTCGAGATGGATAATCGGACCTTTTGTAATGGTAAACATTCTTTCCACCAAATTCTTAAGCTCTCGAACATTTCCGGGCCAATCGTATTCAATTAATGTTTTAATCGCTTTTTCAGAAAACATTTTTGGTGATTTACCGGCCTCAGTGGAGTTTAAATCCAAATAATGTCCCAGCAGCAAGGGAATATCATTTCTTCTCTCTCTCAAGGGCGGAAGCCATATGGGAAAAACATTGAGCCGATAATAGAGGTCTTCACGAAATTTACCATCTAAAATCAAATTCTTAATTTCTTTGTTAGAAGCTGCGACAAACCTTACATCAATTTCCACAACTTTCGAGCTACCAAGTCTTTCAAATTCCTTTTCTTGAATAATCCTCAAAAGCTTTGCCTGCATGTTGACTTCCAGGAGATCAATGTCATCAAAAAAAACAGTGCCTGTATCGGCAAGTTCCAGTTTTCCGATACGGGTACTGCTTGCACCGGTAAAAGCACCTCTGTTGTGTCCGAAGATTTTGCTCTCCATCAATGTCGCGGGTATGGCTGCGCAATTTACAACCACAAACGGCTGATTCCTTCTATGGCTACGATTGTGTATGGCCCTGGCAACAAGTTCCTTTCCTGTTCCGCTTTCTCCTTGTATCAGGACCGTTCCGTCACTCTCGGCGATGGTCGATATTAAATTAAAGATCTTTCTCATCTTTTTGTTTTTACCCACCATTTCCTCAAATGGATGATACCGTTCCAGTTCGTTTCTGAGATACGTCACCTCTTTCACGAGGCTTCTCTTTTCTAAGGCCCGCCGAATTACGGTCAAGACGTCGTCCACGGCAAACGGTTTAATGATGTATTCGTAAGCCCCCAGCTTAATCGCCTGTACGGCCGTTTGGATTTCATTGACGGCGGTTACCATGATAATTTCCGTATTCGGGTCCGTCTCGACGAGTTTTTCAAGGAGTTCAAGGCCATTAATGTCCGGCAAAAGGATGTCGAGGAGAATTAAATCTACCGAGTTTTTCTTAAAAATATCCATCGCTTCCTGACCTGTTCCGGCGAGAAGCACATGGTAATCATCTTTTAAGACCATGTTAAACGACTGGCGTACGCCATTTTCATCATCAACGACAAGTACGGTATCTTTTTTTTTCATTCTCAATAATCCCAATATTCTAAAATTGATTAAAATAGTTTTTTCGAATCCGACCGAGTAACTAGTGTCCATCCATAAATGAGGATTTTTGTTCAAGATCAAGGCATGCGAAAAAAATAACCACAGGCATATGTTTGATATTCCGAGGATTATTTTTTGAGCATAACGCAGAGATTGGGCAAAAAGACCATTTATGGATGGACACTAACTAGTCGATAAATGTCTTGCGTTATACGTTACAAAACTATCAATTTATTTAGTTTAGCAAACTCTATGCCAAACTGCAATCTTGAGTATTATACCTAAGTTAATGAAAACACTATAACCGCCCACTTAGATAGGAACAAATCCATGTTCCACAGATGTAGCTTAAACCTAAATTGAGCGATTTTTTACTCGATCTGCACCGATCTCTTGCGCATAAAGGCTTTGCAAAAATCCTCGACATATCCACGGGTATGCCTGTCGAAGATCCCGGTGTCTTTTCGGGGCGGTTTGTGCAAATCTTTCTGCATCAAGACCTCGGCACATATCTTCGCAAAAATCGCTCAACTTAGGTTAAACAAAAAAAATGAAAAAAACAGGCCAACATAAAATTGCAGACCCGTCATTTAAAGAAATGTGAATGCCAAAGTGCACAGAAAAATGTGCATTCATGCACATTTTTCTGTGCATAGATAATCCCTGGCCGTCAAGATGAACACGATTTGCTAAATCGTTTAAACTTAACAAACCCTTCCACCGGGCTGTCCTTAATAATGAAAATGCCCATACAACAAGGGTTGACGGCAATTTGGATAAAATATTTTTAAGAAAAACCGTCTTTATTTCGAATGCCGATTTCAACTGAACAACTTGGCACGCTTCTTGAGAGAAAGAAATCTAAACCAATAGATTGATAGACATCAAATATTCAACACCAACATTTCGCAACGAATGACGATAGTTCTAATGCAACCTGTTTCTTCCGCCTCGCCTTCTACACTTCCATCTGGATGTTATCAATTCTCTTTAAAGTCAAGACGTATTGTCACAAGAGAAATTTATGCAACTTTCAGGGGGTGTTACTATGAGTCTAAACTTAAGTTCTTTTCTGCAATGGCGGTTTAACATTTTAATGTGCAAAACTCTGGGATTAAGGGCAACTTATTTTTATATCAGCATTCTTGGAAAACTCTATTTCTTTTTTAACAAAAAAGAAAAATGGCAAATTAAAAAAGCTGTTAACACGGTTTTTTGCCATCATAAACACCCATTTGAAATCAGATCATTAACCAAAAATGTGTTTCGGGGGATCGTATTTCATTACTACGAAAAATTTGTTAACGCCTTTGCCGCCCCTGAAGCATTGAAAACCTTCTTTAAAATACACGTGGAAGATGAAAGTATGACAGCACTGGAGAAAGCGCTTGCCAAAGGAAACGGTGTTCTTTTAATTACGGGTCACTATGGAGGGCTCGAGTTTATCCCGGCGTTTCTCGGTGCAAAAAACTATCCGGTAACAATTGTCGCAAGGTTCTCATCAGATCGTTTGCGGAAATTATGCTTTCAGCAGGCAGACAATTTTTCAGTAAAAGTGATTGATGGAGACCACACCCCCAATATCGCAAAAGCCATTTTTGCCGACCTTAGAGAAAATCGAATTGTAATCACCCAGTGTGATGAGATAGATGAATGGAGGCCCTGTCGTCATCAAAATATACATTTTTTGGGCCAAACGATTCGTCTGGACAAAACCATCAACCTTTTATCTAAAAGATGTTCTGCCGTCATTGTTTTTGGAGTGATGCACAGAAATCAACAGCACCGATATAAATTAATTGTAACTTCATGGGAAGAAATGGCAACGCGTTTTCAGCGGTCAAGCGATATGTCTATTGGGGCAGTCGTGTTGAAATTATTGGAATATTACATTTATAAATGCCCTGAAGCATGGTATCTGTGGAAGAAATACAAGGCTTTGGATTTGTTCGCCCTCCCTGATGCTGATGTAAAAGCACCGGTATCGATTCCTGTGCTGGAACCTTCCACTGCTTAACTTAGGTTCGCGCAAAGATATTAACGTTCACATCGCCTTTTAGGAAAATATATAATGATTTTATTTATCGAGCCGATTTCAAAAAATACGGGGATGTATGTTCCTGCTTATCCATTGCCCGTCATGGAAATTGCCAGTTATGTAAAATTTAACTTGCCGGATGCAGAAATAAAGGTGATCTCCATACCGATGGATTATGGTTTACCCCTCGGTAAAAACGGAAAAGAACAGATAGAAAAAGAATTTCTTAAAGACCTTTCCAAAATAAGACCAAAGGGGGTTGGTATTTCATGCACGGCGATCTCACAGGCAGAGGAAGTCATCAATTTATGTAATCTTATCAAAAATTTTGATCCTAATATTTTTATTTTTTTAGGAGGATACTTCTCAACATTGTATTATGAAGAGATATTTTCCAGAACTTCTGCTGTGGATTTAATTGTATTGGGAGAAGGCGAAGTGTCTGCTCTCAAAATCGTTACACTTTTGAACGAAGGTAAAAATCCGATCAACAATAATATCCCGAATCTGGCCTGGAAAACAGACGGAAAGGTCCACTTAACTCAAAAAGGAAAACCTTTTGATCTCAGCAGTAAAGCACCGCTGAACCCGGACTTGCTAAAACATCCGGATAGATATAATATTCTCCCCTACGCCTTTAGCAGAGGATGTCCCTATAAATGTAATTTTTGTATGGAAGAGTTTATTCGACCTTACAGAAGGAAGCCCTCTAACGATATAATCCAACTCGATCTGAACAACTTAGTTGATCGGACAAACGCCCATACACTGCTGATCAGTGATGCTCTTTTTAAGTCATTTGACATCTTCCCCTTAATTCGATCACTCAATTTAAAAGTGAATTTTGAGACCCGTTGTGACGTTCTTAACCCTTCTATTCTTTCTAATATTTCAGATGTTTGTGGAGTTTTGGCCCTTGGGTTTGAGTCGGCCAGCTATCATACGTTAAAACGGATGAATAAGGTTAAAGACAGATCGCACTATGAAAAATATATCTCAAATACCAAGGCCATATTCAAAGAAGCCGTCAGAAATGAAATCCCACTAGTGGTTTTCATGATAGCCGGATATCCGGGTGACACGGAAGAAGATCTTAAAGACAGTCTTGTTTTTGCGAAAAGTTTATCTAAAAACAAGGGGCCGGGAGGACATATCTTTAAAATCGGGGAATGCAGGGTTTACCCAAAAACAAAAATTTATGATCTCGCGCTTTCCCTGCCGGATGTTGTTTTTGATGATGACGGTGTTTTTGGACAAAACATTGTCCGACAACCGTCTAAAAATTTTGACTTTGACACTGTTTTATCTTATATGAGAGAAATCTATAACTTATCCAATCCTACGTCAAAATTACAGGATATTCTTTTAAACATTATGCCTTTTTTTCGTCTGCCTGCCCATGCATTAAAAGATGATTTGATTCCTAACACCTGTTTCAAGGGGGAAGACAGACAGATATTCAGCATACAAAGTGAAAGTCTTTCGGCTTTCAGGCCGCTGGCACTTAAATTAATAGACAAATACGCAGACTTGATGTCTGAACAACGAAATGTGAGAGATTTAGTTTTTTAGTCATGGAAAAAGAAGTCAACTGTTTAAATTCCAAAGCTATATTGGGCTATGTAAAGGAACACAATATCGGTGACTATTCCAGTCTTCTGAAGAACCTTGACCCTGAGATTGATGCCCTTTCCGACCCTGAACGATTTTTAATAGATCCCAACAACTGGATCTCATGCACAGTTGCTTCCAAATTATATGAAAGGGCCAGAATGATTCTTAAGGACGAGTTAACTGCCTATAAGATAGCCAAATATGCTGTTGAAAAAACTGAGCTGGGTTATGCTCAGAGAATCATCGCCAAGGGTTTTTGGTCGTATAAAACAGGACTCAAACATGTTCAAAAACTAAATGACAAATGGAACCGAAATAAGAGAGTTGAGCTGGTTGAAATCAAGAGAAACGGAGCCATCCTCAGATTACACTGGAATTCCCAGATGGATGTATCAAAAGATTTGTGCCTGATGAACCAGGGAACCTACACTTTTCTGCCGCTCATATGGGGAGGGAGACCTCTGGATCTTAAAGAAAAATGCTGTTACTTTAAGGACGCACCATATTGTGAGTATCATTTAAAATGGCCTTTGCGTAACAGGTTATATGAAATTTTTTCAAGGTTTCACACATCAAAATCACTTTTAATAGACACCATAGCTGAAATGGAGGAAGATAAGAAACTTGTCGAGGAAAAATACGAAGAGGTCAATCGTCTAAATTTAGAACTTAATTATAAAATCAAACAGCTTCTTGCCATACATGAAACGGGTAAGGCGATCCTTTCTGTGCTGAATCTGGAGCAACTTTTGACCGTTATCATGAAAATCCTTTCAAATGTTTGCCAAATTCACCGTGCCGTAATTATGCTCGTGAATGAAAATGAGGCAGTACTTGAGTATATCCACGGCACCGGTTTTGACGGCAACGTTCCGGATGCGGTAACAAATTACAAGGTTTCGCTCAATCGCTTGAGCAACATTTTGGTCAGGGTAACCAACACCGGACAGTCGGAATATGTGCCTGAGGTAAAAAACTCAAGTTTGAGAAAAGAAAACATTATGTTGACGTTAAGCAAACCCACTTCGGCATATGTGGTTCCTCTAATCACCCGTTCCAAAGTGATCGGCGTCATCGCCACGGATGCTGTTGATGGAAAAGGTGTGCCCAAAGAAACCCGGGAAACTCTGGAAGTTTTCGCACCCCAGATCGCCATCGCCATAGAAAACGCAAGACTTTACAGAAAGCTTCAGGAACAGATGGAGGAGCTCAAGCAATCGCATGCGCTTTTGAGCCGGTCACAAAAATTCTCTTTTTTAGGAAATCTGGCAGCAAGATTGGCCCATGAGATCAAGAATCCCATGACAGCTATTGGGACGTTTATTCAGATGATACCGCAAAAATACCATGATGAAGAATTCCGGGAAAACTTTCATAATATCGCAATGGAAGAGACAAGCCGGATAAACAACCTTATTTCCGAACTGTTGGATCTGGTCAAAAAAAGAGAATCAAACTTCGAGCTGAATAACCTTCATGGTCTCATTGATAAAATGATTCTCCTTGTTTCACCCCAGAGTAATGCCAAAAAAATTGAAGTATCCCGTCGATTCGATCCCGACATCGGACAAGTGTGGATGGACAGTGAAAAGATGAAGGAGGTGATTCTGAATTTGCTCTCAAACGCGGTAGAATTCTCTCCCGAAGGTGGTAAGATCGAGTTTGTTACGACACACTGTATTGAAAAAGGGAAACCGCCCACCATTTGCATTGAGATTAAAGATAACGGTCCCGGAATCCCTCAATCGATGATTGACAATGTATTTGATCCCTATTTTACAACAAAACACAAAAGCAGTATGCACAACGGTACCGGTCTTGGCCTGTTTATCGCTTATCAGAATATGCAGGATCATAATGGAAACATAGAAGTAAAAAGCAAGGTTAATGAAGGATCTGTATTTACGCTGACCCTCCCTGTCGATAACCCAAAATCATCATTACAAAAAGAATGATGGCAACATTTTGGCTGTTTGAAAACAAATCGTTTCAAGTAACATTTTATTTTTGCTGGGAAAAACTCTTGGACAACCGTTCGAAATGAAAATAGATAAGATCATCGTACACCCTGTAAATCTCCCTTTTTCTATTCAGTTCTCCCATGCGTTGAGAAAAAGATCCTCAGTCAAAAACATTATCGTTGAAGTTATCGCCGCAAAAGGAGCAATTAAAGGATACGGTGAAGGCGCCCCCAGATCTTTTGTAACCGGGGAATCACAACAAAGCTCAACAAAAAGCATACACCGCTTCGTTAAACTGGACCATTTTCCATGGGATCTGGATGATGTCTCTCAGATCTGGGATTTTATCGACAGCCTAAGAAATGGAAAATCACAAAATGCTGCCATATGCGCCCTGGAAACAGCCTTGCTCGATGCCTTGGGGAAAAATCATAAAAAGAACATCATCGACTATTTTCCAAAAGATTTCATAACAGACAAAATTTATTACGGCGCTCCGTTACCGATTGCAGATAAACAAAAAATTATTGAAATATGCCAGCTTATCAAGAAAATGAAAATTAAAAGACTGAAGTTAAAAATGGGAAAAGATTTATTCAAAAATAAAGAAATCTTTGAGGTTGTTTATTCTGTTTTTGGAGAAGATTATGATCTGAAGATCGATATCAACGGTGTGTGGAATCACGCCTTGGCTTTAAAACACGAATATTTGATAAAAAAATACAAGGTAAAAGTTGTTGAACAACCCATGGCTCCGGACTCTTCGGAACTTGCCGATTTTGCAAAGCTTATGCAAAAAGCCGGCGTAATCCTGATGGCCGATGAGTCTGCATGCTCTCTAATTGATGTGGAAAAGATTTCAAGAAACGACCATTATCAGATGATTAACGTTCGCCTATCCAAAAATGGAGGATTCAGAAATTCTTTAAATATTATTGACCACTTAAGGCGTAACGGAACTTTTTTCCAGATCGGATGCCATCTTGGCGAGTCCGGGATTCTTTCTGCAGCCGGTAGAATTTTATGCCTTCTTTGTAATGATGCAGTGTATTATGACGGTTCTTATGATGAATTCCTGCTCGAAAAAAATGTTACATTTGAAAATGTATCCTTTGGGCTGGGTGGTGAAGCCCATCCATTGAATGACCCTGGTATAGGCATCGAAGTGAGCAGTCAAAATCTGGCGCGCTTATCCATAGGTTCTCCCATCGTCATAGAAAAACCAAGATAATGACCCGGCTCCATCGTGCAAAAAATCCAGGCACTTTCTTTCCTACGGGCTCTTACCTGCGAGTCTATTTAGCAAAAATCTAATTATCTCTGAAGCGATCTCTTTTGAAAAATCAACGTACTGAAATTTCATAGTTAATTGATAGATCGTCACAATTTTTTCAGATATTGTGTCAGAACGTACCCAAAAAGCCGGGTACCCACATCCAGAACCCTTTCGTCAAGATCAAAATATGGAGAATGGAGACCATGCTGAAAGCCTTTGCTTGGATCGTGGCAGCCGATCCCCACCATTACCCCACCCCATTTCTGACAAAAATAAGCAAAATCTTCGGCACCCATTCTTGGAAGTCCTATATGGACATTGTCGGCACCCAAGACGTCGCTGGCGCAGGTCAAGATGTGTTCCACCAGTACGGGATTATTTATCAGAACAGGATATCCCTCTGTAATGTTCAGTATTGCTGAAATGCCGAATGATCTGGCCGTGCCTTCCACCATATCTTCGAGACGCTTTATGATCTCTTTACGAATATCCGGGTTCAGGGTGCGAAGGGTTCCCTCCAAAACAGCCTCTTCCGGGATGATGTTTGTTGCTGTTCCGGCGTGAAAACGCCCAATGGTGATCACTGCGCTGTCTAAAGGTGAAAGTTCGCGGCTGATCAGCGATTGCAGTTGTGTAACAAGATTCGCTCCCGCAACAATGGGATCTTTACAATGGTGCGGATGGGCACCATGCCCGCCCTTGCCTTTTAATCGGATGAAAAGACTGTCTGCAGCAGCATTACTGATCTCAGGTGCAAGTCTAATATGTCCCATCGGCAGTTCAGGATACATATGTCCGGCAAAAACAGCTTTTATCGGCTCGGCATCAAAAATACCTGATTGAAGCATCGCTTTGGCGCCTGCTCCCCCTTCTTCAGCAGGCTGAAATATAAATACAATTTCACCGCAGCCGTTCTGAGGCCATCGGTTTTCAATCAACCATCGAATGACACCCAGGGCAATGGTCATATGCCCGTCATGTCCGCAGGCATGCATAAATCCCGAATTCCGGGACTTATATGGAACATCATTTTTTTCTTCCAGCGTCAGGGCATCCATATCCGCTCGAAATGCCACCACAGGTCCGGTTCGTTTTGCACCGAGTTTCGCCACCACACCGGTTCCCCCCACACCCGCCTGAAAAGGAACCTTGAAGGTATCTAAAATCTCACAAATTTTAGCTGCGGTTTTCACTTCCTTGTACGCCGGTTCCGGAAACCGGTGAAACCAGCGACGCAACTCCACCAGCCATTTTATAAAATCATCCGGTAATATCGCCGACATGTTATCCCTCCTTCCAACGGATTTTGTTCACTTTCATAACGTCTCTTTTAAAGTTTATTGGGTATGAGACTTAACGCAAACTTGCAAAAAGTTCAAGAATGAATAAAATAAATGACATGATGAACTCTTTCAATAAAACTCAAGATTTTATGGATCGGGTAATACATAGACTCGATGAAAAAAACCGTCATGATCGTATTTTTCAAAAAGACACTGTGAATTCTTCCACAACATCCGCCGTGCTCTTTTTGCTCGGTATGCATTGTAACGAAAACGACTTTTCCAATGCGCCGTGTTTGATTTTGAACAAACGCTCCTTAAAGGTAAAACAACCTGGAGACTTATGCTGTCCCGGAGGAAGCATATCATCCCGTATGGATGCCTTTTTATCAAAAATTTTATATTTACCGGGCTCCCCTCTAACACGTTGGCCCTATTGGCAACAATGGCACAAGCAACGTCGTCACGAATCCCAAGATATGGCCCTTTTGTTCGCTACGTGTTTGCGAGAGGGCTTTGAAGAAATGCGTTTGAATCCTTTAAGGGTTAAGTTGCTAGGACCGCTTCAGCCGCAAAAGCTTATCATGTTTCACAGGGTAATTTATCCAATGGTTTGCTGGATCAACCATCAACAGCAGTTTATCCCAAACTGGGAAGTGGATAGGGTGGTTTACATTCCGCTCCAAAATCTATTGAACCCTTCTCATTATGCTCGGTATAGGCTTCGGATTGAAACATCCCGGGAAGATGGAAATACTCCGGACGCGACAGACTATCCTTGCTTTATCCAAAAGGACCAAGACAACACCGATATACTATGGGGTGCTACATTTCGCATCACCATGGTTTTTCTCGAAATTGTATTCGGATTTAAGCCTCCGGACATGGAATCGCTTCCGGTTGTTTTTGGATCTTTGGATAAAAATTATCTTACCGGGAACGGATAACTATAATATAATTTTCAGCAGCGCCAATACAGCGCAACGGATGAAAATTTCTTATTTTAATATAATTGAGGAGTCGGGGGGTTTTTCTGAATAGTCGCTCCATGGATAATCTTTTTTTAAAACGCGTGAACTTTTGGGAAGGAATAGTATCGTGAAAAAAAAGATTCTTGACCGCATAGAAATTATGAAAGGGGATATTACCACCCTCAAACTGGACGCCATTGTCAATGCAGCCAACACGTCGCTCCTGGGCGGCGGTGGTGTGGATGGTGCAATCCACAGAGCTGCCGGCCCGGGGCTTTTAATTGAATGTCGTAAAATCGGCGGATGTCCCGCCGGCGAGGCAAGAATTACAGGCGCCCACCATCTCCCAACAAAATATGTCATTCATACTGTTGGCCCGATTTATCAGGGGAAAGATGAAGATCCAAGGCTTCTTTCGAGCTGTTACTTGAACAGCCTGGAACTCGCTGTTAAAAATCATATCACCTCCATCGCTTTTCCTGCAATAAGTTGCGGCGCTTACGGTTACCCTGTAAAAGAAGCGTGCAGAATCGCAGTTGATACAACATGTGATTTTTTAAAGCAAAACAGTTCGTTGCAAAAAATTGTCTTTATTCTTTTTTCTTCCGGCAACTATAGCGTTTACACAGAATATCTAAAACGTTTATCAGTATGAAAATTGATTTTTTTAAAAGCTTTGCATTGACAAATCTCATTGTCGGCACTACTTTAGTGGAAATTTTATTCCAGACGGGATACTATATTATTTTGAATAAAGGAGAAAATAATGGTTGAAGTCACAGAGGTAGCTACCAAACAGATCGCTGAATATTTTAAAGGCAAAGAAGTTTCACCCATTCGAATTTTTTTAAATTCAGGAGGATGAGGCGGTCCATCACTTGCCATGGCTCTGGATGAGCCAAAAACCACAGACGATGTTTTCGATATAGACGGTTTTCAATATATTGTCGATAAAGATTTCATGGAAAAGGCAAAACCTATAAAGGTGGATTTTTCTGAAATGGGTTTTAAACTCGATTGTTCCATAGATTTCGGGGCAGGATGTTCAAGCTGCGGAACAACAGGTACCTGCAGTTAAGCATATAGCCAATTCTGTTTCAAGGGCAACACATCATGTGTGTTGCCCTTTTTTATGACTGCTCCAGAAAAAAATTACTCATGCTTCTGAACAGGGAATACACACGTGCTCACCGTTTTCCGTCTCAACCATTTTGGTCGACATGGTCATTTCACCGCATGCTGCACAGGCTTCTGAGCGTGCCAGCGGTGCATAAGGCGGCATAACACAGTCAACTTTTTCTGTGGAGAAGATTTCGTCAAACGGTCTTTGGAGAAGATCAGCTGATTTCAGCATTTTATGACGCCGTTTATCTTCTTCCGTTGCCGTGCCTGATGAAATGGCTGCATCAAGTTGAGAAAATTCGCCTTTGGGTTTACCCTGATATTGATAATGTTTTTTACGTGAAAAGCGGTAAGCCTTCTTGTTTTGGCGGTTCAGGACGGTATATACATTTTTCCCGTAGTCTTTTAAGATAAGGTTGCCCTTACCGATTGAAGTCCCTAAAAGGATTTGTAATGCGTCAACCGCGCAGGAGTCATTTTCGCTGATGGCAACGACCTCTTCATCCTTGGATCGGCTGAGTTTGAGAAGATCCATGGCTGCTTTAGAAACCATGTAACCATAAATGAGCCCCGGACAAAGATGTCCGTGAAATTCAACGCATTTTTTTAGATCTTCCGGCATTTGGAATTCAATATTTTTGCTCTCTTTCATTGAAAAACTCCTTTTATTATCGCAAAAATGGGATCGATTAAAACATGCCCAACGAATTTATTAACTTTCTATCTGAATTCTGGCTGATTTTTTCTTTTTCATTCATCGTCGCGTTAACCGGCGCCATGTCGCCCGGCCCCCTTCTAACCTATACCATTATTAAATCGGCCAAAACAAACAAGCGCGGTTACCTGATGGGGCTTTGGATCATAACAGGTCATGCAATCCTCGAAATGGGCATTATCATTCTTTTGCTTCTCGGTTTTTCTTTTGTTTTGAAAAACGTGACGGTTGTCCGCATTATTGGCGTTTCAGGAGGTCTCATTCTTATTCTTTTCGGAGCATCCATCATAAGGGATATATTTAATGGAAATATTTCTACCAACTTCTTGAACACACAAGACAAACCCAAAAAAGATTCTGGGCTGATTGAAGATAAAGGTATTGAAAATCCCGTCATCGGAGGTATTATGGTTTCCATGTCAAATCCTTATTGGTGGGTCTGGTGGGCCACAATAGGGTTTGCCTTTATGATCCAGTTCAATATTTCTTTCAAAAATTGGCCAAAACTTTTAGCATTTTTTTTGGGACATGAAGCTGGAGATCTGATTTGGTATTTACTTGTTTCAACACTCGCATTCTTTGGTTTGAGGCATATGAACCGAAAAGCCTATTATACAATACTAATGTTTTGTGCACTATTCATGATTCTGTTCGGTATATATCTGGGTATCTCTCCTTTTTTAAAAGGCACCATGTAATTGAATAATTTAAATACCCATCACATACTATCAAACTCTGAGATAAATGGATCAAGGGAATCATCCCCGTTATCGGAGTCTTCCGAAGCATTGGCTTCGGCCCTCTTTAGGAGTTCTTCTTCACGAACACGTAATTTGATGATCTCGATATGTTGTTTGACCAGCTTCTCACCGCCCAATTTTAAATATAATTGAATGATTTTTCGAGTATCGCTGTCACTTCTAAGTTTTTCGGGCACCCGATACATCAAACGTTTAAAAGTTCCTTGAAGCTCGTCCGGGATATTCAAGTTCTCTGTCATCGTCTCTCCTGGATACGGTTTAAATAAACCTCAATTAAAAGAAATCATTAAACGCTCTTATACACCATGTGATCCCGCCTGTGGCAAAAGGTAATGTTTATGCGTGAGCACATCGAATGTTTAGATTTCGATAAAAATCCGCGTTACAGACATGACAATAATTCATGGCTTGGAAATGTAAAGCGTTTTTCACATATTTTTTCAACTCTTTTATTCCATTCGTCCATTTTTTTGTATGGAAGAATACCAGAATCTTTATGCTTAATAAAATATTTGCGATTGAACGAAATTTGACATATATGCTAATGTTTAGAATAAAATCGTTTTACGACTTGAGACCTTTGAAAAGCGAAGAGGTATCGGATATGATGTATGGTAACCAAAGAGGCGTTGAAATGCTTCTGGAATATTAACCGGTATTGTCGGATAAAACCTTTTATTTATGCACGGTTTATTTGTGCAAAGTTGTTTGTTCAGTATGTGACATCGCTTTTTTCTGTTCGGCAGGAAAGGCTGCCTTTTTCTGTGTTGCATATACATTTTCTTTTTTACTGATCTTCCATTTTTTGCCCTGTTTGACCAAAAAGAGCTGGCCGTCAAAATTTATTATACCGGACACCTTTACAGTGGCCTTGTTGCCTTGTTTTTTCGTGACAGTATATTTTAATTTTGATGTATCAATTCTGACATTGTCGTCGAACGCACATTGTTTTTTTACATAATCTTTGGCCGCATCTTCAACGCTGGTTTTTCCGCATGCAAAAAGCATGAGAACAGATAGAATCATTCCAAAATAGATGACACTTTTCATTATGCACCTCATCAATTTTTAATTGTTGAAAAAAATTCTGTTTTGTTAAACAGATCGTATGTTCGGGTAGGGACTGATAGCATCTCCGTTAAAAACGGTCAAGCCCCTTTAAAAAAGATACACAAATTTAATCACAAAGAATCTCTTAACGATTTAATGATACCAATAACCAAAATTGAAACAGGAGGAATTTTATGGAAAATCCCATTGAGAACTATTGGAAAACTAGATTGACGGAATTGAAAGAAACACTGACCGAAAATAATTTTGAAGTCTTTGTCGCTCAACACACCGATGACGCCAAATCGATTGTGCTTGAAAAAATAATTCCCGAGATAGCACCCAAAAGTGTCTCTTGGGGCGGATCTTTAACATTTGTTGCCACCGGACTTTATGATGACCTCAAAAACAACCATCATCTTAACGTACTGGATACGTATGACAAAACCCTGTCTCCCGAAGAAAGTCTGGAGCGGCGTCGTCAGTCTTTGTTGGTCGACCTTTTTATTACCGGAAGCAACGCGGTAACCGAAACCGGGCAGCTTGTCAATCTGGATATGATCGGTAACCGGATTGGTGCACTCACTTTTGGGCCCAAAAATGTCGTTATTCTTGTCGGTCGTAATAAGATTGTTCCGGATCTGGATGAAGCCATGTTTCGGATTAAAAATTATGCAGCGCCGGTCAACACCATGCGACTTGATAAAAAAACACCTTGTACCAAAACATCCTTTTGTGCGGATTGTAAAAGCCCGGATCGGATATGCAACACCTGGACAATTACAGAAAAGTCATTCCCCAAAAAAAGGGTGAAAATTATCCTGATTAACAAGGATCTGGGGTTCTAATCTAATATTTCGTGGAAAAATCGAGAAAGGGTTTCAAACCAGATTAAACTTTTTTTAACTTTTCTGTCATCTGGTCTTTGTACAGCTCATAATACTTAAACACTTTTTCAATGTAAAAATGGGTGGATTTAAAAGGGGGGATACCTTGATAATGTCTGACGATTTTACTTCCGGCGTTGTAAGCTGCCAGTGCCAGTTTGATGTCTCCATCAAATCGATTCACGAGCTGTTTAAAATAGCGAACGCCACCGCTAATGTTTTGCTGGGGATTGAAAGCATCTTCCACACCGAGAGCCTCGGCGGTTGAGGGCATCAGCTGCATAAGGCCTTGTGCACCTTTTTTTGAAACAGCGTTGGGATTGTATCCGGACTCAGCCATGATAATCGCCTTTACAAGGGCGGGGTCAATCTCATGACGACTGGCCTCCTGAAGGATGATGAAATGGAACAAGCGTTCTCTTTTATGTCTAAATATGGATCGAAAGTCCGCGTTTAGTAAAATATTTCGAGCGTTATTAACAATCTGAGCATCTTTAGCTTCGTTATGTATTGAAACTAAAGACACCCCTATAATCATTGTAAAAATAAAGAAAAAACGGATCACTTCCACGAATATGATCTGTATGTTGATTTTTTTGCTCATTTGGGAATTCAATTTTAAACCTGTTTGATCTGTAAAAATTAAGACTTTTACTATAGGATTAAGGATAGGATGTGTCAAGCAAAATAAAATCCGTATATTGTGTTTAATATAAAATAAACAACAATATATTGAATTAAGTCATTATTTTTTTTAATACCAGCGACCTTAGTCGGTTCAAGTTCATTTTGTCCGTGTCCGGGCCGTCTTTTTGTTTGGGTGTTTCAATAATTTTAGGGATATCCCAAAATCGCAGGTCGTTCATCAACAGTTCAAATGCCTTGATTCCGATATATCCCCCGCCAATGTGTTCGTGTCGATCCACCCGGGAGCCCAATTCTTTTTTTGAATCATTTAAATGGATTAAATAAGACGTATGTGACGCTATTGAGGTGATACCTGTCTGTTTTCTGGCATGATCAAACCGGTGAATTTCTTCATGGGTCAGCGTACGTTCCTTCCAGGTGATAGCGTTTTTTGTAAATATTTGAAGGGCAGTACATTCGTATGTTTTGGCCTCATAGAGCGCTTGGTGCAATCCTTTTGCAATTGAGAAATGGGCTCCGAGAAGGAGAGGTCTGTCGTTTTTTATTGTATTTTCATTATGTTGAAATTTAATCGGATGAGATTTTGAAAAAGAATTTCGTGGGTTCAAGAGATATTCCTTGCATTAACCCTGCATATGCGGTTTATTACAAAATTGTAAATTGTGAATTAAGGATATCGAAAAAAGATGAAACGCATCGAAGACATCACATTGCTGTACGAAATCAGCGAAGCACTCAATGAACATCTGGATCTTAAAAAATCTTTATATCAGGTTTTGGAAATTCTCTCCAATTCCCTGAGCATGGGACGCGGCACTGTAACCATTTTGCACCCTTTGCGTAACGAAATCAACATCGAAGTGGCACACGGTCTCTCTCGAAGTGCGGTGGAGCGGGTAAAATACAAACTGGGGGAAGGAATTACCGGCCGAGTGATTGAGACCGGCAAAGCCATTACCATCCCAAAAATCAGCGATGAGCCGTTATTTCTGAACCGGACCGCCTCCCGCAAAGCCGTTAAAGATGAAGAACTCTCCTTTATTTGCGTTCCGATAAAAAAGGCAAACCAGATTATTGGTTCACTCAGTGTCGATAAACCGTATGACCCGTCTTACGACTTAAACGGCGGCGAAAAACTATTGTCCGTGATTGCAACCATGATTGCCAGGCATGCGATCAACCTGGAAACCATCCGCCTGGAAAAAAAGCGGCTCAGCGAAGAGAATATCCGGTTGAAAAATGAACTTGAGAATAAATACCACATAACGAACATCATCGGCAACAGCAACAAAATGAGAGAAGTCTTTCAGATGATTTCCCAGGTGTCAAAAAGCAATGCCACAGTTTTAATTCGAGGTGAAAGCGGTACCGGAAAAGAACTTGTGGCCAATTCCATCCACTATAACAGCCTCAGGGCTAAAAACAGATTTGTTAAGGTCAATTGCGCAGCCCTTCCATCAAACCTGATCGAGAGTGAACTTTTCGGGCATGAAAAAGGATCGTTTACAGGAGCCATCAGTCAAAATATCGGAAAATTCGAGATGGCCAACAAAGGCTCCATTTTTCTTGACGAAATCGGATCCGTGGGACTTTCCGTTCAAATCAAACTCCTGCGCGTTCTACAGGAAAAAGAATTTGAACGGGTGGGAGGGCACAAAACCATAAAAACTGACGTCCGCATCATTGCTGCCACCAACAAGGATCTCGAGCAGGCTGTGGAAGATGAAAGTTTCAGGGGGGATCTTTACTATCGTCTGAATGTATTTCCGATTTACATGCCGCCTTTAAGAGAACGCAAGACCGATATTCTGCTATTGGCCGACCATTTTCTTGAAAAATACGCCGCAGAAAACCATAAAGATATCCGTCGATTTTCAACCCCTGCCATCGATATGCTCATGCAGTACCACTGGCCGGGAAACGTCAGGGAACTCGAAAACTGTATCGAACGGGCCGTGTTATTGTGCGAAGAAGGTGTCATTCACAGCTATCATCTTCCACCCACGCTTCAGACAGGAATGGAAACCGATACATTGCCGTCCCTGTCTCTTGTTGATGCCGTGGAAAATCTCGAAAAGGAGATGATCATCGACGCCCTTAAGAACACGCGAGGCAATACAACCATAGCCGCCGGTATCCTGAAAACAACGGTGAGAATATTCGCTTACAAAGCCAAAAAATACGGGGTTGATTATCGTCATTACCGGTAGAGAACACTTAAAGTCCAATCGCGCCTGTTCAAATGGCTTTAGAACAACAAACAGAGGGAATCCAAATTATCATTCAAATTGGGAGATTTCAAACGTGACCGGATCTATATGGCATCTTCTCCTTTTTCTCCGGTACGCACCCGAATCACTTCTTCCATAGGCATGATAAAGATTTTGCCGTCTCCGATTTTCCCGGTATAAGCGGCCTTTTGTATGGCTTCCATCACCTCTTTGACCCTATCAGACTGAACGATAATCTCGATCTTAATTTTCGGGATAAAATCCACTACATATTCAGCGCCCCGATAAATTTCCTTATGCCCTTTCTGACGGCCGTATCCTTTGACTTCTGAAATCGTCATCCCCTGAATCCCGATTTCATTGAGGGCCTCTTTGACATCATCCAGTTTGAATGGCTTGATGATAGCTTCGATTTTTTTCATAATTTCAATCCTTTCAATGATCAATCGATCTCAAACGCTCTTTCTCCGTGTATGGAGTTGTCCAGCCCAATAATTTCCTTTTCCTCATCCACTCTCAACCCACCGGTGATGAATCGAGTCACATAAACCACAATAAGCGTTCCCACCGCCGAAAAAAGGATAGTGCCCGCAATAGATAAAACTTGAACATAAAGTTGTTTGGGATTCCCGAAAAGTAATCCTCTCCCGACTTCGTTGATGGCCGGATTGGCAAAAATACCGGTTGCCAGCGCCCCCCACATGCCGCACATGCCGTGTACACCGAATGCATCCAAGGAGTCGTCATATCCGATTTTATTTTTAAGCACGGAAACGCTGAAAAAACCCAAAATACCAGCAATCAGTCCGATGGCCAGCGAAGCGGGTAAGTCCACAAATCCGGCCGCAGGCGTGATGGCCACCAGCCCGGAAACAACTCCGGAGGCAATCCCCAGTAACGTCGGTTTTTTAGTAACCCACCATTCGATAAACATCCACCCCAGGGCACCCATTGCAGCAGATGTATTGGTAACCAGAAACGCCGATGCTGCGATACCGTCTGCGGCCAGTTCGCTGCCTGCATTGAAACCGAACCAGCCGAACCACAACAGGGCGGCTCCCAAAGCGGTCAGGGAAATGCTGGACGGAAACATGGCTTCCTTGCCGTATCCGATTCGTTTTCCGAGGATCAGAGACAGAACTAAACCGGCAACACCGGCATTGATGTGAACCACGGTGCCGCCTGCAAAATCAAGAGCCCCCATGTTTGCCATCCAACCACCGCCCCATACCCAGTGGGCGACGGGAGAATAAATAAACGTCAACCACAACACCGTAAAAACGATCCATGAAGAAAACTTCATGCGATCGACGATAGAACCAAGCACAAGGGCCACGGTAATTGCGGCAAATGTCATCTGAAAAACGACAAATACATAGGTGGGGATGGTTCCGGACAGACTGTTTACACCGATTCCGCATAAAAACAGGTTTTCCAGCCCGCCGATAATTCCAGCCTTGTCCGGTCCGAATGCAAGGGTGTAGCCCCACATCATCCAAATCACGCTGCCAAGACAATACGCCACAAAGGTCATGGCAAAGGTATTCAGAAGGTTCTTATATCTTGACATGCCGCCGTAAAAGAGGGCCAGACCGGCCGGTGTCATAACCATAACCAGAGCGGTCGCGACGATCATCCAGGCGGTATCCCCGGAATTTAATGCATCGGCAGCAAAGGCTGAAGAAAATGGAAAAAGCAGACAACATGCCAAAATCACATAACTAATTGGTTTCATTTGTAATTATTCCTCCCTTTTTTAGTCCTTTTTGAAATGGAAAATTTTATGTTGACGTTTGCAGGTAATGAATCCTCTCTAAGTTCGGCTTTAGTTTGTGTCCATTAAGGCAATAGGTGTGCCATAATGAAATAAAATATAAAAACATTTATATTTCAGAATGTTACAAAAATTTCTAAACATTCTAACAAGAATGATTTAAAACATAACTGTAACAAAAAGATCAAAATATTACGATTTTGTAATTTTTGTGAATTGCTTGGTTTTCATAGTCGACAGGGTCTTGGAATGGAGATTTTCTGCTGTTTCTCGGGATGGGGCGAACCCGTCTGAAGCGGTATTGTAACCATCAATGTTGATAGAAAGCCGCGCCCGCTGATAGCGCCATTGCCATCCGCGGACACGACCGATATGCTTTGGGTTGCTAAAAAGAGAGACTTGCGGTTACTGCCGTCAGCTTGATCGTCCGATTCTTCATATGATTTCCCCCTCCTCAATTAAACGATATTTTTTTATATGACTTTAACTTTAGGCCTGTTCCACCGGCTTGCGAAGCATTGTATTGGAAGTGGCTTCCGCGTTGAGTAAGCCATGGCCTCCTATAGCTCCCATGCCGCCGGCATGTGAAATCTCAAAATCAGGATAGGCATTCCCACCGTGTTCGGCAAAATCAAGCCCTTCTAGCTCTTCTTCAGCGGAAACTCTAAGGCCTATGGTTACATCGATCAGCTTGAACAATAAAAAAGCCGTGGGAAATACCCATAAAAAGCAGGCAGAAATTCCCAAAAGCTGAACCCCGATGATTTTCAACGATGAACCACCGATGTTAAAGATTCCGGCAGATAGGGTGCCCCAGGCACCGCAAACACCGTGGACAGAGATAGCGCCGACCGGGTCGTCAATCTGAACGCGATCGAAAAAGAGGACGGCCAGAACGACAATCACACCGGCAATAGCGCCGATAGCGATCGAACTGGCAGGCGTCACCGTTGCACAGGGACTGGTAATGGCCACAAGGCCTGCCAGGGCACCGTTTAAGCTCATGCCCACTTCGGGTTTGCCGAATTTAATCCAGGATGTGAACATGGCCAGAACACATCCGGCAGCAGCGGCCAGGTTGGTATTGACAAATATCATGGCGATATCTTTATTGGCGGCAGTCGTAGAGCCGGGGTTGAAACCGAACCATCCCAGCCATAAAATGAAGACTCCCAAAGCTGCCAGCGGCATGTTGTGCCCCAAAATCGGTTTGACCTTGCCGTCTTTTGTATATTTGCCAAGGCGCGGTCCCAATACAATGGCTCCGGCCAGGGCTGCCCAGCCGCCCACCGAATGGACCACCGTGGATCCTGCAAAATCAATAAAACCAAGGTTCTCAAGCCAGCCGCCCCCCTTATAGAGACTGCCCCAAGCCCAGCTGCCGAATACGGGGTAGATCAGGGCGCTGATAAGGACGCTGTAAATCAAATATCCGGAGAATTTGGTTCGCTCTGCCATGGCACCGGAGACTATAGTGGCAGCGGTAGCGGCAAATACCACCTGAAACATCCAGAATGCCAGCACCCAGGGATCACCGCCGGGGCTGAAATCGCTTAAGAAAAATCCGGATGTCCCGAACCAGCCGGTCTTGGACACACCGAACATCAGTCCGAACCCGACGGCCCAAAATGCCAAGGATCCCATGGAAAAATCCATGAGGTTTTTCATCATGATGTTGATGGCGTTTTTGGCCCGGGTAAATCCGGCCTCCACCATAGCGAATCCGGCCTGCATGAAGAAGACAAGGGCCGCGGCAACCAGTGTCCATACATAATCGGCATGGGTTTGAACCAGTGCGATGGCCTCCTTGTTGGTTAAAACCGTGGGTGTGTCGTCTCCAGCCCAGGCACAGACGGTCGTAATTAGAACGAGTAAACCAGAAATTAAAAATGTTTTCATGACACTTGCACTCCTTTAATTTTGAATAATAATTTTCTTAATCATTATAATACTGAAGCTTAAATCGCACCCTCGCCAGTCTCGCCGGTTCGAATGCGAATCGCTTCATCCACTGGAAAAACAAAGATTTTTCCATCTCCGATCTTGCCGGTGTTAGCTGATTTAGATATGGCCTCCACCACTTGGGCGGTCAGGGATGAATCCACAATCACATCGATTTTTATTTTAGGAACGAAATCGACCTGATATTCGGCGCCGCGATAGATTTCTTTATGCCCCCGCTGACGCCCAAACCCTTTGACTTCGTTAATGGTCATGCCGTTTATACCGATTTTGTTGAGTGCATCTTTAACGTCATCTAGCTTAAACGGTTTGATAATGGCTTCAATCTTCTTCATTAAACATGCTCCTTTTCAATTAGAAATTTTCTTTTTTTCCTTCCCGGGATTTTTCTTAATGGTAGAGCAAGAGCAATGCCAAATTTGTTAAAAGCGTGTTAAAAAATGATAACCACTTGTTTTAATAAGTGATTTTATCATGATGGAAGGCAGGCGGCGGCATTGAATATATTACATATTTGTTATATAAAGTATTATATTATACAATTATGTTGTTTAAAGATTCGCTAATGACAATTATGTAATTTTAAACGCATGGAGGGCGGATCATCTTTTTTTATGGGTATTTCACAGGCTGAGGTGGCGGATGAAAAACAAGGTGAGTTTGATCGGCACTTATTGAACAAAAATCCACGAGAAAAAAGTATAATCCCGAAATAGAAAATTATGAATTTTCCTTAAAACCCGAATAAGTTTCTAAAAACGCCCCAAGATGTTTTTGGGCAAATTTCATCACATTCCATTCTGACGAAGAGAGATGATTCCTAAGTTTGGGTTTGACGACATATGCTTCGGCATTAAATATTTTTCCCCCGTCCATTTCTGCAAGTAAAGGAGTTCGCTGATACAGATCCCCTTCGAATGCGTCCAACCGCACCAATGACAATTCATCCACATCAAAGTAGATGATGCCTTCAGTGACTACATCTGTTACCGGGATAATCCCGGGGTAAGATTCTCCTTTCACCGTAAAACGCGCATAGTCTCTCAGAATAGCATTGTCAAAGCGAAACTTACGAGTTGTAACGGCATACATGACTTCAGGTATCATTAAAGTTCCGTAGGTAAAGATCTTCATATCCAAATTTTTCCCTTATCCTGATAGACCTTAAAGATGGTGGTTATTTCTTTTCATTCCACTGGCATCTTAAATAGATCCATCGTCCTATCAACATAACAATTTCCTAAGTTGAGTAGCGATTTTCAAGTTTGTTGCACCGTTAGAGACTTCATATCCTTACAAACAAGGGATTCAGGTGGTTTCGCCGCAGATGTTGGACCTAAATCGAGCGATTGTCGAAGGGGATGTATGTTTTTCTTTTTGCTCTCGGAACATCTTTTATATCCCCAAATTCACTTTTTAGCACATGCCTATAAAAGAACAGAAGGGCATTGAACGCCTGATTTTGCGTCGATGCAGCAACTTTTTTCTCAACAGCGAGATGGGTAAGAAATTCTTTTACATCTGAAGTGGATAGCAGCTTCGGGTCTTTGCTCCTGGTAAAGCCCTGAAATTGCCGAACCCATGTTGTATAGGTTCTCAATGTGCTTTTGGAGTAGTGTCTGATTTTTATTTCAACATTCAAATCATTATATTCGCGTACCCAACTGGCGTTCGTTGGTTCCAACTTGTTTTTTTTACTTGATATTATTTTGTTGTTGGTCTTAGATAAAACGTTCTTATCTTCACGTATCGTTTCTTCACCATAATATATGTATATTGCATCAGCAGCTTGTTTTTGTTGCAGATCGGTTTGTTTTTTCTCTTTCAGTTTCTATATAACATCTTTATTGTGGAGTTATGTAGTTAGAAAATACATACAATACCGTTTTTTTCTTATCAATTGATATTTTTTTCGAATATTATGCAGAAAACAACAGAATAACTGGTCAGCAGTCCACGAAAAATAAACCTTGATTTCGGTCTAAATTTAGTATCATATAAAGACTGGAGGTGATAAAAATGAATATTACAAGCGATATAAAGTCTATAACGTATCTTAAGTCAAAAGCTGCCGATTTGCTGAATCAAATCAACAAAACCCATCGGCCCATAATAATAACGCAAAATGGAGAACCACGGGCCGTTCTTCAAGACCCTGAAAGTTATGAAAATATGCGTAATGCAATCGGCATACTAAAGTTAGTTTCGCAGGGCGAATCCGATATTAAAGACGGTAAGGTTAGGTCACAGGAGCACGTATTTAAAGATATTGAAAACACACTGAAAGAAAAGCTCAAATGAGTGACAATTACAAAGTTGAATGGGCTGAAGTTGCAGAAAATGATTTAAAAAGCATTATTGAATATATTGCAGAAGACAGCCCAGTCAATGCATTAAAAATATTAAAAAAAATTAAACAAAAAACACCCAGCCTTTACACTCTTCCCGAACGAGGACGCATAGTACCAGAGCTTCAAGATCAAGGCATATTGATATATCGTGAACTAATAATACCTCCATGGAGAATTATATACAGAATATCAGAAAAGAAAGTTTATGTTTTGTCTGTTTTGGATGCGAGACACAACGTTGAAGATATCCTTTTGAAGAGATTGATATATTCTAAATAAAATCACTGCTAACAACAGCTTTAGCTCAGACAGGCAAAAGCACCGCTTCCTATCGGACGCTATGCTTTTGCCTGCTGGTTAAGCTGGGCGTTGGGCAGATCATGACAGACTGGAGGCCATACCGCGAAGCATGACATCTCGATTAGGGACAACATCCATGTGGCTGCGGATTCTTCTCATTATCGTATTTTCTCTGGTCGTCATTCTAGTGGTGGCCGTGGCTTATGGTACGTTCCGCTGGGAAGCGGGCACTCGGGAAATGCGGGCTCGTCTAGAAGCCGCCCGCGTACCGATGCATCCGCTGGTCGTCGATTTCCGTGAACTCGATGGTCTCCCTCCGCCGGTACAACGCTTTTTCCGCACCGTACTGAAAGACGGGCAGCCGATCGTAACCGCTATCAGCGTGGAGCACACCGGAACCTTCAACCTGAGCGAGGCGACCGAGCAGTGGAAGCCGTTCACATCCACTCAACGCGTGGTCACTCATCGTCCCGGCTTTGACTGGGATGCCCGCATCTCGATGATGCCCGGCCTACCGGTGCATGTGCATGATGCCTACATTGGGGGCGAAGGTATCTTGCATGCGGCGATCCTCGGCTTGGTGTCCATGGCCAACCAGCGGGGGACGGGTGAGTTGGCACAAGGCGAATTGATGCGATTCTTTGCCGAAGCTGCTTGGTACCCAACGGCACTTCTGCCCAGTCAGGGCGTACTCTGGAATGCAGTTGACGATCATTCCGCCCGAGCGACGCTGAAAGACGGCGACCTCTCCCTGACACTGCTGTTCCGGTTCAATAAAGACGGACTGATCGACACAGTATGCGCCGAAGCGCGCGGCCGGATGGTGGATGGCACAACGGTGCCCGTTCCTTGGCATTGCCGGTTCTGGGATTATGCGATTCGAGATGGCATGCGCGTGCCCTTAGAGGGGGAAGTCGCCTGGCTGCTGCCGGAGGGGGCAAAGCCCTACTTCCGCGGACGTATCACCAAACTCAGCTACGAGTTCGCACAATGATGAAAGCCAGTCGAACCCAAAGCACCGCCCAACGAGTCGTTACGCCAGATCGGCGAGGAAAGGCGAGCCTACCGGCGAACTCGTTGTTCGGCGTAAAGATATCTCGGACAATGTTATCAGAGTATGTTCTGCA
This sequence comes from uncultured delta proteobacterium, assembly GCA_963731025.1. Taxonomy (GTDB): domain Bacteria; phylum Desulfobacterota; class Desulfobacteria; order Desulfobacterales; family UBA11574; genus UBA11574. The sequence goes on along the minus strand of CAVSVL010000034.1, from coordinate 49,981 downwards.
TATTGAGCAGTAAATTCATACGCACAAAACATGATTAATGACCTGATCAATCACATACTGCCATCCATCGAACACCTCAGTGCTGGAGGCTATTGGATTGCTTTTTTTGCTGCCCTCCTTGAGACAACTTTCGGTATAGGCCTGATTCTCCCTGGATCAACAATCATACTTTTCCTTGGTGCGCTTTCTGCGCACGGCTATCTTGATATAGGTGATCTTATATGGTTTTCCGTTTTAGGTGCAATTATAGGAGATAATGTAAATTACTATCTTGGGAGAAAATATGGGACCAAATGGCTGGAGAAAGGTTTCTGGTTCCTCAAGTCCAACCATATTAAAAAAGCAAGATATTTCATGGACACCCATGGTGCAAAGAGCGTTTTTCTCGGCAGGTTTATACCAAGCGTCAAAGAAGTTGTTCCGTTTATAGCCGGCAGTCTAAAGATGAACAAAAGAACATTTATACTCTGGAATGTTCTCGGTGCGGCCGGCTGGGGATTTGAATGGGTTCTTGCCGGATACATTTTTGCGCAATCCCTTAATCTCGCTGAATTGTGGTTGTCTCGGGCCGGTTTGTTTTTTGCTTTTCTCGTAATACTTATTGGTATCCTCTACTTCTTCAAATGGCTGATTATCAGGAAAGGGAAACAATTTTTGGTCATTTTCATCTCCCTTTGGCAATCTGTCAAAGAGGCGGTGATAAACAATGAACATGTAGTTCTATGGATGCAGAAACATCCGCGCAGTATCTCGTTTTTGAAGGCACGGTTTGATACAACATTATTTTCAGGACTTACCTTGACCATATTTACACTGGCGTTTGTCTATGTTTTGGCTTTGTTTGCCGGGGTTGTGGAAGACCTGATAACGTCTGATACCATTGTTGCCGTAGACATTCGCATAGCAAATCTTTTTATTCTCTTTCGCACTGATGTACTAACGAATATTTTTACCTGGATAACTCTGCTTGGTAAAAGCCAGGTCATACTAGCCTTCATTTTCATATCGGTTGCAGTACTTTGGCTATGGCAGAAAAAGTATTACATCCTACCCCTTTTAATTGCTGTTACCGGCAGTGAGGCATTTACATATTTAGGAAAACTGACTTTTCATCGCCCTCGTCCGGCAATGGCTGTATATGCAGAACATTCTTTTTCTTTTCCAAGCGGACATGCAACTATAGCAGTCGCTTTCTACGGGTTTGTGGGATATCTCTTTATGCGCTTTGTCCAAAACTGGAACAAAAAGGTAAATATATTTTTTACAACAATTCTCATAATCCTAGCGATTGGCTTTAGCCGAGTATATTTAGGGGTACATTATATAAGCGATGTATGGAGCGGTTATCTTGTCGGGGCGATATGGCTGATTATTGCCGTCTCTTTTTCCGAATGGCTTGGATATCAAGAAAAGAGTGTCAATTCTATACCCCCTGTTCGTGGCGCTCGTCCAATTTCTTTCGTTCTCGTCTCCATCGCCATCCTCTTCTATGCCGGGTTTTCAATAAATTATCATCCGCTACTGGCATCAGTCCCATCAAATAGAGCTGTTGTTGTCTCGAAAAGTACAGATATCTTTACAAATGAACAAATGAAATATACTGAGACATTGACCGGTGATAAACAAGAGCCGATAAACTATATATTCCTTGCCAGGAATGACAGCCACTTGGTTGCAGCACTACAGCAGGCAGGGTGGATTTTAACCGACAAAGCGGATATATCGTCATTTATCAAAGCAGTTCAGGCATTGATATTAAAAACGCCACATCCTTCTGCGCCGATTTCACCTTCTTTCTGGGATGCAAAAATACAGGATCTAAGTTTTGCAAAAGTGCCTGGGACAAATTGGCTCAGGAATGCACATCATGTTAAAATATGGCGTACAAACTTTTTGTTGAAAAATGGAAATAATGTCTATATTGGTTTGGTCAATGCCAATAATGGCTTCAAATGGGGTATTATTCCAAAAATCGCTCCTGATTTAGATGCTGAACGAGAGCTGTTGTATTTAGACCTTAATCGAACAGGAAAAATAGAAAGCCATCTGAAGGCACAACTTGTAAAACCACTAATCGGCAAAAATTTTATAGGAGATCAATTTTTTACCGACGGTAAGATTTATATAATTTCAGTGCAATAAAATTATTCGCGCCGAACAACGACTTTGAGAAGGACTTTTGCTACGCTGCCACTTCGCAAAAACCTCTCAAGTTGGCGTTATACAATCAGGAGAAACACATATCCAAAAAGAAAAGCCGATCCAGTGACGACTGATCTTTTTTGATGCTTCTATTGACAAAAGATCGCTTCTTATATAATCCTCGTTAGCTTTGGTTCGGACAGTATAGATAGATAAATGGTTACAAATCAATAAAAAGTGTAAGATTCAAATGGCTTTCAAAAAACAATGGATTATTTTCATCGTCTGCCTGATTGGTGCCGTCCTTTTTTATCAAAAAATCCTTAAAAAACCACAGGAAACATATTCCGGAAAGATATCGCAGAAGAGCAATATCAACGCCGACAGCGGGGAAGACATCTCCCAGGAACTGCGGTTCGTTTCCGTTCAGATGAAAACGCCCTTGCAAACCCTGACCGCCGGTGAAACCGGCAATTTTGAGATTGAAGCCTTTCTAAATAATACAGGAAAGACCAAAGACTCGTTTTTAAAATGGAACCCTGCTGCGGCAGCGCCCGTCGTCATATCCATTGCCTCTCCCGTTAATAGCGGAATTTCGTTTATTGACCCGAACCATCCGGACAAACCGGATCATCATCATTTGATCAGATTTGATCTGCCGCAAGGTAATGATTCCCAACCGGTTACAGCAAAGGTAGCGTATATTGTTAAATCCGATACAAAAGCCGGAAACCACGCTTTCTGGCTGGACATATCTGCCGAAATCAGTAATGCACAAAACCATGAAATTCATGACGTAGGCATTATGAAATTGCCGTTTAAAGTGGACACCCACCTTGAGACCAAGCTTTTAATGTTGTTTGTTGTCGGCATTGCCGTCTTTTTATTTATTATTGAATGGGTCCGTGTGGATGTTGTCGGCATCTTGATGATGGTATTGCTGCCTGAGCTGAATCTGATCAATGCCCATGATACATTCAAAGGTCTCAGCAGCAATGCGGTGGTGGCGATTATCGGTGTGATGATCATCAGTTATGGTCTCAACCGGACCGGCATTGTCGGCCGAATCCTTCAGCCGCTGATGGGGTTTGTCGGCAGAAGCGCCCCCCGGGTCGTGGTCATTTTTTCTTCGCTGATTGCCGTCATATCCAGCGTGATGCAAAATACAGGAGCAGCCGTGCTCTTTTTGCCCGCAATCCGTCTGGTTGCATCACGCAAGCTTAAAATTCCCGTTTCCCGTATTCTGATGCCCATAGGAATGGCCGCAATCCTCGGAGGTACCATGACCATGATTGGTACAAGCCCGTTGATTCTGCTCAATGATATCCTGCCCCAGGGAATGCCTAAATTCAGTTTACTTGAACTGACGCCCATCGGTCTGGCCATTGCTTTCGGTGGTATTCTCTATCTTTCCACGATTGGAATGTATTTTCTTTCAAAACGCCAGGATGGAAAATCCATAGAAATTCAAAATGATTCCACCTGTACGATTGAATCTGAAGACGGTATTATGAGTTCCTACCCGAAAATCTGCGGGCCATATGAAATTCAGATTCCGGAACACTATCAGGCCGGGCCGAAACCTCAGGAGTTGGTCAACATTCGCAGAAATTTTCTGGTCAACATTGTGGCCATTGGAAAAGATGACGGGACACATGATATTGCCCCGCTGCCGAATACCGTCATTCAGGCCGGTTTTGTATTATGCGCATATGGCCCTGAGGAAGCCATCCACACATTTATCAAAGATTACGGCCTGATTCAAAGGGATGAACCCAAAGTGTTCAAAAACACAATGTTCAATCCTTCAATCGCGGGGATTGTTGAAGTGGTCATTTCTCCCAGATCCAATCTGATCGGGGAAACGATTAAAGGAGCCAGCTTCCGTGAAACCTTTGGAGTGAATCCACTCGCACTCCATAAGGACGGGATGACCTATTACAAAGAGATGGCGGACAAAATACTTCAATCCGGTGACACGATTCTTATCCATGGCACCTGGGAGCATTTCCACACATTGCAGGCAAGCCATCAGAATTTTATTTTCATCACCCCTTTTGAGGATGAGTTTCACAAACCGGAAAAAGCAGGCAGGGCCGGTATTAGTTTTTTTATTGCGCTTTCTTTAATGGTCTTTTCAAGTTTTTATTTTCAAAACAAAGTCTACAACCCGATCCCCTTATCGGTCTGCCTGATGATCGGCGCATTGTGCATGATTGTCAGCAAGGTGATGACCATCAATGAAGCATATCGGGCCGTAGACTGGCGTACCGTATTCCTGCTGGGAGGCCTTATCCCCCTGGGCATGGCTGTGGATCAGACCGGGACCGCGGCATGGATTGCCAAAGGAATCATTGCGGGCATAGGCAGTTTCATGTCGCCATTACTGCTATTGGTGATACTGGCTTGCATGAGCTGCGCGTTTACCATGGTGATTTCAAATGTAGGGGCCTGTGCGCTCCTGGTTCCGTTAGCGGTTTCCATTGCAAACCAGATCGGCATGGATCCCCGTGTGGCGGTTATCGTCGTGGGCCTTGGGGTTTCCAATTCGTTTATTCTGCCGACCCATCAGGTGAATGCCTTGTATATGGGACCCGGGGAATACCGGACCAAGGACTATATTAAAATCGGCGGGTTTTTAAGTTTGAGCTATATCATCATCCTGGTAACGATGACATATTGTTTTTATCTTTAACCTAAATCAGGCAATCTCCTCATTGTTCTTCTTCGTTACCAGCCAGTTACAGAAAGCGGTAATCAAATTTGAAAACAAAGCTGAAAAAAATGGCAGCCCGCCGATTTCTCGGCGGGCTGCCTGGGTTTAGGAGGTGTATGGCTATATATCGAAATACAGGAAGAACTCGTGCGGATGCGGACGGAGTTTCACGTCATTGACTTCATTTTCCGTTTTGTATTCAATCCACGTGTCAATTACATCCTGGGTAAAAACATCACCTTTGAGCAAGAACTCGTGATCGTCTTCCAATGCAGCCAGCGCTTCATCTAAAGATCCGGGCGCAGAAGGAATATCCGCCAACTCTTCCGGTGGAAGGCCATAGATGTCTTTATCCAGCGGATCACCCGGATCGATCTTATTTTCGATACCGTCGATGATGGCCATCAGCATGGCGGAAAATGCCAAATACCCGTTGCACGAGGGGTCAGGGGTCCGGAACTCGATACGTTTGGCTTTCGGAGAAGGAGAGTACATGGGAATCCGAACGGCCGCACTTCGATTACGGCTGGAATACGCCAGATTCACCGGGGCCTCAAAGCCGGGAACCAGGCGTTTGTAAGAATTGGTGGTCGGGTTGGTAAAAGCGCACAGCGCACGGCAGTGTTTCAGTATCCCACCGATGGCATACAGGGCTTCCTGGGACACACCGGCATATTTGTCGCCGGCAAACAGGGGTTGATCCCCTTTCCAAATGCTGCAATGGGTATGCATGCCGGTTCCGTTGTCGTTATACAGCGGCTTTGGCATAAATGTCACGGTATGACCGTACTTGTGAGCCACATTTTTAAGAACATACTTAAACCACATGAGTTGATCCCCCATTTCGAGCAGGGGCTTAAATCGCATGTCGATCTCTGCCTGGCCGGCGGTGGCCACCTCATGGTGCTGGCATTCAACATCTATTCCCAACGCTTCAAGAGTCAGGAGCATTTCGGTTCGAATATCCTGAAACTTGTCCATGGGCGGCACCGGAAAGTAGCCTTGCTTGTGTCTCGGTTTGTAGCCCAGATTAGGACATTCTTCCCGCCCGCTGTTCCAGATACCTTCAATGGAATCGATTTCATAAAAGGACCGATGATTGGATGACTCGAAACGGATATCGTCAAAGATAAAAAATTCAGCCTCGGGTCCGAAATATGCCGTATCGCCGATTCCGGTACTCTTGAGATATGCTTCTGCTTTTTTGGCAATATTTCGCGGGTCCCGGGTATATGCCTCAAGGGTAATGGGGTCCACAATGTTGCCGATTAAAACCAGGGTCGGAACTTCAAAGAAAGGGCTCATTTTGGCAGTAGCGGGGTCCGGCACCACCAGCATGTCGCTGGCGTGAATGGGCTGCCACCCCCGGATGCTGGAGCCGTCAAAACCGAAACCCTCCTCGAAGCTCGATTCTGTCAGTTCACTCATGGGCACCGTAAAATGCTGCCACAGGCCTGGAAAATCCAGAAAGCGAAGATCAACCACCTTGGCCTTGTTCTCTTTTGCAAACTCAATTACTTCTTTGGGTGTCATAATAAAAATCCTCCTTTAAATGTTTGTGGTATAGGTGTTAATCGTTTTTAAAAATTGCTCGATTTTAAAAATCATTTTTGAGATAGCTTGCAGTTATCCTCGAACATCCGGATACACGAGTCCATAGCCATGCTCTCCATGCAATGACTGGTCAAGTCCTTCGATTTCCTTTTGCTCTTCGATACGAAAGCCGACTGTTTTTTCAACGACAAAAACAATGATCGCCGTGCCGATAACCGCCAGAGCTATGGTAGCCGCCATGCCCAGTAACTGAATGGTTAACTGGTTTAAATAAGACCAGGACCCATTTACCGATGAAGCCGCGCTTTGCATCCAGCTGTCTCGGATAAAAAAACTGAGCATTAAAACGCCGAGCCCGCTTCCGATGCCGTGTATCCCGAAACAGTCAAGGCTGTCGTCATAGCCTAACTTCATTTTGGCGTTGAGGGCATAGTAACAGGCAACAGAGGACATGGCACCGAGGATCATGGCGCCATATGGTTTGACGACACCTGCTGCGGGTGTTATGGCAACAAGTCCGGCCAAAATGCCGGAGACGAATCCCAGTGACGTTGCCTTACGAAAGACGATGGCTTCTATGATGACCCATGTCAGTGCACCGCTGGCGGCAGATATTTGCGTCATGGTTAATGCACGGGCGGTATCCAGTCCGCTTTGCACCGTGGAGCCGGCATTGAAACCGAACCAGCCCACCCAAAGAAGCCCGGCGCCCATGAGCGTCATGACAAGGTTGTTTGGATTCATCGCTGTTTTTGGATAACCGTACCGGGGCCCGAGCATCAACGCCGCAATCAGCGCACTAAAACCCGCCGAAACGTGAATCACAAGGCCGCCGGCAAGATCAATAACCCCTGAAGCGCCGGCATTAAACAGCCACCCATCCGAAGCCCAGACCCAATGACACAACGGACAGTAGACAAATAAAAACCATAAAACGATAAACAAAATGTAACCTCGAAAATAGACTCGCTCTGCCAGTGCACCGCTGATCAATGCCGGGGTGATGATTGCGAATTTACCCTGGAACATTGCCAGGACATATTCCGGTATTCCGTTGGTGATCGTATTGTCTATCCCGTTTAGAAAAAAATAGTCGTTGTTCCAGCCGACAACTCCGCCCAAGATACTCTTTCCGAAAGTCAGAGAATATCCGCAAACCGCCCATAGCACACCGATCACCGCCATGGCGACAAAACTGTGCATCATCGTCCCTAAAACATTTTTTGTTCTAACCAGGCCGCCGTAAAACATGGCCAACCCCGGAACCATAAGCAAAACCAATGCCGTTGCGGTTAACATCCAGGCGGTGGTTCCAGTATCTACTGCTGTATTTTCGGCTGCAAAAGCCAGATTAGGCAATACGATTATAAAATTTACTGTAAATAAAAACTTGGCCCATTTTAATTTCATAAATATCCCTTCAAACTTCAGCTTGCGTTGAGCATTTATTGATTTTATATGGCATCTTCTCCTTTTTCTCCGGTGCGCACCCGGATCACTTCTTCCATTGGCAGAATAAAGATTTTGCCGTCTCCGATTTTTCCGGTATAGGCTGCCTTTTGTATGGTTTCCATCACCTGATTGACTCTGTCGGACTGAACGATAATCTCGATCTTTATTTTTGGGATAAAATCCACCACATATTCAGCACCCCGGTAAATCTCCTTATGACCTTTCTGGCGGCCGTATCCTTTGACTTCCGAAATCGTCATCCCTTGAATCCCGATTTCATTGAGGGCCTCTTTGACATCATCCAGTTTGAACGGCTTGATAATCGCCTCTACCTTTTTCATTATATTTCCTCCTTATACTGTTAAGCATTGGAACGAATCGGCAGTATCAGTCGCCGTCCCAATCACGGATCGAAAGATCCACATACGACAGGTAAATATGTTCCACTCATTTTGGTATTAAGTGTTGAAACCCGGCAGAACTTCTTTGATGGATTCTTTAATCTTCTCCACCTGGTCCGGTAAGTCAACTTTTTGTCCATCAAAATCCCTGACATAAAAAACGTCCACAACCTGGTCCACCTTTGTCGCAATCTTGGCCACCCAAATATCCAGCCCGCACCTGAAAAGTGCATCGGTGATCGTGTATAGCAGTCCCGGAAAATCATACGTAAATACTTCAATAATCGTAAAGAAACTCGAGCTGTCATTGTCCACGTTGATTTGATGGGGCCTATCTTTTAGGTAAGGTTTGGCCGGTCGGTAGACCGTTATTTTTTCTTCCAACGCCGTCTTAAGATCAAGATCTCCGGACAGCGAAGATTTGATGTGGGTTTCAGCCTGTTGCCACCTTTCATTTTCAAAAATCTGATCCAACGGGGGGGTGACTTCAAAAATATCAAGGGCAATATTATTGCGCCATGTGAAGATCTGCGCATCGAGGATATCCAGCCCGTTCAGTGTAAATGTCCCCGCAATCTTTGAAAAAAGACCGGGACGATCCTTTGCGCAAATGGTGACTGTTCGGGTATTGGAATCCGGAGTTTTTGTAACCTTCCAGATAACGTCCGCTGTACCCATATTTTTGTACAGTTCGATATGTTCCATGATACTTTCAGACGGCATATAAAGAAGGTATCGGGGAGACATGACATTGAAAAGTGTCTCCATATCATTCTCGGCATAGTGCTTTATTGCGGACCCGAAGACGTCGGCTTTTTTCTTCTCAACAGCTTCAACAGCCTCTCTGGTTGCAAGTTCCCCCTTTTCAAGGACATTTGAAACTTTAAAAAAAAGATCTCTTAACAATGTAGCGGTCCAGTCACTCCAGGCTTTTGGACCGGTGGCCATACAATCAGCCACCGTCAACAAATACAACATTTTAAGGTGATCGATATCCTTTATTTGCCTGGCACACGAGATGGCGGTCTCTTCATCATTGAGATCCCTTCGAGTAGCGGTCTTGACCAATAACAAATGCTCTTTTATCAAAAAAGAAACCGTTTCAATATCCTCGGCGGGGTAGCCCTTCTTAAGCAGTATCGACGCTGCAATCTCGGCACCGCTGATGGAATGACTCACACCGGTTTCACCTTTGCCGATGTCGTGCAACAGCACCGCCCACAACAAAAGATGACGTTTTTTAAGCCTTTTATAAATATCACTGCATAAGGGATATGTCGAACTTCCTTGGGATGTGCCGAATCTTTTTATATTCTGAACCGCTCTTAACAAATGTCGATCCACCGGATAAAGGTGGTACTCATCATATTGAATTCTGTTGGAGATTCCTTTAAATTCCGGAATAAATCGAGTCAAAAAACCGGTATTTAGCATTTCGTTGAGCACATTAAATGTCGATGACGGTTTAACCAAAATCCGCTCAAATGATTCAAGATTTAACACCGAAGAAGAAAATTTGTTGTCAACAAGAAAGGAAAATTCTCTGACCAGCCTTTTGGCCTCTGCACTCAATGGAATTTTCAGCGTCGCGCTCTCTTCAAATATCTTTATCAAAAGGTTCGGATCGCTCAGGATGTTCTCGGAAGAAATAAAGTTGATCATCCCGTTTTCCGTAATTTCGAGCCCTTTAATGAGGTTGTGTTTTAGGGCCTTTTTTGAACGTTTAACATTCTTGAACAATCCCAGTTCATATAGAAACATCAGGTGCTGCTGCTTTATAAATTCCATTTGGCTATGAAGCTTGCCTAAAAATCGTTCCACCGGCTGCTGTCCGTTTTTTTTGCCAAACTTAAGCGCATCAGCCATTTTGATCTGGTATTCAAAATAGAGCTGATCACATTTCCTTCCGGACAAATGATGCAGACAGTTCCTAACATTGCCGATGAATTCAAGCGCCTGTCTCATGGCTTTAAATTCATCATGGGACATAAAGCCATAATACTCGAGGTCTCTGAATTGTTTGAGATTCGATTTCAGCCTGGCGATCCAGAGCATGGTGTGATAGTCTCTCAATCCACCCTGGCCCTCTTTGAGATTGGGTTCGAGCAGATACGACGAGTCTCCGAAACATTCATGCCTGCTTTGGCTGATGTCCACCAATTTCTTAATGACTTTGACAGAATGCCTCTTTCTAAACCGCTTGCGAAGATGCTCCATCAAAGACGAATACAACAGCGACATGCCGCATACGAAACGTGCGTCCAGAAGGGACGTCAAAACCTCGATGTCATCAACCGCTAATTTGACACATTCTTTAAGGGATCGTGTGGCATGACCCACTTCAAAACCGATGTCCCACAACGGGTAGATAATTTCCTGGATAAGATGCTCGGCCTTGTCGGGAACATATTTTTCAAAAAGAAACAAAAGATCCACATCCGAATGAATGAACTGCTCTTTTCGTCCATAACCCCCAAGCGCAATGATTGCATAGGGATTCTTTTCTATCCCCATTTTGGGTCCCACGCGAGAGCTTTCGAAACTTTCAAAAAAATAGTCGTCCAGCATTTGTGCTTGTTGCTTTAAAAAGTCCGGTGATTTTCTTTTTCTAAATCCGGAAACCAGATGGTCGGTGTTTTGCCGCAGCCGCTCTGCAGCCGGGTCGAGCCTTTCTATTTTTTTTGAACTTGAATGTATCATTTCAACCCAAACGATTTCAATTTTATGAATGACAAACTTAAGCAACTTAATATCAGCAACAAGTGTGCCACAACACCATATATTCTAAATTATCTATTAATACAAATAGTTATTTGTAAAAATACGCGTAAATATAAAAATGATCGCTTACAATTTTGTTAAAATCAACGCCAATTAATTACAAAAATGTAATCCTCATTCAACTTCCATAATTTCTTTCCAGATTTGTCTGACATTTTCTCGCATGCTAAGAAATTTATTTTCAGAAGCTTTGGCAGGTTTTTCCTGAAGATCGAATTGATGTACGGCTGATCGGTATGACAAATAAGCAATTTTTAGGATGTGTGCAACTTGGTGGTTGATGATATGGGTTTCATTTAACGTTTCAAGGAGTCTTACAATATCGGTCCATTTTAATAATTCTTTGTATTCGCAAGACTTTAAAAGCACCAAATACTGCACTAAAAATTCTATATCAACGATGCCCCCTGTATCCTGCTTGAGGTCGAAAAGCTTTGGGTCCTTGCTTGAGAGTTCCTTTCGCATCCGATTACGCATGTCGATAATATCTTGTTTTAATTGTGTCTTCATTCTAAACCGCGCAAGAACCTCATTCCGAACCGCTTCAAAGCGTTTGGCCATATTGACATCACCACAAATGGGTCTTGCTTTAATAAGGGCCTGATGTTCCCACGTCCATGCTTTGTTTAACTGATAATCTCTAAACCCTTCGATATGGCTGACCAGAATACCGGAGCCACCGCTGGGCCGAAGGCGCATATCCGGCTCGTAGAGCTTTCCCACTGCGGTATGTGTGGTTAAGATGTGTATGACTCTTTGTCCCAGACGCGCAAAAAACTGTTGATTATCAACAGGATGTTTTCCTCCGAGGGTTTGTCCTTCGGTTCCGGCATGGAGAAAAACCATATCCAGATCCGATCCATAACCGAGTTCAATCCCCCCCAGCTTTCCATAGGCAATCACCGAGAATCCCTTGCCGATATCCATGCCGTCCATTTGACATTTCGGAGCCCCGTGCTTTTCAACCAGATGGTTCCATGACAGTTCAACAACTTCATTTAAAACCGTCTCGGCAATTTCGGTAAGATGGTCACTGGTTCGCATCAATGTCAGAGCACCGGTGACATCAGCTGCTGCCACCCGCAGGGTATTCACCTGTTTAAAAATACACAATTCCTGAATCTGATGCTCGAAATCCTGATCAGATGCCACGTCAAGCCGCTTGCGGATTTCTTTGACAAGTTCCGGCTTCTCCGGAGGACGATAGAGTGTGCGAGGGTCAAGGAGTTCATCCAAAAGGACCGGATGGCGAGACAGAAATGAAACGATCCAGGGACTGGCACTGACCAGGTTCACCATATGGACGATAGCCGTAGGATTTTCCAGCAGCAACGCCAGATAATTGGTACGCTGCTCAATGGTTTTGATCAGATCGACGATTCGATTCAAAACAACGATAGGGTGTTCAGAACGTCCGATTTCTTTGAGCATGAGCGGCATCAACCGGTCGAGGCGTTGACGGCCGTCGTTGCTGAGGGATCGCGTGGCCGGGTGGTTACGAAGGTGATCCAATAAACGCCTGACTTCATCGAAGTTCTCATATCCGGCCGCAAGAAGAATCTTTTGGCACTTTCTGTCTTCCAAATAATTTTCCCATATCGCCTCCAAACCGGTTTTAATTTCTTTGGCCCGATCATCAACAGGCGCTGAACCTTTGGCTTCAAATAATTTATTGAAATGAGAATGAACGATTTTTCTGTGTTTTTCCAATTGGTGATCGAACGCTTCTGCGGTATCGAATCCCATGGCTGCGGATAAACGTGTTTTTGCAACAGAATCTGACGGAATGACATGGGTTTGTTGATCTGAAAATTCCTGCAAGCGGTGTTCTGTATTTCGTAAAAATATGTATGCCCTGGTGAGTTCATCACAGACTTTTTTGGAAATATAATTCTCATTGGCAAGAACTTTTAGTGTCTCTTGCAGGCGTCGCCCCTGAAGCAAAGGCGTGACACCTCCCCGTATGAGTTGGAATATCTGCCCGAAAAACTCCACTTCGCGTATTCCACCGTATCCGAGCTTGATGTTATGGGTCATCCCTTTACGCTTGACTTCAAGGGATATTTTTTGTTTCATCTTCCTTAAAGATTCAAATACACCAAAATCAAGGTACCTTCGAAAAACAAAAGGTTTAAGGTTTATTAAAAGTGTTTCGCCAATATCTTTATCGCCTGCCACAACCCGTGCCTTTATCCAGGCGTATCGCTCCCACTCCCGTCCCTGCTCCTGGCAATATGCTTCAATGGCATCAAAGCTCATCACCACGGGTCCGCTTTCACCATAGGGTCTGAGGTCCATGTCGACTCGAAACACAATGCCGTCAGGGGTATTGGCACCGATGATTTTTATGAATTGACGGCAAAGGCGAACAAAAAACTCTTCATTGTTTATCGATTCCACCCCCCCTTGGGTTGTTCCGGTTTCAGGGAAAGCGAAAATCAAGTCAACATCCGAAGAAAAGTTTAACTCCTGCCCGCCGAGCTTTCCCATTCCAAAAACGATCAGTTGTTGATGAGTTCCATCGTGTGAAGTTGGAATGCCGTATTTTAGACATTGCCAATGATTAAGAAAAAATACTGCCTGATCGATGCATGCATCGGCCAGTGCCGACAGATCGCCCATGGTTTCCGAAAGATTTGCCCAGCCGGCCAGATCCCGCCAGGCGATCCGGACCATGTGATACCGTCTAAACCGGCGAAGCTGTTTTGAAAGCTGTGCTTCGTCTTTAACATCTACCAAACAGGAAATCAGTTTTTCTCGAAATTCACCGGTTACAAATGTTCTTTGAAGATCCCCGCTTTCATGTAAATCTTTTAAGAATTCAGGATCGCGCGTACAGCTTTTGAATACAAAATCACTAAAGGTGAAAACTCTTTTAAGAACATTAATAAATTCAGAATCATCGGGCAGAGATACATCTGCCTTTTTTGTTGCAGCAAGGAATGCTTCGTATTTTCGTTCTGTATCTTCTTTCAGTATCAAGGGTATGGTGGCTGTGAGTTTCATTTTCGGCAATAAAGGTATCGATACACTTTTAGAAATTCAATCCGTTGATTTTGATGGATATCTGGCAATCTTTCTTGAATATCCCTTGACATATCCGTTATTTTACAATAGGTTGAAGTCTTCATTAGTTTCATCCAAGCTAATGTCAGAAGCCTTTCCCACAAGGAAAGTCTCTTGTTTGATGCTTGGCCTAAAGGAACCCCACCCTTCCTTCGAGGTCGTACCTTCCAAGATCCGTAAGATAACCTTTAAAGGTTAAAGAAGGACATCATGAAAAAACTTAATGTGTTACAGTTTTCACTAAAAAGCAAATAAACTAGAACCTATCTCAAAAATAAGATTAGGGTTCAGGGCAAGGCGCGAAACAGTGAAAAAGCGGAGCATACACGTAGTATGTGAGCATTTTGAACCGTTTCGCAACACAGCCATGGGCACTTAGATTGTTTTTGAGATAGGTTCTAAGCCACTACTGTCTTTTGTTGAAGTGAATTCATTTATAGTCATTCACCTTTAAACAGCGGCGGTTGTTATGTATGCTTTATATGTCATACTTCATATCATAACAAGCTGATTATTCAATAACAGGAGAGACGACCCATGGCCCCAAAAATAGATTTAGATACCCTTATGGAAGTGCTGCCCTACCAGAGGAAAAGAGGAAAATGGAAAAGCCTTCAACTGGACTGGAAAAAAGAGTGGGAGCGGTTCGATGCCAAAAATCTTTTTAAGTTTGACCTCGCTGACATTCCAGAAGACAAATTGAAGGCTGCTCAAGCGCGTAAAGAATCCATCCTGGACGGCAATCACGCCGCGCTATCCGTCCTCACCCGGCTGGTGGACGGACTCTGCGGCTATCCCATAACACCGTCTACCCCCATTGCCGAGGATTTTGCCAAGGCTGCCTCCATGGGACAAAAAAATTTGTTCGGCACCGAACTGATGTACTTTCAGCCCAGTGATGAGCTTTCGGCCATTGCAGCGGTGGAAGCCATGGCGTGCCAGGGAGGAAGATATGTGGACAATACCTCTTCCCAGGGGCTGGTATTAAAGACCAAAAACCTCTATTCAGTAGCAGGCAAACGGCTGCCGGCAATTATGACGGTGATGGCCCGGGAAGTGAATAAGGGATCGTTGAGCATTCACTGCGGCCACAACGATTTTTACGGTGTTCGTAATACCGGTTGGGCTCAGCTTGTTTCTGAAAATAATCAGGAACTCCATGATTTGCTGCCAATCGCCTTTAAAACCGCCGAACTGAGGCAGGTCATGCTGCCGTTCATGGTTATCGGCGACGGTTTTATCAAATCCCATGCCCTTGAAAACGTAAAACTTCTTTCAGACGACTTTCTAAAATATTTTGTCGGGCCGCCGAACCGGCTCTATCAGCCCGATTTTGAACAGAGATACCTCACCGGAACTTTTACCGATACTGACCTGACCATGGAAGGTCAGGTGGCCCAAGATCTTGCCTACCGTTTTATCAAACGGGGTGTTGTCGCTGCCATGAACGTGATGAACCAGATTTTAGGTACCAACCTCAAGATCGTGGAATGCTACCGCACCGAAGATGCCGAAATGGTCGTCGTTGTTCTGGGATCGGCAGCCGGTGTGCTCAAGGATGTGGTTGATTATTACCGGGATGTGCAAGGCTTGAAAATAGGGGTCGTAAGACCGGTGTTGTTCAACCCGCCCTGTTATGAGGAAATCGCCTATGGGGTTCGCAACGCCAAGGTCATTACTGTAATGGAACGAACGGGCATGGTTCACAATCAGCTTCTTCTGGCCGATTTGCAGGTGGCGCTGCAACTGTCCCAAAGAGCCTATCGTGAGGGCAAGGATGAGCACAAACTATACGCCCGGGACGATATGCCCACCCTTTTGCATGGGGTTTACGGATTGGGCAGCAAAGATTTCAACAAGTACGATGCCGCTGCGGTCATTGAGAACATGCGGGCCTGTTTGGAAAGCAGTCGAGACGATTTTATCCGGGACTTTTATTCGGGTATCGAAGGTCCCTACACCCTGAAACCTGCACCACTTGCGGATTACAAGGACCGGGAGCTGGGCCTGACCTTTATCGGTATCGGCGCCGAAGGCGTTAAAACCGCCCTGGAAACCGCAGCCGTGATCTATGCCGAAGAAACCTGCGACGGCCAACGATATATTGAGTCCGGTGCCAAATACGGCGCCGCCAGAAAGGGTGCTCCGGTATTTATGAATCTTCGAATCAGCGCCAGTCCGATTCGAAATGCCTCGGAACTCACCGAACACGATGTATTGGCCTTTTTCAATGAAAAGTTTCTATCCGGTGAAATTTTAAGAGATTACGTCGGTGGACTGAACCAAAATGGGCTCCTTGTGATCAACAGCCCCAGAACCGTAGATGAAATCCTCAAGACGTTTCCCGTTGCAATGCAGGAGCGCATTGCCGACAAGAATATCAAGGTGATTGCCGTGGACGCCACCCAGGCCGCCTTGAAACATCTTAAGAAAAATTTGCCCGGCGCAGTCATGCTGGGGCTTATCAATAAAGCGACGGGAATTTTTACGCCCGAGGCTTTTGAAGCGAGATTTACCAGCATCATGAAAGAAAAACTGGGAGCCAAAAAAGGATTTGAGGTTATCGATTCCAATGTCGCCCTGTTAAAAGAAGGTGTCGAAAAGGCTCCAACCGACCCCATCGAGGGAATCTGTTCGTTTGCCGCAGTGTCCGAAAATCAGGGTCTGTCGGCGGTGATTGAACCCGATGATTTCAGTCAGGTTACGCGTGCCGCCGGTCTTCCGTTTGTCATGACTGAAAAGGACGAAATGGGAACCATTAAACCGGTAAATCTGATAGACGATTTTCAGGAAACCTTTCGTCAGGAAATGGTTAAACCGATTATGGAGGGGAAAAAGGTCCCCTGGGACCGGTTTATTCCCGTAGTGCCATCCGGAACCAGTCAATATAAGGATGTGAGCTTCATCGGTTCCCAGCTTCCGATCTGGAATGCCGATAAATGTATCGCCTGCGGCATGTGCGCAGTATCGTGTCCGGATTCGGCACTTCATTCCACGATCACGGACAAGCCTGTCCCTGAAGGAGCGGCTGCCTATTTCAAGGTCTTCAAAAAACCTCCCAAGGGAATTCCCTGGAAGCGTTTTGCATTAAACATTAACGCCGTTGTCGATCGATGCAAAGGCTGCGGGGTCTGTGCCCAGGTCTGTCCGGTGGACGCCTTTAAAATGGTTGACAAGACACAGATAACCGAAACGGATTTTTTCCCCGAAAAGTACCATTCTCTGGACAACACCTATGATGCGGCCCAGTATGTAGACCGGATGCCGCTCAACCACCAGGTACTTTTTGTCTTTTCAAAACTGTATCCCGGCAAGCACACCCTTTGTCCCGGCTGTGGTGAAGGAACCATCAATCTTTTAACCTTCTATGCTCTGGAAAGTCTGCGCAACAGCCCCAAGGGAATCGAAACGTTTTACCAGGGACTCAAGGTTCTCTCGGATAAGAACCGGCGGGCCATCGAGCACATGATCGATCGCGGGTTTACCATTTACAACATCAATGCCACCGGCTGCAATGAGGTATCGGAACTGGTCAATCCTTTCAACGCCCGAATTTACCAGTCAGGTCACTACGGTTTTGGCACTGCGTCGGCTGCGGCATTGGGAGCCAAGTTTGCTTTGGATCAGGCATATGCCAACGGCTTTAACGATATGTTGAGCAAAATCATTGTGTTTGCCGGCGACGGTGCCATTTATGACATCGGTAACGGCCCCTTCAATTATGCCCTGGGGGAAAATTATGATATCACCTGGGTAATTTACAACAACGAGGGCTACATGAATACCGGTGCACAGAAATCCGGTGCCACACGCTTCGGGTGTGACCGTTCCACCTCTCCCATCGGAGATAAATTTGCCGGTAAGACGACGCTGCATCGACGTATCGTCAGCCAAGCCACGGCCATATCTCATGTCTATTCGGCCAAACTTACCGTGGACAACCCCTTTTACGCCATTAAAATACTGAAAGAGGCTATTGCTTACTGCGGTCCCTCGGTGGTAGAATTTTTCTCTTACTGCTCACAGGGTCAACAGAGCCATGACTATGCGGGCCCATTGGTATCCAGGATGATGAATGAGGCCAGAAACTGGCAGATCCAGGTAAGAAGACCGTTTCAAAAGCTTGATATCTCTGCCAACCCGGAACCGGACCAGGTGTTTCCAACAAAAGGTAAATCCTTTAAAAAAGGTGTCAAACGGGAACCGGCGACCTTCCACGATGTGGTCGGCATGCTGGGCCAGTATCGTCGACACATCCTTTCCCAAGAGGAGGATGTCATTCCCGAACTGATCGAAGTAAATGAGATGGTATCCCTTTATAGATGGATTCGTAACCAATGCCTGGCGGGTTACCGAGATTCGATGCCCACGGAAGAAGAGGTTGAACGCATCATTATGGAACAATACAAGTTATAAAACCAAACTCGGGGGGTTATTAAGGCCTCTCGAGCTACATGGAATGGTTACGTATTAGGATAACAGGTGGTCCCGGCCTAATAAAAAAAAGTTTCACTGGAGAACCCGAGGTACAATCATCCCGCTCATATGGACCTGGCGTGAAAGAAGACCGGATTTTTTTTTAAATAGGGCGCCGGCTGAAGCCACCGGTTCTGATGTCCATCGTAAAACCATTTATCCGGGAACCCGCGGCGTCTTCGAAAGGAAGGATTTTCCGCCCACCGGATGAGATCCAGGTATGCCTGGTGAATTTTTCTAAATGTATTGCTATCTCCACCTAAGTCGGGATGGTATTTTTTTGCTTGAAGCCGGTAGGCGCTTTTAATGATCTTTTCCAGTTCAGTAGAATTCAACTGTGATTTGCTGAGCTTAAGGCATGTTAATGATGATTTTTTTATGACGGGGATCTTAAACTCTACAGGTATAACGGGACGATTTAACAGCTTTTGACGTTTGGCCTTTTCAAGCAAATGCCGCGTGGCCAGGTAGTGCCGATTCGTCTTTTTTTTCTCTTCCCACCACTCATTCCCCAACATATCCGACATGCTGATGTAATCTTCGGCAGGCTTTTTGCCTGAAGAACGCGGATAGATGAAGCTGAAGATTTCTTCGGTATCATAGGGAAGAACATCCATTACAATTAACATGTCTGTAAAATAAAACGACCCATAGCGAGTATTTAGTGCTTTGAGTAATCCTGTCCTCATTTCAAGCGTATATCGCAATTTCTGACGGCAGTCGATAGAGCAATACCTTCGCTTGCCGATATCTTCAGTTGTACCGCATGACAGGCATCTGTTATTTTTCCAGTAATCTGAACCGGATCTGTTGCTATGTTTTGAGTGTCTGGTCATAAAATTAATATTTATGGATGGAAACTATCTGATGTTTCTTTCCTTCTTTATGGTCTCATAGGCTTCCTGAATTTCGCGGAATTTGTCATTTGCAAATTTTGTAAACTCTTCGGGGAGCCCCTTTGATGCGATCTTGTCAGGATGATAGTCTGATACAAGGTGCCGGTACTGTTTCTTTATGTGTTCATTTGAATCATTACTATGACATCCTAAAATCGCATAATATTTTTCAACATTCTGAATATATTTCGATTTGAGCTTATTGTATTTTTCATCATCGAAATTGAATATCCTCACGGCAGACAAAATGAGCTTTTCTTCACTCGGACTCAGCGCACCATCGGCCACGGATACCCGGAGTAAGATATCAATCATCAGGTCGAGCATCTGGTACTGTTCACGAAACTGATTGTAAAACTGAGCGGCAAACTCATCAAAATTGTTCGGGGATTCAATGGCTGTATGAAAAATATTGGTTGCGAGGCTTCGGCTTTCAGGATTCAGATTCAAATCGTATATCATGAATTTTTCAACGGCGTCTATCTCTTCTCTGGATACCTGACCGTCGGCTTTGGCGAGCTTTGCAAGCATTGAAAACGCTGCAACGAAAAAGGTAAACTGGGCTTCTTCTCCTGATGAAAGACGGGTTCGTCCGTCAATGTAATACGTCTGAGAGTTGGAATCAAATGCATGCCCCAGCGCAGCACCTGCAATGGCACCTAAAGGACCGGCCATAGCGAATCCGATGGTCCCTCCGATGATTTTACCGAGCATTCCCATTAATATCTCCTTTATGATTCTTATCGAATCTGTTTCAAATCTTTACAAAAGAAAGGTTATATAGCATTTTAGATCATACGAAACAACACCGTCGTCAAATTTTCAGGTATTCGGTCTCTCAGGCACCGCCAGACTCAGATATCGATTATTCTCTCTGAACATCAGCTTTTTGTCCACCATCATCTTTAAAAACGGTTCGAACCTGTCTGACGGTATAGAGGGAAAACGGTCAATGATTCTTTTTATTGCACGGTGCTTTTGACAATAAAGATAGATGGCTCTGCTTGTTCCTTCCAAACGGTGTGTCAAGGGTTCGCCATCAAGCCTTTTCTGGCGTATGATCAAAAAACTTCTGCCATCCCGGAAACTTAAAATATTTTCACGCCTTAGCCCTTGATGAAGTTTGGCATACGCCTTTTTCCAGGCTTTGAGCTTTTTTTTAACCGGTTGCCAAAGTTTTTTCTGATAACCAAGGTCTCCTCTATAAGCCAGTATGGTAAACTGCATTGATTCAACAATGTCCGAAGGGAAAATGTCGGCGTAATTTTGGTGGTTAAACACGGCATTGAGACCAAAAGCTTTTGGATCCTGCCACACAGGACTTCCGAGACCGAGCCAAAAGTGAACCATTCGAAGCGGTCGAAACGAAAAGGTAAATTCAAGATTTTGTAGTGTCTCGGCCACATCCTTTTCATCACTGCCCGGAAAATGGACAATAAGGTTCGAAGAATTTTGAATCCCTAACATTTCACAGTGTTTCATGATTTCGATATTCTGGATGGCAGTTGTCCCTTTGTTTAATTTCTTAAGAAGACGTGTGCTTAATGCCTCGATGCCGATCTGAACCTCTTGCATTCCTGCGGCCCGCATGAGAGAAAGGTCTTGTATTGGCGTCACGGCCCGAATCTCTCCAAACAGGTGAACGTCCTTTTTCAATTTTATAATCCGTTTGAAAACATCCCTGGATGTTTTCAAAGGCAGCAAATTATCCGTAAATGCCACGGAAAGTGTTTTGTATGTTGTGGTAAGATTATCAATCTCTGAAACTACCTGTTCGGGTTGTTTAGTCCGGTATCCGTCCCACTGCAGGTTGAGATTACAAAAAGCACATCCTTTGGATTTTTCATCTTCATTTTTCTTTTGCCACCAGCACCCTCTGGATATTTCCACAGGTAGTGTGGGGAAAAAGTTTTTTTCAGGACCCAATGATCTCAATAGATTAAAATAATCGCTGTAATCCGGAGGGGTAAGCTTGGATAAATCTTTCATCTGATTAAAAGAAATCCGAGTCTCTTTTTCAACGGTTCCCGGCATGACGATCCCTTTTATGGAAGGTATCTTTTTTTTCCCCTCAACGTCTTTAAGGCAAGAAACCAATCGGCTTAAAGGAATCTCACCCTCTCCGTTCACTACAATATCGATTTCAGGAAACACATTAAATATATGTCTGACGGCTTCTCCCGTGAACATCGACCCGCCCACAACGATGAAAAGAGTTGGAAAACGTTCTTTAATCTTTTTTATAAGATAAAGAGAAGCTGTTAACTGACATAGACATATCGAAAAACCGACCAAACCATATCCTCGCCAGTCAATGCTTTGTATAAATTTTTCTGAGACATCCTGAACCTGTTTCGTCAGGGAATCAAAACCAATATCCCGCAGCAAAGGTTTACCCTTGGCTTTTTTATAAAAAACTTTTTTAATGCCCTCTATATTTTCAGGATATAACAGTGCGGCGTAAACGGTTTCAGCCAACCATGTTCGCTCAGATATGGTTTGATAGCATTTGTACCCGACAGCCTCG
Organism: uncultured delta proteobacterium; assembly: GCA_963731025.1. Classification (GTDB taxonomy): domain Bacteria; phylum Desulfobacterota; class Desulfobacteria; order Desulfobacterales; family UBA11574; genus UBA11574. The sequence continues at coordinate 27,970 of CAVSVL010000034.1, read as the reverse complement.
GCCACCTTTAAATAGAAGTGATGTGCATCAACTTCCAGTTTCGGAAACGTTTTTATTAGATGTGCTTTCAACGTTCCGATCTGAATTGAAGGTCTGTTGTAAAGTGGCCAGGGTGCTGAAATGAGAGCTACTTTCTGAAATGGAGCTGTCTTGTTTGATTTCATATCAGTATCCACTCGATCCCGATAAACCGCTAATCATAATATCACGTGCTTTAGGCCCGCAATTTAAAATAAGATCGAGTGCGGAAAGATTGGGGATAAAATCTCCCCAAAGTTGCGGGTAAACCGGTGATGCGGGTCTAAAATCGCTGGGCTTGATCCCTGCTGATGATAATCCGTCAGAATTAATATATTTTCTCGCAGCCTTTTGCATTAGAAATTGCGAAGCTCTCAATTTTTTGCAGATTTCTAGAAGGAGTTTATCCCCTTTCGAATGAATTCCGAGTTCAGACGATAAGATGACATTGGTGTCAACGCGAAGTTGTTGCATTAGATAACGAATAATCTTCAGGTTTAAATCAATGAGTTTTTCAAATTTCGTTGAAAAAAGATCTTCTAAAAAATTTAGATGCTCCCCGAAATATGGCGCTCTGATATACGCATTTTTCAAGCTTTGCAAATGCTTTTTAGCCCATCGGCAGTCATGGTATATCCTGACGGCATTGATTTTTTGAAGTCCCAAACCCTTCTTAATCACAGGTACGGTCATCCACAGGCTTCCCTGGGCGTTTTTAAATCTGTTTCTGGTCAACCATGTGGTTCCCCTTGGAAACTGAACGTCATCCAAGATTACAAAATTGTCAGAAAGATATGCTTTGTAAAAGAAACCGACAAAGGGAAAAAAATAAGGCTGATTGACGGATATCACTATTTTTTCAGTTGACATTTTTTGGCATCCCGCGCCATATAAACAAATGGATATCGATGATATTTATAATCTCATTCCGGAGTTTATGTGTACCAAAGGGTGCCATGAATGCTGCCAAAACTTTGGTGTGCCCTCAAGAACCAGGATCGAAGACGAACGGCTAAAGGTATTTCTTAAGAAAAACACCATGAAACCCGGAAAAGCCCATGGAAACACCTGTCCGTACTTAAATAAATCAGGCTGCACAATTTACCCTGTCCGACCCTTGATTTGCCGATTATACGGAACATCCCCGAACTACCGCTGCAAAATGGAAGTCGCTCCGCCCAGGGTTCTCCATGAAGATGAGGAGGCGGAAATTTTCCATTTATACCGGACCTATTTTTTCTAAAACGAATTTGTCATGAAAAATACGGGAATACCCGGCAATATCCAATCACTCGAGGCGATAAGACGGTTCATCCCCTGCTTTGCCCACCAGCTTAAGCTGCCCCCCACAGTTTTCACAAACCAATAAAATGTCTAAAAGTTTCGAGTCGGAATCAGAAGGATCCAGGGCAATGAGATCTTCAGGCATATGGATCGACATACCACATTCAAGACACATGCATTCCATTTCGTTGCTCATTTTGTCCCACTTTCTATTGTAATTATCAACTTGTGGCCATCCATAAATGAGGATTTTTGTTCAATACACTAAAATACTGCAATATTTTTTAAAAGCAAAAAAAATTTGTAGACGTTCTCAGTTTTACAGTGTAAAGGTTTTAATATAACAAATTCATCCGGCTTATGCCACCTAAAGGAGTCTAAAATGTATGAGATAATTGCAAATCCTGCTGATTACGCCATTGGGGCTTTAGAAGAGGGGTTTGGGCATGGCCAAATTGCCTTTCCTGAAAATAAACGAAAAAAATGGGCTGAAGAAATCGCTGTCTTTGCCCAAAAGCTTGACGGCTTGTCTGATAAAGCAAAAAATCTACAGAAACTCCTTTCCAGTGAATCCGCCATAATGGCAACATCTGCATCCCTCAAGACATTTAAAGTTCAACTGTTTAAAATAAATGATGCATTAAATACCGCTTTCGATCTGGCTGAAAAGCTCGAAGCCGATATTATAAAGAAATAAAATTGGCGGACTTGTAAAAAAATCATTTTTATGCTTCCTATGAGGCTGTCGAAACAATAGATTCGTAGCTTAAGTATAAATTTTGTGTTTTTTATGGCAAAACTTTTTCCATTATGCCACTAAGGCACCAAGGCACAAAGAAAAAATAATAAATATATCCTTTGTGTCTTAGTACCTTTGTGGCAAATATTTTCTTCCGGCTTGTCCAGGTTAGGTTTAAGAAAGGTTAATTCAAATGAAACAAGACGTCATCGTACGCTTTGCGCCCAGTCCCACAGGATACCTTCATATCGGAGGCGCGCGCACAGCTATTTTCAATTGGCTCTTTGCCCAAAAGACCGGCGGCAAACTGATTCTCAGGATCGAAGATACAGATGCCCAAAGGTCCACCGAAGAATCCATCCAGGGAATTGTCGACGGTTTGAAATGGCTGGGAATTACCTGGGATGAAGGGCCCTATTTTCAGTCACAATTTATTCACGAACATCTGGCTGCATCCCGTAAACTTTTGGAATCCGGACATGTCTACAAGTGTTTTTGCACCATTGAAGAACTCGAATACAAGCGACAGGAGGCACTGAAACAGAAAAAAGATATGAAATACGACGGTACATGTCGCCAATTGACATTGGACGAAGTCGCCGAAAAGGAAACCGCCGGAATTCCTTACACCATTCGCATGAAAGTACCCAAAGGCGAAGGCTCCGTCTGCTTTGAGGACATCGTCTATGGAACCATTGAATATCAATATGAAGATATTGAGGACTTTGTGATTGTCCGTTCCAACGGCCAGCCCCTTTATCTTTTGTCAAATACCGTTGATGATATCCGTGACCGGGTGACCCATATTATTCGCGGACAGGACGGGCTATCCAATACCCACCGGCAGATTTTGATCTACCAGGCGCTGGGAGCCCCTGTACCGCAGTTTGCCCATATGTCGCTCACCCTTGATCCTAAAAAAGCCAAAATCTCGAAACGAAAACATGGTGAACTGGTGGCCGTCCATTTTTACAAAGAACATGGATTCTTACCATGGGCACTGGTAAATTTTTTGGTCCTTTTAGGTTGGGCAACCCATGAATCGAGAGAAATTTTTTCAAAAAATGAACTGATCGAAGCATTTTCTTTACAAGGGATCAATCGTGCCAACTCCATCTTCAATGTCAGAAAAGATGATCCAAAATATTTTACCGATCCAAAAGCCATCAGCATCAACGCCCATTACCTGAGAACCATGCCGGTTGATCAAATCGAGCCTTATGTTCGGGCTGAACTGGAAAAAGAGGGGATCTGGAACCCGGCATATGAAAATGCCAAACACCAGTGGTTTCTGGATACCGTTGACTTGATTCGAAGCCGGTTTCATACAACCACTGATTTTGCCACACGGGGCCGGGCTTATTTTTCAGATGATTTTTCCATAGAAGAGAGAGCATTGAAAAAAAATATTGTCAAGCATCCACAGCTTAAAAAATGGCTTCCGATGATGGCCGATCGTCTGAAGGATTTAAAGGAGTTTACAGTCCCGGAAGCAGAGAATGTTATTCGTGATATGGCGGAAACCCTCGACATCAAGCCCGGCGTGTTGATCAACGGCATTCGAACCGTTGTCACCGGGCAGCTGGCCGGCCCGGGGCTTTTTGATATTTTGATCACCATCGGTCAACGTCGTGTGGTGGATCGCCTGCGCAATGCCCCGGCACTTTTCGATAACCCTTAACCCGACCAGGTCCTGCTAAAAACAGATCGATAACAAAAAGATCTTTATCACGAAAGCACGAAAATTTGAAAACACGAAAAGGATTATTTAATTTCGTGCTTTCTTCCTTTCGTGTTTTAGTGATTCGTTTTTAATTTTTTCTCATAAAAGTTATAGATTCGCCTCTTTAGGGTATATTATTTATTAATTAAAAATAAAAAGAATGGAACTTTTGATATGACCAAGCCCGAAACCCTCCCTGCTTCTAATTTTATTAGAACTATCATCGCCAATGATTTAAAACATAATAAAAACGACGGCCGTGTTGTCACTCGTTTTCCTCCGGAGCCAAACGGCTATCTTCATATCGGACACGCCAAATCCATCTGTCTCAATTTCGGCATTGCCGAAGAAAACGAAGGGGGTATCTGTAATTTACGATTCGATGATACCAATCCCAGCAAAGAAGAATCCGAATATGTGGAATCCATCAAAGAAGACGTTCAGTGGCTTGGATTCGATTGGGATGATCGACTTTTCTATGCATCGGACTACTTTGAACAACTGTATGCATATGCGGTGCAGTTGGTCAAAGCCGGCAAGGCTTATGTCTGCAGCCTGAGCGCCGATGAGATCAGAAAAAACCGTGGCACGCTGACCATGCCCGGGAAAGACAGTCCTTATCGCACACGGTCAGTTGAAGAAAATCTGGACCTGTTCCAACGGATGCGGGCCGGAGAATTCGAAGATGGTGCCCACGTACTTCGTGCCAAAATCGACATGGCCTCCCCAAACGTGGTAATGCGAGATCCGACCCTCTACCGGATTCGAAAGGTCCCGCATCACAGAACCGGAGATACGTGGTGTATTTATCCCATGTACGATTTTGCACATTGTCTTTCAGACTCTATAGAAAAGATTACCCATTCTCTATGCACTTTGGAATTTGAAAATAATCGTCAATTGTACGACTGGATACTCGACAAACTGGATGTGGATTGTCATCCCCGGCAAATCGAGTTCGCACGCCTTAATCTCAGCTATACTGTGTTGAGCAAACGCAAGCTTGTGGAACTGGTCCAAGGGGAACATATGTCCGGGTGGAACGATCCTCGAATGCCGACCATCAGCGGACTTCGTCGACGGGGCTATACACCGGAATCGATCCGCAATTTTTGTGAACGCATCGGTGTCGCTCGGCGGGACAGTACGGTGGACATTGCATTGCTTGAGTTCAGTATCAGAGAAGACCTGAACAAATCAGCACCACGGGTCTTGGGAGTTCTGCGTCCCCTAAAGGTTGTCATCGACAATTATCCCGACGACCAGGTTGAAGAGCTCGACGCGCTGAATAATCCCGAAGATCTGACCATGGGCACACGGAAAATCCCTTTTTCACGTGTCATTTACATCGAACAGGATGATTTTTTGGAAGAACCGCCAAAAAAGTTCTTTCGTTTGGCTCCCGGCCGTGAAGTGCGATTGCGTTACGCGTATTTTATCACCTGTGTAGACGTTGTTAAAGATGATGAAACCGGCCGAATCATTGAACTTCACTGCACCTATGACCCGGCCACACGTAGCGGTTCATCTCCGGATGGGCGCAAGGTCAAAGCAACGCTGCACTGGGTTTCAGCATCCCACGCCATCAACGCCGAGGCACGTTTGTATGATCATCTCTTTGTAAAGGAAGATCCGGACGAAGAAAAAGATATTGATTTTAAAACTCATCTAAATCCAGATTCTCTGAAAATATGTCCTTTTCTTGTGGAACCCAGCCTGGCAGGTGCACCATTGGGCAGCAAATACCAGTTCGAAAGACTCGGATATTTTTGTGTCGATTCCGTAGATTCTTCTGAAAACGCGCTGGTATTCAACCGTACGGTGACATTGCGGGATACATGGGCGAAGATACGGAAAAAACAGCAAATGAGGTGAAATTATGCCGATCTATGAGTTTTACTGCAAGGATTGCAACACGGTGTTTAATTTTTTTTCAAAAACCGTTAACACCAGCAAAAAACCCAAATGTCCTAAGTGCAAGACAAAGACGCTTTCAAGACAGATATCCCGGGTTGCATTCACAGGGAGGGCCAAAGAAGGCGGCGATATGGACGATCTTCCTTTTGACGAAAGCCAAATGGAACGGGCCATGCAAATGCTGGCCAGTGAAACAGATAAAATTAATGAGGATGATCCCAAACAGGCAGCCAATCTGATGCGAAAACTCTCCGATATGACGGGAATTAAGCTCGGAGACGGGATGGATGAGGCGCTAAGACGGATGGAAAAAGGTGAAGACCCGGAGCAGGTTGAAGCTGAACTGGGAGATATCCTGGAAGAAGAAGACCCGTTTTCGATTTCCGGCCAAAAAGGCATGCGCAGCCGAACACAACGCAAAGAACCTTTTAAAGATGAAACACTCTATGACCTTTGAGCCTGATTGAGTGAAACTTCGTACATGTATTCGTGAATATAAAGACGTAGTTGAGAGGTCGGGCATCTATAAGAAAAACTCACCGAAAGCTTATTTATTCCAATAGATCATCAAGCGCCTTTTCAATATCCGGATACTGGAATTCAAACCCGTTTTTTAGAAGCTTATCCGGAACCGTCCGCTGGCTGCTCATTACAATCGTTCCCATTTCCCCCATAAGGGTCCGGATCATAAAGGACGGTACTTTCATAAAAGCCGGCCTGCCCAGAACCTTACCGAGCGCTTTGGCAAAATCACGATTTCTGACAGGTTTCGGTGCGCAAAAGTTCACCGGTCCTTTTAGATCTTGATTTTCAAGAATGAACATCACCGCTGAAATGAGGTCATCCAAATGAATCCATGGAAACCACTGGTCCCCGCTCCCGATGGGACCACCGGCAAAAGATTTAAACGCCGGAATCATTTTTGCCAAAGCACCGCCGTTTTTTCCCAGAACCACACCAAAGCGCATTACCGCAACCCTGGCGCCTTTTTTTTCTGCCAGGAATGCTTCTTTCTCCCAATCAATTGAAACCGTCGCCAGAAAATCATTCCCGGGAAGCGCTTCTTCGTTTAGAATTTCTTCTGCCCTGTTGCCATAATATCCCACGGCAGAAGTGCTGCAAAGCACGATTTCTTTATCGTCAGGGATGGCTTCAACCAGGTTGCGTGTGGTAAGGATGCGGCTGTTGTATATTTGCTTTTTATATCGCTCGCTCCAACGGTTGAAAATCGTTCGACCGGCAAGATTGACCAACGCATCAACGTCTTTAAGTGATTCCTGCCATGGCCCTTTTTCCGTGGTATCCGCCGATATGTAGCGAAACTTTTCGTGACTGATACTATTATGTTTAGGGGATCTACCGGCAGCAGTAACGCTGTGCCCTTTGTCCAGTAAATATCGGGCCAGGTTGCTACCGACAAAACCGGTTCCTCCGGAAATAAATATGTTCATGATTCTGTTTTCCCTTAATAATGGCGTAAGTTTTGCACCCAAGTATTGCAAAAAAAATTCTTTGAAACAGAAGGCTGAAATAAATCGGTTCTTTTCCGCCTCACTGCAAGCAACATCTTCGATCGGCGGGAAGGCAAAATATTACACGAATGCAATATCGTACGCACCAAAATAAAAAGTCATCACTATACTGAAAGATCATACAACTATCTTAAAAACAAAAAGTGAAGATCCTGTCAAATGGATTTGTCCCTATCGAAAAGCGATATCGCAAATCACCTTAGTTGTAAAGTGATTAAAAGAGCAAATATTGAAACTGCTTTCTTGACAATACGACCGGCATCCGGTAGCTATATTAAAATTGTTTGTTGCAACAGTTTGATTGCTGCTTGATAACCGTTTCTACTTCATATTGGGATGCTTCATGCTACAGCACACAACTTTAAATTTTTCCTTATTTCGGGTTCAAAAAGCGTTCTTATCATCCATTATCACGTCACAATCATTCGTTTCTCGCTTGTCCATGCCAGGGCCTTTACAAGAATTTAATTCCGGAGTATTTTTCGCATGGGCCTTATTATGGCAAGAACATAGGAACGCATAATGGTTTGGTCTTTCTATCGGTTTTGAATAGACATTTAACAATAAAGGAGGAAAACTTAATGGTGAGAAACCTCGTATTTGTCGCTGTTGGCGTGTGTCTAGTGACTGCTGTTCTGTGGGCCAATGTTGCTCAGGGGGAAAACTACGACAAAGGAAAGAGTCTCTATGAACAAAAATGTTTGATCTGTCACGGCATTGATGGAAAGGGTGATGGACCGGCATCTGCCGCTTTAGGAAAAGCCCCGGCGGACTTCAATAAACCTGAGTTTTGGCAGGGTGATGTCGCAAAAAAGATAACCGATACGGTGCGCAAGGGTCGCCTCCCGATGCCCGCCTTCGATCTGAGCTCGGACGAAATCAACGCCATAATCGGTTACATGGAGCATGCCTTCAAAAAATAACTGCGCCAATACATATCGGCTCAACCGTAGTTAAGGCAACTCGCGATTCCAAGGCTTTGTTCCGCTGATTAACAAAAACGGGGACGCTGTGAAAATTAAAGCACACTTCCCATCCAAACAGGCCAGCCTTGATAATAATACGACTTTTGGACTCGCTTGGTACCCCGCATCAGAATCTTCGGAAAGGAGTAAAAACAGATGCAACAGCATTGTTTTCAAAAATGGCTTTTTGTTCTATCGCTCGCCGGACTGATGGTATGTTTGGCTGTCAATAACGCCCATTCAGTACCCAGTTTTGCCCGCCAGACCGGCATGTCCTGTAATGCCTGTCACACGGTTTGGCCGGAGCTAACCCCCTTCGGTCGCACCTTCAAGCTCGGAGGGTACACCTTTAGCACGGCCAGCGGGTCTGAGCCTTACCGACCGCCTATCGCCGCAATGTTTCAGGCATCTGCAACTTTTCTACAGAAGAACAACGGTATTCTAACAGATGGTGTGGCGCCTTTCGACAACTCCACGGATTCGACAACCGACAAAATCGACTTTCCTCAGCAAGCCTCTATTTTTTATGGCGGCCGAATAGTGGATCACTTTGGGGCGTTTTCGCAACTGACTTACGACGGAACCGCAAATGATATTGCTTTGGATTTAACCGACATACGATATGCACAAGTCACCTCCTTAGGCGGCACACTAACTTTTGGCTTAACATTAAACAACAGCCCGACTGTCGAAGACGTTTGGAACACTACGCCGACCTGGGGGTTCCCGTATGCCTCTTCGGCGATTGCACCGGCCCCCGCCGCAGGCTCGCTCATCGACGGGGGATTGGATGCGCAGGTGGGAGGCCTCGGAGTCTATGCCTTCTGGCACAATTTGATATACGGTGCTTTCACCGTATATCGTACCACCGTCGACGGAATTACCCGTCCCTTGGGTGCCGGAACCACGGTTGACACGGAAACCGACGGAGCCGTGCCCTACTGGCGGGTTGCCCTTCAGCATAACTGGGGAAGCAACTCCGCAGAAGTGGGCACTTATGGTCTTTCTGCGAACGTCTATCCGGACGGCATGAACGAAGGGTCCACCGATAAATTTACCGACATCGCCGTGGATGCCCAGTATCAATATATCGCATCCCCTCATTTTTTCTCGATCCGGGGAACCTATATCCATGAAAAGCAGGATTGGGATGCAAGTTATGATCTGGGAGCCACAGCCAACCGCAATTCAGACATAAGCTTTTATAAAGCAAACGCCAACTACTATTACCAGAGCAGCTACGGAATTTTCGGGGGATCGGTTGGTTATTTTTACATCGACGGCGACACGGATGCGCTGCTGTATGCTTCCGACCCGGTTGACGGCAGCCGAACCGGATCTCCGGACAGCAATGGATTTATTGTGGAAGCTGACTATGTCTTCAGAAAAAAATACAAATTTTCATTGCAGTACACGATTTATGACAAATTCAACGGATCGAGTTCGAATTACGACGGATTCGGTCGGGACGCTTCCGATAACAATACATTTTATGCGTTACTCTGGTTGATGTTCTGATCATTTCTATGGGCCGCATACGACATAGACGACCTTCGCTACTTTCGAAGATCGGCTAATGAGCGACCGGTTTTTGAAGAGGTGCACAATGTTCAATTCTGTTTACGAGTTTCTTGCCAGGCTTGGGTATACCCATCCGATTCATCCTACCGAAGTCCACATGCCCATCGGACTGGTGGTGGGTGCATTTATCTTTGCATACGTGGCTGTCATTTTCAATCGACGCCAACTGGAGAACACCGCTCGCTACTGTATCATTTTGGCGTTTATTTGGTTATTTCCGACAATGCTGTTCGGATACATGGACTGGCAGCATTTCTACTTAGGCGCCTGGCTGTTTCCCATCAAGGTGAAAATCACCTTGGCTTTCATCCTGGCTGTACTTCTCTTGATTGCGATCCTTATCGGCCGCAAAAAAGGGGCCGGCTCTATACCGGCACTCGTGCTTTATACACTTTGCTTTATGGTGGTGGTTGTTTTAGGCTACTTCGGCGGCCAGTTGACCTACGGAACCAGGGCGGCGTCTACACCGGCTGAATTCAAAACCGGAGAGAAGTTATTTAAAGCCAATTGCAGTGCCTGCCATCCCACCGGTAAGAACGCCATTATACCCAACCTGCCCATTGTGGGCTCTGACAAGCTGGCCAGTTTTGATACGTTTCTGGCATTTGTGCGTAACCCTAAATTGCCGAACGGAAAATCCGGACCGATGCCGCCGATCATCCCATCCAAACTCTCGGATAAACAGTTAAACGAACTTTACGGTTATATCATCAACGAACTGGCAAAAGGAGCAAAGCAATGACGAATTCGATCCTGGTATGATCAACACCATTGGTGGATTGCAGAGCTCCTTGGAAAATTCTGGACTGCTGCACGTTACCGGCTTTGCTGAAAATTGAAGGTGAGATACTTGTGTAATTTATGTCTCAATAATAAAAGCGTTATGAAAATGTATCTGAATTCACTAAAATGAATCATCAATCAAACACATAAAATATTTTTCCCATTTTGTTTACGATCAATTAGGGTTACACTGACCCATAGCTGTGCAAACCGGGCAGGAGGTTCACACCTAAATAAGTGAACAAAACCGCTATAAATCCGATGATTGAAAGATAGGCGATCCGTTTGCCATACCATCCCCGCATCATCCTGGCATGTAACAGGGTTGCATAGATAAACCAGGTAATCAGAGACCAGGTCTCTTTCGGGTCCCAGGACCAGTAACTGCCCCAGGCTGAATTCGCCCAGACCGAACCGGTAATGATCCCGATGGACAAAAAGAGAAAACCAAACATAATCATTTGGTGATTCAACTCGTCCAGAACCTGAGTTTTTGGAAAATGAGAAAGCAAACCGCTGCTTTCCTGCACATCTCTTTGCTTAAAAAGGTACATGATACTTATGCCAAAAGCGATGGCAAAAGCGGCATATCCTAAAAAACAGGCAATGACGTGGGCAATCAGCCAGTTGCTTTTTAATGCCGGAACAAGGGGTTGAATACGATCATTGACGTTCGGAGACATGGAAGCGTATGCCATGGCAAGGAATGCGATGGGTGTTGCAAACGCCCCGATGATCGCATTTTTAGACTTTCGTTCAATGAAAAGACAGACAACCACAACAGTTCCGGCGAAAAATACCAGGGATTCATACATATTTGAAAGCGGTGCATGCCCGATACCCATCCGATAAGATTCAATCCATCTCATGATAATGCCCGCGATATTGCCGGCAACACCGATTAAAGCGGTCCAGGTGCCCAGCCTGCCCAGTATCTGTTTTTTAAAGATCAAGTGAGCCAAATAAAAAAATGCCGCAGCGCCGTATATGAACGTGGTAATCGACAATAAATTCGAACTGGTCATAGTTTATCCCCCAACAAAAAATCATGTAACGATTTTATAAAACGCGGTTATACCGCTCATTTTGCGAATGGCCCTTCACCTTCGCTTTAACAAAAGTCTTATCTTTTATTTGATTTCAAATTTGAAAAATCTTCGTCATGAACCATGTGATAAATCGGCCAACTGATCCGAAAGCTTTTTAACCCTTTGTTGCATCCCCATTTTATTTTTATTGGCCGTACCTGTGACGATGATTTTGCTTTTTGTTTTTCCCTTAATGATGTCAATACATACCCTTTGATGGGACATGAAAAAAGTGATAAAACAACCGATGATCATTACAACAAATCCTGCATATACCACCAGAACTCCAGGATCTTTTGTTACCTGAAGGCCGGTATAATACCGGAAGCCGGTTTGTTCTTTAGGGGTAAATTTTTCTGCTGTTTGATCAGCCACAGAAATAAACACCTTACCCTTTCTCATTCGATCAAAATTCGGAAAACGCAGGGGCAACAGCACCTCAACCGGTTTTTTGCCACTGGGTGTGAGGATTCCCACATAAGCATCGCCGATGTTCTGACCGACAAACTCGGCAGTTTTTTTGTACTCTACAACAACGAATTTACCCAGACCCTCGGGAATATCCACCGGCTTACCGATAACGGTTTTTATCTGATACGACTTCCCGGATTGGTTGCTGGCAAAATTAAGTGTAATCTCGTCAGATGGTTTTTCAACAGCGGCCTTCTCTATAGGATCAGCCTTTGGAGCCATTTTGCCGTAACTCGATTGAAATATGTTATACCCTTTATAGCGAAGAGGGGTATTGACAATGATATCCTTTTTAACTACCGGATGTCCCTTTTCAAGGATAGTTAAACTGGATCGATACTCCTTGGGCGCCCCGTTGTCGTAAAAACTGACATTAAAATCCTCGCACTTGATCTCAAAGCCAAGATGTCGAATTTTACCGGTATTTCTGCTTCGAATACTGTCAACCTTTTCACCTTCCGGAATATTGACATATCCCTGAAAACCGAAGATGGAGCCCATTAAACCGCCAAGCAACATCAAGATGACGCTCAGATGAACGGTGTAGACTCCCAGCCGGGTCCACCGCCATTTTTCAGCAAAAATGCTCAGTCCTTTTTCAGTGTCTTCAACCTTGGTATATCCATACTTTTTTGCAATAAACGGCTCATATTTTTTTCTCAGCTCGTTAGGGGGATAACCAGCCTTAAATTCTTCCTTTTGAGACAGTTTCCTGAACCTTGAAAGATTAAATGAAGGGTTTTTGACAAATACAATCTTCCATGTAGCGGAAAGTCGGTCGATTGAACACACAATAATGTTCATGGTCAGTAATAGCAGTAGAAACTGAAACCACCAGGAATGATACATGTCAAAAATATCGAGCACATCAAAAAGCCTGTATAAAAATTCTCCGTATGCCTTGAAGTAATCCGCCGGGTTCTGGTTCTGCGGAATGATCGTGCCGACAATCGACGTGAGGGCGATAGACAGCAACAACACCACGGTCAGCTTCACAGATACGAAAAATTTCCAAATACGATTAGAGTATTTCAGAACTCACCTCCATATTAATATCCTCTTAAAAAATTTTCGGGCATGATCGCCATTTATGGGCGATTACCCAAAATTAAGGGTGCAAAATCTGAAGTCCAAATCATTACATGAATATTTATTTCATCCTTTTACACCTTACCATTTCAGTACCGAAAAAATAAAGAATAAAATTTTTAACCCCCTGAAAATCAAGGAAAGTAATTTGGTTTAGTTGTCCAGTTTATTTTAACAAGATAGTGCTTTATATCAGCAAAACAACCCGAGAAGTCAAAAAAAGACCCTCCTTATTACAGATTTTAATAATATACTCTGAAGTCAACAGTCTTCGTCTTTTTCGAGGGTCATTTTTTATTGACAGAATCCATCCCATGCATTAATCTAAGTTAAAGATTCTCTGGTGCATGTGCATTTCATATTCCGGTCACCAGCATATCATGCAAAAGAAAAAAATAAATAAAAAGTGCACCGGATATAATGACGGCATTGAGGGAAGTCTTTCAAATTGGCAAGGGCATTGATGGATGGTCAACCGATCTTCATAACCTTTGCTGGGCGATCCAAAAGGGTCGCCCTATTTATTGCCCAATTATCCTCCCTATCAATTTTCCAGAACAAATAACAGGCACAACCTTTTTTGGTTCCCGCATCAATTCTTCACCAGTAGCAGGCTTCCTTGCTTAACGTTCCTTTGTCATTGTCTTTCTGCTACAATGTGTCATCTTTGTCAATATACTTTACATGTTGTCTTAACGATACGATAAAAAAAAACATCTCCAAAAAAGGTACCAGATAACGCAAAATTTTCAACTCTTGTTTAAAACATCTCGAAAGGCTTGCATACTAAACACAGACGTTTCTTGAATCGTAAGTCATCCCTAAACCGTAATAAAAGTACCTGTGAAAGAATAGCGCAACCGCTTTTTTATTCACCGATGTCTTTAGCTCTTTTATCCGGATCATGAAAATATTCATATTTTAAAAGCGCGTCAAGTCCATGACAATCCATACAAACCATGTTATAACTCAAAGTCCTTAAAAATTTGCCCGTAAGTTTCCTCTCCGGATCATCCTTGGCAATACGATTTTCAGGGCTCCATTGATGGGGATTATGGCAGGAAGGGCAGGAAAGATTGCCGACATTTACCTCTTTACCGTTTTTATCAAATATAAGTGTATAGTTTTTATTATCTTTGTTTACCCACATGATATTATTGATTAATTTGTTTGCCGGATGGGTTGCTATAAGAGGAATTTTATTTGCGGCAATGTTCTTCTTTGAATGACAGCTTGTGCACAAAGCGTCCATAATGCTTTCATTTTCAGCAACAGGACCGTACGATCTGGCCCATAGTTTTAATTTGTTGGGACAGTTATGGACAAGATGGCAGGCTCCGCATATTCCCGACTCCTTTACGGTCTGCCCCAGCAGATTGACCGCCTTTGGAGCTGATACCTTAAGGTCGTGAACTGTTCCATCAATAAGAGCCTTATCGGTATGACAGGCCTTGCAAAGATCAGAAGATGGAAAGGCGGCTTTTCTTAAAAAGCTGTTTGTGGCGTCACCTTCCATATTTTTATACGTGTAATTTAAAAGAGGTCCGGTTTTTTCCGGGGTCCATGCATGAGGGGCATGACAGGTTATGCATACGATTTTCCCTTCTTTTCCATCGGGCATTCTATTCCCGGCACTGTCATAAAAAGGAAGCAGCGTTGAGATCTTTTTCCCGACGCCTTTGAGGTTTAATGTCTTAAACGGGATATTGACAGGATGATAATGGTTGCCGATAAGTTTTGCTTTTCCAGCACCATCTTTATTGTGACATCCGACACATAATTGAGTAACAATATCTTTATTTACAATAATTTTTTTGGCCCACAGATGTCCGCCTGAAGCATTATGCGGCACATGGCATGCCCCGCAGGGACCTGATTTGTCTGCAGTCAACCCTTGAATATTTTTTTCGCCGGGTGCAGTTACAATAAGGTTGTGGTCGGACGTAATTAATTGTCTTTTGTCTTTGTGGCAATCGAGACACAAATCAGATGATACATTGTTGGATATTCTTAGGAAACTGTTTGAACCGTCACCTTCAATGTCTTTACCGCCTTGATCGGTTGAAGAGGTTGGCGACCAACGATGAACATCATGGCAGGTAAAGCACTGAATCCGGCCTTTTGCGCTCCTGGTGAGGCCTGCCGTATATAACGGCAACTTATCTGGAATGGATGTATCTGGTGTGGGCTTATCATTGACAGGATGTGAGATATTGCCGATATGTTTTGTGTCATAACCGCTCTTTTCACCATGGCAAGACAGACACATCTGGGTTGCAAGGGCTCCTGACCCAAGTGGCCTTGCCCAAAGCCGCTTGTTGACAGCATTGTGAGGGGTATGGCATGCTCCGCAGGGCCCTGATTGGGAAACTCGCTGCTGTTTTATATTTTTTATGTCAGGTAATGACAAACGCATGTCGTGTTTTGTCTTGATTAAACTTTTTTGTTTCTCATGACAGATAACGCATAGTTTGGAGTTTGTGTTGTCAACGATGGTTATTTCGTCGCCTCTGGCTCCGTGGACCTTATGACAGGACTGGCAGATTACTTTATTTTCAACTTTGCTCCGCACAGCGCCCTTCGCAAACAGCGTTTCCGGAATCTTGAGCTTGCCCGTGTGCACCGGATGACCGTTGGTCCGTTTGAAGTCGGCTTCATTCACATGACATGCCTCACACAGCCCGGAATCGACATTCGGCAACCGAAGAAAAGACAGCGGTCCGGGTATGGTTTCTTCCGGAGATGCCCCGGGGGCGGCCTCCCGTCCGCTGTGGGGCGAATGGCATGTCCCGCAGTATATTTCGTCCTTGTTGCTCAATGTCAGCGCAGCGGGAATTTTGATGTCCTGCGACGGTTTTTTAAAGACCGGATGGTTGTTGTATTTCCAAACGGTATAACGCGCATCCGCCACATAACCATCATGGCAGCTGTAGCAAATCTCTTCGGAGCTGACGATCCCCTGGGCATCTTTCATCAGCACGTTTCCCGGCTGCCATTTGATCAGCGTCTCTTTGTCCGTTCTGAACACATCCAGCCACATGACATGGCACAAGGCGCACTCTTTTTTTGAAGATTTTTCAAACGCGGCAAAGGACACCGGGCTGAATGCCGGCAGAAGCATGCATGCCGCAAGGATCAGAAACATATGCGGTTTCGTCATGGTCATCGTGCGCAGGCCTGAAAACATTTCATTGAGCTACCTTTACCATGCGTATCCGGTTTGCGCGCATTTCAACCACAAGCAGGCGGTTTTCGGCATCGACGGCAAGCCCTACGGGGGTGGTGAAGTTTCTTTTTTTGCCCCCGGCGCAAAGGACCCCCACAAAACCGCCCACATCGGTAAATACCTGAATACACCCCATGAAGCTGTCGGTGATAAACACCCGGTCGGTTTTGTCGACGACAACGCCTTTAGGCCTGAACAACTCCCCGGGGCTCACGCCCCAGGTGCTGATTTCGGTGATAAAATTGCCGTCCGGATCGAACTGCTGAATTCTCGTGTTTAAAACGTCCACCACATAGATCTGGTTGTATTGATCCGCCGCCAGGATGCCGGGGTAGCGGAACCGGCCGCTCACCTCGCCGAACCCTCCCCATTCAAATACGAAGGCGCCTTTTTGTTTGTGAACCTTTATTTTGTGGTTATCCCTATCGGTGATATACAAATAGCTCTTGTGATTCAGCGCCAGCACATCCACCGGGGCGGCCGGTTTTTCGCCGGAAGAGGTCTTGACCGGGAACATGTACAGAAAACCGCCCTGCACATTGAACACCTGTATGCGGTGATTGCCGGTATCGGCGATAAAGACCTGGCCCGTCTTTGAGATGTCGATGCCCATGGGATGTTGCAGCTCGCCCGCATTGCCGCCGCTGCGGCCGAAGGTGAACTGCAGCGTGCCGTCTGCGTCGGTGACGACAATCCGGTTGTTGACGCCGTCCACCAGATAAATACGGCCCTGCGGCCCGATGGCGATATCGCTGGGCTGGTCCACGCCAGCAGGTGAGATGGACCCGACTACGTCACTTTGGATGCACTCCATTGCAAACAGAAGATCGGCCGAAATCAGTGCGAAAAAGACTGCGGCGATCGCTGCAAGAACGCATTTATTTCTAGTGCATGATCGTCTTTTCATTGCCCGTCCCGGCCTTTCGGCCTTGTTACATTCCATTATTTGAACAGATCGGGAAGATAGAACTCATCATATTTGGTGATGATGCCCTTGATGTTCAACTCCTCGATATCGACGGTTCGTTTGGGGGAGAACCCCAGTGCTTTGAAATCAAGGCGGCCTTTCACTGCATGGCAGGTTTGGCAGTTCGGTCCCTTGGCAAGAATATCGACATGGAACCGCTTGGTGATGCCTTCCCTTTGTTCGGGGGTGAGCTGATCCCGGATCCTTACAAAATCCTTTGCCAAAGGGGCGTCCTGCATGTGCACAATGGACGTCAGCTTCCCGTTTTCCTCGTAGAATGGTGCGATTTTTGAAAAATGATTATGGACCATTTCCAGTTCGCCTGTTTCCGGATCGTAGGCGGTTCCGAAAAAGGGGCCCTTCGGATTCTGCTCCACCGGGGAGTACCATTTGTATACGACGGTTTCCCCCTCATTTTTTTTTAGATGGCATGTCTCGCAGGCAATATAATTCGTGTGCATGTTCAACATGGCCCGGATCTTCTTTGTTTTATTATGCGGCAGGTTGGAATGGCAGATAAAGCATGTCGGCCGCAGTGCTTCGGGAGGATGGGGGGTAGGAATGATATGATGAAAATACCGGTGTTCTTCAGCTTCTTTGTGCTTTTTGAATTCTACCAGTATGGGCGATTCTTTTTTCTGAATTTTTTTTAACAGCGGTATCAGCAGTCCGGGACCGTGGCTGGAGAAAGCCAGATGATTCACCACGCCGGCCAGCACGAAAAGGATGATAAGCCACACAAAGATCCCGATCAGATAAACTGATTTGGGATGTTCCTGTCTTTTGGGATTTCTGTTCATTCGGGGGCCCCCTCCTTTTCCGCATATCCCAGTTCGGACAACAGCGATCGCATGTATTCCCGTTCTTCCGGTATTTCTTCCAGATTGCGCACATATTCCAGAAAATGCTCCTCTATCTGGTGTTCCCTTGTAATCCTGCCTGTGAAAACAGTCCATTGCGCGGGATATCGGCCGGGGACGAGGTGGACGTTTGACATGTGCCAAAAAGCGATGATGATCAGGGCCAAAATGGCTTCATCGGCGTGCATGATCCTGGCCAGGTCCTGAATGAACGCCGGATCGAACGGCCACAGCAGGGCGATTTTTTCCGGGTATAACAAGGCCGTGCCCGCAGATATCAGCACGAAACTCCCCCAGAGAATGGCCAGGTAATGGAGCTTTTGCTTATACATGAATTTCTCCATTTTGGGGCGAAACGGCTCGATCCCGAGAAAGTATTTGACATCATGGATCAGGTCGAAAAGATCCTTGGGCAGCGGCACCTGCGTTCTTCTGACATCAAATTCTTTTTTAACGATCTTGCGGACGGTCGACCCCCCAATGGTCAAAACATGATACACACAGGCGCCGATCATGACAAATGCGGCGCTGCGGTGAATGAACTGCGCGTTGTCAATGCCGCCGAAAATTGAAATCACATACGGCGCCCAGAACAAATTGGCATAATGCAGTGGGATTCCGGTGGCGGCCAGGGTGATAAAGGTCGTAAAAATCAGGATGTGCTGGAGCACAATATGCGCCGAGTAGCGGGGAAGGTCGCCGTAGGGATTGGATTTGACATGCTTGTAAATATCGCGCGGGATGTTTCCGACACCCGGCACATAGGTAAAATAGTCTTCCGGCAGCGTTTCGGCTGTTGGGCCACGCCGGGTGATTTCGTCGGTAGAAGTTGTCATTTCGGCTCCTAGTCACATGTTCTCATCATTTCATTTCTTCTTTTTCCGCCAACTGGTGCCGGATTTAAGTTTCATATTCGCGCCGTCCCTTTTCCGGCGGAACGTTTCCATGAACAACAGCCCCATGAGGCCGAAGACGGTGCCGTATAAAATCAGCCTGAGCACCATGTTGCTGATGATAAAAAGAACCGGATTATGCGGGTCCTCAAGGCTGGGATGGACGGCGACTTGGACAAAGTACTTGTTGATCTTTTTGTGGCAGTTTTTGCAGGTGGCTTGCAGATTCTTTTCATTGATTGAGGATTTCGGATTGTCGGGTTTATAAATGTCATGAAGCAGACTCGACGAATGGCAACTGATGCAGTCGGCGGCCTTCTCCGACCCCAGCGTGGTCATCTTTCCATGGATGGACTCCTCGTAGGTTTGAACCGCATCCAGAACCCTCCCGGTAAACCCCAGTTCCTTCATCAAAGGGACATTGCCATGGCAGCCGGAACACAGTGCCACGATTTCCTGCGACGATCGCGATGTTTTGTGACGCATCCGGTGCATGATATGCCGATAGGCCTGGGTCACCCCCCTTCGCTGATGGCAGTTCAAACAGCGATCGAGCGTTTTGCCGTAGGAAATCGTTTTTTCGTCCACTCTTTTGTAAAGCGGGTTCAGATGACAATATTTGCAATCCGGATCGGATGCCTTCATCAACGGCGAATCGTCGGGCTTAATCGCATGGATGCTTGTATCAAACACATCGATGATTTTCTGATGGGAAAAATTCTCTTCGGCAAAAGGCGGTTTGATATGGCAGACATTGGCACAATTGACCTTTTCCGTTACCGGAGCATGAGGGAACTTCTTTATGTAAGTGTGGCATCCCCGGCATGCCACCTGGCCGTGCAGGCTGTTCAGAAAGACATGCTCGTTGATATGATAGTTTTCCACCTGGCCGTCTGCACCGATTCGGGCCAAAGACGGATATTTATGGCACATGAGGCAATTTTCCTCGTCCGCGGCCTTTGCAGGGAGACCGACAAACAAGAAAACGAACATTACTGAAACAGACAAGAACAATCCGACACAATCATTTGATGTTCTCAAATCTCTTCTCTCCTTATCTATTAATCTGCCCTACATTTGATGACATTTATTGCATATGTTTCCTGGAAGACGCAGCCTGTTTTCCTTGCCGGCACCTTTTGCCCCTGCTCTCTCAGAAGGGATGACACCTTTTTCATGGGGGTTATGACAGGTTGCGCAAGTGATTTTTCCGTCAACATTAAGAGGAAGTACGATGCCGAATTCGATTTCCATTTGTCTGATTCTTGCCAATACCTTGTCAGACGGTTTGCGAAGATGCTTTCCATGTAACGTCGTTTTGTCTTCCTTATAATGACATCTCACGCACAGGGGTCCAAGATTTCCAATAAGGGCAACGTCTTTAAACCCTTCTGTTTTTACATCCGGTACTTTCTTATGGCAGTATAGACATTTCCGTGTGATAATCTTTCCGTTTTCATCTAACTGCTTATGGGGATTAAACTTCTCAAATTTTGTTTTATCGTGACACTTAAAACACAGCGTGGTGAGTTTTTTATATGGCCCTCCCCTCAGGAAGTTTCGTCCACTCTTAAACACTTCTTTTGGTTTGCCGTCCCGGCACTGAGCAAATACATCATGGCATGTGATACAGACAATTTTCCCGTTTCGGAGCGGAAAATTATTCGGCATCCTTTTCTTGAATTCTTTTGGAGGCTCGATATCTGCAGGATGTATGTCCCTGGCGGCCGTTCTGTAATGACAACGGCATAATTGCTTGTAATCATCTCCGTATTTTAAAAATTTATTGCCTTTTCGAGGTGTTTGCTCATGGCATACCATACAATATTTGCCGGTATAGTGGACGTTCGTGTCGTCTGTTACAGCATCACCTTCAACTTTTAAACGTTGCTGATCTGGACGTTGCTGAACTGGGCGTTGCTGATCTGGGCGTTGCTGAACTGTTTGATCAGGGGGCACGATATCTTTTTGATAACAACTGTAGCTGAAACCGCCAAGTATTATAATTAATGATAGAACGAATCTTCTCATTAGATTCTATTTTTTCTTTTACTGGAACCTCAATTGATCGAAAGTTGATGATGCCGCATATCCGCTTTTCCTCGAACGAGTTTCTTAATACAAATGGCAGAATTATAAGCGGTATTCTTCATTTCTTTAATGGATTATCTGGCTCATCTTATTTTGTCAACAACATTCAAACCATAGAAATTTTCTTCCCGATCAATCGGTTTGCGGATACGTTCTGAAATGAATTTTTATCTTTTTAACCCCGATGGAGAGCATCGAGGAATTCTTTTGATAAAAATATTACAATGTAGTACGAAAAATTAAAAAATTATTATGTAATTAATGTAATATTTTTATGTAATTTACCCCACAATTATATAGATTTTTTGATTTTGCATATCTTCTATTTTTCACCCAATTTGCGCAACCAATTGAATATACATCATAACTCAAAAATCATCTAAATTTGCACGGTTTTTGCATAATTTTTTCGTACTATTGATCGCTATTTGTATCCGAATATCTACTACTGTGTGGCATTTCCTTCTTGACCGGTTTTTTTAGGCGTGATAGCTGTTTTATTCCGTATGCCTACTACTATGTAGAACTTTTTTCTCAACAGATTTTTGTTAGTCGTGATAGCTTTTTTTAACCTCATACATACTACTATGTAGCATTTTTTCTTGACATTTTTTTTTTGGGTGTGATAGGTGTATATCATCTAAATGATAATTATTCGTCTCCAATATGCAGCAAGGTTTTTACCAAAGTTCTAAACCAAATTGTAATAATAAAACTCGGCTGTCAAACGTCACGCAATTTTAATTTTGGATTTTTATTTGTAATTAACGAACCGGACTAATTGAACCCCGCGAATTCTCTCGAAGGTGGAGGGCGAAAGTACAAGTCAAGCGCTTGCTTTGAGCATGGGCAAGTGAAAAAAATAGATATAGCAATCATATCAACCCAGTAGATAAGGAAGGTGGGAACTATGAAACGAGGGAATTTGAAAAAGGGCGGTGGGTATTTACTCTTATGCGCCGTCATGATTTTAGCAGCATTTTTGCTTTTTGGATGCGGAAGTGATGGGGACACCGGGCCTCCCGGGCCGAAAGGTGATACAGGGGATACAGGGCCGGCTGGCACAAGCGTCTCCGCCGCCTCCGCTGAAACTTGTTCAATCTGTCATGGGGCAGGCAAAATCGCCGATATCGCGGTGGCCCACCCCGATCCCACAGGAGAGGATGTCACCATATCGGATATTATCCTGACCAACACCGGCGGAATTCCGGTGGTGTCTTTCCATGCGGCCACGGCCAGCGGACCGGTCACGGATCTCGTATTCGGCGACGTTCGGTTCTATATCGCCGACCTTGTGCCAGCGGGTACTCCCACCATCGGGTATACCGCTACACAGGGGACCTGGGATTCTCCCTACTTTGAACGCTGGGCCTCGGAGAGTTCATCCACGGCGGGTGCAACGTTTGACACCACCAGTTCCGCTACCGGGGACTATACCTATACTTTTGCCACCGCCTTCGCGGATGCTACGACTGAAGCACCCGACTACAATGCGGCCCACACCCAGCGGCTGGTCATCCGTGTCGGCGGCCATGACGACGCCAGCGGTAACGCCGTCACCAACAACACCGTCGGCTTCCTGGATTTTGTCCCGGCTGACGGTTTTCCCGCTGTGCCGCTTGATTCCCAGCGCCAGTTCGTCACCGCCGACGCCTGCAAGAAATGCCACGGCGCGCCGTTTCAACAAGCGGCCCACGCCGACGGCTACCTCGATACCCGGGCCTGCGTCATCTGCCACAGCCCGATCGGGCACTATGGAACCGAAGGGCTGAGTGGTGCCGACATGGTGGCTGACAATGCTTACCTGCCGGTCTTGATCCACCAAATTCATGCTGCCATCGACAACCCGAAGTTTGCGGATGAGGTCCGTGGCTTGGGCTTTGCCGGCGTCACCTATCCCCAGGACATCGGAAAATGCGTGGTCTGCCACACCGACAGCGGGCTGACCCTTGGAACCGGCGACCAGACCGATAACTGGAAGGACCACCCGCTTGCAGAAATCTGCGGCAGTTGCCATATTGCCGTCAATTTCACCACCGGTGACAACCATGCCGGGGGACCCCAAACGAATGACACCTGCACAGTCTGCCACCCGGCTGACGGCTTCGGCTTTGGTAAGAGCATTACCACCGCCCATGACACGACTCTCACCGGAAATAACGTTCCGGAATTCGACGTGACGATCACTATTACGGATCCGGCCAACGGCATGTATTACGTAGCGGGTGAAACGCCGGAGGTGACTGTTACGCTGACCAACCATGGGAGCGGTCTCGCTGTAGCGCCGTCACTCTACACCACACCGCAGGACGTCGCGGGGCACACCGGTGGCGGCTTGCGTTCCGCCAACCTGTATGTGTACGGCCCGCGCGCCAAGTCCGTGCCGGTACTGGCCACGGGTACGATCACCGATCCGAACTTCATCAGCGAAACGGACACGCCGACCCAGGGTCACCCCTTGTTTGTACTCGGCACCGATCCCCGGGTCACCACTGACTTCACCGGCTTCCACTATCAGCTGCTGCCGATCCCTGCAGGCATGGAAGGTACCTACATGGTGCGTTTTGAAGGTGCGGACTACGCCGGCCTCAGTGACAACGATTATGTAACCAGTTCCACCGCCCTGATTAATTTTCAGGTGGGGAACGATGCGGTCGATAAGAAGGTCGCCGGTGATAATTGTACCGATTGCCACGGAGACACCCGGATGCATCTGACCGGCAGCCATGCTCATAATGTCCCCTTTAACACTGACTATTGTCTGGCATGCCACGATCAGTCGGACAACCATGCCATACCCATCGCCAACCGGGTTCATGCCGTCCACAGCGCCAATTCCGACGGTGATCTCTATTTCATCCTCGGCGAAGGCACTCGTGACTGGTCGGATGTAACCTTCCCGCAGAATATCCAAATGACTGACGACGGGGATCCCCGATGTGTCGCTTGCCACACTTCGGGTAACACCGCCTACGAGACAAATCCATTCATGATGCCTTGTGTCGGTTGCCATACCGATAACGGTGTTCTTGACCATATGCGTCAAAATGGAGGTCCTTTCTGAGGGATGATCGGATAAACCTGAATACGTAAAGAGCGGGCCGCAAGGCCCGCTCTTATCACTAACCAGCTCCAATTCCCCGAGTGTTTTTTTACTGCCTGTGAATACACATTTTTGCCACCTGCGAATACACCTTTTTGCCACCTGCATTCGGGGTATTATATGGAAACGGCGAGCGATACCATTAAAATCATGACCAATATAAAGGGGCCGATGGATTTGACACCGGCCGGGATTTGGAATAAAGGTATACTTAAGGACAAGAAATAGTCATAAAAAATGAATCCATTCGAGAGACTTGTCACAGCCTTTCTTTTCAGTATTTAACGCCTCAATTTTACAAGAATTCATCAGCGGGGATACTCTACTTAATACGGACGGTTTTATTTCTTAAACGCCATGAAAAAAACAAATGAAAGACTCAACCCGATGATTCGTCATACGACACGGACTGGATTATCAAAAAAGCAAAAAAAAGGTAATAGGAATTTTAAAATGCGAGAATACAAAAATCTTCAATTTGTTGCCGGTATGGCGATGGTCATTTTGATGGTTGCCTTATTCAATTGCGGCGACGCCCGGGCTGCGGATGTGGGCAACTGTCTGCTATGCCACAAGTACCCCGGCCTCAGCAGAATCGGTGAGAACGGCAAATTCAGGCTCTTTTACGTGAACGAAAATATCTTCATGAACAGTGTTCATGCCAAGGTAAAATGTGAAGGATGCCATACCGATATCCAAAAGATTCCTCATGAGCCTGCAAAAAAAGTCGACTGCCTGAGGGAGTGTCACATCATTGAACCCTCCAGCGAACAGAAATTTTCACACAAAGAGGTCGCCGAATTTTTATCGAATAGTGTCCACACCAAGCTCGATGAACAGCAAAAACCCAAAAAATATGCCGAAGACATGCCCTACTGTCTCGATTGTCACGACAATCCCTTATACAGGCCCCTTTCATTCTTTAAAAGAGTCCGTCCCGGTATTTCTGAAATGGCGCTGGGCAGATGCAGGGTCTGCCATAAAAATGACGAGTTTATTTTCAGATTTTACAATCACGTTACCACGAGATTGCATACCATCAGAAGCCCCAAGAATATTGCCGAAATGTGCGGGCGATGCCATGACGATCCCAAGGTGGTGGCAAGGCATAACCTGACCACAAAAGCGGTTTATTCATACGGAGAGACGTTTCATGGCAAGGCCGCCAGCTATCTGGATGAAAGGATCCCCGATTGTCTGGACTGTCACGTTAACAGAGGAAAATCCGTTCACCAGATGTTAAGCCACAAAGACCCTCTGTCGATCACTTATGAGACCAACAAGGCAGCCATCTGCTCAAATATTGATTGCCACCCAAAAGCAACGCCCAGACTTGCCAATTACAAGGTTCATATGGAATTCGATCCAATACAAAGCCCCAAAGAATATTATTTCAAGATGTTTTTCATCACGCTCACCGGCGGGACACTGCTCCCACTCATGGGAATCATGTTTTTGGACCTGTTCAGAAGATTGTTCCCGAACATAAAAATCACGCGAAGGAAGTAAGTCAATGGAAGCATATCGTATTATCAAGGAGAAAAAGGGGGGAAAATACTTTTTCAGATCAACGGTGAATCAGAGATTACAGCATATCATACTGGCAACGTGTGTGATTGTTCTTGTTTTAACCGGTATGCCGCTGAAGTTTCATGATGCTTTTTGGGCTCCCTATCTTTATTCGCTGTTCGGCGGAATAAAAGTGGCCCCTATCATTCATAAGACAGCCGGTTGTATTTTAATGTTATTATTTGTCTACCACATCATTTATCTGTCATGTAGCATATATCTCGGGCAGATTGCACCTTTGCGAAGGAAAAAAGAATTAAGTGTTGGTAAATTAATAAAGCTGCTGGCCACTCAGCCCTTTATTCCGAATCGAAAAGATTTAAAGGACATTGTTCAGCTTTTTAAATATCTGTTGTTTTTAACGGACCAAAAGCCCCAGGGTGATGAATTTACATGGAAGAACAAGTTTGATTATTGGGCGCCCTTCTGGGGAGTCCCGGTCCTCGGAATCTCGGGTCTCATTATGTGGAACAAAGAGTTCGCCACAAGATATTTACCCGGAGAAATCATCAATTATGCATTGATTGCCCACAGCGACGAGGCATTGCTTGCCGCACTCTTTTTGTTTATATGGCACTGGTATAATGTCCATTTTAAAACATCCGTTTTTCCAATGGGTACGGTATTTATCACCGGTTATTTATCCGAAAAGCTGATGGTGGAAGACCATTACGAATATTATGTGAAAATTATGAAAAAAGCCGGTCTCGAACATGAGATATTGCCGCCCAATGATTCTTATATAAGAAAACCGGCGAAAGGGAAAAAGGTTCGTGAAGAATCGGACACGACTTCAGCCGACGTAAATTTCCAAACTGTCAATCCACGGAAGGGAGAAAGCCGGAATGATTAAAAAGCTATTTTCAAAATTATATATTTTAGCATTCATGATATTGACGGTGTTTTTTATGGTCATTATTTGGAAAGTGACGTTCGGACATCTGGTCGATACGAACTTTCTCAGAAAAAGAATCGATGAGATTGCAAAAGATGTCAGCGAAAAACAAGAAAAGAAACAGGTAAATGCGGGAGTTACATTTAAAGAATCCATACTCGAAGGCGAAGAGCGGGTCAAACATTACCTGGGTTACAGAGTTTTAGAAGAGCTGAGAATAAAAGATCATTTCCACCATATTGATTTTGACTTTAAGCCGGACCAAAGATCATACTGTATTGGATGCCATGGGGATATGCCCCACAGTAAAATAAAGGAAATAAGAGCATTTGCAAACATGCATGCATCTTATATTGCCTGCCAGACGTGCCATGTCAAGCTTGAAGGATCGGAAAAGACCGGTGTATATAAATGGTATGACAGAACCACAGGGGACATTGTTCCAAGCCCTGTTAAAGAAGGTGGTTTCCCTGGAAGTTATCAGAGTAAAATTATACCATTTGTGACCATTAACGGAAAACTTCAAAGAATTGATACGCAGGAAAGAATCCAATTTGCCAAAGATTACAGTGAGATGGAAAAAACACTCACCGACATTCAAAAGGCAAAGGCCAAAAAGATCATCCATAAAATCGTCAGCCAAAAACCATACTTGTGTGAAGACTGCCATCAGAAGGAGGCGTCGATACTTCCCTACGAAGAACTTGGGTATAAGAAAAAAAGAATCGATGCTTTTGAAGGCACCGAAGTTGTCGGTATGATCAGAAACTACACCAAATTTTTTATACCCAAAATGCTGCATCCGGGTTTGAGCGACACTGAGACAGAAAGCAATCAGCAGCAATAACGCTCAGAATTAATGAGTGGCGCAAGGGAAGTTCGACCACGTTATGACACACTACAGAAGAAAATCAGCCAAGACAAAAATGCTATCTTCTGTTTTTATTCATTCCGTCATTTATGCGGTTATTTGCTTTTTTTTCTTTGTCGGGATCGGTTTCGCACAATCAGTCGCTGCACCTGATGAAGAAAATTGTCTCTTTTGTCATCGCTATCCTCAGATGGGCCGGTATGACGAAACCGGCAAAAAACGGGTTCTCTATATCAATGAAAAAATGTTTGCCAATTCCGTTCATGGGAATTTGAGATGCAAGAGCTGTCATGTCGGTCTTGATA
>CAVSVL010000033.1:0-75080 GCA_963731025.1 uncultured delta proteobacterium | reverse complement strand
TTTTAAGCTCTCTTTGAATGATCTTTAGAAAAAAATGTTTGTTGAAGCTTTTTGCTGGTTTCACCAAAATTTAGATTATACCCCACACCGCACAACAAAAATATTCCTACCAGATAAACGGCAATGCTTTTCTTTATTTTGTTTTCATGGCGTTTAATCCATATCTTGTCAGCCTCGCATTTTTTTAAATATTCGATCCGTTTCGTGATGCTGAAATGGTGCCAGTTGGGCCATTCCGGGTGCTCTCCGCTGGTTGCAGCAATTTTTTCAACTGTTGAGATCAGCGGTTTGGCACTATCGAAAAGAGAATAAACATACGTATTCCTGCTGATGCTCGAAATTGCGCATAAAATAGCCGAAAATAAAGCGAAAGTAGATCAGAAAAATAACGATAATAACCAAACTGAAAATCGATGTAGTTACGGCTGTTTGATCAAAGCCGGTGCTGTTGATGAATCTGTATATGGTTTCCGAGAAGACAATCGAATAAATCAGCAGGTTAAAGGTGGCGTATGAGATGATCATATAGCCGACAAAAAATAACAGATAAAAGAGAGATGGTTTTTTTTACGTGACCGATTTCGTGGGCAATGACCGCATCAATCTCTTCGGGTTCAAGCATTTGAAGAAGCCCTTGAGTGACAAGGATGTAGCGGAATTTTTTTATCAATCCCATCACGGCGGCGGTGATCATTTTACCACCGAAAATAGGCCAGTAAAGAATGTTGGCATATTCCACTCCGGCTTTTCGGGACAGTTCTTCGATCTGGCTTCGATAGTATCCGATTTCAAGGGGCTTGCATCTCCAGAATTTCTGAATCATCACCGGCCCCACGATGGCAATGGCGAACAGAAAAACTAAAAAATAGGTTATTTCTCCTGCGGTGGTGGAAAGGAAACGTTTCGGCAGGTCAAATGGTAGCACATTGATGATATCTGCTATTCCTGACAGCAGAAACCAGGGTAATAGGATGGGGATCGAGGATGAAATTTGAGATAGAACGTACGTTTTTCTTGGCAGATCCGTGGGATAAAGGCGCCGGTAAGGACTATAGGCACATGCCCATACGATGGCAAGGTAACCTGTAAAGAGCATGAGAAACAAAAGCGCCTGAAATGTAGGAATGATGTTTAAAAACGGTATGTTCATCAGGAACGATGAAAGTTTTAGGCCATAAATGTCAATTGAAAAGAGTAAGATCGCCATTATGGATTGGCGGGTTAACGTAGACCTGAACTTGTGGTCATGATGGAATGGGCGTTGTTTTAGAATCTGTTTTTCAACCCTGTGAAACTGTATCCAGGTGAGTGCCGCAAAAATAACAATCAAACATACAAAAAGAAAAATAGATTCAGTACCCGTAAAGTTTGTATTTTCTGAAGGCTGGTACGTACTGTATATGAGAAGTACGACGATAAAGTATATAAAATTACTAAACATAGTATCTATTAACAGGTTTTATATCAAGCTTTTATGGCAATAAGGCCAATGTATAATTTCAAGATGTTGAAGTTAATTAACTGAATTTAAACGATTATATTGACAGATAAGGTTTTTTTCAATATTTGTTTTTAAAGCTTTTTCGCTCGACCCCCTGGCCCAGACCGATTAATCTTTCTATATTGTCAATAAACCATCATTATTATGAAGCTTAGCCTTACCCCTTAAGTAATCACCGCGTCGCGACAGGGCGGGCCTTGAACCTTGGAATCCTTGGGCCCTTGGTTCTTTTTTTCCCTTGTAATATCGTTCTTTTTCACTGTAAATACAACCGCAGTACTGCTGCCGGTACATCCCCAGGCGTTTTGACGTTTCGACCCCTTCCTTCCATCCAACCCGAAAATCGTTGTAATGGAACGTTATTCCCACGGATTTTCCCACAGCTTCACCAATGGATTTGATTTCATCATGTTTTTGGAATTTGCTGTACAATAGTGTGGTACTAAAACAGTCGAACTTTCCGCGTTTTGCTATCAGGGCCGTGGACCGGAGGCGCTCATGATAGCAAAAAGCGCAGCGATTCGATTCCCTAAACGCCACATTTCGGATAAAATCTTCCATGTCATAACCTTCCTGATAAATGACGTTGAGATCGATGTCGGTCGCATAGGACTCGAGGGCTTCCTGTCTTTTGATGCACTCTGTGTAGGGGTGGATGTTGTTTCTGTAGAAAAAACCAAAAATATCAAATCCTTCATCTCGAAGAACTCTTGCCGGGTATATGCTGCATGGTGCACAACAGGTATGAAGAAGGATCTTCATCTTCTTTCTCCAAAAATTGCCGTTCCGATCCGTACAAGGGTTGCCCCTTCTTCAATGGCAACTTCAAAATCACCGGTCATGCCCATGGAGAGTTCATTCAGAACAACCCCTGGAAAGACTTTTTGAATTTGATCTCTGAGGACCCGAAGGGCTGTGAAATAAGGTCGAGCCTTTTCAGGATTGTTGAAAAAAGGGGGCATTGCCATGAGTCCTTTTACGGATAAATTCTCTAAAAGAACAATGTCTTTGATCAGATTCGCCGCATTTTGTATGTCTGATCCTGATTTTGATGGTTCTTTACTGATATTGATTTGTATGAGTACGTCTTGGATTTTATTGACTTTACTCGCTTGCTTGTTCAGTCCATAGGCCAGTTTGAGCGTATCCACGGAATGAATCAAATCAAAAAGCCTTACAGCATATTTGGCCTTATTGGACTGGAGGTGCCCGATAAAATGCCACGATACCGGGAAGGTGCCCAGAACATTGAACTTGTTCCGGGCCTCCTGAACATAATTTTCACCCAAAGTGGTCACACCGGCCATGATGGCTTCCCTGACCCTGTTTGTCGAAATGGTTTTACTGACGGCAACCAGATGGATGCTTTCAGGGTCGCGGCCGCATTTGAAGGCCGCTTTGTTGATG
This sequence comes from uncultured delta proteobacterium, assembly GCA_963731025.1. GTDB lineage: Bacteria > Desulfobacterota > Desulfobacteria > Desulfobacterales > UBA11574 > UBA11574. The sequence continues at coordinate 72,172 of CAVSVL010000033.1, read as the reverse complement.
CGGTCCTTCACATTTTCCAGTCTTTTTTTGAAATCCATTGAAGTTTAACATAAGTTCGAATTATAAAATTACAAATAAGCAAAACAAATTATCTTCTGCAACAGCGAATAACACCTTGTTGAGTACTATCGCGATGGTGTTTTTCGTGACTTTGCAATAACGATGACGCCTTCCTTGAGTAAAAATTCTATGACTTCGCAAACCGGAAGCCCCACAACATTTGTGTAGGAACCATGGATACTTTTAACCAAAAAGGTTCCAAGCCCTTGTATGGCATATGAACCTGCCTTGTCAAACGGCTCTTTGGTATGGATGTACCACTCTATCTCTTCATGGGTCAGATGTTTAAAAAGAACATCTGTTTTAACGGTTTCGGAGAACATTCGATTTTTGGCTTTGCAACAGATGGCATACCCGGTTAAGACCTGGTGGGTTTGGCCGCTGAGTTGTTTTAACATGGTTCGTGCGTCATCCCTTGATCCCGGCTTTCCAAGTATGTTCCCATTATTAAGGACAATGGTATCCGCTCCGATCACCCATTTTTCAGGATATTTTTTGGATATGTCATCGGCTTTGGCTTCAGATAAGATTCTGACATAGGTTTCCGGTGATGATAGGGGGATCCTCGTTTCGTCGATGTTGCTTGGAATTACAGAAAATTTAAGGCCTGCCTGCTCCAGTAAGTATCGGCGTCGTGGAGACTTTGAAGCGAGGATCAAGAGGGGTTCTTCATCTATAATTTTCATGTCGTATGACTGTTTGAATGATGGGTAATTTCACCGTTTAAATGGATCAACCATCCCTTGATAGCTGGTATAGTAAATATCCGTTAAGGTTAAAAAAGCCGTTGTAATTAACGGGCCGTAAATAATGCCCAGAATACCGAAGATATTTAATCCGCCAATGATGGAAAAAAAGACAAGCAGGGTGTGCATTTTAACACGCTGGCCCACCAGTTTTGGCTTTAACAGGTTGTCGACACTCACCGAGAGGATGAGATAAAAAACAATGAAAAATATGCCGCTTGCAATCCGGCCTTTAATAAAAAGATAAATTGCAGCGGGGATAAATACCACGCCGACGCCGATGATGGGAAGAAATGCCAAAAATCCCATAATCACCCCCCATAAAAATGACGATTTAAACCCGAAGATCGAGAAAACAATCCCGCCCGCTAGTCCCTGAATAAGACCTCCCAAGCCATTGCCGATGAGAATCGCACCGGCCATATCCTTAAATTTCTGAATGAGTTTTTCATCCTGTTCCTTAGGCAGCGGGGAAAGGTCGATAATGAATGAAATCAGCTTGTCGCCATCCATCAAAAGATAATAGATGATCATAAGCATAAAAAAGAAATATACGAAAAATTTGAGTATATCCGAAGCAACAGAGCTTGCCTGCTGGTACAGGAAAAAACCGACCATCTTACCCAGCTCAGAGATGCCTTTATTGAGTTCCTCACCGGTAATTTTTAAATGAAAATTTGAAAGGATAAGGTTTATTTTGTCCAAAATCTCGCTGGTTTCAAGAATTTGTTTGATCTGGTCGCTGATGACCGCTCCCTTTCCCATGAGATAGAGACCGTATGCCTCTTTTGACAATATGCCTACGAAAAAGACCGTTGGGATAAAGAGGATAAAGAATATTAAAGCACAGGTCAAAAGGGATGAAAAAAGTGGACTTATTTTACGATTTAACAACACGTAAACCGGTTTGAAAATGCTGGTTACAACAGCAGCAAGAATAATAACGGAGATAAAAGGCCAAAAGAGACGCCCGAGTAAGAAGGCTGAGATAAGAAAAAGCGCCAGAAAAAACCATAAAATAATATTGCCGGAGGTTTTGTCTTGCATCGCAACTCCAATTCAATACAAGTTTTGCCATTAATCCAACATTGCAATATCCAGAACCTACAATTCCAATATTCCATCATTCCAATTGTGAGCGAGGCGAACTCGGTTTTTCGTTTCACCCAAACGGGAATGTCGAGACGGTGATCAGGAAAGATACCGTGTAAAATTTAGGAACGGATCATTTCAATTCGCTGGTCTATTTGCTTGCAAATCCGCCCGCAACAAGCATAAGAATGATTTCATAAGCAAAAACAGAAACATAACTGCCAAATAACGCATAAACAATGCCGCCGCCGATGACGGCCGGCACACCAAATACCACCAAAGTTCCCAATCTTCTGCTGATGTTCATCTTTAATCAATCTCCTTTAAACACTTATGATTATCAAAAGGAAGGCCCGGAACTTGAATACCTCACTCCGGCCAAAGTTGAGCTTGCAAAATCCTGCTTTCTATATTAAATTTTTTATAGCCCTGTCACTATTTGAAACGCTCAGTTCAGGTATGAAGATGTTCGTATGTAGCAATAACGGAAAATCAAGTAAAGAAAAAAACTGATAGAATCGTTTTATTTACCCTATTGTAAATGTAACCAAAATGTGCCTGATCCTTCTATCATATGACATGCATCCGAAATACCGGATGGTATTGGCGGCAAACAGAGATGAATATTATAACCGTCCGACAGCCCCCATCTCCTTCCATGATGATTTCCCTGATATTCTTGGTGGTCGAGACCTTAAGCATCATGGGATGTGGTTGGGTATCACCCGGTTCGGACGATTTGCGGCCATCACCAATTACAGAGATCCGGGCTCGAATATATCCAATGCGCCATCCAGAGGGTTTTTGGTTCGAGATTTTTTAACCGGTAAAGCGTCACCTGACAATTATCTCGAACATGTCAAATCCATTGGACATCAATATAACGGATATAATCTTCTTGTTGGAGACCGGTCTGAACTCTATTATTATTCAAACCGCGGAAACACTGTTAAAAAATTAAAATCGGGCATTTACGGTTTGAGCAATCATCTGATGGATACTCCCTGGCCTAAAATTACAAAGGGAAAGTCGGATCTTGTGAAGCTGTTGAACGAGAAAGAAAATATAGACCCCGAAAAAATATTCGACCTTTTAAAAGATGGTTACCGTCCGCCGGACAGGACGCTGCCTGACACCGGTGTGGATCTCGAATGGGAGCGGATTCTTTCTCCGTTATTTATTACCAGCGAATTTTATGGCACGCGCTCGTCTTCGATCATCTTCATCGAAAGGAAAGGGGGTGTCACATTTCTGGAAAGGACATTTGTTCCGGATGGCGACGGATCCAAAGAGGAAAAAACCCGTAAATTTACATTTCAAATGTCCCTTTCCTGAAGAGTTCATGTATTATTGTCCTTGACAAATGGCCAATATTTACTTAAATTTAAGAACCAAACATCTTAAAATCCTTATGGGGGCGAAACGGCTTCGACGGGGATAAAGAAGCAAAGGTTGCATGCCAAGCTCCTGCCGGCTTGTAAAAATGGTGGGAAATAAACATAATCGCAGATGATTATAATTACGCTCTAGCCGCTTAAGGCTAGCGTTCTGCCGAACCATTTCTGCTAATTCGGTAAGGGCGTCGACAAGCAGGATAGCCGGTCCCTAAATCCTGTTAACGGATTGGCGAATATTCTTACAGGATAGCCTTTTAAATATCCTGCCTGAAGGAGACTTAAAAAGGCGAAAGCTAAAGTTCAGGCTATGTATGTAGATGCCTTTGCGGAATGTTTTCGGACGCGGGTTCGACTCCCGCCGCCTCCACCATTAAATAAACAATAAAATCAACAAGTTATAAAAAATTAGCCTTTCTAAGTATGTGATATTTCGGTGGTGCAAAAGTGGTGCAACGGCAGGTCACGATGCAATAATATCGTGGCCTTTTTTATTCTGGACGCGGGAGTTTTAGCCCAAAATAAGATGTTAATAAATATTAAATAGTTAAAATCTATTCCCAAACGCGAGGAGTCATTACCACCGGCTACGCTTTGACTTCAATGAGCCTCAAACGATTTAAGGATTCGAACACAAGCATGACGCCGTCCGGCTCCAACACATCATCTGAACTTTGCAGGCCCAGGTTGGAGATCTATTGTCAGACAGCCTCCATATCTCGCTTCCCCCATATCAAGATTCCGCATGTTCGGTTTGCGCCTCCAAACCTATCATTTCATTTCTGATGAAACGTCAGGCGCGAAACGGCTAATAAAGACTTTATATTAAGTAGTTAATCGTTTCATACTGGGCAATTTTCGTTGCAACGAGCCTGTGGCGTTTATCATTCCAAAAAACATGAAACGATATCTTGACAAACTGGAAATACCCCTATAGATAAGGACATATTCATTTCACAGCTTTCAAAAATCGTTTCAATGACCCTTTCTAACCAGGCTATCCTTGACTACATTGCGGCCCATCCCGGTGCTCGCCGGGCGGATATCCGCCGCCAGGCCGCTCCCGATGCAAGCGAAACGACCGTCTGGCGTGCTCTGAAGCGGCTCGTGGACGAAGGCAAACTGGAAGTTTCAGGGAAGGGCCCGGCTACGGGTTATAGTCTCGCCGGTGCTGCCGTGGTCCGCGCCCATTTGCAGACGCCTTACAACCGCCGCAGGCCGACGAGCTACAAAAAAGAATTCCTGGACCGCTATATTCCGGACAAGACATTCTACCTCGCCGAGGCTGACCGGCAGCGCCTGCGTGAAGCCGGCACGCCGACCGCCGTGCCGTTGCCGGCGGGAACCTATGCGCGTCGCATTCTTGAAAGGCTCCTGATCGATCTCTCCTGGGCGTCATCGCGCATGGAAGGGAACACGTATAACCTTCTCGAAACCGAGCGCCTGATTCGATTCGGGCAGGAGGCCTCCGGAAAGGATCGCAAGGAAGCGGTGATGATCCTTAACCACAAAGAAGCGATCCAGTATGTGGTGGAAAACCTTGCTGCCATCACAATCAGCCGTCCGGATCTTTTCAACATTCACGCTTTGCTCGCAAACGGGCTTCTGACAGATCCCGCCATGGCCGGTCGGCTGCGGCGCATGCCCGTCGGTATTACCCATTCAAGCTTCAGGCCCCTTGACGACCAGTTCGCGATTGAGGAAGAATTCGACATACTGGTTGCAAAAGCAGGGGCTATTCATGATCCGTTTGAACAATCCTTCTTTCTTCTCATTTATATCCCTTATTTACAGGGTTTCGACGATATAAATAAGAGAACCTCGCGCATTGCCTCCAACATTCCTTTGTTGAAGGACGATCTCGCGCCGATGTCGTACCTTACCATGGACGACAGCGCCTATATTGACGGTCTTATCGGAGTCTATGAGCTGAACAATGTATCCCTGCTGCGGGAGGCATATATCGACGCCTACCTGACTTCAGCTGAAAACTACAGGACATTGCGGGCGGAGATCGAAACCCCGGAGAAGGCTGCGCTGGTCTATCGCGATTTTGTTCGCAAGGCGGTTCGCCGCAGCGTCCTCGAATGGAAGACGTTCCGGCCCGAGCTCATCATGGCTATGGCCGCCGAGGCTGAGATCCCCGAAGCGGACCGCGAGGAGGTGGTCAATTATATAGGAAACGAGTTTCAAGGCTTGCACGAGGGCAATGTGATTCGCTATCGATTACGCATAGAGGACCTTGCGGGCATCAGGCGGGAATAACTGGAAGGAAATTTAGACAGGATTTACCGGTTAAAATTATTTGATATTATTACAAATAATGGTTAATTCACGGGTTCGACTCCTGCCGCTTCCACCATTTATTTAAAATAATATCAATAAGTTAAAATTATAAGAAAGAAATTGTGCCTATTTTCTCTCATTTTTAAGCATTTTTTTTGATTTCTGAAAATCATGCCGCCACCCTCTACCTTTCAACACTATTGCAGTTCATCCGAGTCAATTTGGATTTTGACCATGCCGGCCGAATGGCAATACTGCAACGGCTCTCTTCGACCTTCAATTGAGCCACAATAAGTGAAATCATGTATTTCCCTTCATTGCTAAATGGAATGGAACGCTAAAAGAAGGCAACGGCATAATCCAAGATATAAATTTTCGGATAGTTCTGGTGATAGCTGCAAGAACGAACAAGTATCAAGCACTTCATTTTTTTGTGATAACATAATGCCGTATCACCAAGCCATTTATTGTTCATTAAAACTATGGATGATGCGCGAAAAAAGTGGTGCCAAAAGCTTTACAAGATCGATCTCTCGAAAATCTGTCAGTATGATATCTCGCTGAATATCAGTAAATTTCCATTAGACCAAGCTGTAGATGTCATATGCAAGACTGCCATGCTGGATCGATTCAAAACAACGCCGGAATCTCGAAGGGCAATGATTGAGTTGCTTTGCACCGCTGATGCCAGAACAGAAATTCTTACGGACTCTGAAACTGATCGTATATTTTCCATAGCTTCTTTGATGAAGGTTTAAATCGTTTTTAACCACCTTTTATTCGAGGCGGTAGTGGATGGTTTGATAGGGGGTGCAATTTTCGATAGTCTCTACAATCTAATATCTACTCGTTTTTGGACAGAATCATAAATCAGCTTTGGCTAATCAGTGGAGCTGACGGCGTGAAGAAAGCGGTTTTACGTAAGGGCCGTGCAGACTTGACAATTATTTGGGCCGCAGCGTACTTCAATCTTTAGAGTATTTTCTGAAGGAGAAAAAAACAAATGAAAATATCAGACTGGCTGGATGAAAAGGAAGCAGAGAATGTGGGATCTTAATCTGCGCTTGGCTGATGAACTCAAGAAGCTGTTCAAGGATTTAAGTACAAGCCAAAAAACTTTGGAAGCGGTTGAGCGCGACCAATATTATTCGGGTGCTTGAGCAGACCCAATGGAAAGTCAGCGGTAAAAATAATGCGCTAAATTCTTGGGCTCAACTCGTAGTACTTTGCGCGCTCGTATGCGTAAACTAAATATCCGAAAACCACAAATTCTCATCTCAATCCGCCCTTATCATTTGCCTTCCATAACACCAAGGAGTTCTGAATAAAGGTCACATTTGACCACATGGGTAAATATGACCTTTTTTAAATGGCTGTAAATCATTGCACTGACAGTGCTTTTTAAACCAATTACTCTTATAAATCAATATGATAGGTAGTGCGACTTGAATATTGGAGACCCGGCACAAATATTGCATTTATAAATTTTAGTGCCTGAACGGAAAGTATTCTAACTCCTCCCCTTTGATGGGTGGAGGTGAATCATATCAATCAGTTAATCCGCATCTCCCAACCCCTCCCATCAGGGGAAGGAGTTTTGGGTCGGCCGCTATTTAGTGAATAATGGCACAAATATTTCCGTTGGGCGCATCTTTGCCGTTTTCTTAGAAGGGTCCGTTAGTAAAGAAAGGAATTGAATTTTCAACTTTTCACAAAATCGGAAAGTTATAAATATGCCAACGCAACCACGATACCCGGATGAAAAAAAAGATCAAAACGGCGCGAAACAATCCCTGCCCGCCGATGTCGTGCTGATATACCCGTATTTTTATACCCATGCGCCCAAAGCCATGCTTTTTCATCCCCTTGGCATGGCACAGTTGGCAGCCATTTTGCGAGGTTGCGGGTTGACCACGCAGGTCATAGACTGCACTTTTGAGCATCGGGAAGATATACTTTCGAAAATAGTTCAAGCCCGCCCCCGAATCGTGGGGATTTATGTTATGATGTCCATGTCGGAAAATGCAATGGTTCTTGCCGCAAATATCCGGAAGGTTCTCCCGGAAACTCTGCTGGTATGCGGCGGCCCCCTTACGACCCTGAAACCCGGCCAGTTTTCAACTGTATTTGACGCAGTGTTTTGCGGCGAAGCGGATGCATCCTTTCCCGGCTTCTGTCTGGATTATATTGAATCCGACAGTTCCCCTGACAGTCTTTCCATGTTTGTAAAAGACCCGGAAAAATATCTCGGTATCTATCTTAATAATCCTCATGACGGCGCACCAATCAAAAGCGATCCCCGGTCATCTGATGAAAAATCCCTTGACCGTCTCCCTATTCCTGACCGCAGCGATTACGATCATTCAAAATATCAACAGTTCTGGCTTGACCGGGAAGAATTTTCACTGGCAAGCATCATGACGAGCTATGGATGTCCTTTTGACTGCGATTTTTGTTCAAAACCTGTTTTCGGGAATCGTCTGCGACGGCGCGGCATGGACAGGATATTTGAAGAAATCAGGGATATTAAAGACCACGGATACAACGGGCTCTGGATAGCCGATGATTGTTTCAGTCTTGATCCAAAACATACACGCTGTTTTTGCCACCGGTTGATTTCAGAAAAACTGGACATGAAATGGTTTTGTCTGTCCCGAGTGGACCGGATTGCTCAGTCCGATATTGCGATTTGGCAGGCATCCGGGTGCCGGAAAGTCTTTTTTCGGCCTGGAATCCGGCAGCAATGACGTACTTAAATTAATGAATAAAAAGACCACAACGGATGTGGCCGAAAAAACCATCCAACGGTTTGCTCAAAGCGATATCCGTACCGCCGGATTTTTCATGGTGGGATACCCGGGTGAAACATATGATACCATTGAAACAACATTTAAATGGGCTCTTTCCCTTCCGCTGGATGAAATATCCTTTACCATTCCCTTTCCGCTGCCGGGAACACGGTTATATGATCGCGTGATGCATGTGGATCAAAATCAGGACTGGCAATATGAAAATGAAAACCGAATGGTCTTTCAGTCTGATTTTGACGAAGACTATTTAAAAAAGCGTATTGACAGTGTTTATAAACAGTTTAATGCCGGACACGGCCCCAGGCAAAATACTTGAAACCCGGGCGGAAAAAGCCAAAACCGGAATATAAACATACAAGGTCAGCTTGCTCAACCTTTCAGACAATCTATTCCTGATACAATCATCTTTTGCCGGAGAAGGTAAAACCAAAACTATGGCAAAGGGTCTTATCCTCTGTTATCAGGATGATGTATTTGCCGGAGAATCCGCCGGATTCGGCCTGCCTGTACTGAAAACAGAAAACCTGACAATATTCCCGTCTCTTGTTTCTTCAAAATTGCATAAATCCGGAATTATCGAAGCCGTTTATCACTTGAACTTAATCAATATATGGAAGATATCAGGCGTTGCGGCCCCTCCTTATTTCAGGAGATGTATGGAAAAAACAGTCAGGTTTTATATGAGCCGGCCTGAATTTCAGTTATCCGGTTTAAAGATTCGAAATGCAATTTTTAAAATTATGCGGATTCACAGCACCATGAAACCAGGCAAAAGCTACGGATACTGCCGGGTTCTGTATCAGGCCGGAGGTCTTCGGCTGAAAATAAGAGTTAATGGTCAGAACCTGCTGCGTCGGGATCAAATGATTCTTTTAAACGAGGTTGAGGGAATCGGATTTTCCCGATTAATCAATCGGACGGATTCCGGACGGAATACCCGGGACGGCGCCAATTTTCTCCCTTGGCAGCCGTGTACCGTCGAAACAGCCGTTGAAAATCCGGGCCTTCATATCGGATTTTTTCTATCAGTTCCAGACAATCCTGATTCACCGTGCTTTCAGATCGCCGCCGGCCGGGAAGTCGGCAGGGATCTCAACTGGGCCGGATTGTCCCTTGCCACGGATCAGGCTGTATTCACTTATCATATTGATTTTTATAGCCGGAAAAGCGAGGGTTTGGGGAAATGAGTGCTGATTGAGGCGGATACGAGGCCCATCGCCTTACCGACAGCCGTCCATGAGTTTCAGTTCCGTATCCGGGTCGGATTTAAACCGGCCCCCGAATTTCATGTATGTTGAGTTCAGGAAAAATATGAAGTTATCAGGCTGCCCGTCATGCCGTTGGGAACGGTAAAACTGTTCCATGACGGGGTATCAGGAAAGGTCTTTATGAAAATTGGAATCTTCAATATGACAACCCTGATGTTGCTTATGACCTGTGCGTGTGTGGCGGGGATGTCCGGCTGCCGGTCAGATCAGGGAACCGATGGGTCATCGGATGGCGTTGTTTCCGTCCCTCATGGGTACATGGCCCGGCTGGAGCAGGTGCATGACGCCCGGATGGTCGGGTCCGGACCGGGACTTTTCGGGCTCCAGGCGGTCGGCGTGGGGCGCACCCTGCCTCTGCCCACCAGCATCGTGGTCACGGGGCTGGCCGCGGTGATTTTCGGCATTGGGTGGGGGCTGACCGGGTACTGTCCCGGCACCACCTGGGCGGCCGCCGGCGTGGGGCGCGCGGTAAAGATGGCTATGATAGTCTGGAGGTCAATCCCCACCTGGCGTACGACACCGACGGAACGTTGGTGAAAGTGCACCGAAGGAAAATAATACAGTAATTTCTTTGTTCCCAACAATATTTGGAATGTTTAGCGTATAGAATTGGTTGGGTTTATAGAAGGTCAATTGTCGTTTGGTTGAACGGAATTTCATTAATTTCGAAATTTCTATGGAGGTGACCATTAATAGAAAACAATATGTATGATATGGCGGTGTGTTTGTTTGTCTGATATTTTTCGCTTTGTATGGCTGGGATAGCTGAAATTAGTAGCAACTATCAAGCACTTCATTTTTTTGTGATAACATAATGCCGTATCACCAAGCCATAGGTGTGGCGGCTACTACAATATCAGACAGGTTTTTTATGCCTTAACACATTTTGATATCGTTTTTTTCAAAAGGGGCAAATTCATTTCACTGGGTTTGCCTTTTTGCTTTTTTATAAAATTTTCAATATATGTAATTAGTATAAACTTACTTCAGATTATTGTTTTGGTATGTAAACACAAGTTTTGACAAGTCCGAATTTAGTGTGGTTATCTCAAGACATCTTTATTGTAACATGATTCGCGTTTTAACTGATTGACATTACGAATCTAATGATATCCAAACCCATATAATTACTTGTTTGTGAAGGGAAATAATATGATCGATTTCATTCAACAATATAGCCCGATTACACAAGCGCTTATCGCTACGCTCTTTACATGGGGAGTGACCGCTGCAGGAGCTTCGCTCGTCTTCTTCACAAAAACGGTAAAACCCAAACTAATGGATTCTATGCTCGGTTTCGCCGCTGGTGTCATGATCGCCGCGAGCTTCTGGTCACTGCTTGCACCGGGCATAGAAATGGCCGAACAGCTTGGCCATATTCCCTGGTTGACAGCTGTAATCGGATTCATGGGTGGCGGGATTTTCATGAGATTGGCCGATCGATTGCTGCCGCATCTTCATTTGGGCTTAGATACGAAACAAAGTGAGGGAATAAAGACGTCATGGCAACGAAGCACGCTGCTGGTACTTGCAATAACACTTCATAATATCCCCGAAGGTCTCGCGGTTGGTGTTGCTTTCGGGGCTGTTGCAGCCAATCTTTCTTCTGCTACGCTTGGCGGAGCCATTGCTTTGGCAATCGGAATTGGCCTCCAAAATTTTCCAGAAGGTGCTGCAGTATCCTTACCATTGAGAAGAGAAGGGATGAATCGGACAAAGAGTTTTTTTATGGGACAGGCATCCGGTGTTGTTGAACCAGTTGCCGGGGTGTTTGGAGCAGCATTTGTTCTATATATGCAAAACATTTTGCCCTATGCCCTCTGTTTTGCTGCCGGAGCAATGATTTTCGTTGTGGTGGAAGAATTGATCCCGGAATCTCAAAGGCAAGAAGCAAATATTGATCTTGTAACTATGGCAACCATGGCAGGTTTTTCGGTAATGATGATTTTAGATGTGGCTCTTGGCTGATGGATTAGATGGGATTCACTACAAGAACCGCCAACAAGAAGCTACAGCAGACGGTTTACCGCCGCTTACTTTGCCGTTACAGGTATATCCAAACAGACATAGAGATCAGGTGAATCTGAGATAACTGCAGAGACTGTCGAAAAAGGTTCAGTTAGAGGGCATATATTTTTAGAGCTTTGCTATACTATGATTTTTTAGCCTTCCTTTAAATATCCTTTTCAACGAGTAAGATCTTTTCTGTAATTTTCCTTTAAAAATTATATTATTCCCTTTTAAATTAAATTGTTACATGATATAGAAGAGATGATTGAAAGCAGCAAAACCTTAAACATAGCAACGATTAATTGGAAGGGGTGCTGCTGCTATGCTAAAGCAACTGGACCGAACACTTATATTTGAATTCGCCGCTAAATTGGTGTAATAAAATCATAGGACTATGGCAAGCATGTTGCACTTTTAAATACCTTGATTACTAAAGAATATCGATAGACCAAGGAGATTGAAAACATGAGGGTGCTTTTAATATCTGCGAATACAGAAATGATCAACATGCCCGTGCTGCCCTTGGGGATGGCCTTTGTAGCCAGGGCAGCCGAAGATGCCGGTCACGAGGTGTCACAGATCAACCTGATGACAGAACCAGAAGCGTTAAAAACGTTAGCAGAACGTATTCAAACGGTTCAACCGGACATCATCGGCATATCCGTCAGAAATATCGATGATCAGGTTTCATTACAGCCTCGGTTTCTTCTCGATCCAGTGAAAGCAATTGTCTCCACATGTAGGCAGAACTCTGAAGCCAAGATCGTGCTCGGTGGAGCTGGCTACAGCATTTTTCCCCGGCACGCATTAACATATCTTGCAGCCGACATGGGTATCCAGGGGGAAGGCGAACAATCTTTTGTCATGCTTCTGAACAAGCTAAAAAATAACGAGGATTTATCAAATATACCCGGCCTGTATCATGCCGATCGTGGCATTGCCAACCCTCCGACTACTTTCAATAAAATAGATCAGAATCAATTTCCTCAACCTGGCAGGCACATATTTTCATTGGAACATACTGGAGATGAGATCATCTGGTTACCGTTTCAAACCCGCAGGGGCTGCCCTTTAAACTGTAGCTATTGTTCAACTCCATCGATCGAAGGAACAATCACTCGCAAACGTTCTACGGGGCTAATCATCGATGCCATAACTGCATATGTGTCAGCTGGATTCGATCATTTCTTCTTTGTTGACAACACCTTCAACTTGCCGCCCGGTTATTCAAAAGACCTTTGTGAACAAATGATCGAATCCGATCTGAATATTACCTATAGAGCTATTTTCTATCCATGGAAGGTGGAAAAAGAGCTCGTAGCTAAGATGGCAGAATCCGGTTGCGTCGAGGTTAGCCTTGGGTTAGAAAGCGGTTCGGACATCATACTGAAAAAGATGAATAAGCAGTATCGTACTGTAGATGTGCGCCGTGCTTCAGATCTGCTAAAAGAGGGCGGTATCCGCCGAATGGGGTTCCTACTTTTGGGCGGTCCGGGTGAAACCCAGCAAACTGTGCAGGAAAGTCTCGAATTCGTGGATTCTCTTGCACTGGAGATGGTCAAAGTGACTATCGGCATTCGAATTTATCCAGGCACCGAACTTGCCTTTCATGCGAGACAGACTGGAAAAATATCGCCTGATGACAACCTTCTGCTTCCGCAGTTCTACATTGAAAATGGAATGAATGCATGGATACGGCAAACTGTTGGTGATTGGATGAAAGATCGGCCCAACTGGATTCATTGATATAAATAATTAGCCAAACGATCGGCAAAATCGGAATAGAACAATACGGCTATCATTCCTCGCCCGGAAATATCAAGGGAAACTGAGGAATGTCATTAATTTTTTTCACATCAACAACAATTTTCTTTTAGTAATATAAAAATTATCTTAGTAGCATATCGCCCCATAACCTTAGCCAACCTCTCTATCCAATATTACCAAGCCCTTTTTCTACGAATAACCGGTTTACAGAGTAATGGAGATTCCACTATTATGAGTTTCTTGTACTATATTACTATACTAATGAGAAGGGGAAGGATGGATAGCAGCGCGGTTTTAAATCGGTTTTGTCGTTATCTTACGAACACAGAGCCGCACCTGTAGAAAACTGTTTCATTTTAAATGGGGTTGTTATACCGCAGCGGTATAACATGTCATATGGGGGTCAAAAGCCGCTTGGCTATTTTTTTTAATATTTCTTCAAGATATGAAACACAATAATATTGTTGATTATTTTTAAATATGATAGGAATAAGATAGCTGAAGATGAAATTTAACTTTTTAATGTGCACGGTTATTGCGTTTTCTCGCTATCTTCGATTTTCATTACTTCGCGAGAAAACGATACAAAAAATATGTTAGACCCATAGAGGCTACTTTCGTGATAACATATCATGATTTCTGTAGAAGGATGCAAGCATGAGCTTTTGGCAACTCTATGGCGAAGCCGCTAAGAGGGCATTTGGGTTTTTCTGGAAATCTGGATGGGCTTTCGTATTGGGTTACTGGGTCAGTGCAATGATCCAGGCGTTCGTGCCGAAGAGCCGTTTGACGCCCCCTACATGGGCAAGGCTAACCTCACAAGTGTATCGCTTGCAACGCTCTTTGGCGCGGCTTCCTCATCCTGTTCGTTTGCTGCACTTGCGGCGGCTCGCGCACTGGTACTCAAGGGTGTCAACTTCGTGGCGGCTGTTGCTTTCATGTTCGCTTCCACAAATCTGGTCATTGAACTTGGAATTCTGATTCTGATCTTTTTGGGGTGGCAGTTTTTGGCCGCGGAGGTTGTCGGTGGACTGCTTCTCATCGGCATCAGCAGCGTTCTGATCAAGTTGACCTACCCGAAACGCTGGTTCAAAGAATCCCGTGAGATGGTAGAGGATCAGGCTGACGATGAGGAATCCGACTTCGACTGGCGCCGCCGAATCCGCAGCTGTGCGGGCTGGAACCTCGTGGGCTACCGGTTCGTCTCAGACTGGCGAATGGTTTGGGAAGAGATACTCATTGGCTTTACCATCGCCGGATTCGTGGCTGTGCTGGTCCCGCCCGGGGTGTGGGAAAAAATCTTCCTGATAGGTGCGCGCGGCGATCTGCCGGATTGGTTGATTGCGCTCGAAAATGCCGCAATAGCGCCTTTTGTTGCAGCGATGACTTTCATTGGCTCGATGGGCAACATTCCCATCGCCACGGTACTGAACGCCAATGGGGTGCTGTTTGCTGGCATCATGGGCTTCATTTATTCGGATCTCATGGTACCGCCACTGGTGATGATCAACGCAAAGCACACGGCTGGCGGGTGGCGCTATACATCGCCGCTGTGATGTATGTGAGCATCGTTGCGACTGCACTGATCCTGAATTACCTATTTGGGGCGCTCGGCATTACACCGGAAAGCGGCCGTCGCGTCGCAGATGTCGCGCAGTTTGCTTTTGACTACACCTTCTATATGAACCTCGTGCTTATCGCCGTGGCAGCGAGTCTGGTTTGGCTGCACCGCCGGCATGACCGCGAGGAACACATGGATCATAAGATGAAAGGACGGATCGGACCGAAACGGATCATTGCATTGTTGTTTCTGGCAGTATTGCTTGTCGGCTTGGCCGTGCTTCTTGTTACTGATAGTTGAGAATGCGTTTGGGCCTAACATCTATATGGCCTTCGGTTGTCTAGGAAAAAAAACACTCCATAGATCGGAAGCCTAAAAATAATGAATAAATCTTCCGTCTTCGAATCAGATTTATTGACAAACGACTCGTTGGTTCCAACTTTTGTCTTCGGTCATGAGAGTCAGGGCTTAACGCGCCGCGCAATAAGCGGGATCTATGATCTGCACCAAACATCCATCGGGATTGTCGGGATTGTTTTAGGTCTAATAGTGATGTTGTTCATGAAGAAAAAATCCTACGATGAGATAGAATCAGGGCAGTCTTAAAAAAATAGCATATGCCCTGAATGTGTGCAAATGCTTTATCCGGATTTAAGAATGCAGATCTCGTAAGCTATAGCGTATTATAGAGTAATATTTTTGATAAAAAGCAGCGTTTATAACCTTCGAGTCGGCTTTAAAAGTTCATGGTTCAGGGGTTCAGAGGTTGATCATCCACGCCAAATGGCGAGGGTTACTATATTAGAAAAATTTGCGAAAAATGATAAAAAATGATACAAATCCTGTATTATCAGCGTGTCCCAAAAGGGGTTATCATGAAAAAAACTCTCAAAAACATAGCGGATATGATGCATCAAGCTGACCCAACAGCCTGCTTTGCCTTTGAATTCTGGGATGGTGACACCATATGCTTTGGAAGTGAACCCCAGGTGACTTTGCTATTTAAAACTAAAAACGCTGCTAAAAGAATTATCGCAAACGGCTTTTTAGGATTTGGTGAAGCTTATATGGCGGGCGAGCTCGAAATTGATAAGGACATGCAGGTTCTTTTCCGTCTGGGGTTTGCCATTAATTTTGACGATTACCGGCTATCTTTTCGGCAAAAATGCCGGTTTTTCATTCTATCGCTGTTAAATCAGGATACACTTCGACGAACCCCTCAAAATATTTCCTTCCATTACGACCGGAGCAATAAATTTTATCCCCTTTATCTTGACAAAACCATGGCTTACTCCTGTGCGTATTTCAAAAACCGCGACGATTCTTTGGATCAAGCGCAATTAAATAAATACGAGCATATTTCTCGCAAGCTATTGCTCAAGCCTCACGAATCGCTGCTTGACATCGGATGTGGCTGGGGTGGAATGCTGATCTATGCCGCCCAGCAATCCCGAATAATCGGGGTTGGAAACACCCTGTCACAAAACCAACACGAGTATGCCAATCGAAAAATTAAAGAATTGGGACTTCTGAATCAGATTAAGGTGTTGAATCAGGATTACCGGCAGTTAAGCGGCAAGTTCGACAAACTGGTTTCAATCGGAATGTTTGAGCATGTGGGGAAAAAATTCATGCCTGTTTTTATGCAAAAAATTTCACAGTTATTGAAACCCGGCGGCCTGGGTCTGTTGCATACCATTGGCAAAGAAATCGCCTCTCCCATGGACCCCTGGACATCTAAGTATATTTTTCCAGGAGCCTATCTTCCGGCCCTTCATGAAATTACATACGAAATGGGAAAAGCCGGCTTTTCCATACTCGATGTAGAAAATTTGCGACTGCATTATGCAAAGACGCTTGATAAGTGGACTGAAAATTTTGAGAAAAATATCGATAAAATAAAAGAATTGTATGGTGAAGCGTTTATCAGGCGATGGCGACTGTTTTTAAACAGCGCTTCTTCAGGATTCAAATATGGAACGACCCGCCTGTTCCAAATTCTTTTCTCCAAAGGATTAAACAATGCTTTGCCGATAACCCGGGCGCATATGTATCATAATAATCATCCATACAGTTTCCGACGGCGATGAGACGGAAATGTTGCGCTTGGCCGCCAGTCTCGAGGAAGGGAGTGAACACCCGTTGGCGGCGGCCATCGTGAATGGCGCTGAAGAAAAAGGGATAGACCTGGTCGAAGCCGCCGATTTTGAATCGGTGACCGGCAAAGGTGTCAAATGCAGCGTGGATGGCAAACAGATCGTCTTCGGTAATATCAAACTTTTTGAGGAATTGAAGATAAAAGTGCAGGAACTGGCCCCCAAAGCCGAAACAGTCAAGAAGTTTCAAGATGCCGGCCGGACTGTGGCCATGGCCGGAGACGGCATCAACGATGCACCTGCTCTATCGCAGGCGCGCGTCGGTATTGCCATGGGTACCGGCACAGATATCGCCATGGAAAGCGCGGGCGTTACCCTGGTCAAGGGCGACCTCAGGGGTATTGTCCGTGCCCGCCTGTTGAGCGCTGCCACCATGCGCAACATCAAACAGAACCTTTTTTTCGCCTTTGTGTATAACTCGGTGGGGGTGCCGATCGCAGCCGGCGTGCTGTACCCGGCTTTCGGCCTGCTGTTGAGCCCGATGATCGCAGCAGCGGCCATGAGTTTCAGTTCCGTTTCGGTTATCGGCAATGCGCTAAGGTTGCGCAAAACGAAGATTTGAAGGGTTATCGTGAAACCGAATAAGGGAGGTAAAAATATATTTATTGAACAAGAGTTGGATTCATGATGTGCTGATGGTAAATGATCTGTACTTTTTATGGTTTTGATTATAGGTATCAAAAATTCCAGTTGCAAAATTAACATGATTCAGTTCCTTTATCATCTATTCTCTCGATTGAACTTCAGTTGTAGTTTAAGGCAAGGAACCTTGGATTATAGTTAACAAAAAGAAGAAGGGACGTCCAATGGAAAAACGCTATGCCAAGATAATTAGTACCGGCCGCTACGTGCCGGAACGCGTCATGACTATACTCGATTTACACCCGACGGAAAGGTGGCGGTTGTTGATGCCATCACGGCATTGAGTGCTTTAGGCAAGCCCGAATCTGTATGGGAGTCATTGAAGACCGAGTGTCCTGAAATTAAAGGGCTCTATCAGGACTACGATTTTCATGAAAACAAACCTGAAGCCGTTGTCGATGGTAACGGCTTGGATAAAATAGAAGCGGCACTCTTGGATTACATGTTGGATCATGACCGTTCGCTATAATGTATCAAGTCGATAACAATGTAAAAGACGGTCGCAAATCCTTAGTATGATTCTTTTGGGGAAAGTAAATATTCCTTTTCCCGTATTTGAAAAGTTATCAGAATCTTATAAACGGTCTGCTTGTTTTATATTCCTCTGTGTTTTGATCAGATTCGTTTTTCTCAATATCCGGTGTCCAACCATAGACATTGATTCCGGAAGGTACACTGTGGGGGAGGCTTCTGCTGACGGATTTCGGAAATTCTCCGGCTGAGGATTGAATTCGGGTAACGATCGCTTTTTGCGGAATATTCTGGATTTCAATGATGTCCTCCATATACACGGCAGCAATATTGCTGAAGATATCACTCATCTTTTTCTGGGAAAATATAAGTTCTCTAAACTCATTAGTCGCTGCGTCGGCGCTATCCGCTTTCACCACACATGAGAAATATCCATGCCGCACTTTGTTTTCCGGTCCCAATTCATCGAATGAAAAATAGCCGATATAAATCATCTTTGTTCCTCACTATAGCAAATTTATCCACAAAAACAGTTTCGTTGATTGCGGATGTAAAAATAAGTATTTTATGCATTCTTTGCTTAAATTAATAGTATCCATTATAGATCCATGAGTGAATAAAGTCAATTATGTACTTTTAATAAAAACTGGCTGTATTTATAAGATAAGAGAGAAAAAACAGCCAATGAATGCCTGAGCGCGCATTTTCTTTTTTGATCGGATCAGCTATTAACACTTATAAAATAATATTTTATGAAAGGTCAATCTCTTCCTCGATTCACAAAAGGTCTATATATTCAAATGGCTGTCAAGTAAGCTGTTCTGGAATTTGATTGAACTTGAAAGAGATTCTGTTCATAATATGCGAATTTCCATCTTCTATACGTAACGCAGATCACCTTAGAGCTTTTGGCGATTTCGATATGAAATCATCAATTCGAAAGCGTTGATATCTGCAATTACGTCCCAATATCAAGCATCTAAAATTTCTGAGATATCGTAATACCATATCACCAATCCATGAATTTGATGAAATTAAGTGATAGACAGTTCATGAGTATCAAATCATTTTGGAATCATTAGATGTTTGGGTTTCTTACAAGACATTTTCATGCATAACTTATCTTTCTACCCTAATTAAATCAGGCTAATTTTAATGCATATCCATTGACTTTGATGATTTTATATATATTCTTCTAATCATAAGTTTTAAATATTATTCAGCCCAACACTTAAGCTAAGTTTTACCTACTCCTGACCCATCTCACCATAGGCCATCAGTAGTGTTATCAACTTAAGCGTGTATCTTGCACTGAATACAAACTCAATCAAAGAGATTTGAATTTAGTATAAATTCGTTGATATCAGCAATCGGCTTGTTGCCCTTAGACGTAGAAACAAGCGAGAATCACTTCTTTTCATTTAATAGTCATACTGCAGCGGTGCCGGTTGCGTCCTGCTCTCTGAAAGGAGGAATAAATGCCAAATATAATGACAAATGTACCGGAAAATGTGAAAGGGCTCCGCAAGCTCTTCTTTCGTTATGTTCGCGGCCAATATGGAGGCGTTGTTCCGGGTGTGTTTCAAGTTCTTGCGGTTGACCTTCGAGTCGCCCGCCATGTGGGTTCCTTGTATCGTTATCTTCATCTTCGCCGCTCATCATCCCTCAGCCGACTTCAGAAAGAGATGTTAGCAACGGTAGTAAATGGTAAGATCGGAGGGGCACCCTGACTGGGGCTCCACACGGCGGCAGTTCGCCGCCTCACCGGCGATGAGCATCTAAGTCCTGAATTTGCGACAACGTGGCCAGAGTACGAGTTGGATTCCAAGACTCGAGCCCTGCTCGGATACGCCAGCAAGCTTACGGAGACACCGAGCCTTGTGAACAAAGACGATATCGATCCGCTAAGGGATGCTGGCTGGAACGAACGTGAAATCTGGGAGATCACAGCTCTGATCTCCTTCTTCAACTTCAGCGGCCGTCTTGAAGCAGCCTCAGGTTTGCCTCAAGACCAAATTCCAGAGGGAGCCAATTTCGCCGAGGCGCGCCATAGTTGAGAGCTGTATAATAATGCATCAAGCCGATTAAAAGCGTTTTGTCTTTCTCAATATTTTGTGGTCTTTCAGGGTTCATTTTAATTTCAAGGTTTCAGATATCTTTAACTTTATTCAATAACATTTTGAATGATGAAATCCAAAAATGGCCACCTCGAACCCAGAAAGGCTTTGCATCATATGCTCGAATTATCAGGGTGAGTCCATATGCGGATTCACCCTTTTTTATTGCCCTATCCATGAATATTTTCAATCCACCTTATCGCTTCAACGTCGCTGATTTTTCCGAGATATCGTTGGGTCGTAGACAGATTCGCATGACGTCGGATCACTTTACTTAATATCTCCAAGGGTACCCCGGATCGAGATGAAAAAGTTGCCGCATGACGTCTCAAGTCATGTGGTTTTAAATGAATATCCGCCAAAGTTTCCTGCACCAATGACCTGCAAGGCGTCTTCATATTTTACTCCAATGGCGGCATAGGACTCTTCGATCTCTACTCTGTAACCATCCCAATTCGTAGGGCATTCTGTTCTGAGACGATCGATTCTGTCGTCGACCTCTACCACGAGTATACGGAGATCTTCAGTATTGGCCAGCATCCTCTGTTTGTCGGCCGAAGGCAATGTGTCAATTTTCCGCTGCATGTCAAATAGTTTTGCCTTCCAGCCGGTGGTTCGTGCTCTAAACCTTTGCAAAAATCTTTAAGTTCCTTGATGTCCTCCTTTCTGCATATTCAGCAGACTGTTTTTTATGTTTTAAGGTTTAAGTTCTTTCCGACCCCATACAGCATAAATGGGGTCCGAATAGCGTTTTTCTGGAAAATATTTATCGTCCCAGGGTCTGGGCAATCCTCTAACCGAACAAGTTTCCAAGTCTTTGAACTTTCCGGTTTTTTGAAAATACTCGAGGACGAGACCCATTCGCTCATATTCATTAAGTTCTCCCCAAATCCGAATTACTTTTGGCGGAAACCACCGATTTGAAATTGTTACGATTACCAGACCGTCCGGCCGTAGAACACGGGCAAGCTCATTAAAAACCTCCCACGGATGGATAAGGTATTCAATGGAATTTGTACATATCACCGCGTCATATTCATTACTTTCAAAGGGCAAGATCACGTCTGCATTTAAATCATGAATAACTCGATCGTCCAGAATTTCGTTTTTATCCAATTCTTCCCTGTTTAGACCCAGGCCGGTCAGCTTTTCAAAACGAAGCGTTGAAGGAATGTGGGACTGCCAGCTACTCATCAAATCCAGCACCCGCATTCCGCTTTTGAGCAATTGGCCGTAAAGATTTCCTACCACCTGTATAGCCGTGTCATCGATATGCTGAACCAGCCTTGGCACTTTGTAGAAAATGGGGTCCGAGGTCTTATCCTTTCTGTGAAACGGACGATCTGAAAAAAAGTCCGTCGGTTTGTTTTTCCATCGAGATTGCATACCGGGACCCTCTATTAATACCTCCGCCCAATCATGGCACCGTCCACCCCGTTCAGCCTTTCTGGCGTCGATCTTTTTTATGGAGGTTCGAAGTTGAATCGCTATTTTTGCAAGGGGATGGTTAAAATCGACTCCCAGTTGACCGTTTTGAACACTCACGAGGCGAAATGGTTGAAAATTCTGCGGAAATATGCCAGCGACGCCTTTAAGAAGCCCCTTTGGATAAAACCGACCGATTCGGGGTTCGATGGTCTTGTCCATAATAAAATGCTGATTAAACTGGCTGAGCTTGACAGCAAATGTTTTTCCGGGGTCGTA
Organism: uncultured delta proteobacterium; assembly: GCA_963731025.1. Lineage (GTDB taxonomy): Bacteria > Desulfobacterota > Desulfobacteria > Desulfobacterales > UBA11574 > UBA11574. The sequence goes on along the minus strand of CAVSVL010000033.1, from coordinate 50,088 downwards.
TGTTGAAGTAAGGACACCTGGTTCAAAATAAGTTGTAATCGTTTCACCCTCAGACTTTCCCTCCAGTTGCTTGAGCAAGGTTTCAGGCAGGCAGTCCCTCCATATGTTAAGACCCTGTGCTTCATAAATTTCCGTATGCATTGCGAGGGAACCCTTCCACTGCATCTCGAATTTTACGTTGACAACTGATTCCTGGTTGATTTTTTTCATAATTTTTACCCTATTCGTTTTTATCGTTCTCATTACACTATATTTTAAGTCCAGAACCAGAGAATTCAATGAGGAATAAATAGGAGTTTATTAAGGGGTGTTTACTACTATCTCAGAACCTGAGATAAAAACTTAGGTCTTACAAACCGGGTGCCTGAAAAAGCCGTTTTCAAATGACACCCATCCTCTCGTGTGTCGTCACCTTATCCCACATCTGATGTTCCACTTTACAATGGCCTGAACATTAGAGTAATATTTGTAATATACACAAAAAGACGACACATTTTGAATTCGCCAATCAAGGAGAACACCAATGAAAAAGCAGCGACAGGAACCAAAGCCCCATAGTGAATCTTTGTTTTTTTCCGCAGAACTGGCCAGAGCAGCCATTAATTCCCTCTCTGCACACATCGCCATTCTGGACAAAAACGGTGTGATTCTTGAAACCAATCGCGCATGGGATACTTATTCGTATAAAAACGGCATGCCGGAAAATTATGACTTTAAGGGGATGAATTATCTGGGCGTCTGTGATACAGCCGAAGGAGAGGATGCACTGGATTCTCGCAACATCGCAACAGGAATTCGAAAGGTTATCACCGGCGAAATCACCGAGTTTCTCTTTGACTATCCCTGTCACACCGAAGACAGTAAACATTGGTACTACATGCGGGCCATCCGAATGTCTGATACGAAACCCGTCCGGGTGATCATTAGCCATGAAGATATAACGGCTTTGAAACTTGTCGAAGAAGCTTTAAGAGAAAGCCGTGAAGAACTTCAAGAGCAGAAGCAAGGCCTTGAGGAAGCTAATATTGCGTTGAAGGTCCTACTCAAACATCGGGAAAACGACAAACTGGAGCTTGAAAAAAATGTATTGACCAATGTTAAGATGTTGGTTTTGCCGTATGTTGAAAAGTTAAAGGAAGTTCCATTAAAACCCAGAAATAAGACGCTCGTTGAAATCATTGAAAATCATCTGAAAGATATTATTTCCCCGCTCCTTCAAAAATTTTCAAATGCCAAAATTATTCTGACCCCACAGGAAATAAAAGTGGTCGCCTTAATAAAAGACGGAAAGAGCAGTAAGGAAATCTCCGATATTCTGACCATATCCGAAACCACCGTCAATTTTCACCGGAAAAATCTTCGTAAGAAGTTCGGTCTGAAAAATAGGCAGATGAATTTGAGGTCGTATTTAATCTCAATGTCATAGCCCTAATATATTATCATCTTAACAAACAATCGCTGCTTCTTAATACTTTAAAAATAATGTGTTCTCATCTCTATGGTTTTCAGAGACGTTGTACAGTATATGAAATCATTAACTTTGAGCTTTTGAGTGTTATAAATAACAGGTTTTTTAACTCGTCCGATTTTTATCGGTTATCCCGAACATAAAAAAAGTTTTAAGGTTAACAAGCGGAATCCAGCGTATGGTATCCGATTTGTTTTTTGAATGAATAATATTGATCGAATCCAACCTTTTTAATTTTAATTGATGAAATTTGTAGGACAAATACCGACAAAATATAGCGGAATCGTCCTACAAAAAAATCGGATGAACTCTCCTTTCAATCGGTTACTGTTATGTCTATGTTTATATCAAACATAGTTGGACATCAATGGATTTTAAGAAACGATATATCCGAACAATAAGTTGATAATGAGAAAGGGCAAAATCGTCCTGTGGAGAAAATGTTAAGGGTGCCGCTCAATTGACCGGCTTCGTTGCTTCTCAAAAAGCCGTCGATAAGCCGGGAGAAATCGTCCAAAGCGTCAAAGGAGTCACTTCTGTAAAAGAGGAGGATACAAAATGAAAATGTTAATGAATGTGAGGTTTCCTCACGAACCGTTCAACACCCTCGTAAGAGAGGGTACTGTAGGTGAGATCATTCGTAAGATCTTAGATGACTTGAAGCCGGAATCCATTTATTTCGTGGAACAGGAAGGCACTCGCGGAGCAGTGGCCATCATAGATGTGCCTGATTCTTCACGGATTCCATCTCTTGCTGAACCTTTTTTCTTAAAATTCAACGCGGATTGCGAGTTCAGAATTGCAATGTCTCCCGAGGACCTTGGCAAAGCAGGTCTTGACAAACTTGGAAAGAAATGGAGCTGATTATCATTTCAATTTCAAACATTTTCCAAGGATTATTCTTTTGAATTTTATGAATTTTTAGATATATGCATAAAACAAGGATTGGTTTCAGATTTTGTTAATGGTAAGTGATCTGAACTTTTTATGACTTCTGTTATAAACTCTCACTCTCTGTAAAATTGAAGCTTCATGAAATTAATCTGCAATTAGAGTGAATGCATGCAGGTGTTGTTTTCTCACGTGTTATTCTATTTCATCTACTCCTGACCCATCTTATCACCGGCCATCAGTAGTGTTAACTTTATTCAAAGGAGGGCACGATTATGCGACAGCGTATGATCAAAGTCAATCCGTCAGAAGAAACCATCAAGATTGGTCCGTTAAGGATCCATTTCCTGCTTACGAGTGATGATTCCAACGGCAATGATTCAGTTTTCGAATTTTTCGTTCCTGCAGGACAGAAGCTGATGGCACCGGCCCACGAGAATGACGCCTACGAGGAAATCCTCTATGGTATCGAGGGTGTCCTTACCTGGACGGTTAACGGCACGCCCATCGAGGTGGGGCCAGGGCAGGCGCTGTGTATCCCCCGAGGAGCGGTTCACCGTTTTGATAATTTCGGCAGCGAGGATGTAAAACAGCTTGTCATCATATCCCCTGCGATAATGGGCCCCGCGTACTTCCGTGAAGCTGCCGAAGTAATCAGTGCTGCCAAGGGCGGCCCACCCGACCCTGCGAAGATGATGAATGTCTTCCGGCGTCATGGCATGACGATAGCCACGCCCTCGCATGCTAAGTAGTCTGACTGCCGCCCAGCAACTCTTTCCATGGGCGTCAATAAATGACGTGTTTGTCGATATTTTTAGGTCGCACAATAATAGTTAGAAGCCCAGAATAAGAACCAAAACGGAGAGTAACATGAACGAATACGAACACACAGGAAGCGAAGTCGATCTGAAGGCAATCGATAGCGTTCGAGACGCGCACGTAGCCGCTGTCAATGCTGGCGACGCCCGAGCATGGGCTGAACAGTTCACAGATGATGGGGTACAAATGCCTCCCAATATGCCGGCGAATGTCGGGCGATCAGCGATCGAATCCTGGTCAAAGGGTTTCATGGATTTGTTTGGCTTGGAGTTTGCCCTCTCGGTGGAGGAGGTGCGGGTACTGGGCGAGTGGGTGTTCGAACGGGGTACATACACGATCGTCCTTAGTCCCAAATCAGGAGGCCCGTCCATGCAGGATGCGGGCAAATATATCACGATCTACCAACGGAAATCCGGCGAGAGCTGGCGAATAGCTCGTGATATTTGGAATAGCAGCAATCCACTACCGGGGCAGTAGGCATAGGAGCAAGCAGGTCATTCGATCCAAATGCAGCAATAAGCTTCTAAGCAGACGATGCACCGAATGAACGCCCCGCCATGCCAGCCAATTGTTGGTGGATTCATCGGATGCCCGTCGGGCATCGTGGCCTTGCTTCCGGCGCTCATCGGTGATCTTGGTCGTTATGGAGGATGGAGTTCTGCCCAGAGCTACAAGAGAAATCATTAACTTAATGATAGGAGGATAGATATGGCAGCAATATTATTTGTGCGTGTTAAATCCAGTCTCGACGCTGAGGAGCTAGATCGTCGAATAGTTGAACGGCGACCCCGTTTTCTTGAGGTACCGGGATTGGTGCAGAAATTCTACGGGCGAGATGAATCGACCGGCGATGTGTGTGGCATCTATTTCTTCGAGGATCAATCAGCGCTCGCTGCTTTTCGCGAAACCGAATTAGCCAAGACCATTCCGACGGCTTACGAGGCCAAAGAAGTTCGGCCTGAAATCTACGATGTACTCTTTCCCTTATATCCAGACCGCGGACCGATTAAAGAGTAGTTTGTTAATCTGATTCGAATTACATAACCTTTAAATGGAAAAAGACCGGGAAAGAAGTACCGCTTTTGGATCGGCATCGCAAATCGAACTACTTAGCTCTTTTATGGTATTTTGGTCATAGTTTCCCGGCCCCTCAGTGAATTGTTACAGATACCTGCAATTACGTCCCAATATGAAGCACCTAAGATTTCTGAGATACTGTAATACGATATCACAATTCAGATCTGAGTTATGTTTTGGACAGAAACACTATCTTTGACAAATCCGATTTTTATAAGGTAGTCTTAATTTATCACCAGTTCAGCCATGACAAGAATCACCACAACACCATAAATCTTTATCGTAATTATTGACAATTTAAGTTTCCGGTCTAATTATATATAAAATCTGACCGCGGCCGACGGCAGTTACTAAACATCTCTGCGGTTACCTTAAGCTACTAAATTTGAGAACAATCACACTAATTATCAATCCAAAACAATTGTGGTTAGTGAAATTTATTAACAAAAGAAAGAACACACGAGAAAGAATATCAATCATGAAGATCAATCGTTTTCCCATTTTAATGATTATGTTTATCTTGGCGTTGGCCTTAGCGAATCCTGTTCAGGCCGATAAGTTTACCGATACCGTTAACGTCTTCAAGAAGTCTGAAGCGGTTCAGCCATTTTTCAAAAATGCTTATGGGTATGCGGTTTTTCCAACCATTGGCAAGGCCGGCATCGGTATCGGAGGTTCGTACGGAACGGGTCAAGTCTACAAGGGTGGGAAGGTTACCGGCGAGGTCTCTGTATTAAAAGCGTCCATCGGTTTTCAGTTGGGAGGTCAAGCTTTCAGTCAGATGATATTCTTTGAAGACAAGCGAGCCTATGACGAATTTACCAGCGGGAATTTCGAGTTTGATGCAACGGCTTCGGCTGTCGCGATCACAGCTGGTGCCCAAGCAAGTGCTGGCACCGAAGGAGCCTCAGCTGGAGCAAGTGCTGGACCCGCCACCGGTGCACAGGCTAAAACAAGCTACCATAAAGGAATGGTCGTGTTCACTCACGCTAAAGGTGGGCTGATGTACGAGGCGTCCATTGGCGGCCAGAAATTCACTTTCAAACCGAAGAAATAAAAATAGAGCTTAACCGTATTCGGGCCTATCGAAAAGAGTAAACGCTTGGTATGGGCCCATACGCTAAAAGAAACCATCTTACCGAAGAAATCACCGCCTTTTTTCCTGAGTACAATTGTATTTTTTTCTCGACAAGGTTTATCAAGGTGAAACTGGTTTCTTACATATACGACAACCGAGTTGTAATTACAGCTCATGATCTTAATAGTTACGAATTCAGTTTCCCACAACAACCTGACCCTCGAGAACCATTAGCATACCAAGCTAAAAAAGTAGCTATTTGAGGGGGATTAAAAAGATTAAGCCAATAAAGAGGAGGAAAGACATGAAAAAGCATTATTTGACACCGTTGTTTATTTTAATGATCAGCACTCTGCTGATCAGTTGTGGCGGCAAGAAAGTTATAAAGACCGCACCGTCTTTCGAACCGTATCAATTTGACGCAAGTCAGTATGTACCCAAGGTTGACAATTTTGTGGTGATCCTGGACACATCTTCTTCGATGGCGGATAAATACGCAAAGAAGGAAAAAGCCAAGATTGCCAAAGAGCTCTTAACCGCCATGAATCAGACGCTTCCTGAATTGAATTATAATGGTGCGCTCATGACGTTCGGTCATGATGCCCATCTGCCTGACAGGTCAGCCATGCTTGTTTACGGGCTGACTAAGTATTCAACTTCAGGATTTGAATCAGCCCTGAACGCTACAAAGGAACCCAGCGGAGCCAGCTCTCTTGCTCTGGCCAAAGCCATTAACGCTTCAGGTGTAGACTTAAAGTCGGCCCAAGGATCCACAGCGGTCATTCTCGTCAGCGATGGAGAAAAGATGGACCAAGCCCCGGTAAAGGCTGCAGAGGCCTTGAAAAGCCAGTTCGGTGACCGGCTTTGCATCGATACGGTATTGGTGGGGGATAATCCCGGCGGAAAAATGACCCTGGAACAGATAGCCAGAGCCGGTGGTTGCGGAATTTCAACCACTGCCGATCAGCTCGGTTCCTCGGCGAACATGGCTGGTTTTGTAGAAGGGTTATTTTTAGCCAAGCCTGCTCCCAAACCCGTTCCCGTGGCAGCGGCACCAAAACCGATGGACACTGATAAGGACGGCGTGACGGACAATCTGGATCAATGCCCAAATACGCCTTTAGGAGCCACGGTTGATGCCAGGGGATGTTGGACCTACGCGGCGAAGGTGCTGTTTGATACTAACAGTGCAAAGGTAAAATCTGAAGCATATCCCATGCTCATAGAAGCGGTTTTGATAATGAAAAAGAATCCGGATCTCAAGGTTGAGGTCGATGGACATGCAGATAGTACCGGAACACCAGCGTATAACATGACCCTTTCTGAGAAACGGGCCGAAGCTGTAAAGAAATATTTCGTTGATCAAGGAATTGATCCCGATCGACTCACCACAAAGGGTTTTGGGATTACGAAACCGGCAGCCAGCAATGATACCAGAGAAGGCCGGGCCAAAAACAGGCGGGTTGAATTAACACCGGTTCAATAAACGATCCGGTCATTCATAGCCATATGGGTTTGAAGATGGGGTAAAGCATTAGGATTGCCAAACCCCATCTTCACAAACCAATCATATCAATTATAAAAATTTATCTTCGCTGTTATCAAATTTTTCTAATCTACAATTTTGAGTGTACGATATATAACTGAGAATACTTGTTTGGTGATATCTGCAATTTCTTACTAATATCAAGCACCTGAAATTTCTGGGATATCGTAATACCATATCACAATTCAGGCCTGAGTTGTGTTTTATACATAAACACTGTCTTTGACAAATCCGATTTTTATAAGGTATTCTCAATGTATCTTTAATTTACTAACTTATATGATAATGAAAAATGAAAGGAGCTGAAAATGGCAACGATAACAGTTTACCTGAAAAGAGGGGACGTGGATGCTGCCACACGGGCGTTTCAAATGGCCAAGGTGGCTCACTCCCAGGGGCATCAAACAAGCCTGTTCATGTCAGACGACGGCGTGTATTGGGCGGACAAAAACCGGAGCCTGGACGAAAAGACCAGAACCAACGACACGGCAAACGAATTTTTACCCTATCTGGTGGAAAACGAGGTGCCGATATACGTCTGACCCCCCTGTGCTGAAGCTCGCCAGATGGGCGAGGAAAATTTCTATTCCAATATGACCCTGGCCGGGGCTCCAAAACTGATCGAACTGGCCGCCGAAGGGAGTGTGATAAGTTTCTAAAGGTAAAAGGGAGGCTTTCTGGGCTTGCCTTTCGTTTATTATTGCTGATGCTTTCAAAACCGGTAATCAAAGATTTTGGAGTGACAATAGCTTTTATTACTTTTGCAGTTTTGCTGTTATTAATTGAGTTACTAAATAATTTAGTGTAGTTGCGTGGCGTAAAAAGAAAACCGTAGCATAACCAATCACTGGTGTGGGACGGCGAGGACCGCGCCGCCCCACAGTTTGTTGTTAGAATACAGATGTCTCTAACATAGCGCGGGCCTGAGATACCTGGTACCTTTCCTATAGGTAGATGTTGGGGCGGCGAGCGAGCCCGTAGGGTGTAGCTCGCGGAGCCTGCAATTTATCCTTGCGCCATAAAACCTCTGAATTCCTTGGAAATGTAACGAGTATCAACGTGCTTAATCTCGGATTACCATGTACTTCTGGCTTCTTTAGTAATATAAAATTCTATTAGTAATAGTCTCATCCCCTATCTATCTTTCCCCAAAAAGAGTACCTCCACGTTTTCCCTTCCTGTGGAATTGCTTCAAAAGAGTTGGGACGCTACTACTATGGGGTTCTTATACTATATTGCTATGATAGTCAGAAACGGGTTGGGAATAGCAGGATGGTTGATACACTTCAACCAATCTCATTCATAAGTGTATTATGAACCTTCTTATCTTCAATTCCCAAGTATCGCATCGTAACCGCCGGACTCGAATGATTGTACCGCTTGCATATGATTTCAAACCCGACGCCGTATCTTGTCCTTTGCATATATCCCCAGGTCTTTCTTAATGTGTGGGCGCCGTAATTGCTCTCCAGGTTGATAGCCCTCGTCCATTTCTTGATCATGTTGTTAACCGACTGAATGGTGATCGCCTTATTCCCCTTTCTGCTGGCAAATAGATAATCGTTGTTTCCCGGTTGAACCTTTTCCAGATAATTTTTAAGGGATTTGTGAACGGCCTTGTTGACCACAAGTATGTTGTCTTTCCCGGTCTTTGATTCTTTTATATTTAGCGTATCTCCGATTTTTAGGTTTCGTATGGCTTTTACCTTCAGTTTGAGCAGGTCTCCAACTCGAAGTCCGTTATTGATCCCCAAGGTGAACAGGAGGTGATTTCTAGGCGAATCGGACAGCAGCTTTGATATGGACTTTATGTCCTTGATCCTTCTGATCGGCGCTACTGTTATCTTGTCGCCTTTCTTTGGGTGGTGGTGCTATGCTAAAGCAACTGGACCGAACACTTTTATTTGAATTCCTCGCTAAATTGGTGTAATAAAATCATAGGACTATGGCAAGTGCTGAATATAAATTTTGGACACTTTTATAATTATACAGCTTTCCAGGTAACATTCAGATATAGGAAGGAATACACGTGAATATTGAGTCAGGGGACCATAAACTTAAAATCAGAAATATCAATATTGCGGATTATGATGACATACAACCCATAATGCGACAGGCATATCCCGGTATGGGAGGAGCATGGACCAAAGAGGAGATATTGAGACTTATTACGATGTTTCCAGATGGGCAGATTTGTATTGAAGATAAGGGGCGCGTTGTTGGCGCGGCCCTGACCCTCATAGTCGACTACTCTAATGTAGAAGACTACCATTCTTATGAAGATATTGTAACTAAGGGCATGTTCAGTAAAAATGATATAGAAGGTGATTATCTGTATGGAATAGATGTTTTTATTCACAATGAATATCGTGGTTTGCGGTTAGGAAGAAGACTTTATGACGCCAGAAAAGAGCTTTGTGAAAAGTTAAACTTAAAAGGAATTATTGTAGGTGGCCGAATCCCGGGTTATTCTAAATACGCTCATGATCTCAGTCCGGACCAGTACATTGATAAAGTTCGAAAAAGAGAGATTATTGACCAGGTATTAACTTTTCAACTCTCGAATGATTTTCATCCTAAACGTGCCATAAAAAATTACATACCCGAAGATATTCGCTCCAAAAGTTATGCCGTTCTTCTGGAATGGAACAATATCTATTATGAAAGTAAGAAAAAAATGATTTGGGGCAGAAAATCAAATGTTCGAATAGCTGCAGTACAATGGCAAATGCGGCAATTTAAAAGTACTGGAGATATTTTACAGCAGATCGAATTTTTTGTAGACGCGGTATCAGGCTATAAAGTGGATTTGTTGCTCTTCCCCGAAATGTTTAATGCGCCTCTTTTGGCCAATTATGACCAACAAAACCCTTCTCAATCCATGCGTTTACTTGCTGAATTAACTGATGAATTAAGAAATGCCATGTTGCAAATGGCAATGAAATACAACATTAATATCGTAACCGGAAGCTTACCAAGATATGAAGATGAAAAACTATATAACGTTGCTTTTCTTTGCCGTCGAGACGGGACATGGGATGTTCAATACAAACTACATATAACGCCTGACGAGGCTGAATGGTGGGGATTTCAAGGCGGGGATAAATTGAAGGTATTCGATACCGATATAGGCAAAATCGGTGTGCTGATCTGTTTTGATATCGAATTTCCGGAACTTGCTCGCTTACTTGCCGATAAAGGTATAAAAATTTTGTTGGTACCGTATTGGACAGACACAAAAAATGCTTACCTGCGGGTAAGGCGTTGCGCTCAGGCGAGAGCTATAGAGAATGAATGCTATGTGGTTATTACCGGTAGTGTCGGCAATTTACCAAAAGTGGAAAATATGGACATCCAATATTCACAATCAGCGATTTTCACGCCTTCTGATTTTGCTTTTCCTCATGACGCAGTGGCTGCAGAGGCTACACCTAACACCGAAATGACACTGCTGGCTGATCTTGACTTAGACCTTTTAAAAGAGATACGTAAACATGGAAGTGTTCGAAATCTTGATAGCCGGAGATTAGATTTGTATGTGTTGAAATATTTATCTGTCACATAGGTTATCTTGAAACGATGGGGATCGCCGAACCGGAAGGTTCGCTTGACGCCGGGAACCGCTTCTGCGCTGACGCAGCAAGTTTATTGGCGCCGCAGGTGACCTTGATCGTTAAATGAGCACTCCGGCTATCATTCCTCGCCCGGAAACATCAAGGGAAACTCATGACTTGAAGTTGGCTAAAATTTTAACAATTCATTAAAATTATGCCAAAGGGTTCAACTGTCCGAATATTCGGTTTGTTGGTCAAGGTTGAAAAAAGCTATCCAGCGATTGATAAGGAAAAGTTGTGTACCCACTGCTGGGATGAAAGCAGTTATTGTTAATATGAAGAGGAACGAAGGAAATACTGCGCAAAAAAGTGACGGCACCATTATTTTTTGTGCGGGTTAGATACCCCTGCCGGCTGACAGAAGGTTTCTCAACCGCCCCGGTCCCGTTTTCTCTAGCTCTGCCAGAATCCGCTGAAAAATCATCCCCGTGGCCAGGGCGTCGCCCAGGGCCGTGTGCCGCTCGTGAATTTCGATGTCCAGGTGCTTGGCCACCGCATCCAAGTCCTGATTGCCTTTAAATCTCTTCGCGTAGGACCGGAGATACGGTGGAAAGACGACTTTTAGGCACATAGACTGGGCGTCGAGAACCAGATTCTGGAGAGGAAAACCGTAATCCTGCTTCATGTAGGTATTCAGAAAATGGAGATCAAACCGCACGTGGTAACCAACCAGAATATCGGTTCCCAAATAACGGAGAAATTGATCAAATACTTCTGCAAATACCGGTGCACGGGTCACCATAGACGGCACAATGCCGTGGATTTTAATGGAGGAGGTGGAGATAGATCGGCCTGGATTCACCAGGGAACTGAATACGTCCCCAAGGAGGATCCGTCCTTCAACGATCCGGAATGCGGCCACACTGACCACCCGGTCACGAGTCAGACTAAGACCGGTGGTTTCCAAGTCAAGGACCACGTAGCGCAGACTTCTGGCTCTTTGATTGAGGCATAAGTGATCCAGGGCAGTCAGGTTCGTAAGCGCCAGAGGGTGAACCTCTTTTTCCCGCAAGCGAGCCCGAACCCAGCGATTGCGCAGACGGGCCAACAATAGACTGTGCATCAGATCTCCACTTTCTTGGTATGGAAGCGAAATTCAATGATTTCCTGCAGGCGGCTGACTACGGCAAAGCTTTCCTTCAACATTTTACGTTGCAGGCTGTTCAAGCTTCCCGGATCTATAAAATTATCCGGCTCTTCTCCCTTGGCCAGGGCGTTCAAGTGTCGGCTGATCTGCAGATATACCATAAACTCGTAAGCCTCGCGCAGATCGGCGTGAAATTCGCTGTCGATGATTCCTCTCTGATTGATTTCCGCCAAACGGTCAAAGGTATTCTGGGTTTTTATCCCCAAGGCTAAACTGAACACGCGGGCAGCGTCCACCATCGGATTCAGTCCTCTCATTTTCAGATCGAACTTATTCTTGTGTTCGCCGGATTTTTCCACTACAAACCGTTTGAGCAAACTCAGTGGCGGACGGTTGGAGAGGGCGATTTTGGCCATAAACCGGATAAAGAGCGGGTTCGTCTGGATTTCCTTGAGCAGCAAATCCTTCAGCATGTTTGGGAATTCGGTGCCGGCATAAATGGGGCGAAAATCAAAGAAAATGGATGCCATCAGCAGGGTATGCGGATTGGGTTCTGTGATCCATCCTAGAAACGTAGCCTGCCAGCGGTCTTCCGGATGGCACCACTTGGGATTGGAGGCCATGACATCGCCCGGGCATCGTGGAATGCCGGAGCGCTCCAGGCAGTCTACCACCCGCTCTGAAAACTTCAAAAACCACATTTTGTGTTCGGCTTCATCTCCGGCCGAAACATTTGAAAAAAACAGGGCATTGTCCTGGTCGGTGTGAAGGGTCTGCTCCATCCGGCCCCCGCTGCCTAAGACCATCCAACTGTAAGGGACAGGCGCCCTTCCAAGCCCCTTACGTTCCATCTCCTGCTCGACCAACTTGAGAATCCGAAGCGTCAGGCGGTCGTTGAGTTCGGTGACCAATGCAACAAGGTGCTTGACAGGGCCTCCCTGGCGCAACATCATTTCAAGGACGCGGTCGATTTTGGGACGCAAGCCGGTCGTCAGGGTGTCCAGCGAGGTTGTACGTTCAATTTCACCGATAACCTGGACCGGTGAGCTGCCGGTTTCCATCTGCAAATCGTGCTCGCTGATAATGCCGACTATGCGGTTGCCCTCGATCACCACCAGAAGCCTTACACCGTGCTGGCTCAAAGACAAGAGAACATCAAAGGCATAGGCGTCGGGAGCGACGGTGTGCACCGGCCGGCTCATGATCTCGGCCACGGTAACTTCCGGGCTGACATCGGCAGCCAGCACCTTGGTGCGCAAGTCGTTGTCCGTCAGAATGCCCATGGGGTATAGGTCGCTTCCGGTGATCACGATGGAACTGACTCGGTGCTGAGCCATGAGCCGGGCGGCTGTTCGAACGGACACCTCCGGTGTACAGGTAAGCACATTTTTACTCATCAGGTCGGCCACGCGTTTGCCGGTCATAAACATATCCAGGGTGAAGGCAATTTGCCCGATCGGTTGGGGTCGCTGGAATTCGACCGACTGGCGTACCGCTTGGATGGTTCTGGCTAACGAAAAACTGAAGTAGTTCTGGAACACCGGATGCTTGGACACGACCTCCTGCAATACTTCTGCTGGAAGCATCAGGGCGATGAGATCCTGATGGGCGGTGATGTCGAACATGACCGGTTTGTCCTGCAGAATACTGGTGGCTCCAAAATAGTCGCCCTCGCCGCGGACGTCCACCAGCAGTTCTTCGTCGCGGTCATCGACCAAAGAGATCTCGGCAGCACCTTGCTGGATGATATACAGGTGCCGAAAGGCAGAATCCCCCTTGTTCACGATGCGTTGTCCACGCGGGAAAAAGGCAATCTCCATTCGTGAAGCCAAATGCGTCAGCTCGTTGGTATCCAGGGTGTCAAAAGGGGGCACTGAACGCAAAAATTCCAGCACGCGTGGAATTTGAACCTGGGACCCGGATTCGTTTTGTTTCTGATATTCCATTTTTTACACCAACCATAAAAATTACTGTAACCGTTCAGCCACAATTCGGGACTGAACGGTTACACAAATGCTAACGTAACTCATCGTTTTTCATCTATCAAATTATTAAATACTGAAACACATCCCCGTCATTTTCCATTCAAAAAAACACAAACAGCCATTGGAGTCAACACTCGATTGCCTTCTTTAATCAAAATAACATGTTAGTATGCCGTTGAGAGCACTTCTTCTTCAGTTGGCACATAATGGATCACCTCATGATTTGCCGGATATTGCTTTTGAGTCATCAGACTAACGGTTACCATGACAATCAAGGAGACCACCGGGGGTATCATTGTATCTAAACCGGCAAAATACTCAGGAATACTATAAAACAGTATTAAGCGAAGCACAGAGCCAACAATAACTGCTGCCAGAGCCCCGGGGGCATTCGCTTTCTTCCAATATAAACCTAAGGTCAGTGGGACAAAACACCCCGCAAACACCACATCAAAGGCCAGAACTAGCAAAATTCCAGGCTCGGGTTTTACAATGGCCATATAAATAGAACCCAGCATTATGGGGATGGCCGATATTCGGGTGGCAAAAAGTAGTTTTTTGTCGAGACCCAATCTTTCCTCCGGTGAGAAATCCTTTCTCCATATTTGAAGAATATTCCTCTGCAAAAAATTTCTGCCAAAAACTGAAGATACCCCCAACAAACCCCCATCAGCAGTAGATAATCCTGCGCCGATGATGCCTCCCATAACCAGTAACCCTAAGATAAAGGGCAAATGCTCGGTTGACATTACGGACAGAACCAACCTTGGGTCCGTAATTCCCGGCTCAATCTTCAAAGCCATCAGCCCCAGAAATGAAGCCGCAATGCCGGTTATTACCGTAAGCCCTGCGCCGTAGTAACAGGCGTATCTGGCTGTATTCGGGCTTCTGGCCGCAAAAATTCTTTCCATAAAATCGAGCGCAACTACGTCGCCGAGGCCTAGCGCCAGAATGCCGGCCCAATTTAAAAGGGCACCATTCTCGACAGATGTAAGACCGCTAAAGTCGATAAAGTTGGTCGGAATTGCCTGGGAGAAATAGTCCCACCCATTGTTGTACAGCAGATAACAAAAAGCTGCTATAAATCCAAGCATGGCAGGATATGATTGTGCGACGTCGGTGGCCACAACTGACCAAAGCCCACCGGAAATAGTGTAGAAAAAGAGGATAAGGGAAATTACGACCAGAGAAGTCAAATAATTCCACCCGAAAATATGAGCAAGGATCCAGGCGCCGCCGGAAAGGTTGCCCGCAAGCAGAATGATGAAGCTAAAACACATTGCAATCCCAACGAGGACTTCTACCAAGCGGCCATATCGTCTATAATAAAAGTCGGGCAAGGTGATCAAATGCATCCGGTTCAGAGGTTTTGCATACCACGTACCGGTAACAAGAAGGCATAAGGCCAATCCAAGAGGAAATTGGAAACCTGCCCAGAGTCCGACCAGATAGGTCTGCCCTGCATTTCCCATGGTAGCGTTCGCGTCCAATGATTGTGCCAGCATCGTTGTACCGACGAGAAAAAAAGGCAGGCTTTTCCCGGCAACAATATACTGTTTACCACTACCTTTAACTAAGAAATACATGGAAATACCCAGAAGAAAAAACACAGTCAAGTAGATAATCATGCCAATTTGCCAATTGAGACCTAAGCCCATAATAAACCCTCCTTTTTTCCCCCTAATGTTAAGAACTGCAGAGTAGCACTGGTTTGTAAGAAACCTCTTTTATAAACAAAGTATATGGAAATTTCCTTCATGGGTATCGATAATGAACTTGCCTCATGATGTTGTGATTTGGTAGATAGCATCATATATGTGAATGACAGTGGTGGGATGTTAAATGGTTGGAATGCTAAAAATTTGGAGTAAGGCATTTTCATGTCTTCGCAAAAATGAATGTGGATCAAAAAGATAAAGGCAATCGAGTTCGCCAATATCCGGCTTCCGTTTAAATCAAACTGATACCCCTTAGGGATATTTCACATCCACAGGTGGATATTTTTCGTCGTTTGCTGCCAGGGCTTGGAACCGGGAACCGGATCTATTCTCCTTGGCCGAATATGTTCATTTTGCTAATTTACAGTCATCGGTCTCAAAGAATAGCTCCGGTTTACCGGTCAGATTTCACCGCATTTAATACGGATGAAATAATGTATCAGCTTGTTGAATTCTTTCTAATACCCTTCGATCTGTTTCGGGAATAAATCTTCGTATTCCCCTCTCTCGCCCTTCTCGCCGGTGTCTCGCTCGATATCGAGCGTGGTGCAGTGCAGGGCGCCGCCGAATGGGATCACCTTTTCGTACGGAATCGGAATCACTTCCACGCCCCGCTTGTCGAGCTGTTCCATGAAAGCTGTTTCGCCGGCTTCCACACACATCACGTTCTCGTCAATACTGAAGGTGTTAAGGGAGATCCAGGATTTACCCTCGTACAACCCGGTCAGGTAAATATCGTTCTTGTGAACACGGGTTGGCCGGGCGCCCTCCACGACTTCCCAGTCGTTCTGTTTGAAGAGCTGCATGAACCGTTCATCAACCGGAGGCCAATCCGGGTTAATGAAGCACAGACCGGGCCGCGGCGTACACATGTTCACGTCAATGTGCCACGGATGGAAGTTGGTCGGCCGGTCACTGTTGATCGGCGTATCAAACGTTACGGCGTGGAAACGGAATCCGTGCTCTCTGCAGAACCGCCGCAGCCAATCTGCGCCCGCATGGTTGCCGACTGCTGAGGGCTGGTAGAACATGTCTTTGCCGAGGCTCCAGATGTCAGCACCGTCCCAGAGGGATTCATAGGGGAATTCCCCGTTTTTCTGCTGGAACTGGGCTTTCAGCAACAGCTCCCGCTGTTCTTCGTCAGTTCGTGTTGTGCGGTCCTGATAGTAACCCATGTCGTAGCTTTCGTCTGTCAGCATCGGGAAGGGAGCTGACGTGTGATAACAGTTGGGGTCTTCCTTGGCGAGCAGGTTGAAGTACGGCCGCAGGTTGAACCGCTCATAAACCCGGGTCCGTCGAACCGTTGTCGCATCGACAATGATGTGGCCGTGAACCAAGGTTACGTCACGCACATTGTTGACCCCGTGCATGTTATGCTGTGACCAGCCGATGGGACTGCTGAACGGCCGGTTCATCATCATCGGCAGAATCGGGATTCTGTCAACGAGAATTCCACGGTCTTCGAGCGTTTTCACGAAATAGTTCATCTGCTCGTTGGCTGCAGCCACCATTTCTTCGGGGAAAGGCATATACCTGGGCAGCTTGCAACCAGGGACATCGTACTGCCAAGCCGGTTCGGGGGCCGGCATGTTGGTTCCCTCCGGTCTGCCGATGATGACCCGCTTCAACTTGGAAAACTCATCCGGAGACCATACCCTGAATGCTTCCCCCTCCCGCTGTGATACAACCATCGGCTTGACCGCTGGTTGTCCTTGGAGAACCACATCGTACTCTTGCTTTGTGACTTTTGCCGTCATTACTGTACCTCCTTCGTTACATCTTGTTGTTGCACCCCATGGTGCAGTGTTACATTGTTCTGTTCCTCCGGCCAAGATGACCACCATCTTAGCGTATTACTGACATAAAACGGCCTAATATCTAGCTGCCATTTCGACACTGATACCATCAGTCTCCCAGGGTCGCCACCATCACGGCCTTGATGGTATGGATCCTGTTTTCGGCCTCTTGGAAGACAATCGACGCCTCGGATTCAAAAACTTCTTCGGTCACTTCCATGCCTTCCAAACCGAATTTCTGGTAGATCTCTTCACCGACGACGGTATCACGATTGTGGAACGCCGGCAGGCAGTGCATGTATTTCACCTTCGGGTTGCCGGTGAGATCCATGGCCGCCTGATTGACCTGGTAGGGTGTCAAAAGCTCGATTCTCTCTTTCCATACCTCGTCCGGCTCCCCCATGGAGACCCAGACGTCCGAGTAAAGAAAGTCGCAGTCCTTGACGCCGGCCTTCAAATCATCCGTAATCAGAAGTTTGGCCCCGGTTTCAGCGGCAATTTTATGGGCCGCATCCACGATTTCTCCGGTAGGCTGAACCGACTTGGGCGCAACCGCACGGAAATCCATGCCCATCTTCGCGGCACCCACCAGAAGAGAATTGCCCATATTATTCCGAGCATCCCCCAGGTAAGCGAACCTGACCTGGTGCAACGGTTTGTCGGAATGCTCCATCATGGTCATAAAATCCGCCAGGACCTGTGTTGGATGGAACTCGTTGGTAAGGCCGTTCCATACAGGAACACCGGCATATTTAGCCAGTTCTTCCACTTTCTCCTGTGCAAAACCGCGATACTCGATACCGTCATACATCCTGCCAAGAACCCTGGCCGTATCTTTCATGGTTTCCTTGGTTCCAAGCTGAGAACCGGTCGGCCCCAGGTAGGTAACCCTTGCGCCTTGATCGTAAGATGCAACTTCAAAGGCGCAACGGGTCCTGGTGGAGGCTTTTTCGAAAATGAGGGCTATATTTTTCCCGGTCAATCGGGGTTGTTCTATTCCGGCATATTTTGCCTTTTTCAGATCAATGGAAAGATCCAACAGAAACTCGATCTCCTGTGGACTAAAATCCAGAAGTTTCAAAAAGTGCCTGTTCCTTAAATTAAAAGCCATGGTCGACTCCTTTCGCAGGTAATACATTGAAGAAACTCTAAATAGGGGGCGGCGCAATGGAACCGCCCCCTATATAGAGGGAGGTAAGTTAAAACAGATTGTGTTTTTTGCCGAAATCGGCCAGGACCTCTTCAAAATTCGGTGATCCTATTTCCTGCAAGTCATAGAATACCCTCGTATTCGGTTTATCGATCTTAATGATCCGGTTCAGATCAATAGGAGTGGCCACGACAACGGCATCACATTCGGTATTGTTGATAGTGGTTTCCATGTCCTTTAACTGCACTTCGCCGTATCCCATGGCAGGAAGCAGCGTTCCGATTTCAGGATATTTTTCAAAAGTCTCCGTCAATCTGCCCACCGTGTAAGGCCTGGGGTCCACCAGCCCGGCTGCGCCGAACTTTTCAGCGGCAACCACACCGGCTCCGATCTTCATCTCACCGTGGGTGAGGGTCGGACCGTCTTCCACCACCAGAACTTTTTTACCCCTGATCACGGAAGGATCTTCAACTTTAATGGTAGAAGCACCGTCAATCACGATGGCGTCCGGATTAACGGCGGCCACGTTTTTTCTAACGGTGTTGATATCGGCGGCATCTGCACTGTCCATTTTGTTGATTACGACGACATCCGCGAGGCGCAATGTGGTTTCTCCGGGGTAATAGGTCAGTTCGTGACCCGGACGATGGGGATCGACGACGGTAACATGCAGATCCGATTTGTAGAACGGGAAGTCATTGTTCCCACCGTCCCACAGAACCACATCACACCCGTCAGGATCATTTTCAGCGGCTCTGACGATGGCTTCGTAGTCAACGCCGGAGTAGATTACGTTTCCGCGAATCACGTGGGGTTCATACTCTTCCATTTCCTCGACGGTACATTTGTTTTTATCGATATCTTCGATGCTGGCAAAACGCATGACCTTCTGAGCGGCAATATCGCCATAGGGCATCGGGTGGCGGATAGCGACAACCTTCAATCCTTTTGCCATGAGGATCTCGATAATTCTCCGGGAAGTCTGGCTTTTTCCGCAACCGGTACGGACAGCCCCCACGGAAATGACCGGCTTGCTGCTTTTGATCTGGGTGTCTCCCGGTCCAAGCAGTACAAAATTGGCGCCGGCAGCAGCGACAACGGAACTCATATTCATTACGTGCTGGTAAGATACATCACTGTAAGAAAATACACAGTCATCGACGTCCAGTTCCTTGATCAATTTTTCAAGTTCTTCTTCGGCATAGATGGGAATACCTTCCGGGTACAGTCCTCCGGCCAGTTCGACAGGGTATTTTCTGCCTTCAATGTCCGGAATTTGTGTTGCGGTAAAGGCGACCACTTCATAATCTTCATTGTCCCTGTAATAGGTATTAAAATTATGGAAGTCTCTCCCGGCTGCACCAATAATAATTACCTTTTTCTTTGACATTTTTCCTCCAATTTAATGAATTGTCAGGGCTTGTTTTTAGCCTCGGTCGTCGGGTGCACAAAATTGGTATTGGCCGATTTTAGCCCAAGTCCTTTTTATAATATTTAACAAAAGACTTGTCTTAAAACCAAAGACCCGATGTATCTGATTTTAACTTTACAACACCTTATCGGCTGATTTCGGTCCCGGCAACGCCTTCGACCGCTTTTTGAATATCATCCAAATTGCAGATAATACCCCGGTTTCCCGTACGTTCGACGAACTCGATGACTGCGTCAACTTTGGGGCCCATGGATCCTGCCGGAAAATGACCGGCTTTAACATATTCCTTGATTTCCGACACAGCGACTTTTCGTAGAAACCTCTGCTGGGGCTTTCCCCAGTCTACGGAAGCGCCTTCAACATCTGACGCCACGATAAAGACATCTGCGTTTATTTCCCGGGCCAAAACCGAGCTTGCCAGATCTTTGTCGATCACCGCTTCCACGCCGCTGAACTTTCGTTCCTTGCGGACCACCGGTATCCCGCCGCCGCCGCAGCAAATAACGATAAAGTTCATATCGATGAGCTTTTTAATCTCCTTGTGTGCCACTATGGCCAAAGGTTTAGGGGAAGCGACCACACGACGGTGCCCTTTGTCGGTTTTAACGAGATTGTACGACAGTTTTGCCGCCTCTTTTTCGGTGTAAAACGGCCCGATGGGTTTGGTTGGATTTTGAAAGGCCGGATCGTTTTCATCCACAACCACATAAGTAATCAGGGTTACAAAATCTTGTTCTTCATCAATGCCCATTTCCATCAGAACGGTGTCGAGAGTAGATTCAATCATGTAGCCGATCTGGCCCTGGGTCATGGCGCCGATAACCTCTAAGGGCATTTTCGGAACTTCATCACAACTCTCCTGCTGAAGCAGCAGATTTCCCACTTGAGGACCGTTACCGTGTGTAATCACAAGCCTGTATTTTTTGGACAGTTCAGCAACCTGCTTCATGGGGAGACTGAGATTTTCAAATTGTTGGTCTGTAGTGCCGGCTTGCCCTTTTTGAATCAGAGCGTTCCCTCCAAATGCAATTAAAAGTTTCGGCTTTTTATCAGTCATGTGTTATATCTCCTTAGTAATAGACACATCGGTCGACATGGGCATGTGCTTGGGTTTTTGAGTATTTGATGCAAATCTTAATCTGCTTTTAACCTGTATAAAAAAGTTTGGCACATTGGTCAAGTTCATTGTGTTCATAATACAAATTAATATCGCACATATCCATCACTGAACCGCTGTATAAAAGCACTTGGCATATGCCCCAAGTTAATTGCACTCACAATCCAAAATTAATATCACACATGCTCATTACCAAGCCTCCTTTTAAAAGAGTTTGACATATGGGTCAAGCTCATAGTATTCATGGCGCAGATTAATATCGCACATACCTATCGCCGGACAACAACATAACCGGTGCCCGACGCCGGAGGTATTTGCAGGTTCAGCCGCTTGCGCAAAACGGTTTTACTAAATTCGGAATCCTATGCTCCGGAGAAATTCGGTGACATCTGAACGGTTGGCAATAGCGGCATTTTTGGGTGGGCACCCAAGAGGACGGAAATACTATCATGAAAATTAATCTTCGAAACTTCGACCTAAATCTTCTGGTGTTCTTTGACGCTTTGATGAGCGAGCGCAACGTATCAAAAGCTGCTGAAAAGGTGTTTTTAAGCCAATCAGGAATGAGCCATGCACTGAACCGTTTGCGTACCTTGCTGGATGATCCGATTTTGATGCGAACGGAACAGGGGATGATGCCGACACCACGGGCCCTGGAATTGGAGGTGACGGTTAGAGAGACGCTCAAGCAAATTCAAAGTACCCTTTATAAACAAAAGCCATTTGACCCCGCAACCAGCAGCAGAAAGTTTGTTATCTATTGTACCGAATATTTTGAATGTGTGGTGATGCCGAAACTAATGGCGCACCTGGAACAGATCGCTCCCCATTGCAGCATCGCAGCTGAAATACTGACTTTTGAATTGCCCGAGTCCAAACTCACCAGTGGCGATGTCGATTTCGTCGTAGGCGTAGAAGGCCTTATGGATATCCCAAAGAACTTGCTAAGTCGAACTTGGATTCAAGACTCGTTGGCATGCCTTGTCCGGACAGAAAACAAAAAGATCGGACAATCTATTTCCCTCAAGCAGTTTGCTGAAACACCCCATATTTTACTTTCAATATTGGGCACGCCGTTTAAATTCGCATTTTTGGATAACTGGCTTAAAAAACAAAAAATTATGAGAAAGTACAGCGTTACCACCGCAGCTTTTTTACCCGCTGCGCTGATTCTGGCCGAGACCGATTACGTCATGACGTTGCCTCGCCGCATGGCAGCTAAACTGGCCGAGATCATGGCGTTAAGATTGGTGGAACTTCCGAATAATCCCCCAAATTTTCAACTCAATCTGATCTGGCATCCGCTGTATGAAAAAGATTCCGCACATATGTGGTTTAAGGAACAATTACTGGCCATAGAGAATCAGCTGGACAATTAACCGTTCATCATATTGCCGGTCAAAATTCGATGAATAGCGGGCATAAATGTCCTCTCTTAGAAGGGGCTGGCTTTGAATTAACCCCGAGAGTGGATTTAAATGCCTTGCCCTCTTAGGAGGCTATGATAATGTGTTCGTTAATGAAGAAGTATTGTGACGCATAACTTTCGAGCAAATCAGGAAAATTCCTTAAAAATTTCCCCTTCAACTCTGAAAATATACGCAATCAAAGCTGCCCGAATCCACATGCCGTTTCGCTCCTGCCGCCAGTAGGCGGCCCGCGGATCATTATCCACTTCCACGTCTATTTCATATCGCCGGGGAAGTGGGTGCATGATGGCACAATGCGGTTGAATGATGGACAGGTGTTCTTTCTTGAAATGGAACTCGGGGTAGGTATCGGCTTCGCCTGACGGGTCGTTAGAATACTCTTTCTGAATTCGGGTCATGTAAATGGCGTCCACCAGTGGCATAACGCTTTCGAAATCTTCGGTTTCATAATAGGAGATATTATGTTTCTTCAAAAAATCTTTAATATCATCTTTCATCCTGAATATATCAGGTGAAACAAAGTACAACGTTATGTCATCATAATTTTTCATCAGATAACTCAGGGAACGCACTGTTCGTCCACGCTTTAAATCACCGACCATAGCGATCTTTTTGCCGTCCAAACCGCCGATGTCTTGAAATGATCTTTCAAGCGTATAAATATCCAACAGGGCTTGGGTCGGATGTTGATCCGGTCCCGAGCCACCGTTTAAAATAGGAACGGGACGTTCGGTCTGATTCAGAACCCAAGCGGTTTTTTCGGCAAATCCGGCTTCCGAGTGCCTGGAAATGATCAAATCGACATAACTGGCAAACGTGCGAATGGTGTCTTCCGACGATTCACCTTTGACCTCGGAGCTTGTCGACGTTCCCCGACTTTCGGAAACGCTTAGCCCCAGAATATAGCATGCATTTTGGAAAGATAGAAAGGTCCGTGTTGAGGGTTGAACAAAATACAACATGGCCCGTTTATGGGGTAAAAGATGTCTGAGTTTTTCCTGGCCCATTTTCGTTTGGGCCAATAACCGGATCATGTCTGCGATCTTACACAGATAGTCCATGAACGGTCTATCAAACTGCTGGGCAAAAATAACATCAAACAATCTGCCGTTTACCTCGAAAAAAGCTAATTTTTCATCGACATTCTTATTGTAGAACTCATCCCACCCTTGGTATGTTTGACGAGTTTGTTCTACCGATCCGTCCATTTTATTCACCTCGAGGGATAGGTTGGGTTTAAGTGCTGTATCTGCTCTCCCTTTTTAAGCAACACAAGCGCCGTCTGGAAAAAACATGGGTCTACTTTGCGACATCAATTTATGGCAAAAATCTAATGATGTGTCAAGTCGAAATGGCCGCTTGGACAGGGCGAACGCATTTGATTCCTAATAGGGAGAAAATGCTCCACAACGGCGGATTGTCCATTCCAGCAACAAATACAAAACCTGTGGTTAGTCGCGCTTGAACTTGCTATAGTCCGGCTTGAGGTAGCGGCTTTCATCTCCGCCGTTGATCGCCGTTAGGGCTTCGACCTTCAAGGGGAGACCGAACAGTTGAATGAATCCGTGAGCATCCTGTTGATTGTAAACATCTTCTTCCCCGAATGATGCATAATCCTCCCGGTACAGACTGTAGATACTTTTTCGTCCTGCAATGATGACATTCCCCTTGTACAGTTTCAGGCGGACGGTGCCTGAAACCCTCTCCTGGGTGATCTTGACAAAGGCGTCCAGCGCCTCTCGGAGCCGCATGAACCACATGCCATTATAGACCAATTCAGCATATTTGACCGCTACGAAATCTTTATAGTGCATCGTGGATTTATCGAGGCAGATGCTTTCGAGGGCTTGATGTGCGCGCAGCACAATTGTTCCGGCGGGCGTTTCGTATACGCCACGGCTTTTCATTCCCACCAATCTGTTTTCGACCATATCCACCCGACCGACACCGTGAGCCCCTGCTATTTTGTTCAAACGGGTGAACAGTTCCACCGCTGTCAGCATTTCACCGTTCAAGCTGACCGGGTTTCCCTTTTCGAAGCCGATTTCGATATAAGCGGCTTTGTCCGGTGCATCCTCCGGACTAACGGTCAATCTGTACATCCCCTTTTCCGGCTCATTCCAAGGATTTTCCAGGAGTCCGCCTTCATGGGAAAGGTGAAAAATATTGCGATCCCGACTGTAAATATCCTTTTCCGTCTGGGACAAAGGAATGTTGTATTTGGCGGCGTACTTGATAGCATCCTCACGGCTGCGAATATCCCACTCGCGCCATGGGGCAATAACTTTAAGCTTAGGGTTGAGCGCCATCACCGTGAGTTCAAAACGAACCTGATCATTGCCTTTGCCCGTGCAGCCGTGGGAAACCGCATCCGCACCTTCGGCCTCGGCAATTTCAACCAGCGTTTTTCCCATAAGCGGTCGGGCAATGGAGGTCCCCAATAGATAATCACGTTCATAGACAGCGCCGGCCTGCAGTGTGGGGAAGACATATTCTTTGAGAAACTGTTCACGCAGGTCCCGTACAATCAGCTTGCTGGCGCCTGAGGCCAGGGCCTTTTCTTCGAGACCCTCCAGTTCTTCTTCCTGGCCCAGGTCTGCCGTAAAACAGATCACTTCACAGTCATGGTAATTATTCTTTAGCCAAGGAACAATTATCGACGTGTCCAGCCCGCCACTGTAGGCGAGGACAACCTTGTTTATTCGAACTTTTGCCATTTTTAATCTCCTTTCAAAAAACAAAAACCCCGGCTTTTGCCGGGGTTTTTGTTTTTTCACTGAATTTTATGTTACAAGGTCAGATTCAACGCATAAAACACCCGGACGACGGTCGCATACGGCGACGTCGGTTGCGGATACGGATGCGTGTGTTGGATGAACCTAAAACCATAGTTTATTACTTTCCGAGTTTTTGTTTTGGACATATGGCAAAAAACCGCAGGTCTGTCAAGTTCAAAATGTTATTTTTTGCGCTGATTTCAGCCGAATTGACGATTTTATTGGACAATGATTCAGTTTGCACTATTTAACCCATAGACAAACAACATGTTTCAAGCGCTTTTCGGCAAAAGAATCAAAAATCATGCACCGGAAGTATTTGAAATGGCATCAAATAACTATCGGCTGAATGGACAGAAAATAAATCCTTGCTTGGGGGCTTTTCGAGTGCTAAATTGGACAAACTCGTCAAAAGTCCAATTTTCCCACTTTTCTGGATTCCCGCCTACGCGGGAATGACAATAAAGCATTTAATATTATTCAGAGATGATATCCGTCATACCCGCGAAAGCGGGAATTCAGGCGTTAAACGGAAATATGACATTGCATACAATTCAAACCACTCAACTTGACATTCCGCCAGGAATGATTCATCTCGGCATCGGTCAGCCCGATCCGTCCCTGTTGCCGCTGGCTTTGATAAAAGATGCCGCCGAAAATCGCCTGAGCCATGACGACGCATCCCTTCTTGCATACGGTGCTGAATCAGGGGACGGGTATTTTCGACGCGCCCTGGCCAATCTTCTGACTGAACACTATCATAAACCTGTTGATGCCGACGATCTCTTTGTCACAGCCGGGGCCTCTCAAGGACTCGATTTGATCTGCACCCTTTTCACCAAACCCGGTGATACCATTTTCGTGGAAGAGCCGAGCTATTTTTTGGCCCTTCACATCTTTAGAGACCATGGACTGAACATTATCGGCCTGCCCATGGATGAAGACGGCTTGGTGGTCGAAGCGTTGGAAGAAAATCTGACACAACACCATCCGGCCTTCCTTTATACCATCCCAACGTTTCATAACCCGACCAGTATCACCCTTTCCGCCGCCCGCCGGAAACAGCTGGTTCAGCTGGGCCAAGAGCATAATTTATTAATTGTTGCCGATGAAGTGTATCATTTGCTGGCCTATGATTCTGCACCCCCGCAACCGCTGGGCAACTACATTGATGAAGGGAGGATCTTATCAATTGGGTCATTTTCTAAAATTCTTGCCCCTGGCTTACGACTGGGCTGGATTCAGACGAATCAAGCTTTGCACCACCGGCTGGTCAAAAGTGGCTTGCTCGAAAGCGGAGGCGGGTTAAACCCATTTACTTCCAAACTGGTTCAAAGTGTCCTGGAGCTGGGGCTGCAACTCGACCATCTGAGGAATTTGAAAACGGTGTATGGTCATCGGATGGCTTTTTTAAGCGCCGCTTTACAGCGACATCTTGGAAGTTCTGCCAGCTTCAGAGAGCCGCACGGCGGTTTTTTCATCTGGCTGCGTCTGCCCGAACAGATAGATGCTGAAGCACTTCTATCGGAAGCCGGTCAGCATAATGTTGGTTTTCAACCGGGAGTAAGATTTTCAAGCCGGCAGAGCCTGAAGAATTATGCCCGCCTGAGCTTTTCCTTTTATGACACACCGGAATTAGAGACCGCTGCCGGTCGTCTGGCTGATATTCTCAGAAACAATCTATGATTCTGCTATCTTACAGGAACTTCAAAAAACAATATAAGTTTTTTCAATATTTCGTAGACACGGACCAGGCTTTTCAAGCTTACATATTCATCCGCTGCGTGTGCGCCATGACCTATGGGTCCAAACAAAACGGAAGGGATCCCTGCCTTCCCGCATAACGCTGAGTCTGACCAGAAGGAGAGTCCGACAAGTTTCGATTGAGGAGAAGCGTCTTTCAGACATGTTAAAATTTTTGCCTCTTTTGAAATTTCATAAGACGGTCTTACAAATATTTCTCGTCCCTTCACATCATGATTTCCCGGGAAGCTTCTCACTGCCTGGATGACGCGCTCCAGTTCCAAATTAAGCAGGTTTTGAGATTCTTTTGGAAGGGTCCGTCTCTCCCATTGTAGTCGTGACCTGCTGGGGATCACACTCAAGGCAGTCCCTCCGTCAATGATACCTGCGTGAAGCGTAGCATGCCCCAATAAAGAATCTGCCTTAGTATTGAGCAACTCAGAGCGGATATTGTTCAGTTCTTCCAGCGCGGATTTTAACGGCAATATAGCATCAACACCTTCGGAAGGTCGACTTCCGTGAGCCGCTTTGCCGATCACTTCTATTTCATACCAGGAAACGCCTTTATGGCTCACCCCTATTTCCAGTTCGGTGGGTTCCAGAAATATGCCACCGGAAGGGAAGGGAAAAAACTTTGGAAGCCATCGTTTAAGCAAATACTCCATCCCGGCACTTCTATCTTCTTCATCGGCCACAAACGTGAACAGAATTGATATGGGCGGCGGGTGATGGGTGAAATACTCTGCAAGCAACAACATAACGGCAATACTCCCCTTCATATCGTAAGTCCCGCGACCATAAAGCTTATCACCCTTTTGTTTTAAGTTGAAAGGGGCATCCATACCCTCCACGCCGACTGTGTCGAGATGACCATTTAATAAAAGTGAACCGTTGCGATTGATTCCCGGTATTATGGCGACAACATTGGTCCTATCGGGAGCTGCCGGTTGGATTTCCGGATTTAATCCTAGTTTAGTGAGATACCGCGCAACGAATCCAGAGATTTCTTTTTCTCCGGGTCCGCCGGAAAGTGTTGCATTGACGGAATTTATCTTAACCAACTCACTCAGAAGATTTATGATTCGATTTTTCATGCATTTTTTCCCAAAAATCCATGCTAAGCGCCAATTTAGCCAAAAGAGATATCCCTCAACCCGCCGATTAGTTACCAATAACCAATATCCTTCTTGACCGCTCCTCACTAACCTGATATTTTCATCAGCCGCGATTTTTTAATTAAAATAGGCAAGTGAATAGAGGTTCTTACGATATCCTCATATTAAAAAGTAATCTGATATATGTCAATCAAAGTTAGTTAGTGTCCATCCATAAATGGCCCTTTTTGCCCTGCTCTGCGTTCTCCGCGGGTTTCCGGCTGCGGTGTACAGACGTACACCTCACCGCAAACCCTTGTGCGGCCTTGATCAGGACAAAAATTGCTCATTTCTGAATTGGACACTTAATTGGGTCCATTACACTTCGTGGATGGACAATAGTTACCGTTTTCCAAGATTTCTTGTCGTTAACTTTATGGATGAAAAAGATTGGCCGATAATGAAGATAATTGGAAACGGCGACAGACGTAAAAGGGATTTACAATGATGAAACATAACTTCAAAGGCATAATATTTGATATTAATGGCGTTCTTGAATTTCAGGGTCAGGTTTATCCGGACGCTGTTGAGCTCATTAATTTTTTGCGGAAAAAGGGGATCGTCATAAGAATATTGACTAACAGCACCCTGAAAAGCAGAGAATATTGTGCCGATCAACTGAATCAGATGGGTTTTCATGTCCGTGAAGCAGAGGTGATTACCGCCGCATATGCAACGGCTAAATACCTTGAGACTTTAAGTCCGCGATCATGTTGGGTAATGCTAAAAAGAACCGGATTGAAGGAATTCAGACACTTTTGTCATGACGTTGAGAATCCAGAGTATATTGTCCTGGGAGATTATCGCGAGGGGTTCAACTTCCACAACATGAACAAGGCGCTAAAACTCCTGCAAAGGGGTTCAAAATTCATTGTAATGATATCGCAAATCGTTGATAACAGTATGGGAGATGTGGAACTTACCGTGGGGGCCTATGGAAAAATGCTGGAGGATGCAGCAAATGTAAAAGCAACGTATATCGGGAAACCCAGCAAATTCATTTTTGAAATGGCCCTTAAGACAATGGATGTCGAAAGGAATACAGTCTTAATGGTGGGTGATCGGGTTTCCAGTGATATACGCGGCGCAAAAAATGCCGGGATAAAATCAGTTCTGGTAAAAACAGGTGAATTTAAAGAAAGTGATTTAGCCGGTGATGTCCAACCGGACTATATTATGGATTCTATTAATGAAATTCAGAAGTTGTTTTAGGTTGAACCGGTCCGGCATGGGAGGTTCAATGCACCAACCTTTACGGGACAGACAGGCTTTAAACATGCGAAAAACGCAGTTTGTTAGAAAATTATCATTCCCGGATGGTAACAAATTGACAGCTGCTTTCAATTTATTTCAATTCATTTAAAGCCTTGACGCAAAAACAGTTACAGTCTATCTTTTACATTTAAAAATAGATACCCGATTTTAAAAGAGAATGGGGTTAAAGTTATTATTCTCGTATTTCGATGCGAATACAAGATTGCAGATTAACCGGACCCCTTAATAAAAATTGGTCTAAAAACAATGGATAATTAGCTATGAAATATACTGAACCGCCTCCTGCTTTCAAACCCGAAGAGCAGAAACCTAATGAAAAGTTGCTAAAAGTTCTTTTAAACGACAAAGACGAACGCCAAATTGTTATCCAGAAAGCTCAGGTTAGGGATGTGGAAGAAATTCTCGAATTGGTGAACGCCTATGCGGCAATGAATTTATTGCTTCCTAGAGGTCCCCAATACATGTATGAAAATATCAGGGATTTTGTAATCGCCTGTGACAGCAACGTTCCGGTTTACAGCGTGACGGAAACCAGAGAAGTATTGCATCTTGTTGTGGCCTGCGGAAGCCTGCATGTGCTTTGGGAAGATATCGCCGAGATCAGGGCGGTTGCGATTCATCCGGATTACCAGCACCTGGGCTTGGGAAGCAAATTAGTCGAAGTCATGAAAGAAGAGGCCAAACAACTGGGCGTAAGGCATTTGTACACGTTCACATTAGCCGAAAATTTCTTCAAAACGTTGGGATTCAGAGTACAATCCAGATCGAAACTTCCGCCCAAGGTGTGGGGTGAATGCAGCCGATGCCCGAAATATTTCCATTGTGATGAAGTCGGAATGGTTCTGGATCTCTAACTCCTGTGAGAATGACCGATACTGATTCGGCGATGATAAGCTCCGCCTATATTGTCAGGTGACCTTTGGGGCCTTAACACCTTCAATCCATTCCGAAGCGGTTTTACAATGTTTACGATAAACGCCTGATGATGGCCTTCAACTAATTCATCTTTCCAAGTATTAGTGGGTTTTATAGTATTCCTGTAGGCACTGATATTTAAATGGTTTTTTTCTTTGGGCTTTTAGGCCTCGCACAATCGATTCGGCGGCGGAAAGGGTGGTAATGAACGGAACGCGGTATTTAATCGCCGTCCAGCCAATAGGGGATTCATCCTTTCGGGATCGCTGCCCTAAAGGGGTTTTAATAATTAGATCAATGTTGTGGTTTTTGATGTTATCGACGACATCGGGACGTCCCTCGCTGACTTTTAATACCGTCTCAACCGGAATGCCCCGGCCGGCGATATAATCCGCCGTCCCCCGGGTGGCAACCAATTTATAGCCCAATCTATACAAGCTTTCAGCAATGGGAAACATGCGGGCCTTATCGTTGTCATTCACGCTGATAAATATAGTGCCTGACGTTGGAATGGTAATGCCAGTGGCTTGAAAGGCTTTAAACACCGCCTCTCCAAAGGTCGTTGCAATCCCCATAACCTCTCCGGTGGAACGCATTTCCGGCCGCAGATAAATATCGGCTTTTTCAAAGCGGTCGAATGGAAATACCGATTCCTTAACGGCAACGTACGGCAATCGATCCTTAAAGGTGTACCTGATTTGGTCCAATCGTTTGCCGGACATTACTTCTGCAGCGATTTTGGCGATGGGGATTCCGGATGCTTTGCTCACGAAAGGCACTGTTCGCGATGCCCGGGGATTCACTTCGATCACATTCAGTGTATCATACATAATCGCAAACTGAATGTTGATCAGGCCTTGGACATGGAGTGCTTCGGCAAGCAGACGGGTATATTCTTTGATGTCTTCATACTGATCCCGGCTCAGCAAAAAAGGCGGCAAGGCGGCCATGCTGTCCCCTGAGTGCACACCGGCCTCTTCGATTTGCTGCATGACACCACAAATCTCTGTTCTCTCACCGTCGGAGATGGCATCTACATCAAACTCGAAAGCGTCTTCCAGAAAGCGATCAAGAAGCACCGGATGTTCTTTTGAGGCATTAACAGCATACTGCATATAATGTTCCAACGATTTAAGATCATAAACAATTTCCATTGCGCGTCCGCCCAGGACGTAGGAAGGTCTTACCATCAAGGGAAATCCGATTCTCTGGCCGATTTCAACGGCATCCTCTATGGAGGTGGCTGTTCCGTATTGGGGGTGGGGAATATCCAGGGAGTCCAGCAGGGCGCCGAACCGGTCGCGATCTTCGGCCAGATCGATGGAATCCGGGGAGGTTCCCCATATGGGCACGCCTGCCTGTTCCAGGTCGATGGCCAACTTCAGCGGTGTCTGCCCCCCAAATTGAATAATGACACCATCCGGTTTTTCCAGCTCAATCACATTCAATACATCTTCATAGGTAAGCGGCTCAAAATACAGCTTGTCGGCCACATCATAATCCGTGCTCACCGTCTCCGGATTGCAGTTGATCATGATGGCTTCGATTCCCAGATCTTTTAAGGCCAGGATGCCGTGCACACAGCAGTAATCGAATTCAATGCCCTGACCGATTCGGTTGGGACCGCCGCCTAAAATAATCACTTTCTTCCGGTTTGAAGGGATGGATTCGTTTTCCTGATCGTAGGTGGAATAAAAATAGTTGGTAAAAGATTCAAACTCGGCGGCACAGGTGTCCACAATTTTAAAAGACGGCAATATTCCATTTTCTTTGCGCAGGCTTCGGATTTCAGTTTCCAGCTTGCCGGTCAACCCGGCGATGTGCTTGTCGGAGAATCCAAGGCGTTTTGCGCTTCGGAGAGTTTCCGGTGTGAGAGTCCGCCGTTGTTTAAATTCTTCGGCAATGTGAGTTTCGAACTCCACAAGTTGCTGGAGATTCTTCAGAAACCAAACGTCAATACGGGTAATCTCGAATATTTCTTCGGGAGAAATACCGCTGGTGAGGGCCTGCCAAATCTTCAGGATGCGATCCGGTGTTCCCCATCTGAGATCATCCAGCAAGACTTCACCAGACATTCGGCGAATGGAATCGTTGCCATTGGCATGGAAACCTGACCAGCCGTTTTCAAGGGACCGCAGCGTTTTGTTCAGCGCTTCCTTGAAGGTTCTGCCGATTCCCATGGCTTCGCCCACCGATTTCATCTGGGAGCTCAATCGGACGTCGTTCCCGGGAAACTTTTCAAAATCCCATCGGGGGATCTTGACGACAACATAGTCGATGGCCGGCTCAAAGCATGCCGGAGTTTTTCGTGTAATATCGTTGGGAATTTCGTGAAGATAATAACCTGCAGCAAGTTTGGCGGCAATCTTGGCGATGGGGAAACCGGTGGCTTTGGATGCCAGCGCCGAACTTCGTGAGACCCTGGGATTCATTTCAATGACCACCATTTTGCCGTTTTCCGGATTCAGGGCAAACTGGATGTTGGCCCCTCCGGTTTCGACGCCGATCTTGGTCACAATTTTCTTGGCCGCATCCCGCATGGCCTGAAATTCGACGTCCGTTAGGGTTTGGGCGGGCGCCACAGTGATACTGTCACCCGTGTGGATACCCATGGGGTCGAAGTTTTCGATGGAACACACCACCACGAAATTGTCCGCCGCATCCCGCATCACTTCCAGCTCGTATTCCTTCCACCCGAGCACGGACGCCTCGATTAATATCTCGTTGACCGGGCTGGCGCTCAGTCCCCACTGGGCCGCCCGGCTGAACTCCTCTCTGTTATAAACGACACTGCCGCCAATACCGCCAAGGGTAAATGAAGGGCGAATGATGAGCGGAAAGCCGATTTCATCACGCAGTGCCTCTGCCGCTTCGAGAGAATTAACACACCCGCCCGCAGGAACTTTCAAGCCGATTTCTCTCATAGCATTGCGAAAGAGATTCCTGTCTTCGGCCAGACGGATTGTCTCGAGCTTGGCGCCGATTAACTCCACGCCGTATTCTTCTAAAATACCACTTTCGGCAAGTTCAACCGCAAGATTAAGACTTGTCTGACCGCCAAGGGTGGGCAGCAGCGCATCGGGACGCTCATCTTCTATGATTTTTGCAATCACATCTGCACGAAGCGGTTCTATATAAGTTCTATCCGAAAATTCGGGGTCTGTCATAATCGTGGCCGGATTGCTGTTGATTAATATAACGATAAACCCTTCTTCACGCAGTGCTTTACAGGCCTGGCTTCCGGAATAATCAAACTCGCAGGCCTGACCGATGACGATGGGACCCGATCCAATCACAAGTATTCGTTTTATGTCTTTTCTTTTAGGCATCGAACTGCTTCATATCCTCTATAAATTGCTCAAACAGATACCGGCTGTCATGGGGCCCCGGCGATGCCTCCGGATGATATTGAACCGAGAAAGCCCGCAGAGGTTGGTGTCTGATTCCTTCCAGGGTTCCATCATTCAGGTTTATATGGGTGATCTCAACCTCTTTTTTCGCCAAGCTGTCAATATCGATGATAAAACCATGGTTCTGAGAAGTTATCTCAACCGCGCCCGTGCGTCGATGCTTTACCGGGTGGTTTGCACCGTGGTGTCCGAATTTCAACTTGGTTGTTCGACCGCCCAGTGCCAGTCCCAAAATCTGATGGCCCAGACAAATCCCGAATATCGGTTTCTTGCCCAACAGGTGCCGAACCGATTTAACGGCATATTCAACAGGCTCCGGATCGCCGGGACCGTTGGACAGAACGATTCCGTCGGGATTCCATTCGAGCACCTCTTCAGGCGGAGCATGGCCGGGAAATACTCTGAGACGACACCCGTAATCGTGTAGTGTTCTTAAAATTGAATATTTTACGCCGTAGTCATAGACAGCGACTCTGAATGAACATTTTTGATTGCCATCACTTTCACCGGATAACGGCCAATCGTAATACCTGTCCGTTGTAACGTCTTTAACGATATCTCTTCCAACAAGCTTTTCACCGCTTCTCAGTCGCTCTAACAAGGTGTCAAACGGTTCATTTGTAGTGGTAATCATCCCCATTTGAGCACCGTGATCACGCAAATGACGGGTCAGGGCACGGGTATCAATATCACTGATCCCAACAATGCCGTAATGTTTCAAGTACGCATCAATGGATTGGTCAGCCTGCCAGTGACTGACGATGGGGCTGTATTCGCGTATGATAAAACCTCCCGCGTAAATTCGTTTTGATTCGAAATCTTTTCGGTTGACGCCATAATTTCCGATTTGCGGATATGTCATAGTGATTAACTGGAAATGATATGAAGGGTCCGTCAGAATTTCCTGGTATCCGGTCATGGCGGTATTGAACACCACTTCTCCCGTAGTGGTACCTTCAGCGCCTAGGGAAAGCCCTTCATAAAGCGCTCCGTCAGATAAAATTAATCTTGTGTTCATGATTTAAAACAATCGTTTGTGGTTAAAAAAAACCCCTCAAATCGAAGGGATCAAATTTCATAACTATTTTTCATTGAAGCCAAAACACTGGGAAGCCGTTGTTCGTTAACCCGAACATTTCATGAAAAAATAAAAAAAACTTTAATGACGCTCCTCACAGCAAATGGAAAATTCTTTTGATCGACTGCAATTACATAATTAAAAAAAAATTACAACTTTTTTCATAATTTTTTCTTGAGAAGTTAGCACCTGCACAACTTTGGTGTGGAAACATAACCTTGATCAACCATCAAAAAAATAAAGGCCTTCGTTACACTTGAGAAATCAAGCAGATAGAATATTTTTATCGATAAAAAAACCATCATCAACGAGGTGTAAGCATTATGGCATAATGTGTTCTTCCTTTCAAGTATGAACTTGGGAAAAAGACAACAGGCATGACAGCACTGGCAAGCTTGCCGGCGTACTTAGATTTGTCCAAAGTGATTGGTTTAAGTAAATTGATCCAAAAGCATTTAAAGGATCGAGAAGGAGGCCAGGGTTGTATAAAATTGCGAAACGATTTTATAACTTGATAGCGTATCGGTTTTTTGCCATACTTATAGATCTTGAAAAACATAAGATCTATCCCAAAGAAATGATTCTTGAAATCAAGGTTTTATATTTACAAAGGAAATGGTTATGTCTGTTCAGAAACTCAGAGAAACTATTTTAAACAAAATTTATAGAGCTACAGAGAAAGCCCTTGGGCAAATCCCAATACATCTTGAACTTGATTTTCCTCCAAACACCGACTTAGGCCATTTTGCAGTCGGGTGCTTTCCGCTTGCAAAACAGTTTCGTCAATCTCCAGCAGAAATTGCGAAAAAAATTGCGAAAAAAATTACTCCAGATGACATTATCCAAGAAGTAAATATTTCTGGTCCCTACCTTAATATAAATATATTTCCTGATGTGCTTTTCGGAGAATTCTGTTCCGAAATAATTTCAGAGGATAATAATTATGGGGAATCCTCTGTTGGCCAAGGCATACGGGGTATGGTGGAATACTTGTCGCCTAATACAAACAAACCGCTGCATCTAGGACACTTGCGCAATGGTGCATTAGGAATGTCTATTTCAAAAATATTGGAAGCAACCGGTCATTGGGTTGTCAAAGCGAACCTAATTAATGACCGGGGCGTTCATATTTGCAAAAGTATGCTGGCCTGGAAACGATGGGGGAGCGGTTCAACTCCTGAATCCGAAGGTTTGAAAGGAGATCACTTTGTCGGTAACTGGTATGTGCGGTTTGCCCGGGAGGCCGATAAAAACCAAGCTATAGAAGATGATGTTCAAATAATGCTTCAACAATGGGAAGCTGATGACCCGGAAACCGTAAAACTCTGGAAAACTATGAACAATTGGGTATACGACGGCTTTGCCGAAACGTATAAAAATTTCGGACTTGAGTTCGACGTATTTTATTATGAATCCGACACCTATAAAATGGGCAAGGATGTCATCCAAAAAGGTCTGGAAGAAAATATTTTCTCGAAGGATGATCATGACAACACTATTTTTCATTTGCCTGAAACGGAATTCGGCCAGGAAAAAGGCGGTGAAGCCAAAAAAGTAACGCTTTTACGTCCGGATGGCACCAGCCTTTATATTACTCAGGATATCGCCACATCCATTTTAAAGATAGAGGAACACAAGTTAGACTTTTCAATTTACGTGGTGGGCAGTGAACAGGACCACCACTTTAAATGCCTCTTCCAGATCCTCAGCTCCCTTGGCTATGAATGGGCCAAGGATTGTTATCATCTTTCCTATGGCATGGTGTATTTGCCGGAAGGGAAAATGAAATCCAGAGAAGGGAAAGTCGTCGATGCCGATGTTCTGATCGCTGAAATAAAAAAACTGGCCGCTGATGAAATTCGCCAGCGCGATCCTGAAGGTCGACTTTCTGACGATGAAATAAATCACCGTGCAAATAAAATCGGTATCGGTGCGATAAAATTTTATCTGTTACGAGCTCGACCGACCCAAAGCATCAATTTCGATCCGGCCGAATCCATTTCATTCGACGGGTTTACCGGTCCTTATTGCCAATATGCCTATGCGCGAATTTTTGGAATATTGGCGAAAGCCCAAGATAGCGCTTCTAATCTTCAATATTGCGACTTTTCCCTTCTTGGCAATGCAGAAGAGCTTCTATTGCTTCAGAAATTGATTCAATTCCCAGAAGAAATAAATAACGCTGTTCAAGGATTCAGTCCGTCAAAGATTGCCGTTCACATTTTTAATACGGCCAAAGCGTTTAATCAGTTTTACAATAAACATCATGTGCTTCGTGCGGAGAATGAAAAGTTGGTAACTGCCAGACTGGCACTCATCAAAGCAACGGCCATTGTGTTAAGGAAAGGTTTGAGCTTGTTGGGAATAGAAGTTTTAGAGAATATGTAGGTTGCTTTTATTCAATACCAATTTGTAGTTGAAATTTGGAAGCCATCTTATTTTCCAATATAAAGGTACTGTATTTATGAAACCAAGGATTCTAATAAAAATTGGTGGTCGAGCCTTCGAAGGTAAAAACGGCTTTAAGGATCTTGCCCAGGCGATTAGATATAGTCAAAATGTTGAAATTATAATAGTGCATGGGGGAGGGGCTGAAATTTCTCAGGCTCTTAAAGACGCTAATCGTGAATCCGTTTTTGTTGATGGCATTCGGGTCACCCATGCCGAAGATATAAAAATAGTCGAAAATGTTCTTTCCGGGACCATCAATCAACGCATTGCCTCGTGGTTAAGCCAAAACGGTGTACCCTGTAGTCGCATGTCGGGAAAAACCAAACGGCTGTTTATCGTCGAGCCGCTAAAACGTCATGGCCATGACCTTGGATTTGTGGGTAAGATTAGACAGGTAAACCCCGATGTTGTCCTGGATGCGCTCAAAATTGGACGCGTGCCGGTCGTCTCACCTATTTCAGGTAATGAAGGCGGAGAAAGTTATAACGTCAATGCCGACAGTGCGGCCGCCGCGTTAGCAGCTGGCGTACAATGTACGGATCTGGTTTTTATTACCGATGTTCCTGGGGTGATAGTTGGAGACGATGTTTATCATTACCTTACCATTAAAGAAGCAAAAACATTTATCGCAGAGGGCACTATCAAAGGAGGAATGATAGCCAAAATGGAATCGGCATTTGAGGCTCTCGACAAGAAAGTATCTCGTGTTCATATCATCCAGTGGCAAGGCTCTGAAACGCTCCAAAATATCATCGAAAAGAAATGCGAAACCGGAACAATTATCAATAATTAATCGCATTAAACCAACAACTCTGCTGGTATGATCCTAATTAGTGTCCATCCAATAATCATTATTCTCGACCAAGATATTTACTCCATTCCACCCGAAGAGATTATCCACACACAGGTGGATACGACCATTTTCATGGACAAATCGTTTATCAAAGGTAGGTAAATTGCATTCAACAGACATAGGGGGTATTATATGATCGATAAAAGTAAAGAATATTCATACACAGGGATTCCAACCTTTTTCAAATCGGACTATGGCACCATAGAGCAACTTCGCGATTACCAAATCGGTGTTTTTGGCGTTCCGATGGATACCGGAACTTCAAATCGGTTTGGCGCACGATTGGGTCCGTCTGCCATCAGGAAGGCATCTACCTGGTTCAATCCGAGCACCTCTTTCAAGCGAGGAACCGTGATCGATTTGTACCAGCGGCAAAAAGCGATTGACATCAATTATCCCGAGATTCTCGATATAGGTGATGTCACCATTTTTCCGACCGATTATGCAAAGACTCTCGAAGCAATTGAAACCTTGAGCTTTGAAGTGGCCAAACGGGCATTTCCCGTTATCCTTGGCGGCGATCATTCCCTGACCTACCCGGTTTTGAAAGGCCTGATGAAAGGCTTGCAGGAAAAAGAGCCGTCCTTCACACCGGGAATTATTCATTTCGACAGCCATCCCGACACTTGGGAATCCCATATTACCCTTGACGATGTCTGGCATGGATCGCCATTTCGCAACTTGCTTGAAAATGGGATTATCAAAGGAGAACATCTTGTCACGATTGGCGACCGGTCATTACTTTCGAGCGATGAATATGCCTATATCCAGGCGCATAATATTTCCTTATACTCGATCAGTGATATCTGGGAATGGGGAATCATCAAGGTTCTTGAAGAGGCCACTCGATATTTGAGCGAGCGGACCGATGGCGTGTATATTTCCATCGATATCGATGTTTTTGATCCGTGTTATGCCCCTGGAACCGGGACGCCCGAGCCCGGTGGACTGAGCCCGAGAGAGATGATCCAGGCCATAAATATTATCTGTGCAAAAAGTCGTTTGATTGGCATAGACGTTGTGGAAGTTGCCCCAAATTATGATTTTTCAGAAAGTACTCAAAATTTGGCGGCATTTCTGCTTGATAGATTTTTCCTTTTGTATAAGGATTTTTGACGCGTCGGCGTTGCCATCAAAAAAAACTCATCAAGATTTAAGCCTGGTTTTTCGAAAATTCCGGATAGGGATTTTCCTGATAAACCATCCCTCCTGATTACCGCATCATATGGTATATTTGAATAAGTCGAAACACTATATGTGCTTGATACACATCCGATCAATCCATATCTAACCGATATCATTATATTATCGTGACTAAGGAAATATTCTAAAAAGACATAAGGGATTTCCCTATACTCAAAACCGTTTAGAAAACAGATGGTTATCCATTGAAAGAAATTAAACTCCTTTGAAGGCGCAGTTTTAAACTTTAATATATATCCCATAAAAAATCATGATTCTCCTGATTTTTTTTTTCTTTTACTCCTATACAGTCTAAACTGAAAAAAAGTATTAACTCAGGGGACAAATTTTTCAAAGGAGACGTCGCATGGCAGCCATACTGATCGTAGACAATTTCCAATACAGAAGTAGGTTGCTTTATACAAAACTTGCGGACGATGGTTATGGGGTGTCGATTATCGATGATATCGACATGCTGCCTTCGGATTTCAATGACTCACAATTTGACCTGGCACTCTTTAGTTTTGAGCAGAACGGATTCGACACCTCGGAAGTTCTATCCGATATCAAGAAGAAAAATCCGAATTTTCCGGTGCTGTACTATACTCTAAAAAGCTATGACTCTATAATCGGTTTAAAAGAAACAATTTCTATGGTTCTTAGACCAGGTGACGTCAACTAGTTGATGGTCTCGTAAAAAGTCAGCGAAGCGACCTTTTACTAATAGAAGACAATCCAGAGATTATTTTATTGAGGGAAAGATGGATAGCAACTTGCTTATCCGTGCTGCTTG
Source organism: uncultured delta proteobacterium (assembly GCA_963731025.1). Classification (GTDB taxonomy): domain Bacteria; phylum Desulfobacterota; class Desulfobacteria; order Desulfobacterales; family UBA11574; genus UBA11574. Next base: position 10,249 of record CAVSVL010000033.1, on the reverse strand, counting down.
CTGTGCCGTTGAGCGAAAACAGGCGGAGAATACTTTTAAAAAAACGCTTGATAATTTTGAAGAACTGGCAGCGGAGCAAGAGAAAGCACAGGCACAGCTCATTCTGACCCGGAAGATGGATGCCGTCAAAGAAATAGTAGGCGGTTTGACCCACGATTTAAACAACTTGTTGACAGCCATTATCAGTTGTTCCAGCTTTTTGCTCGAAGACTTAAATAAGGATAACACCATGCGTCAGGACATCGATCAGATTAGGAAGTCCGGGGAACGGGCCAGGTTTTTGGTGAAGCAGCTTTGGGCTTTCAGCAGCAGACATGTGATGCAACGGACGGTATTGAACCTTAACGACGTCATTGTCGAAACGGAAAGAATGCTCAGACGTATGATCGGTGAAAACGTGATAATGGAGATGAACCTGGATCCTGCATTATGGCCGGTGAAGGTAGATTCGGCACAGATGCAGCAGGTGATCATGAATCTGGCGGTTAACTCCCACGATGCCATGCCTCAAGGCGGGAAGATCACAATAAAGACTGCAAACGAAGTGCTGAATGAGAAAAACACCGGAAAACACATTTCGGTTCGGTCCGGTCCTTATGTGGTACTCTCCGTGGACGATACCGGCTTTGGTATGAACAAAAAGACCCAATTCCGAATATTTGAACCTTTTTTTACCACCAAAAAACAGGGCGGGGGAACCGGTTTAGGGCTTTCCACGGTGCATGACATCGTCAAGCAAAGCGGCGGGGACATCCGGGTTTACAGCGAGCCGGGGCAAGGAACGATTTTCAACATTTATTTGCCCAAAGCCGGGGGAAGTAAAGAGTTCGCGCAGAAAGAACAGGCTTCTTTGAATGAACTCGGGGGAGGGAGAAATCTGGTTTTAAAGTAACAATCCTTTCTCTGATATTTTATTCCAGATGAGCCAGCCCGCTCGTGCCTTGCAATGGCAGGCGGGGCCAGACCCCTAAGTCTTTTTACATCGAGTTATTGCTCCTATACTGCGGAATAGTGGAATCGACGCAATGGAAACAAGTCCAAGGATTAAATCGTTTCACGATTTTATAAATTAAGCAATGCCTGGTCAGAGGATAAATAGACGGTCGACATGAAAGACCCTAAAAGAACGCTGATATACATTCCTGTCATTCATACCCAGGCCGATATGGGTGGTCTCAGCGATGCATTGCAGCGTGCAACCCTCAGGAAGTTTGGACAAAAGTCCTTAAAGCGTAAAATATATTTGATAAATAAGATGTGGACGGAAATTGAGCAGACAATCAAGGGATTGGACCTCCGATATGAGAAAGTACGCCTTTATCAGGATGGGTTGCCGGTTTGCGGCAGAGAGGAAGAGATCGTCAGAGATCTCACAAGGGCGGGGAGTCGGAATCACCGGCTTCTTCTTCGCTTGATGGAAAGAGGGGCAACGATCATGGGGACAGAGTCTTCCGAACTTTTGGTGGAAGAATATGGTCTAATCAAACAGTGGATGACCGTCGAAGATATCCGTCAAGGTCATGAGATCGAAGCCCACCGGAAAACCCTGGCCGATGCATTAATCAGAAAACGTGACCGATACATAGCCGATCGTATCGATCAAACCCTTCAAATCGGCGAAACAGGAATCTTGTTTTTGGGGATGCTTCACGCATTGGAAAATCAACTTCATAAGGATATCAGGGTAATTTATCCTGTTAACAGGCCGCTTTTTCATGAAGAAAAATGAGATAAAAGAGAACAGCACACGGATTTTTATCGTTGATGACGAAGAGTTTATTTGTGAGATTCTCTCCCGTCTCGTGGAGAAAGAAGGGTTTAGATCCAATGCGGCGTGTGATGGGAATGTGGCAATGAAAATGATCCACGATAACATGCCTGACGTGATGTTGTTGGATATCAAGATGCCGGGCATGGATGGACTGCAGGTCCTAAAAGCCGCAAAGAAGGCGGATCCGGATCTTCCGGTGATCATGATAACCGCACATGCCGATATAAACGGGGCTGTGGAGGCAATGCGGGCAGGGGCTCATGATTACCTGGCCAAACCATTCGATCACAATGAAGTTATTCGGGTTGTGCGTCGGGCGGTAGCCGAACGGAATCTCAAAAAAAAGATTAAAAACTTATCCAAACAACTCGAGGATCATATTTCTTTAAGAAAAACGATGGGGCCTAGCGATATCGTTGGCTCGATCATCTCACAAGTGAATCGTGTGTCAAAGTCAGACTTCACGGTTGTTATTCAGGGAGAAACCGGGTCCGGAAAGGAGCTTGTGGCTCGATCCATTCACCGGGCCAGTCATCGGTCAGCAGGTCCTTTTATTCCCATTGATTGCGCGGCAATTCCGGATACGCTTTTGGAAAACGAATTTTTCGGCCATGAAAAGGGTGCCTTCACCGGGGCTACAAACCAAAAGGCCGGAAAATTTGAACAGGCCAAAGGGGGGACACTGTTATTGGATGAGATAACAAACATGACCATGAATTCTCAGGCCAAACTTCTTCGAGTGATCCAGGAGAAAAAACTTTATCGGGTCGGCGGCACAAAACCCCTGAACATAGATGTCCGTCTCTTGGCTGCCTGCAACCAGGATCTTAAGGCTGTGTCCGCAAGAGGCAAATTTCGCGATGATCTCTTCTATCGATTGAGTGAACTTGTCATCTTGATTCCGCCGCTTCGACAACGAAAAGATGACATTCCCTATCTGGCAAAACGGTTTCTGGATATCACAAACATCGAATTGAATAAAAATGTAAAAAACTTTTCGGAAACAGCCCTCCAAAGTCTGATCGATTTTAGCTGGCCGGGAAATGTCCGCCAGCTTAGATCCATTATTCGAAGGGCCGTATTATTGGCCGATGATATCATAACAGATGTACATCTGGATAAAGAAATAACGTCGACGTCTGGTACATGCTTTATACCGAAAATTAAACCAATGCCGTGGGAAGACAACTCCTTCAAAGAAATCATAAAAAACCATACCCGGGTCGTTGAACGAGAGGTTATTAATCGTGCGATTAAATTTTCAGGGGGAAACAAGGCAAAAGCGGCCCGATTGCTTAAAATCGATTATAAAACGATTCACAAAAAAATTAAGAAATTAAAAATTCCGTTAGAAGGAGAGAGTTATGAGTGAAAAAAGATATAGAAAGGATGGATTCAAGGCCGGTTTTGAGGGAATTCTGGGGGGGGTCACGGATCTTTTTGAAAAGCTCGGCGATTTGGCCGAAAAGGGAGAGTCACTATCCCGGACCGGCGAAATTTATGGGAAGGATAAGGATGTGAAAGGAGTATACGGATTTTCGGTTAAAGTCGGTTTGGGGGGCGAAGGGGCCAAGGTTGAGCCGTTCGGGAATATCCGCAGGGACGAAAAAACCGGGGAATCTTTCGTTCATGAGGTTCGGGAGCCGATGGTTGATGTATTCGAAGAAGAAGACCACACATTGGTTGTGGCTGAAATGCCGGGCATCGGTACCCAAGATGTTCAAATCGACGTAAAGGATGATTTGCTTACGATTAATGCTAAAAAGGGAGACAAAAAGTATTGCAAGGAAGTTCTTTTACCCAGAGCCTATCCGCCTGAAAAGATGGAGGTTTCATGTAACAATGGTGTCCTGGAGATTAAGTGTATTGATTAAACCTAAGATCAGTTTAGGTTAAAGCTTGTCGGAGCAAGGCGGAGTTGTCCGCCTGTGCCGTGTGGTGGGAATCCCGATTAAAAAGGTTTTAGGAGTTTTTATGGCCAAAGGTGAAAAATTAACATTAAAGCTGAAGGTGGCCGAAGCCCTCAGTAAGGACATGGGGCGGGCATTCGCCCGCATGGGACCGGAAGACATCGAGAAACTCAAGGTGAGCATCGGCGACATTATAGAGATTGAGGGGAAGCGAAGAACGGTATGCAAGGCAATGCCGGCTTACAAGGAGCTGCGTGGCCGGTCCCGCGTTCAACTGGATGGACTTACCCGGGAAAATACGGGTGCAGGGGTCGACGAGTTCGTGCAGGTCAGAAAGATCGAATGCCTGTCCGCCCAAAAGGTTTGCATCGCCCCCATCAACATTGTTCCTTCCGATCGAGACTTGAAGTATATCGGCAGCCTCCTCGACGGCTTGCCCGTAGTAGAGGAAGACCGCATCCGTGCCACCCTGTTCGGAAGCCGATCAGCCGATTTTAAGGTGGAAAAGACAACCCCCAAAGGAGCCGTACTCATTAATCCGACGACGCAGCTTTTGATCGGAAAGGGCCGAGGAGAAGAAGAATCTGTTCGATCGGTCTCATACGAAGACGTCGGGGGCCTTAAACCTCAACTCCAGCGTATCCGGGAAATGATTGAACTCCCCTTGCGTTATCCCGAGGTGTTTAAACGGCTGGGGATCGACCCGCCCAAAGGGGTGCTGCTCCACGGTCCTCCGGGATGCGGGAAAACCCTAATCGCCAGGACGATTGCGCACGAGACCGAGGCCAATTTTTTTTCCGTAAACGGCCCTGAGATCGTGCACAAGTTTTACGGCGAGAGTGAAGCGCACTTGCGCAAGATCTTCGAAGATGCCTCTCGCAAGGGGCCGAGTATCGTCTTTATAGATGAAGTCGATGCCATCGCTCCAAAACGTGAAAAGGTTGTGGGCGACGTTGAAAAACGTGTGGTTGCGCAGCTTCTCGCCCTCATGGATGGTCTCAACAAACGCCAGAATGTCATTGTGATTGCCGCCACAAACATTCCCAACACCCTGGACCCTGCATTGCGGCGGCCGGGACGTTTCGACAGGGAAATCGCCATTCCGATTCCCGATCGCAACGGAAGGCTGCAAATCCTGGAGATCCACAGCCGGGGGATGCCCTTGGCAGAGGCGGTTGATATGTCCCACTTGGCGGAGATCACCCACGGGTTTGTCGGCGCCGACCTGGAAGCCCTTTGCCGTGAAGCCGCGATGATTTGTTTGCGACGTATCATGCCGGATATCGATTTTGTTTTGACCCATATCCCCTATGAGCAGCTTTCGAAACTTGAAGTGTATATGGACGACTTTTTATGTGCCCTTCGAGAGGTTGAGCCGTCCGCTATTCGTGAGGTGTTTGTTGAGGTTCCGAATGTGAGCTGGCAAGATGTGGGCGGCCTTGGATCGATCAAAGCGCATCTGGTGGAAGCGGTGGAGTGGCCTCTGAAATACCCCCTTCTTTTCGAACAAGCCGGAACAAAACCTCCCAAAGGAATCCTCGTATCCGGTCCTCCCGGATGCGGTAAAACGTTGGTTGCAAAAGCCATTGCCAATGAGAGCCGGGTGAACTTCATATCAGTGAAAGGTCCGGCCCTCCTTTCCATGTATGTAGGTGAATCCGAGAGGGGGGTGCGGGAGGTGTTTCGAAAGGCACGGCAGGCTGCACCCTGTATTATTTTTTTCGATGAAATCGATGCGCTGGTTCCCGTGCGGAGTATGGGTTCGTCGGATTCCCATGTATCGGAGCGGGTTCTGAGCCAATTTTTAGCAGAGCTCGATGGGATCGAAGAAATGAAAGGGGTTCTGGTGCTCGGCGCCACCAACAGGTCAGATTTGCTTGATCCGGCAGTGCTCAGGCCCGGCCGTTTTGACACGATCGTTGAGATTCCCATGCCGGATGAAAAAGATCGTAAGGAAATATTTGATATCCATTTTAAAGAGAAGCCCCTTGCACGCGGAATCAACTCGGCTGAACTGGCTTCAAAGACAGAAGCTTTCAGCGGCGCCGAGATCGCTGCGGTTTGCAACAAAGCCGCTCTTAACGCCGTGCGCCGGGCCGTTGAAAAAGAAAAAAGCAATAACTCCAAAAAGGTTAAGGTTCGTATTGAAAAAAAAGACATTGAATCCGCATTGATGGAGGTTTCATCGCAGTAAATATGAAATCGGAAGAGATAAAAAGCGATGCCGGCCAGGGAATCTATCTTTTTGGTTTCACCCGGTTTTTCCCAACACTTTCGATCCAGGGAACGGGAGTCGACGGCCGAATGCCGATTCTTTTGCATCGATTTTCAGATGTTGCGGCCGTGATCAGCAGTATCGCCCTGGATCAGTTCTGCGGGCCCTCGGGTGAACGTAACATGGGGGACATAGGTTGGGTCGGACCGCGCGCCGTCCGCCATGAAGCAGTGGTCGAGGAGGTAATGCGTCATTCATCCGTGTTTCCGGCCCGGTTTGGAACTATTTTTTCATCCATCGAGAGCCTTGAGAAACTCTTGCCAATTTGCCGCAACAAGATATTGGATTTTCTGGATCATGTGGCGGACAAGGAAGAATGGTCGGTAAAAGGGTATATAGACAGCAAAAAAGCAAAAAAGAAGTTTTATGATCAAACGCTTGCCGAAGAGACCGAACGGTTGGCCGCATTAACTCCCGGGTTACGCTATTTTCAGGCAAAGCGAATCCGGAATAAAATCGATAAGCAGTTGAATAGCCGGCTGGAGGAGATCGTAAAAGAGATCGGTGAAACTATGAACGCTTATGCTTCGGATATTTACCAGAGAAAACCACTGTCCCGTGTTGCCGCGGGAAAGGATATGATTATGAATTGGGCCTACCTGGTCCATCGGGATTCAGTGGCGGACTTTTGTGTTCAGGTTGACCGGATGAATGCAAAACATGATCATGGGGGACTGTCCCTGGAACTTTCCGGCCCATGGCCTCCCTATAGTTTTTGCCCGTCTCTCAACATGGCGTAAAAATGGTGAAACAAAATGAGAATGGATATTAAAAAAAGTCGGGTATTGGTTGTTGAAGAGCAAGAATATATACGTCATTTCATTTTGTGTGTACTGATAAAAATGGGATGTGACGTGACAGTAGCCTGTGACGGCGAAGAGGGGTTGTCCCTTTTTCGTAAAGGATCATTCGACCTGGTCCTGACTGACCTGACCATGTCTTCCATGGACGGGTGGTCCTTGGCTTCTTGCATAAAAGATCATTCACCCAACATCCGGATTTGCTTGATGACAGGCTGGGGAGAAGAAGAAATTAAACCTAAGCTAAAAGGAAGTTCGGTGGATTCGGTCCTTTTTAAGCCATTTAGGTTGAATGAGGTAATAACGACGGTTCATCATATGTTGGCGTAAAGAATCTCCCGCTATGCGGGACAGGCAATGACCGGAGACCCAGGCTTTTCAGGACCCAAAAAATGCCCGGCATCATTTTTTATGCCTATGCTGACAGCATCCTGATGTCCGGAATACAAAGGAGTTTTTAGAACTGGCGGAAAGCTGATGAACTATTTGACTTATTGCATATTTCATACACCCGGGCATCAATATCCGGGAGCGCTTTCAGGGGTGGATGACCAGCCAGTTGCGCTGGTATCGCACAACGGCCTCACCGCGGCAATTTCCGGCATCACTCAGCCGAACCTTTTGCCGGATGTATCCCGCATTCTGACTTATAAACAGGTGGTTGAATTTTTTCATCGAGACCGAACCGTTATCCCCATGCGTTACGGTTGTTTGCTCAACGGCAAGCAGCAGGTCAGCCGGCTTCTTGAAGAACACAGCGACCAATATGGGCGCCTTCTTGGTACAATAAAGGGATGTGTAGAAATGGGAATACGGATCCTCATTGCGGATGAGGGATTGGAGATTGCGGAATTAAAAAAGAATGAAAGACAATGTTTATTCAATGGTGACAAGTCGCGCCAGGGCGGGCCAAAATCAGAGACTCCCGGACGGGCGTACCTTTCGACCCGGAAAACCCATTATGATCAAGAGGATCAGATGGACAAAGAATTTGAGACCGTCCTTAGTCACTTTCGCCGGGCTTTCTCCGGGCTCTATACCCGGTTCAAATCAGAATTCAAAAATCATCTTCTCTCGCTTTACTTTTTAGTACCCAGAGACGCTGTCAAACATTTTCGGCAAGTATTTCTGAATATCAGTCAAGATGCGGCCGCAAAGCTTCTCTTAAGCGGCCCATGGCCGCCGTATAACTTTGTTATGCCGGAAAGCAAGGTCCAAGGCTAAAGGTTCAACGTTCTGTGCTCCCCGTTCCCTCCGGTCCGGAGGCAAGGTTAACCTTTGAGGATTGTTGATTGTTGAACCCGGAACCTTGGAACCCTGAACCTATAAAGGTGTATCAGCCATGAATTTAATACGGAACAGGGAATTGTGTGAGAGTTCATCGGAACGATTTGAAAAGCTTTATCTGATGCTGCTGGACGCCATCCCTTCGTCGGTTTTGATGATAGACCGGGATATACGCGTCGTTTCGGCCAACCGAAATTTTTTGGCCAAGAGCCGGCGGACCTTGGCCGATACCGTCGGCTGCCGATTGGAAGATATATTTCCGGCCATCATTCTGGAGAAGATGAACATCTCCCGGCAGATTCATCAGGTTTTCGACAATAACCGCCCGACTTTGGGGCAACGGATGTCCTATCGCTCACCGGGCGTTCCGATGCGGATTTACTATTACCGCATACTCCCTTTTTCCATGGTGTGGGAAGGGAGGGTTGAGAATGTGATGCTTCTAATGGACGATGTTACCGAGCAGATACGTTTGGGTGAAGAAGTTCGTCGTGTTGAGCGCCACATGGCGAGTGTTTTTGAGAGTGCCAGTGACATCATCCTGTCCACGGACATAAACGGCAACATCTTGTCCTGGAACCCGGCAGCGGAAAAGATATCAGGATACGCCTTCCATGAAGTAAAGCATAAACCGTTTATCAAATACATTGCCGATGATTGGAAACATGAGGTGAAAAAGGTTTTTTCCAGAATGAAGCGCATTAATAAAACGCAGATGAATGAATGGGATCTCATTCCGAAAAAGGGGACAAGCATTCCTGTTTCCTGGGTTTGCTCGCAGATGAAAGACGAAAAATCCCAGGCCATAGGGATCGTTGCCGTGGGAAGAGACCAAACCGAGCGCCGCAAATTGGAGTTACAACTTTTACAGTCACAAAAATTTACCGCATTAGGCGTGATGGCCGGAGGGATTGCCCACGAAATTCGAAATCCTCTGGCAATTTGTTCTTCAGGCGTTCAGTTTCTTATGGATGAGAATATCGGCGCACAATTTCGTCGGGAATGCGCCGAAAAAATTCACACCGGCATTCAAAGAGTATCTGATATCATTGAAAACCTGTTGAGATTTGCCCGGCCCGAGGTAACGTCTAAGCTGGAACAGTTAAATCTGCCTGCTCTCATATGGGAAGCGTGGACGTTGATCGAAAACCAGGCCAAAATTCAAAAGATCAAAAGCAATCTGCAATTTGAAAAAAATTCTATTGTGATCAACGGCAATGCCAGCCTGCTTCAACAGGTATTAATCAATCTCTTTTTGAACGGCATTAAGGCCATGCCGGATGGGGGAACCTTGACCATCTCAATTGAGACGGCAGACAGGGAAGTACTGATTCGCATAACGGACACCGGTCAAGGAATTTCCGAGAATGACATTGATAAAATATTCGATCCTTTTTACACGACGTCGCCTGTGGGACAAGGAACCGGATTGGGGCTTTCCATCTGTTATTCTATCGTCAAACAGCATAACGGTTCCATCGATGTGGAAAGCCGTAACGGCAAAGGGAGTACCTTTACCGTAGGATTGCCGGTTATGTAAGCTAAAGAAAGGTAATCGTTCAGGGTTGCGGGGTTCAGAGGTTCAAGTGTTCAGGGTTCAGAGGTTAACAACTTGCCTTGCACGGCGCCAGAATGATCACGAAAACACGAATTTTAAACGAAAAACGCAGAACGTTGTAACCTATTGAACCCTGAGGGAATATCCATGTTAACAAGGCGGGCAAGATGGCGGAAAAGCAAAAAGAATTTCTCATCGTGGACGACGAGCCGGATATATGTTGGGCATTTGAGAATATATTGAAAAAAATCGGGTCTTTGTCGGATAAAGCATTAAACGGACGTGAAGCGCTTCAATTGGTAAAGCAAAAGCGCTTCCGGATGGCATTTCTGGACGCCAAGCTCCCCGATATGGAAGGTTTGGAGTTGGCACGGCAGATTCGCAAGATCGATTCCGGCGTTCGTGCCGTGATCGTTTCGGGTTATTTTTACAAGGATGACATCAATATACAGAACGCCCTGGAAGAAGATGTGATTTGCAGTTTCATCTCCAAACCCTTCGACCATGATGAGATACTAAAGGTGATAGATAAAGTGAGTGTAAGAAGTAAAGTTTGAAGATCTCTTATAGGGAATTTGTTCCATAGCATCGATTCCCTTATCCTCTGACTTCAAGCAACATTCCTTCCCCGGTGATCATATCAACACC